>CAZRCG010000027.1:0-1553 GCA_964598565.1 uncultured Bacteriovoracaceae bacterium | reverse complement strand
CTTTCCTGATTGAAATCTATAGATTTTAATTTACTGCAATCCGCCGATCCGGGTACAAGTACTCCTTGCCCGTATGGCTGGTTCCCGAAACAACGTCAAACTTACTTCCGTCTTCGTGGTACAACAAACCGCTGAGTGGATATGCGCGACGAACGTTTTTGTTTCCCTTACGAAAACGCTCTTCAATCACACCTACACACTTCTGAACCCTAGCAAAAAGGTCAGCCGGAACAACTTCCCCGAATGGAAGATTGACCCATTCCTCCTGATCATCATCGCGAGGAACCCGCATGAGCCCAATATATTTCTTATTCGTCAACAAATTGCGAATACTGTTTTTTTGAAACGGCTTTCCATTCTTATTATTTATCCCCTGCTTTCTTGCGGCTTTAACCGTCTCTATAAAAGAGAGCGTCTCAATAAAGGTATTCATTAAGAAGACGACATGCTTCAGTTCGGCTATGTTGGGTATCCAGAACCCCTTTTTGTCCGGGTCTCTATCAAACCCAAGTAGAAGTGGGCCACCGTTAATCTTTTTGTTGTGAATCATGGCAGAGCGTAAGGTTCCCTTCACCCGCTCACGACATAGCTCTCGCTCAAGCTCTGCAACAACAGCCAGCATTTGAAACATGGCACGCCCCATTGGCTTGTTGGGATCAACATCAAGGCCCTTGATTCTGACAGCCACGCCATTCTCCTGGCAGAGCTTCATGAGTTCGCAGAAATCCTGCACAGAGCGATTAAGACGAGAGATTTCCTTGGCTATTACGACGTCAATGTATCGAGCTTTAATAAGGCTAATCAGCTCTTGGTATTTCGGTCTTTTGGTGTCTTTCCCGCTGACGCCTTTCTCCTCAATAAGAACATACTTTACGACGTGTTGAATTCCCGTAGACTGCGTGAGACTCTCAGCCATAGAAAGTCCCATATACTTTTGTTGTTCGGTGGAGCCGTGCTCCACTTGGGTGTCCAATACCGACTCGCGACCATAAATTCCACAAACCTTAATATTCTCCATTAGTCCTCCAATATAGGTTTAAAACTCTCCGCAAATAGCGATGGCTCTGGCCGCTCCGCGAAGCATACCTCGAATTGACTCAAGCGCAGTTGGGATCTCTTTGCTTTCGAGCGCGCGACTCGCTTAGCCTTGCTCACACAAACTTTGCACTGGCTATATCTTCCATCCCTCTTGCCGCCATGACGGTCAAATTGATCAAGACCCTTCACGCGTAGGCATCGAGTGCACTTCTTTTGGAGCACACTTACAGGAGCAGACTGAGTGACTTGGCGTGTTCGAGTCAACATGCGCCCCTACGAAATTCGACCGCCTTCAGGCAATTTTTGAAGTTATCGGGATCAAGCGAATGAACAATGTCGCGGGCTTTGACGCGGCCATAATCTGCCCAGATATTCATGCAGAACTGCGCCAAGATCTGCTCAGCCGGAGAACCTGTGCTGCCTCTTCGAACCTGTTGCTTGGGGTGCATGCGTAGTTCGGGTGAACTTCCCCCGATTTGACGGACACTTTTCTAGCATCTGACGCCCCTAAAAGG
>CAZRCG010000026.1:0-1592 GCA_964598565.1 uncultured Bacteriovoracaceae bacterium | reverse complement strand
CTTGAGAGTCCGGTGTTCTGCTAGGCACAGTACCGGCAACGCTCCAATTCGATTGCGCATTCCATCTTTTCACTTAAGAATTTCTTGAAAGAAAGAGGGTCTTCTTTACTTCGAATATATTCCAAATGCGCCTTCTTCAAGGCTTCTGAGGTAACTGCTTCACTTGGCGTAATATCTTTTCTGATAGTCCTCATCCAACCACCAAATGTACTCCAAACTTGGTCCGTCTTGGCAATGGCAAGGTAATTGAGAAGACCTTGAGCTATGGCCGCGAGATTTATGAATACATGATAGGCATGCATTTTTTCACGTACCTTGCAGCGATACTCGTCCGAGGTCTTGTGAAGATACTGTATGCCCGTGCCTCGTTTGATTTTTGTCATTGCCTTCATCCAGAAATGATAGCCGAACCCTCCTATAGTATGAACATAAGCCTTGAAGGAAAGTTCAATTCCAAATCTAGCGTTATAAATGCGGATGGCTTCTGCAGGAGACAGTTCCCAATCGTTAGTCATGAATATGCACCGTCCTCTTGTGGGATGATCGCTTAGAATAAAACGAACCTTTCCCTGAAGCTGTTTCCACATAAGGTCGATGACTAAATATCTTGTTTTCAGGTGTTTTTCATCACGGATGGGGCTATCAATTTCAATGAAATCTTTGGATCTGTTCTCAAAGAGATTCCAGAGCCTAAGCTTTTTCCCATATTTTTTTGGTCGACCTCGACCCGCTGTTTTTCGTTTAGTGATGGGATAGTACCCGACGACATTATGTTTTACCCTGACGAGCATTGTCGATCCATTTGAGATCATTGAATCGAAGAGCTTGGCGGAAGCGTAGTAAGCGTCAGCTACAAGAAGGTATCCGTTGTGCGCGCCGCCTGTCATATTGTGAAACATCGAACTCATCTTATCAAGAATAGTTCTCTCGTCTCTGTTCGAAAATACCAGACCTTCGTGAATTCTGGCACCGATCAAAACAGAGGTTATTTTTCCTCCTAAGCCCTCGACCATAAGAGCTAACATTTGGATCGAGTGAGCCATGACAAAATCGGGTTTAGAGTTGTTTGTTGATGATTGATGGCAAAGCTTGACAGAGGGCATTCGACGGCCTTCTTTTGGTGCCTTTATCCCATCGCAAGCGAGAACTATTCGGCCGTTGGCCGTTACTGGCTTGAACAACTTTAGGCACAGTCGAAGCCAAAGCTGATTCAAGTCCTCCAGCTTCACTGCTTGAGAATGGAAGCTATCAATCAACGCTTGGTAGCTGGAGGGTTTCAATCTGAATGCACGAATGAAACTCGTTACGCCGCTATCATCGGACCGAATACAAAAGCCCAACACCGTCAGGCAGGCCCATTGAGCCGTTCTTAATCGCGAAAAAGCTGGTCTCAGCTCAAAAAATGCTTGGATCAAAATCGTGCAGAGATTAACATCCATGTCGTAGCTCTGTTTTTTGGTTACCGATATTTTTCTTGGTCGAAAAACACCGTGAACTCTAAGACAGTGCTACTCAATTTAGAATTTTCAAAGAGCTGGCGATTTGCTGGCTTTTTTTATGCAGTCAGCTTCGAGAAGTCCGGACTCTCAAGT
>CAZRCG010000025.1:0-1811 GCA_964598565.1 uncultured Bacteriovoracaceae bacterium | reverse complement strand
GTGCAAGAAGCCCCTTCTAGGGCAGGAGAAAATAGGCTTTGAATCGCCTATTCCCGAATCGAACGTAATGGCCTGTACCTGTTGACCGCCTTTGTTTGGGCTGATGACCCTCAATCCACTCGGGCTTTGAGGCCGACTGGGCGGCTTCGGTTGTGCAGCAGAATCACGTGCATCAGCAGATGTAAGAGATAAGAGAATGAGCGACGTTAAGATCATAAAATCTCCTCTACCAAGAACTATGCAGCTTTCGTGCCAAACATACGAGTAGAAAAGATTAACTTGTAACTTCGTAGACGTATTGAGGGATGGTACAGGAATTGCTTGTACCTAAAAGGGTGATTCGAAAATTTGATATTGAGGAGTTGTGATATGAATCTGAGTAAATTACTGCTGTCTTTGTTTACTGCTGTCTTTGTTCTGATGTTTGGAAGTGTGGCGATGGGACCCGCCATTGCCACGGCCCAAAGCAAGGCGGGCGATACGGGTTTTGATCAGCTTCAAAAGGAACGTACCAGTGTTTTGAAGCGCATTGAGCGCCTCTCGGCAAGCGGACCGCTTTCAGCACGCGATCAGAGAAAAATGGAAAGACTTGAGGGCTCTCTTGCAAAGCTTGAGAAACAGCTGGCTTTAATGAGCCTGAGGAATGAAGCTATCGAGACGGCAGCCCGAGTTGCCACACAGGTCGATATTTCAAACCAACGACTTTGTGAATATGACGAAAAATATAACGATCTCGCAGATCGTCTGTATTCTAGTGGAT
Source organism: uncultured Bacteriovoracaceae bacterium (assembly GCA_964598565.1). GTDB lineage: Bacteria > Bdellovibrionota > UBA2394 > UBA2394 > UBA2394 > CAZRCG01. The sequence goes on along the minus strand of CAZRCG010000025.1, from coordinate 1,051 downwards.
ACCGTGATTATAGGATCATCCGTCAAAGGGCAAACCTGTTAGCGAATGAGTTGCTCGATCTTCTTGTCGCTAAAGGTATACGGATGTCTGAAACGTCAGAACCTGTTGGGGCACTTGAGGGTTGGTATAAAAAATTTTGGAAGATGAATGAAGATCCTTACTTTGCCCGCACTTTCTCTGACATTTACAATTTTGATACGGATCCTGTCGCGGGTGAGGAGCCACTGTATAACAAGCGATCAGTTAACAAAGATCAGTGGGACAATTTTCATCGCGCCGTAGAATCTGCTCACCGATGGAAAAAAGCGGAGGACGAAGCGGTTCAACGTGAGGCTCAGAGAGCGCAAAGAATGCTTCGGCTTTCCGTGCAGCTTGACAAGGAGCCTGTCTTTCCCATTCGATCTCGGTGATTTTCCCATCGGAACCATTCACTCGAAGGGCTTGGCTCTGATCGAGGGGCTACAACTCCTCATCGGAGAAAAAAGGCGCGAGAATCTTTTATCTCTTAAGGGAAAAATCCGTTTAAACTACTCCCTTCGCCAGAGCCGCCAGATTAGACGCAGCCTTGCGGGGCTTGCGTCAGATGCGCTTTCCTATAGAACTCGCGGAAGCAGAAATCGCTCATGCCCCGCTCTGGACCAACGATAAGAACTTGAAACGTCTGTGTGCTTTGACGGCTGTTGAAATTTATCGGGCTGACAGATAGCGAAAAACTTTTGAGGAGCTGGCGGAAAGCGTGAAGACTCAAGTACTCTGCCAGAGACAAGAGCCCACCTAACCAAAAGCTGGACACGAAAATGTGAACGATAGGGATGAGAATGTGGTCAGGAACGTGGGTGATTTTTAGGTTGCCAGACTGGCCCAAGAAGCCTCTCATAAGTTGAAAATCCGGGAACTCTACGAGCAGATCGGGATTGCCCCACAGAATCCCGAAATGGGGACTTTATGTCCCAATTAAATAAATAAATATGGGATATTCAGTTCCCAATCCCCCTTTGAGACTCCATCGGGAGAAGGGGTGGATCCGCTTCAGGAGTCTTCACCCTTATTC
>CAZRCG010000024.1:0-2248 GCA_964598565.1 uncultured Bacteriovoracaceae bacterium | reverse complement strand
CCAACGCCGCCAAGGGAGAGGTACGTGCTTCGATAGACACAGCTTACAGAGCAAAGATCAATTTGACCTGTGGGCCAGGCGGCGCCAGCTGCACTGCCCTACCGACAAACTGGCGAGTCACAGCGATTCGCTGGTAAAGGGTCAAGCTGGAAAACTCGCCGCCTTAATTTTAGGGTGAAGAGAAAAGTTTATGACATTTTAGCTCGATAGTTTCGTCTTCTCCGGCACCCGGGAAAAACACTTTTGGTACACGAGTGCCATTGATCTCTTTGATGGAGTAGGAAAAGTCAACGCCTTCAAAGATTTGGGATTCAATCGGCGCGAATGTTGAGGAATCATGGGGAATCGCAAAGTCGGGATTTAGGCCATTTACAAATGCGTATGAGGATTGCGGGTGCAATTGCGCTCGATCGTAGACGATTTGTCCAAAAATATTATCAAAGTGGATCTTTGTATCGCAAAGTCGGGAAGTGCCATCTCCGCAATAGTTTCCATAAGCCCGCAGCCGATAAAGCACCCCTAAGCCTAAGAGAGCTTCATGATTACAAGAGTACCCAACGTCAAACTTTGCGACTTTCTCGATCGGCTTTAAGGGTGTGGTGGAAAAAAGAAAACTGACAAAGCGACGAACAAAGTAAGAACTCCTTGGCCGCCCTACTTCCCGAGCCTCTTTGTAAGCGATTTCATGAACGGTCAAGGCAGCTCTATCTAAAACAGAAAATTTGTCCCAAATCTCAGCTTTAATTAAGATTCGTCCCGTCTGATGAAAATTCGCGACTTGCTCGATCCCACAATCCTTCGGTGCCACCGGCTCAAAGGAATCCTCCACAGGAGTCAATACCGTATTTTCATCGATGAATAAGATCTTCTCAATGAACTCTTTGTTGGCACGCTCAAGGTTCAGCGTAAAATTATGGCGAGATTGATTCACCTTAAGAGAGATCGATTCGATTTGCTCTTCGTACGTCGCTCGTTGTGCCTCCATTTTGAGACCGAAAATTTCACCTTCGTACAGGTCTAAAAGACGAGCCGACTTAATTACCTTATTTTCGTCCCGACAAACGACTGCCCGGCCCCCGCCACTCACTGCGGTGCCTGCCCTAGTCTCAATTGAAATACCTCCGATGAAGATAGCCAACATGATGCCCGAAAGACTCTTCCCAGTATTCATAGTTCCTCCTTTTCAATCGAAGTCTTAATGACCTGATTGCTTATGCTTGAATTATGGAAAATGCAATTCAAGGTGTCGATATAAAATATATTTACTTATTCATTATTTATTTATAATTATATTAATTATGAAGATTTATGAGTTTCAAGATTATAAAGAGTATCTGCGCAATCTGCTAAGTCACGGAAACGGGAAGAAATTTGCGGAGTTTTTAGGGTGTCAGCCCGCGTTTGTTTCGCAAGTCCTCAAAGGAAAGCCGCACCTTTCTCTGGAGCAAGGGATATTGGCGACAGACTATTTCAAAATGGAAGAAATGGAGGCGGACTACTTTATCCTATCCCTGCAATTGGGACGAGCTGGAAACCTGCGCTTAAAGAATTATTTTAAGCGGAAGAGGGAAGAAATTTTAGAATCCCGACAACAAGTTGCAAAGAATATTGGAACCTTCGAGAGATTGCCCGAAGAGACCAAAGGAATCTTTTTTTCGTCTTGGAAGTACGCTCTTTGCCAAGTTTTGGTTTCCGTACCAGTTCAAGATCAAATGGATTTTATAAAAAATAAAATTCGCTTGTCCGAGCGAGAGATTGCAAATGTCCTTGAATTTTTAAAAGCTGTCCAACTGATCGAGAAAAAATCTAAACAGTGGCATCCATCCAAAAAAAGAATTCATCTCGACGCTGATGATTGGCACATTGGCAACCATCACAAAAACTTCCGATGCTTAAGTTTGATGGAACTCGAAGATCGGAAGCGGGACTCATTGCATTTTTCTTCGGCGATGGCCTTATCTACTGACGATGCCATTAGAATTAAAGATCTTTTGCTCGAAGCTGTCAGAAGATCAGAGGCGATTCTCAAACCCTCTCAAGAAGAGACAGTGCGCGTATTCTGTATTGACTACTTTGAGCCAGGAATTCGCTATTGATTTTGCCGGTGGCTTAAATTTAACAGGTTAAGAAATATTAAGGATCGCAAAGAGTGTGTATTCCATCAGTTCACCCGTGTTTGTGTGTGGAGGAGCTGTATCACTGCGGACAAAACACGAGCGCTTTATTCATTGGTCAATCACGCGGTGGG
>CAZRCG010000023.1:0-3308 GCA_964598565.1 uncultured Bacteriovoracaceae bacterium | reverse complement strand
CGACACCGCTTTGGTCGAAAATTCCGAGGGCGAAACGGATCTGGCACAAATTTATTTTTTGAATCCGCTCAAGCTTCCCCCCGATGCCCAACGAATTGAAGGCGGCGATTGGCGGGCTTCCCTCGCCCAAGATCCACCCTTGGGCCACAAGCTTTCGTCGAAGCAGCGCGAGTACATTCAGCGCATGGGTGACGTGGGTGGGCGAGATGTAGTGCCCATAAATATGGAATTGTACCGGGAGCTACTGGGTCTTTCTTTGATCGAAGACTCTGGCCGACGATTGGCGCTGTCCAAATTGGGCCAGGAGGTTTATCGGTTTTTGAGCTAAGGTTGGCGGACCTGACCCCCACAGCGCCGGAGCCTCGCTTTGACAAAGGTACCGGCGACTATCTATAAGGTTGTATGCCAAATATCGAAATCAAAGCCCGTTGCCACGACTTAAAAAAAGCCCGTTCGATTGCTAATGGAATTCAAACGGCTTACTTGGGAGTGCTCCATCAAATTGATACCTATTTTCCGACAAAAGCAGGCCGCCTGAAGCTGCGAGAAATCAATAAGCAATCGGCCCAGCTGATCCCTTATGTAAAGAATTATCAAGCAGGACCCATGCAGAGCGACTATGCCTTAATGGATGTCGATGATCCGTCTCTTGTAAAAGAGTTGTTCAAAAAGTTGCTGGGCATTGAATTTGTTGTCGATAAAAAGCGAGAGGTTTTTTTATTTGAGAATGTCCGTATTCACCTCGACGAAGTGGCTGAGCTGGGAACTTTCATCGAATTCGAAGCGGTCTGTAGCGATGACAGTGAGCCAGAAAAACTGCTTCAAGAGGGCAAGATAGCAAAGCTGCTGCAAAGATTTGAAATTTCAGCGGACGATCTTCTCGATCTTTCTTACGTGGATTACTTGGCACCCGAATCGAAAAGATTCAGCGTGGAGGACCCAGTCCGGCAAACGCAAGTGGCCAGGTCTACGGCGTCTGGACATCAAATCGCAGAGACCTAAATAGGTATAGAAGCGTTGTTCTAAAAATTGGTTTATACAAAGGGCTCGCGAGAGTTTTTGGGCAAGGGTTGATCGGAAGCTGTTTAACCTCAAGGGGGGTTGCAATCTTCGATTTTTTTTTCGATTCATACGCTATTCCGAAGATATCAATTTTTGATGGCTGATTACTTCTATTATGGTCCTTCGAGAAATCGGCAGTTCACGAAATTGCCGGAACTCGAAATCCCGAGAAAGTTCTCGTGGAAGAAAGCGCAAGAGTTTTGTCAAATGATACCCTCCGCAAGAACTCGAACCGTGGTTCAGAATAAGATCGCCAATGTCCGTTCACCAAGACTCCAGCCATTGCGGCTTTGATCTTTCCGTCAATACGCTCATCCTCATACAAAAGTTGTTTGGCATTGAATTTGTCGCTGATAAAATGCGAGAGGGTTTTTTATTTGAGAATGTTCGCTTTCGTCTCTAAATCTCCACTCGACGAAGGGCGGAGTTTGGAACATTCATCGAATTCGAAGTCTCGGTTGGACTAGGGCGTTACAAACCTTTGTAAAGAAAGAACAATATCGATTGATGTTCTCTCAATTTTCATTGTAACATAGGAATACGATGGAAAAATTAACACGAGAATCTAGTTTGTTTTAGACCAGGTTATTTTTTTGACTGAGGCAGAGTTGAAATGGTTTTGAAATTTGCTCAATCAGTGTTTTTTGCCCTTCCGATACTTGTTACAACAACAACTTCACTTGCCTTGGACGAGACTTTTGAGTTGGAGTTTGATCGGCGAAAAAGCGAATGCATTATGGCTCCGTTTGCTGGAGCGCCAGATAAGGACCATGAGTTTAGAGAACTCTGCGAGGACACATTACGAAAGAAGCTGGTTTCTGAAAAGTTTGAAGAAATTCAGGAAAAGGCACAAGAGACTATTTGTAACGGGGGGTGCGTCGACCCAAATCCACACGCGGATGCCTACGAGCTGTATTGTCGTGCGCATTGCCAGGCGATCATTCCTGCGAGCCTGCAGAGTCGACTGAGCTCGTGCAAAGCTCAGTCCAGCTGCACTTTTTTAAAAAAGAACCTTTCTGGACTTTTCGCTGATTTTCAAAGCTGTCAAAAAGGAATTGCAGATGGCAGCCAAGCAGTAGCCACAGAGCTTGCAAATCACGTCAACGAGTTTTTGAGTCTTCCTCTTCACCTCTCACAAAAGATTGCTCAACTGGTGATCGGCGTTCTTTCAGAGGGCGGTCTGAACCGCATTTTATTAGAAGAACATCGGTCTATCGGGGGTACATTAGTTGCGATTTCGAAAACCCCTCATATGATTCGATCACAATTCCAACAGCTTCAATGTTTAGACGAGGAGGCTGCGAAGTACTTTGCCTGCTTTCTTGGCGTTGCCGCGACAGGTAGTGTTATTGAAGGAATGGCCAGCCGAAGAATCTCTCCATTGGCTGGAGAGATGCTCATTTCAACTAGGGCATTTGAGCTTCTTGAGGGTAAGTTGAAGGCTGGGTCTCCCAATAAAAACACAGCCCTCGCGGTTGGACCACTTCCTCGCTCAACCTATTCTCAAGTCGCCGACGAGTTTCAAAACTCTAAAGGAATCTATTTTTTTGACTTCAGGGGGCTAAGTCGAGATAGGTCTCTCGTCCCAGGTAAGGGGTATACTGTAGTAATTACTGATAAGGATGAATTGATTGTTGGTCGAAATATATCAGGCTGGGTGGACAATCGACCTGGAGGAAAAGGCTCCCACATCACATTAGCGAATCATTTGATAAATGAGAAAAAGAGAAGTGACGTCCTAAGAGAGGAAGGCTTCGGAGATGGTTCCGACGGCTTTGTGAATTCCCAGTACGGAAGAGTTCTCGCCCCAACAGAATTAGGAGATTACCGAACATTTGCGACCATTCGCGTTCTTTCTGATGGGACTGTCGACATTTCATCGTTCGGGGGAAACTCGACTGGAATAGCAAGTCAAGTGGAGGCTGTCGAGAGAGTCATGCAAAAGTTGTTACCCAAAAATACAAAAATTCGAACCACCGGAGACCGATTAGATGAGCTCCCTTTACCAGATGGAGTAAATGACAGAACTTCTAGATAATGCTCTCCTCCCACTCTACAAGACCATCGCAAAAATTTACATAATTTTTACATACAAGCGAATCTTTCTGTACTAAGCTTTCCGAAGATGACCACAGGGAGGTTAAATCATGGATCTGAATTTTCTCGCTGAAGCTGACGTCGTGACTCTCAAGCTGGAGCAAGCTCGGCGCCAATTTGAATTGGCCAAGGCCGAAGTGGAGGCTGCT
>CAZRCG010000022.1:0-5069 GCA_964598565.1 uncultured Bacteriovoracaceae bacterium | reverse complement strand
AATCACCACTCAAGTGCGACATCTCTAGCCATGACGCCCAACGTTATTTAGAAAGGGAGTACTTTCTTTAAAAAGTTGGAAATGTGGAAATCTGAGTCATTATGGGGCGTTGTGAGTTGGGGTGTTGGTGTCGCATTTGAGGCGCGGTTGTCGCAGTTTTTCATGCTGTTTTTCCTGCAAATTCGGAGTTCAGATAGCCACATCTTTGAAGGATCTTGAGTTTGAAATACTCCATGTCCTTATAACCGAAGGCCAACTACTTCAGCCCTTTAATCACCCGATTAACCCCTTCACTGACGGCTGAGGTCACTCGATGAAGTAGTTTTCGAAGCGGGGATCATTGCGAATGGAGACAATCCAATCAATGACATGCTTGGCATTGATATCAAGAGCCCATTGATAACATTCGGCAAGAAGTGCATAGGCTTCAGCCCAGGTCTCAGAGTCAAAGACCTTATGGAAGTGCTCTTTAATGATCTCAAGCTTACACATGCGCTCATTCTTCTTAAAGACTTCATCCATATGCCGTTGAGATTTTTTACTTCTTCGATCGGCTCGCGTTAGAAATTTATAGCGATGACTGCCTCGCAGAAGTTAAAGGGCCAGTCAGACCCATTGACCATACTTAAAATATAGCAGACAATTTTTAAGTATGTTTAAACGACTTTTAGATCCTCTCGCCACCGGAAGCTTTTTTATATTTGGTGCTCGAGGCACCGGAAAATCCACATTTCTAAAAGAAATGTTTATCGACAAGAAATGTCTTTATGTAGATCTTCTTCATCCAAGCACTGAGGCAAAATACAGCCTTTACCCTGAAACCCTAACGAGAGAAATCGATGCACTGAAGGCCAAACCATCCTGGATCATTATTGATGAAATCCAAAAGGTTCCAAAGCTTCTCGACCTTATCCATTCCCTCATTGAGAACAGAAAGCTGAAATTTATCCTCACTGGCTCATCGGCAAGAAAACTGAAAAGAGGAGCCGCAAATCTTTTGGCGGGTCGGGCCTACGTCTACCATCTCTATCCCCTCACCCTTTTGGAGATCGGTAGTTCCAAAAATATCGAGGATATTCTTCGCTGGGGAAGCCTTCCTCGAATTTTTTCTCTCAAAAGTGATCGTGAAAAGAAGTCTTTCTTGAATGCCTACGTTCAAACCTATTTCGCTCAAGAGATTCGCGCAGAGCAAGTCATTCGAAAACTCGATCCCTTCAGAGCCTTTCTTCCCATCCTCGGGCAGGTCTCTGGTAAAATCATTAACCACAAAAAGATTGCGGACGAAATTGGTGTTTCGACGGTGACTGTTCAGACTTATTTTCAAATCGTCGAAGATACCCTGCTGGGGTTTTACCTGCCCGCATTTCACTTATCTCTTCGAAAGAGTCAGCGACTGAGCCCCAAATTCTATCTCTTTGATACGGGAGTGAAGAAGGCACTTGAAGAAAGCCTTGATCAAGAAGTGGCTCCAAGAACCTCTGTGTATGGGGAACTTTTTGAGAGTTTTCTCATCAATGAAATCGTGCGACTTAATTCGTATTTTGAGAAAGGATTCCGCCTATCTTACTATTCCACAAAAAATAATGTCGAAATTGACCTCATCCTGACGCGAGGACGTTCTCACTTTCTGGTCGAAATAAAATCGAATTTGCGTATTGATCCGGTTGAAGTGTCGGCCATGGAAGCCACTGCCTCCGTTTTTCCGAGTCTAAACCGAGCCTTTTATCTCTCGAATGATCCGAGTCACCAGCGTATTGGTAAGATCGAGTGCTTGCACTGGAAAGACTTTCTGACCCAGTTTCAAAAACTCTAGAATTTACTCATCATCCTTCACGGAATCACGAGGATCCACCAAGAATCGGCCCGACAAAAACGTGCGGCCCAGCAAAACCGGAAAGCGCATTTTATCTCGATTGGTCACGCTCATCACGACAGACAAATGCCTCCCCATCATTTCGAGCGTGGTTTCGATGAAGGGTGGGAATAAGCGATTCTAAACCTATTTCGTCCTGCCCTTGCGGTGGTGCTCGAGTCGGCGCAATAATCGGAGGCTTCACCGGCATCTTCAAATGCTCCAAGATCTTCACGATAATTCCTGGCTCTTGTACGGCCGCAATCACTTTCACTGGCCCCTGACACAGGCCACACTTCGATACATCAATATCGAAGACTCTTTTGACTCGCTGACGAGGGTCCTGTCACCTGACCCTCCAGAGGATGCGAATAGGGGAGAAGACTCTTGAAGCGGATCTACCCCTTCTCCTGATGGAGTCTCATCCTCCTTCAGATAGCCCTTTCTCTGTAAATGACGAATGATCTGATCCGCTAGCTTCTCTACCAACGCTCGAGTCTCTTCAGCACTGGGGCCCTTAACCCCCACAAAGGAAGGTGATTCCTCTAAATTCGACTCCGCATTCGATTCCGCATTCGATTCTGAATCCGATTCTGCCTTCGAGGTCGAATCAGACTTGGCTTCGGTATCCTGACTCCCTCCAAAACGTGGCACTCGATACACCCCATCTAGAAAGAGAATATGGAAATGCACATTCAGATTGAGGGCCGAGCCAAAGCGTTGCACAAACGTAATCGCTCCCGTTTCACTCGGATGAAGCCCCTCGGCCTTCGCCCAATCCTGATAAAAACCTGTGATGGCGCGAATGATGATCTCCAATACCGACGTCACAAGCTTTGGATTCGATGCACACCAATACCTCATCGCTATCGGAATCGATAAGACCCACTGCCTGACCGCAACGCGTGGAATCACCTGATCCGCTAGCTTCGCTGCCGTCTCACTCATCCGCCGACCTCCACACGAGGGACAAAAGCCTCGCTTCTTGCACGAAAAGGCCACAAGTCGCTCTTCCGTGCAGGATTCACAGCGAACCCGAAAAAATCCGTACTGAAGAATCCCGCACTTTAGATAGGCCTCGAACTCCTCTTTCACATAAGTCGGAATTCCTCGACCCGCAGCTTCTCGCTCCGCGTCGGCTACGAGCTCGTGGCCTCAATGGTCACCGATAAATCGACGCAGCCAATAGATTGGTGAGAGTGGGTTCAATAGGGAAGATGCTTTCCAGGGGATTATGTGTATCTATCGCAATGGCCAAGTCGTTAGATTCCCAACTATGGCCTCTCGAGCCAAGTTTCTACGTCAGGAAAAGCCATTGGTTTAAACTCTCTGAGTTCGTTCTTTGATTTAAAAGTGACTCCCTCGGGATGAATAAGCCCAATATCGACCTGGCTACCGATATTATATCGATTAGCAAGCCCTGTGATGAATGCGCTCACTTGGGCTGCCGATGGCTTATTCGAATGAGACTCATACAATTCTACCTTCTCAAAACTCTCTTGAAGCACTTTTAGCAGAGCGACGCTTTGATTTAGGTCCATCGTTGAAATATCAAACCAGATGCGCAATTTGGGAACGTGAGCCCAAACTTGGCTAGTCGCTTGATCCACGAGCGGACGCAGTTTTACGAGGCCATTAGAGAGCCGGGGTTGGCAAGGCCTATTGTATATACGTTAGACGATACGAGGTCCTGAGACGCGATTGCTTCAGCAGAGATCTTTTCTCGCTCTTCTGCATCAAAGCCTAGTCCGGCGAGGATCCTTTCATTCTCTTCTTCCAGTGGAATTTGATCAAGAACCTCTGAAATAGATTCCGGAGATCTCGGAAGAAGGAGCGGGCGATAACCTATCGGTGGGATTGGACTCCCTCCCATAAAAAAACGACTGTAAAGACCAAGCTGAGTTTGAAGTGCAAGATCTATCGATCCTCCTGGCGTGGTTGAAAATTCTACATCCTCTCCTTGAAAATAGGCCTTTGGATTGCCCCATTGGAAATGAATCTCGGCCTCCAGTTCAAAATTATCCCCACCGTGTTGATTGTTGACAAACCCAGCGCCTGCATAATTTTCAGAAATTCGAACAAAAGATCGCCCGGCCCTCGTAATAAGATGAAACTTATTTCGAGGCAAATCTGGAAAGGGTACATCCACGAGAAGTTCTTGTCCCGTCACGGATTCACCAAGGTTCATCCCATATCTCCCTATGGTATCGGCTGACACCAATTGCCGATTCGTGGTCACTAATTTATCGTTTCTTATTTCCGCCGGACCTCCTCCTAGAACAATCTCTAGATCGGTTATCAATGAGATTTCTAGTGAAAGGCCTCTCTCCATTCTAGTCGGGATCAAAAAATCGACGATAGGGGAAAAGCCATGACGGCAAAAAAATGAAGACTCTTACTAGCCATAGAGAACATCTATGCAAGAAGCATGCTAAAAACGCTGGCGCGCATTGACTCAAATTAAGTTTCTGCGCCTCTTTCGATTTGCCTTGGGCCATGAGCTCAAGCTTTCGTTCTTCATTTAAAGCATCATTGAAATTCTTGACGAGGTGGAATCGATCCCAAACGATCTTGGCATTTTTGCAATGCTTGCGAACGGAATTTGAATACGCTTCGTGTTGATCGCAGGCGACCACCTTGATTCGTTGGCATCGCTCTTCGCCCAGCAAGGTAAAGAATTGATCTAGAGCCTTCTGCTTGCGGCTATCGGAGACATAGATCACTTTATGGGTATCGAGATCAATAATGGCTGTCAGAAAAAGATCGTCGCGATCTTCCCCCTCTTTCAGCTGGCGCCTCGTTCGCGCATAGACCTCATCCACCGAAATACGAGTGACATCTGGAATTTTGTAGCCCTGCAGGTACTGCTTTAGAATTTCCTTATCGACTCGATAGCAGGTCATTTTGTCGATCGACTCGAGCATGGCGACCGAGGAGACGGCTGACATTTCTGTGAGCCGGTTAATCCAGATGGCCATGGCTTTGGTTAAATGGGGTGACGAGTCTGATAACCAGTCAATATGCTCTGAACGAGTTTTTCTGCAGTTGGCGCACCAACGCTTCTCTCGCCTGAAAATGACGGTGACAATGAATTCAAAGATCTTCAGATGCCGAGCTTTCATGGGGTAGTAGCTGTTGATCTTTCCTAGGGGCTCTTGGCAGCAGTGGCACTTACGAACTCGCTCCTCTTTGCTAACCAGGAAGACCTCAATTTCTC
>CAZRCG010000021.1:0-5796 GCA_964598565.1 uncultured Bacteriovoracaceae bacterium | reverse complement strand
GTGCAAGAAGCCCCTTCTAGGGCAGGAGAAAATAGGCTTTGAATCGCCTATTCCCCCTTCACGTCGGATCAACTTGTATAATTTTCAAAGCGAAATTCAAACCATCTATGATCAATTAAGAGGATTTTAAGATATATTTTGTGAAGCTTTGGTAAATATATTTTGTGAAGCTTTGGTAAAACGTTAAAGTTTAAAAAAGATGAGGGATTTTCTTCTCTTCTCCTCTTTTCTTTTTAACGTAATTTTCTCTGAATGGTTTGCATCTTGCTCGGCAGCTGTTTTTTTGATTAGCATGGTTCGGGCAGATATGGTGAGGGGTCTAGCGAAAAGATACTTTTCTTTAGGGCTGCTGGGCCTAATGATTTTAGGGAGCCTAGCATTTCAGCGCGAATGTGAGGCCTTCACTCATTCGAAGCTCTTTGCGAAGGGGATGACCTTCAATTGGCTTACAGGCGATCTACTCTTTGTTTATGATCCGCGATCTAGTTATCAGCGAGCGATTGCGCTTACCACCGAAGAACAATTTCATCAGGGGCCGCGTTTATCGCATGTCGTGGCGCTTGATCGGGATGAGACGGGGGCGCTTTTTGTCATCGATGCGTCCGACCACGGCATTCGGCGCCTTCCATTTCAGACTTTTCTTCAACGCTATTCCACAGAGACTATGTTTATGGTGGCGCAAGTGAAATCTCAATGGATTGGCCTTGCTCAAGCGGCCGTTGCGCAAATGAAGGAGGAAGCATTGGGTTTACCCTATGATCGCAGGTTCTCAAGCAGTTCAGAGGCTCAACATTGTTCGAAGCTCATCCAGACATTTTATAGAGACCATGATCAGTCGCCGCTCTTTGATACGTATCCCATGTATTTCGGTAGAGAAGGAACTTCGTTGAGGCGTTTTTGGGAGCAGCATTTTTTGGGATTGCGAATGACTCCACCCATTGGGCATCCGGGAATGAGCCCTCAAAGTATCTACCTCGATGGTCTTCGCAAAGATATTTTCAGCGTGAGCCGATGGATGCGCTAAAGAAAAGTTTTCAGTCTTACGTGTAAGCGGGGTTTCGATATCGCCGCGTTAGCTAATGACCACTCCAAGAGCAATTTGGCTTGCAAAATGCAAGCGGTTACGCAATGACCAAGCATGCGTTTTCAGTCTTTCTCTTACGAGAAGACTCTAAAAATAAGTATGTATAAAAATGTATGGGAGATTCTGTATGTTGAAGACTGGTCATTGTATTACTAAAAAAAGGATTGTGTTGGCCCTAGCTGTTTTGTGCTTGAGTTCGGATGCCTATTTTCATTTTCAATTGAGCGCGCAGGAATCTGTTTCAACACTGAACTGGGATGAACTGCAAATTGCAGAAAAAGCGTCCAATGATCTAGTTCGTTTAGAAGCCGCAAAAGCGGCATTATTTGTGGCCCTCTTGGCGAAAGAAACAGGCAGGGTAGTGGAGATCTCTCCAGAAGTGAGAAATAAATATGTTCTTGCTTTAAAGAGCGTAGTTGCGCCGATACCTGTCACTATCGGGGGGGTTGTTACCTTTTTTCTGTCACAGTCCTCTTTTGAGGGAAGTATTGCAGAAGTCTTTAAAGCCATTGTCAAAGCTATGGGGGAATCATCGACCGCTTCTGTCGAATCTCTGAGAAGCTTGAGACCGAGCTTTGAATCTTTAGATACGTTATGGAATGCCGTATGGCAAGTCATCGAGCCCTCGGCACGTAGTGTCTTCAATAAAACAGTTGGAGTAAGCTTTCTTGCGATTTCTGCAGCAGCATTAACATCGGGCTCGCTGTATCTCACGCTTAATACTCCCGAATCGGCATTGGAGGATCACGAAATCATTCGAAAGATTTTGGGTTATAGTGGGCAAGTTGACCGGGAGCTGGATGAATTGCTGAAGTCGTTGAAGGTTGTTTATCGAATAGATGAGGGAGACTCTCAGCGATTGAAAGCACTTCTTAAGGAAGAGCTTATGAAGCAAGCGGTTGAGAAGAAATTCGATCCTCGAGCAGAATACCGAGTGGATATTATTGAGATTATGCGTCGAGAGAAAATCATTACGGCTTCATTTGCTGAGACAGCAGATTTATTTGTAGAGCTGATTCGCATCGCTCAAGAAAAGAAGATCGACCTGCGAGAGCAAGCAGGGTTACGTCAGAACCTCAATACGCTGGCTTTGTTGGGGGCATTTACCGAGGAGTATATTCGAAGTGGAGATCTAGACGCCAAACAGGCGACCGAGGCGAAGGCCATTTTGGTGGATCTTGAGTCTACCTTTGCCGCTGTTCGGGCCAATTTTAGATAAGAGAAAATTTTAGTATGGCGAAAAGAGGTGCCTGTGCTTTTGAGTGAACGGGCACCTTGATGAGCGCAACAAGGCCCTCAAGGTGTGCCTTTCAACTTTTCGTAGCGGTCGAGAAGATCGGTGAAATATTTCTCTAAAAACTCAAGCTCAGCGGCGCTTTCTTCGAGTTCCTTCAACTGCGTTTGAGCAGACTTGAGTCGATCTTGAAGTTGTTCTATCCATTGGCGATGCTGAATCTTGCGAGATCGAATGATTTCTTCCAGAGCTTGAAGATCGGGAGCGCCTCCTTCGGCCTTAATCTTTTCCCATCGCTCAATTTTTAAGCTGTTCAGTTTGAAGTCATCGGACGATTTTATACGCTCGATCGCTTCTCTCTTCCATTCGTCAATTTGAGATTGTACTTGCGGGTCACGATTGTGGAGCTGATCGTTGTCATATTGAATAGTGATGATTGCTCGCTGCAATTGATTCAGCCAAAACAGCTCAATAAAGAGATGACTTTCCCACAGATTAATAAAGGCATTTCGAAAGCTGTGCAGATTGGGGTCAGAGGCCTCATCCACAGTAACTTGGTAGGTGGAGACAATTTCATTTGAAAGAAACTGAGATAAGCTCACAAGAAAATGAGTTTGGCTTGGAGACGCATCAAAGGGCCACGTGGCTAGATCAAAGAAGGGGTCAAAAAGAATGCCCACTTTCTTGAGGGCTCGTAGCGTCATGGTCGTGCAGTCGTTTATCATCGTTGAATTGCGATAACGCTTGCCTTTCTGTTGTTCTAAATAGCGAGTCAATGAGTCCACCTTCTCTCTGGTCGTGCGAATTGTTATGATTTGGACGCTTCTTGGTAGGCTGTTAAGGCCCGTTCGTTCCATAATCTCGCTCAGGGTTGAAGAGTCAGTCTCCGCTATGAGATTTTGAGCTCTATCTTGCTTGAGCGCTCGGATGGGCCCTTCGTTCAGGTATTCCCATGTTCCCATGGCACTTAAATGCGTTTGCCCATAAGAGTAGACGCGCCCGTGCTGTTCCATGCGGGGCACTCGAATCGCTGTATGAGGCAGGATAAGATCTGTAATAATCTGAATTTGATTCTCTTCGAGTCGATGCCGAGGGTCCTCTAGAAATGGCTTTAGCGAAGTTCGGTAATTACGAATCTTAGCATCATCTTCATGGTGTTTCATTTCAGGAGCATGATCAGCGGCGGAAGTTGATGATTCTGCGAATAACGCATCATCCGTTACAGGAGAGGTGGCAACCCAAACGACGCTAACTAATGTCGCCAATTTTGCGATATTAGCGGATTCAAAGAGAGTATTTCTGAACCGGCGCCAGAGTTTATGTTTTTCCAGAAAACGTCTTCGCTCTTCTAAGGCCTCCCATGAGTGATAGCGCTCAAGAATGGCACGATCTTCTGCCGATAAGGGTGCTCCAGGATCTTGAAACGCAGCTCTGAAATAATGAGCGGTGGGCGAAAGATTTCTTTTGAACCAGTGAGGTAAATAATCTCGAAACCAAAAACTTCCGTAGGGCCAGGGAAAAGCGATTCTCATTAGGGGATTGGCAAGATCTCGAATCATCCATCCCAATCGCTTCCAAAATCCCTCAACTCCGAGTGCATGAAATCGAAGTCCGTCGATCGACCAATGGCGCATAAGTTGAAGCTGCCATTGGAGAATGCGTTCGGCGGCTCGGAAAAAAGTGACCGTCTTTTCAAAGGTTGATCGATAGTAGTCGGAGGAATAAATCCAAACGATTTGCTCTTGAGTGAGCAAGGTCTCGGGCTTTAAGGTCCATCGAAGTGCGAGACGAGTGACTGTGTGATCGCCGAAAGATGCTGGAGGAGAATCAATTCTTGCGCGGTTATGTTCAGCAAAGGATGCGAACGATCGAAACAGTTTTAATTCATGATGAAGCTGAGATCTGTGACCACGGTTGGTTAAAAAATGTTGATGATCTTTGACAAGAATCTCGTAAGAAATGAAAGGAGTCTCATTGGATGCGGGGCCGATGGTCTCTGCTAAAGTTTGACTGCAGCCGCCTAGGGATTCGGACCTGCCTAAATCCTTAGAGCCGTACAAAGCAGAACCATGAACAATAGCAAGAAGAAGGCTGATCCCAGGCATGAACTTCATGAATTTCTTCCAAATACTGACCTTCGCTAGACTTGAACCTGAATAATAGCAATAAGAAAATGCAGAGGTTCAGAAGACGGGCGATCTAATGCATGGCTTGCTCGTTCACAGGTGGCGCCGACCGTTTACTGATTTCATGGAAGGGAATCGAAAAGTAGAATACGGATCCTTTGCCAGGTTCGGATTCGGCCCAAATTCTTCCGCCATGATTTTTGATGATGCGTCTGCAAAGAGGCAAGCCCAGTCCGATTCCTGGATAGGTGGTTTGGTCGTGTAAACGTTCAAAGATTAGAAATATCTTTTCTCGATACTTTGACTCAAAGCCAATGCCATTGTCTCGCACGGAGAAAATCCATTCCTTGCCTATTTTCTCAGCTTGTACGTGAATCTGTGGTTCCGTTCGATTGCAATAAGTCAGCGAGTTTCTGATGAGGTTCTCCAAGACTTGCCGAAGTCCGGACGATGAGGCCTTCAACTGGGGAAGCGGTCCATGACTAATTTTCGCTCGTGAAGTTTCGAGGGCAACTTTGAGGTTTGAGAGAGCAAGCTCAAGGACTTGCTCGGATTGGACTACTTCGAATATTGGTTCGTCGGTTTCAGCGGCAATCCATGTACTCAAGCCCTCCAATAATTGGCTCATACGGGCGGCCCCTTCACTAATGAATTGAGCACATTGTTTAGTTTCTAGCGATACAGATTTGCTTGATGCGATGTCGCGATCGAGAATCTGCGCATAGGTGATGACCTGGCGCAAGGGCTCGCGAAGGTCGTGGGAGGCTACATGCGTGAATTCCTCAAGTTCTTCATAGCGGTTTCTTCGATGCTCCATTTCTTCTCTCATCGAGGCCATGCGAAGAATCGAATTTATTCTCGCCACCAACTCTTGGGGATGAAATGGTTTCAAGAGAAATTCGTCGGCGCCCATTTCCCATCCTTTCAAAAGAGAATCTCGATCAGCCAGAGCCGTTAGAAGGATGACGGGAGTAAGAGAGGTCTCAGATCGGGCCTTGATTTCTCGACACAGAGTAAAGCCGTCCATCTCGGGCATCATAACGTCTGAAAGAATCAAATCGGGAGGCCATTTCTGAAGAACTGCTAATGCATCAGAAGCGTTTCCGGCGATCACATACTGGTACGACGGTGCCAGAACTGTACCTATATAGCTTGCTAGCTCTTCGTTGTCTTCGACGATCAGAATCCTTTGAGATCCAAATGCGGTATTGCCTCTTACGGGAATCGTTTCTTGATTCTCTAATAGGGGCTTAAGGGCTTCTGTTTTCTCTACATTACTAGGTAGGGAGATAGCCTTAGACGGCGTTGGGAGATCGGGCGGGGCAAAGAGTAAGGAGGCTAGGGGTGCATCC
>CAZRCG010000020.1:0-6105 GCA_964598565.1 uncultured Bacteriovoracaceae bacterium | reverse complement strand
CAAGAAGCCCCTTCTAGGGCAGGAGAAAATAGGCTTTGAATCGCCTATTCCCGAAGTCAATGGAAGTCCGTTTCTGGACTCAGAATTTGCGTGATCTCAAGGTCCGTGCATCTAAGTTACGACAAGCCATTAAAGATCGCCTTCACAATTCTTTCGTCACTAACGGAGGCATAGGGGATTACCTTTTGTGTAGCGAAGTATTTGTGGATGGTAACGTTGAAGTCTGTGAGGGTACAGTCGCGGCTCTGATGCATCGAGTCAGTCTCGATATTTGAACAATTCAAATAGATATTTGAAAAATTTGAATTACCAGTTAACTTTGAACTTATGACCCCGGTCGGATTGTCCTCGGAGGATTCCACTCGCGCTCAACTTCTAAAAGAGGCGAAAAAGGTTTTTGCAGAAAAAGGATTTGATGGTGCCACTGTGAAAGATATCTGCGAAGCCGCGGGGTTGAATGTGAGCCTGGTGAGTTATCATTTTGGAGGAAAAGAGAAGCTCTATGCCGAGTGCCTTGAGGACTTTGGCCAGGATCGATTGGCGGCTATTGAGAGAATTCTTAAAGTTCCAGCTTCTTTTGAAGAGCTTCGAACGCGCCTTGAGATGTTTACAGAAGAATTTATTGTCAGACATTTGGAAGATCCAGATCTTTCTACGATTCTGCATCGTGAATGTACAAGTCACTTTGCCAATTCAAAAGAGGTCTTTGTGAATTCATTTGTAAAGATTTTTGAGACTTTTGAGAAATACTTGAAGACCTGTCAAACGAAGAAGCTCTTAAAGGCCGATGGAGATGTCTTCTTGGCCTCTCATATTTATTTTGGTGCCCTCATTGATTTCATCCGTAAGGACCCCTTGATGAAGGAGATTTTTCATCACTCATTGCAACAACCTAAGTTTCGAGAACGGGTTGTAAGCTCAGTCGTGAATCATCTCCTCAGCCCATTAAGAAAGGAATAACGTGAGAATTTTTGTGTTTACGATAGGCCTTGGGTTGATAGCGGTTAACGGTGGGAGCGCGACCTCGCTCACATTGGATCAGTATCTGCAACAAGTTAAAGAGAGCAGTAGTCAATTTCGCTCGCTCGAACTGAATCAGAAAGCCTATCTTGATGCGGCCAGTGAAGGATCTCTGGTTTTATGGCCTCAATTAAAAATGAATGTGCATAAGAGAGATTCCGATTTTGTTTCATCTACAAATCCTCAGCCCATGCTGAATGCCTGGGGCGGACGTTTGGAATTAAGTGAACGAAGTCCTTGGGGATTGGATCTTAAGTTTTCTTCCAGTTGGGAACGTCAAACGTTTGGAGGGACCTTTGCCGACAATCCCTATCACCTCATTACGCATCGAGGCGAAGTCTCTGCAGACCTCACACAAAACTTCTTGGGCCAACAGGTGAGGGCGTTGAGCTCCCAATTGAGATTGGCGCAAGAACAGTTGGCCGCTCTCACAGACGCGCAATTGCGAGGACTTTTGAAGCAGGCCGAATCATTGTACTATCAATGCGCAGCGGCACAGAGAATTTCCCTACGACAGCAGGAGAGTTTGCAGCGAGCGCAGAAACTTTTAGACTGGAATAGGCGAAAAAATCGCCTGCAGCTTTCGGACGAATCGTCGTTGCGACAAGCTGAAAGTAATTTAGCTCGCCGCAGAGCCGCACTTCAAGTTGCCAATTCGAGAAAGCGTCTACTCGCTGAGCAGTTCAATTCGCTTCGGCAAAAATCAGGTAGTGAGATTGAGGCTCTCGAGGATCTTCCCGATGACAAGAGCCTGATCCCATTGCGACTAAATGAAAGTATGAAGGTGCATCCCGAGTTTATTGCAGAGCGAAGACGCTTGGAGCAACTGAAGGCGGCTGCAACGGCTGGACTCTCGCGTAATCTGCCCAGCGTCCGAGCGTTTGCTGCCCTAGAGGGAGTGGGTGAAGGGCTCCAGGGGGATGCTGGCAGAGGGTGGTCACGCGCAACGCACCTTAAAGATCCTGGCTATGAAATTGGTGTTGAGGTGGTCTTACCTTTGCATCTTCCCCATGTTTGGTCAGCTATTCGCGGGTTCAAACATCAGAGAGAAGCCGCAGATCACGGAATCATCAGAAATTCATTTGATCAAAAGTTCGGCTGGGAAGATCTGCAGGTCAGAATTGCAGAAGCTCAACGAGCCCTTGAACTTCGTGTTGAGATGGAGGGGGCTGAAACGGCTCGCCTAAAATCAGAGCAGAGTTTGTTTGACCGAGGTCGATCGACGACCTTTTTGGTAATTCAAGCTGAGGAAGCTTTGGCCGAAGCTCAGATTTCTCGAATCGAAGGGCAGGCCATTGTTCTGGATTTGTTGGCTGAGGCAAAGATGTACGTCGAAGGGACTAACTAATGGATCTAGCAGAGCTCTCAATTAGGCGACCCGTATTTATTACCTGCGTGACCTTGTTGCTCTTCGCCGTTGGTTTGCTTTCGATGTCGCGTATTGGCGTTGAGTTGTTTCCGGATGTGACTTTTCCTGTGGTTGTCGTGACCACTCCTTATCCAGGAGCCGGACCCCAAGAAATTGAGACGCTCATTTCTAAGCCTCTGGAGGATGAGATTGCCAGTCTCTCGGGGTTGAAGCGGCTGAGGTCGATCAATCAGGACGGTCTTTCTGTCGTCGTCGCAGAATTTCGATTGAAAACAGATATTCGATTTGCTGAACAGCAGATTCGCGATCGAGTCGGATCCGCTCGACGAAAGTTGCCTCAAGATATTGATGAGCCTGTCATTCGAAGGGTGGATCCTTCAGATCAGCCCATTCTCAAAATCGCGCTTCGAAGTTCCTTGCCTGATGGCCAGCTCTTTGATCTTGCGAATGAAACGATTCGACCCCGTTTGGAACAGGTGGATGATGTAGGACTTGTTCAAATCTTAGGGGGCCGAAAGCGAGAAGTTAAGGTTGAGCTCGATCGGGTGAAGCTCAAGTCGTACGAAGTTTCTGCAAGTCAAGTGGTGCAACGAATTCGTGCCAGTGGAGAGAATATTCCTGCAGGAAAAATAGAGGAGGGGAGGTCTGAAAGTATCTTTCGTACCATGGCCGAATTTAGTTCTCTCGAAGATATCAAGAATGTCGTCGTCAATTTTTTTGGAAATGAAGTACCTGTTCGCGTAAAAGACGTTGGAAACGTTCAAGATTCGCTTGTCGACAAAAAGACCGAGACGTATGTGAACGGAGAGAAGTCTCTTTTGATTTCTATCTTCAAGCAATCGGGAACAAATACAATTGGAGTGGTCGATGGTGTTCTCAAAAGAATGGCTGTGATTAATGATGATTTGAAGAAATTGAATGTGAATGCTGATCTGGTTCCTGTCTACGATGGGAGCTTGTGGATACGATGGAATATTGCGGATGTTGAAGAAGCTATTCTCTTGGGAATTATTCTGGCGGTGCTGGTGGTGTTCTTGTTTCTTGGAAGCCTCCGCTCTACAATTATTACGGGTTTGGCCATTCCGAACTCACTCATCGGCGCTTTCGTGTTGATCGCCCTCGCGGGATTTACGGTGAATGTGATGTCCCTTCTGGCGCTCAGTTTGGCTGTAGGCCTTCTCGTGGATGATGCGATCGTTGTTCGAGAGAATATTTTTAGACATCTAGAGAAGGGGAAGACCCCGATTCAAGCCGCTATTGAAGGTACTGGTGAAGTGCGGCTTGCGGTCATTGCAACTACACTCACTGTGATTGCGGTATTTGGGCCTGTGGGGTTTGTCGATGGAATTGTTGGTCAGTTCTTAAAACAGTTTGGTCTCACTGTATGTTTTGCCATGGCTATCTCGCTTTTCGATGCTTTGACAATTGCTCCCATGCTATCCGCTTATTTCGCCGGTGATCCGCATGCTAAGGCCAAGACCGCAGTGGGCAGAGCTATAGATTCGGTTCTTCAGCGTTTCAATAGATTTCAGAATCGAATGGAAGATAACTACACGGGATTTCTTCATTTCAGTTTGAGGCAGCCCTGGAAAGTGATTGGCGTTAGCTTTGTCGTCTTCCTTGCGATGATGAGTGTTGGACCTTTTGTGACGAAAACATTCTTGCCTGCGCAAGAGGGTGGCGAATTTCAAGTGAGTCTCGATTTGAAGCCGGGTGCCAGTTTAGAAGCTATGTCAGAGATTTCGCGCAAGGTGGATGAGGTCATTCGCAAGAATCCTGAAGTCAAAGTGACGGCTCTTACGGTTGGCAATGCGGACGGAGAGGCCAATGTCGCTTCCATTTATGTTCAGCTAGTGCCCAGTGGTGAACGAGCTGCAAGTACAAGCGAAATGAAAGATCGCGTGCGTTTGCAGTTACAGCCGTACCTTGAAGCCAATCCGATCGTTGGTGATTTTGATGCGGTAGGAGGCGGGGAGCGTCCATTTTCTATGAATCTTGTTGGATCGGATCAAGAACGGGTGAAGGCCTTTGCCTCAAAGCTTTTTGAAAGACTGAAAACTCATTCTGCGCTGAAAGACCCTGACATGAACTTTCGAGAGGGAAAGCCTGAATTTCGTGTCCAGCTTAATGGAAGTCGAGCGGAATTGCTTGGCGTCAGCCAGAAGGCTGTCGGAGATGAGCTACGAATTCAGCTGGAAGGGGTTGAGGCGGCGAAGTTTAGACAGAAGGGTGTAGAATACGATATACGCGTTCGACTTCAAGAGAATCAGAGGAATCTCATTGCCGATTATAAAAAAATTCATGTGCCTAATTTGAATGGAAATCTGATTCCTTTAACGGCGTTGTCGGAAGGGCAACTCACTCAGGGACCCGCGAAAATATATCGTCAGGATCGATCTCGCTATATTCAGATCAACGCAGATATTTCTCCTGGCCGAGGAATGGGAGAAGCTATCAACGATATTGAAAAATGGCTCAGAACAGATTTGCCTCTCCCTGTGGGAATGCAAACTCAATACGTGGGGCAGGTTGAAGATTTCCAAGAACTTGGCGTCAATATGGGAATCGCATTTGGCTTGGGGATTCTCTTTATCTTTTTGGTTTTGGCAAGCTTGTACGAATCATTTATCACTCCGTTTACGATCATGCTGGCATTGCCTCTTGCGATCTGCGGATCCATCGTGGCGCTATTTATTACAAATGAGTCAGTAAACATCTTCTCCATTTTAGGAATCGTGATGCTTGTGGGTGTGGCTAGCAAAAATTCAATTCTTCTTGTAGACCATGCCGCTCAAAAAGTGCGCGAGGGTTGGGATGTGGTAGCTGCGATGATCGATGCGGGTAAAATGCGCTTACGTCCCATTCTGATGACATCGATGGCCTTGATCGCCGGTTCGATGCCGATCGCCATTGGATTGAACGAAGCGTCGAAGCAAAGAACAAGTATGGGAATCGCGATCATTGGCGGGCTTGTAAGCTCAACGCTCCTGTCACTGATTGTCATCCCTTCGGCTTATATCATTATTGAGCGCATGAAGGCTCGTTTTCGAGAGAAGAAGCCGGAATTGAAGAGGGCAGGTTAAGCGCCTCCAACAAACTTCTTTATGGCATGGGTCGGTGAGATGCATGGTCTGACCATTGAAATTCTGGCAAGTGGCTGATAGAAGCGGAGCTCGTGGGCAAAATGTATCCCTATTTTCTAGCCGCTCTTGTTTTTATATGGGTCTTATTCAATCGGTGCCATGCTGGTTGGGTTGTCGATTCTGAGTTTGGGAATCGCGGAATTGTTACGATACAAAGGTCTGAGAAATTTACTTTTCTGCGAGGTATTTTGAGGGGTCGAAACTTTAACCTTCTTTATGGCGAGGGACTTGAAGCTGGTCGAGGTATTGGCATTCTAAAGAAGTTAGATCGCAACGGAAAAAGTGATCGTAGCTTTGGTCGTAACGGATATGTAGCTATCACTACCGAATTAGACAGTGAGAATCATATTCTTTTTGCAGATTTGCGGCCTGATGCGACCGTCATTATCCTTGGAGTTATATCCTCGCTTAATGGAGAAAGAAGCGGTCCTTCTGAAAGAAATATATTTGTGGCGAAAGTGCTGCCATCGGGCTCTTTGGATCTGCGTTTTGGCAAGGAGGGGTTTTTAAGATTTGGCCGGCATTGATCCCGGTCAAGCTTCGGGCTCATAACCCGA
The DNA here is from genome assembly GCA_964598565.1 of uncultured Bacteriovoracaceae bacterium. Lineage (GTDB taxonomy): Bacteria > Bdellovibrionota > UBA2394 > UBA2394 > UBA2394 > CAZRCG01. Next base: position 16 of record CAZRCG010000020.1, on the reverse strand, counting down.
CTTGTGGGAGGGGTGT
>CAZRCG010000019.1:0-7936 GCA_964598565.1 uncultured Bacteriovoracaceae bacterium | reverse complement strand
TCTGACTGTTCTGACGTGGTAGGATCATAGTATTCTCTTCGAACGAAACTGGTGGAGCCCCTCATGGCTTCGTCTTCGCTGGGTTCCTCACCGAAATTTACTGTAATATCGTCCGTTTGTACAACACCGCTATTTCGACGCGAGTATTTCCTCAGACAGAAATACGAACAAGAACGGCTGTCCGCACGACAAATTGCATTCCTCATTGGATGCTCCCATTCCGTGATTAATCGCGCTCTAATTCAGTTTGGGATAAAAAAGTTAGGTCAACGATCTGGATGGGTTGAGTATGGCTGGAAGTTCAAGCTAGGAAAGCGAGTTCGGCATGTTCGACAGCAAGTCATCATAAAGCAGATGGGTCGATGGCGCAAAAAAGGATGGACTTACAATGACATTGCAAAGCGCCTCAATGACCGCAAAATAACTTCTCCCGATGGCAAAAGCCGATGGTACGGATCGACGATTGCTCGAATTTTAAAGCGGTCAAAATAAAAACTAAGGCCCATAGTTGGCCAAATACAAGCTTGTGCAAACATCCGCTAACTGGTTTTCTTGTTTATTTTGTAAAGTAATCTTTATCGATTTTAACAGTCACCCGCAGTTTAGCTCGCATATTTTTCGCAATGTTCTGTTATCATCGAGTCACGCTTGAGATTACAGCCAAATTACATATGATTTAGACGACAAGATACAAATACAAGATTGCTTTCGAGACCTTTCTATTGCAAAAAGTCGGTGGTGTTGATAAGGTATTAGTCTGTGAGAACCATAAACTGCCTCCTTATTTCACGACAATCTTCACTTACCCAAACTGACGGGTTGGTTCTCAAATTTATTTCTCTTGGCGGTTGAGAGTTTTAGCGCCGACATCAACCGCCCATACCAACTAAATCGCAACAGTTAAGGAACAACTTTTATGCTTTCTGGCAATTGACCACGAAAGTAGATTGGAGATTTCCATGAAGACCCAAGACAATTTGATTTTAACTCAGGCTGATTTTCAAAACCTCTCTTTGCTCGTTGATTCGGCAGAACCTGAAGTTGCTGAACTTTTAGAAGAAGAATTAAATCGAGCTTCGATCGTGGCAAACCAAGAACTGCCAAACGATGTTGTCTCGATGAATTCTAAAGTTTGCTTTAGAGATTTGGAAACAGGAAGGGAGACCATCGCAACTCTCGTCTATCCCCAAGAAGCGAATATCGAAGAGAATAAAATCTCAATTTTCGCTCCTGTAGGGTCGGCGCTAATCGGCCTGCGAGCTGGTCAGGTCATCAGTTGGCCAGTGCCAAATGGTAAAGAGAAGCAATTTAAAGTTGTTTCCGTTCTCTTACAACCTAAGTCCGCTTGATAAGAAGGTCCGGCAAAACACGAGCAGGTCACGAAAGCAGGCCTGCTCGCCTACTTTGAAAGGCTTTGTAAAACAAAAGGAAGAACTCCTCCTGAGCGGAAATACTTTATTTCATTTGGTGTATCAATTCTCAAAAGCATTTCAACTTGTTTTTTAAAACCGTCCGTTCGCTCGAAAGTCGCACTTACTCTTTCTCGTGCTCCGGCCTTCCCAAGGCCTTGAACTGAGATAACTTCACGTCCGGTAAGACCCAAATTTTCCGCAGTATCACCCTTTAAAAACTCTAGGGGCGCAACTCCCATTCCCACTAAATTAGATCGATGGATGCGCTCAAAGCTTTCTGCCAAAACAGCTCGTACCCCTAATAAACGTACGCCTTTGGCTGCCCAGTCCCGTGAGGAACCACTACCGTAATCTTTCCCAGCGACAATCACTAGCGGTGTTTGCGTGGCTGCATATGCCTCTGCCGCCACGAAAATGGTCATCTCCTGCTCATTTGGAAAGTAAATTGTCCAGCCACCCTTTTTCTCAGGAGTGAGTTTGTTTTGTAAACGCACATTAGCGAAAGTTCCGCGCCACATGACTTCATGATTTCCTCTTCGAGAACCATATGAGTTAAAATCAGAAGGATTTACTCCTAAACTTTTCAAATACATTCCAGCAGGTGATTTTTCATTAAAGCTACCTGCCGGAGAAATGTGATCGGTTGTCACAGAATCTCCAACGTAAACCAACACACGAGCGTTCGAAAAATCCTGATCTAAGGGTTTAAGGGCCGGAAACGGCGGTTCGCGAATATAGGTTGATTCTTTTTCCCAAGGATAAATTAACTCTTCAGTGATTTCTATGTTTTTCCATTCCTCACTACCGCTAGAGACATCTTTGTAAATCCGTTCGAATCGTTCGCGATCAACAAATTTCTGTACAAGCTCCGCGACTTCTTTGGAGTCTGGCCAAATGTCGGCTAAAAAAACATTTTGATCGTTTAGATCCTTCCCTAAAGGCTCACTGGTTAGATCGATATCTATATGGCCCGCAAGTGCATAGGCCACAACGAGTGGCGGCGACATCAGATAGTTCGCACTCACTAGAGGGTTAATGCGTGCTTCAAAATTTCGATTCCCCGAAAGAACAGAGACGCTGACAAGACCGTCGCGCTCTATTGCCTGAGTGAGGGAGTCAGCGAGCGGGCCGCTATTTCCTATGCATGTCGTGCAACCATACCCCACAGTATTAAATTTTAGTTTTTCAAGCTCAGACATCAAACCAGCCGCTGTCAAATAATCGGTGACCACCTGAGAGCCAGGAGCAAAACTTGTTTTGACCCAAGGCTTAACATCAAGACCCCGACGTAAAGCGTTTCGAGCGATTAATCCTGCACTGATCATCAAAACTGGGTTTGAAGTATTCGTGCAGCTTGTGATTGCTGCAATCAAAATGCTTCCATGTGAAAGCTGAACTTCTTCAGTGGGTGACAGCATTACCGGAATCAATCGACGGACCTGATCAATCCCAGGTGTGGGGGCATTCAAAACATTTTCAGGATTTGTTTGTGAAGCGCCTCCTTCGGCGATGAACCTATCCAACGCGGTTTTCGAAATATCCTTCACGTGGTCCGACATCTGTGAAGTTAGAAAAGTGCGCCAAGATTTCCGTCCATCTTTCAGATCCCAACGATCTTGTGGACGCGCAGGCCCCGAAATGGAAGGTTGAATTTTAGATAAATCAATTTCTAAAACATCAGAGTACCTACGTTCATGCTTGGGATCGAAAAACAAATTTTGCCTTTTATAATAAGCTTCAACTCTGTCAGCCTCTTCTGACCGGCCTGTCATTTTTAAATAATCCAAAGTTTTGTCATCAATAGGAAATAATCCAACGGTTGCGCCATACTCGGGAGACATATTGCTTATTGTTGCTCGATCAGCAACGGACAATTGTGATACCCCAAGGCCAAAGTATTCTACAAATTTACCAACGACTCCTTTTTTGCGTAGAGCCTGAGTGATCGTCAAAACTAAATCTGTTGTGGTAGACCCAGTGGATACCTCGCCTATGAGACGAACACCGATCACTTGCGGAATTAACATGGAACACGGCTGTCCAAGCATTGCGGCCTCGGCTTCGATTCCTCCGACACCCCACCCTAGAACACCAAGTCCGTTGATCATTGGTGTGTGTGAATCAGTACCGACAATAGTATCCGGATATAGCCAGCTTACCCCATCAATATTCCGAATGGTTACTACAGGTGAAAGATGTTCAAGATTAACCTGATGACATATCCCAGTTGAAGGAGGAACTACCTTAAAATCATTAAAACTTTTCTGAGCCCATTTCAGTAACTTGTAGCGCTCATGGTTTCTTTGAAACTCCAGTTTGGTATTAATTTTGAGCGAGTCCTTGTCGCCGAAGCTGTCAACCTGAACAGAGTGATCAATTACTAAATCAATATGCTGCAATGGATTGATTTTTTTTGGATCGCCCCCTCTTCGCTTCAATTCTGAACGCATTGCAGTTAAATCGGCTACTACAGGTACACCCGTGAAGTCTTGTAAGAGCACCCTACTCGGAGTGAACTGAATTTCGTGGTCTGGTACGCTTTGAGGATTCCAGTTGATGATCGCTGCAATATCTTCTTTTTTGATATTTTTGCCGTCTTCGAAGCGAAGAAGATTTTCCAATAAAATACATAGTGAAAAAGGCAAAGTTCGAATTTTCTCGCCAAATATCTCATCTAAAACTGAGAATGAATGTATTAAAAACTCTTTCTCTGCAATCCCAATGGTCTTTTGTGTACGAAACGAATTCATCTTATCTCCTACAAATCTTTCTGCATATCCATGGGAAGTGTGAATGACATCACAGTGCCGCGTCCTGGTTGAGATTCAAGCGAGAGTGATCCTCCATGAAACTCAATTATACGTTTGCAGATTGGAAGACCTAGGCCAGTGCCTTCAAATTTTTGCGATCCTTCAAGCCGTTTAAAGAGATCAAAAGCATATTTCTGGTCTTCTAATTTAATACCGATGCCGTTATCTTTAATTTGAAAAAGCCAATGACCATTCTTTTCAGTAGCGCTGATTCTTATATCGGGAGCCCTTTCACTTCTGTATTTTAGAGCATTTGAAATAAGATTTTGAAATACTTGAGAGAGGCCGATTCGATCCGCGGTAACAATAGGCAAAGAACTAACTTCAATAGATGCGTTTGATTCCTTTGTCTGGCCATTCAACGAGACAAGAATCTCATCAACAAGGATTCTAGAATCAAAAACAGTTAACTCACCCAAGTCTTTTCCGGCTCGTGCATAGTTCAACAGATCGCCGATCAGATTTCTAAGCCTGCCTCCTGCGTTTATAATGACCTGAAGCAGCTCGCCGCCATCAGATCCTAATTTGTCGCCATAATCTTCTTTTAAAAGTTCTGCAAACTGAGTGATTGAGTTCAAGGGCGATTTCAAATCGTGGGCTGCAATTGCGGAAAAACGTTCTAGTTCAGCGTTTAAGTGAAGAAGGCGGGTTTGCTCCTTCTCGAGTGTAGCCACTTTATTTATGGCAATCTGTTTGGAGGTTGCGTCATGAAATGCGACAACGGCTCCTATTTTTTCTCCGCTCGAACCGTAGATTGCGCGTCCATTACATTGCAGGAATTTCTTTTTTCCTTCTGGGCTGGTCAATATAAGTTCTTGGCCTCTTACTTCACCCTCAAAGAGTGTCTTCCAACTTGGCAATTCATCGAAACTCAGAGAATGCTCAGTGTCGTCGATCATTTTGGAATATTGATGAACCCGATCCCTTGGATTCTCGAGAAATTCCCTGCCATCGTTAATGCGAATTGCAGCGTCGTTACCAAATACGATTTTTCCGTTTAGGTCGACAACGATGATCGCATCATCGATACTTGAGAATAGAGCTTTCATCACATCGGAACTTCGGAAAGAAGAATCGATCAATTTTTCGCCGGTATTGAGTTCAGACATGTTGTCCCCTTCGTGTCTAATAAATTCAGGCCCTCGACCATTAGTCGAAGTTCAGGAATTACCGTTTTTGTAAACCAAGGGTTTTTATGCAGCCAAATATTATTGCGTGGAGAGGGATGCGGTAATGGTATGTATTTAGGAAGGTACTCTTGCCAATGCCGAATAGTTTCAGTGCCGCTGGATTTCACATCCCCTTTTAAATATTTTGCTTGAGCATAATTTCCCACTAACAAAGTAAGTTGTGTTTCTTTAAGGTACGAGACAAAGCTTTCATGCCAAAGCTCGTAGCACTCCTTACGTGGCGGAGCATCACCGGATTTTGCACGTCCCGGATAACAAAAACCGATTGGTAGCAAGGCAACCAATTTAGGATCATAAAATATGTCCTGACTGATGCCCAGCCATTGGCGGAGCCGATCTCCGCTTGAGTCATTCCATGGGATTCCTGTTTGATGTACTTTTAATCCGGGTGCCTGTCCCACAATTAGCAAACGAGCAGACGGAAGCCCTTGCACAACAGGACGCGGACCAAGCGGAAGGTGATTTTCGCAAACTCTGCATGACTTTATTTTTTCGAGAAGATTTGCTTGTGCCGCAGCCATTAAGACCCCAGCTTCTTTTCGATCAAATTTCTAAGAACAACCGCGTTGTTATGTTCTTCGTCTCGCGCTCCGTAAACTAAGGTGAGTTTCTTTTTCTTTGCAATGTCTACAAGCATTTGAATTTGCTTTTGCGCACCTGAACTGCGGAGTTCCTTTTTGTAGCTGCCAATAAAAGATTTCCACTTCTTAACGTCGTGGCTAAATTTCTTGCGGAGTTCGTTACTAGGAGCAAGGTCTTTCAGCCAGTCGTCCAAAGCCAGCTGAGACTTTGAACGGCCTCTTGGCCAAAGCCTGTCAATTAGAACTCGATACCCATCTGCTTTAGATGGGGCCTCGTATGCACGTTTAACTTGAACCATACCGACCTCCATGATCAAGTTTATGGAGCATTCAAGATCACATCGTCCGCGCGTGCTAAACGATGGATACATGTTGTTACTTTACGGTCAAAGATCCCTTCATAGTCTGATGTAAACTGCAGACGTAAGTGAAATAACCTTTCGATTTTACGACATGCTTCCAAGAAGCTCCTGCTTTAATTTCGCCTGAATCAAATTCCTTTTTTTCGGTGGTCGCCGTATGAGGAAAAAAATCTTTATTTACCCAAATAACTGTATCATTCGTTTTGACTGTCACCGCCTCGGGAATGAACTTCATTCCTTCGATAATAACCGTATGAGTAGCTGCGACAGCGATTTCAAAAGAAAGCAAAACGAAAACAATTGATAAAAAGGAAAAAAGCGATTCTTTTCTCATCTCGGTATCCTTGAATTATTTTGCGAGCTTTGTCTGAATTCCTTTTGCATGATCCAAATGAGCAACAAAGGCCGGTCGTACTTTCACCATCAAGGCCTTTAGCTCCTCATTTTTTGCACTCGGAATAAGAGTCTTATCGAGCGCATCAAGCACAGCCTGGTGATATGTTACTTCATTATCGACGTATGCCTTGTCAAATTCTGCACCCTTTAAACTTGTCAGTTTTTTTACGTTATCGTTTGCTCCATTTGTTAAGCTCTTACTAACGTCGTTATCTTTTGGCGTTACACCCAATTTTTTCGCAAGATCTATGGCTTGTTTGTTGACTGCTGTGTGATCGGTGACCATAAGTTTTGCGAAATCTTTGACCTCTTTCGATTTAGCTTTGGACTGTGCAAGTTTTCCAGCATCAATATCGATTGTATTAGCGGTAACAACAATATGCGCGATCTCAGGATCAGTCGGTCCTTGTGGAGCTGCATTCTGTGCATAAGACAAGCTTGATGTTCCAAAGCCTAGAACCATCGAAAATACGAAACTTCGAAAAAACTTTGTTGATACTTTATCTTTAAATTTCACTGTGTACTCCTTGTACTTTGTTTCATTATTTTAGAATCTCTAATATTACTTGGCCATTGCATTATTTATCGAGTCTCAACTAGCGGTCTCAGTTAACCAAGGTCAAAAATTAATGCTGCAATCTTAAGTCCATTATCAAATGCTTCATATACTAAGTCCAAAATGCCACATTTAATACAAACCTTCGGGTACCTAATTTAGATACAACTTACTACAAGATCTAGCCCATGTCAGGTAGTTAGAAGTGTTTCAATTTTAACGCCTCGGGATAAAAAATGATGAATGGGACATTTCTCAGCAATTTCTAGAAGGCGATTCCTTTGCTCCTCACTAAGTTGTCCGATCAATTTAATTTCACGTTGAATTCGATTCTCCGAGCCCTCGAGTGTCGGATTTCACCAAGTTTGACCACCCAAATTTCACGCAATTGACCACCCTGATTTCAAGGGTTTGACCAGGTCAATTTCACGCATTTGACCATCTACACAACGCGGATCGTTGGGCTTTTTAAGGCAAATCAGTCAAGTTCTTACCTTTCATAAAAGGGGGACTGATGGCCAGGAAGAAGGGTCCAAAGATGATCAACGAATTGATTATTAAACGAGCAAATGGGCGTAAGCGATAATTTATCCACACCGGTTTTCGAGATGACGGGGTCTTGACACTGC
>CAZRCG010000018.1:0-7965 GCA_964598565.1 uncultured Bacteriovoracaceae bacterium | reverse complement strand
TCTTGTACGGCCGCAATCACTTTCACTGGCCCCTGACAGATGATGCACTTCGATAGTCATTCCTACTAAGGTATGCCTAACCCAACGAGATCTCTCGCTCGCTTATTCACCGGGGGTGGCGGCGGCCTCCATGGCGATCGCTCAAGATCCCGACAAGGTCAATGACTATACCGTACGCTCAAATCTTGTGGCGGTGGTCAGTAACGGAACCGCCGTGCTTGGCTTGGGAAATATTGGCCCCCTGGCGGCAAAGCCTGTCATGGAAGGCAAGGGCGTCCTCTTTAAAAAATTCGCGAATATTAATGTTTTTGACATTGAACTCAATGCCCCCAAGCCTGAAGACGTTATTCGCGCCTGTCAGATGCTTGAGCCAACCGTCGGAGGCATTAATCTTGAAGATATTAAAGCCCCCGATTGTTTCATCATCGAGGAAGCGCTTCGAAAGTCGTTAAGAATTCCGGTTTTTCACGACGATCAGCACGGCACCGCCATTATTGTAGCGGCCGCCATCCAAAATGGACTTTTGCTCGCGAAGAAAAAAATTCAAAACGCCCGCTTTGTGTTCAGTGGTGCCGGGGCGGCGGCGATTGCTTGTGCGGAACTTCTCATCACCTTTGGCGCAAAACGGGATAAGATCATTCTTTGTGATCAAAAAGGCGTGGTTCATTCGGGACGAACTGACCTCGACTCCTATAAAGCTCGATTTGCCCTCAAAACACCGCATCGAAAAATTTCGCAGGCCCTCAAAAACGCCGACGTTTTTATTGGGCTTTCCGTGGCTGGCATCATCAAGCCTGAGATGATCAAGTCGATGGCGCCGCGGCCTCTCATTTTTGCCTTGGCGAATCCTGATCCTGAGATTCCCTATGAAGATGCCAAGAAGTCCAGACCTGATGCGGTGGTGGCCACAGGTCGATCTGACTTTCCCAATCAAATTAATAATGTCTTAGGCTTCCCCTCCGTGTTTCGCGGCGCTCTTGACGTCGAAGCTTCTTGCATCAACGAAGAAATGAAGGTCGCTGCGGCGAAAGCCCTTGCCGAGCTTGCTCGAGAAGATGTGCCTGATTCAGTATCTCGTGTCTATGGGGGGCAGCACTTTGCATTTGGGGCTGACTATATTATCCCAAAGCCTTTCGACCCTCGCGTGCTCTTGTGGGTGGCGCCCGCTGTGGCGGAGGCTGCTGTGCGAACTAAGGTGGCGGGAAAGCGCTTCCAGAAAAAATTCAAGGCAGAAGAGTATCGAGAGTCTCTTGCTGTCACTCTCGATAAGTCACGCAATATCATGCAAATCGCTATTTCCAAGGCTCGCAAGAAGCTCTCAAAAATTGTTTTTCCGGAAGGCGATCATCCTAAAATTTTGAAGGCCGCTATTGAATTGGCCGAAGAGAAAATCTGCGAACCCATTCTCATTGGCTCCCCCAAAGTCATTCATAAAGTTTCGGAAACGCTTCAACTGAAAAGCGGAAAAATTAAAATTCTAAATCCAGAAGATCATGAATTAACAAGCTCGTTCGCTCGAGAACTCTATGAAATTCGTCAACGAAAAGGTTTATTACTTCGAGAGGCACAGAAGCTTCTTCTACGACGAACTTATTTTGGACTCATGCTCGTGCGGCGCGGACTCGCCGACGGAATGGTCTCAGGCCTCACCAAAACTTATCCGGAAACCATCCGTCCAACTCTGCAAACTATTTCTCTGAAGGAAGAATATAATATCGCAGCGGGGCTTTATATTCTCTTAGTGAAAGATCGTGTTTTTTTCTTCGCCGATACCACCGTTAATATTGAGCCCAGCGCTGAAGAACTCGCTGAGATCGCCCTACAAACCGCCGAGAAAGTTCGCTTCTTTGGATTGATTCCACGTATTGCGATGGTGAGCTTCGCCAATTTTGGCTCCTCGCCTCATCCTATGAATGAACGAGTTCGACGGGCGGTTGAAATTGTTCATGAACGCGCGCCCCAACTAGAAATTGATGGCGAAATGCAGGCGGACACCGCTGTATCGGCTTCTCGCCTTGCTGACTATGCGTTTTCAAAACTAAAAGAGCCGGCCAATGTTCTTATTTTTCCAGACCTCGCTTCAGGCAATATCGCCTATAAGCTCATGCAGCATTTAGGAAATGCAGAAGTGATTGGGCCCATTCTTTTAGGGCCCAAGAAGGCTGTTCATATTTTGCAACAGGGCTCCTCGGTAGAAGAAATTGTCAGAATGGCGACCATCGCAGCCGCTGAAGCAAACGAGTAGGATTTTCGGATGCCATTTTCTTTTCGAGAACGCCCCGACCTGATTAAACGATCGAAGAATGAAATCTTTGATATTATCGTAATCGGAGGAGGCATCACAGGTGCGGCCGTGGCTCGCAATGCCTCGCTTCGCGGACTCCGGGTTCTTCTGCTTGAAGCGAATGACTTTGCGTCGGGGACAAGTTCTGGCTCTTCCAAGCTGATTCATGGCGGCATTCGCTATCTTGAAAACTTCGAGTTTTCTCTCGTCAAGCATGCCATTCACGAACGAGAGTCAATGAGAGCTCTCTATGCTCCTCTTGTGCGAGAGTTAAAATTTATTTTTCCAACCTATCAATATCAGGAACCAGCACGTTGGAAGCTCAATGCGGGGCTTTGGCTCTATAACGCCTTTTCTGGTTTTAAGCATCCCCATCAGAGCGTCTCAAAAGACTTTCTTTGCCAACGCTACCCCTCCTTAAGAGCTACGAATCTCACGGGAGCTTGTATCTACGATGATGCCTTTGCGGAAGACTATCGACTTGTTATCGAGCTCATCAAGAGTGCCATTCGCCATTCGACCATCGCCATCAGTCGAGCCGCTGTCACTAGCATTTCTCAGACGTCACCCTCAAAAGGCTCACTCTTTGCTCTCTCGGTTCGCGACGCTATTTTACCCTTGGAAAGCTCCCCCTCATGGGAGGTAAGGGGCCGATATGTCATCAACTGTGCAGGACCCTTTAGCGAGCAGATTCGCTCCATGCTCCATCTTCCAAGAATTCTTACCCTTACCCAAGGGGTTCATTTTATTTTTTCACAAGATAAGCTTCGTCTGACCGAAGCTTTCGTTCTTCCCGATACAAAACAGCATCGAATTCTTTTTGTCATTCCCTGGGGTCCCATTGTCTATGTTGGCACCACCGATACATTTATCGCAAACGCTGAGGAGGCCCGCGCTACATCGGCCGACTATCACTATGTATTTGAGATTTTTAAACGCCACTTTGATGTCTCTCTTGAAAGAACAGATATTTTAAACTCCTGGGCGGCCGTACGACCGCTCATCGCCACCTCCAATGACAAGAGTGCCTCAAGTATTTCACGAGATTTTACAGTCGAAGAGAATCCCAAGGGCTTTTTTCATATTTTGGGCGGAAAACTTACGAGCCATCGTCACATGGCTCAAACAGCACTCAATAAAATGCCGGGTCTCTCGATGGCGAAGGATCCTACCGATTCAGCACTTTTGCTAGACGGTCACCATTTCACACAACCCTCGTTGAAAGAGTCTGTTGACCACGAGATGGTCTTATCCACCATGGACTATCTACGCCGACGAAGCCCCCTCTATTATCATGAGCCCTTCGTAGAAAAGGCCCGCCACTTAAGCCACGAGCTTCGAGACTTATTGAATGAAGGAGAGGACTGGGTGAAAAAAGACCTAGAAGATATTGAACAAAATTTTAAGTGGGATCAGACAGGATATTGAAATCTTGGCAAAGACAGGTCTTCTTAAACAGAATGTAATCGAAAAAATAGCCATCATTTCTGACGGCACCTGCGAAACGGCCGAAAATTATGTGCGCGCCATCTTAGCTCAATTCAAAATGGCCAAAGGGCAACTTCTTCGTTATCCAAGAATTCGCTCGGCAGCTGAAATTAATCGCATTTTAGACTCCGTACAGGCACCCTTTCTTTTTGCCTATACCTTTGCCACTGAGAAACTCAGAAAACATATGTGGGCCGAGTGCAAGCGACGAAAACTTTTGGGCGTGGATATTTTATATCCCGCGCTCGAAATTTTTTCAGATTTTCTTAAGGCAGCTCCGACGGAATCACAGGGCATCTTACACTCGATGCAGGCTAACGATTACTTTGAACGCATTGAAGCCCTTGAATTTACGGTGAAGCACGATGATGGAATGAAAATGGCTTCGATTCATGAAGCGGACATCATCTTAACCGGCGTCTCTCGCACGTCAAAAACACCTACCTCCATGTACTTGGCTCATCGCGGTCTCAAAGTTGCCAATATTCCCCTCGTTCCCAATATCTCGACGCCCAGGCCCCTTCTCGACGCAAAACAGCATAGTATTCCTGTCATTTTTTTAACCATTGACGCTCAATATCTGGCGCGAATCCGTAGAACGCGCATTGAACGAATGAATGCGTCGGCGCGACAAGATGACCACTACTCTGATCAACGCATCATTCAAGAAGAGCTTCTTGCTGCTGAGCGTTTAGCGCGGGAACAGCAATGGCCAATTATTGACGTGACGAATAAAGCCGTTGAAGAAACCGCGGCTGAAATTCTTTTACTGGTCTCTCAGAAGAGCTCATAATATCGGTATGAAGAAAAATTTTTTTCTCGCTGGAGGACTCTCTCTCGCTCTAGCTATTCTCGGCATTCGCGAATTTTTGCTGCACCAAGAGATTTCTGATCTTCGTTCAACGATTGTCTCTCAGCTAAGAGAGCATCTATCCAATGCCACCACAGTTACTCGGCTTCGCGAGCTTCAGTCATCAACTGTTGTATTCTCTCGCTATCTTGAACCACTATTTCTTTCATCGAGTCGAATGATTTGGGGCCCCTCTCGATCGGAGGCTCTCATTGACTGGCGCCGGCAGATTCACACCGAGCTTGAGGAACAAGCTTCCAAAAAGGCGGCTGAACTAGAAGAGACCCTCAAAAATGAAATTTCGGAACTCCGAAACAATGAAGCTCCTAGTGTGAAGCGCTTAAGCACCGCCTTGAGAAAATGTGAAGAGAGAGCGGTCACTCTGTCTTGTTCTCAGTTGGTTGACGAAGAATTAGCCGCCATTCAGAACAACTCTTCTGAGAAGGACAAAGAACTTCTAGAACAGGTAAAATCTGAGGGAATCGCTCGACTGAAGTCACTTCAAAAAACACTCGCCTCTAAAAGTTCAAAACAAATTTCGCTCTATCTGACCTCTGGAAAGTATGCCTCTGACATCGAAAAACCGGTTTTGGACCTGGTCCTCAAAATTCGACAAGCAGATCTCAGAAGAAACGCTTGGAATGAATTTGAAAAGAAGCGCGACCAGATTTTAGGAAAAAAGAGAGTCTCGGTCGCAAGAGCGGTTGAGCCTCGACCCGATATTGCCAAACGAGGTATCGAAAAAGTGACTGATCCTGTGACCCAAGCTTTGCAACTTGATTCTTATTTCTCAAAGGAAGATCTAGACACGCCAAGTGATAGTGGCTCCTCCGTAAACGACTCTGCTGAAAGCCCTTCTGCCGCGGATCTAGAGTATTGAACCAGAACACACGTCACCTAATCTTAGCGAACTTCGAATCTCCCAACTCTCATCATTCTTATCTGACTGGCAAATAGATTGGAATTACCTCGACCGAGCTGACTCCGGAATTAACAGAGAACTTAATGACCCGAATAGAGCCGATTGGGTGCCGCGAATCTCTACGAGAAGCCCTATCGTTAAAACACTCTGGTAGAGCCACAAACCATCCATCCTCCGTTGCAGCTATATCGATATGACCAAAGTTCAGAGATCTCCCTCGGCTATCTTCGAATCACTCGATTGGATATGTCGATACAATAATTTTGAATCTCTCCCATTCACGGATCTAATACCCATGGGATTGTCTGCAAAAATATTCGACCGTCCAACAAAGACTGCAGAAGCAAGAAAAGCTACTGCCACCACGAAGTCACGGACCAACAACATAGAAGACATATGCCATATAAAAAAGTTCATAGCGCAAGCTCTAAGCAACGCGATAATAAGCAACGCGATAAATAGTCAAGTTTGTTCCCATGTCGCGCTCAGAAATACTGTCTAGACCCGCTTCAAAATTCTAGGCCCGAGGCGATCCAACATTGACATAAAAGACAAGATGCTATTAGACCGAGGTGGTGTACGTGCTAACTTTGATCGTAGAAACTCGACATCTGCTTTAAGCTTCGCATAAAGCGAGCAAAGGCATGGGAGTCGACAGCCCCGTAGCTGGAAAGTGAGAAAAAGATATGAGACTCAACATCAATTTCGCTGCAGCTTCCATGACTCCCTCGACATTCGAACAGAGTCATAATTACTGTTGTGTGCCATCTGCCTATTCATTAGTTTGCGGAGTGGTCCTTACACTGACTCTGGCATTAGGCGCTAACGTCGTCTATGCGAACCAGAGTGAACTGGTGACTGATCTTCCATTATCACTGGTACGCATTGATTCTATTGAAGCAGCCCTTGATAAAAACCTTGAAAGTTGGAGCAACGACCCATCGCTTTCAACAGTGAGAGAGATAGTAATTCTCATTGCATCCCAACAGCTAGCGACGTCAACTGCACGAGCCGAGCTAGATAACAGCTCAAAGAGATGGGTAGCACTTTTTGAGAAAGTGGTAGCTCGCCTTGATGACAAAATTGGCGCCGATCGAAGGAAAAAATTGATTGATGAGTGGGTCCATGGCGCAAGCACCTTGGAACAAGTTCGCCTCGTTCGAAAATATTCAACCGTAGGTGATTCATATCGAGCCCTGCTTGAAACGCAGGCAATCCGATTACAGGCTGACCAAGAGATTCAACGACTATACCATAGCGATGCTTCAGTTTCCCGCCGACTCAATCTATCGTTCGAGTTCCAAGAAATATCGCCAACCGCAGTTTCTCAGATCGCTAACGATCCATTCCAGCGGCTCCGCTTTGTGAGAGATGGAAAAATGTTCTTGAGAATGGGGGCGCCCAACGGCTCGAGTCAAGACGCTCTCGGCGGTCTTTTGCCGCCAGATGAAGACAGAGGTGAAAACGAAGAACCAAGGTCTGTTGTCTTATCGAATGCCTTTGAAATAGCGAGAACGACGACAACTCAGCTGCACTATACGCTTGTGATGGGAGAAAACCCATCATTTCACATTAAAAGAAATCGACCAGATTACCTGAGGCTACTAGTCCGGGGGGAAGTGGTCGAGCTTAACGCTACTCAACCCGTTGAGAATGTCACCTGGATCGAAGCGCGAGCCTATGCAGAAAAACTAAGCGAATTAAGCGAGGACTATGCGTATACCTTACCCACGGAGGCTGAATGGGAATTTGCAGCTCGAGGAGCAACAGTGACCCCCTACTATTGGTCTGACAGTTACTCCGATGGGAGAAGACAGGCTCACCAATACGCGGTATTCGACACACAAGCACCGAATCCGATTGCTACAAAACAGCCCAATCCATTTGGCCTCTACGATATGGTTGGCAATGTGGCCCAATATTGTCTGGATATATACCACGCTCGCCCGCCGCTCTACTCGATTGATCCCGTTGGTCTTAGGTCTGGGCTGAATCCCCTTAGGCACATCACAGAATCATGGCCCGTCGTAATCCGCGGTGGCGGAAGCTTTAGAACAGATCAGAGAATGCTTCGTTCAAGCTACCGAACCTTTACTGGTGAAAATTCACGAAGCCCCAACACAGGTATTCGACTCATTAGAGTTTTGAAGAAGTATCAATAGATTCGCCCCCTACCGTCGCGAAAAGCTGTCGGTAATAAGGAGAATGGGGGTCTAAGTGACATGCTCTTTGCAGGGCCAATAAGGCCTCCTGATGCTCTCCGGAAGCCAGTCGCTCTTTTGCATATTCCACAAAAGCGTCTGGATTGTTTGGCTCCATTTCTATTTTTCGAGCGGTAAGTCGATAATAAAGATCGTGCTTTGACTTCTGGGAATAGGCGATTCAAAGCCTATTTTCTCCTGCCCTAGAAGGGGCTTCTTG
>CAZRCG010000017.1:0-8674 GCA_964598565.1 uncultured Bacteriovoracaceae bacterium | reverse complement strand
TGAAAATAAACCAAAGAGGAACTTATGAACCCTCCAATCAAAGGGGGAAGGTCAGCTGAGCCTCAAGAAAGTCTGAGATAAAATTGATTCCATTGATAAGATCGCCGGTTTCATCTTTCCCAAGATCTCTATCAAGGAACAGTGCATCCACTCGCTCTGTATTTAAAATCTCAAGTGCCGTTTGAACGGTTTTAGCTTTTCGAAGCTCAATATTTGACTGCAGTGCGTCGAACGCCAGGCTCATTTTTTGATGGCAAAGATCATCATCATCGAGCAGGAGTACTTTACCCATCTCTTGAGCTCGAAAAATGGGCTGAGGTAAAAAATGAATGGAGGGTTGAATGGCCATAACTTCGTCGTTGCTCATAGTCTCTGGATGGACTTTGGACAAGCTCCTTCGGCTCACGAATGATGTTTTTGTCTCAAATTTGAGACAAGCGAGAGTCGAGGAAAGCTGCATTTTATATTTGTATTAATATATATACCTGTGGTATATATAATGTATCTTTTTAAAAGAAAGAAGGGGTCTAACCTGCTGAAATCACATCAATTTTATTTTTATGATAAAATATATACCTAAAGTATGAATAAAGATACAAAAATAAAACAGCTGGTCGCTGCCTGGCCCGACGGCACAGTTCTCACCACCAGGAGCCTATTACAGAGAGGTTTTTCACGCTCTCTTATTCAGAAGTATCACAGATCAGGCTGGATCAAACTTCTCCACAAGGGAGCCTTCTTCCGCCCGAGTGAGCGCTATCGCCGACCGACGCTACAAGGAGCCCTATTTGGGCTCCTGAAAGATGAAGAAAAACTTTCGATCCATGTGGGAGGGCTGAGTGCATTGGAACACTTTGGATCAGCTCATTTTATTCAGTCTGGCAAACGGCCCACAGTCTGGATGTTTGCCAATCCGAGGGAAAAACTTCCAGCTTGGTTTCAAGCGGTCGACTGGGGCGTGAAAATATCGTTTCATCCAAAAGCCTTGTTCTCCACGCAAGAAGGAATCGACACAACCGAATGGAACGGATTTGAAGTTCGAATGTCATCCAGAGAGCGAGCTGCACTTGAGTTGCTATCACTCATCCCGGCAGCGCATAGCCTCGATCACGCGGGGCTTGTGATCGAAAAGTTACATACTCTTCGTCCGAATCTCCTTCAGCATCTTCTCGAAGATTGTCTATCGATCAAGGCGAAACGACTTCTTATAGCGATAGCCGATTCGGCGAAACTCTCCTGGCTAAAAAGAATTAAGCTGGATCGAGTCGATCTGGGCACGGGGCCGATCTCTTTGAAAAAAGGGGCCAAGCTCCACCCCGAATACCTTATATCTCTTCCAGAATCGGTACTTGAAACGGACATGGAGGTTCATGCATGAACAGCAATAAATTCGACTCGCAGGTATCGCTATTATTGAGGGTATTGCCTCTTCTCGACGGCTACCCCCAATTTGCGCTTAAAGGCGGAACAGCGATCAATCTCTTTTACCGCGACATGCCCAGAAGGTCTGTCGACATCGATCTCGTCTATCTTCCTCTGAAGGATCGAGATGAAAGCCTCAAGGAGATTTCGGATTCTTTGAATCAACTGTCCGAGAAAATTATGAGCGAGATTCCCGGTGCAGTCACTAGGCCGATAGAGAATAGTCGAATTTTAGAAGGAAAGAATCTGACCATCAAACTGGACGTTACAGATAACGCGACAATACGCATCGAGCCCAACCTCGTTTTAAGGGGCACAGTTTATCCGACCGAACAAAGACCCCTCTGCAAACGGGCTGAAGAACTCTTCGAAATGTCGACTGACGTAAGATGCGCCTCATTCGAAGATGTCTTCGCTGGTAAAATCTGCGCTGCCCTGGATCGTCAACATCCCCGCGATTTCTTTGATATTCACCTTCTCATGAGTAACGAAGGTCTTACGGAAAAAATTATCGATGTGTTTATCGTGTATCTCTGCGGCCACAACCGTCCGATATCCGAGATTCTCAATCCAAATTTAAGCAAAGATTTTCATGCAACGTTTGAAAGTGAATTCAGTGGAATGGCAACGACTCCCGTGGAGGCTGATGATTTAATCGCCTCCTTTAAAATTTTCAAACAGTCTCTTATTGAGAGACTTAACGATAGTCATCGAAACTTCATTATTAGCTTTGCCAAAGGCGAGGCTGACTGGAGCCTAATGCCGGAGGTCGAACACACGAAAGAGTTTCCCTCACTAAGATGGAAGCTACTCAACATCAATAAAATGAATGCTTCCAAGAAACTAGCTGAAGTAAAGATCCTGCAAGATCTATTTTCAAAATAAGCCTCGTAGTTTACCCGATCTTTCGCAAGTCTCTTGCCTTCCAAATTGCAAAGATTGCCGGATAGACTAATAGCTCCATCAAGAACGAGGAAAAAATTCCACCTACCATCGGAGCGGCCATTCGCTTCATCACATCAGCACCGATCATCGAACTTCCCGCCCACATAATGGGAAGCAGAGCCATAAAGGTTGTCGCAACCGTCATCACTTTAGGGCGAACTCGGGCTACAGCTCCTTCGTGAATAGCCTCTCGTAAATTTTTAAATGAGGTCATTCGGCCCTCTTTTTTGAAACGCTCGTAAGCGAGATCTAAATATAGGAGCATAAAAATTCCCATCTCGGCATCAATCCCAAGCAGTGCAATTAACCCCACCCACACGGCGATGCTCATATTATAGTCAAGCATATACAAAAACCAGACAGCTCCAATTGCTGAAAAGGGGATCGCCAGAAAAACAATTCCTGTTTTGATGAGGGAACCTGTGTTCATGAGTATCAGAATAAAAATAATTAATAATGTGATGGGAACCACCACACCCAGTTTTTCTTTAACCCGCACAATGCTCGCATACTGACCGGACCACTCTAAAGTGATTCCAGGAGGCAGTTCTATATTCTCTGCTACTGTTTCTTTCGCATTTTCAACATAGGTGCCAATATCCACCTCATCAAGATCAATAAAAACATAACCCGCAAGAAGTCCATTTTCATTTCGAATCATTCCAGGCCCTGTTCGCATTTGAATACGAGCAATATCGCCGACTGGAACTTGAGCTCCTTTTGGAGTTTGCAATAAAATATGATTGAGATCAGGTATAGAATTTCTAAAGTCTCTGGCATAGCGCACTTGAATTCCATAGCGTTCTCGACCATCAATAGCCGTACTCACAACTTTTCCACCTAGTGCTGCTGTTAGCACCTCTTGAGCTTGTTTAATCGTAAATCCATAACGTGCTAAAGCTTCTCGATTAAACTCAAAATCTAAAAAGAAACCTCCAGCCACTCTCTCGGAAAAAACTCCTCGCGTTCCTTTTACCTTTGGAAGTGTCGCTTCAAGCTGCTGACCGAGTTGCTCGATAACTTTCAAGTCATTGCCCAAAATCTTAATTCCGACAGGAGTTCGCATTCCCGTTGTAAGCATGTCGATTCGACCTTTGATTGGAAGCGTCCATGCATTGACGAGCCCTGGGAACTGCATTTTGGTATTCATTTCCCGAATCAGCTCTTCCCAAGAAAGCTGCGCCGGCCATATCCACTGAAAAGGAGCTTCCATAAAATCAGGTAAAAAAGAATACCACCTGTCTTTCGTTCTCCACTCACTCGGATCTTTTAAAACAACGACCGTTTCCATCATCGAAAACGGAGCGGGGTCCGTTGCCGTTTCAGCCCTGCCGGCCTTTCCATGAACACTCACAACTTCTGGAAAACTTTTTAGGATGGAATCTTGTTTTTGAAGAAGAGCGGCCGCTTCTCCGACAGAAATGCCGGGCACAGTTGTGGGCATATACAAAATGGTGCCTTCATTTAAAGGCGGCATAAACTCACTGCCAAGCTTAAAAAACACTGGAAGTGTCGCCAACACCATTGCGGTTGCCACTACGATCACGCTCTTCCTCCAAGTAACGACAAAATCTACAGCCGGACCATAGATTTTAAAAAGCACTCGACTGATAGGGTGCTCATTTTCTCCTCGAATGTTTCCAATAAAAACCCTATTGTAGGTTTTTTTCAAAAAGCTTGAGCCTTTTTTAAGAGGTTTTATTTGATTGAGTGCAATAATCAGCGCTGGAGTGAGTGTCACTGCAAGTAAAGCCGCAATAAGCATCGATAAATTTTTAGTATAGGCGAGAGGTTTAAAGAGTTTTCCCTCTTGGGCTTCTAGAGCAAAGATAGGTACGAAAGAAACCGCTATTACTAAAAGAGAATAAAAACTGGCTGGGGCGACTTCACGAATAGCTTCTCCTACTAAAGCAATTTTTTCCTTGGACTCTACCTCATGGCCAATATGTTCCAGCTTCTTCCTAACATTTTCAACGACGATAATAGCTGCATCGACCAGGGCCCCTATGGCAATGGCTATTCCGCCTAAAGACATAATATTGGCGGACACACCAAAAAGATACATGGGTATAAAACTCAAGATCACCGCTGTCGGCAAAGTGATGATCGGAACTATCGCACTTGGGAAATGAAGTAAGAACAATAAAATAATAAGAGCTACGACCAGCATCTCATGCGTTAAAGTCTTCTTTAGAGTTTCAATTGCCTTGTCAATTAATTCAGAACGATCGTAAGTTGCGACAAGCTCCACTCCCTTTGGAAGTGAGCCCTTAAGAGATTCGATTTTCTCTTTCACACGCTCGATGACAGCGGCTGCGTTTTCTTCGTGCCTCATCACGACAATGCCGCCCACCACATCACCTTCACCATTGAAATCTGCCACACCCCGCCTCATCTCAGGGGCCAAGACAACTCGTGCTAAATTCTTGACGTAAACGGGAACACCTTTTGAGGTTTTGACGACAATATTTTCAATATCCTCAATATTTTTGGCATAGCCACGCACTCGAATCATATATTCGATTCCAGAAAGCTCAATGACTCTTGCTCCGCGCTCTTGATTTCCTCCTTCGACGGCTTTCAAAACATCTTGTAAGCCTACGCCATAAGAAATCAGTGCATTGGGATTCACTTGAATTTGATACTGCTTTTCGAAACCTCCAAAACTCGCGACTTCGGAAACACCTGGCACCGATTGAATTTGAAATTTTAAAAACCAGTCTTGATAAGCTCGTAAATCTCCGAGTGAATAATTTCCCGTTTTGTCGACAAGTGCATATTGATAGACCCAGCCGACTCCTGTGGCATCTGGGCCCAGCTCAATTTCAACGCCTTCAGGAAGTTGCGGCGTGATCGTTGAAAGATATTCAAGAACGCGGCTTCGAGCCCAGTATAAATCGGTTCCATCTTCGAATATGGCATAAACATAGGAGCGGCCATAATCAGAAAGTCCGCGAATTGTTTTAAGCTTTGGAACCCCTAAAAGCCTTGTAATGATCGGATAGGTCACCTGGTCTTCTATAATATCCGGGCTTTGATTCCATTTTGAAAATACAATGACTTGGGTGTCTGTAAGGTCTGGAATGGCATCGACAGAAATGCGTTTCATCGAATAGATGCCAATGAGAACAAGGGCAAAGACGATTCCTAAAACAAGGAATCTTTGACGTATTGAAAAGTTTATAATTCGATCAAGCACTTACTCGTCTACCTTCTTCATGCAGTGATTCATCTGTTCATGCCACTCCTCGCCGGGCGGACATTGCGGAGCTTGTTTTTTAGAGCTTTCGGATGAAGTGAGTACTGCCTTCAATCTAGATTCAGAATCAATCAAAAAATTTCCGCTTGTAACTATTTTTTCGCCATCTTCAAGGCCAGCTCCAATCGCCGCATACTCTCCCGCATAGAATTTCAGCTCCACTTTGCGAGGTTCTAAATGACCATTTCCTTGATCAACAAAAACATAAACCTCTTTGCCCGTATCGAAAATAGCTTCATTCGAAACACTTAAATGCTTTCCTTGATCGGAAAGAATCGTGACGTTGACAAAAGATTCGGGTCGAAGCTTAATGCCTTCGGTATCGAGACGAATTCTCACTTTCGCGGTTCTAGTTTCAGGATTAATGACTTCATCGACTGAAAAAATCTCTCCTTCGAGGGTTTTTCCTTCAAGGGCGGCGCCCGTCACCTTTGCCTTGTGCCCCTCTCGAACGTTGTGCAAATCCATTTCATACACATCCGCGTAGATCCACACCTGGCTCTCACCCCCAGGAAGCAACAATTCATCGGTCAGTCGAGTATCGGCAGAAATAGATTTAAGTTGAGACTCCGATAGTCCCATAATTCGAAGACGCGTTCTTGCTGAGTCAATCATACGCTGAGTATTGTTTCTGACGTCGGCAATGGAGGATTTTCTGGTAAGTTGCCGTTGTCTGAGAGCTTCACGGTATTCTCCAAGGACAGTGTAAAGTTCAGGATCAAAAGCAACTCGCCCGGCAGCGGAAATCGTTTTAAATAGTTCTCTTTCCCTTGCAAACTCAGACTTTACACCAATGAGTTGGCGCTTATTCAAATTAAGCTTCACCAATCCATGCCCTGAGGGCATCTGACTTGGGCTCATATCAATCGAAGTTTCTTTAGACTTTGTCATATCCATTTCAGCGTCTTGTCCAGGATGAGAGTCAGCTTCGTGTTGATCTTCCATTGGCACGAGATCCATTCCGCAAATGGGACAAGTTCCTTCACGATCCGAAGTAATATGAGGATGCATGGGACAATAAAAATGCGCTTCTTTTTGTTTCATTTGTGAAGTAGATGAGGATTCATTAGAACTGCAAGATTGTAAGAGAAAGAAAGTGCCAAAGCTCAAGCCAATTAGGAGCAACAAGCCTGTTCGTTTCAAATTAAATAACTTTTTCATAAATTCTCCTGAAGACTTGAGGCATCAATGATTTCTCTTCCAACAACCTGTTCGTACTGCGTAAGAAGCCTTACATAATCGATCAAAACTCCATAAAACTTAATCTGTACACCCAACAAAAAACGTTCTCGCTCTAACAAATCTAAAAAACTGGCTTTGGAGGCTTTATAAGATGAAGAGGTTGCGCTGTAGCTTGTTTGAGCTTGTGGAATCAGCGCATTTTCATAAATTTCTAAAAGTTCGTTTTGAGTTTTTAAATTTTCCACCAAAGTGTAATGTTCTCGATCAATTCTATTTTTGGTCGCAAGAAGTTCGGCTTGCTTTTGATTTTGCTCGTACTGGGCAGCCTGAGCTTTTCCTGTAGCGCCCCAAAACCAAAGAGGGACACTCGCTTCTAGCATAAGGATATGTGAGTCCACCGGAGATCCAGAAAACTGCCTTTGATATCGAACTTGAAAATCTGGCATAAACTCTAAACTAGCTTCAAATTTTTTGTCGTCCGCTTCTAGATAGGCTTCACGGGCTATTTGAAGATCAAATGAGTCCTCAGGAGATTGTTGAAATTCTGGTAGGGGTGGAGACTTAAGCTTCAAATCAGATAGTTCAAGGGAGACGTTTTGTGGAATATTGAGAAGCTCTTTTAGTCGACCAAGAGCATTAGTTTTCTTTTGTTGAAGTAAACGAATTTCAGCTTCTAAACTTGTTTGCTCAACATGCGCCCGCATGGAATCGCTTTGCGAAGTATCTCCTGACGTATATTTTCTTTCGGCGACGCGAGCAACTTCTCGAATCGCATTGCGATTGGCTTCGGTAAACTGAATCATTTGCTCTAAACTATAGACTTCATAGTAGGTATAAATAAGCTCGCCTCTTTGTTTGAGAGCCATTGCAGAGTACTTCACATTAGCCCCGCGAGCCCGATGCTTTTGAGCAGAGCCTCTTGCAAAATATAAAGAAGGAAATTCTATCTTTTGGCTCACCCCCCAATATTTCGTATTATTTCCGCGATCAAGTTCTTGGTAACTGACCATCGGATCGGGAAGGGCATATTGGCTCTTTACAAGAGCCGCTTCTTTTTTAGCGTTTTGCTTCATACCTATGATTTGAGGGTTTTCCTTTTTCAATATCTGAATGGCCTCAACCAGGCTTAGTGTTCGGCCTTCTTGCTCTTCAGCAGAGACGAAAACACTCAAAGAGCTAAGGAAAATTAGGGCCGCTAAGAAGCTAAAAGCTTGAAATCTCATTATTTTTTGCATTTTTAGGCAGACCTCCCTCATATAGAATAATACGATAAGGAAAGGGTTTCGTGACAGTCTTTGTCACATTTTTTTGGTTAAATCGTATTGAAAGGTAGGCTCATGAACGAGCTGAGCGATGAACAACTCATGGAGGCCTATAAGCAGGGCGACTCAAAGGCATTTGAAATGCTTTTTGACCGATATGAAAAGCGTCTTAAAGCTTATTTTCAAAAGCGTTTGAGCCCCAAACAATTTCATGAAGCGGAGGATTTTTTTCAAATGACCTGGCTTAAGCTTCATCATAACCGAAAAAGCTTTGATAGTTCTAAGAAGTTTGCCCCATGGCTCTATACCATTGCACTAAATGTTCTTCGAGATCATCTTCGATCCGGGCGTTCAAAGGCTCTTGATATGCCGTTTGATGAAAATGTTGCAGTCGCAGACAGCTTTGAAACGGCTGAAACAACAATGATTGGTCGGCAGCAATTTGAAAAGATAACAGAAGGCTTGTCCATTCTCACAGAATCTCAAAAAGAAATTGTACTTTTAAGTGACTGGGAAGGATTTGGCTCCAAAGAAATAAGTCAAATGCTCGTGACCTTCCCCCTTTGATTGGAGGGTTCATAAGTTCCTCTTTGGTTTATTTTCA
>CAZRCG010000016.1:0-9768 GCA_964598565.1 uncultured Bacteriovoracaceae bacterium | reverse complement strand
AAACTATCGCAGTAGAATTCCGCTTCCTCCTGGCCCAAATCAGGGGCCAAGCGCGGGAGAAGTGTGACGTTATTTTTCAAGGGAAATGGATCGGAAACCTCAAATGATTCGTTTAAACGAATCTCCCCGAAATTAAGGCTTTTCCTCGAATGGCCCATTTGTTAACCTTTTGAAGAGTTATGAGACGTGCCATTAAAACCTTATTATTAACTTTAGTAGCTTTTGCTCAACTGGAGGCGGGTTTTTGTTGCACTTCTATAGCTGTTTCGCAGGAAGATGCAGTCTCATTAGAAGAGATAAATTTAGATGATCACAATACTTCGGATGCATCATTGCCTGCTGACCTTTCCGAGAATTGTGTATGCCTGCATGCCCATATTTTCGTCGTTGAGCCTACCTTTCAAGCAGTCCGTTTTAATTTCGAAGAAAGTTTTTTAAATCCAAGTTTCCAAGCTTTCCTTCCGGAAACACGCTTCGATCTTCCCTGGCAGCCGCCACGCTCCATCTAACTTAAAATTCTATTTTGATTTCAAAGTCAGAATGATCAACTTGAATCGTTTTAGCTTATCCACATGTGGATGATGAGGAGGATGTATGACAAGCCTTAAATATCAGGTGAACAAAAAATTGTCCTGTCAATTCTTGGCCACCATTACTATGACTGTCGCCCTATGGGGCTGTGGCAGTGACAATGACCGCCTGCGAGAACGGGCCCAAATTGAAGGGGAAGAAGTTGCGAAGAAGGCCATCGAGGCTGAAACTTCGAATCGGGAAAGTCGTGTGGGCGAAATGGAAGCAGATCTGCAAAAGCGACAAGCTTTTTACCAGGCCGTCATCGGCACATACCGAGGGACTCGCCTCTGGAACGATAAGAAGACTGATCTTCAAATTGTCATTAAACCCAGTCTGTCAGTTTATAAGCCGGATCGAGTTCGAACGATTGAAGAAGTTCAATCTGACCTTACCAATCTCTATTTAAATGTTCAGGTTGTTTCTGAAACCGAAAATGGGCAGGTCGGCTGCCTCTATTCCAATATTCGACCAGACCTCGAAACGGGGGTCATGAATTTATTCTCAGAGGCGTGCTCTAGCTTTCCCTTTTTCTATTCGTTTAGACTTTCTGATTCTAAGGAGGCTGAAGATATTCAAGGACCCACAGACAGCTCTCGTTTAGCGGGTAGTGTTTTGTTGGGGGCAGTGACGCAAGTTCAATCGCTCGTCATCGAAGAACGGGCAAAAAATAGTCGAGCACTCCTTGAGTTTCAAGTCGTCCGTTCGAAGAATGATGTAAATTCAGATCCAGACCTTCGAACTGATAGAGAAATCGAAACAGAAAAGCAGATCGAGGTGGAAAACGAAAATATAAGAAAAAGAGTTGTTGCCATGGAGGCAGATCTAAGTCGACGTCATCGTTTTTATGATGCAATCAGTGGGATATTCAACGGCAAGTATCCTAAAAAAACTTCGGGGGGAGAAATTTTAAATGCAAGAGTGACAATGTCTAAGACTTCTCCTTACTTTAAGACCGATCGAGTACGAACTTTGGAAGAAGTAACGAACGATCTCAATAATCTTTCTCTGAATGTTCAACTTAGCATCTGGGATTCTGAGGTTTCAATTGGTTGCCTCTTCGAGAGCGTTAAACCGGACCTTCAGACCGGAGCGCTTCTAATGGCGTCCGAGAATTGTTCTCGTTCGTTGACGATTGATTTAGGCGAGATGTCCTCAGATATTGCGACCGCAATCTCAAAAGGCGATCAGCAAAAAGCGGAATTTTTGCGCATTGAAGAAAGGCTGAAGTTTACTGGGGAGACGCTCCACTATCAGCTCACTCGTTAGAGTTTTGAAGTTGTGGCATCAGCAGGTGTCCGAAAGGAACAGATATGAAATTACAGTCTTGGCTTATCATTTTAATTCTTCCTCTGTTTTTAACAGGCTGTCTTAAGGACGAATTTCTAAATCTTCCCGCTTACTGGTCGGGGAATAAAAAGGAAGGCCAGAGCGACTCACAGGTTTCTGTTGTGAACTTTGGACTGAGAAAGGGTGAGGCATTCTATCGAATGATTTTTCAAGTCTTTGAATCATCTCCGGATAGTACCCCTCTCCTTTTTGCTATTCGTTTCAAAAATAAGGACGATAAGACTCTCTTCTTAGATATGCTTCAGCCTCCAGGTGAGACAAAGGAAATGAAAATTTCTGGCTCTTGCGCTTCAAGTTCGGATCAGGCTGTAAAATTCTGCTGGAGCAAGGAAACTTTGACTGCAGACTATAGGGCTGATGGGATTTCCTTCAGTTTGGACTTGAAGCCGTATGAGCAAGGCTTGCTCAGGGAGGTCGATCCTGCTCCAAAAACTCTGGGGGAGCTGGTGGCCATGACTCGATTGAAGAGCTTTGCAAGCCTGAGCGAAGCTGAAAAAGTCTATCAAGCAAAAGAATCTATTTTGGAAGCGCGTGGCAATCTTCTTCCTCATTTTAATATGAGAGATCTCATCTCAGTTGCTACGGAGGGTCCAATAGGATTGATCGGGGCTGTTGGCGAACTTTTGCCGTTTGTTTTTCCGACTCATTGGTTGAATTGGAGTAAATCTCTCGAACTTTACCAAGCGGAACTTTTATCCTTCGCTGGGCTCATAGCCAATGAAATGAATGCTGTCGAAACCTTAACTTATGCTGTCGCTCGTGACATTCAGCTTCTTAAATTCTTTGATCTGCAGGTTCAGGCCCTCGAAGGAATTGAGAGGCAGGCAAAAAAATTAGAGGAACTGAGTTTTGTCAGGCCCGGCACCCGTCTTGATTTCTCTTTAAAACTTCGAGCTTATCAACAAGATCGCAGACAAATTCAAACCCTCATTGAAAAGGAACTTGCGGCTCTTGCCTTTGCTGTAGGCTTTTCACCCGCATCTGGAAGTCTAAAACTAAAAGATATCGAACCTGATCTGCCCTCTAAATTGGAATTGGATCCAATTGAAATTTCAAGATTGGCAAAGAATCGATCGCTTGAGGTTGGTAGCTCGACGTTTCTCTATCGAGCCTCAAAGAGTGACATGAAAGAGCGAGAGTATGGATTTTTGGATCCAGCTTCCTCAAGCAATTTTGGTTTTGGGCGTGCTTCTTCGATCCGCATCGGACGATCACAAAGGGGCAACCTGAAAATTCAACGAGAAGAAATCGCCACAAGGGTGGAGCAAAAGACCATTGAAATTGTGGCAGATCTCAGCGAATCCTTTGATCTGTATACATCGTCTGAAACTGCAGTTCGAGAATCAGATCAAAGATTCAATCAACTTGTAAAACGCCCAATGGAATTAGGAGAAATATCTTGGGCCGATCCAGGCACAATCCCTGTCGCTTTGGCCTCCCTCGATCATAAGATCAAATACGAGTCGATGAGGTTGTCGGCCCTCTTTGCGCATGCAATTGCAAAAGCAAATATGAAACGTCTTTTGTTGGAGGATTCATATAGAGGACTCGCGATTATTGATGCACCACAAATGGAAGAAAATTCTAAGTGATGAGAACAAAGGAGATTTTATGGGGACTAGATGAATTTGATGCATTTGGTAGAATGGCAAGAGAACTAGAGGGGTTTCTTTGAAGCGCTTAATTTCAACTCTGATTTGCTTGATCCTTTTGACGGGGGTGTTTCATTACACCATTGAAGCTCATGCCAACGAGGGATCGAATCAAGCTGTCTCAATGAAAGTTGCAAATCCACCGCAAAGCTTGGCGGGATCTGATGCTAACATGCACGGGTGTCATTTGGGCTGCTGCCCGGCGATGCCAACAGGTAGATCCGAAGCTCGTGTAGTTTTTGGCGAAAGCAGGCTGGATATCGTCAAAGATTCTCGGGAAATTGTAACGTCTTCTTTTTTCTTGTTCCGTCCTCCCAAAGCGTAAACCATTGATTTGACTATCGATTTATGGGTGTCTGGCCAGCTACATTATGGCTAGGAATAAACCGCTAATTTGCTTTGGGAATGAAAATAATGCGAAATCTAAACAATCTCTTCGTCAGTTTAATCTTAGTCTCACTATGTGTTTTTGGCTCTTTTCCTGAACCTACAGGCGCAGAGGAACAACAAACTTCTGCCTGCACAACCATTGTGTCTGCTCGAGATGTTTTGCGGTGTGCACTCGAACGCCATCCTGTGATTCAACAAGCACTGATCAGTAATCAACAGGCTTCCAAGGCAGAGGGAAAAGCCTCTGCTTTTGCGAATCCAGAGATTTCGACAAAGACCACTTATGGAAAAAGCTTAGGCGACAATCTCTGGACTTTCGAAGGCTCGCTTGATCAAAAATTGGAAATCGGAGGCAAAAGAGGTTCACGCATTGAAAGAGCCAGAGCCGAGGCCGAGAAAGCTACGGCCTCACTCCAGGAAGCACGCGAGACGGCTTTTCTAGAAATTGTTCACTCTCTCAACAGACACAGACAAATTCACGAAGAGCTTGTAATCCTCAACGAGGCTATTTCAGCATTCCAACGAGTCCAAGCTTTGTACACGAGACGCGGGCGTCTAAGTGCTGAACAGGAAGTTTCTTCAGAAATATTTTCTTTAGCATTGGGGCAACATCGCCTTCGACGATCAAAACTGATTTCCGAAAAAGAAGGCATCAAGAAGCGACTAGAGTTTATTCTCGGAAGAGACCTCCCGGAAGACGAAAGCTATCTTCCTGACTTTCGGAAGGAATGGCCAGAAATTCCAGAATCTGGGAATGAATCATTTGAAAGTTCTACACTGAAACTTGCGAAATCAGATTTAAGAAGTGCCGAAGCGGAATGGAAATCCGCGCGTGCGGAGTCTTGGCCAGATCTTACAGCGGGGCCGGTCTTTCAATGGGATCGCGATGGTCCTTCAGACGTTTACCGTTACGGGTTTAATTTAAGCCTTCCTCTTCCGCTTTGGAATTGGAATCGATCGGGGCGTGCTTATGCAGAGCATGGAAAAAATCTTGCTGTTCGAAATTTTGAGATCGCCAAAAAATTAGAGATGACCGAGCGAGCACAATTATTGGGAGAGTACCGATCCGTAGCCAGCATTATCGGCTCCCTCGTGGACTTGAAAGAACTCGAGCGAAAGCACGCACGCGTAGAGAAGCTCTTCGAACAAGGACTCGTCTCTACTTCGCTTTACATAGAAGCTCATCGTCAAATTCAGGAGTACCTCGCAACTCGAAATGAAGAAGAACATGAAGCGACGGATGCGCTTTGGAAAATCTACGCCATTGACGGACGTATGTTTGAGGAGAGTTTATGGACCCCCACGTTTTAAAAGCCATTTTGGTCGGTTTTATTTTATCTAATCCTCTTTTTGCCTCGGAGTCCCATGATAAGGAGCATCCGGAGCATTCAGAAAAGGAAGAGCGTGGTGAGCATCAAGAGGATGAAGCTGGAGAGGACGGTCATGATCATGGTCATAAAGATGAAAAGAAGGATGCTCATGGCCACGAAGAGTCTGGGCATGAAGAGGGCTCAAGTAAGTTTGGCCCTGGGAAAGCAATTCTTGCAGTAGAAGATGGTGGTCTCAGGTTTCGATTGAGTCCCGAGTCGCTCTCATTCTTAAAAATAAAGTTCGAAAATATTCAAAGTGAATTGACGCCCTCTAAAGGAAGAACGTCGAAGCAAGCAGAGACCTTACTTAAGTTGCCAAGATCAGCCATTGCGTATTTTCAATCGGAAACGTCGGTCTATCGCCTAAGTAATGATTGGATTGAAGAAATACCGATACAAATCGTGCGGAAAGAAAAAGATTTCATATGGGTGCGATCGAAGAAGCTTCTTGCTGAGGATCGGGTTGCTACGACTGGGGTTCATTTTTTGCGTACGGCGCAATTGGAAGCGTCCGGGCAGGGTGGCGAGGGCCATGCGCATTAATTTTCAGAATGACATAGTGGGGAAATATTTATGATCGATCGTCTTATTCGAGGTTCTATAAAGAATAAAGGCATGGCTTTCATTTTGGCCGCACTTATCATCTTGGGCGGATTATACGCCTTTCAACTTTTGCCTATCGATGCTGTACCAGACATCACGAATGTGCAAGTGACGATCAATTCTCAGGTCGTTGGCTTAGTTCCAGAGGAAATTGAAAAATTTGTAACTTTTCCCATTGAAAGTGAAATGGGTGGAATTCCAGGAGTCGAGGAAGTTCGATCGATCTCTCGGTTTGGACTTTCACAAGTCACGCTGGTGTTTGAAGAAGGATTTAATGTTTATCTTGCAAGACAATTAGTAAGCGAAAAGCTTCAAACCGTTCGTAAAGAACTTCCCAACGGAGTCGAGCCTTCTCTCGGTCCGATTACCACAGGCTTGGGCGAAATTTATTTTTACGCGCTCGAAGCAAAAGAGCCTGCTGAAAATCCAGAAGCTCGTTTAGAACAATTAATGGAGCTGCGGGCTCTCAACGAATACTCCCTCAAGCCTCGATTGCTTATGGTAAAGGGGGTGTCGGAAGTAAATGCCATTGGCGGCTATGAAAAGCAGTTCCATGTAAAGCCGCGCTTGGATTCGATGGCACATTTTGGAATTGATCTCGATGATGTCGTAAAAGCGATAGAAGAAAATAATCGCAGTACTGGAGGCGGTTACGTTCAACAAACGGCTGAGCAACTTCTAATTCAATCTCCTGGCCTTCTCATATCCCCTGACCAATTAAGGCAAACAGTCGTTAAGACTCTTCCTAATCTTCGAGTCATTAAACTTGCAGATATTGCCGATGTGGGTCTCGGTCGCGAGCTTCGTACGGGCGCGGCACTTGTGAATGGCAAAGAAAGCATCATTGGAACGGTACTCATGCTTCTCGGTGAGAATAGTCGCACTGTTTCTTTGGAAGTGGATTCAAAAATTAAAGAAATAAAAAAGTCGCTTCCTGATTGGGTCCATTTAGAGACGATTTATAATCGCTCTGAACTGGTCAACTCGACTCTTGAAACCGTTGAACATAACCTTTTATTTGGCGCGCTTCTCGTTATTGTTATTCTTTTGCTTCTTATTGGAAATGTTCGTGTAGCCATCATTACGGCGATCACCATTCCTCTGGCGCTCCTCTCTACTTTTATTGCAATGAAACTTTTTAAAGTTTCAGGAAATCTCATGAGTCTTGGAGCACTCGACTTTGGAATCATCATCGACGGAGCCGTAATCGTCATGGATAATTGCGTTCGCATGGTTGCGCAAAGATCGAAAGATCTCGGCCGTGCTCTCAATCGACAAGAAATTTCGGAAACTGTAGAGCAGGCAACAATTGAAATTCGATCTGCGGCAGGATTTGGTCAACTTATTATCATCATTGTATTTCTTCCGTTATTTGGTCTCACTGGTGTCGAGGGAAAAATGTTTGTTCCGATGGCGGCAACATTTTGCTTCGCGCTTCTTGCGGCGTTTGTATTTTCTTTCTCTGTAATCCCCGCATTTGCAGCGACTTTCCTGCCTGGAAAAATTTCCATGGACGATACGCCCATAATGAAATGGATGAAGCGTATCTATGAACCTTTCCTAGATCGTGCATTAAGACATCAAAAAATAGTTCTTGTTTCTGGGGTGTCTGCCATTGCAGCAGGGATTGCGATGTTTCTATTTTTAGGAGCAAACTTTTTGCCTCAACTCGACGAAGGTTCGATAGCGATTCAATTTGTTCGCCCAACGAATGTAAGCCTCGACCAGTCTGTGGAGATGCAAGAGCTCTCTGAGCAGATCATTCTCGAGTTTCCAGAAGTGGAACGCGTCCTTTCTCGAATCGGAACAGCAGAAGTGGCCACCGACCCCATGGGACCTAATATTTCAGATACCTATTTAATGCTTAAGGATAAATCAAAATGGCCGGAAGTAACTGGAAGCCAGAGAACGAAATCAGAACTCATTGAAGTCGTGAAGGCTCGACTTGAAGCTCTCATCCCGGGCCAGGCACTCATTTTCTCCCAACCTATTCAGCTACGATTCAACGAACTTCTTGAAGGAGTCAGGTCCGACGTTGCTCTCAAGATTTATGGCGAGGATGTTGAGATTATTTCGGAGGCCGCCACTAAAGCCGCAGCAATAATTAAAACCGTTCCCGGAGCTGGAGATGCGGAAGAAGAATCAAAGGGGAAGTCCCCTGTTATGCGAATTGTTCCAAAAGACTTTGAACTTGCTAAATTAGGGACACAAAAAGAAAAAGTTCTTTCGACGGTTGAAACAGCTCTTGGAGGGAAAGAGGCTGGAAGTCTCTACGAAGGCGTAAGACGATTTCCGATCATTGTTCGCCTCAATGAAGAAGATAGGGCAGATATCGACGCCGTAAAGGAAGTGCCAGTGGGAATTGTCGAAGACTTCACGCTGCCCTTAAAAGAAGTTGTTGATATTAAATTCGAAGAAACGTTTTCGGATATTCGACGAGAGAGTGCAAAAAAGCGTGCTGCAGTTCTCGTGAATGTTCGTGGTCGAGATGTCGAATCCTTTATTGAAGAGGCGAGAATAAAAATTGAAAAGGAAGTGAAGCTCCCTCCTGGATACTATATGGAATGGGGCGGTAGTTTTAAAAATTTAGAGCGAGCTCGAGAGCGTCTCGAGATCCTCGTGCCGCTCGCCCTTGTGCTTGTTCTGCTGATGATCTATCTCGCTTTTGGAAGCATTCTACAAACTGCCATGATTGCGGTTTGCATTCCTATGGCACTTGTAGGGGGTGTTTTAGGCTTGGTTCTTAACGGACTTGATTTTAGCATATCGGCAGCTGTTGGCTTCATCGCATTATCGGGAATCGCAGTTTTAAATGGAGTCGTTTTGGTGAGCTACTTCAATAAACTAAAACTCGAGGGCTTGACAGGAACTGAATTGATAAAGAAAGGGACAGCTATGCGCTTACGTCCGGTGCTTATGACGGCGGCGGGTGCAGCCTTCGGATTTCTTCCGATGATGGTCTCTACCGGCATGGGGGCCGAAGTTCAGAGACCCCTTGCTGCTGTTGTGGTGGGTGGAATTATTTCGGCGACACTCTTAACTTTGATTGTCGTTCCTATTGCTTATCGAATGCTTGAGCATCGAATGACCATTAAGGCAAATGGGATGAGCCACTAGGAGATGAATCATGAGCGATAGTTGTTGTGAAGTGCCCGAGCCAGCCGATGATGGTAGCCAGCGAAAAGCCATTATTATTGTATTGTTTATCAATTTATTTTTTTTCTTTGCCGAAGGGATTGCTGGAATTTTATCACATTCGTCTAGCCTTCTTGCGGATGCGGTCGATATGGGAGGAGATGCTTTAGTTTATTTTTTTAGTTTTTTAGCTCTGAATCGTGGATTGAGAGCGAAATCTAAAGTAGCTTTTTTCAATTCAACTTTTGAACTCATTCTGGGTTTAGTAGTTCTGATTGAAGTGCTTTCAAAGCTCAGTCGTGACGTTCAGCCAGTTTCTACAACGATGTTGGTTGTTGGCTCACTTGCTCTTCTTGCTAATCTTACATCGGGAGCGCTTTTACTCTCTCATCGGCATAAAGACATCAATATGAAGGCCGTTTGGAATTGCACACGCAATGACATATTAAATAACTTTTTTACGTTGGTTGCCGTGACCTTCCCCCCGAAAACTGGAGTGTTTGAAAGTTCCGAATTGATGGGCTAAAGAGGCTCATCAGGAAGGAATTTAGGACATGAAAAAATCACAATTTACAGCGGAAGAGATCACCAAGATTTTGGAAGAAGCTGCACCTCGCGGAGCCTCAAAGCTGGTGGCTCGAAAGCGCGCTTGGCCCCTGATTTGGGCCAGGAGGAAGCGGAATTCTACTGCGATAGTT
>CAZRCG010000015.1:0-10854 GCA_964598565.1 uncultured Bacteriovoracaceae bacterium | reverse complement strand
TCTAGCCCTAATATTCATATCGCTACTTCGCTACCTGGAAAACCTCAGCATCTCTGTGAAAGTGACCACTTTCTCCAACCCTTTCATCTACTTAGCCAAAAACCTGGGTAGCGAAAAGGTACTGGGGAGGTAGGATTTCACTACCTGTAGCCTCATTGGGCGTTAAGAATTTCTCGCAAAGTTTGATGGGTATGCTTTAAGTTTAACGCTGTGCCCCGGATGTGACAGCCTCCGGGCTAAGTGTTTGAAATCCGTAGTACCCCGCTGCGACATGGTTTGTACGGGCCTTGACGATTTGAGCAGTATATTGCACAATAGGAGTTGAGAACTTGATCGTAGTAAAGGTGCGTGAATTGGAAGTGTATGAGTCAAATGGCCGTAAGCCATTTGATGCTTGGCTGGCTCGAATAAAAGACCGGGTCGCTAAAGCGCGAATCTTAAGAAGATTAGACCAAGCCTCGGAGGGAAACTTTGGAAAGTACAGATACCTTGGTGAGATCTACGAGCTCAAAGAGAATTACGGACCCGGCTACCGAATCTATTTGGCCATTGAAAAAGATCGAGTTCTCTTGCTTTTGCTCGGTGGCGATAAAAGCACGCAGACTGTCGATATAGAAAAGGCAAAAGAGTTTTATAGGGAATACAAAACGAGGAGAAAATAAATGCCAAGATACTCTGCAAATTACAAAGACATGCTCCTGAAACATTTGAATGATGCTGAAACAGCTGCAGCCTATCTCAATGAGCATATGAAAGATGAAGGGCCCAAGCGTAAGGAATTACTTCTTCAAGCGTTTAAGAATGTGATGGAAGCTCAAGGCTTTACTAAACTCTCCAAAAGCTCGGGCATTAGCCGCCGGTCTCTCTACCATGCTTTTTCTGATCGGGGCAATCCAACGCTCGACACTCTACTAGCCATTCTGGATTCAATCGGTCTGGAGCTTCACTTTTCCAAAGGTAGTAAGAAGAAAAAGCTGAGAAAAGCCGCGTAGCATTTAGTTAGACCCAATAGCCTCCCAAACAGCACCCCTAGATCTTCGTGCATATGATCAGATTGCTCTGCCATTCCTCCAGTGTACATTTTTCGCCTAAGAGCTTAGAACACGATTAAATTGCATTTGGCGACTTCACTGAACTTGCCAGCTCACCCCTCTTTCCCGCAAACCAAAACTCTGCTATGAGAACGTCAATAATTCGACCGGGCTCCATCAGGGGCCTTAGGGGTCAAAGTTTGACAATTTAAAAATGGGACATACAGGAGAAAAACAAACATGAAGCAGATTCTTAAATCAGTCACAGCAGGAGTCCTGAGTTTACAACTCGCAGGTCTTCCCTTACTTGCCGCGGATTCAGCGAGAGAAGTAAATCCAGACCGACTTAAAGCGAGGCTGGAAGAAAGCTTCAGAGACGCTGAAAAAGAGGATTGGTCGTTTTTGAACGGAAACAAACAGACGGTTAATTCCGCCGAACTCATCGCTGCAGTTATGAAAAATCGAGAATTTTATGCGGTTTCTCCTCATGTCGATGAGCTTGACGCTCGAATGACTGTGCATTTTAAACTTGAGGCACCGACCGCTAAGTCAATTTCCTTTAAACTCTCTGTTTTGGACAAAGATCAAAAAAATATCATTTCTGCTCGAAAGTTCGTTCTTGATTTGAATCCAGATAATGCCGAAGCCACAAAACTTCGTTTTGCACGGGCGTTCCGTTCGATGTCTGAAGAAATCAAAAATAAAAAGGATCAGTTGGCTTCTTTGTCTTTAACCGATCATGCGTTTGCTGCACTTCAGAAAGTTTCGGACTTTATTGTTCCTCGTGCTGAAGCTAAGCCCATGAAAAATACTGCTGAGATGCTCAAGGTCGTAGCTGGTGGTGCCTGTACGATTGGAGCAATTCTTACATTAATTTCGATTGTTTTCATCGACGATCCGATTGGAAGAAATGCTTCTGGTAAATGGCAGATGTCGCCAGTAGTTTGGCTTGCTATTGTTGGATTTGTGCTTGGGGGCGTGTCTTACATAGGGGCCGGTATCGTTGAAGACTTGGAATAACCTGTTTTTGTAAAATTATGTAAGGGGGGTCTTGGTAAATGAAAAAAATATCAGGACTCCCTTTTTTCTTCTCTGCCCTTCTCATTTTCTTCAATGCTCCGTTAACTACTGACGCTGCTCAAGCTTCAAAAGGGATTTGGAAATGCGCCCAATTTCTTTTGTTTGTTCATGACAAGATCCTATCTAGAAAGCCGCCAGACCCATCCCTATTCAGGTCTAGTCACGAGTATTATCAGAACTTACTCAAAGCAGATTCTCTAACCAACCCAGCATTGGCCAGTACGCCAGAACAAAAAATCGCGTTGATTGCGTCCGTTTTAGAAAAGTTTTTTCAAACTAGACTTCATATCGAAGGGACGTTCGCAGATTTTCTTTCCGATATAATAAAAACCTCTGGCGTATCTAAGGGAGAGTTGACGGCTTTAGAGGCCGAACGCCTGACAATTGCCCTTGCCGATTACTTTGATCCGCCGAACTCGCAGGGTGAATCGAATAGGTTAGTTCGTTGGGCTTTGAGTGGAGTCACGCCAGATGTTCGGGGGCGAATAGAAGCAAATCTCTTACGCCAAAACGAGCTGCATCGCCTAATGGGGCAGTTAACAAGTTCAGGTTTGATTCGGCCAATAACTCTTTCTGAACAAATTGGGAACGCACTCAATAAGGGCGCAGACGCGACGCGTATTGCTAAATCAGTTTTGATTACTTCAGTCCTCTTTTTTATCGGGATTCCGCTTGTGCATTTACCTGATATAAATCCCATCGAATTTGCCAAAATTGATGCTGACATTTTAGATACTGCCAAAACCTCAGGGCTTACTGCCGCCACCGACAGCGCGGCACCTCGATTGACCGGTTGGCGAAATACTCACACAGTGTATCGAGGAATCAGAAAGGGTTATTTAGTCGCCCTTACAATGTGGGGGGCTGCCTACCTCGCCTATCACCCACAGTTCCTTACCTCGACGGTCGACCTTGTTAGGACCGGAATGAGATCACACATGACAAAGGAACATTTAAAAAACTATGAATCAACTCATTATGATCCTAAACAGGTGGTTGATGAACAGCTACAAATGTGGATTGAGACCCAAGACGCACAGCCACCTGCGACTGAAGTAGAAGCAAAAAGAAAGGAATTTGAGGCGCAAGAAGGTCGCGGTGTCTTTAGAATCTTCAAATAGCTGATAAGGCAGTAAACTTCTCAAAAACCCACTTATACCGCGTCGCAATGAGCTAAAAACAATGACAAAATAATAGTTAGTGCAGAGACCGCAGCAAACAACTTCAAGCGCATTTTTAAACAATCAGCGCATTCAATTTGAACGGCTTTATTACGGCCCCCGTGATCCAAGTCTTTGCTTGAACGATCCCGAGCGCCTAAAAGACATGCCGAACTATCCGGTGATCTTGGTCAACTCTCCCATTGGTGTAGGGAAAACGAGGATGCTCGTAGAATTTTTCGTAAAAGAACTTTCGGGTGACAAAACTTCTCCACAAATTGTGTTTCTAACCCAATCAAATACTAAAGCCCGTGAAATAGAAGACGAAGTTCTTCGAGAAATTAAAAGTCTTCCTGAAGGGGGAAACGAGCCTTCAGTGGTCCGACTGTTCGGCGACAAAGAAATTCCAGAAGAACGTGAGAACAACAGCGATATCAAAAAGTGCGTTAAGTTGGCCGAAAGGAAACGCAATATTGACGCTAGCCAATCTGCATGGAAAATTTGCGAAGCCTGCAAAATGAGAAATAGGTGTCCGTATTTTCGCAGAGGCTCAATAGCCAGAACGACTTCGTACGACATGATAATTTCCAGCCACGCTCAAATGCAACACGAAGGATTCTTTCTATCAAAAATCTGGACGAACAATGAACGCGGCAAGCGGATACTGGTTTTAGATGAAGATGGTCACAGCAATTTTGTCCTGTCGCAGTCTATCGACGATGACGTTTTGCGAACTTTGGAAGCTGAACTTCCAGCGAATATTAAAATCAAAAGTGATGAAACTCAGCGAGCAATTCTCGAAAGCATTCTTGTTGAAGTAAAAAGGACCATGATTGCTGGCGGAGCGCCTGATTCTCAAAAGATAAAAACCAAGGCGGAGCGCCTGATAGAGAAAGTGATTGCCTACAATTGTCACTTAAAGATACTTCCTCAGGAAAAGGGGGGCTTTAAAGTTTTTCTTTTTCCAAAGCCTTTTACAAACAGTAGAACAAATAATCCTATTGAGAAGATTATCGTGGCTGACGCAACAGCGATGACTTCAGAGCTGCAGGCGCGTTTTCAGTTGGAACATGTGCCTTGCACATACGACGTGAAAAGAGATGGCTTCCCAAAGCCAAAAGGCAAAGTATTCCAAATTGCAGAAAATATTTCCAAACACAAAACAGTCAGCTCAGGCAAACTCATACGTGCTGAGCTTGAACAGCTCTTGCGAAGCTTCGTAAATCTAAAAGAAGAATATGGGCTTTCGCGTGACGATACTTGGCTTATCGGTCCTCGGTTTCTTATTGAAGACAAATCATTTAGAAAGCGTGCTGGCCTATATGGATTCAAAACCGATGAAACCCTGTATCATGGCTACACCAGGGGTAGGAATGTTATCGAAAATAAGGATATTATTGTTTTTGGAAGTAACTTTCCAAACACCGCGGAAGCCGAACAAAGTGCTCTGAAAAAGTATGGAGCCTTACCCAAGTACACTGACGAAATATTTCAGGAGTTTGCTTTGTGGACAGATATAGCCTGGTTCAATGGGCAAAAATTTAATATGACTGAGCTGCGCACTGACCTTTCCTTTTGGGAAAATAGAAATCTTGGGAAGACTAAAAGTAAGTATGGACCCTTGAGCCGAAAGATAATGATAGAGTCAGTCACTCAGTCGCTACGCTCCAGGTATTACTGGCATGACACTAAAACTGTCGTTGTCTGCCAGCTTCCCTTGACGGCGTTTGGCGTTGCCTTAAACGACCTTCGTGAGGATTTCTCTGGCCGCAGGCACCCAGTGAATATTTATCGACACCTTCAGGAACGCATGGTGAATGAGGCTCGGGGTTTAACTATGGAGGAGATAAGACCCTTCATTCCTCTTGAAGCTGGAGATAAAATCAAAACTGTCGCGAATTGGTTTAAAGATAAGAGCCTGCCCGTCTGCGAGGCGGAGGGTTATTTCTATCCTTGTTCGGCATCGGTGTTGGACCAATTGAAAAAGAACTGGGCACGATGAGGCATCTCGTCGGGCATATATAGGCTGATAGCTACAATCTTTTATCTGTCGACACTCTATTAAACTCAGCACTTTTAGAATCAGAAGAGACGCTAAGAAGCTTTCACCAGAAACAGTTACTTCTATAATGGATGAGCCAAAATTAAACCCATGCATAATCCTTGTAGCGTCATTTTAAGCCAATTTCATATTTTCGCTGTTAAATTTTAATAGGGGTAGAGTTTTCATAGGATCTATGGGTTTGGCTCAGCTCTGACAGCCATATGTCGGGTGCGCCCCCCCCCACAGCTCAGTTATAACATTCTTATATACAGGCCCATCGCCAAAAAAGCGACCAGGCCGAATCTTAGTGCGCGCCGGGTCCGCTTACTATCTTCAACTTTAAACGAAGTTATATCTTCGTGCAGGTAATCGTATTCCCGGAATAAACAGCGGCATGGGTCCCACTGACCATGGCACTAGAACTACCACTCGAAGACGACGTATAAAATCTGGCGGAATCAATATAGCCGCTTCCATCGAGGTGAATTGAGTCTGCGTAGTAGTAAAGAGCCCAATCTTCTCCATAGAAAGAAATTACGAGATTGAGCAGCCCGCCCGATGTGTCTCGCCACCAATTGATATCGAAGGTACCATTGGAATTCGTTAGTTCCCCTGTAAAATCATCATAAAGGCTGATTTGCGAAGGTCCGGTGGCATCCGTACAGTCCAGATAACTCAGCTGATTGAACCGATCAGTGCCATTGGTTAAGAAGCTGGCGAGGCTGCCTCCGCTCGACGATGTGTGACCTGAAAGCTTTAAATATTGAAGAGTCAATTCGTCTCCGCCAGGATAAGTCGTCTTAATTTGAACGGTGCTTGAATCCAAAGCAGTCGCATCAGTCTTTCCGGCTAACACCGCAGGAAAGTCAGTTGGACACGCAAGACTACTGTTTGTCAGATTCCCAGTAAACGGATCATAAAGTGTATAATTGAGCGTACAAGCACCATCGGGACAGGTAACTGTTGGAGTATCGCTCGCGATCAATCCGTCTTGTAGTTCAAAAGTTTGAACCGCAGAACAGCCCTGAGTGTAATCAGTTATTTTTAGAGAAGTCGTCGTTATCTCGATTGATTGGGACAGGTCTACATGGATAACACCTTGGCCATTTAGAGAGATGTTGTTCATATACCAAAACCCTGTGTAGTCGGTGAAATCTGTTGCCGCTGAATCCCCAGTGATAGTCCCACTTGAGTTGGCTCCGCCGCACGAACTAAGCGTAAGTAAAAGAAATACAATCACATATCCCTTATTCATTTTTTGTCCTCCCGTTTTATAGATTGAGCTTTTCCAAAATCAACTCTTCTGACGGAGATTTCAAAGATCCCTGAGAAGAAGTCTTGAGTTCTGATAGTGCTAGCCAGATCAGCCTCGTTCTCATCACTTGTGCCGAAAAGAAGGTAATGAAGGCTCACCCCAAGATACTTAGCAACACTCGCAATTTGCGTTGGCTTCTTGGGTTCGCGATTTGCAGTCCATTGACTAAGCGTGCTAGAAGGAACGCCGGTAGCAGCTGACAGCTCTTTAAGTGAAATTCTCTTTTCCTTAAGAAGACGACTTAAAATTTTCCCAAGCTGTAGTTCCACCAATCTACTCTATTGCCCTTTCACCCGACTGAACGAAGCCCCATTCCGTTGGCGGAAGACCTATTTCGTTAGGGGCGAAGCGTTAGCTTCGATCTGCCCTTTGCATTTGAAGGCCAATCTTCCTCTGTCCAAAAAAACAAATGATTGGGAGCATGGCATTTTAAATCGCTGAACAGACGGTTTTGGTGGACAGCGCTTTGAACACCGCACTCTTTGATAATCCTATCTGCATTGCTATTTGCCTTAGAGACAAGCCAGCCTGCTTTAGCTCAACAATTTTAGGGTTGATCGGCTTAGGTTTGCGCCCGAGAATTTTGCCTTTTCTCCTGGCTGCCTGTAAGCCGGATTTAATTCTTTCCACAATTGTCTCTCTTTCTAACGCACTCAAAGCCCCAATGATTGTGAAAATCGCCATTCCCATTGGCGTATTGGTGTCTATCGCTTCCGATATGGAGCAAAAACCAATTTCTAAACTTTTGAATTCCTCCAGTACTTGCAATAGAAATGACGTGCTCCTAGCGAATCTGTCGAATCGGTATACAACCACTACATCAAACTTCTTCTGTCGCGCATCGGCCATTAGCTGATCAAGCTGCGGCCTCGAAGACGTAGCACCCGAAATACCAATATCTTCGTAACGCTTATAAATCGTATAGCCCTTGGCCTTGCAATATTCTTCAACAGCATGGACCTGAGAATCCGTCTTTTGTTCCTTATGCGACGTGCTTATGCGGAAATAAATGGCTGCTTTTGGACGATATTCCATGATATGCCTCCTTCGTATGTATATACATTATGTCATACGTTTGTATTATTGGATAGACATGCATACGGAGTCGCTATAAGGTGTATATATGCCTCGTAATACACGCAAGAAAGTCGATAAGGCGCTTCGAGAGAAGGCTGAGGCAGTAAACAAGGTACTTTACTCCTTCCGCATTAAGGCGGACCATCTGGAGCGCTTAAAGAGTATCGCCCAGAAGAAGCCAACCACGGTAACCAAACTTCTGGAAACAATGATCGAACAATACCTAAAAAACTAATGATTATATCCAGGCTCCTCGAAAGGGTGAGAAAACTGGGGGGCATTGGGACCTTTTTCAGGTGGTTCTGGGTTTTTCGTGTTTTATGGGTGCGAGCGCCCACTACTAATTTTAAAAAAATCCAAAGATAAGTTCGAGAACCCTACACTCTTTTTAATAAATATATATATGAACACTATTACCTCGGATTTATCGGATAGAGAGACAGAAAAACTCATGGCCTTCGTTCGCCAACACAATGAAACGCCCTTTCATAAGGTGCGAAGACCTCGAAGCCAAAGGATAAACCGACTGGCGTGTAGGGTGTCTTCGTGGCTGGATCGCAAAGGTATTGCTTCTGGAAAAAAAGAAGTACCAGCAAACGAACTATACACAAAGTTCTGCGAAGATCTGCGCCATGAGGGAGAAGTCATCCCGACAATGACCGCCTTTGGGCTTGCGGCACAGGACAGGCTCAAGAAAGGTCGCAAAAATTTTGGGATCGTCTATCTGTTGAATAAAAATTGGAAATAATGGAGCCGAACTCTGCACAGATGATGCAAACCCTACACCAAACCAAGCCCTCTAATTTCCTGAATAATGGGTTTGCAAGGCTAATACACACGTTATAAACAGGGATAGCCCTTTAAGCATCAAAGCCGAACCTACGTGGGCCGCCACACTCTCGGCATCGAGTTATTGATCATTTCCGCCTGGCCTTAGTCCCTTCTTGAGCCCTAGCTTTCTTTAAAAGAGCACGGGGAGTATCCAGTTTTCGTTCCAGCTCTTGAGTCTATTACTTGCATAGACCGAGCTAATTATGGCATATATTATTATATCATAAATGATATCAACTTTGATATGCAATAAGCTTTCAAATTTGATATATACGAGGAGTTTCGAACTGAAATGAAGGTTATCCCTGGCGAACCCAAGAAAACGAAGCCTATAGTGCTTAGGATTGATTTAAAGGTACTGTCTGAGTTGGATCGGTTGGCGGATAGGGCGGATATCTCCCGGCAGGAGCTGGTTAGCCGGATTTTGGAACAGGTCGTTAGGGATCATAAGTTTACCGTACGGATTGAGTCATAAACCGCTCAGCCAGCCCTTATAATCAAGCCGGCCTTCCAGCCTTACCTCTTTACCAATTAATTTGAAGCGCCGCCCAAAATCGTGGTTCAAAAGCCTACCTGAGCTTTGACGCTAGACTTTCACTTAAAATGACATAAAGGTTTTCGATGTTATGTACTGGCAGAAACGCAATAACAAATATTCGTTCGTTTATTACGATAGGAATCTAAAGAAGAATATTCGGCTTAAAGAAACCGAGATTCCAAGCATTTCATCTGATGAGGAAGCTGATCGCTTTTGCAAAAACAAAGAAGCCGAGTTGGAAAGTGCACGCCTTCGGCTTGAGACCAAGATGGTCTGGCAAACCAGATTCTACAATTTCAACGAGCTTATCAAAATATTTGAAGACAGGCGCAAGGCAACTGTACCTAATTCACACAAGACGGAGATGTATCTCCTAACAAACTACGTGATCCCGTTTTTTCTCAACGAGAAAGAATGCAATAATTTAAATAATTGGCATATTTTTTTCGAAGATTTTCGTGATTGGCTGCAACAGGTAAAGCCGATCAAGACTAAAAAGGACCAAACAAAATTAGCCTATTCTACGATGAACGGCGCTATCAAAACTTTGAACGCCTTCATGGATGTCATGTACGTCAAACGTCAAGTTGGCGAGCTGAGAAAGATGAGACAGTTCCCTTCCCATCTATTGAAGAAAAAAACATTTGAAGACGTGATGTCTCCGCACGACGTATCGGCAATCTTTAGTAAACTCAGCTCTTTTGACTCAAGCTCCGCAGATATGTTTTATGTAAGCATTCATACTGGACTGCGTCTTGGTGAACTTCTTGGTCTAAGCGTAGCTGACGTTTTTCAGGGAGAACCACCAGCCGGCGATTTAAATAAATCGTTGAAGAAATACAGCTTTAAAACCTACGGCTATATTGTTTTAGAATCACAGGTTGATGACAAAGTTGCGGTTCGCAATAGCAAGGGCGAAGTTAATAGAAAGCCCTTGAAAAGCAGGCGCACAATTGAGCCCAGCAACAGCAGGACGATCCCGATCCTAGATAAAAAAGCTTTCAATATTTTAGTCGCCAGATGGAAGACGCAAACGGCAAAGCTAAAAACTAAACAGCATGGTGCGAACAAAAAAAACTACCTGCTATTTGAGGACATCAACAA
Source organism: uncultured Bacteriovoracaceae bacterium (assembly GCA_964598565.1). Taxonomy (GTDB): domain Bacteria; phylum Bdellovibrionota; class UBA2394; order UBA2394; family UBA2394; genus CAZRCG01. Next base: position 674 of record CAZRCG010000015.1, on the reverse strand, counting down.
GAACACCTACTACAACAGCTTCAAGGAAGCTTGCAGACAAGCAAAGACTCGTGACTTTAGCCCACACTGTAGTCGTCACACGTTCTGTACGAATTTGGCGGGAATGACCCAAGGGGACATCTTCTTGGCGCAAATCATTCTAGGTCACTCAGCCAAACACGCGGATGTCACCATGCGCTATATGCATTTGTTTGAGCAAATTCAGCAAGAAATTAAGTCTCAGAAGCAAATAAATGAAGGCTTAGAATTCGTTTAGCTATTGAGCGAAGTGCAGCTCAGCAAATGGCGGAACAAATTCCAACGGATGTGAAAAATTGGGCTTCACGTCTTTGATGGAACTGCTGCACATTTCATAATAATCAATAGTGCGCTGGGCTCTCTTCTTTGATCCAACTTCTTTGATTTTACTCGAGAGCAAGACCCTCAATTGATAGCCTTCGAATTCTGATAGCGATTCTGGAAGCCACTGGAGAAAACTAGAAACATCGGCGGCGCATAGATTGAGCACGTTGTCTTTGACTTCTATGCTGTTCAAACAGATTCTTTGATACGTGTTGAAACGAGCAGCAGCTTCGTTAATCGATGTAGCCCATTTCAATGGAATGGTTATCGAGATGTCTCTAGCCCTAATATTCATATCGCTACTTCGCTACCTGGAAAACCTCAGCATCTCT
>CAZRCG010000014.1:0-15053 GCA_964598565.1 uncultured Bacteriovoracaceae bacterium | reverse complement strand
TTTGACGCAGTGCGATTCCGGATGTCACTGGCTCATTTTTCGGGGCCAAGCGCGACGGTCTTCGGCATTCAACCTCGCGCGCTACCTAACCAATGGAGCGTCGAGAGATGACATCCAAAAGCTATTCGCACATTCACGATCTGAGATAACTGACAGATATATCCACGGACAGGACACTCAGTTGAGAAAGGCCGCAAAGCTCATTCAACTTTTCCCAGAAGGTCGTTCAAAAGTGGAAGTTTCTCAAAAGTTTCCCAAATTGGAAATTGGCGAGCAAAGTGCGTAAATTTCTGAAAGGTCAAAAAGCCATTTTTAACCATGAATCATGGTCAGAAATGGCGGAGAGAGAGAGATTCGAACTCTCGTAAGGGTTTCCCCTTAACACGCTTTCCAGGCGTGCGGTTTCAACCACTCACCCACCTCTCCGCGACCTATCATGGGGCTATCGTCAAGCCCATAGTAGGCGAAGATAGAATTCGATCAGTCCCGTGTCACGGGAAATCCTGCTTCATTCCAGGCCAACATTCCGCCCTCCATATTAGAAACAGATGAAAACCCCGCACGCATCGCCATTTCGGTAGCTCGAGCACTTCGAGCGCCACTTCGACACACAAAAATATACTCCTGATCCTTGGGCAGCTTGGTGAGCGCCATCTCAAAATCCGTCTCGAGGGTGAAAAGATGGGCTCCCTCAATATGACCCAGCTCCCCCTGATACTCATCGGGCCTTCGAACATCTACAAAGATGGCTGAACCACGCGTCTTGGCTTCTTGAACACTAACTAAGGGAATGGTTTTGGCGGCCGCCGACATTCTGATCTCCTTGTAAACAGCGAATGAATGGCGGAGAGGGAGAGATTTGAACTCTCGATACGGTTTCCCGTATACTAGTTTTCGAGACTAGCGGTTTCAGCCACTCACCCACCTCTCCAACTGGTTTAATTTGGCTTTTATTAGGAATAGACGACTTTTTAGACTTTTTCCAGGAACGACTTCCCAAAAAAAGACAGTAAAAAGACAGCGGCTCACCCAGAAATCCGAATTACGGAGTCTCCGAGCGGCACTTGATACGCCCACGACAGAAACCTGTGGGCTTCTTCTTCGGTCCAATACTCAACCTTGTGAAGATCTTCCTTATACTTATCGACGCTTTGAATTGGATTGTGCGAAGCGTACTTCCACTTCACCGCCAAACTATAGATGGCGGCCTTATTCAAAGTATATGGTCAGCAACCTCTTAAGTACAATCAGACATCGACTTCGCTATATGCTCCGATTTGCGATGGAAGACTCCAGTGTTATTCAAGCACTCTTTTATTTCTAGAAACCGCTAAGGAACTCTGGGGGCCTAGGTCCGCCACACAGGGTGAGCCCATTGTCATCTTTACGAGCGGTCACATCACTCCCGTTTTTGTTCGGCCAGCCCCTCAACCGGATGAATTAGAAGTTTTTGGCCTAGAAACGATAGCCGGAGGAGACGCACTTGTTTCGTTTGGTTTAGCATCGAAGTTACACGAGAGGAATGAACCCGTGCGTATATTTTTGGCCGAGGACTTCCAAGAGATTGAAAAATTGAAATTTATCGGAACTGATCGAGAAATTTTGGGAGCTAAAGTCCAGGGCTCTCTTGTAAAAGCGGCGCAAAAACTGGGTATCGAGTTAGAGGCACTCGAACAGCAGATTAGAGAAATTCAAGAGCAGAGTGGGTCCGATCAAACAGAAGACGTGAATGCGACTGCCCCTGGGTTTGGAAGAGCTTTTGTACCAGCCGGCGACCTCGACCGAATTGAATTTGAATTTATGCAGGCGGTGAAAGGTGGACATCCGAATCGCTTACGCATTGTGCCTCCCATCCTAAAGGAAACTCACGACGAAAATCAAAGGATGTCTTTGCAACGGCGAGAGGTTGCCTCAATGTTGATTCATAGCCTCATTGGTGCGGCTGAAGACATAGGTAAGACGTTTCTGGTTGAAGAACGAGCTAAGAAAGTTATTCAAACACTCGAAGCCATTGATGACAGAATCTGGTGTAAATAAATTTCACAGTAGATCAGTCCACAGATGCGGCAAATTCAACTCAATTGAGCTCGTTCACAGCACGCGATTCGTCACGGGTCCGAACGACAGCGCTACACCATTAGAACTCGACGGTGAGTATGCAAATTTCTCATTTGAAAGCGAATTAACCCTCAAACGCTGCAGGGGGCTCGTCGTCTTATGGGGGTTATGGGGGCGAGGTGACCTTGCGTGGCAGATCCGAGAACTGGGAAAAACGGAAAACCGGGCCACCTTACGCTGCCAACACGAGCTCCGAAAACTTCGCCACGGGCTGCGCTGATTTACCGCGGCCTTTTGACTTGGTATCGACCAGACCAAATTCAATGAGCAATTGAAGGTCCTGATAAACATTTTTGAAATCTCTCTTCACTGCTTTAGCCAATTTCTGAATCGAGGAGGGTTTTTCTCGGCGAATCGCCGCGAGTAATTCCAATCGAGTTGCCGAAAGAATGCGCCCCAGAGTTGCGTAATCAGGAAAGCTGATGAGCTCCATCCCCGCATATTTCTTCGTTCTCGTCTTGAAGACTTCTTTCGCACGTCGGAAAGCCGCTCCGGCAGGCTCAACAATAATTAAAACTCTTTTAGTCTTCATAAATAAATCCCTCCTTCAGGACAAATTTCTGAATATCTTCAAGCAACTGATCGAATCCCTGAAAGTGATACTCCAATTCAATTTCGCCCATATGCATATGATGGCCCTTCGGAGCGTGGTTATCAAATCCAACAATCGTTCGGCCTTCTTCGCTGAGCCATGCTCGATATTTGCAGCCTTCTGGAAAGTTTTTATTCTTCGGAACCTCCCAGAAAACTATTTGTAGAATGGCGACGCGCTTACCATCCTTATGCATTAAGAAAAGCTTCTCACGAAAGAATTCAACCGCTTTCACTTATGGCAATACTACCATTAGTTTAACATGACTTTCAACGGCTGTATAAGGGTCGATATACGACGAGCGAGACTGCAAAAAGACTGCGACTAAAAAGATGCCCCGCGTAAACACGGGTAAAACTAAGAATAGAGAGAAATCGACCCATGAGATTCTGAATGAATGATTTGGTCTGTAGGTACAATAAAATTCATTTAAAGAGCTTTCTCTTCGATTCACACCTTCCTTTCTTTTGATATTTCGAGACTAGCGGTTTCAGCCACTTACCCACCTCTCCATCACTATTTAGAGCCTTTTATAGCTCAGTTTGTGATTTTTTCCTCCTTAATTTTTGCCTCTGAGATGGCAAATAGACTGCAAGCATCCGAGTTGAGTCGAACCACGCTGCCTTCAACCGGAACTTGATAGGTCGAGACGCCTGATCTTAAAACTGCATTTACAGACCCCAATGATTCACGCAATGGTCTATCAGTTGGCGACATCGGTCGTCATAAGTATGAGAGCGAAGCACACGTTGGAAACCTCTTTCGGCCAGCCCTAGTCTTGCAGTTTCATTTTTCAAATAGAAATCGATGAGATCCTTAGCCTCATTGATATCGTGATAATAGGCGATTTCATCTTTATCAAAATTAGATGAAAGGCTTTCTCTAAAATCTGTCAGCGGAAAACCGCTTGCAAGAAGAATCTCAAATATTCGATCGTGAATGGCTGTTGGTAAAGTCCACTTGGTAAAACAAAAATTGATCTTGGCCTCGCGATAACTGGCAAAGAGCTCCTCCCACGATAAGTGTCGTGGTTCTTCTACTTGATTCTTAAAGAAACCGCGCCAATAGGGCGAGCCTTGCACCACAAGCCCTTGCGATAAGAGCTCCATCAGATAACAGGTTAATTGCGACCATGAGTAAAACTCCGTCAAATTTCGCCCGCAGTGGCGCAAAAGCTTCACATTTTCCATATTGCATTCGGGCAGTTCTTTCACTCGCTTGTAGAAGTGAATCTCGCCACTTCGATAGTCTTGAGGCGAATTGTAGTAAGGGCGAAAAAAATCAGAGAGAATGGGCGAGATGGCTTCTAGAAATCGATGGCATTGCATTTCTGGTATGGCATATTGATTAGCTACTTCACACATTTTCTGAAAGTAAGCATCTTCATACACACCTCTTACCGATTCTAAACTAAGATCGGCGAGGGAGGCTCCGACAATTGGACTTCCACAAAACCTCAGAGGAGCAGCCCATCGTCCTGCATGAGGATTCTTTCTGAATTGAAGAATGTCTCGGTCAGCGCCGATCGGTAAATGAATCGCCGTCAACTCACGCTCTTTAAAAAAGGATCCAAAGCTTTCATCGTTTACAAAGAACAGACAATGACGCGGATAGGGCGTGGTTTGCCATCTGTCCCAGAGAAATTGGTCCCCCTGAAACTCAGGATTATCCAGATACCAGATGGCGATGGGGAACTTGCTTTGAAGGAAAAAATAGTCCAGATCGTCCTTTCTTTGCGGAGAATCACTATCACTCACATGAAAGTTCTGAACGTAGCAAAAGTCAGGCGCAACCATCTCAATTTCCTCAAAAATTTGACGCATTGATTTTTCATGAATGGAGATCGGAAAAATACTATGACCACTTCTCCCGAAAGCTTTCAACATGGGTTCTATCCATCGATACCTATTCGCCAAAACTGCAATTTTAAGTCTCTTTGACAAATGAACTCTTTAATCAGCCACCGCTAGAACGGCGTCGACTCCCCCAGCAATATTGTCAACTGGTTAAGGCAGAATTCAAAGAGAATCTCAAACAAAGGATCCTGCATATTGAGTTGCCCCGGTTCTCGAAGGTGTTAGTCATTGTCTACTAACAGACGCCTCCCTACGATATCTGTATGGAGTCTGAAAACGTGAAGAAAAAACCGCTCATCCTCGTGACGGGGGCGTCGGGCTTCATCGGCCATCAGGTGGTGGAAGCCCTAGTAAATCACGCATGGGATATTCGAGCTATGGTGCGATCGGCCCTCAAGGTGGACCGATTTCATCCTTCTGTAAATGTGGTTCGCGGAGACCTTCATAATTTAGAAAGCCTAGACCATGCACTTTCGGACGTTACGACGGCCATCTATTTGGTTCATTCGATTCATGCCGGTGAAAAACATTTTTCTCATCTTGACCGAAAGGCCGCCCAGAATTTTGCCGAAGCTGCCAAGAAACAGGGTGTCGAGCATATCATCTATTTGGGTGGCATTCGTCCAGAAGGACCAAAAGTTTCCGCGCACTTAAAAAGTCGCTCTGAGGTAGGCGATATTCTTCGGTCGTCCGGCATTGCGCTCACTGAATTTAGAGCGGGCATGATTGTGGGAGAGGGTAGCCTCTCTTTCGAAATCGTTCGCTATCTTGTAGAGAGAGTGCCATTGCTGATCTGTCCGAAGTGGTTCGATAAAAAGAGCCTGCCGATGGATGCTCACGACGTAGTTAGTTATATTACAAAGGCGGTGGAGCGCGGCCCTCATGGCCAAGAGATTTTTGATATCGGAGGGCCGGAGCCTCTGAGTCCTCGAGATATTTTAGCAATCTATGCCTCGATACGTGGCTTACGACGTATTATTATTCAGATTCCATTTCTTAATCTCACGCTTTCGAGCCTTTGGCTGAGTCTGGTGACGCCTTTTCGAAATTCGATCACTCGCACCTTGGTGGTGGGCCTCAAAAACTCTCTTCTATGTGATACCTCTAAAGCGACTCAGACGTTTCAAATTCAACCTCGTCCCTTGCGCGAGTCTTTGAAGTCTATTTTCTCACGACTTCATCCTGATTTGATTCATCCGCTTTCCGATCTGCCTACGTTTGACTCGAGTGTGACACGACACTGGCAATCGAAAGGGTTTATTGTGGAAAGTCACTCAGCACTTGCCGAAGCCCCTGTGGATTGTGTCTTTAAAGTGCTTTTGAATTTGGGGGGTCAAAACGGTTGGCCCTTTGCGAATTTTTTGTGGAAGATTCGCGGTTGGATAGACCGCTGCATGGGCGGCGTCGGTTTACGAGCGAGTTTGCCGAGACAGAATCCCCTGATGGTGGGAGATACCCTTGATTTCTGGAGAATTGAACGTCTCTCACAGAACCATGATTTTCTTCTTCGAGCGGAAATGAAAGTGCCGGGGTCTGCCTGGCTTCGATTTCAAGCAACCCCTGGACTCGGCGGGCACACGACTCTCATTCAGCAGACCGCCTATTTTGCTCCCAAAGGACTTTTTGGAGTTCTGTATTGGTACAGCCTCTACCCTTTACATCGCTGGATATTTCGCGGCACGATTCGATCGATTTCGCATCAAGCGGCCGCTCATCATAGGCGCCTTGAATTTGAAAAAATGCTACCACGATCGAATAAAAAAAATCCCGAAGAACCTCATCAGAGTCTTTCGGCTTAAGTCCACAGAAACGATGGAGGGACTGAGTTTATGATTTACGAAGCTCTCACAGAATTACTGATGGCATGGATGATGGCGGCTTGTATTCAGTTTGCGCTTTGGCTCTATCAAGAGTCCTCAAAAAACGCGACGATTGTGGACATAGGTTGGACACTCACCAATGCGTGGCTCGCTTGTTTTTATGCTCTCGTAAACGATAACGCCAATCCCACTCACCGCGCCGCCATTGCAACCATGGCCTGTCTTTGGGCGTTTCGACTCGCTTACCACCTTGGTTGGAATCGTCTACGTCACAGAGGCGAAGATGCTCGCTACGCCTTTCTTCGAAAGGCATGGGCTTCAGAAGCGTCCACCAAGTTTTTCTTTTTATTTCAAATTCAGGCGCTAATTAGTGTTGCGCTATCCATCTCGTTTTTGGCCGCTCTTTACAGCCCTTTTGAACCTTTACTCATCATAGGAGCCGCTTTAATTTTTGTGATGTCTTTTGCGGGCCAGAGCCTTGCCGATCTTCAACTGCAGAGATTTAAATCGCATACAGACAACGACAATAGAGTCTGCCGAGTGGGCCTCTGGGATGCGAGTCGGCATCCCAATTACTTTTTTGAGTGGCTTCACTGGTGCGCCTATCCCCTGATAGCCCTGAGTTCACCACTTGCCTTGGTCGCAGCGCTGGGCCCAGCACTGATGTATTATTTAATGCGCTATCATACGGGCGTGCCACCGGTGGAGACCCGAGCACTCAAACTCCGAAAAGAGGCATTCGAACAATATCAGAAAGAGGTGCCTGTCTTTTTTCCACGGTGGAAGAAGCTGCTTGATCCTGCCACATGGCGTCCTCATGGGTGAAAAGTGTCGGGCCCCATTCATAGCTGCTGAGATTCGAAAAATGGTGATGTTAAATACTAGGCTCTGTCCGGCGAATATCTGAAGTAATTCATTTATAAATGGGTGACCGATTCAAGGGTGAGTTTTTTTCTCAGAAGACCGCCCGTGAGCGTCAGCATTTCAGAACAAAATTCGTAACCGGCTCCTTCGCGGCAAAACAATGAGCCGCTCGATCCACTAAAGGCGTGCCGCTCAGAGCTTCTGAGAAAATAAACTCACCCTTGAATCTCTCGTCGGTAGTCAAAAATGAAATATTTCAAATGAACCGTCCAAAGCTGATTACAAGTACTCGAGTATCATTCCCAGCTTAATGACTCCCAAATAATGAAGCGCCAGATTTTCAAACCGGGTCGCAATGCGACGCGATTCCTTCAGCCAACCGATGCATCGCTCAACAATATTGCGATCGCGATACAACTCCTTATCAAAACCTTCACGACGCTCTTCATTGGTTTTCGTGGGAATAACGTCTCCAATGCCTCTGGCTTTCACATAACTTCTATTCTCACCCGACGAGTAAGCCTTATCTCCTGCTATATTGTCGGGATTTTTTCGCGGCCGGCCTCGCCCCTGAGGAATACCGATTTTTCCCATCATTTCTTTGAAGTACTTCGATTCATGCTCCTGGCCACCACTGATCTGAACCGCCAACGGCTTTCCCTTACCTTCACACACCAAATGAATCTTTGTGCCAAAACCTCCACGACTTCGTCCCAAGGCATGATCGGCAGGCTCTCCCTCAAGCGTTAGATTTTTTTTGGCGCCTGCTGCAGATCGGTGGGCTCTGATACTACTGCCATCAATGCAAAACAATTTCCAATCGATCTCATCTACCGCATCAGCCTCTGATTGCAATCGCTTCAAAATCTGGTCCCAAAGACCCTCCTGTGTCCACCGACAAAACCGCTCGTAAACTGTTTTCCAAGGCCCAAATCGCTCAGGCACGTCACGCCACTGCGCCCCGGTCTTTACGGCCCACAAAATGCCATCCACCATTAAACGATGGTCCTTCCACTGCTGACCTCGCTTCCCATTCTCGGGAAACAAATCGTGTATGCGCTCCCATTGCGCGTCTGATAATGCGTGCCGCTTCACTCTTCCCCTCCTTAGCCAATTCACTCGACTAAGAAAAGTTTAAGAAAAAATCGACGCTTCTCCTATGAAATTCGCCGGACAGAGCCTAGTGCCGGCAGTAAATAAAATTTAACTGCGACGTACTACTCGAAATCGCTCTGCTCGAGCGACCTCAACTTTAGTAGGTCGCTTCATATTCTTTACCAGCCGCAACCAACTTAGCGACCGCAAAATGCCGTGAGAAATATCAATTTCCCACCAGCGCAGTCCTTGGCGAACGCTTGTCGGAAAACGATGATGGTTGTTATGCCAACCCTCACCCATCGTCACCAGAGCTAAAACAAAATTATTGCGACTTTCATCCGATACCAAAAATCGCTTGGTTCCCCAAACATGAGCTAACGAATTAATGGTAAATGTTCCGTGGTAGACAAAAACCGTGCTTAAAAAATAACCCCATACCAAAAAGCTCCATCCATTATGGGCGGGATTACCGGTAAGGCTTCCCACCAAGACCCCTAAGCCAAAACACATCACGGCATAGAAAATAGAAACCAAATAGTGGTTTTTATTCAGCCACTGAATCTCAGGGTAGGTTTCGAAGTCTTTGATCAAAGAAAAATTCGTGTCTTCGTAACGTTTGCAAATGATCCAACCCATATGAGACCACCAAAACCCGCGCTGCATTGGAGAGTGGATATCTTTGGGTTTATCGGAATAGAGATGGTGATGTCGATGGTGAGCAGCCCACCACAACGGGCCTCGCTGACTGGCGCAGGTACCTATGAAGCCCAGAAAAAATTGCATTCCACGACCGACTTGATAGGCCCGATGAGCAAAGTAGCGATGAAAGCCTGCGGTGATACCGAACATTCGAAGTCCGTATGAAAAAGCGAAAAATACCACCGCCGCCCAAGAAAAAGGCACCACAAATACCAAGAGTGCCAATACGTGGGTGGCGATAAATGGGATGCTTCCCAACCAATCGATTTTTTCATCTCTTCGATCACTTATTTGATCGTAAACTCCGGCCATGTCAGAAGTTGGTGAGGCACTCAGTGGCGACAAATTAGACGTGTTCGACTTAGACGGGTTCGACCTGGGCGTTTTCGTCGACGTCTGCTCTTCAGTTGTCTCAGAGTACGTATGGTCTTTATTGTTACTCACATTCATAGTTTAGCTTTAACGACTTTCTGAAGGAAGGGAAAGGAGCTTAGGGTCCGTTTTCAGGGTGCAGCCCGGACTATAAGCACTACCCCAAGATCAGTGCTCGAATACGACTTAAGAGTCGAGCCGCTTATACCTGTAAAAGCCTTTTTGACCGTCTGTTCTCAGATTTTCGTCGCTGAACCAAGTCTTGAAGCACAATAAGAACCCGAGGGACCACCCTTAAAACCTCAGCAAACCGCTCTCTCGTAATACAAAGACAAATGGATGCTTTGGTCGCACGAGCTGTCATATGACGCTCAGACTGTTCTAAAAAGGAGATCTCTCCAAAAAATCCGCTGTCGACAATGGTATGTTCTATTTGCCCTTCTTTTGTGAGCAAAATTTCTCCTGCAAGAAGAATAAACATTTCTTGGGCCACCTCGCCCTCGTTAACAATGACTCCACCTTCATCGAAGCGTTTGATTGAAAAAAGATTAAAAAGAGCGAGTCTCTCTTCTTCAGATAGATTCATGAAGACATTTGGCCCACTGGATTTGTTCAAAAATGATCGAAATCCTGCTCGAACGATCATAAAATTTTCAATGATGGGGTCGTTGAGAAACAGTTCGATGAGCGCCTCTTTCTTCAAAACCAAAACGTCGACGTCTGTTTCTGCAACGGCATCAGAAGAATGCACGGCCTGGCAGAGAATCAAAGACATCTCCCCAAAAAAATCATTCTCAAACAGGTGGTGTTGGTGCCCATCGGCCAAATTCACTCGCACGGCGCCCTGATCAATAACATAGACGGCGTCTGCAGGATCTCCACTTGCGTAAATTGTCTCTCCGAAAGAAATTTGGCGATACTGCGCAATTTTTAATAGAGCATGAACCTGCGAACTCAGCAGCCCCTCAAACGACGAGCGACTGTGAGAAGAATGAGTGAGAGAGCTTTGAGGCTGGCTCATGAGGCGGTTTACAATTCGGTCGATAGCCGGCGTCACCGTCAACTCGTCAGACCAGGCGAATACATCCTCTCCCGCCTGGTTTTTTTGTAAAAGCAAATCGAGCGTATTCGCGACAAGTTTCGTTTCGTCATGAGCCATGACGAAATCTTTTATTGCAAGAACCTGTGCTAATTTTCGCTCGCGAAGCGCACAGAGAAAACACAGGAGGGCAAAACCCATCGATAAGCGATGATTCTTTGTCTCCGGCCTGCCGGCATAGACAAAGGCCAAAGAATGAGCCGATTTGAAAAGATTATGCAAACCTTTTGGGTGCGAATAACCGGGATCAGCAGCGATAACCAGTTGGCAGGATCATCCTCTTTAAAATACTTCTCGAGACTTTTGATGGTATCAACATCCAAAGTGGTATCCCGTCGCGCACTCGCGAGATAAGATTTCACTTCCTCTACCAAGGCATCGTCCGAAATATTTTTGCTCAGAAACTTCTCAGCACCCAGCGCTTTCGCATCGGCCTTTGTGGAGTCGTTTTCAGACTTCGAATAGATGAAGACAGGGATGCTCGACGTGCTAGACATCCTCTTCAAAGACTCTAGAGTCCAGAGCCCGCCCCTCCCGGCAGCCCCAGATTTAAAAGAATCAAACGAGGACTCTCTCGTCGCGCAAGTGTTAACGCCGCAGACGCGTCGGACGCGGCGATTAAAGAGAGGTGTTCGTCCTGCAGGCGCTCCCGCAACCTTTGTTGAATATGTTTATCTTCATCGACGAGAAGTATTTTGTGGTCCATTGGTCATGCCCCCAAACTCGAGGTCCTGATTTCAGTTCGACCCTTCTTATTTTATCAATATGGTAAGAATTAGTGAGTGCTAAATATATTATAAATTGGGCGGCCGCCACCGACGTCGTCTGTTCCCATCTCGCGATAGTCCCAACGAGATAACACTTGACCGAGACGTCTCATGGTGAGCTGCCCAAACACGTGAGAGCCTATCCCATTTTTCTTGAACGGTACGCGGTCTTAAGTTAAATCCTGGGCCAGAGATATTTATGTCGAGAATTCTTGTTTCCATCATGCTGTTGATTTGCCTTTTGCCATTGCCAGCACACGCCACTGAGGAGTCTTCGAACTCATCAGAGTGCAGAGACCTGATTGCCAATGCGGCATCTGCAAAGCAAGCTGATCAACCACGCCGCTTTCGTCTCATGACCTTGTTTGAAAGATATTTCAGTGAGGAGTTTTGCGGTGAAGAGCTTCCGTCAGATTTTGAGGAGTTTGCCTATCTTTCGGTGAATCCCAAGGAGAATACAATAACCGAAGAAGATCGCCCTAGCTTGGAATGGATCGAGATTCCTCTCCCATCAAAAATGATTCCTGAAGGTGTTGAGCCGGGGGATCGTTTTGAGATTGAGGTGGCTGTAGACGCGCAAGGAGAATGGATCTTTTGGAGCACAGATCCGATCTCAGGGCAGAACGCAGATTTAATGCCTCGGGTTCCCCTAGATGCCAGAATTCAAAAGGCCCCACCCCGGCCGCCACCTCCCTATTATTGGCCGGAAGATTGGGACGACCCCAAACAAGTCGAGCGTTATCACAGGGAAGCAGGGGCGTTCTATAGAAGAACGAGCTCGCATGGTTCTGATTCTTCTTCGGAATCGCCGTGATGAATTCGTGGTGCCGAACTTTATGCCAGCAACGACTTAAGGCCGATCCTCTACTGTAACCCGACTATAAAATTGGGCGTTGATATTCAAGCCCTTCGATTCATAGAAACGGACAAGTTCTTGGCGAGCAGCCGCAGTAGGGTGAAGCAACAAGCTAGCCCTAACAAGTTCCTCACCTTTTAGTTGAGCTTCTAAGTTGGCTGAGCCCATCATCCCAAGGCCTTTTGCCAAAAGGTCTTGGGCCTTAGATTGAAATTGGTAAAGCTTAGATTCTGCACGTAAAATATCAGTACGGTCGAGGTTTACCTGATCGCGAATACGAAGCCCCACTTCCATTAGCCGGGCTGCATTAATCATCGGAACATACCTGCCGTCATCTTGTCGCAGCCAAAGAGCTGTAGCGAGCAACAGACTCTTTACTTCGTTAAAGGTAAGTGGGGATACTCCTTCTCGCCAATAATGCGGATTTTCTTGAATCAAAGCCAACGCATTTCCGAGAGCTCCCAGAACGAGAGGCTGAGCGCCACTAGTCCCTCCGAAGTCAATAAAATCGTTGCCCGCCTGCGATTGCTGAATCAATCCCGCCGGCGCATAGATCACGACCTTCGCATGCTCAACGCTAAATGAGGAAACCAAACCGTCTGCATCTAAGCTGCCCACCCCAATTGCTCTAAGTTCATCTGGCCACTCTAATGGCGATGAGTTAAAAGGTAGTAGGCGCCCCCAACTGTTACCTGCAGACTTGATCAAGATATGCCCTTCGTCGGCAGCCTGGTTGATCCATTTAACGTCGCCCGCTGTGAAGCCGCCCATTGTACTTGGGCCGATCGAAACACCAACCAAGGCAGCACGAGTTTTACCCGCTTGATAAACTGCATAACCTAGCGCTTCCTTGTAATCGCCTCCCTCAGGAACATTGCGTGGGCTGACTCGAAGCAAGGCCGAAATAACGGTCAGCGGACCCGCTCCTACATCAGGGTCAGCAATCAAATGTGCAATATGATCGCCATGCATAGGAGCGCCAAGATGTTGCGACCAATGGAAAAGCCCATCTTTAGCGAGTGGAATTTGAGGCAAGAGCCTCAGCTCAAAATCATGATTATCAACGAGCCCCACTCGAATTTTTGCTTCAATTTTTTCTTCCTCAATTCTTTGATGAACATAACTCATACCGACATATTCCTGAGCCCACAACCTTGAGAGTCGTCCATACTCGAGCGGCGACTGCCCTCTAAAATCTGAGTAAAAAGCTCGAGTTGATCGTTCCAAGAGGCCCGTGGGAACAAGCATCATGGCACCCATTCCAACAGTGCCAGCAATTGCCGTAAGGGCTATACCACATTTTACTTTGAAGCTAAGTTTAACAGGCTGCGGTTCGCTCGCCACCACAACAGCTTGGAAGGAGAATACTGCAATGAAAACGCAGTAAAATACTTTTCGGCTGAGCAATTTAAAAAGCAACCGTACCATATAGAAAATCTAAATTCTGCAAGAATGACGCCATGAGTCAGCACGCTTCCTAACCTATTGTTTTGATAGAATAAAAACGGTATCAAACAGTCGCCGGGCTTGCGTTCTCCCATGGTCACTTCTTCTCTGAAGCCTTCAACGCTTGAACATAGGCACTATAAGCAAGGATACGACTCCTTCTGCCGGTATTGACTTGCTTTAAAATTTTCATTTTCTCCAAAGTCGCGATCGCCTTGGAAGCTGTCGGTTTCGTCGTATTAAGCAGCTTTGGCACGTTACTGCTAATGATGAGAGGATGTTCCGGAAGCTTTTCAAACAGATGAATGGCGGCGATGTTAAGATTTTTGGCTTGAAGTAGCTTGGAGCGATCCGACTCAAACTGATCAAAAAGTTTTTGTGCGGTGAGGACCGCCTCGTTGCAGATTGATGCAATGCCATCGAGAAAAAATGCAATCCATCCTTCCCAATCACCTTTCGAGCGAACATTGTCGAGCCGCTCATAATAATTCTGCTGATGACGTTTGAAATGAAGACTTAGGTAGAGGAGACGAGCATCGAGTAGGCCATATTCCTCCATAAGAAGTGAAATCAAGAGTCGGCCCAGTCGACCATTTCCATCGAGGAAGGGATGAATCGTTTCAAACTGGACATGAAGAAGGCCGATTTTGATCAATGGATGTACGTCGATTCTGTAATAAATAAATTTCTCGAAGTCATCCAAGCACTTCATGAGTTCCGAGGGAGGGGGCGGGACAAAATGAGCACGTGAAGGCCTCGGACCCCCAATCCAATTTTGAGATTCTCGAAACTCGCCAGGCTGTTTGTTTTGGCCTCGGACGCCGCGCATAAGCCGCCGATGCATTTCTTTTAAGAGGCGCAAAGATAGTGGGAGGCCATTTTTAGATGCTAATTCTTTCTTGGCATAGTCGAGTGCAGCAAGATAATTGCAGACTTCCTGGAGGTCTGGGTCTTCAGGATACCCTTCATCAAGAGCCTCAAATTTCAGGAGATCCGTTAGCGTTGCTTGCGTTCCTTCAATCTGAGATGAGAGAACAGCCTCCATGCGAAGAAAGCTATAAGCAAACCACTCTCGACTTGGAACAAGACGGGCGGCGACCCTCAGCTCTCCTAATCCTTGTACGGCTTTAAGCAGTAGCGAAGAAATCGGGTCCTTAGTTTGGTCCAGCGGAGGCTCTGGCGGGAGCGCAAACGGGACAAAGGCTCTGACGAGTTCGCCAGTGATTGAGCTGTTGATGTATTTTCCAGTCGTTCTGCGAGACATCTATTAAGTAAACCCCCTTTTACTTAATGATACCATAAGTAAAGCATCCTTTACTTAAATGCTGCCTAAGCAACGGGGGGCGTCCCTATTGCAGCACAGCGAGGGCTAACAATCGCTGAGGATCATTGCAATATCGCTAGGCAGCCAAGTGACCTTCCCCCCGAAAACTGGAGTGTTTGAAAGTTCCGAATTGATGGGCTAA
>CAZRCG010000013.1:0-17660 GCA_964598565.1 uncultured Bacteriovoracaceae bacterium | reverse complement strand
TTTTGACGCAGTGCGATTCCGGATGTCACTGGCTCATTTTTCGGGGCCAAGCGCGGGCTGACGACCTTCTAGACCTTCTTCGAAAGTTTTTTAATCCTAAAACTTATTATCGACGAACCTTTGCGTCTCATAATCCTCATGTATCGCTTTCAGAACAGTTTCTTTATCAATCTCCCGTTCTTGACCATGCAGGCATTGAACGCGAAGGACTTAAAACACGAACCCTGTCCCTCAAGACTTCTCCGCAATACGCCTACCCCGGTGGAATGGCCTATTTTACGAAGATTCCGTTTCCCTTTAAGCTTTCGTTACAATTTTCCTTTCCTTCACGTGATCAGGTGAAGCGATTCTTTGATGTGAAAGAATTTTTTCTACAAAATACACCATCTGCCAAAGCACGCCTACAGCGGGAAGAAATTTTGGAAGTTCAAGAAAAACTGGCTCGTGACGATCGCTGCCTTCATATGACCTTTAACGTGATTCTGGAAGGCGAAACGGATGATATTTTGGATGAGCGAACTCGGGCCATTTGCCGCATCTTTCATCAGGACCTGGAATGTGAAGTGATTACAGAAGATGATATCGGGCTTGGGCTTTGTTTGAATTCCCTTCCGCTTCTTTATTCTCCTGACGCCGATCATTCCTCTCAGCGATCCATTCGAATCTTAAGATCCGACGCGGTAAATTTTCTTCCTCTTTTTGACTCGTTTCGAGGGATGAGAGAGCCCATCTCGCTTCATCTCACACGAGAAAACAATTTATGCCCCTTTTCCCTTCTCGAAAACGAGACCTCTAACCACACCGTCGTTTTGGCCGACAGTGGCTCCGGAAAAAGTGCCTTTGTCATCGACTGGATTCAATCCCTAAAACGTCTTAAACCTGAGCCTCTTGTTTTTATTATTGATAAGAAATCAAGCTATACGATGCTCTCCGATTATTTTGACGGCGATCTTACGGTCTTTGATCGAGATGGGGAAATTCCTTTTAGTCCATTCCGTGGGGTCTATAATGAGGAGAAAATAGCGTTTCTCACAAAACTTATATTATCAGCAGTTCAGCTAAGCTCACCCTCCTTTGCGATCGAAAGCGAACATCAGGCTGTGGTGGCAAAGGCCTTAAAGCTTTCTTACCAAAAGAAATGTGATCGTGCAGGACTCTCTTTTGTCGAAGGAGAGCTTATGAAACAAAAAAACGATGATGAAATTACGCTTACCATGGATGATTTCATCATTGAGCTGGGAAGTCTTTCTGATGAAGGGTCAAGGGAAGTGGTCGACACCTTACTCTCGAAACTCCGCCCATTCTATGGGGATGGAGTTTATGCCCGCTTTTTTAAAGGAATAACCAAGCCATCGTCGAAGTCCAAGCTCTTTTATATTTATGATTTGGACGCGCTTGATAATGATCCGCTTCTTCAGACATTGATGACGATGAGTGTGCTTGAAGAAGTACGCCGTATTCTTTCTCTGCCACAGAACCGAGGCCGAACCAGTGTGCTGGTGCTGGAAGAATTTGCAATGCTTGGGCGTAATAATCCTTTATTTCGCGACTATGCGATCGACTTTGCCGAGACCATGCGGAAAAAAGGCTGTTGGTTGATTACCTTAACACCACGACCTCAAAATTATTTTGAACTCGAAGTGGGAAAGGCCTTCTGGGGTGTCGCCGACAACTATGTCTTTCTGCAAATGAACTCCGACAATGTGGACTATCTGGCTGAAAAATCCTCTCTTCTAGATGAGGCGAGTCGCGAAATTATTCGATCGCTTCGAACCGTGAATGGCAAATATGCAGAGGTCTTTTATACCAATAAAAAGAAGACACGATCTGGATCATTTCGCTACTGGCAAACTCCGTTCGATCGCTGGATGAGTCCCACAAATGCACTTGATGCGAGAGAGGCTGATCGCGCTTTGAAAGCATTCCCCGATAAATGGAAGGCTCTTGAGTACCTGGCAAAAACTTATCCGACAGGTGCACCCGGCACATCTTCCACCTCCTAAATTTTTTGAAGAGGAAGTCTTATGAAAACGAGAATCATCATTCTTGGCATCAGTTTATTCGTCACTTCCAATCTTTATGCCGCTCGATTTGACTATAGAAATCGAAGTGGACTCTCCCCCAGCGACTACTTGATGGGCTCCAATGGGGAAAAGAGAGATCCCGTTTTTGATAACTATAAGACTATTGATTTGAGTGTAGATCTTGGCATTGGCTCCGACTGTGGCCAGATTAATTTCAAGAACACTTTAAAGGCCGGCCTTCAAAATATGTTGGATGCCAAATACTTTGGAAGTCTCGGCAAAAATATTGTGGCCGGAAGCCCCATGCTGCTCACTTGCTACTTCAGTCCCACGTGGTGCGCCATCCTTAAACACTTTCAACTTCAGAGCTCATACCTAGCTCAAATGCGTCTCGATCAATGTGCGATCATTGATAAGTACGTAGATTCTCGTGTAGAAGATTTTTACGAAGAACGACAGCGCTGCGTTCAAAAGGAAATTCAAAAGACCGGTGGAAATTTCGAAGAAGCGATCGATAAATGCAAAAATACGTTTAGCTTTGATCTCAAAAACTGGTCTGGAGACAGAAGGAATCCAGAAGTTTCCGAGAATCGCCTCATTGAAGCATCGGCATCGTGGGCTGGCTTTAAGGGAGCCGATGCGAAGCGGACGGTCTCTCTCGTCAAAGCCCTCATTGGGGACACGGTCATTCGCAAAGGAAATATCCAGGTGGATTATGGTCCCAAGAAAATACAATTCACGCCAAGAACCTATTTGCTTCAGCTCGAACGTGAAAGTTTTCAAAAACTCTGCGGAGAACTGGTTCCAAAAGTTATGAAGTATTCCGACAGAGCGTCACTTCAATCCGTTGTAAGCAAAGCCGATCTCAAAAAATTAAGCGGCCAAAGCGAGACCCTTCTCATCGATCGCCAGACTCTGCGATCATTAAGTTTACTGCCCGACCGAAAGCGAGCCATCGCTTGCCAAAAACTCTCTGATGCTATGGCTATGACTATCTTTTCAAACGATATGAGCCAGTCCCTTGATTTTGTCTCGGCCAAGATGGGAACCAATCCTCATCTCCCTGATCATCGACGCCAAGAAGTCGAAACCAAACGACGCGCTCTTAAGGACCAAATTGAAATGACGATGTCACTTTATCGACATAAGAATGAGCCACTAAATGAAGTGCTCTATCAAATCAATTCCGAAGGTCTTCAATTCCAAAATGAGGCGATTGAACGACGCTTTGAAAACGATTCATCAGCGCGGCGATCTCAGAAGGAGAAAGCCAATTTTTTCGACTGTGCTGATGATGTGATGTGTGAGTGAGAAATTAACTTTCTATACGGGTCATGCAGAAGCGTCAAAGCCCCCGATGAAAGCACGTTGTGCATTTTCGTAATAATTTGGGGACCTGGGTGTAAAGGCTAGAAAACATCACTGGACTGCTCAACACGGTGGCACATCTTCATGGCAGGCTCTGCCAAATAACACCTTCCAGAGGGAAACAAAATCCATGTTCACCAATACCGCTTACGAAGCTTTCTACACTTACATCGGGCTCTTTCTGCATGAAGCCTCGATTGAAATAATCACGTCCTACAAAGTTTTTCTGGGAATTCTTGTTTTGATTTTTGGAGCGAGTTTTCTCGTGGGAATCTGGCATCTTGCAGCTCGCTATCTGCCGGACAGTCTTGTGCATAAACGAAGCATGCCTTTGGCTGGCTTTGCTCGGCTCATCTTCTGTCTCTTTGTGGGCTTAAGCCTTTTGAAAGTCGGCACAGATGTATCGGTCAAAAAAATGGATCGAAGCTCCTGGCACGACAATTCGTATTTGAAATCCAAAGGCCCATCCGTCAAACAATCATTCGAAGTTTCCTTTATCTTCGATCTCTTAAGCCGATCTGCTGATGAGATGGGGCGTTTTGCGCAAAACGTAGTTGATAAACTTTTTGCTCGTACCAACTCCGAGGCTTCAGCGCCGAGTTTCTTTTACAAAGCTGTTCTCTATGCGGGGTCCGATACTATTGAAGATGCCGAGCTTCGAAATAAACTGAGCTTTTATACAGAAGAATGTTTCAATCCTCTGATTCCGACATTGAAAGAAGACTATCAAGGAGGCGGCCTTGATAATATGTTTCGAGATAAATCTGCCGTGGATTTATCGCTTAAGAATATTCCACTTCCGACACTCAAAAATAAAAATTGGACCTGTCTCGATATGAAAGATGAGGTCGTTCATCACCTTCAAAAATATGCGGAAGAGAAAACAGGAAAAATTCCAACAGACACATTTCTCTCGCTCACTCCCACTAAAGACCCCATTCTCTATCGAAATCTGAAAGCCTCTCAGGCCCTCGTAAACTATTTTTGGGAGAATAAAGAAAACTTCTTTGGCATCCAGAAAGGAGCCGTTGCCGAAGGTGCCGCGGGAAAGGTCTTTCAATACTGGTCGCGCATTAAATCCTTTGATGGTTGGCTGCATATGCTGGGCCTGGGAGAGCTCGAGGGTTCTTCTCTTTATGCCGAACGAATCGAGAAATTTAATGAATATTTGAAACGAGCTCCCCATCTCGCGGGCATCATCAAAATGATCCTCTTAATGATCTTTCCCTGGCTCATCTTTTTCTTGGCCGCGGGCAGATGGAGGCCTCTCTTATTTTGGTATGTGGTTTATTTCTCAGTCGCCCTTTGGGCCCCCATTTGGACGCTCTTTTATCACGTGATGACGAGCATCGCGCTTTCTACAGAAACTCTTCATCATTTTGGAGAACTCTCGGATGGTATCTCTCTTTATAGTGCCGATCTTATCAGTTCGAGACTCTATCAGTTTTATGCCGTCTATGCGTGGATTCAGTTGCTATCGGGCCCCATGCTCACAGGTTTTGTGGCCATGAAATTCTTTCCCTGGATTCGAGATTCTGAACAAGAGCGAGCTCCCGAAGTAGTGCACGATGCTGCTTCTGTGGGTTCGGCCGTTGTGACGAAGGGAGCCAGTGTAATCAAGTGATCTCCTCCGACACTCCGGAAAAAACCAAACGAAACAAAGCCGATGAAGCGATTACGGAGACCCTCAATGAGCTCATTATTATATGGGGCCTGGGAATTGTGGAGCTGGGTCGACTTCTTTGGCGAAGGCCTTTCATCATCAGCGTCCTCATCGGGTCACTTTGTTTTGGATCCTACTACGCTATTTCTCGTCACTGGCAAATTCAGTTTATTCATAGCTGGGCCCCCACCTTTCTGACTTATAAGAAACTAGCATTTCTTAAGCACGATTACTTTTATCTTCAGCACTCTATTCTCCTTTTTCTAGTGACGTTGCCGCTACTTATCTTGCTCGGAATTCGACTTCGCTTCATTCGAACCAAATATCAAAAACTCTTTGTCGACATTGGGCTTACAAATGGCTCTCTCGGAACTCCAATTCTGGTTCGAAAAACACCTATTTATTTACAATCCTCCTTTCGGAATTTCTTCAAAGGGCCTGACAAAACACTTTTAGAGTTTGATGCTCGATCGCTTGGCCTAAGCGAATTTGAGACTAAGAAAGAGCGATTGGAGGCCTCGTTTGATCGCACCGTCGAATCTATTGTTCAGGGTAAAAGTAACGGTCGGATTCTTCTGACCCTTAGCCGCCACAAACTTCCAAAGAAAATATTGGTCTCGGAGCTTGAGAAGCTGTGCTCTTTGAGTGACGCGAGCTTCTATGTGGGGATGACCAACGAGGGCCCACTTGTCCAATGCATTAGCGAGCTTCCTCATCTGATCATTGCAGGCTCTACAGGGACTGGAAAAAGCGTGTTCTATAAGCAAGAAATCTATGGGCTCCTGAAATCGACAAAATACCTTCATGTCTATCTAATTGACCTGAAGCGAGGATTGGAAGCTGTTGATTTCAAAGAAGCCCCTAATGTTTCCATCGTCAAAAATATCAGTGATGCAGTGCTTCTTCTTCGAAAACTTGAAAAAGAAATGCAAGCGCGCTTCGATTTTCTCGAGAAAATGGGATTTAAAGAAATCGTTCCGCATCGCGACCTGAAGGAACGCATTGTTATTGCCGTCGATGAATCCTCCGTCCTTCATCAACGCATGGAGAAAGGACATACTGATTACAAATTGACTTTGGAAGCACGATCCTTAATTGACTCTATCTCCAAACTCTCTCGCGCCGCCGCCATGCATTTGGTTCTCGCTACTCAAAAAATCGATAAAGTCACGATCCCCACTTCAGTTCAGGAAAATATTGTGGGCCGCATGGCCTTTAAGGCCAATACCCTGCAAGGCTCTCTCGTTGTGCTTGGAAACAAAGAAGCGATGGACCTTCCCCATATTCCGGGAAGAGGGATTTGGAAAGTTGGCGCCAAGGAAATTCAAGTACAAGCCCCCTTGATTACTGATCAGGAGATCCGAAGTCTTTGCCAAAACTTAAAGGCTGATTTTGAATCTGGAAAACGAAAACTCTTTCAACCCCTCTTTAAAATCAACGCCAGCAATTCCAGCGCCTTTGATTTCACCAAAAGGAATCTTCCTCCATGCGAAACATGAAATTTAATGTTCAGATTCGAGAGAAAGATCGCCAGCTCTTTTGGTATCTTTACGAAAATAAAGTGGCCCTATCTGCTCAAATCAATCGCGATATTTTTTCTTACGATAAACCGAATAGCCTCTTTGTCCGACTCATTCGTTTGGAGCGTGCGGGATGGATAAAAACGGCTCGTATCTTCGAACTCTCTCCACCTCAACGAGGTTACTCTCTTTCTGAAAAAGCTCTCACGGAGTTCATTGGAAGAGAGCATCTCATTCGCGAAGATCGATGGAGCGGCAAGGTCACCCATGATCTGGATCTAGTCGATATCCGCTCAGCATTTTCGCAATTTAGGAATCTGGAGTTCTACTATACCGAAACCATGCTTCTTGCGAGAGCGGCTCCCGAAGATAAGGACATCCTCATTCACTTTGAAACCGTTCACCCCGATGCGGTCGTTCGACTTCGCTTTCCTCAGGGCAGCTACCGATTGGCCCTTGAATATGAAGCCAGTCTTAAATACTACGCTCGCTATCAAGAAAATCTTTTTCAGAAATACTATCGAAAAAATGAAATCTCCGCCGTTCTCTATATTGCAAAATCTGAAGCTCTTCTTCATCGCATTCGAGCCTATGAAGAGCGTTATCGAAACGAAGCGGCCCTTACAGAGAAACCTAAATTTTTTTATATAACTCTGAATCATCTTAAAGAGAAATTCCTGACTCAGTGGCAGACGATTAGTGGCGAAACTCTTGAGCTTGAGAAAAGAGATCGCTTTCAAGTGGCTGTCAACTCGCTGTCACCCAGTTGACAGCTCTAGAAATGGAGTGTTAATTGCAACTCTTTGAAACGATTCCATTTTTCCTTTCTTAACAGAATTTTTTTGATTGCGGACTGACCTTACTCTGTGCGCTAAATCTCAAAACCTCAAAAACAAATCACTACTCATCATCACGACTCACCATCTATCGAAAGGACCTATCTATCATGTCACTCAACTCCACATCACTGTCCGTCAATCAGCCCTCCACAAAATCCATATCGAAGCATAGACAGATTACTCTTTCCGAATCATTGGCGAGCCGCATTGAAGAATTTCTCAAATTGGCCAACGGCTCGGGGCCAAAACGAGTTCGGGCAATTCATCTGATCGAACTTGGAATTTCAAAACTCGAGAAATCAGAAATCATGCGACTCCGAGAAACCAAAAAGAGTTCAAAGGATCGCTTCGAAGAGACGTTCAAAGAATTTCAGACAGGAAACCCCAAAGCTACGCGATCAGATTTCATCAATTATCTTCTGCAAAATTCAGCATCACACGAATGAAAAAAATCATCACAGAATATGATCCAATAATAGAACTACGAAAGGGAAACTGTTATGATGAAGACAAGAAATCACTCGGCACTATTGCTGAGTGAAACCATGTTCTTTGACAATTTGCCAGAGTTAGTAAGACCGGAAGTGGCAGCGTCAGCGTTAGGTCTTTCAGTGAAGACCATCTACGATTGGCGCTATCGACAAAAGCAACTTAAGGTTCCTCAAGATCTATTTGTGAAATTTAACCGATTTCTTTATCTGAAAACGCCCGTACTACGAAATTGGATCACCTCTCAAAATCCTTCAGCTCGCTGAGGGAAGAGGAGAAAAATAATATGTCAGTACGTCGAATTCTCACACGAGAAGGCGAAACCAAATGGGAAGCTTCGATCTGGGCCGACGGGCGAAAATCAAAACGTTTGCGAAGACGATTTGATAAGCGCCAAGACGCCGAGGACTTTATTCTCGGATTGAAAACCCGCAGACAAGAAATCACAAAAGCCGGAACTGGTGCAAAAGACTTCGAAGAGACAACGTTTCGAGAAGAGGCTGAGTATTGGGTGACGATTCAAAGTCTCAATTTCAGTCCCGGTTATCGGAAAAAAATCAAAGGAGTATTGGATGAGCTTCTTCCAAAGTATGGAAGTCTCCCACCCAATCGTTTTCATCCTGGATTTTTAACGGTGATTCAATCGGAGCAACTTTCAAAACAAATCAAACCAGCAACGGTAAACAGAAAACTTGAAATCGTTCGAGCCATTATCAATTTCGCAGCCAAAAAACGACGGATTCCATCGAATCCAACGTTGGGCTACGAAAAACTTCGAGAAGTGCGCGGCGATATTCAATACTGGGAACGACATGAAGCGGAAAGTTTCCTGTCTTTCGCCAATAAAAAGTATCCGTCATACGATCCCTATCGATGGATCTACGTCGTCTATCTCTTAAGTCTCAATACTTCTTTGCGCGCTGGTGAAATCTGGGGCTTGCAGCCTCAAGATCTCATTCAAGGCGGTGAACTGATTCATGTGCAGAGGCAATATGATCGAGTTCAAAAGGAATTGAGGCCGACCAAGGGGCGTAAGATGAGACGAGTTCCGTGCCATCAGAAACTTTTGGATGAGCTTTCAAATCTCATTCGAAAAAATGAACTGAGATCGGAAGAAGTTCTTTTCTTTCGAGAGCGCGGAAAACCCATCTGTCATGAAGACTTCGTCGATCGATTTTTTAATAGAGATGTCAAAGAGTGGGGCGGAAAACGCATTCGCTTTCACGATCTGAGACATTCAGGGATCTCACTCATGATCGCCAGTGGCTTGGACATCAAAACGGTTCAAGAAATTGGCGGGCATACGGATATCAAGACCACCATGAACTATGCTCATCTTTTGGCGGAGAGAATCAAATTTGCAGCACGCAATTTTGTTATTCAGCCGTCAGAGCAAATATCACCAGAACCAAAACCGGTTTTAAGACTCATAAGCAACGACAGAAAAAGAATAGAAGCAGCGACCTGATTTCGGGTTGTTGCGGATAGTTTCGGTTAGCCGTAGACTATCGGTAGACCATCGAGCAGATCCCCAAAACTCAAAAAGCCGCATAGGCGGCTTTTAAGTGGTTGCGGGGGTATGATTTGAACATACGACCTTCGGGTTATGAGCCCGACGAGCTACCAGGCTGCTCCACCCCGCGATCAAATTTAAAGGACATCTGCAATGTGCCCAAGCGTCCCTAAAGAAGCAAACGAAAAATAGTCCATTTGAAGCGTGCCAAAAAAAGAGCGCTTATTGAAAACACTTTTCATCTCAGCAACTTACATGATAGCCCTGATAGAAATCTTTTTTTGGAGGGGTCCATGGAGTCTATCGGCTATTTGCTTGCAAATATAATGCCTGTCACGGCACGAACCATCACCGTCACGGCATTGGCTCTAGGGCTAGCCTTTAATCAGCAGGTTTATTCAGGGGACGCTGTGCGCGCCGTACCGTCCAGCGCCTACATAGAGATTTACGATATTGCTAAATTCATTGCATCGGCCCAGCGCTCTAAAGCCGATCAGCTCGCTGGTTTTGAGGCTATCGTGCAAGAAATCAAAACCCATTATGGCCTTCTCCCATTCAAAGAAGCTCTCACGGGCATCACGTTTGAGCAACACTGTGCGCATGTGCGGCATCTTATCGAGACGGCCACCTCCCTAGACGAGTTTCAGGGCTTCGTTGAGAGGACCCCCAAGGAACAGCTCTCTGCAGAAGATTATGAGCAGATACTCATATACCTTGCGGCCCTCTTTGAAGATGGCCATTTTAATATTCTTCGCAATCAGACATTCAACGCTTGGACCCTCGGCATTTATGCGAGCTTCATTAACGATGAATTTGTTATCACTGGCTTCAACGACAAGTACTTTCAGCGTGATGCCACGGCCTCACCGCTCAAAGAGGGAGACGAGATTGTCTCGATTAATGGAATTCCCGTCGATGAGGAAGCTCGAAAAATTGCGTCGCGTCTCTCACTAGCTACGACTACCTCACGTCTTAATCTAGCCTACAGCTTTCTGTTGAGTCGCCCGCATCGATGGCTACCCGCCACCGAGCCAGGAAGACCTGTTCGTCTTCGGTTTCGACGCCTAAATCCTGAGGCGGCAAAAGACCCTTCTGCCCCCAAAACTTTCGAGTTCGAAGGCGTCTACAAGTGGATCAACGCCGATGATTACTCGCGAGCGTTCTCTTACTTTCCCAATGAACTGAAGGCCCCAGAAACAGAGCCCAAAAAATATATTTTTGGCGTTTCTCGCTTAAACACCTACCTTCTTGATGGTCTTAAAAACTTAAGAACGGAGGTATCCATTCTTGACCTTGGCCAACTATTCAATGCCCAGATTCGTGCCGCTAAAGAAACTGCGGCGGCAAAAGCGTCTCCAACTTTGGACGCGGAGACGAGTGTGGACGAGTTCCAAACTGGACTGTTCAATGAAGAGCCCTCCAGGCTGAAAAACCTTAAAGAGACGAACGCCCTTCCTGTTGTTATTGTGCGATACAAAGAAAAAAGTATCGGGATACTGCGAATTACAAACTACAGCCACCACGCGCCTGAAATGGAATGGCTCGCCAGCATCATGCCAATGCTTCAAGCACAAACCGATATGCTCATTATTGATCAAATTGATAATGGCGGAGGCTACGTCTGGACAGGCGAGCAAACCCTTCGACTTTTTGCAGATCCCACTGAATTTAAAGGGGCTGCCATTCGCTTTCGTCTCAATGAAACACTGCTTACTACCCTTGAGCGATGGAGACGCAGTGCTATTGAGAATCAGCGAAAGGAAAACGAGAAATCAAAAGATAAGAAAAATGGATCAAAACTCGAAGAGCCTCTTAATTTTGGAAGAATCCACCTAGAAGAAGAAGCTATTGCAGAGCTGCGACGTGAATTCGAAGCCGGCCATGCTTACTCGTCGTTGCAACCCTATATGGGTCCACAAATAGCGGACAGCCTGTTCGGTCGCATTGTAGGTCGTGAAGGCGCTGTCTATAAGAAGCCGGTCGTTATTGTGAATTCCTGCCGAAGTGGCAGTTGTGGCGATATGATGCCGGGGCTAATGCAAGCCAATGGTCGAGCGATCATTGTGGCCGACGGTGCCTCTATGGGACTGGGAGCCCCCGTCTACCGCTCTATCGATAGTATGCCGGGCTCTGAGCTTTTTATGAGGCTCCCCTTTGGTATGATGTATCGCCCTGATGGCTTTGTGTGGGAAAATTTGGGAACGGTGCCCGATATTCAGAGAAATGTTCTGGCCGCCGACTTACGTGATGGCTTTAAGACTTACGCCAAAGATATTCTTACCATTGCTTTAGCCCATCTGTCTGGGAAGAAGCCCGTAGATATTCAGCAAGAGATTAATCCAAAGCCCAACGACTCTTTGAAGGGAGTCATCGAAATTCTAGACGGCCTCAAGAAGATCGCCGGCAGCGATGAGACCGCAACGCTCCTCGAAAGCTACCGAGAAGCTTTTGCGAAGCTCGTGGCCTTAGATACCTCTCGTATTGCCGCGAAGGACTGGGCCGCCGTTTCGATTCCGCTCCCTAGCGTCCTGCTCAGCGATAGTTTTTTGGCCTCGCTGAAACGACCCGATGAGATCACCGCACGACTTGCTGTGATGAAGCGACTGTCGCCCTTTAAGGATAATCCCGGCATGCTCGCGTTGATGAGCTTACTGCAAGACAATTTAAATCGCTGGCCTAGAATGGTGCGCGTGGCTTGCTTTGATGAACTGAAACACTTTGCAGGAGAAAGTCGCCGCTAATGTGAGCGAAGCCTACGCAATTTTAAGGAATCAAAATTTCTTATGTTTTCTGACGTCCCGATTTCTTATGACCATTGCCATTCAGGTTCAAGGCCTGGGTGTCTCGTGGCAAGTTTATGATTTAACGAAAGACCCACTATCGTTAGGCCTTGTGGGTCTTTTTGAAGTTATCCCCGCCTTCGGCCTTGCCATGTTTGCTGGCCACTGGGCCGACTCTCACTCACGAAAAAAAATGGTACTCGCAGGGCTTGCACTACAGGGCGTTGCCAGCGTGGCGTTGCTACTTCTAACCACACGCACGGGTGAGTGGTCGTCGACGCTCTTGGTGTGGTCTATGTACGGCGCAGTTTTTACAACAGGTATGGCGCGCGCGCTCTTGGCCCCCGCCATTTTTGGCTTGTTTGGCGATATAGTACCGAAAAGGTCCATCGTACGTGCATCGGCCTGGAATACCACCGTCTGGAAAATTGCCGCCTCATTAGGCCCAGCGTTTGGCGGCTTAGTCTATGGCTATTCGCACGCTCTTATTGTCTACAGTCTTTCACTCTCGGCCCTTATGGGGTCAATACTGCTCATCGCCTACGTGAAACCCAAAGAGCTTCACCGCGGCCCCCACTCTATCGAACCCTTCAAACAAAGTATGATGCAGGGCCTGCATTTCGTATTCAATCGCCCCGTCATTCTTGGTGCATTAGCGCTCGATCTTTTTGCAGTTCTTTTTGGAGGCGCCGTCGCCTTGTTTCCATTTTTTGCCGATAAATTGGGTGTGGGCCCCGAAGGTTTGGGATGGATGCGTGCCAGCCCCTTTATCGGAGCCTTTTTTATGGCCATGTGGTTGGCGCATTATCCTCCTCGAAGGCATTCGGGCAAGATTCTGCTCGCCTCTGTATCGGGCTTTGGTCTCTGCATGATTATATTTTCTCTTTCAGAATCGTTCGCTTTCACGCTCATCATTCTCGGTATCTCGGGAGCCTTTGATTCCGTAAGTGTGATGATGAGAAGTTCCATTCTTCAGTTGCTGACACCCGACTCGATGAAGGGGCGAGTGGCCTCGGTGAATTCTGTTTTCATTCACTCTTCTAATGAGCTTGGCGCTCTCGAATCAGGCCTAACGGCCAAATGGTTTGGTACGGTGCCCTCTGTGATGCTGGGTGGATGTCTTACCCTCGCCGTTGTGGCTATCGTCGCTATAGTCACACCGAAGCTGCGCCGATTACACTTAGCAGATCTTGAAAATTCGACGTGAGAATTCTACGCCTATGACTTGTAACCATCGCCAGCATAGCCACCCATTTTGCTCAAGCTGCGAGAGTCGAGAAGTTTCGGAACCCACGATTCAGATGGTTCGCCGCAGGAGTGGGATGATTAGGAATACAAATCTTTTAATGCATGGCCATACGGCAAGATCTCTATTCCGTCTGAGGTGATTCGAGGGCGAGATTCCCTCGTTACCACCATCGCCCGCGAGTGTTTTGCTATCTTTTTGAAGGCGCGTAGATGGCGCAGATGATCATCCGTCACGACTTCGGCGGATTTTATCTCTATAAGCAATGGAGATTGGCCTTTTCTCTCAATGATAAGATCGATTTCGGAATCATCCTTAGTTTGGAGAAAGTAAAACTGATCTCCATTTTCACGGTAATCTCTTAGGCGATGGCATTCGAGAATAAACCATTGTTCAAAAATTTCTCCAAATAGCGAAGAGGACGTCCGAAGGTTGCCGGCAAGATCTTCACGAAGCTGGCAAGCGATGCCTGTATCAAAGAGATAAAACTTCGGCCGCTGTTTTTGTCGCTTTCGAATTGACTTATCATAGGGCTCAAGAATGAGGCCCACCAAAGTATCTTCGAGAATTTCAAAATAGCGGCCCACACTTTTCTCATCAACACCTGAAGCGGCAGACAGTTTTGAGAAACTGAGGATTTTTGTATTCATCTGGCCTGCAAAGGCAAGAAAACGTCTAAATCTCTGAACATTTCTAACAATCTGTTCGAGCTGGATCTCTTCTTTCAAGTAAGTTCGAGTATACGACTCCAAAAAACGAATCTTATCTTTAGGAGTTTCTAACTCGAGAAGACCTGGAAGCGAGCCATATCGCAAGGTCTCCGCTAGATTAAAATCTTTGCCCAGCTCGAAATACGTCATGGGATGCAATTTCAAATCAAAGGCACGACCTGCCAACAAATTCGCACGACCTCGTTTCAGCTTTCGCGCTGAGGACCCAGTGAGAGCGAAGTGAATTTTTTTCTTCTGTATCATGCTATGCGCTATATCAAGCAGAGATGGCACCTTCTGAACTTCATCGATGACACACCATCGTACGGATGACGCCTCCAGCTCCTCCCCCAGAAGCGAGGGATTCATGGCGTACCTTTCCTCCGTAGCAGGGTCTAGTAAATCGAGATGAAGAATGCTGCTCGTCGTCAATGCCGTCGATTTCCACTCTTCCAGAAGCGTAGACTTTCCGGTACCACGTGGACCGAACAGAAAAAAACTATGATTCGTCGGAAGTTCGCAGAGCCGTTTATAGGTCATATGTCTGAATTGTCCGCCATTTAAGACATAATGTCTAGTCGCTATGGCCTAAGGTAAGGGGATTATGGCATTCAGAACGCCTTTCCAAGGGAGTGGCCCAAATAGCCGATTGATTGCAAATACTTAAGGTGATTGTGAGTCTTCCAAGTGGGCTCGGTATCCTTTAATTTGAGTCGATTCGCTATATCCCAGGCGGCCCAAAGATTGCATATAGTTGCAATATGGACTGGCAAGGTATGATTAGGTCAAATTCTCTCAGGCTTAGATGGAGTGTTCTCGTTCCATTGCACCCTACATTGCTCGTTTGGATTTACTTGTGTGGCCTCCTGACGCCTTTCGGACCCATTTTATTTGCCGATGATACTGCCCAATATCCAGGTCAGTTTTTCGATGGACCCAAAGAATATCCAAACTTTTTTTTGCCTGAGGAATATCAGTCTGCCGATCCATCAGCAGTGCCTGCGGCTATTGTTGACCAAGCTCACGCGCTTTTAAGTCGGGCCATGCAATCGATTCTAAGAAGAACGACTGTCCCTGTTCTCGTTCAAGATGGCGGCGGTCGAAAATTGAGAAATGTCCGAATCTTTGATCACCTCAATCGAGAAGCAAGAGCCATTGATTCAAATGCGGAACTTTTACCGTCAGCAGGGGTACTACGAGCTGCACTCGGAAGCATTTACTATACGATCAAAGATCGAAAGCGAATTGATCCCAAAGTTTCGAGCGAGACAGTGTTGGAGGAAATTGCATCTAGCTCAACGGATATTCCTGGATTTGAAATTCGTGGAGTTGGAAGCGATTTCGATGTTGTTGGTCGAAATATTTCGCCGGCCCTTAATCAAAGTGTACAAGCGAGGGTCAGAGATATTCTGAATTCTGCCGAAGAAAGTTCCGGAGCTCGTGATATTCAACACGACCTCAAAAAAACTTTTTATACTTTTGCCGATGTTAAAGATCTCGACTTCCAACTAAACCTTTCAGCCTACCAGGGAGGAAGCACCGTCGATCTTCTCGCATTTGATGTTCAGAGAGGAGAATTTGTTCATCCATCGGGGCATCCTCAATTATCCCAAGATATTGCTCGCGGCTATTTTGAATATTTGGCCCCCACTCCGTTAGAATCTATTTCAGACCCCAGGATTCGACTGGAAGCTGAAAAAAAGAGGGATTTTGCAAAACAAGTTGTTCGAGGCATGCGCACGCTCATCGAAACGCCTTGGCTTCGATTGAAAGATGAAAGTCAATTTCGAAAGGAGCTCGTTCAAGCTCGCGTTCCAGGAGCAAACTTAGACAGAGCTCTTCAGCAATTTGAGAAATTGGGAAACAATGCAAGAAATTCAGCAGCGAGCAATCGCTTCTTGAGAGGAGCGGCCGGAAGCTTGGAGTCTGAAGTGCGCCAGACCGTTTTGGCCATGGAACAGCAGTCTAAAAAAAGGCCCCTTATTAAAGAATTTGTTCCAAGTCGTGATCTGGAGAATCGGCCACCCTTGCCTTCAAATTTCCCAACCGAAGTATTGATGCCGGTCCCCGAATTTATTGAAAAATTTACAGACAATGGAGTCGTCTATCACGGCACACCTTCGGGAGAGGGAGCTCTCGCCATCTTGAGAGGAGGCCTCTGGCTAAGTGGAGGTATTCAAAAACAGGGGGGATTTTCAGAGGGCAGCGGAGGCTATGCAGCCCCCGAGCGACGCATGGCCAAGGATGGGGCCAGTTTTCTCGTTTTGACTCTGCCGGTTAGACGGGATCCACGACTCAGAATTGTCCGGCTCCAGTCTATCGTCGGGCATCGATTTTTTCTTTCGGACCAATCGGAAGCTCCGAGACTTGGCTTAGATTTGAACGCCTACCTTGCCGCAAAATACGATCTCGATTGGATCATTCCAGCATATATTCCGCTCCTGCAGAATATGCGCGCCATTGAAACAGAGAAAATTCAGCTCCGAGATATCTTAATAAGTCTTGGCAATAAGCTTAAGGAGCCCATTGCTGATTTGACACCCGAACGAATGAGCGAACTAAAAGCCTATCGGAGCTATTATCAATATGCAGTTGCAGGAGGTCTGCCTGAGGCAGACCAAACCAATCTCGTCGACCCTTTTTTTATTGAGACACACTATAAGAGAATTGCATCTCGACTTTTATTGACCGAAATTCCGCCTCATCAGTTGACGACGGAAGGCTGGCCATTCCTCAGCCTAAATTGGAATCTTGACTTGCCAGAAGATTCGGCGACGATGACCTCCGTCAAAGAGCGATGTATTTCGTATATTTCGACACAGCATCCTGCCGTCAACGAATTTCGCCAAGCTGTTTCGTTTCTCGATGCCTTGCCTTGGGCCCATGGGGATTCTGCTGATGTTTCCCGACTAGTAGCTATTAGAAAACAAGCCATGAAGTTTGTCTTACGCTCTGATGGTCGAGATTTCTCTGATCGCATCAAAGTCTTCTCCAGTCTGCCCAAGGTTGGCAGCGATACTGATCGTAAAAAAGATATGCTTCGTATAAAAAACAAAGCTCTGCAACTGAGTCGAAATTTAGCATCAGCAAGAGAAGTCATCGATGGCCTTCACCTCTTACCTTGGGATCTACACGATGCGGGTGATGTGCGGGTGATTCGAGAGATTTTGGAGATGACCGCTCAAACGAAGGAGGAGATTCAAAAAGAGAATGAGGCCCTACGAGAAGAGATCTTCAAAGCTCAGCCTGCTTTACGAGAAAATCAAAACTCGAATTATTTTGAAGAATTTATTCGGGATCCCCGATTAAAAACGAGATATCAAGACGGCTGGGCTCGCTACCATGTACGAGAAGCTGCGGATCGACTGACGAGTCATTTAGAGGGCTTAGATTTACCACGCATGGTGGAATTATTTCCAGAGCGCATAAAAGGTCAAATGTGGAGCGGCGCTATTGTAAATCGTCGAGGTGGCCCACATTTTAAGATTTTTGAGATCTGGTAGGTTGG
>CAZRCG010000012.1:0-24288 GCA_964598565.1 uncultured Bacteriovoracaceae bacterium | reverse complement strand
TTAGCCCATCAATTCGGAACTTTCAAACACTCCAGTTTTCGGGGGGAAGGTCACTCGGCCTTAAAGATGCAACCGTTCGTCAGCAACTCAGTCGTGCTCGCAAAAGTCTACAAATTCATTTAAAGGAACTTGTAAAATGATGGGCAGCACTTCCGACATCAAGAACTCCATTCTTGAAGCTCTTCAAGAAGAAAAGCAGAGTCCTGTAAAACGAGCTCGTAAAATTCTTGTTTTGCTGGCGGCGATCAGCATTCCCGTTGTTGGCGTTTTATGGATATCATTCCGAGGAGAGTTTAATCTCTTTTGGCTTGTCTCACTCGTCGTTTGGCTAGGCATTGCCACAAGTGCCGCCTATTTTTACTGGAAACCCCAGCCTCGAATTGTTGTCCCTGGTTTTTGGACTAGCTGGATGTATGGAAAGCTCCTTATTTTATTTTTACTGATTAGCGCTTTTCAGCTCTTGATATGCCCGCATTTAGCGATGATTTCGCCCTCACCTCATTTTTCAATCAACATCTTTGAGCCCATGCAGGAGATGTTTATGTCTTGGGGAGGTATGGCTTCTTGTATGTTTTTTTGTGGGCTGAGTTTCTCGGCAATTGCGACAGCCATTTCTCTTTTTATAATGCGACGCGCTGCGACGGGGGCCCGTTCGGCAGCCATTTTTAAGATAGCTAGCCTAGCATTGCTTGCCCAGCTCCCTATTATCATTCTTCAGATCTCTGACGCACATTTACGTAGCCACTTTCTCCTATGGCTCATGGGAAGTTTTCTAGGGGTTCTCTCTCTCTCTCAGCGCTTTTTTCAATTCTTTTTAAGAAAATATCATACTCCTTGTCACATTGAAGCTCGTGGCTCGTATTAATAGGTAGATACGAAATAAGAACGAAAAGGAGTATAAGATGAAAATAGTTTTATCAACCCTGGCTGTACTAGTTGGACTTTCAACAACGTCCATATACGCAAATGAAGATCTAAAAGACTCGGAAACAAAAATACTTGTCACCAAAGCAGAACTTCAAAGTATGGTAGAGAATATGCACGAAGAATTTATGGCAAAAAAGGCAAAGAAGCTAAAAGAAGAACAATTGGCACGAAGAAAAGAGATGAACAATAGATTCTTTCTTCGACGTGGCGGTGATTATCGCCAATAGAGGAGACACCATGAAGAATTTATCCATAGCTGCGCTCAACCTGTTTCTTGCCTCAAGCCTCTATGCAGAGGAAGGGCATCAACACGGCCATAGCGCACAAAATCAAGACGCAATGACAATGCACGAAAAACAGCAAACGCATGGCGAGCGCAGTCTAGCTGAGCCTTATTTAAAAATTCAAGATAACCTCTCAAAAGACACTATCGAGGGCCTCTCAGCTGCTGCAACTGAGCTGGCAAAGAGAGCATCAAAGATGCACGCTGACGACTCACTTGGTAATGAGATTAAGGAAGCAGCAGAACATCTTTCAAAATCTGGAGACATCAAATCGGCCAGAACCCATTTCAAGAAATTGTCTCAGCTCATGGTTCGTTGGCAATCCACCGCTAAGCCAAAAGGCGTAAAAGTGGCTTACTGTTCCATGGCCAAAGGAAGTTGGCTGCAAAAAGAAGGAGAAATTGCGAATCCCTACTACGGATCTAAAATGCTTAAGTGTGGAGAATGGGTAAACTAAAATGAAGTTCTCTCTATTACTGTTGCTGATTACATTGCCAGCTGCTGGTGCGTTCGCACATGGAGACAAAGACCATTCAGAAAGCCCCTCTAAAGAAGAAACGGAGGCTAAACCTGAGCAAATAGAAAAAATAGATGGGACAAAATTAGAGGCAATTGATCTGTCCTACCGTATATCGTCGACCTAGCCCGCCGGGGGGTCTGTTTTAGCGGCGAATTCAGCTGGGGAATAGGCAGCGTTTCCGGCATGGAGATCTTGGATGAGCGTTCTAAAATAAGTTCGTGGGTTCACTCGATTCAATTTGCAGGACTCCACTAGCGAAAACAAAATGGCCGCTGTTTTAGCGCCCTGCTTCGAATGAGTGCCATACCAAGTCTTTCGGCCAATGACGGGATTTCTTAGGAGGCGCTCCTGCGGATTGTTATCAATCGGAAGCTCTGCATTCTGAAGAAACAAGGTCAACTCTTTATAATTCTCAAGAAAATACATCATCGCTCTGGCGATCATGCTTTTAGAGGAGTACTTCACCAGGTGAGCCATCGCTCGCTTTTTCATCTCTTCAAAGTGAGACTTCATCGATTTGCGAATCTCGAGAATTTCCTGAGGAAATTTACCTTGGGCTTCACTTTCTTGATGGTAGATCTGACAATACTGCTCGATAAAAAACGAGGCTTCTTCAGGCGCCCCTTCTTTCGCTTCAATGAATTTTCTTCGAGCATGCGCATTGCAATAGACACTCTGAATCAGAGGACGATTTTGCTCCTGACGAGTGATATTCGTATCTTTGACCGCTCTTCCATAGCCCGAAAAGACATCACTCACCAAATACTCGCACCGGGAGCTGATTAAAAGACGAGAAGCCACAGTACCTGAGCGCGTATCATGATATTCAAAATAACTCGTTCTTTTATTCGAAAATCCCCAGAGAAACCAATTCGATTTCTTGTCACCTTCCAGCATGCGATGAGGCGTTTCATCGGCATGCAAGACCTGGCTATCGATAATTTCAGCTCTTAATCGGTCGTAGGCCTTCTCGACAAATTCAGCCACATAGTGCGTCGACTCAATCAGACTCTGAGGAGGAAGATCCTTAAAGCCTTCTCTGGCCGCCATCGATGCATATCTCTCTACGGGGATTAAATCGCAGTACTTGCTGACGGCTACATCCACCATCAGTTCATCGCTGTAGCTGGAGCCTTCCTTGATTCTCTCAGGAACTGGTGCTGTTTGAATATCACCATGACATTTCCCACATCGCACCTTCTGTCTCTTCTGACGAATAATCAGATATTGCTTTGGAATCACCGTCAGATGCTCGGAATCCTCCGTCATGCCAGAGTCCATCATTTCTGCCCCACAGCACGAACACGATGGCATGGTTTGAAACTCGATGCTTCTCTCAATCAGAGGAGCTTCTGGATAACGCTCCGATGGCAATTGAACACGCCTTCTCTTTGGCTTTAGGGACTCCTCCTTCGAAGAATCTTCTTTCACCTCAGAAGCCAATTTCTCCGAGCTCTTTCCATAGAGTTTATTTTTTAAAACAATATACTGATCCTGCACAAACAGCGTCCGACTCTTCAGCTCCCGGCCTAAAGCCTCTAGATACTCAACGTGCTTGCGCAACTGATTGTTCACGTCTTCTTGAAGCTTAATAAATAGAATGAGATCTTCTTTCGTCTGCATCTGCAGACGCTCGACAGGCACAGGATCAAAAAGATTTTGCTGCTGCACTCTGAAAATAACTGTCGCGCAAAACTTAAGCTGCTGACAATAGAGAATTTACTCGCAATGAATTTTTCTTGATCTCTCGCGGACTCTCAATAAATCGCTTCTCCAAATTCGCTCCTTCAAAGAAAAGTCCAAATTCGGCCTCCGTTAAAACAATCTCTCTTTGATAGAACGGATTGATCTTCGAAAAGGTCCCTCGCTCCAGTCGCTTCGATAAAATCACCAGCCCCGTCCCATCATAATAAAGACATTTGCAACTCGTCCTTCGACTATTCACAAAAAGAAATAAATGCCCTGAAAAGGGATCCTTGCTTAAAAGACTTTTCACTCGATGAAATAGCGAATCATAAGACGACCGCATATCGGTCGCCTCCTTGCAAACAAAAATCTTGGTCCTACGATTCAGGGCGATCATCTCTTCAAGCTACTTTCTTCAGAAAATCAATCAGCTGCTCTACCTGAGAAAAGCGAATCACTCGCCCCTGATCCCAGGCCAATTCAATACCACCATTCAGACCTGAGGCGAGCGAAACAGGAGCCTCGATCTTAATCTCCTTAAAGTCCTCCATCGCAATTGCCCCATCCCGCAGTCGCTTCTTGGCCTTTTCCACCAGCACCATCATCTGCCGCATCGTTAAACCAAGCTCCTTGGCCATATCCGACGCTTTACCGGGCCATTGCTCCCAGGCTCGAAGAACTTCTATTAATACCTCATCACTCACTCGAACTAAAATTCCTTTCGCGGTCTTAAACGTGCTCAACTTCTTCTTCAATATCGCATGCTCCATAACTCCCCCCTGCCTCCAAACTACCAGATCAAGATTTTTTGAAAATGTGGGCTAGGTCGACGATTTACCTCTGTTCATAAAAGCACCTCGAGTTTTTTGTAAATACGATCTTTGAGGCCTAATCGACTGGCAGTCTCATATAGTTTGTGAAGTGTCGTTTTCTTTTTCTGTAGAGCTAGACGAATAGCCTGTGTAGCAATTGGAAACTTTAGTTTTGGGTGAAGAAGCGATTCCACAAGGCTTCTCTCAAGGCTTGTGATTGAGAAACCCTCCTCTTTAAGAATCTCCGTTTTCCATCGGGGATTGCGACTTCTGTAGATTCTTAGGTCTTTGAATTTGGTTCGCTTCTCGAGGGGAGCCAGAATCCAGACCTCCTGAGGAATGACGTCCGTGAGATTATAGAAAGAGAGTGCTGACAGAAGGCAGATGGCGGAGGGCTTTCCAATTCTCTGCGTTGCCAATTGAAATTGGTGTGCTGGATCGAGATCAATGTCGCTTCGCGAATAAAGTCCTCGGTGGGATCGAATAATATCTCCTGATTTAAGAAGTTTCTGGATCTCGCGGCGTGTGAATCCGATTTTCTGAAGGTCGCGGAAAGTATAGGTACCGTCGGTCAAGGAATCAATAGAAGGGGTTTGCTTCTGTTTTGGCATTATGTACATAAGGTGACACAAAAATTAAATTGTGTCACCTTATGTACGTGCTCTATTTTGACTCCGAGCATCCAATTTGAGAATAGAATGAGCCCTCAACCGTCGGGGATGGATATGATCGTAGGGGAATGCCTCGATGAAGAGCTAAACGAAATACGAGCTCTGCATTAATTTAAAATAGACTGAACAACATCTGCCGCTGAATAGCCAAAATGATCTTTGCGCATAAATCTTTTGAGGCTTTGTATATCGTCACCGGAAGTTAAGACTGGGGGTTCACGGTAACCGCCTTCGCGCAATTGACCAAGCCCCACGGTTGAAAGCAGGCCATTGCAAAGGCACATTCGACCCTTCGTTTCTTCGATTGATCCGCCCTTACGTACAAAATCGGAGACGTTTTCGCTCGGGCACCGGTATCCGACACTCCCATCTTCCTTTAGGTATGCCGTTCTTAAATATCCTAAGTCACAAATTCGATTGCGTTGTTCATACACCGTATCAACTGAAAGAGATTGAGGCAGCGAAACGACTTTAAACGGAAAGCCTGTAGGAGAAGCTCGAGGGTTGGTGAAGACACTAAGCTCATTTTTCATGAGGTCGAGATAAACAGAGTCTTTGATTTCGTCCGCAATTCCAGACTCTTCGCAATAGGCAAATGCTGTACCAACTTGAATACCAGTGGC
The DNA here is from genome assembly GCA_964598565.1 of uncultured Bacteriovoracaceae bacterium. Taxonomy (GTDB): domain Bacteria; phylum Bdellovibrionota; class UBA2394; order UBA2394; family UBA2394; genus CAZRCG01. The sequence goes on along the minus strand of CAZRCG010000012.1, from coordinate 18,765 downwards.
TCCCACGGATTGAGCCTTCTTGAGTCCTTCACGAGAACCGTAGGACCCCGCCAGCCAGAATGGCTTTGCGAGGGTAAGAAATTTTTCGAAGTCGGCTTCATCTCTTTCTCCATAAGTGGGTTCACCAGAAGGTTTTAGAGTCAACGGTCCACGGGGAGGTGCATTGTGGCCGCCAGCACTATAGTGCTCTACGACGAACCCATCAATTGTTCCGGTTGAATGCTTCAAGAGAGACGAAGCAAGCACGGCCGATGAAACAATGGGAAGAAAAAATGGGCGTCTTAAATCGTGTTGATCATTCGGAGAGAAATCATGAGGATTGAATTGCATTCTAAAATCATTTGTCGTCGATCCATGAACATTAAGCTTCAACTCGACGGGTAAATGCTTACTGAGGCGATCTAGGATTTCGGCAAATGCGAACGGAATGCCAGCCCCCACCAAGACATAATCTACTTTTGCAAGCATGGCTCCATAGAGGCTCGACAAAGTTGGAATTTGAATTTTCTCTAATAGATTGAGACCGACTACGCCATCGTGGCCCTCTTTTGCGAGAAAGACCTCGACGAAATTTGCCGCTACGATAAGGTTCTGTCTCTCAATCGAAAGCTTAAACGTCGGCATCGGCAGACAGGTATACGGTTGTCCGGATTTTCGTCCTCCCTCAAGAAAATACTTATCTAGAATTCGCTGGCGGATAGGTTCGTGAGGAAATGAGTCTAAAGCGCGCCTAATGTGCCCCCCGGGTCTCCATCCTGAAGGTTTCGAATGAGTACAGTGTCTAAGGCCGTTCCAGAAACAACACCAAGTGCACTCGATCGAGACACCGCATTGGCGAGACGCCAATTCGAAACAGCGACGCCCATTCCTCCCTGAATTAATACGGGATGACTCATGGTGCATCTAAAGCTAAATCATCACGAGCTTATATGAGAAATATCATAAGTTTTGTCGAAAGAGACGGAGTCGAGATCTAGCTGTGACGTGTACCTATTTCGAGATGTTCAATGACTTGAACGACAATTTCTCGTGCCCCTCGAACGACTTTGTAGTTTCTCTCACCAAATGTTTCGTGAAACTCGCGTCGAATAATTTTTGAGAATGTGAGTGCTTTGAATTGGATTCCAGAACTAAAAATCTCCGTCACTGCCTTCCTTACATCGGCTCGTCCGTGATGACCTTCGTAGCGATCATAGTCTGTAGGCCTCGCATCAGTGAGTAATAAAACAGAAGGGTTTCGAAAACTCTGTTCATGCAACACTCGATGAGCGTGCCTGAGTGCGGGCCCGATTCTCGTATAATCTCTTGGCTCAATCAGGGCCAACCTGTCTTGAACAAGGCTCCAGGGCTCGTCGAATCGTTTGAGCCAGCCAAATGAGCATTTAAGTCGTGAATCACTGGTAAAGCCCGCGACAGAAAATCCGGCCGGAAAATTACTCAAAGTAAATGCGAGCCATTGAAGCGATCGTTTTAGTTCGTCGATTATTCGTTTATTGAGTACATAGGAATCTGTTGATGAGCTGAAATCAATCAGTAGAAGAACTCCTAAATCCATCTCTCGCTTCAATCGATTGACAAAGATTCTCTCTTCTTGCTTGCGGTGGGAACCTTCACTTGCATCTCTTATAATCTGATCGATATCAAGATCGGTCCCACGTTTTTGTCGATTCAGCCAAATGCGGCGGTGTAGAATGGCCTCTAACCTTCGGCGCAAACCGACCAATTCTTTGGTCCACGGAGAGCTTTCGGATTTTTCCTGCACTGGGTAGTTGAATTCTTTCACTTGGCACCAAGCTCTTCGATATCGCGATTCAGTGCTGAACCATTCGTCATACTCGAATGAGGTAGTTTCGGGACGGTCTCCTAAGCTTCCGTTTTCAATTTCGAGATCTACAGAAATGCTGCCCTCCGACGAACCTGCCACTCGAATCAGTTTATCAATATGAAGCTCCCTTAGTGCATCCGAGTGCTGAGACAATTCGTTGGAGGAATCAATCGGCTTTGAACCTCCTTGATAGGAGTCCGCCGTAAGAAGCTTTTCGAAAACATGAACAAGTGGGTTTTGAGACTCGGGATCAGTTTGGATCATTTCAACTTGTGGAGCCCCCTGCAACTCAATAGGGGAGCTTATCGATTGGTTGGGTTGAGGAGCTGTTCGGCAGTTTTCTGAACCTGTGTTTTTATTGATATTTCTTTTATTGACCGGAAAGCTCGGAAAAAGATTCTGTAATGATTTTCCAGAGATTGTTAACTTTATGGATGGGGCTCTCCAGTCGTTCCACAATTTGGAATATTCAGTAGAAATCTGTCCCAGCCGAATCTCACTTTCTAGTATTCTTTCTGGGAGGGTTGGCAGGTCCGCGCTGAGCAATTTGACGGCTTCATTCCATAAGGCTCGGGCACTTGGAATCGAATCTGGAGAAAGAAAATTTGTTTGTTCCAACAATTCGGGATTTTGTAGGCATGCGACGTGAAAGTAGAGTTTAAATAACGCAAATATTTTTGCTGTCTCTGCTGAGAATTTTCTTTCTGGAGCTTTGACGATTAGGCAGTCTTTGAATGACTGGATCTCGTGCGGACTGTCCGATATTTTTAAAGGCTCTGGCCAGAGGCCATTTGCCAATATTTGAATTCTTTTCATCTCTACGGACCACAAAAGAGATCCCTCTCGATCGGGGTCTGAATGAAGGTCTTTGATCTGCTTGTAGGCCCAACCAAAAATTGTTTCGTCAAAACTCATCAGAAGTGAAGAGCCGCCAGATCATTGAGAGCTGAGAGAGAATCCGCTTCATCGGTCATGCTCTGGAACATCCCGACTTCACAGGCGAGTCGAGGAGTTAGTCCAGCTTGAATGAGGGAGGCCGCGTAGATGAGTAAGCGAGTCGATACAGTCTCTTGAAGATCAAGTTCACTCATGCTTCGAATCTTTGTGGCAAGGCTTACGAGTCTAGAGCAGGTTCGATCATCGGCACTGGATTCTTGTTTAATGATCTCCTGTTCAATATCTTGAGTAGGGTAGCGAAATTCTAAAGTAAGCATTCGTTGACGAGTCGAAGGTTTGAGCTTTTTGAAGTGGCTCTGATATCCTGGGTTGAAACTAACGACCAACTGAAATGAATGAGGCGCCTGAATCGTTTCGTTTGTCCGATCTAGGTAGAGCTCTCTTCGGTAGTCAGTAAGCGAGTGAAGAAGTACCACGACATCTTCGCGGGCTTCAGCAATTTCGTCCAAATAGAGAAGCGCACCCGATCGAGCTGCCCTCGATACGGGGCCGTCTTGCCAGACCGTCTCATTCGATTTTAGAAGAAATCTCCCCAAAAGATCTGATGCAGATGTGTCTTCGTTGCACGAAACTTTAATCGTTTTTAGGCCAAGCCTTGCAGCCATATGATCTACAAATCGTGATTTTCCGCATCCCGTCGGACCTTTTAAAAGTACCGGGAGCCGTAAGCGATGAGCTGTTTCAAAGGCCTCGACCTCTTTTCCGACGGTTCGATAATAAGGTGTATAGCTATTTGTCGTGGTAGACATTGACGAGCTCATCTCCTTTTAAGGGAAGTCCAAACCGAATAAAGTTCCAGACAAAGGCAATGATTCCTACGGTAAACAAGGATGCTGCCAGGACGAGCCCCAAGAAATGCACTTCAATTTCTTTTTGAACCGTCAAAAAGTCCAGACCCACCTTTCTCTCTAAGTAGACTTGTGAGATGCCGGCGACTCCGAATGCCGCGGTCATGGCAATCATTCCAATGTTTGATGTCCAGAACGCAAAGTGATTCATCGGTGTATCGTGGAGCCGCCTGCCTGTGAGAGACGGCATTGCATAAGTGATAATTGCTAAGACGATCATCGCGTAAGCTCCCCAAAAGGCCATATGTCCATGCATTGCCGTTACAAGCGTCCCATGCGTATAAAGATTTACTTGCGGCAAGGTATGAGCAAATCCGAGAAAGCCCGCGCCAACAAAAGAGAGAACAGAGCAGCCTATTGTCCACGCAAAAGCGACTTTATTTGGATGCTTTCTCTCCCCTTTCTTGGCCATTGTAATGGCATAGATAGCCATCGCCAGAAACGCCAGAGGCTCCAAGGCGCTAAAGATTCCGCCAATCCACAGCCAATACTTGGGTGTACCAATAAAATAATAATGATGTCCGGTACCTAAGATTCCCGAAAGAAAGGTGAATCCGACAATGACATACAACCACTTTTCAATCACTTCTCTGTCGATTCCAGTAAGTTTGATTAGTAAGAACGAGAGAATTGCTCCCATGATGAGCTCCCAAACACCTTCGACCCACAAATGAACCACCCACCACCTCCAATAGGAGTCAACAGTCTGTGATGTCGTATCGATCATGCCGGGCAAATACAAAAGGGCAGCACTGAGAAGGCCGAAGAATAAGACGATTGAGGTTGTCGTATGACGCTTAGCCTTCCAAATCGTAGTCCCGATGAGGTAAATAAATAAAAGAACGTCAACCACCACGAGATAGTCGAGAGGCCGAGGAATTTCTAAGAATTTTCGACCTTCCCACCAATTGAAATGAAATCCAATGAGTGCTGCCACGCCTACGACCACAAAGGCCCCGAGCTGAACCAGTGCGAGCCAGGGGTGAACTAGCTCCCGATCGCATTCGTCGGGCACGATATAGTAAGCGGCGCCCATGAACCCAGCAAGCAACCACATCACGAGCAGATTGGTATGAACAGCGCGAGCGGAATTGAAGGGAATCCATTCATGAAGAACATCATAGCCCATATGCGCAAATCCCATGATGAAGCCATAAATAATCTGAAGGCTAAAGAGCAGCATACAAACAGCAAAGAAATAATAGGCAACTTTTTGAGATTTAAATTTCATTTTGCACCAGCTTTCAATTGCGACAAAAATGCAGCTAGTTCAGTGATGTCCTCCTCAGAGAGAGGGAGCTTGGGCATTTTTGATTCGGGTTTAACTCTGAGAGGGTCTCGAAGCCAGGTGATCAAAGCTTCGCGATTCAAGCGATTCCCCACATCATCAAGCGCGGGGCCCACCAGTCCGCCTTGCCCATTGAGAGCATGGCAGGCAACGCACATTTGATTGAATATCTTAGGCCGGTTCGATGCTTCGGCAGTTGATGCTGTTGAAGTTTGATTAGCATTTGGCAGTGCAACTGCAATGAGATCGGGCTCTGGTGGAAAGCCGTTCAAATCCATTTCGCCAATCCATTTAAGAAAGGCAATTAGGTCCCGAATCTCCTCGTCCCTGAATTTATAGTTCACCATTTTTCTTTGACCCGGATACATCGCCTCAGGGTCTCGAAGCATCGCTTCAATAAACTTTTCGCCTCTACGTTCATACACCTTTGTGAGCTCAGGTGCATAATATGCGCCCTCGCCGAGAATTGTATGACAGCCCATGCAGTTATTTGCTTCCCAGAGATATTTGCCTCTGGCTACAGATTCGGAGAGGTTCTTCTCGTTCGTTTGGTCAGGGATGCGTTGAAATGTATCCAAGGTCAGCAGGCCAAAAGTTAAGGAGCATAAGATAGTGCCACTGACAAAAAATAATTTTGCAGATGATTTCGAAAGCATAATGCCTTCCAACCTAAAGCATTCGGCTTAATCAACTTATGATCTTAATCATATTAAGTAACGATTTATCGAGGTGTCGCAGACGGCTGCGCAGTCTTCAGTTCATGGAGTGGCAGATGGGCGAGCGAGTCCATACGGAAGTGTCTTGTTAGAACATTCGTTCGGTCTGTGACTGAAGTTGCGGTATTGACTGAAGGATGAATCACAGTGACTTCATTGGAGTAGCCACTCTCGATATAACTGGAATGAAGGTCACCCCTAAAAGCTGTTGCCGCAAAATAATAAGTACCAGGGCTCACGATGGGAATATCAATGGTGGTCGCTGTCGTGTCTAGCCAGGAGTAGTAATTTCCAGAAGATCTTCCAATGTATATTTTGTAACCATCGATTTGATCTGTATTTGCGTCCCAAATCAACCGAACAATCCGGGGATTTGTTTCATCGTCTCCTTCATCGACTGGGTCTGTCGGGTCTTTGCCCTCACTTTCTCCGTCATTGTTAGTGGGACTTTCCGTTGGATCGATGAGGCCATTGACAGGCTGCACGCCGCAGCTCATAGAAAGGCTTGAGAATAAAAGTACTAGGACTGTGCTAAGTGAACGAAACGCCAACAATTGTGGAGTGATATTTCTTAGTCTCATGGAGCTCTCATGGTGAAGTGACTGATCTTTCTTCTGTCGATTGAAGGGTGGCCTCAGGTGCGGAGAGGCGCTTTTTCATGGCCTCCATCTGTTCTGCCCAATCCGGCTCAATCGTGATAAAAAAATGATCAGGATTTAATTCTGGATGGAACCATACACCGAAGGAGATTTTAGGGGGATGGCCGGCATTCTTCATCATTTGAAATAGAAGTAAAAGCTCTTCTCGATACTGGCTAATTCTTAACGCCAACGTGAAGGCTAGCATAGGCTGGTCGTAAAAGTCTTCATAAGCCACCTGTATTTGATAGTTCATGCTCAAGAACTGTGCTCGTAGGTTTTCGATATAAACTCTGCTCAATCTACGAAGCTCTTCATAGTGGTTCTGTATCTCATGTTGGAGTTTTTCGACAAATTCTTGGTGACGAGAAAGCTCCTGCGAGGTCGAGTGGAGTTCACTCTCGAGCGTATCTCGAACAATTAAGAGATCCATGAGCTGGGTGGCCTCATCATCATGGGTTAATGAAATCTCGAGCTCAGTTGTTTCAACCCTTGCGGCTGCGTCTGACTTCGTCACACGAACTCCCAGAGGCCTTGTTGTGGAAGATTCTTGGAAATTAATTTTTCGGAGGCCCCTACTTGCCAGGGCGGCTACTCGATTTTGATTATTGCTTAGAAAAATGAGAATCGCCTCAAGGCTCTGAAGCGAAGTATAGTCGCTAGTTTCTAGTAGAAAACTGTCAGCGTCCTTTGTGTTCGTATGGATGCCGGTTTCAATTCTCTGTAGCCAATCGATAAATGTCCACGTCGCCTTTATATGTTCAGAGGATTCACCGGTATTGGGACCTGGTACAAACCGAATTTTGAACAGAGAGGGTTCAAGTTTTATTGTTACGCGGCCCTGAGGATACCCTCCACAATGCTGGTCGTCAGCCAGAAGCCAAAATTCTTTAAGTTTCCATTTTTTTGTGGTCTTCAGTTTCTCCAATTCGAGCAGTGAATTCTTAAAAATGCCTTCCGCGCGATCTAGACAGGTTAAATTGAGGTTGTTCGGAAATTTGAGTTCGGGCCCAACCATTTCCTGAAGTGACTGCATTAGAAAGAACTCCTTGCGTGCATCCTCAGTTAAATAGGCTAAAATGCTTTCGATCGACGTACTTGAGTCTGAAGGGATCCCCAATTTGATTTCTACTGCGAGATCGGAATTTGTCGCCATGACTCGCCGCTCATTTCCAAGCCGAACGACCTTTATTTTTGGATTCTCCTGATTAAGTTTATCTCTATGTTTATCGAGGGCAATTAAAAGCTTCTCGACTGCCTTAAGATAGTGTGAAGGGAGTTCTGCAATAGCGGTGGGTGCCTTTCCGTCGAGCTCAGCAATCTCTATTTCAATTTCCTGATTTGACTTTATGAACTGGATCTTCTCTTCTAGCTCCAGTGATTCGAAGTTTTTTGATGATTCTGATTGTAGGGCTAATGGGTCGCTAGGCTCATCAGAGGATCCGCAGCTGCAAAGAGGCAGGGCTGTAAGAAGAATGAACAAAAGACGTTTCATCGGCTGTTACTCTAGCCGCTGTTACAAGCAGGCGAATATGACAATTGTCATGCAGGGCGTAAGTCGAGGGTCGTTTGCAGGGATATGATATAGGTCATAGTGTCGCAATTCATTTCGCTCCATTATGAAATTCACTTTATGCGAATGGAAAAGTTAAAAACAAAGTCTGAGCTGAGGATTCTGAGACATTTTGACAGATCTAAAGAGCTCTCTGAACCTACGCTTAGGGCAGTGAGCGAAGTTGCAGAACGTGAAAGTCTTAGTTCGGGAAAACACTTGTGGGCTATGGGTGACTGCGCGGAGTTCTTTGCGGTTGTGGAATCTGGGATTATTGAGATTACAGCTCTAAGAGAAAGCGGCAAGGAAACCTGCTTTGGAATTTTTGGCCCAGGACACTGTATTGGAGTTTCTGCCTTTTTAAGAAGGGGTCATTTTCCAGCAATGGCTCGAGCCGTTTCGAATGATGTGAGTGTCATAAAAGTCTACTTAGATATGGCCTATCACGATTCCTATTCTGAAATATTTCTTGAAATCAATGATTGGTTGAAGGAGGAGATGATTGTACATGAAGAGGTATTGAGGCAGAAGATTGATCTTTTATCGATGGGTCAAGCGGAAGTTCGTACACTCGAACTCATAAAGCAGATCTCCGAGCGATTTGGAGTCAAATCGACTTCGTCGAGGATTCAAATCCCTGTGAAACTCTCGAAGACACTTCTTGCTCGATTGGTTGAGATTAGGGTGGAGACGATGATTCGAATACTTAATCGATGGGGAAAACGAGGGTTGATTTCATTTCACGCTGGTGAAATGACTATTCCCGATTTATCGAAATTAGAAATGAAGGTCTTGCATCCGTGAAAGAGATTACATCACCGTATCGAGTCCTATTTGGAATTGGCATTTTTTACGCCCTTGGGGGGCTTTCGTTGTGGGTTTTATTTCCATTTGGAATTGTCGATTATCCTTTAAGGTTGCATGCCGACTGGATGATGCAAGGATTTTTGGTTTCGTTCGCAATGGGATTTCTCATGACGGCTTTGCCAAAATTTTTGAATTCGAAGCCATGTCGCTCTTGGGAAATGGCGGTGGCAGTCTTTTGCGCGGGTCTCCCGGCCCTACGCGCATTTTCTTGGATTACAGATCTCGAAACAACTTATCTCCCATTTTTATGGCTAGTAATCTACGCCGCTCAGAGGTTTAGAGGACGATCGTTCAATCCTCCTCCAGGGTTTATCTTTCTTCCGCTGGGTCTTTTGTCGGGAATTCTGGGAATATTTTCGAAAAGTCTGGTCACAGAAGGGGCGCTTTTAGCTTTTGTGTTTGGAATTGGCTCTAAACTCATCCCAGCCCTTTTAGGACACTCGAAGCCCATTCTCATTCAGCTCGGATCAAGTCAGCAGGATCGATCGCTGTTGCTCTTTTGTATCGAAGCCAGCATCTTTTTTGCAGGCATTGTTTTTCATTTGGGATGGGCGCCTCACTTGGGTGATTTTTGTTGGGCAGTTGCTGGTAGCTCCACAAGTCTTCGGACCTGGGGTATCATTCATCGACCAAAAATCTTTGGAGTTCTTGCCTATCTTCTTTGGGCCTCTTCATGGATTCTTATCTCAAGTCTTTGGGCCCTCTTTTTGTTGCCCGATTTTCGCATCCATTTTCTCCACGGTGTCTATATTGGAGGAATGACACTTATGACGCTTTGTGTAGCAACGCGAGTGGTCTTAGCTCACGGAGGCTATGATCTCAGATTAGAACAGTCCTCCAAGCTTCTTCTCACCGTTGGAATTCTATGTATCGTGGCCGTCATAACCCGAATTTCCGTGGCCTTTCTCTCACCTGATCTCTATTTCACTCATCTTGCCTACGCTTCGACCGCGCTTATCTTGGCCTTTGTTCTTTGGGGATATGGTATAGGTCGAAAGATGCTTCACAATTTCAGTGCAAAGGAATCGGAGGAGGACTGTCGATAGTTGAAAAACTGAAAAATTATCGTCAAGTATGATTTAGATCATAGTCCGAATTGAAATAAAAACAGAGACTATGGCTATGAAGTTAGAACTGTTGAATTTAAACAAATGCAATCGCTCAAGAGACCTCGTGGGAATTCTGATCATATTCTTAGGCGGAGTCATGACGGGTTGTTCGGGGACTGCTTCAAATGAAGTTAGGGGAACTGAAAAGGCTGTACTTACAGCTCCCCCTCAAGTGCCACCCCCCATTACGCGAAAACACAACACTAAAGTTTTAGTGGAGCTTGAGGTCGTTGAGAAGGCGTCTCCTATCGCCGAGGGTGTCGATTATACCTTTTGGACTTTCGGGGGGACCGTGCCGGGCAGTTTCATTCGTGTTCGCGAGGGAGACGAGGTGGAGTTTAGACTCTCAAATCATCCCGATAACAAAATGCCTCACAATATTGACTTGCATGCAGTCACAGGGCCGGGTGGTGGTGCCGCAGCAAGCATGACGGCGCCAGGTCATACCTCAACATTTTCGTTCAAGGCAATTGATCCGGGCCTTTATGTTTATCACTGTGCAACCGCCCCTGTCGGAATGCATATCGCCAATGGAATGTATGGTCTCATTCTCGTGGAACCAAAAGAAGGTTTACCAAAAGTGGATCGAGAATTTTATGTGATGCAGGGAGATTTTTATACAAAAGGGGCTTACGGACAAAGGGGGCATCAACCCTTTGATATGGAAAAGGCACTCAAGGAGCAGCCAGATTACGTTCTATTTAATGGTGCGGTTGGTGCTTTGGCGGGTGATAAAGCACTCAAAGCGAAGGTAGGTGAGACCGTGCGACTTTATGTTGGTAACGGTGGTCCCAATCTTGTCTCGTCGTTTCATGTTATCGGAGAGATCTTTGATAAAGTGAAAGTCGAAGGAGGCAGCCTTGAGAACCGAGACGTTCAGACAACCCTCATTCCTGCAGGTGGATCTGCGGTTGTGGAATTTAAAATGGAGGTTCCTGGGACTTTTATTATCGTCGATCACTCTATTTTTAGGACCTTCAACAAGGGCGCACTTGGAATGCTGAAAGCCGATGGTCCAGAAGATAAAGTGATTTATTCTGGAAAAACTGACGACTCAGTCTATCTTCCAGAAGGTAGCGCGATTCAAAGTGTTGGAACTGGGGCCCCTAAGCCATCGGTCGCTCGAACAAAAGAAGAGAAGATTGCATTTGGAAAACAGAAATACGATGCGGTATGTGCGGCGTGCCATCAGGCCACAGGAATAGGAGTGCCTCATGCATTTCCCCCACTCGCAAAATCTGACTATCTCAACAAAGATAAGAAACGAGCGATTCTTACGGTCATTCATGGTCTGCAGGGAAAAATTCTCGTCAATGGAAGTGAGTATAACTCTGTAATGCCTAAGCTTGATCTCACTGATGAAGATGTTGCCAATGTTCTGACCTATGTTTTTAATTCGTGGGGAAATGCTGGTCATGTAGTTACCCCAGACGAAGTCAAGGCGTTAAGGTCTGTGAAACCATCAGGTGCTGGAGATATTCACTGAGGGGTCATAGATAGAGTTTTATGAGAGAGTGTCTCGTATTCTCGGTGATGAGTTTCGTGGCGATTTCTGCGCCCATATATTTAGAGGCAAAGATGGCTTTGATCCCTGCGGGATCCTATCGACCGTTATACATCGAGCCGAAATCTAAGAGTCCGACTAACGCAAAGCCGCTGTCCAGAATTAAAAGGCGTGATGCCGTTACCGTCGCAGGATTCCTTTTGGACAGAACTCCGGTTACACGAGCGGATTTTGTGAAATTCGTTTCGAGATATCCTCAATGGGCAAAGTCAAAGATTAAGCGTCTCTTTGCAGAAACCTCATACCTCAAGGATTGGAAGGGCGACTTTGATTCTGGGTCGGAACAAAGGGCGGACAGTCCCGCCCGCTTCGTTTCATGGTTTGTCGCAAGAGCCTATTGTCGCGTTCAGGGTAAAAGGCTTCCAACCCTAAATGAATGGGAGTACGCGGCTAGTCAATTTTCTAAATTGAAAGATCTCAATCAAACGATTCTCGATTGGTATTCAAAGCCAAATCCAGAGAAATATCCATCTGTAGGATCAGGATTTGCAAGCGATTTTGGAGTTTATGATCTTCACGGTATGGTATGGGAGTGGGTTGAGGATTTTAATTCGAGTTTTGTTTCAGGCGAATCTCGTGAAGATTCCAATCCCGATCAAGCCTCTTTTTGTGGTGCGGGTGGGCTCAATGCAAATGATTTCGAAAATTATGCTGCGTTCATGCGCTTTGGATTTAGATCTAGTTTGAGAGGAAACTTTGCTTTGTCGAACCTTGGTTTTCGGTGTGCAAAAGATATAACGGGAGAAGCTCGATGATGACGTCAATACTAGCAATTTTATTATCTCTCAGCAGTGCGAATGCTGAGTACCCAGATAACTCAATCTTTTGGCTTGAATCCAAATGGACGAATCAGGAGGGTGAAAAGATTCAGCTCAAAGAGTTGGGAGATAGCCCGATGGTCGTATCCATGGTTTTTCTCGGCTGCAAATTTACCTGCCCGCTGACTGTACAAGATATGCGCGAGATGGAAGCCTTTTTTATGACAAAGAAAATTGATCGGTATCGAATGGTTCTTATTTCGATCGATCCAGATCGCGATACGCCTCAAGCGATGAAAAAGTTTATGATCGATCGAAAGCTGAATTCGGGCCGCTGGACTCTGTTGGCTTCTGAATCTGAAAACGTGCGAGAGATGGCAGCTCTTCTCGGTTATAGCTACAAAAAAGATGAAGCGATGGATTTTGCCCATTCAATGCTGACCTGGGTATTTGATGAAAAGGGGGTCTTAAGATTTACGCGCCATGCAAGAAAAGAAACAAATGAGGAGACTGCGAAAGCTCTTATTGGAGTGGTTACTGTCAAGAAGTGAGAAATGTTTTTATAGGTTTTCGAGTACAATATGAGCTGCGACCCTAAAGAGGCAGCACTTAAGAGTTTCTTTCTTGGACCTCAAGCAGAAAATGCAGAGTCGTTCAGTCGTCTGCTTTCCCTTATTTCCAGTCATTATATTGAGTGGCGACGTGCGCAATATCCGAATGACGGATGTGCAATTGCCCGTGAAGACTTGGAAAGCCAAGAGTACAAAGCGTGCATAAGCCGGTTTGAGAATCGACTGACAATTTTACTTGAACGCTTTGCAGCGGAAGTTCCAAAGTTTTCTCCCCGTTACGTTGGTCACATGTTTTCAGAAATCTCGCTCCCAGCTCTGTTAGGCCACTTTGTGAGCCTTATGCACAATCCAAATAATATCTCGTCTGACGTCTCTAGAGTTGGGTCCCAAATTGAAAAGGAAGCCGTTGGATATCTCAATCGAATGATCGGCTATTCTTCGGAGCGGGCAGAAGGGCACTTTACTTCTGGCGGCACGCTTGCGAATTTTGAGGCCTTGTTGCGAGCTCGAGATCGAATGCATCGGTGGTTAGCCACAATGGCGCTATCACGAAAATGGAAGTTGCATGAAAAAACATTATTTGAGTCGGCCCACGTCGGGTGGCAGGCCTTTGATCAATTCGCTCCATCTACCGCTTCACACTCTGAATTTTTGGAATTGTCACTTTCAGCGACGGATCCATTCATTGTGGCTGAACGGCTGAGTGAAATCTACGGATCGCCCTATCGAAATCCCGTGATTCTGGTTCCTCATAGTAAACATTATTCGTGGGTAAAAGCGGTTTCTCTGATGGGTCTATCGCGCGAGGCTCTCTGGTCGATCGAGTTAGATGTCGAGGGAAAAATGGATGTCTCGCATTTGAAAATTCTCATTGAACGCGCGAAGCTAGAGGGCCGACCCATTCTGATGGTGGTTTCGATAGCCGGTACGACTGAACTGGGAGAAATCGACCCCATTCATCGCGTTCAGGATCTTCTCGATGAAATTCGCGTGCAACAGGGAATTGACATTTGGCACCATGTTGACGCAGCCTACGGTGGCTTCTTTACGTTGGCCTCCTCATTCTTATCACCCACATCTCAACTTGCGCTCAAAGCTATTGCAAGGTCGAACTCAGCAACTATTGATCCTCATAAATTGGGATACGTTCCCTATAGCTCTGGTGCGTTTCTTTGTCGCGATCCAAGAGACTACGACATAGACCCGATTGAAGCGCCTTACGTCTTTGATAAGGGCACACGCGTGAAGGGCAGCTTTACCATTGAGGGCTCTCGTTCGGCCGCTGGTGCTAGCGCGACCTGGTTAACGGCTGAGACAGTGGGACTGGACGCCGAAGGATATGGGAAAATTATAGGGCGAACCGTGCTCGCACGAGCTGCACTTTCTGAGTGTCTTTCGTCTCATCCAGAACTTCAGATTGTGTCGAATGCGGATACAAATATACTCTGTTTTAGCGTCGCTCGATGCGGCGATGAATTGTCGGAGGTAAATCGAAGGACGCACGACCTTTTCGATAAGCTGAGCCGACCAGAACTGCAGGAGATATACGTATCGAAAACAATTCTCTCTGTAAGCGGGCATCGCAAGTTGATCGAAAACTTTGTTGGTCAATGGGATGGAATCTTGAACCAGCCAGAGATTTTTATGATTAGACTTTGCCTGATGAACCCATTTTTTTTGACCAAGGAATCCTCAGTAAATTTTCTGAAGCTTGTTGAGTGCGAAATTGTGAAATCACTTATTGAGTAGGATTGAAATCTGGGACAGACTTGGCAGTAGACTTTTCATTTCGCTTTCTGAGCAGCGAATACTCTCAATCATCTTGGTCATGGGACCTTGAACGTCGTTCAACAGAGATTGCATTTCTTGAATATGGATTCCTATTTTTTCCTGCCCCTCAATAATTCGAGAGGTCTCAATTTTTCCGGTCAAACGAATGATCTCGAGTGCAGTTAGCGAAGACGCTAATCATTCTAGGCCACGAGATACTTGCCGAGAAAGATCGCCAAACTGATTGCCTATAGCGATTCCCTCGGTTGCAAGCTGGATCGTCTTAAGCGACAAGATGTTCTTGTCTTCTGGGGCGGGTAGCTTGGCTCCTTCCTTCGCGATTTCAATTAATAACATTCTATACATTTCACAGGCGTATCGCGCCGTGGCAGCCGTGAAGCGCATTTGCTTTGAGAGTTCGAGGATCCTTCGAGCAGGATCCTCGATTTGATGGCTGAGTCTCTTACAGACAGCCCCCATTCGTTAAACTTTGAGGAGACAACATTTAAGGTAACACCTTGAAGACAGATTTTGGCATTTCAGGATGGCAAATGATATTATGAGGTTTATTGAGAAGCTCCTTTATGGAAAATTCGCTGACTCGCGTGAAGACTGAATTTCCGCCTAGGGTAATCCCCCGGGCATCCGTTCTTGAAAATAAGAGCTCATTTACATTGAATGGTGATTCGCTTTCCGTCATGGCAGAGGCCTAGTTGAGTTCACAACATCATCCTCAATGGTTTAGGGCGAAGAGATTTCTTGGCTAAACTTTTTTCGCCCAACTCATGCACCATCCGTTGTCTGGCACAAGGCCGCTGGCGAAGAGGGTGCACTGACCCCATCCCCCCTTGGGATTATTGTACAGCATGCAGTTACTACAAGCCTGTTTTTTTCCTTCCACGGTTTTAAGTTGTGGAAATTTTGTAGAGTCTGCATGAGTGCGGTCTGGCACGTAGCCGAGGGCCTTGGCCATCGTATCGTTCGGATCAAGGTTCTTTGTAGGGCGTGGGGGTAAATTGGGCGCGGGAGGGGCGGCTGACAATCGCGCGGATGTCGCTGCGACACAAATCGATCCCAGCAACGTGTTAAGAAATACTCTCCTCGATGTGTATAAATTTTCCATACTGACAGATTAGCCAAGAGTAGTATCATTTTGTATGATTTAGATCATAGTCTGGTAAGAACTTTTTAATATATTCTTCATTAGGAGCTTTGCTGTAAATGTGGGTGACGCTTCACTTTTTATTGTGAGCGATGTCATTTTAAAAATAGCGGAAGCGGGATTGAGTGAGTCGTTGGGTTTGGATAACGTTATGAGCGGTGAAGATGAAGATTCGTTGATTCGTACCTGGAAAGATGAAAATGGAGCAGGCTTTCACCTTGATCTTCGAGCTTTTATTGAGTCTGGAGGTGAGCCCTACGCGATCATCATGAGGTACCTAGCCGATATCACTGACCCATTCATTCTTGTCGTTCATGCCCCCTTTGAGCCAAGGCCTCTCGAGATGCATGCGAAGCAAATGGGCTATGTGACGAGGCTCTATCGAGAGGGGATGGATCATTATTGTCTGGAGTTCAAGAAGCCGTTAGAAGTTTCAGACCCTTAGCGTAAGCACGCACCAGGCCACCGAATACCGCCGCCTTTGCTTCGGAGCACTCAATAACGACTCGGCCTTTTGGCGAAAGAGCTCCACTATCTCTCTCTTTTGGCAGCTTTTCAGAGGCGAGTAATTGTTGTAGAGAGGGCTGCATGGAGCAGTTGTTAAGAATAAAAGCGCGAGAGGCGTTAGAGAACGTCTGTTCTGGTACGCATCTGGAACGCGCCTCTTGCTACTATTCTCCCACCTTTGAAGATTACGTAAATGGAATGAAATACCATGGCCTTGAGGGAGTCCGTCAATCCGTAGAGTTTTATACAAAGATCATTAAGAACCTTCGCTTTGTCGTACAAGACCAAGTCCATGAGGGCCAAACCGTAGCCAGTCGATTTATTATTGAGGGTGAGATTCTAGGGCGCCGAATCTCCGTGGATGGGATGGTCATCAGTCATTTTGAAAACGGCCTGATCTCCAATGACTGGGCCGTGAGTGATTCCTTAGGAATTATCAAGCAGTTGGGCCTTTGGCGATGCTTTCTGACAGCTCTCCTGCATTGGAGAGCATTCACGATCAGGCGTCCTATAGACCCCGTCGACACCCCAACCCACCCATTTCATGAAAGATCTCGTCATCGTTGAAGGGTTTAGCCCTGATGGGACTGCCGTGCGGACGCCCATTGTGTTTGAACATCCTTAACCAACGGCTGCAGGAGTAAACTAGCCGTCTCAAAACAGACCTAAACGTGAAATCGGTCAAACAGACTCCGGGATTACTTATCTAGAATTGATTACTCGTTTAATTGAACTGTGCTCGACAGATTACTTGAGCCATTTGAGTTGGAACTAGTTTGAGTTGGAACTAGCGATCGAATTGAGGAGAAGACCGTAAAGTCATATGCGAAGGCGCAAGCTTGATTTGCAGACGTAAAGTGATAAGAATTGGTGCCAAATGGTCGACCCTGTGACAGTCCTTCGTTGCCCAAGATTTGCTGGTGCTTCGCAAAATGCAACTGCTTGGCTGGCAGAGCGACTCGCACGAAAATACTATGAAAAACGTTCGAATGTATTTATTGAAGGTGAAGCTTGCAATCGACTCTACCTAATTGAAAGGGGCACTGTTAAAGTTTTTAAAAATCTAGAGAGCGGTCGAGAATTAATTCTCAATATTTTTCGCTCTGGCGAATCTGTTGGCGAGGTCGCCCTCATTGACAATGATGTTTTTCCTGCTTCTGCGGTAGCCTCTGAAGACTCATTTATTCTGGAAATGACAAAATCAGATTACTTTGACTTGGCCAATCGTTTTCCAGAAATTCTATTGGCAACTATTCGAGACCTGACGCAAAGAGTGAGGGCCATGACTCAAAGATTGCACGAAATAGGAAGTGGAAGCGTCGACGCTCGGCTTGCACAGTTGTTTTTAAGTCTGCAGCGCTCCGGAAGGCTTACTCCCGCTGGAGTGGAAATCCCGTTTATTATTACCCGCCAAGAACTTGCAGACATGATTGGTGTAAGAATTGAGACCGTCATACGCACAATGAGCCGCTGGCAGAAGGAACAAATCGTAGTCACCGAAAAGTCGGGATTCTTGGTGCCCAGACCGAAAAACCTAGAAGAAATTTTAAAGCGATCCGACTAAGTGCTGCGCTTTCTATTCCCAGAGAAGCCGGACGAACGCGTCTTCTCAATACCCTTCAGGACCGAGCAGCCAAATGTCGAACCGCTCTGGAAGATTTGATGGGAGCACAACGCTAGTCTTTTCGAAATTAACGCCGTTTTTTTTACCCTAAGAGCTCTTTTACTGTCCAGAAAATGGGTTCAATTTCAGACTCTATTCGAGCACATTTTTGAATACAATTAGACATTGCTATTGACATATGTCTAATTCTATTCAAAATTAAGGAGGTGACGACGAGCGCGAAAATCAAACCGAAGCTGGGTAGGCATCCCCGCAACCTTAAAAGTCTGAATCCTTTGATAGGTATCGGTATTTTCACGATAGCCGAAGCGCGAAGGAAAGGAATCTCGCAGCCCAGTCTTTCCCGTCTCGTAAGAGATGAAAAAATCCTCGCTGTTAGAAGAGGTTATTATATTCATCCTAAAACAGATCTTTCTCCTGAGTATTATGACTATGCGGTAGCATGTAAACGCTTTGGAGCTTTGTCCGCCATTGGCGGACTCACGATGCTCTTTCATTATGGACTTGTGGAGCAGGCGCCAAAGAGAATTTGGGTCCTTGTGCCTCCTCATCAAAAATCTTCCGTGACGTTCTTTCGTTGCATTCGAACGAAAACAGGTCCGGGGATAGGCATTCATCACGAAAAGTATTATCGAATGACAACAATCGAGCGAACTCTTGTCGAAGCCCTGCACTTTGCGCCTAAGATTGGGCTCGATATCGCTCTCAAATCTATTCGCAAAGCGGTTAATGAAGGAAAAACTTCTGTGCAGAAAATTTATAATATGGCCGAAAAGATGGGGATGAAGAAAGTCATTCAAAGGCAGTGGGAAGCAATCAACTTATGAAATCTTTAGAAGATTTAGCAAAATCTATTCGCTCTCGTCTTTCTCAAATGGCTCGTCAAAAGAAGGTCACCTTCAAAGACATTGAAACGGAATTTCTTTTGGAGCGTCTCGTGGTTCGCTTGGTTCTGACCTTCCCCCCGAAAACTGGAGTGTTTGAAAGTTCCGAATTGATGGGCTAAAG
>CAZRCG010000011.1:0-52320 GCA_964598565.1 uncultured Bacteriovoracaceae bacterium | reverse complement strand
ACTATCGCAGTAGAATTCCGCTTCCTCCTGGCCCAAATCAGGGGCCAAGCGCGCCTTCACTAAATGTTTCATAGATTCGTTAGAACCCACGCCAGACCTAGGTTGATACTGAAGTTTTCCATCGCGCCGTCCTTTCTCCAACAGTGCGGCTACTGAAGGCTTTCTGAGATTTCTTATATAGAGAAGGCTTTCTTCGAGACTTGGTAGTTCCAGTCTAGCCGCTGCTAAAAGAGCCTCTCTTTGTTCAGCAAGCGTGATGTATTTTTGATTGTGGGTGTCCGGTAACTTCATACGCGTAGACACAAATTGCAAACGTCGTGCCAAGAGAAAAAGTCTCTTCACCCTCGTTATAAACCATTCAAGCACTAAGAGTGTTGGCGGTTGCCATCACTCATCGGTGGGAAAAAGCTACACATATTTTTTTCGGCGCCATCCGATGCCTTTCAAAGGCGAGCTCAGCCTGATTCTCGATGGCACGAAGATTGCTAAGTAGGAAACCATAAGGAGTTAGGAATGAATTCAAATAGTTTAAATAAAAATCAGAATAATAGTTCTTATATTTTAATTTTAGGTGGTGAGTTTCTCTTGAGAGAACGAGCGTTAGCGGGGGCTTTACGCGCCGGAGAAGGAATGCCCGTCTATTCCATCGTAAAAAATCGGTTTACGCCCGTATTGAAATTCTACGACGGGGTTATCGATGCGGATGTTATGGACCCTAAATCGGTGCTCGATGCGGTAAAAGCCCATGAGCGAGAAACTCGAATGAGACCAGCTGCCGTTATTCCTATGAATGACTTTGTGGTTCGTTCAGGTTTAGCCGTCGCCGAAGCTTATAATCTTCCATACAACTCTTCTCGAACAGTAGAAATCTGCCGAGATAAATTTAAAATGAAAAAGGTATTGAGTGAAGCGGGACTGCCAGTCCCAAAATTCGCAGAGTTTCGAACGGCCGAGGAACTTAAAACGATAGCCTCGCAATTCAGATTCCCTGTTGTGCTTAAACCGTCTGAGCTTGCTGGAAGTGTCGCGGTGATGAAAGTGGATACAGCATCCGAACTTGAATCGGTTTTTATACGGTGCGTGGGTGAAGTTGCAGAATTAGGCGGAGCGTTCAAGACTAGGGAAGATGTTTACCAAATCGAAGAGTATATTGAGTCTAATAATGAAGTGAGTATTGAAGTCTTAAATCATAAAGACTTTCAGAAAGTACTTGCGGTGACCGATAAATATCTTGGCTCTGAGCCCTATTTTGTAGAAATAGGCCATAGTGTTCCTTCCTATCAGTCTGAAAACGAATATTTAAAGACAGTTGCCATGAAAGCTTGCAGCGCACTCGGTATTGTCTATGGCATTGCTCATGTCGAGGCTCGAATAACTCCAAAAGGCGAAGTGATGTTGATTGAGGTGGGAGCACGTACCGGCGGCGATACCATTATGGATTTGATTGAACGCACGTACGGTATCAACCCCTATCAGTATTATGTTGAGAGTTTACTCGATAAGATGCCAACGGTCCCTGAAGTACTGATGCCTCGAGGCGTTAGTGCCGTTGCTTTCTTGAAAGCGGATTGCGGAAAAGTTCTTTCGGTAAAGATTCCAAAAAGCATTCCCAAGGTCGTCACGCATTTGCAAATTACTGCAAAACCTCTCGATCGGTCTCTTGTTCCAAATTCATGGAAAAATAGAGAAGGTACTGCCGAATTCTTCTTTGAGAATGAGAAGCCGTCTAAGGGTTTCAGAAAACATCTCGACCTTGCCGATTCTTTAGTCGATGAGATTTTTGAAATTGAAACGAACGAGTTTCAGCTTGTTTCCAAGCAAGCGGTTTCAAGCTAAGCAACATTTATATCGCTATAAGGAATTATAATTCGATGACAACATTTCAACAGGGAATCTTACTTGCTCTTATCTACAACGTATTGACCGCTGCAAAAGGAGTGTTCCTTGGATCGCTCCTTCAGGGCGCCGATACCATTTTAGTCGTGTTTTGTACTTTTTTGATTGTGGCGATTTTTTTCAATGGCCTTCAGAAGTTTAGGCCAAAAGAAAAAAAGGAAGCAAATCGTAAGTCGGCAGGATTGGATCTTCTCATGGTAAATGTGCTCACGGCTTCAGCTTGGATGACGTTTTATTTGGCAGTAAAAAATCTAGAGCCAGCGGTGGCAACGGCGCTTGCGAACTGTCTTGGCCCGGTGATTACGCTCATTATGGCCTATCGGCTGCAAACTGGTGCAAAACCGATGCTGCTGGAAATTGTAGCAAGTCTCGGCGTGGTTGCAAGTATGACGGTTCTTGTAGGAATCACATGGTTTGGAAAAACAGGCATCAGTACTTTTTCGAACGATCGCATTTTCTGGGGCCTAACGATGGCTCTCGTTTGCGGGGTGTCGATGGCATTTAATAATTTGTTTTCGAAGCGATTGAATCAGAAGGGATGGGACGCAAAAGAAATTCTAGCGTCTCGTTTTTATATTCTTCTTGGCATGAGTCTTTTGCTGCTTAACTGGGAGACGATAAGTTGGCTTCAAGCCCCTATGCACCTTTTGGAGTTATTAGGTATTTCAGTCATGGGCGTCATTATTCCACTCTTTGCCTTTCAAAAAAGTCTTCAGAAATTAGAGCCTATTTTTGTATCGCTTGTATTAGCAACGGCACCACTTATGACTTTTATGATTCAGATGTTCGACCGACGGATTGAATTTTCCATTTGGTCTCTCTCTGGAATTGCTCTTGTCATTGGTTTTTCGCTTTTGGGAGTTTACGCCCGGTTTAGAAGTCAAAAGCATGTCGCTCGAATAGCGACCGAAGAAATAGGAGGTTTGCCTCCTCGGATGCTTAAGATTAGGTCTTAGACAAGTTCATTTTTTTGAACTTGCTTTTTGTTACCTCTGCTTCTGCACGAACCTATGGTGTTTTATCGGTCGGAGGCATCCAAATGATTTTCGTAGATCTCGAGTATTCGTTGTGGAGAGGCCTGATGGGTGCAGTTCTTCTCATCCATAAGATGACAAGCTGCGCCGAGCCCGATTAATATCACACAGAGCGCACTCCTCAGATGCCGCTACGCGTAATCAAATTATTCCATTATTCATTTGGATGAAGCGCCGACAACCTCGACAATAGTTAAGGAGGTATTTTATGTTTAGTCGAATATTTGGTTCATTAATTTTGGTAGGTGGAGCTGTTTGGAGTCTGTCGAGTTGCAGCGACAGCAGTACGGCGACATCGAATGTGCCATCGGCTGTTGGTTCGGCCGTGGGGAGCGTATTTTCGAGCTCAGGGGGAGATGCTGTGAGGAATCTGCCTGTCGAGAATGATACGTGCGGAGAGTTTCGTAATGAGGAAGGGGCTGGTGGTGGGCCTGAAGGAGTGGAGATGAGCGCTTCGATAGAGGCGGGTACCTATGGTTCAACATCAGACCCTGTGACGGTAACAGTTGATGATGACTGTGAATCCGAAGCGACCAATGCCTTTGCCGCGTTTGAGTTGACCGCGGACGTCGCCGGCACGTGCACGGGCGACCTCAGCGTCACGATGAAGGCAGGTAGCGCAGGAATTTCTAGAAATACCAGCGAGTATGAGCCTGAGATTTTTGGTACCTTTTCGTTTGATGTGAACGGTACGACCTACGAGGGTATAAAATGTACGATTCGCTTGGATGGTAATGGCGCCGTTGTCACGGCCGTTTCAAGTTGCGTTGATTCCGCAGGCGCAGCGGTTACGATGAGCGCATCGAATACCTGCACGTTCGGTGAGTGATTTTTAAATCGATTTCTGAGGGCGCATAGATAGTTCATCTATGCGCGCCTCATTTTCTAAACAGAAAGCTACCGAGCCGTCTGTATGCCCTATACACTTCGGCCTTAAGTTGGGTTTTGATCCTAGGCGCTAGTTTCTGACTCGAACTTTTTAATAAAGAGCTTCGCACTTTCCACATCGTGAATGCGGCCTTCGAGTTGTTCCGTCTCGAGTCGCTCCAGCATTCGTTTGAACTGAGGCCCCGGTTTATAGCCCAATTCGATGAGGTCGTTGCCAGTGAGTAGAGGCCGAGGCTTCATGATCTGAGGGGGAACTTGTTCGAGTTGCAGTTTGCAAAATTCGTAGAGACTCATATTTTTATGGCTGGCCATACAGTCGATATAGTGAAGCTTTAAATGCAGCGCGAAGTTGGGGTTTCTTAGAAATCGCATGAGCGTGGATCGCTTCATTTGGGGAGCGTCTTTAAATTTTAAATGATCTCGTACGAGCTCACAGACAATATCTGTAAAACGACGGGAGGCTTTCAAACGTGTCAAAATGGCGCGCGCCATATCGTCGCCGACATGCTGGTGATTGTTAAATCGAATTCTATCGGGCGGCTCGTGAGAAAAAGTCGGTGGCTTGCCTATATCATGAAGTAAACTGCCCCATCCAATTTCAGGCTCCTGACCTTCACATTGGCTAAGTAAAAGCATGGTATGCACCCAAACATCGCCTTCAGGGTGATATTCTGCGGGTTGTTGACAGCCCCTCATAGCAATCGCTTCGGGCAGAATTTCTTTTAGGAGTCCACTCTCGTAAAGAAGTTCGAAGGCTCTGTCTGCATGGGCCGACGTCAGCATTTTGGTAAGCTCATCAAAAATTCGTTCGGCTGAGATATTATGAATTTCGCAGGCAGATGCCACGATGGCATCCCACAACGAAGGTTCCAAACTGTAATTGAGCCGAGCGGCAAAGCGTATGGCTCGCAGCATTCGTAAATAATCTTCTTTGATACGTAGGTGGGCAGGGCCGATGGATCGAATAATTTTCTGTTGAAGATCGGCGCGCCCCCCAACCCAATCGAAGAGTTCGTTTGTGATAGGATTAAACAGCATGCCGTTGATTGTAAAATCTCGTCGTTCCACATCTTCGCGAGCGGTCGCGATGCCAACGGCAGCGGGGTGGCGTCCATCACCGATGCCGAGATCTTGGCGAAAGGTCGCGACCTCCATTCGTCCAGGAGGATAGGAGCTTTCAGGTAAGACGAGAATGACGTTAAAGGCCTCCCCGACGGGAACAGTTTTGGGAAATAGACCTTCGATTTGTTTCGGAATCGCGTTCGAGGCAATATCAAAATCTTTGGGTACTCGCCCCATGAGGGCGTCTCGTACGCAACCCCCTGCAAATACTGCCTCATAACCGGCGGCATGAAGCGTCTCGACGACCTTGAGAGCAAACGGAAACTGATCGCTCTGTTTCATATAGTCTATTAATGACATGCACTCTGCCATTGCAGAACCCTAGCGTATTTATCGGGGGCGCCAACAGCTAAAAGCCATCTATTTCTCAGGGGGAAAATTAGCTCGTCGAAGCCAGGAAATACCTTTCCGGTCAGACTACTAGGGCTTGTTTCATTCGTGACTTTCAGGGCGAAGATTCCTAAAATCGTCGTTGAAAAGGAGATCGAGGTATGAAAATTGATATAGGAATTTCAGAGGTCGATCGTAAATCTATCGCTCAGGGTCTCGCACGGTTTTTGGCAGATACTTATACACTGTATTTAAAAACCCACAATTTTCACTGGAATGTGACTGGGCCTCAGTTTCATACGCTTCACGCGCTTTTTATGACGCAGTACACAGAATTGTGGACGGCAGTTGACGAGATTGCCGAACGAATTCGTTCTTTAGATTTTCCAGCGCCAGGTTCCTACAAAGAATTCGCTTCACTCACCTCTATTTCTGAGGCGGAGGGCGTTTCTTCAGCTCGACAGATGTTAGAAGCCTTGGTGTCGGGTCATGAGACGGTGGTTCGAACGGCTCGTTCGGTATTTCCTTTGGCCGAAAAAGGGGCTGATCAGGCAACCTTAGATTTGTTGACCCAAAGAATTCGACTTCACGAAAAAACGGCGTGGATGTTGCGCTCTTTGTTAACACGAGACGCTGCCTAAAGAAAATAATCAGATGCGAGGCGCCGAGGAAACGAACAGCGGAAGGGGGTTGGATGCCCCTTGGAGACTGCAGTGATCGAGGCAGCAAAGCAGATGGGTGTTTCTCGATGGCCCTCTTTTGAAGCTCCAAAAGACTTCCCAAGCCGCTGTCGCTATGCTGATGTTTTAGTATGGTGAAAGCTCTTATTTACAAGTTTTTTGGAAGCCCCGATGAAAGAGAGCTGCGCAAGCTTCAGCCATGGGTGGAGCGAGTCAATCAACTGGAGCCCCAGTTCATGGGTCTCTCAGACGAGGAATTAAAGGCAAAGACCATTGTTTTTCGCGAGCGTTTGGCTCGCGGGGAATCGCTCGATAGCTTACTACCGGAAGCCTTTGCAGCCACTCGAGAGTCGGCTCGACGAAAGTTGGGCATGCGCCATTACGACGTACAGCTCATCGGAGGCATGACTCTTCACCGCGGACGTATCGCTGAAATGAAGACGGGGGAAGGAAAAACCCTGGTCGCCACTTTGCCTCTCTATCTAAATGCGCTGGAAGGCAAAGGAGCTCACCTCGTTACCGTGAACGATTATTTAGCCAAGCGTGACGCCGCTTGGATGAGCCCTGTCTTCGAAGGTCTTGGGTTAAACGTGGGGGTCATTGTTCACGGATTGAACGACGCTCAGCGACGTGAAGCGTATCACCGGGATATTACCTACGGGACCAACAATGAATTTGGTTTTGATTATCTGCGTGACAATATGAAGGTCTCTCCCGACTCATTGGTGCAGCGAGAGCTTCACTATTCGATAGTCGATGAAGTGGATAGTATTTTGATTGATGAGGCTCGTACGCCCTTAATCATTTCGGGTCCTACGAACCAAACCACAGACAAATACAAACTTCTGAATGGCATCATGCCTTTTTTGAAGCGAGAGGTTCACTATACGGTCGACGAAAAAGCTCGGACGGTTCATCTCACTGACGAAGGTGTTGAGGCGGTTCAGAAGCGACTTCAGATTGAGAATCTCTACGATTCAGCGCATATCGAGCTCGTGCATCATGTCGATCAGGCTTTGCGTGCCCATGTCATCTTTAAGCGCGATGTCGACTATGTCGTAAAAGAAGGCGAAGTGATCATCGTCGACGAATTTACAGGTCGTTTGATGCCTGGGCGTCGCTATAGTGATGGACTTCACCAGGCCCTCGAAGCCAAAGAAGGTGTGCAGGTCGAAAATGAAAACCAGACCTTGGCAAGCATCACCTTTCAAAATTACTTCCGCATGTACAAAAAATTGGCGGGCATGACAGGAACGGCTGCGACCGAGGCGGAAGAGTTCGGTTCGATCTACCGCTTAGAAGTGACTTCAATTCCCACTCATAATCCGATGGTTCGCGAAGATTTTGCTGACGTGGTATTTAAGTCCGAGAAAGCGAAGTTTAAGGCGATTGTCACCGATATCAAAGAGGCCAATGCCAAGGGGCAGCCGGTTTTGGTGGGAACGGTTTCGATCGAAAAATCTGAGCGACTTAGTGAGCTTTTGAAGCGCGAAGGCATTCATCATGTCGTGCTAAATGCGAAACAGCATGAGCGTGAAGCAGGCATTGTGGCCGAGGCGGGGCAACGAGGGGCTGTGACCATTGCCACGAATATGGCCGGTCGAGGAACCGATATTGTTCTGGGGCCGGGTGTGAAAGATTTGGGTGGATTGTTTATTTTGGGGACGGAACGGCACGAAAGCCGTCGAATCGACAATCAGTTGAGAGGTCGAGCGGGTCGACAGGGTGATCCCGGTAAGAGTCGATTCTTTATGTCGCTTGAAGACGATTTGCTGCGCATTTTCGCCGGCGATCGCTTGATGAAGGTCATGAACTTTTTGGGCATGGAAGAGGACGAGCCCATCGAGCATACGATGATTTCGCGAGCAATTGAA
Organism: uncultured Bacteriovoracaceae bacterium; assembly: GCA_964598565.1. Lineage (GTDB taxonomy): Bacteria > Bdellovibrionota > UBA2394 > UBA2394 > UBA2394 > CAZRCG01. Next base: position 44,496 of record CAZRCG010000011.1, on the reverse strand, counting down.
GACGCTCAAACTCGGGTGGAGGCTCGAAACTTTGATGTTCGTAAACACCTTCTTAAGTACGACGACGTCATGAGTTACCAGCGTAAAATCGTCTATGCCTGGCGCCGAAAGCTTTTGTTCAAAGAAGATATACGTAGCGATATCCAAGAGATGATTCACGAAGTGCTTGAGGGAATTCTCAATGCCTCGATACCAGAGAAAGCACCTCTTGAAAGTTGGAATTGGAAGGAACTGGCGGAAGATTGCGAAAAAGTATTCGGCGATGGTTCTAAGGTGCAGCGCCTCGAGCAGGAGGCTGCTCTAGGTGGCATCAGCGAACAAGAATTATTTAACTCGTTGTATGCGCATTTAAAGGAACTTTATCTCAAGAAGGAGGGCGAGTTCTCAGCGCCTGTATTGAGACGACTCGAAAGCATGTTGCTTCTACATACGCTCGACGATCGATGGAAAGATCATCTGCTCGATATGGATCAGTTGAGAGAAGGCATTAACTTAAGAGGCTATGCTCAGAAAGATCCCATTTTAGATTATCAAAAAGAAACCTTTAGACTTTTTGAAAGTATGTTTGCCCTTGTGAAGCAGGAGTTTTTAGCCAAGATTTTCCGAGTGCGATTAGCCCCTTCGATGGAACAAGAAGAATTTCTGTCTGAAGATGAGCGAAAAGAGCGTCTGGAGCGAAAAATCGAAGCTGAGCAGCGTGAACGTGAAGAGCGGGTTCGTCAGCTCAATTTATTTTCGGGACCTGCCAAAGTGGCAGAGGCGCCCAAGGTTACGACGGTTAAGCGCGATGTCGATAAAGTGGGGCGAAATGATCCCTGCCCTTGTGGAAGTGGCAAAAAGTACAAAAAATGCCACGGAGCTTCCAGCGCCACAGGTTGAGAGACTCGGTAGTGCGTCGCCCTATTGTGGCTCGCTGGATATTCTATTGTCAGTCGGTGGATACTTCAAGTGAGCCCCTTAATATTGAGGCAAGATCTTAGCGATAATAGTTGTGCCAAGCGTAGAGTGTGGCCGTGACGGCGCTTACAAAAAAGCAGAGTCCGAAGCAGGCCCTGGTGACCCATTTCACGACCGTCTTAGACTGATTCGTCAAAATCATCACCGCACACAAAATGACCATCACGATGAACGCTATCACACCCAGGGAGCTGATATTTTTTGCGGTGGCGTCGTCGAATCGCAACCACTCGAATGACGATAGCCACTCCGTAAGAGACATAGACACTTTTTAGTTTAGTCGGGTGTCTTTGGTCAAGGCACGCTCGCTGAACGGAGTTAGGAGGCGAGTCAGGCCAAAGTTTCGGCTGCAGGGCGCCTTCCTCAAGGTGTGGAAAAGCAATGCCGTTGATTGACAGCCGAGTGAGGCTTTTTTAGCGTTCACAATCATGGCAAGTCTTATGAAACTCACGAGAAATACGAAAATAGCAATTAATGGTTTTGGCCGCATTGGACGATCGGTGTTCAGGGTTTTAGCTAAAACACCTGAATTTCAAGAAGGTCGTATTACGGTGACGACGATCAATGACCTTACCGATGCGAAAATGTTGGCGCATCTTTTGAAATATGACTCTGTGCACGGACGTTTCGACGGAGACGTATCGACCACTGAGAACCAGTTGATTGTGAACGGTAAGACGATTGCCGTGACAGCGATACCCGATCCATCAAAATTACCCTGGGCCTCTCAAGGGGTCGATATCGTGCTTGAGTGCACCGGGCGTTTTAAAGACCGAGCGCAAACCGCTCAGCATCTTCAGGCAGGAGCTAAAAAGGTAATTTTTTCGGCGCCGCTCAAAGACGCTGATTTAACAGCGGTGATTGGAATTAATCATGAGGTTTATGATCCAAAGGTCCACCATATTTTAAGTAATGCCTCCTGTACCACGAACTGCTTAGCGCCTGTGGCGAAGGTCGTGGATGATGCGTTCAAGATCTTGCGAGGTTCGATGACGACGATTCACTCTTATACGAATGATCAGCGAATTTTGGATTTGCCTCATTCTGATTTTCGACGTGCGAGAGCGGCGGCGTTATCGATGATTCCTACCACGACCGGCGCTGCCAAAGCGGTCGGATTGGTACTGCCTCACTTGAAAGGTAAAATTGATGGTATTGCCATTCGAGTGCCCACGCCCAATGTTTCGCTGGTGGATTTTAATTGCGTGGTTGATAAAGATGCCACCAAAGAAGAGGTTAATGCGGCCCTTAAGAATGCAGCAGAAGGCCCCTTAAAGGGAGTTCTTGCCTATATCGAAGAAGAGTTGGTGTCTGCTGATTTCAATGGCACGTCCGAGTCTTCGCTTGTGGATTCAGCATCCACGAATGTCGTCGATAAGCGTTTTGTGAAGGTGCTTTCGTGGTATGACAATGAAATGGGTTTTTCGCATCGAATGGTAGACTTAACATTTTGGATGGCGTCGAAACTCTGACATAATCGCGACGACGCGTCTTAGGAGGCAGCTATGAGAATTCTTCGAGTGGATGATATTAAATGGGATTCCATTGCTGAACGAGAGCGTCGAGTTTTTTTAAGGGTCGACTTCAATGTTCCCTTTAAAAAAGAGGCTGACGGAACACGCAGCATTTCAGACGACTATCGCATTCGCCAAGCCCTGCCGACCATTCGATATCTTTTGTCTCAAAACGCCGTGGTCATCGTAGCTTCACATTTAGGTCGACCGAAGGCCGATGATCCCAACAGCCGTACAAAATTTTCGCTCTTGCCAGTAGCTGAAAGATTGGCGGTGCTGCTTGAGCAGGAAGTTCTTCTGGCCGACGACCACTTTGGGGATGGCGTGGAGCGACTCCTTAAAGATTCAAGGCCCGGAAAAGGCGTCGTGATGCTCGAAAATTTGCGCTTTGATCCTCAAGAAGAAGAAAACTCGAGCGAATTTGCGCAGAAGATTCTCAATGGAGCCTCTGTTTATATTAACGATGCCTTCGGGGCTTCCCATAGAGCGCATGCATCGATTGAGGCGATTTCTCATTTTGCCAAGCATAAGGCTGCGGGCTTTTTGCTGTCGAAAGAATGGGATGTTCTCAATCAGGTGCTTCATGAGCCCATTCATCCCCAGTTCGCCGTGATTGGCGGCTCTAAAATTGCGGATAAAATTCAGGTTATTAAGAATTTGATGTTGAAGTCAAAAAAGCTCTTTGTCGGAGGGCGAATGGCTCAGACTTTCTTGGCGGCTCAGGGCTATAATTTGGGAGCATCTTCTATTGAAACAGAGAGTCTCAGTTTGGCGCGACGTCTTCTAGGTGAAGCCCGCAGTCTTAAGGTTGAAATGATTCTTCCGGTAGATGGTCGCGCGGCATCTTCGATAGACGCTCAAGAAGCCCAGGTCGTAACACTGGACTCTCAAAAAGCCCTTTCAAAAGACTTGGCTTTATTTGATGTGGGTCCTGAAACCTTAGAGCGCTGGAAACTCGAAATGCTAAACGCGAAATCGATTGTTTGGAATGGCCCTTTAGGTGTTTTCGAGAATCCCACGTTTTCGCATGGCACGCTGTCACTCGTCGATTTTCTAGTTTCAGTTAAAGATCAAATTCCTGCGATATGCGGTGGTGGCGAAACGGTTTCAGCGATTACACAGCAGGGGGCTCTAGAGAAGCTTTTCCATGTATCGACCGGCGGCGGAGCAATGTTGGAATTTCTAGAGGGCAAGGCCCTTCCCGGTTTTGAGGCTCTGAAACTCCGCGAGCGAGATTTACTTGCGATGGGGATTTCGTGAGTTTTAATCGTCAGTGGATTTACGGCAATTGGAAAATGGTCCAGGGCCTGACGGGTCTCGAAAATTTTTTCTCTGAATTTCAATGGCAGGCTCGAGCAGCACTCGATATCAAGATTTTTCCGTCCTTCCTTCATTTAGAGCGGGCGTTTAGTAAAGTAGAGCAAGCGTCGGGGATTGGAATCGGGGCTCAAGATTGTTCCACGGCCGAAGAAGGTGCCTTTACAGGCGAGGTATCGGCTCGATCCTTGAAAGAACTGCAGGTGGTCTCGGTACTTGTGGGCCACTCGGAACGGCGTAAGCGAGTGCCCGAAAGCCCTCAGTCGTTGGAGGCTAAGGTGCATCGAGCCAAAGACGCAGGCCTAGGAATTGTCTTTTGTATCGGAGAATCAGAGGGCGATCGTATTTCGGGCCGCACCTTAGATATTCTAGGGGAACAGTTAAAAGTGATAGAGACGTCTTTGGGCGCCTGCCTCTTAGAAGATGAAAACTTTAAGCACTGTGTGGCTTACGAGCCGGTCTGGGCGATCGGCACGGGTAAGGTGGCCACTGCTGACGATATTGCTGAGGCGCATGCGTTTATACGTCGACGGGTGGGTGCGAAGATACCCCTTCTCTATGGTGGATCTGTAAATTCAAAAAATTCTGCTGAGATTTTGAGGGTGCCAGAAGTCAACGGTGTACTCGTTGGGGGAGCCAGCTTGAAGGCTCAAGAGTTCCTGGCCATTGCGGAGTCGTCGCCTTTCTATTCGGGGGTTAAGAGCTGACCGTTCGGAAGATTTTGTTTTTAACCTTGTAAATGAAGGTTTCAAGGGGTTAAAACATCGTTAGGAGTTTTTAATGATTGAGCTCTTTGTAGCATTTAAATGGCCTCTTATTGTTCTTCAGGGACTGTTCAGTCTTCTGTTGATCGTCATGATTTTACTTCAAGCAGGAAAAGGCGATGATATTGCATCGGCTCTCTCAGGTCAGTCGGGAGGTGGTGTTCAGGGCTCCGGGGGTGCAAGCAAGGTTTTAGTGCGCGGTACCGTCATTTTCGCGATTTTGTTCATGGTGAATTCTGTGGCTTTGGCAAAAATTTTCAAGGAACTGAGTGTTTCAAGTATTGGAACCTCTGTCTCCGAGCCCTTAGCTCCGGCGAGTGAAACAAGCCCAGCTGCGTCTCCAGGGGCCGAACCTGCAGGGGCGTCAAAACCTGCGGCTCCCGCAACGACACCGGCAGAAAAAGCTCCTTCAGCGACATCAGGCTCTGCGGCATCGCCAGCGCCTGCAAAAGACTAAATCAGAGGCCGCAGCTTTGGTGCAGAGGCCTCTCGATTTACGATCGTATACGACTATGAAAATCGGGGGTCGTGTTGAGCGACTTGTTTGGGCCAGCGAGCTGCAGGCCGGTATGGATTTGCCTCGACCGATTCGCCTCTTGGGAAATGGAAGTAATATTTTAATCGATGATCGTGGTTTAAAGGGCACGGTGGTCATTGTTCGCGACCTTCAGGCGCCCGAACCGGAGATAATTGATCAAGACGGCGACTCACGGTTGATCCGTGTTTCAGCGGGGCTCTACCTGCCGACATTGTCGGCGTGGGCCTTGAAGAATGGACTATCGGGCTGTGAATATATGGTGGGCATTCCTGGAACGGTGGGTGGCGCGCTCGTTCAAAATGCTGGGGCGCATGAGCAGGATTTTTCAATGATTGTGCAGACTGCAGAGGTCTTCAATATCGATACAGCCGAAACTAAGGTCTATAGTGCGTCAGATTTAAAGCTGACTTATCGTCGCAGCCGACTCAAAGATGATCCCCAGTGGTTGGTTCGCTCCGCGACCATCAGGCTTCGAGAAGGGGAGCAAAATTTAATTCAGCAGCGAATACAAAAAAACTTAGAGTATCGAAAAACAAAAACTCCGATGACTAAGGCCAGCTTAGGGAGTGTGTATACTCGGTTGGCCCGGGGTGATTCCTGGTTATATCCCGGGCAGCTGATTGAGGCCGCGGGTCTTAAAGGGCTTCACAGGGGGGATGCCTGCATTTCACCGGTGCACGCAAATTATATTGTGAATGAGGGAAGAGCGACTTTTGATGACGTGCTGGAGTTAATGGAGACTATAGAGGCGCGGGTCTTTGAGCATTCAGGCGCCAAACTTCAACGAGAGATTTTAGTCTGGTCGGATAGACTTCAATTGACATGAGGATTTCCCCGATTTGGGGTGCTCCTTACCTTTCACAAGGGAGGATTTATTTTGAACAGATTAAACGTTGGATTTTTCGTTGTATTAGCAGGGTATTTGGTGGTCGAATTCGATGGATTAGGGGCTAGATTAAGCCGACATTTTGATGGGACCTATGCCTATCCCACCGCGAACTTTTCATTGGGTGTAAAATTTTAGAGTCCATTCGATTACTGAAAGCCTCGAATGTCCGTGGGGGTGGGGATTTCTTGAATTGAGCTTGCAGGAATGATTCCAAAGGCAAAAACTTCGCTTGTAGCGAAACGGATAGAGATGAGTCAATTTCTAGGGCTGTAGGCTTATCCCATACTGTTTGAGGATTAGTCTACCCACTGAAAGAGTCGGTTAAATCGAACAAAGGGAGCCCTATCCCAATTTAACGAAAACCATCGAAAGGCCGCTCGTCCTAAAAGTTTTTCGCGCGGAACACATCCCCAAAAACGCGAATCGTAGGAGTCATCTCGATTGTCACCCATTACAAAAAAGCAGCTCTCTGGCACTCGATAAGCGGGCATATCGCTCACGCGTTTGGTTCGAGAATAGATTACTTCATGTTCAATACCATCAATGGTCTCCATATAGAGTTCTAAATCATCAGGATCATATTTTGGCACTAAGTCGTTCAAAACAGAACGGTCCAAAATCTCTCGTCGGGGTAATGGCTCGCCATTGAGAATAATGCGATCATCACGAACTTCGATAATATCTCCCGGAATGGCGACGACCCTCTTAATATAGTCTTTCGATGAATCTTCAGGAAATTCAAATACCACCACTTCTCCTCGTTTCGGATTGCCTCGATGAGCAAACGAGGTGCGGGTCATCGGGATATGCCAATCGTAATGATACATTTTCACAAATATAAACTCGCCGATCTTGATTGTCGGAATCATCGAACCCGTAGGAATATGTCGAGGGCTGGCAATCGTTGAGCGAAACGCATAGGCAATCAGAAAAGCGACTCCGAGGGGAAAGACCCACTCCCGCCATAGATAACGAAGCCAATGCTTGGGTCCTTTTGGTGATGATCCACTAGATCGCGTCGGAGTCGGTTCAGACATAATCTTCAAAGCTTAACAGTCGGACTTGGGGGCGTCGAGATGGATTCTAATTCACGAGTGTCTAAGACTGTGCCTCGCTCTGAGTCATAATAAGAAGCATTATCGGATTTCTTATGGCGCATGAGTAGCGAGGCTTTCCATCGTTGCCCATTTTGGCAAAGCCATTTATCGCAGCGACCTTTACTTTTAAGTTGGCGGCTCACCACGCGAGCATGGTGACTTTTGAAATAAGAGTCTTGGGGGCCGAGACAAAGCTGAGAGTATTGAAGATAACGCCTGGCAAATCCCAGTCGGTGGACAAGTTGTGAAAATTGATCGGGAGCTCGAAAGTGCTTTTCTTCATGGCACCATTCATTCTGCGGAATGGCGGGACACGGTTGTGAATGCGGGCAGGGCAGCAAAATAGAGATCTCTTTTGAAAGAAGATCACGAAAATGCAGCAGGTTTCGATTGGCTTTCTTGTGCGCCGGCTCAATGAAAATTAAAATAGATTTTTCGGATAGGCCGCGAATTGCTTTTAAGAGATTTTGGGCAAAGGGGGATTGGCGCATCTGCTCAAACGAGCTGCAGTACTGCGAGTTTTCTGCAAATACGTCTGACAGCACATAGAGACTCGTCTGCGAGCTTTGGTCGGTAGACGGCTCATTGAAACGATCGGGCCGAGGCCAGTTATGGCTTATAACGGTGGACGAGAGATACGATGAGAAATGATCTTTTGCCCACTGTAGGGGTTTTAGGTCTTTATCAACGGCATAATGTTCTCGAATTTCGATTCCACGTTCTCGACAAAAATCGATAATGCCAAGACTAGCCCCAAGAGTGCCCGCTCCAATGTCTACCAGTCGGTACGAGCTGCCTAAATATCCGAACTGCGCCAGTTCTTCCATGACCGCCCGAGCTTTCAGTGAAGAAAGGTAACCAAAGTACTGAGAATAGGGAAAGAACACAGCAGGGTCCCAGCCCTTGAAGTCTTCGCGCTGATAATTTTCACAGCGAAGGCGCAGCCGTTCCGCTTCAGCCTTAGTGACAGCTCGATGGAAAATGGCGCTCGATAAGTCAGCCGATAAGGTAAGGGAATTGTCGTCACAAAGTTCGTCCATGAGTCTCTGGGCTTTACGCGACTTCAGGGTTCTTTCCAAGATCTTTGTGCGCGACAGCTCAGAGGCCCTCACGATACTATAAAGGCATGAGACTTTTGGTTCTTAAACAGCAGCTCTTAGCTCGTTTAAACGGCGCCGATATTTGTATGCTGGAGCGTTTTCATATTTTGCGTTCGTGGGAAGTTGATGTTCAGATGATTTGCCTTCTGCCACTGACCTGGAAAGAGGGGAGTCTGTCTTTTTTGAAAGCCGAGGGAATGGATGTTGTAGCCGATGGTCTCAATCGCTATCGCTACGAAGTAGATGGAAGCGTTATCGAGGTGCGCTTTGACACTTCAGTTGATCCCGATTCTTTGCAGTCGCTTGCTGGCACGCGGACTCTTGTGTCTCAACTGTGTGAAGAGACCAAGCCAGAACTTGTATGGGCGAGCTATACCGATTTTTTACTTGCCGCTGCTCTCCTCCATCGAGATGCCGATCACGTATGGCTGGATATTTCAGATAACGAATATCCAAGGTTGAATAAACTCGCAGATTTTTCTCCCTTAGACACTTTGTATGCCAAGCTTCGTCACGTCATGGTGGCATCGCCGTTTATGGCGCGAGAAGTAAAAAAAGATTTTCCTAAGGCTAAGATTCACTACTGGCCAAATCCTATTTTTTCTTGCGATACGCCAGTAGAAACAACGGACATGAAGTCGAGCCCTCCGGGTTACTGGCTCTTTGTGAATCCCGTGGAAGTTAAAGGGCTATCGTTCGCCGTCGAACTTGCTAAGGCGCTTCCCAGAGAATCCTTTGTTTTTTTGGGTAACTGGAATTCAGAGCCTCCTCAAGGACTTCCTGCAAATATTCAATTTCGAACTCGAGAAAAGTCGTTGAGACCGCTCTGGCCTTGCGTGAAGGGTCTTCTCGTTCCCAGTCAGTGGCAGGAAGCCTTCGGACGAATTCCCTTGGAGGCTATGGCGGCCGGCGTCCCCGTATTATCGAGTGATCAAGGGGCTCTGCCAGAGACGGTCGCCGATGGGGGTTTGGTGCGGCCGCTCATTTTGACTCAGTGGCTTGATGCGATGAGTTGTTGGAGTGAGCACCGCAGCGAACTGGTGAAACGTGGCGCGCTTCGCTGGTCAGCCTATCGCCAAGAGGTCGATAGCTGCTACGCTGCGCTTAAACAAAGATTTTTGTCTTACGATGCGTAGGCGTGCTCTGGATCCTTCGTGATATAATCGACTCATGGCTTCGGAGCGTGAGTACTTTAGAGTTCCTTGTGAGTTTCAAATACGCGTACGCACCATCGAGATCGAAGAGCTCAATTTATTTGTCTCCCAAGCTATGAGACCTTCGCCTTACTCGATTCTTAGGATGGAAGTTGAGACCCAGCTCTCTCAGCTATCGTTTCGAGATGAAACAAAAGTACTGCTAGAGAAGGCCTTTCAACTTCTTATTAATATGGATCAAAGATTAGAGCGCATGGAAGAGACTTTGGGACAGTCTCAAGGTGATATTGCACCCGGCTTAAATCCTTATCAATGGACTCAGGGAGATTTAGGTGCTGGAGGTCTATCTTTTGACCTTGCCGACTCAACGAATTTTAAAGTTGGGAATCATGTGATGATCGATTGCGTTCTGCCCGCCATGCCAGAATTTCGATTTGTTGCCGCCGGAAAGATTGTAGCCATTGATTCTACAAAAGTTAGCAGCGAGTTTGTGGGCATTCATGCGGACGATCGAGAGTATATTCACCGCTTTGTCATGGCCCGGCAGCGAGAACAGCTTCGTGGTCGCACGAAAGATCGCTGACAAACAAGTATAACCTCGATACAACAAGTGGATGAAAATTCTCTGTTGGAATCTCAACGGCATTCGCGCCTGTTGGAAGAAGGGTTTAGGGGACTATCTTTTAAAAGTTGACCCGGATATAGCGTGTTTTCAGGAGACTAAGGCTCACAAAGACCAATGTTTTGAAATTGTTGAATCTCTTCGAGACTGGAGACAGGTCTGGCATTCGGCAGATCGACCCGGTTATAGCGGCTGCCTTACGCTGACTCGGCCTGGGTTGGGCGGCCATGATGAGCCCTCTGGCTTGGCAGATTACGATCGAGAAGGGCGCATTGTGGTGAGTCGTTTTAAAAATTTCACATTGCTCAATATGTATTTTCCTAACGGCGGCAGTGGAGAAGAACGCCATCTTTTTAAGATGCGATATCTTGAAGAGATTCTTCCTTATTTCCAGAAACTCGACAAAAAAGAGAATCTCATTTTAACGGGGGATTTCAATATTGCGCATCGAGCGATCGATATTCATGATCCCGTCGGGCTCGATGGTGAAAGTGGTTTTAAGCCTGAAGAGCGAGAATGGATGGACCGACTTGTCGATGCGGGCTTCACGGATGTTTTTCGCCACTTTAATCCTGACGCTCGAGATCAGTATTCGTGGTGGTCGTACCGCCAATTCTCTCGCCGCCGAAATAAGGGATGGAGAATCGACTATTTTATGGTTTCAAAACGCTTAGAAAAAAGTCTCTCCTCCATGGTGATGGACCAAGCTCAGGAAGGCTCGGATCATTGCCCGCTCATTTTAGAAATCGATTTGTAAATTCAGAAACATCCTATTTAAGTTTCTTAACCTTAACATCGCCACTGCCAGATTTAGCAGCTACTTTAAAAATTCCCTCGGGGAGGTGACCTATTTCATTCAGAGTCTCGCCACTTCCAGACCGAAGATTAGTTTGGATGCTGGCTTTTTCCGGGAAATAAATCTCAATGTCCCCACTCCCCGATCGAACCTTTAGCTCGCCACGACCTGGAATGCGCGTATAGATCAACTCAATATTTCCACTCCCGGTACGAATTTCTCCACTGCCCCAAAGCCCATTTATTTCTATGTCCCCGCTGCCTGTTTTCCCAGAGTCATTAGTCTTCCCAAGAACTTCATAAGAGTATAGCGCCCATTTGCTTCTTAAGCGTCAAACAAATATTTGTATCATTCTAGGGGCGCTAGACAATGGGCAAAGGTATGGAACTTAGCCAAGGAATCTGTCACCTTTTAAAGCGAGACAGAGTAATCCAATGCACTTCAGAGTCGTTCTTGGTTTCCCCACTTTTAGGAGGAGCAGGGGGCCCTTGCACACGCAGTGCCTCATGAAGTTGAGGAAGGTCTACGATCTTTTGGAGCAGAAGAATCTCACCGATTCTCAACTTTTTTGCTGCCATCGAATTATGGGCCATTTGTAGAGCCATTGCCTGAGCTAGCTGCTGTGAACTCACGGCATTTTGCTCCATGAGAATCTGACCCAGTTTTCGCGACAGTGACATACGAGAAATAAAAGCAATCATCATGCCAGACAGCCAAGGCATTAAAATGGCCTATACGCAGCTTCTTGCCACTTTTGAGATTCTAAGCGTTTTAATTTACGAGGTCTTGCAAGGTGGCTGTGAAATAGTTGCGGGCGGTATCTTAGGGGATTCATCGACGCTTATACCGCTATACCGTATGATGGAACGGTGATTGTTGGGCTCGACAATGCTGCTGCCAAAGATATTTGGGAAAGTAACGAATCAAGGTTGTTGCCGAAGCCCTCAAGCTTGGACTGCGTCGTCTTTTGAGATGGTGCGTTCGTTGAAGTCTTTACCATCGTAGCTAAGCAGGCGGTATTGATCATCGATGATCGTTTGAATATGAACGGGTCGTTTCCAGCAAAGAAAAACATTCTTTAGGGTATCGCGGGCGGCCGTCAAAAGCATTTCGACCCCTTCGTAACGATGAAAAAGATAGAGTTCGCCGCGATTTTGATAGTTGGCGTCGACGACAAAGATTCGCGGCCTACCTCGATTGGTGAGTTGAAAGAGAAGCTGACGTTTAATTTTTTCAAACTCTCGAGAGGCAATCTCATATTCATGAGATTTGGGATTCTTCTGATACACAAAAAGCTTGTGGGCAGCGCAGAATTCAGGTGTTAGAAACTCATCCAGAAACATCACGTCATTATAAATTTTTCGAACTTCAAAAATCTTCTCTCGGCCTTTACCCGTTTTAAGATCCCAGTTCTTCTTAGCCGCGATATCGTTACAATTATCGTAATCACTTCCGAAGCGGCCGCGATTCCATCGGTCTTCAATATCTCGAAATAGCTCGATGCCGATTTTATAGGGATTGAATCGTCCACCCGCCATGGAGACGGTGCCCGAGTGATGGTCAGCATAGTCGATGACTTCGGCATCTGTCATGGCGTGCTTCGTCATGATGGTGGAATGCCAATAGCTCGCCCAACCCTCATTCATTACCTTGGTTTGACCTTGGGGTAGAAAATAATAGGCTTCTTCCCGGATCATAGACAAAATATCTCGCTCCCAATTTTCAAGGGGAGCGTTTTCAATAAGGAACAACAGTACATCTTGCTCTGCGTTTTCAGGAAATCGTCGTTCTTTCTGCTTCTTCTCAAGAGCTCTCTTTTTTTGCTCTTCCATGAATTCGGGAGGATTAATAAACTTATCCATATAGCTTTTGGCCTTAAGCTTGGGAATATCCAGGTCATCGGCATAATCTTCATCGCCGCGTTCAAGGCGGCGCTTGATGAAATTGCCGTGAGGATCAATAAGATCTTCAATCGATAGACAGGTATCTATAAAGTTCTCCACCTTCTCAAATCCGAAGCGCTCAATGAAACGGCGCGCACGAACGCCGTGGTTCGCCATCATGTCGATGGCTTTTCGGTTTGTGGCTGCGAAGAAAGCGTTGCACTTAAAAAAATCGGCGTGTCCATAGACATGGGCCATGACTAGCTTTTGATCCATGAGAGCGTTTGATTTTAGCAGGTAGGCAATGACCGGATCATTGTTGATGACCATTTCGTAGATTTTAGACAATCCATAGGCGTAGCTTTTGGACAATCGCTCATATTCCATGCCAAACGACCAATGAGGATACCGCGTAGGAAAGCCGCCATAACTTGCAAGCTGATTCATCTGTTCGAAGTCGACCACTTCAAAGACGACGGGATGAAAGTCGAGGCCATAACTTCGGGCATAACCTTCAATCTCGTCTTGATACGCTCGAAGATCTTTGGGTAAGTCGGCCATCTCAATATCCCTTCTTCAAGAAATCTTTGATTGAGTCATAGATGGCATCTTTGCCAGGAATTCGAGACGAAATAACTCGATCAGAGTAAGGTGCCGTACCCTGATAGTGGTCGCGAAGGTCTTTCAGAAATTGACCGCTGCCATAGAGGCTTTCGACTTGGCCATAACAAAACATATTCACTTTGGGCAAGATGCGCTGGCTCAAAATATCCAAACATTTTTTGGTATCGTCCGCGGACCAATTGTCGCCATCAGAAAAGTGGAAGGGATAAATATTCCACTCTTGGGGTGAAAAGCTTCGAGTGATCATTTCTTCGAGTAGTACATACGCTGATGAAATAATCGTTCCACCCGATTCTCGTGTCGAAAAGAAGGTTTCACGGTCGACTTCTTTGGCCGACGCATCATGAATAATATAACGAGTCTCAAGACCTTTGTACTGAGATCGAAGCCAGGTATCGATCCAAAAACTTTCCGTTCGAACAATTTCTTTTTGTTCGTCTCCCATGGAGCCCGAGACGTCCATAATCAAAATAATGACGGCATTATTGTTTTCTTCGGGTTTAGATTTCCATGTGCGAAATCGTTGATCACGAGCCTGAGGTACGATGAGAGGATCGTCTGGATTATAGCTTCCCGTAGAAATTTGCCTTTTAAGAGCCTCTTTATAGGTTCTCTTAAAGTGGAGCAGAGACTTCGGCCCAATGGAGTGGATGCCGCTGTATTTATCTCGAACGGCCGAAATATTTTTTGTTCCACGAGGTTCAATATTGGGTAGACCCAGCTCTTCGGCCATCATTTGAGCTAAATCATCCAGCGTGACGTCGACCTCTTGAACATGAGTACCTTCTGAATCACCCGCTTGGCCTTGACCATTACCTACGCCATCACCAGGAGCGCCATCCCCAGAGCCAACGCCTTGGCCTTTATTATCTCCAAACTGAAAGTGGGGCAGGTCAATGCTAGGCAAAGGTATACTAATGAAGTCTTTTCCTTTACGCCCAAACATTTCTCCACGAGTAATGTATTTGCGAAGGTTATCTTTAACCTTGCCGCGGACTATCTGTCTAAATCGTGCGTGGTCTGTATTAATTTTTAAAAACACCGAACCCTCGCTAACGTCATTTAGCTGCTTTTGTTTTTGATATCGCCTCGAGCAAAAATGGAGGCCACATAGTTCAAAATATCGGTCGCACTCTCATCGTTATAACCAAAGTTCTTAATCAGACGAGATTTAACGACATCGATTTTCTCTTGAGTCTCTTTGTCGACGACATTCGAAACCAAATTAGTCAATTTGATGGAATCTTTCTGATCCTCAAAAAGCTTAAGCTCAAGAGCCTTGTGCAGACGCTCGTTGGTTTTATAGTAAAAGGTCTTACCTTCAACAGCCAGAGCGCCGATATAGTTCATGATCTCTCGTCTAAAATCATCTTTGCGAGATTCGGGTATATCGATTTTATCTTCGATAGACCGCATCAATTTCTCATCAGGCTCTTCGTATTGGCCTGTAAATTTATTTCGTACTTTTTCTCGCTGCGTATAGGCCTTTACCGCATCGATATAATTCGCACAGAGTTTCTGAATACTTTCTTCGTCGGCACAGACCGCTCGTTGAACCTCATTCTTCACCACGTCTTCATACTCCTGGCGTACTACGGTCAGTAGATCTCGGTAGCGTTTTCGAGTTTCTTCATTGGCAATGAGCGAGTGATGCTTCAGTCCACCCTCGAGTTCGCTAAGAACCATAAATGGATTCACCGAGGTCGCCTCATTCGATACAAGAGAATTTGATATTTTATCTTGAACATAGCGAGGTGAAATTCCCTCCATGCCCTCTCGAGGAGCTTCTTTACGAAGTTCTTTAATATTGTCCTCGGTAAAGCCAGGTAAGGATTTGCCATCGTAGAGTTTCAACTTCTGGAGCAGAGTTAGGTTGGCTTTCTTGGGTTCTTCGAGACGGGTGAGTACAGCCCACATGGCCGCCATCTCTAGGGTATGGGGAGCGATATGCTTGCCTCGTACGCGCTGAACATTGTAGTCGCGCTTGTAGATTTTGGTTTCTTCCGTCCACTTGGTAATATAGGGAACGTCTATTTTTACGGTGCGGTCGCGCAGCGCTTCCATAAATTCATTGTTTTGAAGTTTTCGATACTCAGGTTCATTGGTGTGGCCAATAATGACCTCATCAATATCGGTTTGAGGAAATTTCTTCGGCTTGATTTTATGTTCTTGGCTAGCTCCTAAAAGATCATAAAGGAAAGCGACATCCAATTTTAAAACTTCGATAAATTCTATAAGACCTCGATTGGCAACATTGAATTCACCATCAAAATTGAAAGCTCGTGGATCGGATTCAGAGCCAAAGATCGCTATTTTTCGGTAATTAATATCGCCCGTAAGCTCTGTGGAATCTTGATTTTTTTCATCTTTAGGCTGAAATGTCGCAATTCCGCTTCGCTTCTTTTCGGACAGTTCCATTCGACGAATGCGAACGTTCTCGAGAACCTTTCGATAATCTCCGCCGTAGTAAGCAAGCAATTGGTTATAAATAAAGCGACAGCACGGATTGAGATCACCTTCAATTTTAATTTGATCTTCTGGCGCGCGACTTCCATTGATTTGTTTAAGCACCTCATTGCGAACTTCCACGGGCAAGAGCTTGAGAGGCTCTTCATTCATGGGGGAATCGAGTTCGAGTGCCCCCTCGCCGAGCAGAGGCTTACCTTCTACAATGACGGGATCTTTTAGCGCCCACGTAAAAGTATAGAGGCGGCCCTCGGGGCGTTTCGAATAGCGCTCGAGACCTTTCTTAATGAGCCTCACCATGGTGGACTTCGAGCTTCCCACAGGGCCGTGAAGTAGTAAGACGCGTCGATCGGTGCCAAATCCCTTGGCAGCCGATTTTAGGGCCGAGACGAATTTCATGAGAGGTATATCGAGACCAAAAATGGCGTCTCGGCCATTGTCGTCGGGATCGTCAAAAAAATTGTAGTGAACGATGGTTTTCTTTGCATCGACATAGTCGGTCGTGCCGTAACTCATGACCATATCGTAAAGGCGCTGAAAGGCGTTTCGGCAGACTTGTTGATCCTCCTCAACTATTTTGAGGTAGTCCCAAAAACTTCCTGTCCATCCCATTTCTTTGAAGGACTCAACGTACTTCGTATCTGATAAAATGGATTCAATACTGGAACGTAGTTTATTCATCGCGCTTGTTCCTCCTGGCTGTGGCCTCAATGAGCGCCTATGGTTGATGGGTTAGAAGCCCGACACTTGCTTCTCTTATTATCACCCACTTGCGGCGATTCGTCAAAAAACCTTAAAGTTGACGGTAACTTGCGTTAAGTCGTCGTTGACACGGCGAATCACACCTTGAAGAATAGAGCCTGCTAGAGACTTAAGTGGCGCTTGTATCGGTAAGATGCAGAAAGCTAGGGGAGTTCTGGCGAGGAAACATGAAAAAACATCATCAATCGGAGGAAGCATGACAAAGTCAGATCTTATTGCGTCAATATGTAAGGAACAAACCGGCCTATCAAAGAAGGCTGTTTCAGAAGTTGTAGAGAGTACCTTTGGAGTTCTAGCTCGTGGTCTTAAGAAGGATAAGCGATTTAGCTTTCCTGGTTTTGGAACCTGGACGGTGAAGGCTCGTAAGGCGCGTAAAGGGGTTAATCCTCAAACAGGTCAAACCATTACGATTAAAGCATCGAAGACCTGTACATTCAGACCTAGCGCTGAATTCAAGAAGACCTTGAATAAATAATTTTTCTTTGAAGCGAGTGCCGTGACCCGATCGCGTCATGCGTCAGAAGGGGCCCGGCAGAGAAGGCACAAAGAACATTTTAAGGGCCCAGTCGTATACTGGGCCCTTTTTTTACCCCTGACTGTTCGGCGGAAAGCCGAACTTTGGTCGGGTCGCTCCTATCTGAGCCGCCCCCGAATGATTTATCGGGTAACCTCCTACGGAGGTGTGCATTTTGGTGCAAACTTACGAAGTTCGTGAGTGGCCTTAACCGAGCTTCTAAACTTCGTTCATGGGCTTGGCTTCCGACATTGCGATATTCTGCGACTTTGACGGCACCATCACGTCGACGGACTCTTTGAAGTATTTATTGCGTACCTATGGCGGTTCAGCGTGGCTGCAACTAGAGTGGAGGCTTATGCGGGGCGAGGTGAGTGAACGTCAGGCCCTGGTAGAAGCGTTTTCAAATTTTTCTTTAAGCTCTCAGCAAATGAAAGATGTGATTGAGGCAGCGGTGAAGGTTGACTCTGGTTTCGAGTCGTTCGCGGATTGGGTTCGTTCCGAAGGTATCGAATTTACAATTTTAAGTGGCGGCTTTGAGTCCATTATCGATCAAGTTTTTGAACGAGAGGCTTGGCCGCGGTTTCCACGGTTGGCTAACGGCCTGGTGGTCGATGAAAAGGGCTGGACTCTACGAATGCTTTCGAAGAGTCCTTCGTGTGGACGATGCTCTCATTGTAAAGGGGATACTCTGCGTCGCGTTCGTCGCCAGAATTCCCTCAAAAAGTTTATTTATATTGGGGACGGCATTTCAGATATTTGCGCCATTCAAGTCGCCGACTTCGTTTTGGCCAAAGGTTTTTTGGCCGACTATTGCGAGAAGCGATCTATTCCTCATGTGCGGTTTGAGCACTTTAATGATGTGAGGCCCTTGGTGGAGGCTTTTCAAAGTTGGCCACCTGCACACTCCTTTTCTGCTGCTCATGTGGGCTAAGAATTCTTCATGAACTTTTTTGCTATTTTCAGGCTCTTCAGTGCTCGCGAGCGCCGCAGTCTTTTTATATTGGCGCTTTTACAGTTTCTTCATGTCGTTGATTTCATGATTATCATGCCGCTTGGTCCAACGTTGATGACGACGCTCAATCTGAGTGCGCAAGACTTTAGTATTTTGATTTCATCCTACACGTTTTCTGCCACTGTATCATCGCTACTCTTTTCCTTTATTTCAGACCGCACCGACCGCAAAAAAGCGTTACTAATATTTTTTGCTGGCTTCGCCCTCGGCACCTTAGGTTGCGGCCTAGTATCCAATTTTTGGAGTCTGTTGTTGATGAGAGTTTTGGCGGGATTTTTTGGAGGTGTCATTAGCTCCATTGTTCTTGCGATTTTGGGTGATCTCTTCGAGGAGGGCCGCCGCGCTACAGCGATGGGTATTGTAATGACAGCCTTTTCTTTGTCGGCGATTGTCGGAGTGCCGTTGGGTCTAATACTGTCAGAGACTTTTAACTGGGAAGCTCCGTTCATCGCCCTTGGAATTTTATCGATCTCGCTTTTTCCTCTGGCGAGAGCTTTGGTTCCCTCGATGATCGGTCATATGGAGAAGAAACCCGTCGCCGGTCAAACCAGTCGCTTTTATTGGGGTCTTCCGTTTCCTTTAACGTTGATGGGACTATTGGTCTTTGGTCAGTTTATGATTATTCCTTTTATTAGTCCCT
This sequence comes from uncultured Bacteriovoracaceae bacterium, assembly GCA_964598565.1. Lineage (GTDB taxonomy): Bacteria > Bdellovibrionota > UBA2394 > UBA2394 > UBA2394 > CAZRCG01. The sequence goes on along the minus strand of CAZRCG010000011.1, from coordinate 25,844 downwards.
CCCTTGTTTTTAATGCGGGTCTTCCTAATCATCAACTTTCTCTCATTTATATTACCGGAGGTCTTCTGACCGTGGTTTCGTCTCCCTTGATCGGTCGACTCGCTGACATGTTTGGCTCGGCTAAGATATTTTTGGTCGCCGTCTTGTTGTCATGCCTTCCTATATTTTTTATAACGCATCTCGGTACGAGCGGTGTTCATCGTCTGGACTCAGGCGTTAACCCCCTCGGCTGGATTCTACTCATCAGTGGTAGTTTCTTTGTCGCCACAAGTGCACGCATGGTTCCGGCGATGGCTATCATTCAGACGTCCCTAGATCCTGCATTTCGAGGTCGACTTATGAGCTACGTCAATGCCACTCAACAATTGGCATCGTCCTTAGCAGCCTTCACTGCCGGTTCGATTGTTTTGAAAGACGAGGGTGGCAGGCTAATTCACTACACTTTTGTCGGTTGGCTTAGTATTGCCATGGCGTTGCTAGCATTTGTTCTTGTGGCCTTTGTAGCGCATCGACAACGTTAACAGGGCTCTTCGTTACGAAAAGGGCATCTAAACCCCATTCCGGTGCTCGTTTCCTTGGCGCCTCGCATCTGGACGTTTCTCGACAGTCCCAAAAAACAGAGCTTGGCGACAAGCCCTCCATAGGTCCTACTTATAGATCGTGCCCGCCTAAAATTTCTCTGACCTCAAAACATCGACCTCATGAATGTAAAGAACCATCGCATAATTTTTGAAAAATTTGTTTTCAAGACTTTTTGCCAGTCGATTAGTCAAATCCCGAGATCCGATTACTTGGAATACAATATTGCGGTCTGCCTCCGTAGTGGCCGATCGACTACCGTGGTTGCCACGACCTCTCACGCTGTGTGCCGTGAAACCAGCGCCGCCAGCCTTTTCGACTTCTTCTGCAAGAGTTTCCTCTAGTGCAGCTTCGCATATCACGTTCAGCAAAAACTTTTTCTTCATGAAAAGATCCTTTCGATGATTGCTGTATAAAGGGGGACGCCAACGAACACATTAAATGGAAATGTGATTCCAAGGGCGGCGGTAAGATAAATGGTTGGGTTTGCGTCCGGGATGGAGAGTCTCACTGCGGCCGGGGCGGCAATGTAGGAAGCACTCGCCGACAGAGTCGAAAGAATCACCGTGCCTCCAAGTGAAAGATCGACGACTCTCGCTAGAAAAGCCCCGCCTATAGCGGCAGATATCGGCATCAAAATCGCAAATACAATCAATCGACCGCCAACTCGACGAAGATCACCCATTTTCTTTGATACTAAAAGACCCATTTCTAGCAGAAAGAGCGCCAGAATACCTTTGAATGGGTCGATAAAGAATGGGTCAAAGACTTTCAACTTATCGGGCGTCAGAGATGCTCCAACAAGCAGACCTCCTAAAAGTAAAAAAATACTCTTATTGAGAAAAACTTCTCGCAGAACCTGTCCTGAAAACAATTTTGAGCTAAGGTCTTTTGCCAAAAGTAGGCCCACACCTATGGCCGGTATTTCCATAATAACCACTAGTAAGCTCATAAAGCCTTCGTATGGAATACGCTTTTGCTCGAGATAGGATTGGGCGACTGCAAAAGTTACGATGCTAACCGAACCATAGTGAGCAGCAAGCGCTGCAGAATCCGCACGAGAAAACTTCAATATCTTGAAAAGAACAAAATAGGCAATGATTGGTACAGAACATCCTAGCGCAAGCGTTCCTAAAGCTGGCACTACCCAATCACTGGCTCCGGTTTCAGCCATCACTGCCCCGCCTTTAAGCCCAATTGCAACAAGAAGATAAATACTCATTGCCTCGAAAAATCCTTCTGGAAACTTAAGATTTGTTCTTAAAATTCCAGCGGTGAGACCGAGGAGAAAGAAGCAGACTATTGGATCCATTTTTTCACCTTAAAACCTGGTGTTTAAACTTTTTTTCGAAATGACATCTTTCATTAGTTTATCCATAACAATGACCATGAATTAATAGATTGAATAGATAAAATCGATAAGAAGTATAAAATAGGTTGCTTAATACTATACAAAAAAAGACTTCATCAACGCCTGTGAACTTTTTAAAAATCCAGAGCGTAACCCAGCCCTATTCGCGAGAGTGATATCATGCTCGTGGTATTCTGTTGCGCAAGGCCAGCCCTTTGACCCTGGCCGCTAAACTTTCGTTCGTAGGCGTACGAGTGATAGTCGGCAACAATCTGACCTCGTCCCCATTCAAAACTCGAAAGATGAAATCGAGCCTTGAATCCCCATGGAATAGTAAATGAGCCACCCGCTGATTCTCCCGATTGAAAGCTATCTTCCACCGGATCTTTGGCTTGTCTTGACCCTTCCCTATGGGAAGAGAAAAACTCGGCGCCGACTGTCGGGGTGAAGTCAAGGTAGGGGAGCCAACGAAAAGCCAGTTCAACAACGAGAGGTAGCGAAAATCGCTGAAATGGAAAAAGCACGGGTTGGGGATCTATTGTACTAAGAGTGGAAAGCTGATTGGTATTCCAAAGAAAATAATGCAAAGAAAAGCCTAGTCTGGGTTCGAGCGACCATTGAAAACGAGGCCATTGCTTGAGCCGCGAAATCTGATAGCCGCCCAGAGTGGTCAGTTCTATCTCATGACCCTGCGCAAGAATTCCTTGGCTTTGCAACCGGACTCTGTCGGTCGATTCTAAGTCCTTACTAAAATTGGTCCATGAATAAGAAAGGCGGGTTTCGAGAGTCCAAGGCGCCCACCGTCTCTCTCGATAGGCTGCTGAGAGTCGAACGAGAAGTCCCATCATATCATAGTCCAAATAGGGGTCAGTATACGCGGCGGACTCCATCGTCTTTACTTTTTCCGCCCATAGCGCTAGGCCAGCCTGGGCCTCAATAAGCCAAGGGCCCTCAGCACGCGGTGGGCCGCTTCGTTTTGGAGCTTTAAATTCTGGAATTTTTGATGCCCCTGAACTCAGAGAAGGAAAGTCGGTGGTAGTAGGAGGCTGTACAGGAAGTCTTCCTGAAGACTGCAAATTTGGAAACCTATCGGTCGAGGAATCATTGGGTGGGGGTTCCGGCAGGGGCATTTCGCCTTTTTGATAGGGATTTTGATCGAGAGCGAGATGATGGTCTGACAAGTGGCCCCCGATACTTTCTGTCGGAACCCAGCCTCGAATGGTGAACTGATCCTGAAACTGAAACTCAACCAGACGCCAGTTATCTTTAGTCTGTAAAATTTTTATCGGATCTCCCTTCTTTAAAGTACTGACAGTCTTAGCGAGAGGGTCGGGGCTTTCTTTTAGATCGAGAACCTCAACGAGGACTTGTTGTTGAGCCAGTGCTAGATCAAAAAGAGTGATCCACGCGAATGAGGCCACCGTGAATAAAAATATGCCGGTCGAGAGCGAAGTCTTTTTCATATGAAAAATCATAGCGGAGATTCACTTCCCACTTCGAGAGAAAGCTTTTAGCAATTCCAAGGGAGGCGTAATAGTCCTCGCCCGAGAGTTCCGTGCTATTGTTTACATTGAGGCCATTAGAGGTCTTATAACTCGCTTTCATATAAGTTATATCTACATCCGCAATCCATTGGTCATCAGAATTCCAGGCTACTTTCTGATTGGCGTCCCAGCCTTTCGAGCGAAAGCGTTGGTCCCAAGTTCCTGATGTCTCAGTATGGAGGCGCTGATCAAAGAGAAAGAGTCGAACGCCCGCAGTTAGCCGATAAGCATCTTTTCCTCCTACGAGACCTAGATTATTTGCTGGCGGTTCTGTACCCACTTCGAGAGGAGAATTTTCTTTAATCTTCGTATCGTCGAAGGTTCTCAGTTCGTAGCGAAATCGTGTAAACGGTTGGAGTTCCACCGCGGCTCGATAGCTCGCTCGTGCGTCAAAACGATAACGATGAGAGCGATCTAGAGTGTCGCCTAGCCGCAGAGATTGAACGCCTCCTTCATCTGTAAACCAACGAACCGAAGCGTCTTCGAGGTATCGGTGAATGCGAAACTGCGTAAATCCAACTGAAAAAAACCACTGACTGTCGGGTCTAAAGAGAGAATTGAGAGAATAGAAAGTCGATTTTATATTGCCGTCCGAACCCATCCAAGGCAACGCGAGGGTTGAGTCTTGTATAAACGATACTTTTTGAATGGGCGTAAAATGAACTCTCGTAACGAGATCTAAGCGATTCATCTTCTTCTTGTAGAGGTTGGATACCAGATCGCCTTCGAGTCGCAGTTTCGTTTCTGACGTTTTCGAAAACGAGGGAATCCAGCGAACCGTCGAGCCAACCGTCACGAAGTCTTTCGAAAACATCTTCGTAATTGGATTCGGCGCAAGCCCGGCATAAGCTCCTACGACACGCGCTTCTTCATCCTGAGAAAAATCATAAAGAGCTGTCGCGCCGTCACTCGTAATACCCATGAACGAGCGTCGCCTTCCTGCACTGAAGATCCACTGATTCCATCGACGTTGAGCAAAAATCTCCTTCGCATTAAGTCGAAACTTTCGATGGCCGGTCAGAGCTCGCTCCCCTAGAAAGCTTCCCATAATATCTGTATTGACTCGAGCGGACCAGTCATCCTTTTTTAATCGGACATCGCCACCTAAACTTCCTAGCCAAATATCTTTCGGTCTGACAATCGTTTCGCGGCCGCTATCGCTTACATGTTCGACGATAATTTCGTTGCCACTCAGCTTTCGGTAGATGCAGGTTCTTCCTGCTACGGCACATTCCACAGCGATATCTGCACCTACTGCCGCCCCTAAATAATCGTTGCTGATGGAGTCATAAATGAGCGCCACGGTCGTCGAATTCCATTCGTGGCTTTCATAATAGCTCCACGAATTCCATCGCCCACTCATTTCAAAGGAGGAGGCTGTGACTAAACTAAGCGCCAAAATCGAAATCATTGGGCTGCGCTCCTTCCACCCGGAAAGAGGCCAAGACCACTACCCCGTTGTAATGTCCACGATATCTGCGAGTGACAATCGGCGCAGTCAATGACACTGCTTCGATCGTGGCCAGGTTTACCTGTGACCATTGAGTCTGAATGACAAAAATAGCAGTCAGAAGGTAAGCCCTGATAGGTTTGATTTTTGTGGCAGCTCTCGCATGATACAAATCGATGAGCCCCACTCAGTCGAAACGCAGTTCGGTTGTGCTTGAATGTGGTGGGGAGCCATGCCGTTTGACGGTGGCAATCACTGCAGTGGGGTCCGAGTTTGCCTAAGTGAGGGTCTGTCGAAGAATGACACGTGGCACAAAGAACGCCATTTCCTTGAAGTTGTGTGTCTGGACGATGGCAGTCGTTGCAGCCCAACTTATCGTGAGCTCCTTCGAGCTTAAAGAATCCTAAGTCGTGAACTTGAGCTCCTAAGGTAACTTCAAAAGTTGATGTGGAGTGGCAGCTCTCACAGGTATCTCCATGTTTGCCTTGGTGGATATCGTTGTGACAGGTAATGCAGGCCGTCGTAGAGGCCCCCGAAGAGCGCTCAATTGTATAGCTACCGTTCAAATGATCAGCATGACACTTTTCACATGAAATTTCTCGGTGGGCCCCACTGAGCTCCCATCGACCCATCTGTTTGTGGTCGAAGGTTTTCGCTTTCTTGAAATTGTCGGTACTATGGCAGTCTTGACAGGTCATAGGCATAGACGTCCCGTGAGGACTACTATGGCAACTCTGGCAATTGGGATTGCTATTGTCTGCCGGCATGTCTTTGAAAATTTCCATCACATGGCAAGAGGTGCAGGCAACATCCCGGTGCTTGCCGGTCAATTTGAAATCGGTCTGTCGATTGTGATCAAACTTTATCCAGGCAAAGCTTGTAGTCACATGGCAAAAGTCACATTGTTGGTCGATTTCGCGTTGATCGTGGGGGTTTCGATGACAGTCCGAGCACTCGGCATAAGTGACCTTTTCGTACTGCCCATCGAAGTGACATTTTTGGCAGTCAATGACTTGGTGCTTTCCAGTGAGTTCAAAACCCAGTTTGTTATGGCGTTCAAGTCCAAACGTCGACATCGTAAATTTCTTATCATTGACATGACATGATTCACACGACTGGCCTTTAAACTGATCCCCATGGGCCATAGTGTGGCAGTCCGAGCATTCATCAAATCGAGCGCTGTCTATTTTAAATCGAGTGCTCTCATCATAGTGGCAACTCTCGCAAGACACCGCGTTGTGATACCCTTTGAGAGGGTATCGCGTTTTTGAGTGATCAAAGCCTTCTTCAGTGGAATCTTTCGATTTTTTCTTCTGGTTTTCTTTTTGATCTTTCGATTTTTTCGATGAACCTGGTGCCGCTTTGGCGGCAGAACTGAGTGTGACTTTATCCCAAGGTCGATAGACGGAGTGGCAAGTGGTACAAGCTGAACCAAACTTACCTTTATGCGGGTCCACATGGCAATCGGTACAGGCTTGAAACGCCAACGGCGCAAATTCCATTAGGCGTTTAATTTCTTCATTAGGCTTGTGACAGTCGTTACAGCCCACCTTTTGGTGGAGGCCTTCCAATTTATAGTTGGTTTCGTCGTGCTTGAATCGCAAAGTCTTAGCAATTGGCTTCCAATCGGTAATATTGCTGGTATGGCACAGTATGCAATCTTTCCATTTTTCTTTCGAAAATTTATGTTCGTAATCTTTTTCATGGCAGCTCACACAGTCGGTAGAATTGCCTAGATAGGTCCTGGTTTTCGTGGGTTGCTTTGTTTCAATATGAATTCGGTTTGTGGTATGGCATTTTTCACAATCGACACCGCGATGTTTGCCAAGGAGAGAGTATCCCGTCTCATCATGATCGAAGTTCTCTTTCCAACCGGTAGGTCCAAAAATATCGTGATCAAGACCCTTATGGTCTGCATGGCATTTATGACATTCAGTTTTTCCTCGATGGTAGCCCCTGTTTTCTTCGAGTCGAATTTTGATTTCAGTATGACAGCTGGCGCATTTTGAATTTTCGAGGTCTCCCCCTAATTTGTTCGTATGGCAAGAAATACATCCTGACACAGCGTCGTAGGTTTTATGAGCCTCCGAAAGTGGACCCGGGGACTTGGTCAGAAGTTTTTTTAAAAAATCCTGACTGTAAACAGTGTCGAAGGCGACGTTCGAAGCTAGCAGCAGGGTCAAAACGCTTAGAACGAGCTTCCACGGCCTTTTCTTGCTGTCTTTCACTGCACAAAGGTCTTTCCTGGAACTAACGAGTTTCATTTTTCAGTGGCGACCTTTACAAGTTCGACGGGTGGAAGAACACCCTTCATTTTTTGGCACCAAAGACTGTCGTAAGTGCTGCGAGGAAGATTTTTTTGCGTTGGAATCTGCGTTCGAAGGCTCTGCCATAGATTTCGGCTCATGATCATCCGAAAGGTCGGCTCTACGGTATCTACTTTCTTCCACGCCACGCGAGGCATTCGTTTAGCTAAGGCCTCTTTTACTACTTCACGCGAGGCCGACCCTGTCGCATAAGGCGCTGGTGTCACGGGCTCGAGGCTTCGATCGATCTTATAATAGACAAGGCTTACCGAGCGCGCCTGAGGGTATCTCTTAAAGAACTGGTCAATGGGTAAGGAGATGATTCCACTGCGAGTTTGATTGCGTCCATAAATGAGGGCGTGAGACATTTCACAAAGAAGCTCGCGCTCTGCAAACTCATGCCAGCGGCGAAGTTCAAAATCTTGCGGGGTCTTCCAAACGCCGCCCTCGCTGGCATGGCGATATTTTTGCGTTTGAGCCCAAAGCCCCCAATAATTTTCAGGACCCGAGGCTGAGCTTACATAAAGCAATAACCAAGATCCTACTGTTAGAAGTCCCATCGTTGTTGTCACTATGATGCATCAAAATCCAGGCGGGCTAAACTAAAATATAGTTCAAGGTGCTTTGAGTCTCAAATATTAATCGAGAATATCGTATTAAAGAAGGCTTTACGCGGACGTGAAGTTCTACGTTTGCTCCGGAGTTAGCGACCCAAATTGGGCTGCTTTTCCGGAGCACGTAGAGTTCTATTGCCATCAACATTCGGGAAGACAATCGGCGTTATTATTTTTGCGATGACAATAAAATGATTCGATCAAGTTTTAACTCGAGGTTTTTAAGTATCTTATGTTGGTTTTGTATCCCTGCCTCCAGAGACCAGAGACTTTCGAACAGGCGAAGTTCGGCTTCTTCGAGATCTTGTGTCGTGACACTATTGTTTACTGATGCCTCTGAAAGGATGCCTTTGGTCATGAGAAGGCCTTTTGCTTGGTTGGTTGTGTCGCGGGCAATGAGTATCTGTCGTCAAAGAAACTGATAAACTGTTCATAAGCGTTCCAGTCCGTTTGTGATGCTTGGCTAACCGAACGAAGTCGACACCATGCTGTGAATGATTCGAGCCTTAACTTAAGCCGTCGAGGAGACTCATAAGAAGGTAATTGCAGGCCGTTCAAACAAACGGGTTGATCATGAACATCAAGGAGCCGACGCTTTAGCTTTTGCAATGTCCATGGGCTCTCGGGAGTCTCATTTGAATGCTTCCACCATACATGGTGATGAAATCGATCTCTTAAGGGTTGGGATACTCTCGCCTGGTAGGCATCGGCTCGGCTGGCACTGCAAAAGCATCGTTTGGTTGACTCTTTTCTTCCGCAGGGGCAAGGGTTCATCGTAGCTACAACCTGCACATCCGCTGGAAATTGTTTGGAACCGTTGGCACGTCCGAGAGTCATCTGTTTTGATTCTAGAGGTTCGCGTAGTGCCTCCAATACATCGCGTCGAAACTCCGGCAGTTCGTCTAAAAACAAAATACCTCCATGGGCCTTTGAGATGAGTCCCGGATTCTGATTTCCAATAATGGAAGGGGAGCTACTTGAATGATGGGGGCTAATAAACGGCCGAAGCAGCAGATCTTCTTGTCTCGTAACGCTCTGAGTACCCATTCGAATACGGGCGATGTCTTTCCAGTTCTGATTGGCTTGCGGCAACTGAATTTCTTGAAGTGCGACCGACCAGTAAGTCTTGCCCATGCCTGGATGTCCTTCGAACAGCATATGAAGTCTTCCAATCGAAGCCATTGAGGCCAATTCAAATTGATAGGGATTCCCACGAAGAGTCTCCCATATAGAATTTTTGGGATGATGAGACAGCCAAAAATCATACAGAGCCTTTGTCGACTGGCTGAGCGTTAGAGTTGGCTTGATAATTGTTTTCTTTGGCGGGTGGGACTCTTCAAGGAGTTCATGAATATGATGAATCTCATGGGCCTTACGATGAAGATAAGGCTCGAGAAATTCAATCTCGTCAGCCGGAAAGGGAGCCCGTAAGTTCTGAGGGTTCTCGTCCTGAACAAATAGAAGATGTGCCAAAAACGATGTAAAGGGTCGCAAGCTTCCATCGAGATTTAGTTCACCCCAAAAGAAATCAGTTTCGGGTGGCTGATTCAAGAGTTGAAGAGCTCTAAGAATGGCCACAAGTATGGGTAGATCAAAATGGCTTCCCTCCTTTTTGAGATCTGCGGGATTTAAACTCACGAGAATTTTCTGATTTCTCAGCGAAAATCCCAAGAGATGAAGCGCCGAGAGAATTCGTCCGGAGCCTTCTCGAATCACGTTTTGTGGAAGTCCGACGATCTCAAGTTTGGGAAGACCTTGACGAATAAGAGCTTGAATATCGATACGCTGAAGTTCGCCTCTCGAGAACGATGTGGTAGCCGTTTGGCCTAAACGGATGCCGGACATAGAGGTATCTTCCTTCTTAAAATCTCCAGGTACCGCTCGCGGCGTTGAAAGCGAATCCACGTAGGGGTTCCCACAAGGCATCGGCGCGAATGATAGGCCACATTTTTTTCGATAGGGGCTTGATCAAAAATGAAGTGACTGCGACTGCTCAAAGGGGTTGAGAATCGGCCTTTCGAATTCACCCATCGACTTAGACCCATATTAATAATTTTTAGGGCTCTGTTGAAGGTCTCTTTATCGGGGGCCTTTCCCCAAATGCAGTGAGTTTTTTCGCTTCCAGAATAACGATAGACTTGAAAGCCACCTTCTCTACGAAGGGGTTCGAAATAGTGCAGTAAAACACTCCTTAGCAGAGTTCTATACGCAGGAGCTTTGTCTAAATGAAACGTCCAAGAGCATTGAAATAGGTATCTCGATTTCATGGCTCTCATACGGTGCATGTCGAGGGCCATTTCTAGTGCGAGCTTCGAGTGATAGCGCTCTGAGACTCTAGAGGCGGAATATCCGATATTTCCGAAAAAAAAGAGGCCGAAGACATTTCGTCTTCGGCCTTCCACACGAGCGTCGATTAGCAAAATTATTGAAGATGACTTACTTTGAATGTTTCAAAATAGCATTGATATCTTTGTCAAATCGCTCCTGAGCGCAGTCCTCATCGTCCGAAGCAAAGAGTTGGGTGCCTCGAAACATAAGAGCGATCGTTGTAAAGTTCGTAAGTGAGTCTTTTAAATTGTCTTCTCGGGCCATTTTTGCCATTTCTCTTTGAAAATCTTCTCGCTTCTGATTCTGCTTTTCTTGAAAGGCCTGACTCTCAGCCTGTCGCTGAGCCGAAGCTTGCTGAATTGAGTCAAAGAAAGCATTTCCGTTAAACGAAGCGCTTTGATTGGCCGCAGGCAATGTTCCCATCGGGCTTTGCTGATTCGTTACTATCGGTGCAGAAGATTTGCCGGAGCTTTCGGAGCTTGCATCTTTCTCACCCGCAGAACATCCAGCTAATATTAAGAGACTCAGCAGGATGATCTCATAGTTTGGTGTCTTTTTCTGTAGTTGTTTCATGGTTATTTCCCTCACTTCCACTTCACTTGAGCACGAGCCATCTTCAAAACTTCCTCCAATTGCTTTCTATCAAAGCCGGACTTTGGAGATTCTGGTTCGCAGTCTTTTTCTGCTGTAGAGCGCGACAGAGCAAGTGAGTTATCAGATACCACCGAAGGCAATGCGTGAGCTGGTGGCTTGACCATAGGCGATTTAGCGGAATACGGCACGTCGGATGGTGGCGCAGCGGGCACTGGATCTGTTGAAGAATTCGATGATGGCAATTGTCCGTGTTTTTCAACTGTAAGTTCCGATGTCTTACCGGAAGCTGACGCACTATCCGACGGCTTTGCTTCTTTCGACCCTTTGCTGGCCGTATCTTTGTTTGATTTTTTTCCAAAGAGGCTACTGAGTGAACCGCCGTCTTTCTTCTTCATGAGATACCAGGCGAGCAGACCAGCTCCCACAACTCCCACAATTCCCACCGCGGCCCAAAGCCCTTTCGAAGATCCCGATTTCGATCCTGACGATGACGACGAGCTAGTGCCATAATTTGTGCCGGCTAAAGTGCCGGAGCTGGAGGCTCTTGCATTAGCAGCCCCATAGTTAGTTAAATCAGGATACGCTGATTGGCTCTGACGAGAGGCTGCATTGTACCTCTGCGATGATTCCGATTGCCCACAGGCCGCCATCATGGCGACCACAGTCAATAACGTGCCACTCCGCACGTAGCGATTATTTTTCAGTTTCATTTATTTACCCCTAACTGGAAGATCCCTCCGTTCAAGACTCGCCGTCTCTCCCTGGAATAGATTCTTCCTCCTACGTTCTCTAGTCGTAGTGTTGCGGCCAATATGCAAGCTCTGTGCCAGGGTAAAAGGCAGCGAATGGAATTTAGTTTCTAGTGAGTACATGGTAATGATTTCAGTAAGATAGCTGTGATCCGTGAAGCTCTCGCACGCCAGAACCTCGTAATGCCCTGGGTCATCAATGGGGCATTTTGGGATTTGTGGGATTCTGTGGGGCAGTGGTTGGTCTTCTATCTAAACAATGGAGTGGGTCAATTTTCGTTTGGTTCAACTCATGCGCTAGGGGGTCGTACCCGGTGTTGGTAAAACATACCAAAGTTGAGCCCCTGGTCCGAGCGGCCATTCTAACGTCATCCACAGAAACAAAAGACTCGACCAGAAGATCATGAAAGACACGGAATATGGAATCATCATCGAAACTACAGTGCCGACGCGAGCGCGGCTATCGTATTTCTGCGCAAATGAAAGGATGAGTGGAAAATAAACCATCAACGGCGAAATAATATTCACGACGGAGTCACCAATTCGATAGGACGCCTGAGTAAGCTCCGGAGCATAACCTAAAATCATAAACATAGGCACAAAAATCGGCGCCATAAGCACCCACTTTGCGGAAGCACTTCCTATAAATAAATCGAGCACGATCGTCAGAAAAATAAATCCGATCATCAGAAGTGGGCCGTCCAAACCTTGAGTTTTCAGAAAGTCAGAACCATGCACCGCCAGTATTAAGCCCATATTCGAGTGATTAAAAAGAGCGATAAATTGAGAGGCAAAAAAGACAAGTACAATGTAGGGCGCCATGGTGACCATCACGTCTTGCATGGCGTTAACAATATCGCCTTCATTCTTGAAGGATCTTGTGACAAGTCCAAAGGTGAGCCCACACGAGGCTCCTACTAAAAATATAAGCGCGACCGTGCCGTGCAAGAGGGGTGAGTTTAAGAGACCCCCTGTTTTAGAATTTCTTAAAAAGCCGTCTTCCGGATAGGCGCCCCACACAATCAAACCAATCAGCGCAAGAAAAACAAAGCCGGTGACCCACAGGCCTCGACGTTCTTTTTTTGTAAGTCGATCGAGAGATTCTTTTTCGACATTGCCTTTGTAAGGTCCAAGATAGGGAATAATAATTTTATGAGTTACCCAAGTGCCAATGCCTACGATTAGAAACGACGATGTCGCCATAAAGTACCAGTTTACTACGGGGGTGACGATATAATTTGGATCTACAATCCTCGCCGCTTCTTGAGAAATGCCTGCCAGCAGTGGATCGGCCGCGCTCAAGATAAAATTGGCAGCGAAGCCCCCTGAAACTCCTGCAAATCCCGCGGCAAGACCTGCCAGCGGATGGCGGCCTATCGAATGAAAAATCATCGCAGCCAGTGGAACCAAGATAACATATCCGATATCGGACGCGGTATGTGATAGAACCCCTGCCATAAAAATTGCAGGAGTAACCCATTGCTTCGGAGCTCTCAGAACCAGAAGACGAAGCATGGTCGAGATCAGACCGCTTTTTTCGGCCAGACTAAACCCCAACATCAAAACGAGCACCGTTCCCAAAGGGGCAAAACTGCTGAAGTTCTTTACCATATGGGTGAGCAAATAATGGAGCCCTGAAATCGATAAGAGATTCTCAGGAATTACCATTTCTTGAGTGGCAGGATGAGGAGCTGATAGGCCAAAGATGGATGCGAACCACGACATCAGCACCACCACAAACGCCAATACAAAAAATAAAATGGCAGGATGAGGAAGTGCGTTGCCGGCCTTTTCAATGCCCTTCAATAAGCGAACCAGAAATTGCATCGGCAAATCGTAGGACTAAATCAGAAAAATTGCACGTAAAAGCAGCCGCTTCAACACAGCAGGCGCTCATTTTTGCTACGTGCTCTTAGTTCTTGCGCTCTGTGAACTCAGCGTCGATAACCCCATCAGAAGGCCCTCCTGCCGTAGCGTCGTTCGCGGCCGCCTCGCCCGTTGGGCCTGATGAAGCGCCTGGAGCACCGTCGCCACTGGCGGCAGCAGACTTATAGAGCGCCTCGGCAGCCTTGTGATTGGCCGCTGTCAAATCTTCGAGAGCTTTTTTAATGCTTTCGGGTTTTTCTTCCTTCAAACTCGCTTTGGCGGCCTCAAGCACGGTTTCTAATGAGCCTTTGAGCGTCGCATCCAGCTTAGCACCCTGTTCTTGAATCATCTTATCGGTCTGCATGATCATCTGATCCAATTGATTGCGGGTGACCACTTGCTCATGTTTAGCACGATCTTCCTCTCGATGAGCTTCAGCATCTTTAACCATACGGTCAATTTCGTCTTTATTGAGACCACTCGAGCTCTCGATACGAATTTTTTGCTCTTTATTTGTGGCCCTGTCTTTGGCCGCGACATGAAGAATACCATTTGCGTCAATATCAAAGGTCACCTCTACTTGAGGGACTCCTCGGGGAGCGGCTGGCATACCTTCTAAAAAGAAACGTCCAAGTGTGCGATTGTCTCGGGCCATTTCGCGCTCGCCTTGCAGAACATGAATTTCAACACTGGTTTGATTATCGGCTGCCGTCGAAAATACTTCACTCTTGCGGGTAGGAATCGTTGTATTGCGTTCAATAAGCTTTGTCATGACGCCGCCGAGAGTTTCAATTCCAAGAGACAAGGGCGTTACATCGAGCAGCAATACATCTTTGACGTCACCCTTTAGAACCCCAGCTTGTACCGCTGCACCGATAGCAACCACCTCATCAGGGTTCACTGATTTATTGGGTTCCTTGCCGAAGAACTCTCTGACAATTTGTTGAATGCGAGGGATTCTCGTACTTCCCCCGACCAAAATGACTTCATCAATTTTGTCGGCTGTTAGCCCCGCATCAGCAAGAGCTTTTTTGCAAGGCTCGAGTGTTCTTTGGGTGAGATCTTCTACTAAAGATTCAAACTTACTACGCGTTAGTTTTACTTGAAGATGCTTAGGACCCGATGCATCTGCTGTAATGAAAGGCAAATTAATATCAGTTTCGAGTGTTGAAGACAGCTCAACTTTAGCTTTTTCAGCTGCCTCTCTTAAGCGTTGAAGAGCCATGGGATCTTTCGAAAGGTCGATACCCTGATCGCGCTTAAACTCAGCGGCCAACCAGTCCATGATTCGCATGTCAAAATCGTCACCTCCGAGATGCGTGTCGCCATTGGTGGCCTTTACTTCCACCACATTGTCGCCCACTTCTAAGACGGAGATATCAAAGGTTCCACCGCCTAAGTCGAATACAACAATGGTTTCATCCTTCTTCTTGTCGAGACCATAGGCTAAGGCTGCAGCCGTCGGTTCATTGATAATACGCTTTACATCGAGGCCCGCAATTGTGCCGGCGTCTTTAGTCGCCTGCCGCTGCGAATCGTTAAAATACGCGGGTACCGTAATGACGGCTTCGGTCACTGGTTGGCCCAAATAATCTTCGGCCGCCTTCTTCAGTTTCATCAGTACTTGGGCCGCAATTTCTTGGGGGCTATAGACTTTGCCCTGTATATCAAAGCGAGGATCGCCCTTGTCGCCTTCCACAACTTTATAAGGAACTCGTTTGGACTCTTCAGATGACTCGCCAAACGCGCGCCCAATAAAGCGCTTCGATGAAAAAATTGTATTCTGAGGATTCGTCACCCCTTGTCGTTTGGCTACCTGGCCAACGAGTTTGTTGCCGTCTTTAGCAAAGCCCACCACCGAAGGGGTCGTACGCCCGCCTTCCTCGTTGGTTAAAACCTTAGGTTGTCCAGCTTCCATAATGGCCACCACTGAATTTGTGGTGCCTAAATCTATTCCTACACATCGTCCCATAAAGAGAACTCCTTTCCTCTAACGTAAGTCTCAAGTGGCTTCTGTCAAATTTTGGGCCAGTTTTTGCCGATAAAGACCCTGCTGACGGCCGCAATGGTTTGTGCTATTAAGAGGCCTCTATGAGTTCTAGACTATCTTTTTATGCAATTGTAGCGGTTTTGATAGGTCTGCTGGGTTGGGCGGGATACCGCCTGTTTGTCTCTGAAGAAGCTGAAAAGATCGCGGACCGCATGTCTCGACCCACCTCAAAAGATTACCAAGAAAATACCCGTTCAGGTTCCAGTTCTAATAATGTTTGGATGAATGAAAAACTGCGAGAAACGCTCGAGTCTTCTGATGCCCGAGATCTGAAAGCATCCGCTGAAGTTCAAAATCATATCCAGAATTTAACCGACCTCTACAATCGAGGCGAAGACGATACCTTGCTTCCGCTGGCGCTCGATTTGTTTGAAAAGAATCCTGAGGTGAAGGAATATTCGGCATTTTTGGGGGACTATTATTTTAATGAGGGCAACTGGGCTGAAGCTGAAAAATATGTCAAACGCCTGACCGAATTAGATCCTGCGAATACCTTTGCTCGAACCACGCTTGGAGAAGTGTATGCCACTCAAGGCCGCTATGATGAGGGGCTACAATCTATGGAAGAAGTGCTGCAGCGCGATCCTAACAATCTTCAAGCACTCTATGGAGTATCCTCTATTCACGATATGAAGGGTCAGCCTGAGCAGGGCAGCCGACGAATTGAAGAACTGTATAGAGCAAATCCATCGAGTGGCAATGTGGCGACGGTCTATGCAGACACCCTTCTTGCGGAAGGTAAAACGAGCGACGCACATCGAATTCTAGACCAAGCTATTCAAAACGACGCTCAAAATCCTGCGCCTCTCATTCGTAAGGGTGAAATACTTTTTGGGGAAGGTCGCGATGCAGAAGCTCTGTCGGCTTTGGATAATGCTGCCATGAGGGCTAGTACGGTGGATGAGAAATTGATTATCTACCGCAAATCAGCTCGCATGGCCGTGGATATCGGAAATCTCACGAAAGCTGAAGCTATTCGAGATCAGGTCGCACAACTCAAGCCAGCTTCCGTCGAATTGCGCGATATCCAGCGTGAGATCGAAGGGTTGAAACAACAGCCTAAAAATAAAAAAGGGTAGTCGATCTTTCGGCATCTTGCTTAAACTGTAGCCCATGAGATCGGTGATTATTCCAGCCGCTGGTTGGGGCACGCGCGTATTGCCAGCCTCGAAGGCTATACCTAAAGAGCTCTTTCCTGTATTTGACCGGCCCATTATTCAGTGGGTGGTAGAAGAGGCGGTGGCCGCTGGCGCCAAGAATGTCATTTTCGTCACCGCACGGGGAAAGTCGGCCCTTGAAGACCACTTTGACGTGCAAGCTGATTTAGAGGCTGCTTTGGAGCGCAGCAAAAAGAGCGATCTTTTGGCCGCTGTGAAGACTCTGTCGAATTTGGTGACAGTGCATTCGGTTCGCCAGAGAGAGCAGCGAGGTTTAGGGCATGCCGTTTGGATGGGGCGCCATTTTATTCAAGATACGCATTTCGCCGTCGCCCTTGGGGATGATCTTGTCGATGCGGACATCCCCGGTATTCAGCAGCTTTTCAGGGCCCATGAGCAGTTGCCAGCAGCACTTCGCGAGGGTGCGGGCTGTGTGCTTCTGCGAGAAGTGCCAGAGTCGGAAGTATCGAAGTACGGCATTTGCGAGGTGGACCCTCAGAATTCTATGAAAGTTATGAGGGCTATAGAAAAGCCTAAACCTTCGGAGACAAGCTCGCGGCTCGCCATTTTGGGTCGTTACTTTCTACCTCGTTCTATTTTTTCAATTTTAGAAAAGCAGTCGACGGGAGCGCTTGGAGAAATTCAACTCACAGATGCTTTGCAACGCCTGGCACTTGAAGGAAAACTTTTTGGAGTTGTCTTGCAAGGTAAGCGCTTTGATGCTGGTGATCGCTTAGGATTTCTAGAAGCCAATTTACATTATTATCTGAAAAGCTCCCTCGGTACTGCAACCCGCGAGCTGGTGAAGGAGTATGCGAATGAACTTTAAATCGACGAGTCTAATGTCTCGAAGCGTCAAGGGTCTAGTCGCACTTGTGGGCTGCTTACTCGCTTCTGGTGCGCTATTGGCGCAAGACGAACTTGATCGAAATCTTTTGCGCGAGCGAATCAAAAAAACCCATGGCGACTTTAGAATGAAATTAAGTGGTGAATGGCAGGCAGGTCTTGAAGGTCGAATCGAGTCGTGGACCTGGACAAAAAAAGGTTGGACTTGCGGTAAGGCTGAAGAGCCGGCCACGTGTAGTTCATGGACTCCAGAAAGTTTTCTTGCTTGGGAGGGCGGCGGCTTTTTAGAGCGCTGGATTCCCCTGAAGAGAATTTCGTTTGAAGTGCAAAGGCCGAAAGTCGTGAGTCGGCCGAAGATAGAGACTGTTGTTGAGGCAGAGGATGCCGCCGATGCCACCGAAGACGCTGAAGCACAGGAGCCTCAGCAGGACTGGGGTCATAATTGGGTGGGGGAGTTCTGGATATTTCAAAACGCTAAGAACGAAGAATTGCGAGTTCTTGTGTCCTCACGAGATCAGAGGGTAGAACGCATCGAGTTTCCAAATGGCGCTGTCGAATATTATGAATGGTTTAAGGGGCGCTCCAAGATTCTCGAGCTCTCAAAAGTTATTCTTGAAAAAAACGGCCAGAGGACGATCTTATCACGAAAGTAAGCTGAGGGGCTTTGATCGGATTTCTTATCGCTCTTCGGAACTTCCGCCAACTCAGCAGTTCTTAACACGTCATTCACCCTCGTCTCTTGCACGGTCTATATTTTTGCATCCCTAGAACGCTGAAGGAGATGCACCTATGAAAACGACATTAAAGACAACGATACAGCGGGGGGTTTCTGGCAAGCCCCTTAAACGCGCGAGCTCTACGAGCCTACAAAATCGGCGCCGCGGGCAAACCATGATGGAGTATATCGTTTTGGTCGCGCTGTTGGGGGTCGCCTCAATCCCGATTGTTAAAATTTTGGGATCTACCTTTCGAGACCGCGTGAATATGGCAGCTCACGCAATTGCGGGCGAGTCAGCACCCTCTGAAGCCAAAGATGTCCTCAAGCAAAAGGGTAATACTCGACGATCGATGAGCGATTTTTATCATCAATGAGTATGAAGCGATTGAGAGCGAAAGGGCAGGTCATCGGGGAGTTTCTGGTCTGGTGTGTCGTGCTGTTGATTTTCTCCATTCTCATGCTGGCTAGCAGACGATTTATACAGCCGCTTTGTGATCTTAAGGAGACATTTCAAAGTGAGCGAGAAGGTTTTCTTGCAGGAGCTGCGTTCCGGCAGCCTTCGGCCAAAGCCTCGTCCACGACCGACATAGCGGTGGGTAAGATATGCCTAAAGCGGTAGGAGCCGACGTCTGTAAGGCCCTAGGGCCGGACCAAGATCTGCTGCCTCAGTTTTGGGGGTGAGGGGCAGGTGACCCCTTGAAGGGCCCTCAAAGCCAGTGTAGAAGCATCATCTGGTCTTATGCCGATATCGCTTCTCAACATTAAGCACTACTGCGGTTTGACACCGAAGGTCCAAGAGTCGGTGGAGGAGCTCGGATGGGGCGGCATATCTTTAGTTACTAAAATACGACGATCACTCGGCCACTATGAAATTCTCAAGGAGCCCTTGCCCAAGTTTTATGGCGACAGAACAATGGAGGGTCAATTCTTAAGAGAGTTCGCGATTCTCAAAGAGCTTTCTCATCCAGGTATCATAAAGGCGTACCGATTAGATTATAGGAAAATTTCGGACACGCTCCAAATTCCTTCCATTGTTTTAGAAGAAATTGAGGGGTGCGCGCTCAGTGACCTTCGCGATTTTTTAACCCGCCTATCTTCAGAGGATTTTCGTTGCTGGTTGATTCATTTTTTGGGTCAAGTCTCCTCGATTTTTCGCTACTTGAAGGATCGCGTTGTGCATGGAGATCTCGCTCCAGATAATATCATGATCACCTCGAAAGGTTGGGTGAAACTCATCGATTTTGGAACGGCCGTGCATGCTGAAGATTGCCTAAATTTCAAAATTGCAGGAAGACCATTTTTTAGAAGCCCCGCCGTTCTTAAAACAGGACGAGCAAATTTTGAAGATGATATCTTCGCCATAGCCCGTGTGTTAAGATGGCTTCTTCACTTAAGAGAAGACGATAACCACATTCAAGAATTCGAAGCTTTGGCAGACGAGCTAGAAAACTCGCGAGATCTTAGCTTGCTGGCAGAATCTTATCAGCCTGTGAGCTATCCTGCCGAGAATGTCCGTAAACGAGCAACCATGGAGACTACTGAGGTGCGTTTGTCGGCGTGGAATCGATGGAGTCCTGTCTTTGCAAAGGTCGCTGTATTTGTTGGCATACTCGTCTCAATGACAAGTTTTATGCCGCAGCACGCCACAATAGATATTGATTCGTATCCATTTGCTCTTTTCACTGTCGAAAGTCATCCGGGCAAAACCTTTGAAACGCCACAGAGAGGTCTTAAAGTTCCTGCTGGGAAGCAAATCCTCCATTTTCAAGACACGAAGTCAGGGGGCAAAATGCTTCGCCGAGAAATCCTTGTGTTGCCATTAGAACGAACAAGAGTCTTTGAAGACTTTGGCAAGCGTTGATAAACTGTCACGATGGGACCTCTCATACAAGAAGCTGTCAAAGATCTTCGAGGAAAAGTTCTAGCACCTGCGGGCAGCCACGTATTGCAGTGGGGTCTGAAGGCGGTTCACTCGGGAGAATACCTGAAGAGAAAAGCAAAATTTAAAGAGAGCCCCCAATTTTTTGAAGACTGCCAGGCTGTATTTGAAGCAGAACCCTACAAGAAGGTTCTTTCCAGCTGGACGAGCGATTTTAAGGATTGGGTAGGAGAGCTTTGGGTTCCTTCGGCGTGCTTTGAAGAGCTGCGCCTTTTGAGAATGCGAGACCCGTATGCTTATAAACATATTCTCACCATTGCCGTGGTAGGTTGTCGCCTTTTGGAGCTTTGGGTAAAAACGCCTCCCACCGTTAAGCGCGCATTTCAGGCATTTTTGTTTCATGATCTTGGACGCAGTCGACTTTCCACCACGATTCTTGAAAAGAACGGAACCTTGGATGATCTTGAACGCCGAGCTCTCTACGAACATCCCTTAGTCGGTTATGTTCTTAATGCCAGTTACTGGGCAGACTCCAATCATCTCTGTGCAGAAGTGGCCCTACATCACAATGAAGATCGGTCCGGGGGAGGTTACCCTCAAGGCATAAAAACCAATTCCATTATTCTCGATATTCTTCTTTTGTTAGACCGATTCGATGCCATGATTTCCGATCGGCCCTTCAGAGTCAAAACCTTGAGTGTCCGAGAGGCACTGGATATTCTAACGGGCGAGGCCTTAGAAGCTAGATTGGAACCAACCGTTCTGAAGGCGTTTGTGGCTCTTGTCCGGGGGCAAAAGCTGGGTGATCTTAAGAAAATTCCCCTAGGAACTATTGGGCGTCCGCCGAAAGAGTAAAGTCGCATGGGCGAGTGGGCATACTCGTGTTTTGTCATTTGATCATTAACCTTTGTTAACTTTAGTGGTATCTCTGAACTGTAACTGAGAATAAGAAGGAGACCCTATGACACTAGCCAATCAATTACGTACCCAAGTCGAAGGACTTTCAAAGAAAGTTGCCGCAGCTGAAAAGAACGCCGCGAAGCAAGTTCGAGCTGTTTTGAAATCGACGGAGAAGTTTCGATCTCAACAACTTAAGAAGTTGCAACAACTTGCCAAGCGAAGTCAGTCGTTGAAGACCAGCGATCTTGCAAAACGAGCGCATCAAGTACGTGAGCAGATTGAAGCTGGGGCTCAAATGGGTTGGGACCTCCTTTTGAAGAGAATGGATCTGCCTTCAAAAAAGGAAGTGGAGAAACTTTCCAAGAAGGTGACAGCTCTTCAAAAAAAGATAGACGATCTCCAAACTAAAAAATCTTCTGCCAGAGAATAAGATAGATAACGAGAGTCTGAGAGACGTCGTCATTGTCGCGACCCGTATTTTTAGTCGACGCTAGCGCCTTTATTTTTAGGGCCTATTATGCACTGCAGCCGCTTTCTTCAAAGGGTAGGCCTAGTCATGCTGTAGCAGGTTTCGCCTCGATGCTTTTGAAGCTGATCCGAGATCAGAAGCCCATGGCCTGTGTCGTGGTTTTTGACTCGAAAAAAGCCTCCTTTAGAAAAGAAATTGATTCTCGTTACAAAGCTCAGCGACCACCTCCTCCCGAGGATCTCTCAGGACAAATCGAAGCGGTTCGAAAACTTTGTGAAGCTGCGCATCTCCCTATTTTGCAGGAAGAAGGGTTTGAGGCTGACGATTGGATTGCGTCCTTCGTAAAATCGTATTCTAAGAGCGATAAGATCGTTATTGTTTCCACCGACAAAGACCTTATGGCTTTGGTTTCTGAACGAGTGGTGCTCTTCGATTCGTTCAAAGATCGCATCCTTGGTATTGCTGAAGTGAAAGAGAAATTTGGAGTGGGGCCTCATCAAATTTGTGACTTCTTGTCGTTAACTGGGGACTCTTCCGACAATATTCCTGGTCTCTCGGGTATTGGACCGAAGACGGCCGCCAAGTGGTTGCAAGACTTTGGAACCCTCGATCAAATATTGGCTAATCGCCACAGCTTACCTGCCAATGTTCAGGCTAAGATCGAAAATGAGCTTGCAGAACTTGAGTTAAGTCGAAAGCTCGTTTGTTTAAAGGACGATTTAAAGATTCCTGAGTTTGCGACTTTCGAGCTTCGTCTTCCTATGCCCCCCTCGCTCAAAGAATTCTTGTTGGACTGGGATTGTAAAAGGGCGCTCGAAAATTATATTGAGCTTTTTCGGGATGGCGACTTGCCCCCTCAGTTGGGACCCGTCAAGTCAGTAGCGTTGAAGCTTGTTGAGGATGCCGCTCACTTGCAGCGTCTGAAAGATGAGATGAAAGACGGAACTGCTGTTGCAATCGATATCGAAACGAATTCTTTCAATCGATTTAAGTCTACTATTGTGGGTCTAAGTTTTGCATTTTCTGAGAAAGAAGCCTTTTATCTTCCTTGGCGCCATGGCCAAACGAGCCCGAGTCTCATAGAAGCCCGAGATTTTAGTCAGTGGCTTTTAGAGCGAGCCTCAGTCCGAAAGATTTGTCATAATTTAAAATTTGAGCAGGAAGTATTTTTTCGAGAGGGCTTGAAACTTCTAGGTCCTTGTGATGACACGATGCTTCAGGCCTATTTACTGCGTTCAGATTTACGAAGTTATTCTTTAGCAGCATTGTCCCAAGCGTTTTTAACGCAGACCAAAGGCGATCTTGAAGCTCTCTTGAAGGGCTCCGAAAATTTTGCAGATATACCTCTTGGCGAGGCAGCGGACTATGCGGCCAAAGATGCTCAGCTTACTTTTCAACTCGACCGACTGCTTCGAGATTCCTTAAAAGTAGAGGGCAGTGAATGGCTCTACCAACATATTGAGATTCCACTAGTTTCTGTTATCGGCTCTATGGAGCGTCTTGGAATCGCTGTGGATGCGCCCTATCTCAATAAACTTTCGAGTGAGTTTCATGCTCAGATGAAAATTGTTGAGGCTGAAATTTACCGTTTGGCGGGAGAGAATTTCAATATTCAGTCGCCCAAACAGTTGCAGTTAATTCTTTTTGATAAACTCAAGCTGAGCGCAAAGAAAAAAACGAAGACGGGTTTTTCTACCGATGAGTCCGTCTTGCAAGAGTTAGCTCTAGAGCATCCACTACCCTCTGAGATTTTGAAATTTCGCTCACTTGCGAAATTGACCTCAACGTATGTCGATGTCTTGCCCTCGCTAGTAGAATCGGATGGTCGCATACATACGCATTACCATCAGACCGGCACAGTCACCGGTCGTTTAAGTAGTTCAAATCCCAATCTTCAGAATATTCCTACTCGATCGGAGGAGGGACATAAAATACGGCAAGCCTTCGTTGCGTCTTCAGGGCATTGCTTAACAAGTGCTGATTATTCGCAGGTAGAACTCAGAATATTTGCTCATATGTCGCAAGATGAAAAACTCATTGCAGCGTTTCGTAGCGGACGTGATATTCACAGCGAAACGGCACGCGTTATTTTTGGCAGTGAAGCACGCGAGTTTAGAGAGCGTTCTAAGGCAATCAATTATGGTATCGTCTACGGATTGTCGGCTTACGGACTATCGCAACAATTGAGAATTTCTGTTAAGGAAGCCGCTGATTTTGTGGAGGCCTATTTCGGCGCTTTCCCTCGCTTGAAGCCCTTCATGGACTCCTTAAAAGAGAAAACTCGAAAACTGGGATACGCCGAAACCTTATTTCATCGCCGACGTCTTTTGCCTGATATTTTAAGTCAAAACGTAACGCTGCGTAATTTGGCCGAGCGAATGAGTATCAATGCGCCTGTTCAGGGGACAGCTGCTGATATTATGAAATGGGCCATGGTGAGGCTGGATTCGAGAATTCGACAGGAGAACTTAAAAACGCGAATTCTTCTGCAGGTACACGACGAACTTGTTCTGGAGGTTCCTGAAAGCGAACAAAATATCATTGGTGAAATTCTACAGAAGGAAATGACTGACCTAAGCGGCAGTCCTCTTCAAGATTTTTCAGTGCCTTTAGTCGTAGATATAGAAAAAGGCCCCCATTGGGGAGCCTTATGAACCCCCCCCCAATGGGGGCCCCTACAAACTAGCTTTTTCACAAAACTAGCTTTTTTCCCGGGGGCCAATTATTTGTCCACCTGCCTAATTTCCGCCCTTATACTGGAGCACTATCATCGCATTCCCTATAAAGAGGGCGGCAAAGATTCTGAGATTATTTCGAATCTTTGCTGGGGGCAGGGGCTTTATTGAATACATAACCCACATTTAGCGGCGCTTGGCAGGCGACGTCTGTAGCGCCATCGGTAGCTGAATAAGTCCTGGCTTCTTTCAGGGCGGCCGTTGTTCTCACCTTTTTTGTCAAATTAGTGAGACGTATCCACACTAGTTGATCGGCGTTTGCCGCACTTCGGTTAACTGCAAAGGTTCGAACAGAGTCGAGCTGCAAGGACTCTTTTTCTTCTTGCGTAATGCCGGCTTCGTTTTGATCAAACTCGATCCTCTTAATGTCTGCATTATATTGGTCACATCGTTGTTGTTCGCGCGGCGTACAAGTTTCTGAGCATGTCGCTAAAAGCGAGCTGTCAAGAGAAAGACGGATGGAGTTTTGGGGTTCTTCTAAGTAGGAAATTCGACCAGGAACTGATTGAACGCAACCCGTACGCTTGTTTGTTAAGCGAGTGGTGATAATGTCATCTGCTATGACGATCTCTGGAAGATACTCAGGTGCTCCAAGTTCCTCTCTTTCGGCTGACTCATCGTAGAAGTCTTTGGACTCTTCCATCGACTTCGCCAAATTGGCTTTGGCGCTATCACTAAGTTTGGCATTCAGGAGGTCACGTACTTTATTTACCTCAGCAGTCATCTTAGATGTATGAACGTTTTTGATATAATTTTCATAAGCGTCAACGAATATAGCTAAAACGCTACTAGATGAGCCTTGTGAGGATTCATCCAGGGCATTTGCGGTCGTTAGCTGAGATGAGTAGAGTTTGCGAACCTCCGATTCAACGACGCTTTTCGTCTCTTCATTTAATAGTCTCTCTCGGAGTTCTTTAGCTCGTGAGTGGGAATATTCGTCACCTTCGACAACGCTTTTAATAACTTCGGGTTTATTGAGCTCGTAAGAATCCACCCATGCGGCTATGGACTTATCGACGAGCGCCTCATTGGTTACCACTTTTGAACCGTCTGAACAGGCGGTACCATTCAGGGTATAGGTCCCGTCCAGGCTTCCCGTAGTGAAATTATTTGGAATAGCTATTCCTGAGTCGCCACCACAACCGCTCAGCGCCACGAGTGCAACTAAACTTAGCGACATTGTGTAATTGATCTTCATATTGATTCCTTTCGTATAATTTTATTCCGAAGGAGTACCTAGCAAAGCCGGTCAAATCTCCTCAAGAACGCCATAAGAGGCTAATAAACCAGCTCTTATTCAGGCCTCCCTATAGCCCTTTTTCTCAGGGCGTCAAGCAGCTAACAATTGAAAGAGAGGTCAAGGGCCGATTATCTAAAATTTGAAGGAGAACTATTTAAAATTTTTGAAATTTCCTAGATTTCTCTATTGCCATGAAAAACTTTTTTCGATTCTATGGGTCATTCCGCAAGCGCCGATGGGCTCTGAGTGAGGATTATCTCCTTGCGGCGGTTCTTTGAAAGTTAAGTAGCAACTTGTTTTAGACGGTTTGAAAATTACGTTTAAAAATTTGTTCCGTTAAAATTTTTTGAGATTAGCGATACTATCGCTTCCAGATTCTGGAATAACGATAAAGCTAAGTTTCTTCTTTTCAATTTAAAATTGGAGAGTTTGATTCTGGCTCAGAACGAACGCTGGCGGCATGCCTAAC
>CAZRCG010000010.1:0-90427 GCA_964598565.1 uncultured Bacteriovoracaceae bacterium | reverse complement strand
GCCGCAGGTGGTGCCAAGAAAAAGACGTATGAGATTAAGTAATACAAACATTAGAATAAATCGTCACTGGAAGTCGATCTTGCTTCTAGCGCTTGGCCTAAGCCTCGTCTACGAGACCTACGCCACTCCGACAGCACAACCTTCAGCGGCGCAATGTCTCACAGGTCTTGCTCGTCTCGCAAACGATCGTGCTTATGACGGCGTGAGCTCCGCCATTGAAACAGAGCCCTGGGTTTTTCGAAACGGAGCTCTGACCAGGGATGCGGCGGGGGTATTTGCTCTTATCGAGCCTTCGAACAAGAGAGTGCGTCCGCTTTGGAAAAATGCGATTCTTAACAGAGATAGTCTCACCGCACTGAATCTCTTGCGTAAGCACGGGTCTGGTGCTCGCCAGAGTTTTTTTCATGATCCGGTACTCCATGGTTTTGAACTGGTACGAGAAGTGAATCAGGGGTCTCAGTGGCTCGATCTTTCAGCTTTTGCAGGCGATCGGGAGCTTCATCATGGTAGCCCAGATACCATTCATGATGCATCGCGAGTGGAATTTCATTTTCGGGTCGATAATGTTCGACCCTCTCGTGTTCAACAAGCGGTTTGGAAACTATTTGATGCGGTAGGTATTCGTTGGCCGCATGCGCACCAGCACATTGTAGTCGATTTTCCGATGGAAAGATTAAAACACAGTGAAGACGAAAGCCTTCGCCTCACGGAGTTTCTCGCACGAACCCATACTCTTGCTGAGATGATAACTGTCATTGAGAAAGAGTTGCCAATTAAGATCCAGCGCGCAATAACCGGCGATATCGAATGGGGCGTGTGGAATGCAAGCATGGTTCAGTCCATACTGAGACGCCTTCAGGCAACATCGAGAACTGGTCAGGTGCCGGTGATCGGCAATGATTTTAAGCTTGGGTATATTGGGCTCCACTTTTCCGACAAATATCGTGCAAAGACAGACAAACTTGGAGTGCAGTTGCGAAGCGTGAATCGCCGCTACTCTGACTTTGAAGTCTTGGCTGATCGTCTAGGGGATCGCCTTAAAAGTGGAGATTATGGATTTGAACTTAAGACGAAGGGAGCCAACCCATCGAGAGCACTGTTTGAGTGGGTGCCGATGCATCCTTTAAAGGACACGGCTTTCTGGGCAGACGGGGTCTATGACATTTTATGGAATTCTGAAGCAAAGTCCTTTCAGCCAACCTGGACGAGCATCTTAGAAAACGAAGAAAGC
Organism: uncultured Bacteriovoracaceae bacterium; assembly: GCA_964598565.1. Classification (GTDB taxonomy): domain Bacteria; phylum Bdellovibrionota; class UBA2394; order UBA2394; family UBA2394; genus CAZRCG01. The sequence goes on along the minus strand of CAZRCG010000010.1, from coordinate 89,196 downwards.
CAGATTCATCTGCGACTCCTACTTTATAATTGGTTATCGCATCCGTTGGCATCTCGTCTTGAAAAGGCACGGCTTCTTCAGCTACAGCAAGACGCCATTCGAAAGCTTATGAGCAATGTCTCGGATTCAGTCACTATTACCCGTCAATTTCTTTTGGAGTCAGGTGTATACGAGCTTTGGCGGAACTCCATCTTGGCGCCGGTCGCCGAAGCAGTAAAGTCGGAGTAAGGAATGAACTCCCCCAGTAACAAAAATGTCCCAGGTGTGTCCAAAATCTACACCAAAATCTACATCATAAAATTCAGAATCTTTGTGATTCCAAGGAGATAGTTAGGCATTTCCAGGAGATAGTTTGGCATAGATCCTGCAGCCATTGAGGGTATGGCATACAATCCTACATTGAGCCGTTCGATCGTGGAGCCAAAGTCCCTCAGTACAAACTTTGCGATTACGGCCACTGCAGTACCATCGCCTCGATCACTCCGACCCATAGGCCTCATAACCATGATGGCTGCTCTGGGCTGCCAGATTTGTTTAGGTCCAGTCATGGCTTCGTCTGATAGAGAGCCAAAACGAGAGCGAAAGACCTGGCTAGGAAAGCTCTTTCACGGACAGCTTAAGAAAAGAGATCGGCAGAAAGATTCTGTAGAAAAAAGCGTCCGATCAGAGAAATCTTCTGACACTAGAATTCAGAGTGAACAACTTAAACAAAGTCCTGCAAAGAAACGTTTTTTATCGCCGAGAGCTGAGTCCCTGATCATTCCTCAGCGACATAAGCCCATCGAGATATGTTCTCCCACAGCCACTCCCAGTTTTTCGGTTCAGATAGATAGAATTATGCATCGAGCTGCCGTACCCATGTCAGCGCCATCACTAATATCATCTCGTCAACCGAGGCCTATTATTCAAGTATCGATAACGTCCGCCCCTGTTGCAGTCACTACCCCAACAACTACTGCAGCACCTGTCGTATCACGACCTGCATATATTCCCACGCCAACGGCGGCACCGACACATTCACCGGTACCGCCACAAGTCTCCACACAGAATCAAGACGCTTTAATTCAAAATCTTAGCGCTTCGGTGAGGCGCTATATGAGTCTTCTCAAAGAGAGCCAAAGACGAGCGGGCTTGATGCATATTTGGCTAGAGCCCAATCAAAAATATTTGAGTCGAAGCTTTGTGGAGGCAAAGCCCAATGCTGACTTGCAGCGTCGATTGAATTCTGATGACTCTGTGACTCAGGACTATGCTCAGATGACCCTCCGCAGTGCTCTTGAGAACTGGAAAGAAACCCACGCTCTTCTCGATCAAGTTGATGCTCTGGGAATGCAAATTTCTCAAACGATAAGGTCACTCGATTGGCATCAGATGAACCTGGCCAATGAACGAGCTCATACTCTTCGTCAGCTGACGACCTCTCATCGAAACGCCGCTCTCGCCGACCATCAACAGATTGTACAAACGTTCAATGCTCGCATGGAAAAGCTCAGTAAACTGATTAACGACGCACGAGAAAAGGCCATTTTTTGGACTGATGTGAATGACTCCGAACCCCGCATCTTTCACAAAATTGGCCGAGCTTACCCTGATGACCCTCAAGTATGGATTCAAAACCTTCAGGAAAAATTAGATCGAGCTTATCTTGATTTTAACAATACGTATTTGAGCCCTGTTTATTTTGCGACACGGTAAGAGAGCGTCCGAAGCTGCAACGGATATCCCTTGTGAAACAAGGAGCCCGCCAAAAACGTGATTTTGTTGTCGGGGCTCTAAGAGCGCTTCACAACGCGATCACAAATTGCATCGAGGGCTTTATCTTTATTGGTCTCAAGCCCCCGCGCATTGGTTCGAACTCGTCGACGCGCCTCAGAACAAAAAACAGCCGCGATCTGACGCTCATGCAATGTTTCGTCTTGGCCCTTAGCTTCGATTTCTGAAGTCACACGCGCCAGCACCGATGCCATCGCAAAGCAATCAATCGTAATATCTGCAATTCTCCGCAAATCATGCTGCTCTTCTACGACGTCCTTCTTATATTTCTTAACGACCATCTCCGCAGATTCTGAAAGTGCGGCAATTGAAAGTCCCAAATGTTTTATTTGAGGCGCCAAAAGAGGATGTAATTTTTTTGCCATCTCAGGCGAAAATTTCTGACGTAGCCGCTTCGTCGCATAGTCGTAAAAAGCCCCAAATCCCTTGATGGGTTCTGCATAAAGTTGTTGCACGGCAGCCTGAGTGCCTTTCAGCTGATACGCTACCGCTTGAAGCCCCGTCAGTGAAATAAAGAGTCGGAGTATCTCGTTGGTGCCCTCAAAAATAAGATTGATTCTCGAGTCACGCAGCGAACGCTCAAAGGGATAATCTTTCATATATCCGTTACCGCCCGCAATCTGGAGGGAGCGATTCACATTGTCCCAGAGAGTTTCAGATCCAAACACTTTGCAAATGGCCGACTCCATGGAGTAGTCGCTGACTCCTCTATCCACCCAATCGGTGGTCAGATAGACCATGCTCTCAAGCACATAGGTCGTCACTTCCATTTGAGCGATATAGGCTTTGAGCATCTTAAAGTCACAGAGCCGGCGATCGAATTGCTTGCGTTCCACGGCATATTTCACCGCTTCTCGCAACATGAACTTACTCCCCCCCACGCAACCAGCCGCCAATCCCAGACGTCCGCTATTTAAAATATTCATGGCTACCTTGAAGCCCTTACCAACCTCGCCCAAAATATTTTCAGCGGGCACCTTCACATCTTCTAAAACAAGTTGAACCGTTGACGACCCCTTGATACCAAGCTTGTGCTCTTCACCAAGACTTTTAACACCCATTGAGCGCTCGACGATGAACGCCGTTACCTTTTCTTTGGTCTCACCATCTTGGATGACATCGACCTTGGCAAATACGGTGAAATAGTCGGCAAGGCCTCCATTAGTAATCCACAGTTTCGATCCATTCAGAATATAGTGGTTTCCATCACTCGATAGTTTGGCCTTGGTCTTGATCGATTGAGCGTCACTTCCACTCGTAGGCTCGGTGAGCGCAAACGCCGCCACCATCTCGCCAGTGGCCAAACGAGGTAAATAAGTCTTTTTTTGTTTATCCGTACCAAAAATAAGAAGCCCCTTAAGCCCAATCGATTGGTGAGCACCCAGAGTAATGGTAAGCGAAGGGTCCACCTGCACCATCTTTTCCATCACCTTTGAATAGCCTGTTTGCCCGAGCCCAAAGCCGCCAAATTCTTCGGGAATAATCATGCCAAAGAGGCCCATCTGCTTCATCGAATCAATCAACTCTGGAGGAATTTTGGACTCCTCATCAATTTTCTTAGAGTCCACATCGCCTGAAAAACGATCGACGAGGTCTGTAATTTGGTCCCAAGAGGTGCTATCGGGCTTAGGATAGGGCAAAATCTGGTTCTCTAAAAGGTAGCCATTAAACAGGGCGAGCGAAAAGCTGTCACTTTCTTTTGAATTCGAAGCACTTGATTTCATAAAGAAATCTTGACCTTATTGTCATCCAGAGGCAAATCATCTTGCATGGGAAAAACATCAAGTCCTTCAGGAACTCAGGTAATTCTGTCTCACACAGCCGAAGAAACTAAATACGATCTTCGCCTGATGGAGAAGAAAATTCAGCACGGATTTATGACTAAGCAAGAGCGTGAGCAATACCTTAAAGCCCTTGGCTCTGAAGCAGACTACGACTTTACGTCTGCCGAATCTCTCACCTCAAGCGATACGGCCTCTCATTAACTTAGACAAACTTCAAATAAAATCGAGGGAATCAGTTCACGGGTATCCGCTCACAAAGGCGTCAGTCTTTGGTTTTCAGTCGAGATTCGTTGGTCTTGATAAACTCGCGAATTTCGTCCGTCATACCCAAAAGCTTTATCCACTGCTCTTTGTACAAGGTGACGGGAAAACGGCCCAATCCGTAAACAGAAAGCGCCCCTTTTTCACTGACTTTCATAGAAAGCACGCCGCGAACCGGTCGAGCTTGCTTGAGACTTTCATTTTCAGCCTTCAGCCGCTCTAGTTCAGCACGCAGGTCTGATTCGCTTTGAGATCCTTGGTTCGATTCGTTGTGATCGTAATTCATAGCCCATAAATTACCGCGAAAGATTTCGCCAGGCCAGATCTCATACCATCATTGTTCCGCGAGATTCCGTCACAGCCTCGCCGGTCATCCACGCTTCACGCAGACCATCCCAATTGATGACCAAATCGCCCCCTTTTAAATGAACTTTCACTTCACTACGAAATTCTTTGGCAAGCATCAAGACGATGCCCACGGCGGTCGCCCCCGACCCACAGGCTTGGGTTTCGCCGCTGCCGCGCTCCCATGTGCGCTGGTAGACCTCGCCTCCTTTTATCTCGATAAACTCAACGTTCACACCTTCGGGAAAAACCTCATGCTTTTCGATAAGGGGTCCGTATTTCTCAACCGGAAAGGCCTCTAAGTTATCCACCCGAATAACACAGTGCGGATTACCCACCGAAACGCACGAAATGTGAAAGGTTCGGTCAAGCACGTCAAATTCTTCGTTGAGCACCATCATATCGTCGAACAATACCGGAATGGATGATGGTAAAAATGAGGCTCGCCCCATATTCACTTCGACAATGAAGCGCTCGGCATTCGTCGAATCTTTTATCGAGCAAGTCCTTAAACCCGAGGGCGTTTCAATGATCCACTCATCGCGTGGCCCATTCCATTCATGAAGCAGTTTGGCAACGCAGCGAATACCGTTGCCACACATCTTGGCCTCCGACCCATCGGCATTGAAGACCCTCATGAAGGCGCTCGCCTTCTCATTCTTTGGAGCATCCACCACAATAATACCATCAGAGCCTATGCCGCTGCTTCGGTTCGAATAACGTCGCGATAGACTTGGCCAGTCGATCGCGCTCCATCGCCCCTCGCGATTGTCCACAAATAAGTAGTCGTTGTGGCAACCATGCATTTTTACATAAGGAATTGATTTTTCGGTCACAACAATAAGCTAACCCAGCCTGGGCTCATACCAAAATCATTTATCGACGGCAATTGAAGCAAGGCCCCCCTGATTGGAGCCCTTACGACACGTCGTGAAACTCTTCTTAATGGACTTCCTAAGCACCTCAAAATACAGTAGCAAGCTGATATCCATGATGAGCTCTCGTCTCGATAACAGTCTACGAAAGCCTCTTTCTGTCACGCATTTTCGTGATCCGTTAGAGACACTCTCTAACAATCTTCAAGATCTACTGTGGACGAAGCTCAATAAACAGGGCCACTGGCATTTTCCACTCGACGACAATATTACAATGAATGCCGAGTATATAATGTTTTTGCGTTGGCTCGATCTTGACGACGGCGTTCTTATGCAGCGCCTTGCAAAGGGCATCTTGAGCCGCCAGTCGAATGATGGCTCATGGAATTTGCACTACAATGGCCCGGGCAATTTAAGCACGTCTATCGAAGCCTACTTTGCCCTGAGGCTGGCGGGTTACCCTGCCAACCACTCTGCACTCGTGAAAGCCAAAGACTATATTTTATCGCAAGGTGGCATTCGACAGGCTCGTGTATTTACCAAAATATGGTTGGCGCATTTTGGCCTATATCCTTTCGAAGGCATTCCCATGATTCCTCCTGAGATCATGTTGGCCCCTCGCGGACTGCCCTTTCATATTTTGGAATTTTCGTACTGGTCGCGCGTGACCATTGTTCCTCTAACGATTTTATTTCATCTACAAAAAATAAAGTCTCTCGACTTTGACGTGGATGAGCTATTTCTGTCGCCCTCCGACAAAGTTGCCACCGACTATTTAGAAGCTCAAGAAGCGGATCACAGCTGGATTATTAAAACCAGCAAATGGGATTGGCCCTTCATCAACTGGGAACAGGTATTTAAAGCGCTCAGTTTGGGCGTGGCCGTCTACGAATCAAAGATTCCCCTCAAGCCTCTACGCGCGTTTTGTGTAGAGAGAGCTAAACAATGGATTTTGAGTCACCAAGAAGAGAGCGGCGATTGGGGTGGCATTCAACCCCCGATGCTCAATTCAATCATGGCTCTACATGCTCTAGGAATGCCTCTGACGGCCACACCGATTCAAAAGGGCTTAGCCGCTTTGAATCGGTTTACGCGCGGAATCAGCGACAGTATTGAGGTATTGGAGTCTGCGGAAAATTCCGACATTGCCATTCTGCAAAGTTGTGTGTCGCCCATCTGGGACTCAGCGCTTGGAGCTCTTGGCATGCTCGAATCTGGCGTATCGCCCAATGATACGCGTCTACAAACCATCAAGACTTTTCTTTGGGAGAGTCGCAGCACTCTCAAAGGCGATTGGTTTACCAAAGCGAAGATAAAAAAGAATACGCCAACAGCGGCCTGGAGTTTTCAATATTTTAACTCACAGTATCCCGATATTGATGATACCTGCGTGGTCACGATGGTGCTGCACCGTCTAGGAATGACCACCAAAGAATTACAACCCGCTTTAGCGTGGATGATGGGGATGCAAGGCTCCGATGGGGGCTTTGGTACTTTCGATCGCGACAACAACCAGACGATTCTGAATCGCATTCCCTTTGCCGATATGAAATCGCTGATTGATCCATCGAATCCTGATGTGACAGGCCATGTACTTGAATGTTTTGCCGAGCTCGGTTTATCACATTCGCTCCCTGTGAGACGGGCCGTTCGCTATCTGAAGCGCGTGCAGAGACCGGATGGCTCGTGGTTTGGGCGTTGGGGCGTGAACCTAATCTACGGAACATCGGCGGCGCTCGTAGGTTTACGCTCGGTAGGTGAACCAGCCCAAGCACCCTATTTGCAACGGGCTCTCAAATTTCTTCTTCTACGTCAAAACGACGATGGCGGTTGGGGTGAAGGCTGTGATTCGTATATTCCGAACACTCAAATCAGCCGCTGGAACTCAACACCCAGCCAAACCGCGTGGGCCCTTCTCGGCCTCTCCATATTTCCGCTAGATGAGACCACCCTCAGCGCGATGATGCGAGGGGTTAACTATCTTGAAAGCCGCTGGACCGACAACGGCCTTAGCGAACCTGAATTTACCGGCACAGGCTTTCCTCAGCATTTTTATTTGCGCTACGAAGGGTATCGCCATTATTTTCCTCTCATTGCGACTGGAAGACTCAAGCGAATTCTAGAGACCGATTCTAAATCTCGTAGGGACCGACTCTAATAGCCCATCCGGATGGGCCTTAAGTATCCCCTCGACTTAGGCTTGAAAAAATATGCGACAGCTCTGACATTTCATCTTGCCAGTAACGTGCTGTACCAAAATCGGGAAACGCTTTTTCGAACGAGGGATCTTCCCAGCGCTGTGCAATCCAAGCGCTATAATGAATAATACGAAGAGCTCGCAATGGCTCAATAAGGCGAAGTTCTTCATCGTCAAACTCATTCATCTGCTCATAACTTCGTACCAAAGCGTCTCGATCTTTTTTAGCTCGTTCGTCACGACCTCGAACAATCATCCAAATATCTTGAACCGCCGGCGCTAGACAGCAATCGTCAAAATCTAAAAAGAAAGGTGCCTCGCCTTGCCAGAGTGTATTACCCAAATGACAATCCCCATGCACCCTAATCATCTTTTGCCCTTCAAACATGGGCTCAATCAGCGCCAATAAATCTTCTACGGTCGACTCGTACTGCTGGGCCAAGGCGTCGGTCTCAAAAAAATCGGAGTCCAACAAATAATCGAGCGGCTGATAGCCAAAGGTTTCAGGATCAATGCGGTGTCGAAGCGAAGGACCCATGGTTTCGCCGACGCGATGAATTCGAGCCACATAGCGACCCAAAGTTTGCAGATGAGACTCGCCCAATTCATCAAGTAGTCGGCCCTTCACCATCGGAAAGACCGCAAACAAAATACCCTCTTGAGACTGGGCAATTGTGGGCTCCCGCAACCCAGCCTCTAGCCAATTGTCTGGCACAGAAATACCCTGCGGAAGAACCATCGGGCATACCACAGGCACTTCGGCCTGAGCCAACTTAGTTAAATAAAGATGTTCTTCTCGAATCTGTTCTAGCGACCAGCGATTGGGCCGATAGAATTTAGTGACCACTTTCAGACCATCTTCAAAATCCATCTGATAGACTCGATTTTCCAGACTATTGAGCGCCATCACCGATCCAGTGGCTCGACACCCTGCGTCTCGCCGATAGAGCGAACGCTCAACAGCTTCAAGCACATGGTCGGTTGTTAATTCATAAAACGACGATGTCGACATCGACACTCCTTTGGCCTATTTAATCGGTCGACTTAAGGCGCTCCACCTCGGCCGTGGCAGTCTCTTTTTCTTCCATGGCAGTTAAAATCTCGTTCTCAAGTTCTTGAATCTTCTTTTGGGCGGCCGCCATCTCTCGCGCTATTTGACTAGCATCGGCTCCCGATAGAGTCGTGAGCTTTTGGGATTGCTCCTCCATACGCTGTGTCAGCACCTTTACCTTTTTATCGAGATCTTGAATTCGTTTATCGTGATTTCGCTTATCGGCCTCGAGCTGTTTAAGACGCTCTCTAATCTCAGGCGGCAACGCCGACCGAGTTATCTTGATAGGCGACACTGCCATAGTCGCTTGCGACTTTGTTGATGCGGCGGAATCCCCTACCGAAACTCCTGACGACGCCTCTCCGTCTTTAGGAGGTCTTCTGGTTTCAACGGTCGAGGCTTCAGGCTCCGTATCACCTCTCATCTGTTTTTGCTGAACCATCCACACATAGTCATCGTAAGTGCCAAGATACGAATTCAAACGCCCCGATCGCACTTCCAATATTTTTGTGGCCACTCGGCGCACAAAGCCCCGATCGTGACTTACAAATATCAGCGTGCCCGTATAAGTTTCGAGCGCCTGGGTCAGGGCTTCCACCGTAAAAAAATCGAGATGATTCGTTGGCTCATCTAAAATAAGAAGTGGCGCCCGTTTTAAAAGAATTTGCCCCAAAGCGACTCGGGCCTTCTCTCCCCCAGAGAGAACCGAAATCTTTTTCTTCACATCGTCTCCCGAAAAAAGCAAGGAGCCGGCCAAATCTAAAATCTCTTGCGGTCGAGTCATAGGAAACGCCGCCGAGTCAAGTGCCTGAAAAATAGTATCGTTCGGCTTCAAACGCTCCGACACATGTTGAGCATAAAAAGCTGACGTCACCTGGTAGCCCTCTTTTACTTCGCCGTGAAGCAAAGGTATTTCGCGGGCAATCGACTTTAAAAAGGTCGATTTACCAACGCCGTTGTAGCCTACCACGCCAATGCGATCGCCTTTTTCAGCCAGCCACTCCACCTTCGATAAAATCGTCTTATCTCCATACCCCATATCGGCATCGCGAATTTCAAAGGCAATGCGACCAGTGGGCGTCGGTGGCGGAATTCGAATTTTCGCCGCCAAGGGCAGCGGCTTTAGTTCGATACTCTCCATTTTATTAAGGAGCTTCAGACGACTCTGAACTTGCCGCGCTTTAGTAGCTTTGGCGCCGAAGCGTGCCGCAAAATCTAAGATTTGTTTGCGCCGCGCGGCCTGGCCCAGCGCCTGCTTTTCAATTTGTTCTCGAAGCAGAGCCTTTTCTTCAAAATAGTCGTCGATAGTTCCTGGAAATTTAACAAAATCTCCCGCTTCAATCTCAAGAATATGATCGGTCGTCCGTCTGAGAAATTCACGATCGTGAGAAATGAGAAGAAAGGCGCCTTGAAAGTCTTGAAGAAATCGCTCCAAAACTAAGAGAGTTTCTAAATCTAAATAGTTTGTCGGCTCATCCAGCATCATGAGATTGGGCTCTTGCGCCAACAAATGCAAAAGCTTGACCCGCATTCGGTAACCGCCGCTCAAAGAGTGAATGGGCGCCGAAAATCGCTCATCGCTGAGACCTAGCCCTAGGCCCAATTTTCTCAAATCCCAAAGCGGCATCCGTGAATCTGCGGCTAAAAACTCTTCGACCGATTGCTGATCGTCCCAGGTATCGTGTTGACGAAGATAACCGATGCGCAGTTCTCGCGACCGAATGATCTCACCGGCATCCAGCTCAAGCTCCCCCACCAGAGCTTTAAACAGCGAGGTCTTGCCAGCGCCATTGGGGCCGATGACCCCGATATGCTCCCCCCCGTTTACTGAAAAACTGGCGTTCTCAAACAGAGTCTTAGAGGCAAAGCTTTTGCTGGCATTCTGCACCTGGAGCAAGTTCATATGGCTTAGAAGTATCTCGAATCGGGCCCCCTTGCGAAGTTCTTAATCCTGGATTAGGGTAGGGCCTTCTTTGTTAATGGGATTTTTCAAACTATTGAAGTTTGATATTAGGAAGTTTGATATTAATTTTAAGGGGGTTTTTATGGGTTATTTAACAATCGCATCTCTTTCTGCCTTAATGGTGAGTGTCGCCAGCGTCCAAACGGCCTTCGCCATTGAAGATAACGCCCGCGATCGATTTGGACGTCCGAGCGACGGGCCACTCCCTACAACCGTGACTCGCCCAGGCCCTTGGACTGCTGCAAGGTTTAATGCCATCATCACCCCCGCCTTGCGCCATTCGCAAGCTATTTCAGAAATGGCGAGCATCGATGATGTCGAGGGGTATTTAGCCTCAGCAGAATGGTCTAATATGAAGGATCAACTTCAAAAGGTAACCTATAAATCTAGAGCCGAGGAAGAACAGATGGGCTTGATGTTAGCCCTTTCGGTCGTGCAACCTAAGATTCTGGCTAAGACTCGACGCATTCTTAGTGAAAATCTAGACTCTACAAGCGAGACAATGTCTCAGCTTCGCAATCGAATCGATGCCCTTAGTCTTTTGGCCTTCCACTTCATCGTGACCACCGACAAGAGTCAAAATAAGCGAGTCGCTCAGTTTGCTCGAGCCATGAACGCTATGGCGCAAGCCACCAAGCTGCCACTATGCTATTTAGCCGTTGCGCCAGTTGCCAATCCTCACAAACGAATCCTTCAAACATTTGTGGGTGACAAAGAGCAAAAAATTTGTCTGCAAAGGGAAAGAAATCAAGTGGCCGAACAATACCGCCAACGCCTTTTAAGCGATCTGAGAGAACGACCCCGCGGACCTCGTTACTAGTCGACCACTAGTGCTTTGAGGAGCTTGAACGACTATTGCAATGCCCAGCACAATTTCAATGGCCTCCCCACTGATCAATTTGGCCCGTGTGACCGAGCTGCCCAGTTTCGAAACTCGTCGATTTGTTGGGAATAACCTTCGGATAATCTGGCATAAAGAAGGGCTTCGTTTTTGTGGTCTCATTCTCCATTTCAGCGCCTGAAAACCATTCCCCATCTTTGAACTGAATGGATTGAATCTCACCATAGGGTCCGACAAGAGCGGCTGATTGAACCCAGCTTGAGATGCCTTCAGAATTGTAGGCCAATTTCAACTTCGTGAAGGTTCCGATATTCACCGTACCATTCAAACGACCATCGGTATGCGTATGACCAAATACCGCTCTGTCTGCGCCTTTTTGCAAGGTCTTGAGAGAGGCTTTTCCGCCATTGGCTCCCACATGGCCGTGGTGGCCCAGCAAGACCTTACGATCTTCGAGTTCACCGACGCGATAACCAATGCCAGGCTTTAAGAACACTACTCTCTGAGGCTCATCAATTCCGCCAGAACCAATTAAGCCGTCTCGATTGGTATGCTGCGTTCGTGCATCCCGATTGGTATAAGGTTGATATCCTGATTTGAGCGCATACTCCAATGGGTCTTGGCCGTTTAAGAATACTCTTGCTAATTCGATCGCCAGCTTCGCATTGTTGGGATCGGTCATAAAGCGCCCTTCTTGGAGATAGCGATGCAACCAAAAATCGTGATTCGATGGCACGATTACAATCGACAGATCAGGGTCGACGCTCAACAGAGCATTGATAAACGCGGCCACCTGAGATAACTCGTGCGCAAGATTTAGTTCTCCCTGTTGTGCTTTCTGCGCCAAGCTCACAAATTTAGTACGATCATGATGAGATACGGAGTGACCGTTGAATAAATCGTGAATGACCACTCGTTTAGGTCGAACTTTCTTGATCAAGTCACGCAGAGAGTTCAAGAGCTTTTGATCTGTGTCGCCCACATGAATATCTCCCAACACGAGGGCTTCAAGTCGCTTCGTTATGACTGCCGTGGGAGTATAGAAACTGTTCAAATCCATAAAGCCCTTTTTTTCTGGAATAAACTCAATATGTCTCATATGGAAGGTGCCCGCCCGGCCGAGCTTGATAATATTGTTTCCACCAAACGTTCGTTCCAAGATCAGAGCGCCTAAGCGGTGGTCATGGAGGGCAATCTCATCGGTTCGCCCTTGAATATATTTTTCACCATTGTAGTCAGGGTCTGTAATACCGCCGGTAGTAAAAAGTCGCTTGGGAGTGAACATGTTTTCTTCTGAAGGAATCGTTCTAGAATGGAGCTTCGGGCTTCCTACAATCAATGTCTGATTATGTCGCGCCAATCTATCAAGCCCCGTTAAAGGTTCGATCTGTTTCGCCATCAACTTAATTTTGCTGATAGCCAGCCAAGGGCTAAGTTCAATGGTATGAGTCAAAACATGAATTCTTGGATGATTTAGCAGCACGGGGTCCAAACCGTCCGTCATAAAATTTGCCGGAATCACGATAATATCGGCGTCATTCATTTCTGCATAACGAAGCAAAGATTCCAAATAATCCCTATTCACCGGACTTCCTGCGACTGCAGTGGTCACTATGAATCGTTGCCTCGTCTCTAGAGCGGCGATGGTTCGTTGCAGACGCTCTTCATTGAAGACGCTCGTATCAATTGCTCCTCGAAATGACTTGGGATATTTAACGCGTGTCATCTCTTTGAGGTGATCAAGACTCGAAAACAGTTTGCCTTCGCCAAACAGCAAAGCCCCTTCTAGCGACGAAACCTCCACCTGTCGCTCGAGCGCCATTTCACGAATCACTTCTTCCAACGAGGGCGTACGCGTGAGAGACCGCAAAAGCCGCGAATACGTGCGAATGAAGGCGCTGCGGGTGGTATCGATATGAGACTTGCCATAGAGATCGGCTACCTTCTCAGGGCTCGACAGAATATCTCGATAGTCTTCCAGCTCTTCCTCAGAAACAACGGCTAGCAAGGCTAACTCTTCGGCTTCAGGCCACCGAAGTCGCTCTCGAAAATACTGAGCTGCCTTTTTGCCTATGCGTTCAAGCACTTTCGGGTCGACCGACTGAGAACTGTTGACGGCTTGAGACGTGGCCTTGGGAGTAAGTGTGGCGACCTTCACCGCACATTTGGATTTAGCCATCTTTTTCGCCGCGGCCTCCACAGGAGTTGATAGAAAATTCATTCCCATGACGGCGACGAAAACGAAGAGAGAAAAACTCGCGAAGATATTTTGAAACGGTTGAAACGAATTCAAGAGCCCACGAAGACGACCCCTACAATGATACCCACTGTTCATACATCCCCTCCCTCTTTTTGCCTCTCAAATCACATTGAGACACCCTGTGACGCCATCCGAGCAACGAGTGATCCACAATCTCTCAAGCCAGACTTCGCCGGAAACCACTCTGTCCACTCCGTCTCAGTGGGCTCGCGCCATGTACCGTCACCTCGAATGACCACCACGCGGGGACGACCACTGGCCGCCACAATTTCATCATCACCCGCGTGCACTAAAACAATTTTTACAGGAACAATACGACCCTGAACGAGCGCTCTGAGACGAGCCCAAATCAGCTCCATAACACCGGCATGATCTTCAAGAACCATCACGGTATGCAAACGAGCATCGCCGTCGGCATCTAAATTGGTTTGATTGTCGGACTCTTTCAGCGGCACTCGTCTTAATTGCCGAATCACTTCTTCAAGAACTTGAATCTTCTGGCTTGCAGAATTACCCGCTAAGTCATAAATATCAAAATCTCTCTGCGCCACACTGAATATATAATCTTCGTTCGGAAGATTTTTTATCAGCCTCTTCTTATGAAGGAATCGAAAGAACTCCATCCATACTTCACGCGAATAACCTGACGCCGTTAAGATACCAAAACTCTGGGCTAGCTCTGGGGTAGACAACCGGTACTGCATCACCTCGAAAGCCCGACCTTGAATATGAGACACCACTTTCGAGCGGGAACCCTTTTCATGAGTAATATGTTTCTCGATTTGCTTTTTTCGACTCTCTGCCTCAAGCCATTGTCGAATCAGTGGATTCTGTCCGTCGGTAGAGTCGAGAAAATCGCCAAACGAATCTAACGTCACATAATATTCGCCCGGAATAATCTCACGACCATCTTCTAATTTAAACCGGCGATTGAGAGAGCCAGGGCGGTTATTCCCCTTGGCGAGATACATCTCCATTTCTTTTAGTTCAGCCTGAGTAACCCATACCTCGGCGGGACCCGTCGCGGGTGCCTGAAGTGTATTGGCTCGAAAATCGACCCGAAATAATTTAAAACGTGCTTGAAAGGCTCCTAAGCGCTCTCGACTCGACTCTACGATTGTACCATGAAAATCGCTTAGAACGATCGTATCAGCCAGTAGAGGCTCATAGCCCCACCCAATGATTGCCCCAAATAAAAAGGTTGTGCGGAATCCCCTCATCTTCCCCTCGCCTCCACACAACTATCGAATCTGATAGTGATTCAGCGTGTCAACACATTGCGTGTTACGCCTCGTTAAGATTCAGCAAAGGAGAGAACTATAAGGAAAGGAATATACAGCGGCTAAAAATAATACTTGATCCCGATATCCCCAAGAAGGCCTTGCGTAAAGCCCACGCGATTCTCTTCTACAAAATCAATAACGAGACCCGCAGCAGTTGTGATGGCGAATCGAGCATCGGCTAAAGGATAAATCTCAATTCCGAGATAAGGAGCGTGAAGACAAATTCCCGATTTAGCTTCTGAACCAAATTTCGCCAAAAAGGCAACCTCTGTAAACAGGTGAAGGTGTTTCCAAGCGGCGGCGTCGCGATCGATAAGTCGATGAAGCTCGTAGCGAAACTTTGGACCGGCCATCGCAAAATCAAAATTACCTAAGAAACCGAAGAATCCACCCAAATGCAGATCGCGTGCCACACCATAAGACACTTCAAGTCCATTCAGTTGCCGAGCTTCAAAAGCTGTCCCGGCCTTGTTGACGTGAGCCGTCGTGGACGACTGACGCCAGCCTGCACCAAATTTATACGTAAGATCACGCGCAGAAACTTCAGTAGATAAACCGATAACACAGAGAGAAAAGCAGAACGAAATAAGAGTTTTCATGTCGAAAATCTAGACCTTTTTTAGGGCAGAAAGCAACTTTTCATGTAGTCCATCGAAGGCTCCGTTCGACAGAACAAGAAAAACGCAGGGCCCCTTCTTTGATTCGCTCTGCGCATCGCTCATCATCTCATCGACTGACAAAGGTCCGATGGCAACCTTACCTTTGCTGGCAAGAGTCTCAATAATTTCTGAAATATTGAGACGATCATTCTCAGGCAAAGCTTCTACTTTAAAAACGGGCGCCAAAAGCACTCGGTCGGCTTCTTGAAAGCATTCATTGTAGCGCTTTTGAAGCAAAGCGCGCCGCGACGTATTGGATCGAGCTTCAAAAAATACTACGAGGCGATGACGTGGATACTTTGCTCGCATACCCAACAAAACTTCTTCGACGGCCGTCGGATGATGAGCAAAATCATCAATCACTAAATGTTCACCAATTTCGCCGCGAATTTCTTGGCGTCGTCTGAGCGCCTTGAAGTTTTTGAGAGCTCGACTCAAGGTGGCCTCATCGACCCCGACATGACGAGCCGCTAAATAGGCTGCCGTTAAATTCTGGGCATTGAAGCGACCCGTCAGTGGAGACTCCAAAACCTGGGAGCCCAACCGCCACCGCATACCTTCAGCTCCCTGAGTGAAATCTTCAATTCGAATATCGCTTTCAGTACTAAAACCGAAAGACACAGCGCGAGCCTTCGGACTCTCTTCACGAAGAAGCTCTTCGATTCGAGGCCAGTCTTTACAATAATAAATAGTGTCACGAACGATCGCCAAAAACTTGCGAAACATTTGCTCCATGGCTGCAGGAGTAGGAAAAATATCGGCATGGTCCCACTCTAAGGACATCATCAGGGCAATATGCGGTTGATAGTGCAGAAACTTTGATTCTTTATCAAAAAAAGCCGTATCGTATTCATCTCCTTCAATCACAAAATCAGAGCCTTCTCCAAATCGAGAGCCGTCAGGAAAATTGAGAGGAATTCCGCCCACCAAAAATGAGGGATTTTTGCCAGCCTCATCCAGACAGTAGGCCAGCGCGGCGGTGGTGGTCGACTTGCCATGAGTACCCACCACTACAAAATTGCGAGTCTGTTCCAAAAAAAAGTCTTCTAAGGTGCTCGGAAAGGAGCCATACGGAATATGATTCTCTAAAACATAGCGTGCCAGTTCGTTGTCTTTTCGAATAAAATTACCAATTACCACATAGTGAGGATCAAACGCGATCATCTTAGATAAATCGAAACCCAGATCGACTTGAATCGCCTGCGCCTTTAGAAAATCTCCCACTGGAGGATAGGCCGCAATGTCCGCTCCCGCCACATGGTAGCCCTTTTGCTTTAGTAAACTCGCCAGAGCACTCATGCCAGTTCCACAAATAGCTAAAAAATAAATACGGGATCCCGGTGCAGGAATCGGCCGCTTCGATGCGGTTGGCTGCGCTAACCTCTCGACGTTGTCCTGAGAATTAGAAGAATGAGGCGCGTCGTTCATAGTTCCCATGATAACGAATCTTTTAACTTAAAAAAGACATTCTCATGAAGCCAGTTATGAATCTCAGGTCGCATGCGGCGTAAGGTATCAGGTTCAAGACCCGGCTGAAAACGATGGCACAATAAAATGACGCGCGCTCCGGTCGCCAAGTCCATCCAAAAACTCGCGCCCGAATATCCAAGATGCCCAATAGTCTCTGACCCAAAATAACGACCAGCCTGCGAGCCACTGTTGTCCGGTGTATCGAATCCATTTAAGAATCGTCGCGGCTCTACCATTCGCGCTTTATAGAGAGATTCAAAGTCCACAAACTCTCGCGCCACCTTGTCACTTAAGCGCCCACTCTTGCCCCAGTACGCACGATAAAACTCCTGGGCCCACCATTCCACACCCTGGCCCGTACCAAAAAGGCCCGCATGACCGGCCTCACCCATTAACCACTGCGCTCGCGGATCTTGAACCGTGCCCGTGAGCCACGGTAGTTGAGCTTGATCTTTTTCCAACGTAAGCTCACTGGCGATACTTCGACCGCCAAAAAAAATACCTAGTCCTCCCAAACGAGGTACACTGGGATTAAATGAGAGCTCCGCCCACTTGAACTGATGGCTTAAGTTTCGTCCCGCCATTTGTTCTAAAAGGGAACCCAAAATCATGAAACCAATATCGGAGTAAACCTCGCGCCCCACACCTCTAGCGTCATAAGTTTCATCCATGCGCCTCAAAAAATAATGGAGACGGTCTGCTCGAGTGGGAAGCTGTGCTTCACTTCGCTCACTATCTCGAAATATCGCCTCTAGACCGGCGCGATGAGTAAGAAGCTCTTGCAGGGTGCGATGCCTCAATTCAGATTTAAAAAAAGGAAACCATGGACGAAGGTTCGCGTCTAACGATGTAAACTTACCGCTCTGCCTCGCCATCATCAAAAGATCGACCGTGCAAAGAATCTTTGTAAGCGAGGCGAGATCAAACCAAGTATTGGGTCGCACAGCGCGATGGTGCTTAAAATCTTCGACCCCTTCGCAAAAGACTCCCAGGGTCTTATCTTTCCAGCCCACAATACATTGAAAGCCAGGGGCCGCCTGCTTTCGAATGGCCGCCTGCAATACTTGAGAAAAAGACCTTCTCCAAGCGTTCTTCATCGACCAATCCAAGGATCTACAAAGTCGATCGATGACGGGCGCAGCTTTACGCGTACACCCAAAGGCAGAAGTCGCTGTTTCGCCAGACCGTGACCAAAATCAAGGGGCCCGATGATGGGACCTCGCGTGAGACATCGCATGGTCTCTACAACTCGGCTCCAGCCAAATGTTCGCCCATCAGCCAGGCCACATTTATGAAAGCTGCCAAGCAAAATTCCTTTTATGAAGGGGGCATAGCCCGCGTACCAAAGATTCATAAGAAAACGATCCAATTTATAAAACGGCTCGTTCACATCTTCGATGGCTAAAATCATGGGCACCTTGGGCAGAGCCGCCCAGCCCGAGGTCTGAAGGAGCGAGAGATTCCCCCCCACCAGGCGCCCCTGAGCCTCCGACGACGGCCCTTGGGCGCCAAACATTGTCGCTTTGCCATTAATCGCTTGGGCACCTGATATAGTCCCTCTTCCTTTTAGACTCCCCTTCTTCAGAACTTGATGAGACTTAATTGACCAAGAACATTTTGTGCTAGGCAGAGACATCAGCTCCCTCACCAACCCCTGCAAGGACTTCTTGGGAATCATCCCAACGAGAGGCCCATGAAAGGTGATCCAGCCCAATTGGTTTTGAATCCACTGATGGGCAAAAGTAAAATCAGAGTAGCCCACCACGATTTTGGGTAACCACTGCTTTTTTATCCGTCGAAGTTCTTGGGGCGTCGAAAAAAACTGAAGAGTCCGCTGAATACCGTAGCCCCCTCGCGCCGCCAAAACCGCGCGAATACCCGGCTCCCTCATGGCCCAGTCAAACTCTCGCGATCGCCCTGCATCGTCGGCCGAAAAGAAAGAATCGGCCTTCGCTCGTGATCGATGCAACTCATCGTAGCGTACGACGCACAAATCGAGCGCTCTTAAATGTTCGATGCTTTCTTCATAAAGCTTCTGATCGAGTCGGCTTGAAGGGCGAATTACCGCCACGCAGTCTCCTCGCTTCAAACCAGGAACTTTGATGAGTGCTGATGCCATCTTACGAGAATACTCTGGGCGCAGCGGCGACGTAAATCATCGAGCTCGCATCTCGTAAATATTAGGGAGCTCGGCAGGACTCGATGCCAAAAACCAAATCGCAAAGCCCAATGTCATAAAAATGAGGCCCGCGAGCACGCTCCACTGACCCCGCTCAAAACGGTCTCTCTCTTTGACCAGCTGCTGCAGAGCCTCCCATTCTTGGTACGAAAACGGCTTAAAGGCCTTTCGCTCTTTCCATTTGACCGCGTCTAACTGACGAATGAAGGCGAGCCGCCCCGAGCATGCATCGCAGCCCGCCAGATGCTCTTGCACCGCCCCTCGAACGGACGACTCTTGAATTTCTAAATCGATAAACGGGCTTAAAAGCTGATCCACCATAAAACACGATAAAGCGCCGGCCGAGGTGGTGGTCTGAGGCCGGTAAGGAGGCAAGCCCCTCATTCTTTCCGAGCGCATGATTTGAGAGATCGATTTCTCGTCCAAGCTATAAATTTGGGCCAAATCGGCATAAGATAGGCTAAACCAAACTTTTGCCGCATAGACAGTAGAGTCCGACCAGCCATAAATAATATGGAGCTCTCGCAAGAGGTCTACAAGCGTAAACGATGGGTCGTAGAGCTCTGCCAACTGCCAGCGTGTATCGTCGGAGTCGGGCGAAAGCGATAGAATTCCATCGAGATAGACATTGAGTTCATTAAGGGTCATTCTGCGCCCACTGACCTATCATAATGAAGTCTCGGCATTATCCCAAGCTCTAGGAGCTGCCCTCTGCCGCCAAAAAGATCAAAATTTTGCAACGGCTTCTGAGCATCCTGTGGTAGGACAGAACGGAGGAAAGGTTTAGACTTATGAGTGAATCAAAGAAATCAACGGTTCTTATTAACAAGACCGTTTCGGAACTCGCACCGAAACTGGGTCAACTTCAGGGATGGGCTATAGGCGTCGATTTGGGCGGCGAAAGCATGCGAGGGGCCTGGATTAATACCAAAGGCCAGCTTTTTGACCCCATTAAATGGGAAACCAAAGTTTCAGAAGGCAAAGATAAAGTTTTAAATCGTATGGCCGCCTTGGTCGACGAACTGCTTAAAAATCCCCCTCAAGGGTGCGAGCCAAATCGCGATTTACTCGGCGTGGGCTTTGGAATTCCGGGTATTCTTCATTTGAAAAAAGGTCTTGTCATTCAGTCGCCTCAGTTTCCTGATTGGAAGAGATTTGCCGTGCATGAAAAACTGAAGAAACGCATTAAGTTTCCCGTTCTTCTTGATAACGATGCGAATGCATCGGCTCTCGGAGAAAAGCTTTTCGGTGCCTGTAAATCATACGACCATTTTGTGTACGTCACACTGGGTACCGGCGTTGGCGGCGCTCTTTATTTAAATGGCGATATTTTCCATGGCAGCATGGGTATGGCCGGTGAGATTGGACATATTACGGTCGACCCTCAAGGCGCTCCTGAATCAACAGGAAACCGTGGTTCGGTCGAGCTTTTTGCCTCGTCGTCTGGCTTGAGTCATATTTTAAAAGATTTGCGTGAGAAATATCCGTCTATTACGGCCACCAATCCCGAAGAGCTTTACGAACTGTGGAAGCGAGGGCCCAAGTTTTCAGAATTTGAAGTGGTCGATAAAGTTTTTGACGATATGGGGAATGCACTCGGTATCATGCTCGCCAATGTGGTCAATACGCTTGATCCTCAAGCCATCTGTTTTGCCGGTGGCCTAACGCATGCATGGAAGGCCTTCAGCCGAAAGATGATTCAAATTACCATGGAGCGCTCTTATGTAGCGCGACACAATAAATTGCGTATTCTTTCGACGACCCTTATTAAGAACAACAACTTCGTGGAAGCGGGTGTTGTGGGCGCGGCCTCTTTGGTTTTTATCGATGCCTTACGCAAGCAAGCCTTGATAGAAATTAAGACGGTGAAAGCCCCCGCGGTAGCCTCGGCGGCGTCTTCTGGGACTCCTCTGAAAACGCTTGCGACTGCTTAGCATTAGTTTCAGCATGTCTCATGAGACTAGCGTCAGCTCTGCGTGATCGCTTTAAGGAAGGCTATAGCCTTAGCGATTTGAGAGCCGATTTTTTTTCGGGATTAATTGTCGGTCTGGTAGCTCTTCCGCTGGCTATGGCACTTGCCATAGCGATCGACGTGCCTCCCCATCATGGCATCACCACGGCGATTATCGCGGGATTTTTCGTGCCTCTTTTGGGCGGCTCTCGCTTTCAGGTCACTGGGCCCACGGCGGCATTTCTTGTAATACTCGTGCCCATTGTCCATCAGTTTGGAGTGGCGGGACTATTGGTAGCGGGCCTCATGGCCGGCATTATGTTGGTCATCATGGGCCTCACCGGGCTCGGACAACTTGTCTATTATATTCCCTATCCCGTAACAACGGGCTTCACCTCTGGCATTGCCGTAGTCATTACTATTTTGCAGTTAAAGGATTTTTTTGGACTCTCCATTGAGTCGATGCCTGAGTCGTTCATCGGCCGTGCCCTTGCTCTGGGAGGAGCTCTCCCTGGTTTCTCCACAACCGAGCTCAGCGTGGGGCTGACAACGCTTGGTCTATTGTTACTCTTTCAAAGCACGAAGGCGGCTCAATGGACATTAGGATGGAGCCGAAAAATTCCGGCGCCTTTGGTAGTGATGGTCGCCATGACCCTGGGTACTTTGTGGCTGCGTCACCTGTTTCCCAACTTCGACGTTGCAACACTTCGAAGTCGCTTTGGTTATCCCACCGATGATGGCTTTTATGTAGGCATTCCTCAAAGCCTGCCTAGTTTCACTTGGCCCTGGAACTTTGACGGACCCGTGGGCGATCACTCCCAGGCGATGATATTTGGAAGTGACTGGCATTCTAACTTCAAACTCATTGAAGCCTTGATGTTGCCAGCCCTCTCAATTGCGATCTTGGGCGCTATAGAAAGTCTCTTATCAGCCGTCGTTGCCGATGGACTCGGAAAAACCCGTCATGACCCCAATACCGAACTCACCGCGCTTGGCATTGGTAATATTATTAGTCCCTTATTTGGTGGCATCGCAGCGGTGGGAGGCCTGTCTCGTACAGCTACTAATATTCGTTACGGAGCGCGATCACCGCTCTCGGCGATGATCCATGCCATCTTTATTTTAGTGATTGTTTTAAGCTTAGCCCCTGCCATGTCGTATGTGCCAATGGCATCGTTGGCCGCCCTTCTTGTGGTCGTGGCCATCCATATGTTTGAAGTGAAGCAGTTCAAGCGCATTTTGCGTTCCGCTCCGCGCAGCGATAAGACGATCCTGCTCACCTGTTTTGTGCTCACTATTGTGTTCGATATGATCGTAGGAGTCACAACGGGTATTGTGATTGCAGCGCTTCTCTTTATTAAACGAATGGCTGATTTCTCATCCCATGAACTAGAAACCCCGTCGCTAACCGATGTCACGAACGACGACCCTCACTTCGTCGTCTACCGCATTGCGGGGCCTCTATTCTTTGGAGCGGCTCAAAAAGCGATCACCACTTTAGAACGTGTCGATCGAGCGCTGCATGGAGTGATTTTCGATTTTCGAGACGTTCCTGTCATGGATATTACAGGCATGGTCGCGTTGGAAAATTGCTTTGAAACTTTGAAACGCCGGGGCCAGAAAATCATCTTGCGAAATCTCTCGCAACAACCGCTCGATGTCATTCGAGAATCCGGATGGCTCCATAGCGCCCATAAGACCGAGGCAGGCCTAGAAATCAAATATCAAGATAGCGAGTGAAAAGAGTCATCCATACTACTTTATTAACGGCCTAATATATCATGTTCGGCTCTGCTAAGGCTTGCCTTAAGGAAATGCAATCACAAGCGCTGCGAATGAGTTGCCGCCCCCTAAATACTCGCCTTGCGAAGCCAGAAATAAAAGCTCGGTATGAGGAAAGAGCGATCGAATGAGAGAATGATCATCGATTTTTCGCTCTTTTTCGCGCATTCGTGAGGCCGAAGCTGCAACAATCAACAAACGAGGGTTTTCAATTTTAAGACGAATTTCTTCTAGAACTTGGCGCAGCGATTCTTCGGCGTAGACGACTTTCTTCTGACCCAAATAATGCTCTCGGTTAAAGTCGAGCTCTTGTGCCACAGCCACCATACCCGTGGTCATTTCGCTTCCCAGCAACGATACCGCTTGATAAATCTCACCCACCGTACGTGTGCGCTTGGGCTGCACTCGGGGCACCTCGACGATGTAGAGATCTCCCATATGTTTACGAAATTCGTCGGGGGCCATCATGGGCAGATCATCTTGCGCCATGAGATGTTCACACAGTCGGTAAAACGCGGGCTTATGATCGATCTCAATAACCAAATTCTCGGACATTCGGTTAATCTCAATGGGTTTCTGTTCGCCCTGAATATTTTGCGCTATGCCAACCCAAGCATCAGCCTCGCGAAGGCCAATCGCTACCATTGAATTAAAATGAACTTCGCCATCCATGAGAAGTGTTACCTGCGGCACAGAGTAGCTAGCGCCCATTCCACAGACTTGCATGCCAGGAAATTGTCTCTCCAAGGCAGAAAAACCTGATCCACTTGAAAAGCACAGAGAGTCCACAATACAAAACAGAAGACTTTTTGAAACTCCTGGCTGTGCAAAGCCCTTATCCACCATCTGTCGTGACAGTTCCGATACCCAAAGTTCGGCCTTCTCTTTCAGACTGTGTACTTTAAAGAACTCAAAGTTTTGAATGTCCTTTAACGAAACAACCAATAATCCCGTTTCTGCTTCAAACCCGTCTCTCTGAAACCAAGCGGCCCATGACGAGGTTCCAATATGACGAGTATCTCGAAATACTTTCTTGGCGGCTGCCCCGAGTGCGGTCGAATCTAAGCCAAAATCATACGAATAAAAAACAAGAGCGCAGTCGGCCTTCGTAGCCCCAATTTTCTGCAAGCTTTTTCGATAAGCCTCTTGAAGCGCAGCTTGAGGCGTTTTCTCTCGGCTAAAGCCGGCACCAATTTTCATGCCTCATTCTACTTTCGAGTGGACTCAAGATAAACAAGTTCCTCAGCTTTCACCCAGCCAAGAATCTCTCGCAACTCTCGTTCGGCCATATCACGACGACGTGTCTGTAAAAGAGTAAGTCGCTGGCGTAACATCTGATTCTCTTTTTCAATTCGACCTACCGTAGCTTCGGTATCGGCAATTAAATTCTTAAGCTTAGAAAAATCTTGAAATCCTTGTTTAGAGAAATAAATGGAGCCGCCCAGAGCACCACATACTAGAGCCAGTAATGCGATAAAAGACTTTAGCGACATAGCTCAAGAAAACTTTCTAGGCGGCGAATCTGTTCTCCCGACAAGTTTTGAAACATAATGCCGAGTCCGCGTATGGGACCCTCGACTTCTTGCCGAACAATCACGCCGTGGCAGACAAAAGGGCTCGACTCTCCCAAAAGCTGGAACTTCAACTGCACCGTCGAATAGAGAGGAAAACTTAGACCGGTACGTACAAAAATACCCGTTTCACTGAGCGTCGTCGTCCACGCGCGATGAACCTGGTCAAATACCGTAAGTTCGGCTTCTTGTTGAAACCAAACTCGCTTGCCGCTACGAAATTCACCTGTTTGAGTATCCCGGACTTCTTGCAAAAGGGCCATAAGACGAACAATTAGCTCTGAAGCCGGCGTATTCTCCGCCACTAAATGGCGCGCCCCCTTTTGCTTCAGTTCTTTTAAGTCACTGCGTGATGTCGACTCTGACACGAGGGTCATGACAGGAACTTTATCGCCTAAGTCCGGTAAACCCTTTCGCGCCTCCATGGGCCGCAAGTCTAAAAAGGCGGCATCCGCTTGATCTGAAAAGCCGGCGGCAAGCCTATCGACCGATTCAAACTGAAGTCCTGCCTCACGCAGAGCCGGGCCATAGAGTTCTTGTAACGAAGGGGATACGAGAAGTTTAAAGGCTTGGGACATCGAAACTCCATTATCACCCAAACAAGGCCTTTCAAGCAAACCTCCATTGTTTAGACCTATCATTTTGGCCAAGTCGTTAACGAGACCATCTTGGCTCGACGCACTGCACCAGCGTTCTTTTCGCCTATAATAGGCTTTGGGGGGTTCCTTTGGGTCAGTCTGTACTATCGCTAGGTGTCGCGCCTGAGCTGACACTCGAAGATCTATCGCAGATCAAAATTCCACGAGATTTGGTCGAAAGCCTCTCTCTTGATTTTTGCACGCGCAATCGGATCTTGCCACTGCGACTGGATCCCCATATTGGAATTCTAAGTTTCGCCTTTGTGGATCAAACAAGTGAGAGCGAACTAGAAGATCTTAAAAAGCGAAAGCGTTGGACATTTCTTTCTGGTTATAAAATTAGCCTCGCCCACTTCGAGCTTCTTTTGACTTCTTTGAAATCGGAAATCGAAGCTCAAGGGGAACGATGGGGCTTAGTGGATCCGAAAGAAGAGCGCCGCAAGGCGCTTCATCTTTTGAGCGAGTCGGTTCCTCAGCTCTTCGGTCAGCTTGAAGAGCTTAAATCGTATCTTGAAGAGACCCGAAGTCTCTCAAGTGTCTTGGTGCATCGAGAGGCTTACGAACAGAATGTCACTCTCTATGAAGAACTTCAGAAGACCTATCCTGAAATTCAGTTTCGACTTTTTACCCCGACCTCGATTAAAAACGCTTTACTTACGTCGTCCGAAAATAATGACTTCGACTTTCACTTAAAACATGATGATCCCTACCAAGCTTCTCTTTCACTTTTAAAGTCAGGACATATGAATCAAGCGATCGATCTTCTGGAGCGGGTGGGTGCGCAAGACCCTCAGTTTCAGAATGCCAAACTCGTTCTCGGCAAAGCTTTCATGAAGAAACGAAACTTCAAGAAGGCGGCTCAACATCTACAGAAGGCCTATGACCACTGGTGCGAAGACCCCGACGCCATCGTCGACGATACCATTTTAAATATTTTATACTACCTCGGCCTTTCGTTTGAAAAATCCCATCGCAGCGAAGACGCTCTAAAACTTTTTGAACGCATCGCTGGAGAAAACCCCCTTTTTAAACAGGTCAGCACTCACCTTGTTCGACTCAAAGAGCACGTGAAGAAAGCGAACAAGACGCGCGAACGAAAAGAGGGCTTTCCCGCCTTCAGTCAGCAAGATCGTGGCCGGCATCGATATGAGCGCATTGAAGAAATTGGCCGCGGAGGCATGGGGATTGTCTATCGATCACGCGATCGAATCTTAGGCCGAGAGGTCGCGTTGAAAATTCTAAATTCCCATTTTAAGCATGACGAAAAAATAGTGGAAACATTTCTGCGAGAAGCTAAAAGTTTAGCCGCTCTCAACCATCTTCATATTGTCACCGTCTTCGACGCTGGCATTGAAGACGGCAACTACTATATATCGATGGAGTTTATTGAAGGAAAAACCATCCGAGAGTTACTGAAGAAAAAGGGCCATTTTCGACTTTCGACCACGACCATTCTCGCAAAGCAAGTTCTCAAAGCGCTGGCCTATGCCCACTCAAAAAAGGTGATTCATCGAGATATCACCACCAATAACATGATGCTGACCGATTCAAAGATTATAAAACTCATGGATTTTGGATTGGCACGGGTTGTGAATCAACTCCATTCAGAGCAGTCAATTATTGGAGGTACGCCCTATTTTATGTCACCGGAACAAGTCGAAGGGGCTCCTATTGATCATCGAACCGATATTTACTCATTTGGCGTATGCCTTTTTGAGATGCTCACAGGTCAAGTACCTTTTCCTATGGAAAATCCAGGCTATCATCATCTTCATACGCCTCCTCCCTCGCCTCGTTCGATCAAATCGGATATTCCAGAATTAATGGAAATCATCATATTAAAATGTCTTCAAAAAAAGCCGGACGACCGATTCATTAATGCGAATGAAATCTTAGAAATGTTACGCCAGACCTCTCTTGAAGATGAAGCCTCGCTTCTTTCAGGTAGTCACGATAAAAGCTTTATAGAAGGATTAAAGCGCCCATGATGTATCTTCCTCGCTTTCGTGGTCTTATCAAAGGGTTTACCATTGCCTGCAGCATTGTCTTTCTCATTCAACAGGCTCTTCAAGGTGGCCCTTGGGCGGAACCCCAGTCGTACCGATGGTTTCTTGAAACTTTTGGCTTAAACCCCTCTTTAGTTTTTCAAGGGGCCGTATGGCAATTGATCACCTGGGTTTTTCTTCATGGCGGTCTGATGCATTTATTGTTTAATGCTCTGGGCCTGTGGATGTTCGGAAGTATGTTACAAGATCTTTGGGGGACTTCACGCTTTCGATCGTTTTGTCTGTGGTCGGGTCTTCTGACAGGTCTCTGCGTTTGCCTCTTTGGATTAATCGATGCCGATACCTATCGACTCCCCACGATCGGAGCCTCTGGCATTGTCTTCGCCTGTATCATGGGCGTATCGGTTGTCATGCCACACCAAGTGGTTTTGTTCTTTTTTGTCTTTCCGATGAAAATGAAATATTTTGCATATATCATGGTGGCCATCGAATTTTACGCTCTGTGGAGTGCACAAGCTCCAGGTCAGACATCGGCTATATCGACCATCGCTCATTTATCGGGCGCTGTGGTGGGCTATGTGCTGGCACGTCGACCTCCATCAGGCCGCGGTAAAAGTGGGCTTCAGTGGATTAAAAACAGTTTAGACAAGTGGCGTTATCAACGAATGCGAAAACGACTGAGAGTCGTTAAAAGCGATTCGAAGAGACTCTACAACTAGAGGCTCCTCAGGGGAGGACCTCGCTACGGGAGAGATCCATGGCGAAGCTCGAACTAAAATCGTTCCGAAGAAATAGCTATGACGAAATCAAGCGGCTCGTGGCCTCGAAGTATCCCCTCGTCTGGATTGAAAGCTGGGAAGAAGAGCGCGTCGAACAAGCTCTTAAGAAACTATCGCAGTCGGGCTTCAGTCAACCGGTAGGATTTTCTGTTTGGTCACAAACGAGAGGGTTTGGAGACGGAAAAAAAGTACCTCTTGAAGAAGCTCTCGAAAAATTTCTCAACGACCCAACACCCCAGCTCTTTGTGGTGAAAGATTTTTCATGGTCTCTAGCACCCATGTCTCTGCTCAAGCGCTTGATTCGTGATGTCTTTCAACTCAATAAGAATAAATTCAAAACCCTCTTTCTTATTTCACCAAGAGCCGAAATTCCAGACGACTTGATGAAGGAACTGATTACGGTGGAGTTTTCTCTGCCAGATGAGAGTGATTTACAAACGATTTTTGAAAGCGTACTTAAATCGCTGCCTAAGTTGAAGGTGCAGCTAAACGAAGAACAGCGTATGAAATTGCTGAAGGGCGCCTTGGGCCTAACACTCGATGAAGCCAAGCTCATTTTTCAAAAGATGCTCGTCGGCAAGAGCGAACTGACGAGCGACGCGCTGTTGACGATCTTTGAAGAGAAATCTCGCATTATTCGCCGCGATGGCGTTTTAGAATTTGTTCCGACGAAGTATGATCTGGAAGATATCGGAGGGCTCGAGAACCTCAAAGATTGGCTTCGCGATCGATCAGACTTTTTTTCAAAAGAAGCTCAAGCGGCAGGTCTTAGAATGCCAAAAGGTATTCTCATGACGGGGATTAGCGGTTGCGGAAAAAGCCTTTGCACCCAAGCCATTGCGGCGTCATGGGACCTACCTCTCTACAAGCTTGATATGAATCGATTGTATGGTGGCGTTCTTGGAACTCCTGAAGAGAGTTTTCGTAGGGCCATCCAACAAATTGAAGCGGTATCACCCGCCATTCTTTGGTTGGAAGAAATTGAAAAGGGAGTCGCCGGATATGATCAAGGCGACAAAGGCGTAACAGCGCGTATCTTTTCCTCGTTTCTTACGTGGCTGCAAGAGCATACCACGCCTGTCTTCGTGGCGGCCACGGCCAACGAAATTAATCGTCTGCCGCCCGAGCTTCTAAGAAAAGGGCGCTTCGACGAAATCTTTTTTGTTGATCTTCCTTCTGAGAAAGAGCGACAGCAGATTTTTAGTGTTCATCTTAAGAAGAGAGACCTCGACACTTCGAAGTTCAATTTGGTGGAGCTTTCAAAGGCCACGAACAACTTCAACGGAGCCGAGTGTGAACAGGTGGTCGTGTCTGGACTCGTACTCGCTTACAAAGATAATAAGCGCCCTCTCGCGATGGAAGATCTTTTTAAAGCTGCTGGGCGCATGGTGCCTTTAGCGACGACGATGGCAGAGCAAATCAAAGAGATTAAGCGTTGGGCCGATACCCGCGCGGTTAAGGCGTCGCGGACCTAAACACCATGGAACTGGCCCTCTCATTCATTCCATCATTTTTTTTGGAACGGCTCGAATTGGTAGCGACGGCCATTCGAACCGACTTTGATTGCCGCTACCAAGACTCAAGACAGCGCCGCCTTCTGGAGTTTCAAATCACCACCAGGCAAGAGCCTTCGCCTGATCTTGCAGAGAACGCCAAACGCAACTATCACTGGTACGACTGGGATGAACTCTTTGAATGGAATGAACGACTCGATGACGAACGCTGTCTTCGCCTAATTTCATACTGCAGAAAGAATCTGACTCCATCAACGACCGATAATAGCTTGCAGGCCCTTCTAGTCGAGCGTCTCAATCTTCTAGAGGCTGATATTCTTGAGAATCCTCTCAGTGAGAATCCGCATTGGGCTGAGCTCTTTACTCACCGTTGGAGGGCCAGCCTATGGCGAGAAGAATGCCAGGCCTTATACGAGATGCTCGAACGAGAGCGAGTCAGGCCGAAGAAGGAATGAGATTGTTCGTGAACCGTTTGGTAACAATTCAGACACGAGAGAGGCTGAAGAAGGAATGAGATTATTCGGAGGGCGCGGGCGGCTGTAGTGAGATGCTCAGGACGAGGGCTGATGAAAATGAGATATTGCGCCGCAATACTGCGAGCGAGGGCTACCGCAATGAGATGCTTCGACGCTTCGCTTCTAACACACCTCTACGATGTCAACGTATATAAGAACCAGGCCGAAGTGGAATCAAGAAGGCTCTACAGCGTGAGAGCTTACAGTTCACTGTGGGAGTTTGTGGTCAAAGAACTCCACTATAGTGAGTCGCAAGCCTCAGAACGCATTCACGCCATGCGCCTCCTTAAGAAAGCGCCTGAAGTAAAAAAACATATCGAAGAGGGTGAGCTTTCGATGACTACGGCAGCTCAGATCAATCGCTTTCTTTATCAAGAATCAAAAGTCAGCCCAACCAAATGGCAATCAGAGAAAACCAGCAAGCTCATTGCTCAGTGTAAGCATAAATCGAAACGAGAAGTGGAAGTGGTTTTGGTGGCGCAGAGTGAACAGCCTGTTGAGAAACCTAAAGATAAAGAGAGACTCCTATCCGCTGAACTTCGAGAACTAAAGTTTGTAGTATCGAAAGAGGTCAGTGATTTATTGGATGAGCTAAGGGCCATAAAATCTATCGCCCTGTCGGAGGTTTTTGAAGCGGGAGTAAAGCGCTTGCTTAAGGAGGCCAAAGACAAGAATACGGTGAAACGTAAATCTGAAGATGAGGTCAGTTATAAGGCATCCAGAGAGCCATTTCCTCAAAATTCACCTTTTCCGGCCGCAGTCACGACGGGCGAAACTTACGCCGGCAATCAAGAGGCACCCCCGTCCCAGATAGGGCGTGCTTCAACCTCTCAGCAAGTAGCTCTCTCTCAGCCCCAATCCCAGATTCAATCCCAATCCCGCTATATACCAAAGGCGATTCGACATACTGTGTGGGAACGAGCGGGAGGTCGATGTGAATATAAAGATCGGCTGAGCCATCGTCGATGTGAGAGTCGCTTCAGGTTGGAGTTTGAACATTGCAAGCCGTTGGCGGCAGGGGGCAAAACCGATACAGATAATATGAGGGTGCTGTGTTCTGAACACAATCGCTTGATGGCGATTCAGTTTTACGGCCCAAAAAAAATAGAGATCTACGTTACGCTCTAAGCTGGGGTGGTCCACCTCCCGTGAAAGATACCCCAAGTCTTGCCATTTAACGAAAAGCCATCAAAGATACGCTTATGCTTTGGCTCATAGTAGCGCTGCTCGCGGCACTTTGGTTTGCGCCCTCGATCATCATTTTATTACTTCAGCTGCGCTCTGAAGGCGCGACCTCTTCGGCCGGTGAGGCGAGCCTTCGATTCGAGGCCCGATTTCGATACCATGTGAATCTCTATTTTTTTAAGAATACATCGGCCACGATGGGCGGCAGCAGCAGGAAGGATGCTAATGCTATGGGTGCCACGATGGGCGGCAGCGTTAGGACTGATGCGAGCACTGTAGGAGCCATGGTCGGCAGCGACAGAACGGGTGCCAATTCTACGGGAGCCGATATTGTTGGATTAAGACGAGGCAAGAACTTTTATGTTTACGCGTGCTCTTATGTTTGGCAGGGTTTGACCACTCGCGAGCAGGAGGCTCTTTTGTTGTGGCTGGGCTTTGTCGATTTTTATTCCTCCCCCCTCGAACGGCTTTTTTTTAAACCACAGATTCGAGCAAGTGACCGCGAGACGGTATTAGCACTCGGGGATGCTGCAGCGTGGCAAACCGTTATTGAGCGACTTAAGGAAACGACACAGAACAGAATAGGCGGCTCGTGGTGGGCTGGATTGTCCATGCTAGGGCCGTCGCTTCTCGCCACCTGGCCATCGCCAGCCGAGAGAGAACAATCGATAAGCCGATATCTTGCTCAGCAGGCTGCTGCAAGGTAGGTTTTTATCATGGCGCCGCGGTCGAAGAAAGTCAGCACGGAAACATCGAAGGCCGACTCTGCTTTTCCAGTGCCTTTAGCGCCTAGCGCCATCGTTCCGTCTAAAACAGAAGCCCTTCAGCTCTACCTTCAAAGCATCAAAGACTATCCCCTGCTCAGCCCTGAAAAAGAGCGCGAGATCGCCGAAGGGTACCTCGTTGATCACGACCCTCAGAAAGCCAAAATTCTCATACTGGCCAATCTTAGGCTCGTTGTAAAAATTGCTTACGAATATTCTCGAACTGGCATTCATCTTCTCGATCTTATTCAAGAGGGCAATGTCGGCTTGCTTCAAGCGGTTAAAGAATTTGATCCTGAGAAAGGTGCCAAACTTTCGTCGTACGCCAGCTATTGGATCAAGGCTTATATACGGGCCTTCGTTCTGAAAAATTTCTCGCTCGTTAAGGTAGGCACCACCAAAGCGCAGCGCTCATTATTTTATCGACTTCAGAAAGAGAAAAATCGACTTGAGGCGCAAGGATTGAGCCCAGAACCCAAGTTGCTGGCTGACCGACTTCAGGTCAAAGAAAGAGAAGTCGTCGAGATGTCCCAGCGCTTGTCAGGACGAGATGTCTCATTAAATTCCCCCCTGCAAAGCGACTCTTCTGAAGGAAATTCCCTACTCCAGATCTTGCGAGATCCCTCGCAAGATATCGATGATGCTCTCGCTGATCGAGAAATTCGCGGCGAGTTCATTGAACGACTGAATACTTTTGAACGCTCGTTGGCAGGTAAAGAACTGCTCATATTTCGAGAACGTTTGAGAGCGGAAAGCCCAAAAACGCTTCAAGAAATTGGCGAGACCTATTCCATCACCAGAGAGCGAGTACGACAGATTGAAGCTCGAGTCTTGGAAAAATTGAGAGACTATATGAAAGCCAATGCTCGTTTTATGGCTGCACCCTACCGCTCAAAGCATAAAGGTTTAACGTCGCCAGGAGAATAATCGAAGAAGATTCTTTCGCCACTGGGGCACAAGCCCTTGTACGCTTGATACTTCGTCAATACTCAGTTCGGCCTCAGGTAAAATGGCCGTGGATTCGACGATCTCCATGGAAGCCGGCACCACCGCACCACCACCGGATGAACTATCGAACGAACGAAAGTAGGCTGATCCCGTCGTAAAACTTAAAAGGTGAAATATTTGATCTTGAAAAAACTCTTCGTGGTCTTGCCCAGCGTGCCGCACAACAATCGATTGTCTAGGTTTCGCAAAGGTCCCTTCATACAGAATCATAGGCAAACCCTGCTTCACAACAATCTCGTAGAGTTTCTGATCTTTTCGAATCAATAACACTCCACTAAGCGATCGAGTTCGAAGGCTCGCCAAGATATTCCACAAGGCATAGCGGCTCAGTGCGACCTGTCCCACCTGCTCAGGCCATAGAGGGAGAGATGAAAAAACGGCCAACGACTCTCGAGTCTGAAAATCGAGCAAGTCATTTAAGGCCTCCGAAATATCGATGGAACATAGGGCCGAATCACCCGCTTCTTTTGCTTTGGCGGGATTTAAAAGAAATGATCCGCTCACCCAGGTAAGCGCCTGAATCAAGCTATTCACAAACTGCAGACGCTCGGCAAGCTTCAAACCCTCGTCAGAGAGTAGCTCAGTCAACTTAGGTCGACGTTCTGACAGATGATTTTTCAGAATATCCCCAACTTTCATATTGGGAAAGAGTTCACGCTGAAGACGAAGGGCTTCGTCAAGATCGGCTCGGGGTACAGCGAGATGAGTCTCTAAAATAGATCCATAGAGTTCTGAGGAGAGATTGGACTGAATTCGAACCACCCTGCCCTTCACCAGATGAAGACGTTTGAGACGTTCACCCGATCTCAGCTCCACGGTACCGCTCCAATGAAAGTGCTGAAGTTCCGACAGTAAGACCCTCGACTTGGTACGATTTATATCACCCTGCCGACTTATCTCTGCAATATTTGCAGACTCTAGGTTTCGTGTTTTGCGCATCAAAGTGTTCATAAAGCCTCTATAGGGGTGTCCGGCCGCCGGGGCCCCCTCTCATGGCCTTGAGAGTGCATGCCCCATGCCAACGTTGGCGCTTGGGTCGCTTCGCGTTCTGAGCCCACTCGCAACGAAATTTTATGATCTATCCGAATAGAATCTCTCATGGCTAAAATTTCTCGTGGAGGATTCTTGCCGTCTGACAAGATTGTTCCCTACACTAAACCCATGACACTTAGACGCTCAAAAATTTCTGTAATTGGTGCCGGGAATGTGGGAGCGACGGCCGCTCATCTCTGCGCTCTTAAAGAACTTGGCGATATTGTTTTGGTCGATATTGCAGAGGGCATTCCTCAAGGAAAGGCTCTCGATATTTACGAATCGATGCCTGTTGAAAACAATTCGGTTTCGGTGACCGGAACCAACGCTTACGAAGCCACTGCTAATTCTGACGTGGTCATTATCACAGCGGGTATTCCTAGAAAGCCCGGTATGAGCCGAGACGATCTACTAAAAACTAATGCCGGCATTGTGCGGTCTGTAACCAAACAAGTTATTCAGTTTTCTCCTCACTCTATTTTAATCGTTGTGAGCAATCCTCTCGACGTTATGTGCCATGTAGCTAAAGATGCGAGCGGTTTTCCCGCCGAGCGAGTTATGGGAATGGCCGGAGTTTTAGATACCGCACGCTACCGAAGCTTTCTGGCCATGGAGATTGGTTGCAGCCCCGAAGATATTCAAGCCCTGCTCTTAGGCGGCCATGGAGATACGATGGTACCGTTGACTCGTTATACGACGGTTCAAGGAATTCCCGTATCGCACTTCGTCGAACCAGAAACTCTGAAGAAAATTGTTGAGCGCGCCAAGAATGGCGGCGCTGAAATTGTAAACTTTCTAAAAACTGGCTCGGCGTACTATGCGCCCGCGGCAGCGTCGGTTGAGATGGCCGAAGCTATTCTTAAAGATCAAAAGAAAATACGCCCTGTATGCGCCTATCTGAATGGATCTTATGGCTATAAAGATATCTACCTCGGAGTTCCTGTTGTTTTAGGAGCGAAGGGTATTGAAAAAATTATTGAGATTCCTTTGACGGCTGATGAAAAAACTCTGCTAGATGGTTCAAAAAATGCTGTTCAAGTCTTGGTTGATGCGGTTAAGGCGATGAGCATTTAGTGCTGAGTGCAGGACTTCGATCGCACTCGAGAGTTTCCGTCACACCTCCCGCCACGACGGAGCAGGCACTTCGATGAGCCTCTTCAAGAGCTGATGACTGATCTGGACCTGTCGCATGAGCGCACTGATGTTGGCCGTTAAAATTTATGCAGACCTCGCATTCGACATTTCCCAGTTTCATCATTTTCAGCGTAATGCCTATAAAGGCTCCAACCACTACAAGTGCGATGATCGCTCGTTTCATATCTTTAAGAGAACCGAAGATGGTGTTTCGGTCAAAGTGAAAAAATGATCCCTTCGTGGAACGATATTTCAATTCAACTTCGTCGTTTTATGCCTCGCCTTCGCTCAGGATATCACGAATCGAATACCGATGAAGATCTTGTTCGGCAGCAGTTGCTCTTTCCATATCACTTCGCCCGACAGGTAAGCGAGCCCCATTTAAGAACGGCGCTTCTGTATGCTTGGATATTCGATACTATGAAGTGGCCTGAAAATTTTTTCAAAACCAGCGCTCCCTACCGCGCGCTCGACATTGGCTCACGTCACTTTCCCTACGCGATGGCTCTTGGTCGACTGCTCAGCTCGAAAATTTCAGGCTCTTTTGAGCTAGAATCTCTCGAAACAGGTTTGGACGCTATGTATTGGAATGGCTTTCGACGAGGAGATGCGGCTCACTACCACGCCAGTCTCGCTCAACAATGGCAGGCGCATTCTCGAGTGTCGGTTTTTCAAGGTAATTGGCTCGACCATCGCCAATATTGGGAGCCTTGGAATAGAGAAATCTCTCGCGTATCTCATGACGAAGAAAGATGGGATCTCGTTTTTTGCCTCTTTCCTTATATTGTCGAAGACCTTCATCGCCGGGATGGTCTCTCGCTCAAGGCCTTTGATCCTAGGGCATTTTATCGAAAGCTTTTTTCGTCTACCTCGAGCATCGTCTTATTTCATCAGGGGCAGGAAGAGCTGGACCTATCTCTGAAGCTACTGGAAGATACAGTGCCCACAAAGTGGTCTACCGCGATGCCCACCTATTATATTGAAAAATTCCAAGAAAATCCGTGGATTAAAAGGCGATTTCCGATCTATTCGGTAGTGGTCCGTCATTTGTGCGCAGACCTTTCGAAGAATCATCAAGAATGCTAAAAGGAGCCCCTTGATAGTCTTTCCTCAAGTCATGGTCGCCAGATCTCGCTTCATGTTCACCAGCATTCTGGCAGGATTGCTCGCTTCTCTATCGGCGTGTAATTCATCGTCACCCGAGTCGCGTACGTTTGACGCAACCCTTGAAGCCACTCTTTGCCATTCCACAAAACAATTAGCTCGAATATTTTTTAGCAATCATTTGTGGCGCCGCGAACACGAGCTTGAACCCTCTCATCAAGATACTCTTTTGCAAATTCTCGAAGACCGTCATCAGTGGTTCTCTAAGATCGCACCTGTTTATGCTGCGACTCATCCAAAAAACGTGAGCTCTGCCCAAAAACGACTTTCCGAACTACATCTCGAAAGCACTCAACAGACCTTCGTAAGCACCTTCGAATCGTGCACCCTCTTAAAGGAGATCGATCAATTCGTCAGTGAGACGGTATCGGATTTAGAGCCGTTAGACTCTGGTGTCGATGACCTGAGTAAACCCTACAATCGTTATGATCCCTATCCCACCATCTATCATGAATATATTGATACTTTGCTGCGGTCGATGGACTCATTCAGCCATTTAGATTTATCAGACTCTCGTATCGGTACAGAGAACTTTTCGTATGGCTTCCGTTATCGAGTTGTCCGTGAGCCTAGTTCAAAGAACTCATTCGCTTTTTTGGTGACGCTGAGCCTACCCGAGAGCCCGCTGATACGTGGCGATAAAATCGTCGGCATGAGTTTTCCGTTCAAAGATCTTAGAAGCCCACCGCCCGTCATTAGCCTCGATGAGTGGGGGCAAAATCCGAAAGATTTTCGAAAACTAACTAAGGCCATCAAAGCAGTTTACCAGCCTTATATTTTAGCGAGAGTACTTCGCGGCACAGAGTTCAAAGACGTCTTATTAGAAAGTGCATCTCAAAAAATGTCTTTGGTGTTTGCGCAGATAAAGGCATCTCATACCTATATCGCACTCACCGGATTTGACCACGGAGCCGCTCTAGGGGTGTCGAAAGTTTTGGAATCCATCGATGACAAACAACCCATTATATTGGATTTGCAGGGCAATCCTGGGGGTAGCGTCTTCGAGATGGTTCTGATCGCTCGCCTCTTTGTGGGTCAGTCACCTCTCGGTAAGTTTCGCTCTCGTCAGAGCCTAGATCTTATAACAGCTGAAGTCGTAGACGAATCCCATTTCTCAACTCCTGGTATAAGTCATCCCATCTCAGCTCCCAAAGACACTCGGCTCGTCACTCGTACTCAGAATCCACTTATTGTATTGATCGATGACCAGTCGGCCTCGGCTTCTGAGATTTTAGCCTATAGTCTTCAGTCTCTCGAGCGGGCCATTCTTATAGGTTCTAAAACTTACGGCAAAGGCATTGGTCAAAGACAAGTTGTCGACGGGTGGGCTCAGTCAGCCCCGATGCTTACCACGTTTCAGTATTATGGCATTGATGGCGTCAGCCCACAGCGCGACGGTGTCAAACCCGATATTCTTTTATCTAACTTGAGTCACAATCAACGAGCAACCGACTTACCCGAGGCCCTTATGATAGCCGCTGGGCCCCGTGTAGCGCCCATTGTTCTCGAAACGAGACGCTTCGCGCCGTTTAGACGTCAGACTTTGGCCCATCCCGCTTGGGCTGACTTTCACGGTCGCTTTTCCATCGGCAGTCTCGACCAAACGCTCATCGCGGCAGAAGAATGGATCCATCTTATTAACTCATCCCCGTTGCCCGAAAGCACTGCGTTGCGCTAAGGTGCCGTGGTGGAACAGAATCTATTAGGCGATCCGAGTCCTGTGATCCCCCACGCAGAAACGGTGGCTCCAGAGACACTCAGTGAAGTTGATCCTCTTAAAGCTCCTCGCAAGTGGACAAAAGATGATGCGATCTCGTTTTATAATATTGATGGGTGGGGCAATGGTTATTTTTCGGTCAACGATATGGGCAATATCACCATGCTGCCCCAAGGAGACGGCGGGCCAAGTATCGAAGTTATCGATATTGTAGAAGAATTGAAAAAGAAGGCGATTGATCTTCCGTGCATCATTCGTTTTCAAGATATTCTGCGAGATCGAGTGACAAAGCTCAATACCGTCTTCAATAAAGTCTTATCCGATTTGAATTATCAAGCACCCTATCGGGGTGTTTATCCCATCAAGGTGAACCAGCTTCGAGAAGTAATCGAAGAAATTTTAGATGCAGGCTCGCCGTTTCACTATGGGCTCGAGTGTGGCAGTAAAGCCGAACTTCAAATCGTTCTTGCGTACAATGTAAATAAAGAAGCTCTCACCATCTGTAACGGCTACAAAGACACCGACTATCTTCGACTCGCTCTTTTAGGAAATCAGCTGGGTCGCAAAATTATTATCGTCATCGAACAACCCTCTGAAATCGATTCGATCATCCACTTAGTAAAGCAAACGGGCATTACGCCTCTACTAGGCATTCGTTGTAAGCTCTCCAGCAAGGGGTCTGGAAAATGGCAAGATAGCGGCGGCGATCATGCTAAATTCGGGCTCTCCCCCACCGAAGTTCTTGAAGCCATCGAACGTTTGAAAGAGGCGAACCTCATGTCCGCGTTGACTCTGGTTCATTTTCATATTGGATCCCAAGTCCCCGATATTCGAGCCATTCGCGAGGCCACCATGGAAGCTGCTCGCTTCTACGTCAATATTCGTAAAATTGGAGTGCCTCTAAAATTTGTCGATATCGGTGGTGGGCTTGGAGTGGACTACGATGGTTCACAATCAAACTCTGACTATTCCATTAATTATTCTCTTGAAGATTATATTTCGAATGTCGCTTCGACAATTCAACAGATTTGTGATGAACAGCATGAGCCACATCCCACGCTGGTATCTGAGTCGGGCCGCGCCATCACGGCCCATCATTCGTGTCTTATCATGAATGTCATTGGCAGCAATGCCCCGCTGGGTAAGCCGCTCACATCTTTTCCTGAGGCCCTTCAAGACTCCGAATTTGCCAAAGAGATCTGGCAACTTCTTGTCGAGATTAGTCCGAAAAATGCTTTAAGCAATTTTCATGAGGCCCTCGCCAAAAATGAAGAAGCCTTAAGTCGATTTAAGCTGGGTCTAATCACCCTGAAAGAACGCTCATTTGCCGAAGATCTGGTGCGAGAAATTCAAACCTGGATTTTTAAAAATCGCAAACGCTTAAAACGACAATCCGCAGACCTAGACGATATTACTCAACAGTCGAAGAGCCAGTATTTGGTCAATTTTTCAGTATTTCAGAGCGCGCCAGATCACTGGGCCTTTGATCAACTCTTTCCCATCGTACCGATTCACCGCATGCTCGAAGCCCCTCGTAAAGCCTGCAATCTAGTCGACATTACATGCGATAGTGATGGAGTAATCGATCGATTCATTGCTCGCCAAGCCCCATTCGATACAGGCCTTTGGTTACATCAGCTTAACGGCAAACCCTACTATCTTGGTATTTTTCTGACAGGTGCCTATCAAGATATC
The DNA here is from genome assembly GCA_964598565.1 of uncultured Bacteriovoracaceae bacterium. Taxonomy (GTDB): domain Bacteria; phylum Bdellovibrionota; class UBA2394; order UBA2394; family UBA2394; genus CAZRCG01. The sequence goes on along the minus strand of CAZRCG010000010.1, from coordinate 49,800 downwards.
ATGGGCGATATGCACAATTTATTTGGTCGCGTAAACGAGGTGCATGTTTTTTGCGACGACGATGACCCTGAAGATTTTTATATTCAAGAAGTGATACCTGGAGACACCATCAGCTCGGTCTTGGAAGAAAATCAATTCATTCCCGCAGATCTATCCAAACGCGTGCAAACAGCGATTGAAGATCGGGTGCGAGAAGGCGCCATCAAACCTCGAGACGGCGTGGAACTTGTCGATTTCTTCGAGCGAGTCATGAGGGGATATACTTACCTACGAAAGTAGTGACATTTTGGTGCTCACATATCATTGAGCAGCCGCACCCTGCAGGCGCGGTCGTTATTTTCCCAGATAGACCTTCGAAAATACGCTTTTGAGTAGACCTAAAAAGAGACGCTCGGGCAGAAGCCACTTCAACCAAAACCCGAGACGAGCATCCGTACCGCAGCGCAGTCGAAGCGGAGGCCACGGCATTTCGGCGACGGACAAAATGGTCTTGAGCACCTTATCGCTCGGCACACCTCTTTTTTGACTTCGATCTTCACGAAACTGCTTGAAGGCCTTCGACATTTTAAAATACGGCGAAAAGGGATCACTAAAATGTTCGGCATATTTCATGTTCTGAGAAAAGGACGTACGAAACTGGCCCGGCTCGACAAGAGTGATATGAATTCCTTGCGTCTTCAGCTCATACCATAGTGATTCCGCCCATCCTTCGAGGGCAAACTTCGACGCTCCATAAAGGGAGCCAAAAGGGACGCCAATATAGCCCGCCGCCGACGACAAAACGATAACGCGGCCAGACCGCTTTTTCAGGGCAGGCAAGAAATCATGAGTCAGATTTAAGACAGAAAAAAAATTAACCTCAAACTGGTCTCGAATTTGAGTTTCCGACATATCTTCGAAGGCGCCGTAAAGACCAAAGCCCGCATTATTGATGAGAATATCAAGCTCGCCAAATTCTTTCACCAGCGCCTGCCGATCCACGGCACGCGTCACATCAAGTTCTCGAATGAGGAGTTTGTCTGGATATTTCGAAAGTTCATTTGAAAAAATATCTCGGCGGCTTGAGGCATTTCTCAGTGTGGCGATCACCCGATAACCCCGCCGAAGAAAGAGCCCCACTAAATCATGACCAAAACCACTCGAGCTTCCTGTAATCAAAACTTGGCGCATGAAAGCTAAGACTTACAGAAAGACTAGACGATCTCAAGAATTTGATTAGATCCCGCGACCTGAGCCAAAAATGAACGATGATTTCTGTTTTTGTGATTGAACCGAAGCTCGAGGCACGGTCGCCCGTGCACTCCCGCGAGAAATACATATTCGTCGGGCCGAATGAGATTCTCTTCTAACTGCCCGATAAGCTCCCACTTCGTTTTGCCGAAATTCGATTCATAAAGAATTCGTCGTACTTCAATATTGTTGTCGTAAAAGAGAAAGCCCTCTAATTGCGCCAAGAGCCGCAGCGCCAATACCACCAACGAAACCCCGACCAACGCAAATATATAATAACCAAGTCCTGCCAACATGCCGATGGCGGCAGTCACCCAAATACTCGCCGCGGTGGTTAATCCGGCAATATAGCCCTGCTGAGATTTCTGAAGAATGGCGCCCGCTCCCAGAAAGCCAATCCCGGTCACAATTTGAGCCGCAATTCTGCCAGGATCGCCCGTCTTCAGGGCCACCAAGTGAGAAGCCTGACAAAAGAGACAGGAACCTATCGAAATTAATACTAAGGTGCGTAAGCCTGCCGGCTTGCCCTTACTCTCGCGTTCAATACCAATGACAAATCCACAGACGAGGGCAACCAAAACCGCCGTTACGAACCGAATCAAATCTTCTCCGTTAAAGAGAGGCACAAGTGAGAGCTCAGAATTCACGCTTCTTTCATTTTACGCCTACGGAAGGCAAAGGAGCAATGGGGCACGGCGTCATTTTGCTACACTTGCACAAACCTGAAGAGTGTATTTCGTAATTACGCAATACAAGGTAGGCCGAGTCATGAATCGCCGAGAGTACGACATTGGGGTGGCCAACGCAGCAAATTATATCGACCAAAGAGACTGTCGGCCCCTTTTTCATAGATCTCAAGTCTTGCACTGCCCATCACAAGTATCGTCTGAAAACCTTGCGAGTGATCGTAGATTCCTTTCAGCTATCTTTTCCATCGAGGATATTTATGAATTCCATCCAAAACGACGGCTTCTTCGTCGGGAAATTTTCTCGATAAGAGCCGATCTCTATCAGTCTCAAGGTCCCAGCTAAAGTAAGCTCCTTTTTGAGACGCTAACCACTGCTTTGCTAGGGTTGTTTTTCCTACCTGCCTTGGCCCGCTTATAAAGCGTTACGACACCGTAAGCCGATCTACTTATCTTCAAGTAAATGGCGATAGAGCGTCTTGGGGTCAACGCCCAGGGCTTTCGCCGCTTTGGATTTATTTCCCTTATGAATCAGAATGGCCTTCTTCACGTAGTTTCGAATGAATTCATCTTTAGCATCTTGGAGGGAGGGAAGATCCAACGCCTGCACTTTGGTCGTGAGAAAGGCAAAATCGTCCCCCCGAAAGATATAATTTTTTTGATCGGAAGGCACGAGCGCCGACGCTCGCTGAATCGCATTCTTTAGCTGCCGTATATTTCCTGGCCAATCAAAGTCTAAGAGCTTCAGACGGGCGCTTTCGTCACATCCTTTTATAGAGCGATTCGTTTCAGCCGCCGTCTCTTCAATAAATGTTTGAGCTAGGTCCATTAAATCTTCTAGTCGCTCTCGCAGAGGCGGCAGCTCCACGGTGATGGTATTGATTCTGAAGAAAAGATCCTGCCTAAAAAAGCCTTTTTGAATCTGCTCATCAAGCGGCTGATGAGTTGCCGAAATCAAGCGAAAGTCACTACCCTCTTCGACCGTAGAGCCAAGACGAGTAAATCTTTTTTCTTGAATCACGCGCAGAAGCTTGACCTGCATATGAAGCTGCAAATCTCCGATCTCATCGAGAAAGACAGTGCCTAAATCGGCCTTTCGCAGCAAGCCATCGCGATCGCCTGCGGCGCCCGTGAAGGCCCCCTTCTTGTAACCAAAAAGCTCACTTTCGATGAGAGTATCGGGAATCGCCGAGCAGTTAATGGGAACAAACGGCTTGGAGGCTCGTTTACTGAGACGATGAAGATGGTTAGCCAAAACTTCTTTGCCCGTGCCCGTTTCGCCCAAAATCAAAACCGATGAATCAGATTGCGCGGCCATTTCAACCATCTGCAGTACCTTCTGCATACGAGTATTCTTAGACTGCAAACTTTCTACGGCCAGAGCCGTCGACGAGGCTGGAGCCTCATTCATTTTGGTATACAGTAGTACAGCGGCATGACTTGAAAAAACATTCAACAACTCGAGAAGATCTGGGGCAAAATACTGAGTCTGATTTCTATTTTCTAAATACACCAAACCCACGAGCTTTTTGTTATAAAAGAAGGGCACCGCTAAGACTGATTTAAGATTACCGGCAATGACTGATTTCGCCTCACGAAATTCAGGATGCGCCAAGGCATCGTCAATAATCACCGGTGATTGGAGTTCGACCGCTCGGCGAACAATACTCTCTGAAAAATGTTGGTCGGCTCTAGCAATATCGTCTCGACCGCCTGTTCGAGCGTAAATGATCTTAAATTTGCCTTGAGAATCAACCGTGAGAAAATAACCTGTTTCGGCTCGAGCGGCTTCAATAGCATCGTCCATCAAATAGCGGCAGACCGACTGCAGCGACTCGTCCTGCATCTTTCGACTCAGATTCAAAAAATGTTCATACCACCTAAGTTTTTCTTCTATCGAAAAAGAAGACATAACATTGCTATCTCAATCTTTGGCAGCCACGTTGCTTCCTGTAACGACCGCTCTTATATACTCTCGATTTAAACGCGTAATCGACGTAAAGGGAATGGATTTCGGACAAATCGCCGAACATTCTGCTTCGTTTGTGCAGGCCCCAAAGCCTTCTTGATCCATAGCGGCAACCATCGAAACAACCCGGCGACCTCTCTCAGGATGCCCCTGTGGTAAGAGAGCCATTTGAGATACCTTCGCACTCACAAACAACATCGCCGACGCATTCTTACACGTTGCGACACAAGCCCCGCATCCAATACACGCCGCATGATCAAAGGCCTGCTCGGCCGTCTCTTTAGAAACTAAAATGGCATTGGCCTCTGGCGCCGACCCCGTATTCACCGATGTATAACCCCCGGCTTTAATAACACGATCGAAAGAACTTCTATCGACACAGAGATCTTTTAGTACAGGAAATGCCTTGGCTCGAAAGGGTTCAATGACGATCAAATCGCCTTCGCTAAAATGACGCATATGCAACTGACAGGCGGTCGTGGCCGGTTGGCCGCCATGGGGCAATCCGTTGATCATCATGCCGCAGGTTCCACAAATGCCTTCGCGACAGTCATGATCAAAAGCGACCGGCTCTTCTCCCTTTTTTACAAGCTCCTCGTTCAGCACGTCCAACATCTCTAAAAAAGACATATCAGGAGATACGGCCTCTCGCTCATACATCACGAAAGCCCCCGCGCTTTCAGAATTTCGCTGCCGCCATACTTTTAAAATGACCTTCATAGTCGCTCCTCTGTCACTTGTAACTTCGCTGACTCATCTTGACCGCTTCGAACGATAATTCTTCTTTGTGCCGAACGGGACGTTTTTGGTCCCCTTGATATTCCCATACGGCGACGTGAGAAAACGATTCATCATCTCGTTTTGCTTCGCCTTCGTTATTTTGGAATTCTTCTCGAAAGTGACCCCCACACGACTCTTCACGAGTTAGAGCATCCATCGCCATTACTTCGGCAAACTCCAGAAAATCCGATACTCGCCCGGCCAATTCTAATTCGGGATTGAGCGTCGATGCTGCGCCCGGCATCGCCAATCGAGACCAAAACTCACTGCGTAGCTCTTGAATCTCACCGATTACTTTTTCTAATCCCACCTTTGATCGAGCCATCCCAATCGCATCCCATACGCGACGCCCAAGGCGTCGATGAAATTCGTTAGCCGGCACTTTACCTTGGACGGCAAAAAATCGATCGATCTTCGCCTGACTCTCTTTTCGAGCGTCGATAAATGCAGGCTCCGAGCCGGTTACCGGAGAAAACGACTGCCCTGCGATATAGTGCGCCAACGTATAAGGCAAAATAAAATAACCATCGGCTAGTCCCTGCATCAAGGCACTAGCACCCAAACGGTTTGCGCCGTGATCGGAAAAATTTGCTTCTCCCGCCACGAAAAGGCCCGGAATGGTCGACATCAAATTGTAGTCTACCCACAAACCTCCCATCGTATAATGAGGCGCGGGATAAATTCTCATCGGAGTTTCATAGGGATTTTCATCCGTAATCTTCTGATACATCTCAAAAAGATTTCCGTATTTATCAGCGATCGCCTGCTGCCCAAGACGCTTAATCGCGTCTGAAAAATCTAAGAAGACGGCCTGACGAGACGCGCCTACGCCACGGCCCTCATCACATACCGACTTCGCCGCCCTCGAAGCGACATCTCGAGGAACCAAATTTCCGAAACTTGGATAGCGTCTCTCCAAAAAATAATCTCTTTCGCTCTCAGGAATATCTTTTGCCTTGCGCGTGTCGCCCGCTGCCTTTGGCACCCATACGCGTCCATCGTTTCGAAGGCTCTCACTCATCAATGTCAATTTCGACTGATAGTCTCCAGAAACCGGAATGCATGTCGGATGAATCTGAGTATAGCAAGGATTGGCCAGGCCTGCACCGCGTTTGTAAGCACGCCAGATGGCCGTGACATTTGAATTCATCGCATTGGTCGATAGATAAAAGACATTCGAATAACCGCCGGTTGCGAGCACCACCGCATGCGCATGATGGATTTCAAGCTCTCCCGTGACCAAATTACGAGTAATGATGCCTCGCGCTTGGCCGTTCACCACGACCAGATCCATCATCTCGCGCCGAGGAAACAGAGTCACCGAGCCCAAATTCACCTGGCGCATGAGTGAGCCGTAAGCACCCAACAAAAGTTGCTGACCCGTCTGGCCTCGTGCATAAAATGTACGAGATACTTGTGTTCCGCCAAACGAGCGATTGGCCAATTGGCCGCCGTACTCGCGTGCAAAAGGAACTCCCTGCGCCACGCACTGATCGATAATATTGGCACTCACCTCGGCGAGGCGATGGACATTCGCCTCGCGCGCGCGATAATCACCTCCCTTGATTGTGTCGTAAAATAGGCGGTGCACCGAGTCCCCATCGTTTTGATAGTTCTTAGCGGCATTAATACCACCTTGGGCTGCGATACTATGAGCACGTCTGGGGCTCTCGTGATAAAAAAAAGCACGCACTGGATAACCTAATTCGCCGAGCGATGCAGCCGCCGAGGCACCTGCCAAGCCAGTGCCCACCACTATAATAGGATGCTTTCGACGGTTGGCAGGATTCACAAGTTTTAGATCTTCTTTGTGTCGAGTCCATTTAGAAGCGAGATCTCCCCCTGGAACTTTCGAATCAAGATTCATCGGCCTACTCCTAAATAGATGGCCCAAGGAATCGCAATAAAGCCGGCCACTACAGTTATGACATAAATTTCTGAAAAGCCTTTAAAGCAGCGTTCAAAGCGAGCGCTTGCCACGCCTAAGGTATCAAAGAGCGATCGAAAACCATGGCGAAGATGCAGGCCGATCGCCACCAGCGCTACGGTATAAATGAGCACTTCACTAATATCGGAAAATTCTGCCACCACAAGCCCCGCCAAATCTCGCATGGGCTTACCTTGATGTTCCAGCATCGCAGTTTCGCCGTATTTGAAGTGAGTGATATGATAAACAATGAAAACAAGAATTAAGACCCCCGACAGAGCCATCGTCGAAGATCCTAGACTGCGACGACTTCGACCACTCGATTCTCGCTTGTAATAGACTTCAGGGCGAGCGCTTCGATTTCGTCGCGTCACTTGAACGGCCATCACAAGATGCCCCACGACAAGAGCGATGAGCCCGATTTCAGCTGCCCAAAGCAAGGGCCCCAAATTCTCCAGCGCCCACGCATACTCGTTGAATTTCGCCGTATCGACCAGGACCAATAGATTACCCGCGACATGCGTAAACAAAAAAAGACTAAGAGCCAGGCCTGTTAGGGCCATCACCATCTTTCGACCCAAGGTACTTCTCAAAAAACTCACTGTTTCCACTCAACTACGGTATCGAGCTTTAGTCCTCCCAATCAAGATCGAGAATCAAGAATCGTCGTCGGGCCACACGCCGGCGACTCCATCGTCGAAGCACCACCGACAGAAGTCGACACAGAGTTTGACAGGGTCGACACGGTGGGCAGGGTCGAAGTCGCCACGAGCCCGCAACGCGCATCGGCGCCTGCTAAACCTCGACGAGAAAATGCTTGATTGAAATAACAATAGTGAGGCGTGCAATTCTCAAGATTCGCATCGTCATCATCGAGCACAAGGGCAGCGCGGTAACTTTCGCGATAGTCCTCCACCGAAAGTAGATGCTTGATAAATAGATCGGCGACTTTTTCTCGAGCGAGTTCACGTCCATACCGTTGTTCCATTCGTATAAAAAATTCGTACCATGCGCCGCCCAATATTAAACCTTCGATATGAGGATTCGTATGTCGATCTCTAGGAAAGACCCTCAAACTTTTTAGATCGCGAATGGATGGCTCGCCCTTCAAATAACCGGGTGCAATTCGAGAGTCGCCCGTCATCAACATCGATAGAATATCTCCGACCGCTTCAGAGAAAACACGATCATGGATACCTCCCATAGCATCATCGAGCGCATGCCCCCACTCATGATAAATGATATCGGAAAACCAGGCGCTATGGTGGCATTTTTTGTGCCCTGCCAGAAAGTTGAGGCTTCGCTCTGTCGGGTCATACCAGGCATTACACGATTTGAGTAACGACTTGGAATGGGTAGTGCGAACGGTAAGCGGCACCGACAGAAAATCTTCCATGCCTCCCGACGCTCTTAGACTTTTTCTGGGAAGAGCTCGGAAGCGCTGTCGCACAAACTCGTTCACACGCCCAATATGAACGAATGCCATTACATCAGAGAGATGGTTTTGCGAATCGAAGAGCGTCTCTCCTGACGGAGAAATTGCAATCGAGACCGGCTGAGAATCCCATCCCAAAATACGAGCGCGTGGTCCCTGAAGCTCCAACCTGCCCGGCTCCCCATTCCAATCGAATAAGCCATCGTTCTGTGTCAGCGTCACGCCGTTTGTGCTTCGCACCGTCGCTTCAGAAAGCGCCCCTCGAACCAAGAGGCCCGGACCTCGCTCATAATAGTCACCCATGGCGAGTCCGCCAAAATGAAGATTGGAGCGAATCTCCTCGATATGCCCTGTCGATGCATTCACTTCGAACAGCAAGTGACCTGGAAAATGAGGTCTCTCTATGGCGATCTGGTAAACAGAAATCAGCTCGGGTCGGCTTTGATCGTTCAGCACCCATTTCAGATTCTGCGTGACGCTTCCTTGTAGAGAATCTTGATGGTCCCGCAACTGGGCGTCTTCGAGAACAATATGAATTGCTTCAGACTCATCGAGGGCAGGCTCTAACAAGGGTAACAGAACCTCGCTAGAATGAGGAATCAACGACGATGAAAGGCTCATCAAACGATCGTGGCGAAAACGAAACGTAATATAGAAACCATCTAGGGCTAAGCGCCCTTCTGACGTCATGAGGGTCTGCTCATAGGTGATCGTTTTGAGAGAACCGCTAAAACGTGTGCGATCGAACGAGAGCTGCAGACGGCTCACCTCGTTCTCACCAAAGCCTTTAAATACGGAGGCATTCTCGCTCATAAATTCCCTGAGCTGTCGATCGATATCGATCATAGAATTCGAGGCAGAAAGGCTAAGAAATGGCTTGCCCCAACTCTCTCTTAACCCCATAGCAGAGCTTTCTGCAGACCACGCATAGGGGCGACCCTGCCATCGCCAATGAATCGGGTGACGTTGCTCTTTCAAACGTAGGTGGCGATCGCCCACTGACTCTGGATTTTGTAGACTGATGGGGTTGCCAGATAATGCACCCCAAATGAAAACATACTCCACCGCAAACGCCATCAAGGCGAGCAAACCCATTCGACCCCGTCGACCCTGCACCACAGAATATCCTCCCCCTCAAAAAAAGACCCTTCGCCGCATCGAGACAAAACGACCGACGACCAGCGCTTCACTCACAGACTAACCGAAGAGAGAACTAAGAATCATGTGTTTTGTGAATCATGGACTATTTAGCATATTGGCCCTGTCGCCAAAGCACTAAAGGCGGAGTAATAGAGCCATATTATGAATCGAAGTTCTTATATTGAGAATGCGTCTTCCAATTACTCGACCATCAGCGCAGTGGCACCTGGTGTATCTGAGTCTAACAGTAGAAGACCCACGCGAAAGCTCGAGATGACGTCTTGGCATTCGGGGTTAGAAATTCCCACAGTCGCAGCAAGATACGTGCTGGCTCCGTCATAGAGAGCGCCTCCGCAGCCCTGGCTTGGCAACGGCCCTACTGCCGCATAGATATGGCTAGAAAGGGTGCTCGCCACGGCCGATGGAAGTCCGTCGCCATCTAAATCACCTAGAGCCACGATGTTCGCCGCCGTGATGGGAAATAAAAGAGGATTGCCATCAATCATAGAACCGTAGTGTGGAGAACCCTCAGCATCTGTTAAACAGTATCCTGGCAAAACAGCCGAATCTGAAATCGCTGTTACGCCATACGAAAAGTAGACATCGTTCGCAGAAGAGACACCAAGCCGCCGAAAGCCACCCTGAGAGTCTATCCATGGCCTCTTCTGATTCGTAACGACTTCAGGAGTGAGCCCCGCAAAGAGAAAACAGGGTCGATATAGCGATCCTCCAGGCGTTATGCGCGGTTTCAGGAAAAACTCGATCTCAGCATTTTTAATGGAATCCACCATCACGGCAACTTCGGCTGTTCTTGCACGTATGAGCGCGTACTCGTAACCGACAAAAGCCACCGACGACAAAATCGATACAACCACAAGAGCTACCATTGACTCTACTAAAGTAATCGCTCGAGTATGCCGATTCCTCAAGAAAATGGATATTGAGCTCAGTATTGAAACTCTGCCCGTCATTATGCGATTACCCGCCATCTCACCCCTATTGTAACTCAAATCAACAATGGTAAGGCGACAAGCATGCTATCGTGTTGACGAAGGTATTTTGTCGTGGAAGTAGCGTGTAGAAAAAAATGCGGGGCTGTCAAGAACCCCGCATTTATTATCTCATAAAAAGATATTTAAACCCGTCTTAGAGCGAACCTAAATACAGCGAACCTCCCGACAATACATCGAGTGGCTCAGGGCTTCTGTTAGAAGCCGCTGCCTTCAAGAGATGCTCTCGAATTTTCTCAACACTTCCAAAGCCAGGCAACGTGGCAAGCAAGGCTGCCGCTCCTGTAACATAAGCAGCCGCCACTGAAGTGGTCTCTAGATCACGCGACTCCAGAGATCCTGGCAAAAACGATACTGAGCCCATCGAAGGTGCGGCGAGTTCTGCAAGAAAACGCCCCGAATTCGATGTGGCTTTGATGCGTCCATTCAAATCTAGACCGGCGACGATGATGACATTCTTAAGTTCGCCGATGGCTGTAAGAAATGCAGGCTTCACTTGATTGCCTGAATTTCCTGCCGGCACGACGAAAAGAATATTCGCCTTACCACCATCTCTTATGGCTTCAACAATCAAGGGCGTCGATAACGAATCAAATCCACCCTGAGGCCAGTTGAAGTAAACGACTTTGGCGCCACTTTGAACCACGTAATAAAGTGCCTCGGCAGCATCGAGCCCCGTCGTTCTTGTTTTGCGACCATCAGGACCCAAATATCGAGCGACGACCAACTCCGCATTGGGAGCCACTCCAAACACATTGGCGTTCTTTCGACCTGAAGCAGCGATGAGACCTGCGGTGTAGGTGTCATGGCCATTCCAATCGTAAGGCAAACCATCTCCCGAGTAGAAATCGTAGCCAAAAACATCGTCGGCATAGCCATTTCCGTCATCATCGACACCATTGGTGCGTGCCGAATCAGACATTTCCCCTAAATTGAAAGCTAGGGCTTCTCTCAAATCAGGGTTCGTATAGTCAATGCCCGTGCCGACCATGCCAATGCGAATGCGACGATTGTCGGCATACTTACCTGTTGTTTTTTTCCAAAGCTCCGGCGCCCCAATAACGGCCAAAGGATTCTCAGGAGAAATCTCTCGATCGCTCACACTTACATCGAGTCGATTCTGATTCCAATTCATAGGCGGATCTTTCTGAGCGGGTCGGCAAGCCGACAGCGCCAAAACTACAATACCTAAAGTTAATCCATATCTTGTTTTATTCATGGTCAAATTCCTTTCTTGAGCTCTCATTTCGCCAATACCTTGAGAGAGGTCGTCACATAGCCTTTGATGTCGGTAGGACTGCTTGAGGCGTAAAGACGAATGATCAATTTCTCGCCGAGAACAGGCGCCGAACAAAGATCGACGGTTATATCTTCGTCGTCATCTCCCAAGATTTGGTTGGAGAAAACTCCTGAAATGACATCTTTGACTCGATAATTCTCGTCTAAGATTTCAATCCAATCAAAATCCGGAGCCAAATTAATTTTTGAGAAGCATACCGAAAGCTGTTGAGCCCCCGAATAAGCGACAGAAGTTAGCAAGTCGTAAGAAGCATCCGACGATGGTCTAGGCGGTTCCGTCACGTATGGTACATCTTGAAGAACAGGCAAAATACTCATATTGATATCGTTCTCAAGAGCACGTTTCACATTGAGACGGCCCCCCGTAGACACAACACCGTGCAATTGAGGAAGAACATCGACGGTAATTAAAAGCCTGTCTTGGACTTCGGCAGCAGTCAGCTCAGGATTCTCACCCCAAACTAAGGCTGCAGCCCCAGATACTTGAGGAGTCGCCATAGAGGTACCACTCCAAGCTGCATAAGGTGTCTCATAAAGTGCGGCGGGTACCGTACTCTGAATCAAAACACCGGGCGCCGCGATTTGAACCATTCCAAAACCATACGACGAAAAATCGGCAAGCTGGTCGAGATTGTTCGAAGCCGCGACTGAAATAAAGCTCTTCAAACGCTTCGCATAATTCGATGGATACGATGCAAAGAAACGATTCGAAAGCGCTTCGTTTCCGGCGGCCGCCACCGACAGAATATCGTTTTTAGACGCTTCACGAAAGGCTCTCAATAATTTATCGGTTCGATCTCCGTCGATCGAATCTCGTCCTGACGAACCCCATGAATTAGACAAAATGAATTTCTTGTTAGGAAATCGTTTCTTCATATCGATGGCATAGTAAATGGCCAAAACAGCATCCCAATCACTTCCACCACCTTCGGCTGAAAGAAATTTCAGACCCATCAAAGAAACCTTTTGGTTGATTCCTACAATGCCTTTGAAATTATTTCGCAGAGCCCCAATAACACCGGCGACATGAGTTCCGTGACCATGATTATCCATGGGATCGCCCGTTTTATTGACGAAGTTGTACCCATAGTAATCGTCGACATACATGACACCATGGCGCGCATCCCCATTGTTGTCGTCGTTGATGCCATTATTTGGAATCTCTTCAGGATTCGTCCAAATATTGCTACCAGCGACCAATCGAGTAACACCGTTGATCTCTTCCGTGATCGCAAGATCTTCATGAAAATAATCAATACCCGTATCGATAACTCCAACTACGACATCGTGACTACCTTCGGCATTCACAGTATCCAGAGAGATATCCGCTCCCACTTTACCGGCTAAAGCATCTGGCGCCTCTTGACCGTAATTATCAAGCGCCCACTGAGTGGATACGAGAGGGTCATTTGCACGAATCGACGAAGCACTAATCTTATTGTTAGTTTCCGCCATAACAACCCGCCGAGTATCTGCTCGCAACGCCTTCACAACCTCTGGAACACTTTGAGTCGACTCGATCTTCAAGAGATAAATTGGACGATTCGGAACGAGGTCTAACGCCGACGCTTTAATGCCTTGGACCGCCAAATTACTGAGAACAGGCGCCAATTCATCTTCGGTCGTCGTTTCCACAACCACCTGCCCCAGAAAATAATTTTCTGTGGGATGAATCGCTGCATTCAACTTGGTTTCTACAATCTCATCTACCGAAGGCAGTTGAGGCCCTCCTGATGACATATGATAATCACTACTGGAGCAAGCCGCCATGGTCACTGCCAGTCCTAAAACACTGAGACTTAAAGCCCTTGTTTTCATTTTTCCCCTCCTAAATTGTAATAAACTTGTGACTTAGAGCTTTTCCAGACGCTCTCGAAGTGACTCGAGCACTTTTTGACCTAGCATCGAGGCCACGGTAAGGCGTTGTTCACCAAAACCTCGATAGTCCCCAATGAACTCAGAAGCCACCTGGTTGCCGACCGCTACTTTGACAACCATATAGGTTTTTCGTTGTGACGAAGCCCCAGAGGTCGCTGGCGGAATATACGTATACGGCGCCACTCCTAAGTTGATTGTAAAGCGCACGTTTGGAAGTTGCATGACAGGATTCAATGGCCCTTCAAGAGTAATCCCTCGAAGAATACCGATATCTCTCATGCCTTCACCCGCTTTAGAAGCCTCATCCATTTCTCGTTTGAGTTGCAACTGGCTTTCGTCACTCGCTAAATCGGCATCTTTACCAATATCTCGCTTTTTATAGATCTCTCCACTGACCATAAGCTCTCGCGCGTTTACAAAGGCTGTTGCTTCTGCCGAACGAACCTCCATCAAGAGACCCATGCCATCCATCAAGCCTCGTGTCTTTAAATAGAGAAACTGACGTCCATCTTTATTCTTATAAGGACGCGCAAACGCAATTTGTTGAAAGACGGAAGGCAACTTTGTCAAATCCGACAAAGCGACTGCCACCTTTTCAAATTCCTTATTTGCAAGTCCCTGAACTACGAAGGCCGACCCCGTCTTGGTAGTCAGAACCTCGTTGGCTTCTAGACGGCTCAGTATGCGATTTTGCCCAGGCGCCGCTTCAACTATTGAAGCCAAACCAAGACCCAAAAAGCAAACCGTGCCTGCTAGCACGCTATTTTTTATGCTCTTTTTTGAGACGCCCCCTCGAGCGTGCTCCACGATACAATTACTAATATGAGATAATTTCATCCCCATTTTCCCCCCTTACAACACCAAGTATTGCAGCGCGTTGAAAGCGAGCGCAAGGTGTTTCTGCTGTCGAGCAAAGATTCATCAAAATAATAAGTGAGCTTGGGACGAACTTTCGCTAGGTATCGAAACTAATTTTTGATAATGATCGAATTCGTTTTGGAGGAATAGTAAAAGAATTGAAATTACGCCTTACGTCCACTTTCTTGATTTTTGGGTTTTCGTTCATTCTGTCTCAATCTCTCCAAGCTCATCAAGGTCCCACCCCATGCCGTGGCGCGCTGAGTCGACTCTCCTCAGTGATTCGATCGATGGCTTCTGGTACGGCAGATTTTATCATTTCTCCTCTATCGCGAAAAAATCCGCTCCCCGAAGCGGGTGATCAGCCCCTCTATGCCCCCCATCTTTTGCCACCTAAAGTGGAACCCAAGATGAAGGATGGAGGTCCTATCCTTCCCGTGTTTCCTAAGCCCTCAGTCGCGGATGTGCGAAAAGCGCACCAGCGAGTGGTCCGCTATATTCATCTCATCTATCGCATAGGCAAGATGACGGCTGAAGAACGAGACGCCGCTCTAGAGCGAGTTGAAATTGGCTTTGCTGAATCAATAATGGGCTTAGACCCGAGCTCCGCCGAAGGATCTGAGGCCGACCCTGAAAATCAGTACTATCTTCCCTCCAGTTTTGGACCAGCGTTTGGAAGACACGAACGATTCATTCGACGCCTAACCAAGCAAATCGATCGAAGTCGGCCAAACGCCTCGGCTGACGAGAAATCCGCTCTGCTGAAGGAAAGGATAGCAAATGGCTATGCCGAAGTTCGCATTGATGATGTAGTTGAGATCGTCGATCAAAATTGGCACCCTACCGAAAGCTCCGCTCGCCGAGGCCGCTTTCATAGAGTGAAAAGGCGATGGCCTGGGATAGCCCTTCGCAGTTTAAAATATCTAGGCCATACCGCAATCATCGGATTTTTTGTGGGAACTTTTAGCCAGGCCTTTTCGGGTCTTCTAAAGAAAGAGGTGAGCTGGTTTTTAGCTGAAGTAGACCGAACCAGTTTTTCGAAAGGCCAAGGAGGCCGCTTAAAACCTGCCGAGATTGCCTCTCTCTACAATCTTTTCGAGAAAAAAAATGGCGTCATCAATTGGCAAGAATTAGATGCTCGCGATGATATTCCCTTTCTCAGTAACTTCGTAATTGACATTCAACTGGCCCTCCACAATGCCAAACATGGCCTACAAGATACAGAGCTGGTCGCTGACCTTCTCACATCTCTCTACGTTACTGAACGACTCTACCGTCTGGACGTGCTCAAAAATCCACTCGCAAGCCATTTAAAAAAATCGATTGAGAAACTCTGGCAGGTCTATGACCATGACGGCAACCTGCGAAAGGAGATCGAGAGCAGCTACGCCAAACGCGTTCTACACCAAGAGCGCTAAGGTGCTGTGCCCGCGAACCATCTGTAAATATTGTTTTTTTTTGATGGGAGAGCTTGTTGCACCAAAGGGTCTGTTATAATGGCCAGATGCGACTGTTTCAAAAAGATAGAGGCTTTACTCTTCTAGAGCTCATGATGGTGATAGCGGTATTGGGGGTGATAGCCTCTATTGCCCTTCCCTCTTATATGGCTTACACGCAGCGAAGCAAAATGGCTGAGGCAGTCTTGCTTTTAAACGATCTCACACGGCGGGAAATTGAGTTTTTTCTGCGCCCTCGCACCGCGGCCAATGGCGACCCATTGAACGCCTGTTATTTACTGGCAGCACGCAGTCCTGATTTCCCCTCCCCACTCAAAAAGCCCTTTGTTACAAACGCGAACTATTCAACTCTGGGTTTTTATGTATCCGGACCGACTTATTTTTCATTCGAGGTTTACGGCTTTGGCATGTGGGATGAGGGCGCTTGCACGACGCCCAACCATGTGACCTTTGCAACCTGGCCTGATACCGACTACGCTTTCGCAGCCGTATTCGCCGATTTAGACGGCGATCGACTGTGGAATATACTGGGAAGAATATTCGGCGCTGAGGCTAGTTATGCCATGTTGGCCCCTGCCCAAGGCCCTTCAGATCCTCCCCCAGGACATACCCTGAATACCCACCTTGAACGCGGGCTCGGCACTCAAGAAACCAATGGCCAGGCTCCTCGTTTAAAAAATTCGATGACCATTGAGTTCACCAATTTGGTGCCTTAACCCGAATAAATCGTAATACTTCGTCGTAAGGCGGCTCAGACTGGAGTCATCCTAGTCGTTTGTCAGACTAGCCATCATCGCTATTTTTCTTATGGTCATCCTCGTCAAAGAGAAAGTCGCCCGACAGCGAAAGCTTCGAAAAATGTCCATCGCTCGCGTGCTCCTCAACCACGGGAGACAGCTCTGATTCAAATAATACTTTGTCGACCGAAGAGACGTCATCACTATCGCCCACAGAGCTTGATTCCTGCAGCTCGAGAGCCTTATTTCGCTTTAGCACCTCAACATCTTGAATCATGCTCACACCCGAAAAAACCTGATCGCTTCGCTCACGTAAAAGAGCTTTCTGCTCCGGGTTTAGATCTTTAAGAGCTTCGACAGGTCGATCTTTAGCGCTTGATGAAAGGTCATCGTGGTTGTCTGTCGAATCCTGCCAACCACCCTGCAAGCTTGACCGAGATCGACTTCCCTGGCTGGCACGCGACTTTGTCAGACCTTCAGAAGCACGACTCGAAAAATCGAGAGACTCCTCTTGGAATCGACGTTTCTTCAGCCGCATTCTCCACCACCAAAAAATCACCAGACAGGCAAAGAGCCCGGCGCCCAGAGAATACGAACTGACGAGTTTCAATTTAAACTCAGGAACCCCCTGAGCAATGACCTTTTTGGATCTCTCAAGACTACGAACATCCTCCAGCATCTTGCGACGATCGGGTAAAGTCCTCTCTGGCAAGGCAGTCGAGCTCATCTCTTACAGCGTCACTCGAGCCGCATTCAGAGCAGAACCCGCCTGAAACCAACGAACTTGCTCGGCAGTCATCGAGTGCTTAAGCTTAAAATCCACTACCTTCCCATCAGGTTTCTTGAGCTGCGCTTGAACGAGCGACTTGGGAGCCAGCGAAGCCAACCCCGACAACGAAATTCGGTCGAATTCCTCAATCTGAGTATAAAACTGAGGGTCCTCAAACATCAGTGGCAGGAGCCCCTGTTTCTTAAGATTGGTTTCATGAATGCGAGCAAAACTGCGAGCAATGACAAAGGCACATCCTAGATATCGAGGTTCCATCGCAGCATGCTCCCGAGAACTACCTTCCCCATAATTCTCATCTCCAATGACAGCCCAACGAATTCCCCTCGATTTGTAATCGCGTGCCGTAACTGAAAACGGCTGACCCTTGTCTCCACCGACCACGTTGGTTCCCTTGCCGACCTCTTTGGTAAAGGCATTCACCGCCCCTAAAAACATATTGTCGCTAATTCGGTCGAGATGGCCTCGAAAGCGAAGCCAGGGGCCGGCGGGTGAAATATGATCGGTGGTACATTTTCCGAGCGCTTTGAGCAAAATAGGAAGCTCCACAAAGTCCTTACCATTCCAAGCTTCAAAAGGTGGTAACAAAGCCAAGCGATCACTCTTCGGATCAATCACAACAGATACGCCTGCACCCGATGCTGATGGGGCCTGGTAGCCCTTCCAGGAAATGGCAAAGCCTTTGGTAGGAATATCATGAGCCGCCGAAGGGCCCTCTAACTTTAACGACTTACCCTGAGTGTTCAGTTCATCGGTCAGCGGATTAAACGAAAGTTTGCCCGCTAGGCTCAGCGCCATCACGACCTCAGGGCTTGCAATGAACGAGAGCGTTTGAGCATTGCCATCGTTACGCGCCGGAAAATTTCGATTGTAAGATGAGATAATTGAATTGGTCTCTCCCTTGGCAATATCGTCGCGCTTCCATTGGCCAATACAAGGCCCACAGGCATTCGCCAAAACGGTCGCGCCGATCTCTTCAAATACCGACATAAAGCCGTCTCGTTTAATGGTTTCGAAAACCTGCTCAGAACCCGGCGTGATGAGCAACGGAACCGACGACTTAATGCCAGCCGCTAAGGCTTGTCGAGCCACATGCATCACTCGTTCGATATCTTCATACGACGAATTGGTACAACTCCCAATGAGGCCAGCCTTGAGATCGTCGGGGTATTTATGGCTCTGCACATCATCTTTCATTTTCGAAATGGGCCGCGCTAAGTCAGGCGTATGAGGCCCGCAAATATGGGGCTCTAAGGAACTTAAATCAATTTCTAATACCTTGTCGTAGTACGCCTCAGGATTTTGATCGACATCGGGATCATTCTTCAGCAAGTCGCTGTAACGAGCCGCAAGGTCTGCAATGGCGGCGCGCTCGGTAGCTCTCAGATAACGATCCATCGAGGCATCAAACGGAAATACGCTGGTCGTTGCACCATGTTCGGCGCCCATATTGCAGATCGTCCCTTTGCCAGTGCACGAAATACTTTCGGCCCCCGGCCCAAAATATTCCACAATCGCGTTGGTACCGCCTTTCACGGTCAATAGTTCACAGACCTTCAGAATGATATCCTTCGGCGAGGTCCATCCATTTAATTTGCCCGTAAGTTTTATTCCAATAACCTTGGGATGCAAAACTTCCCAAGGTAGGCCTGCCATTGTCTCAGAAGCGTCAGCCCCTCCGACGCCAATCGCCAACATGCCTAGACCTCCGCCGTTCGGGGTATGGGAGTCGGTTCCAATAATGAGCGCTCCAGGAAAACCATATTTTTCAAGAACGACCTGATGAATAATTCCGGCCCCTGGACCCCAAAATCCAATGCCATACTTACTCGAAGCCGATGCCAAAAAATCGTAAACTTCTTTATTGGTTGTTACGGCTGTTGCAGTGTCCGCTGAGGAGCCCTTATGCGCTTGTATCAGATGATCACAGTGAACACTCGATGGCACCAGAACGCGTTCTATGCCCGACTGCATGAACTGAAGAATGGCCATCTGAGCCGTGGCATCTTGCATCGCCACTCGATCGGGTCGGAGACGAAGCGTGGCCTCTCCTCGCGATAGAGCTTGATTTTCGGGATCTTCTAAATGCCCCAATAAGAGTTTCTCCGAAAGGGTCAGTGCTCGGTTCAATCGCTTTCGCAGCACGGGGATATTCTTTTGAAGTTTCTCGAAAGTCTTTTGAACAAGATCTGCTGTGGTATCGGGGCTGGATGCGCTCGTCATAATTCATTGTTCGCGCCCAAGGTAAAAAGTCAATGTCGTAGTAAAACTTCAAAAAGAGATCTGATCTTTAGGAACTGCCTGATGCCTCTCAAGATATCAAAGAACCCCTACAAATCGAGCTCTCGAGAAACCTCTTCAAAGCGACTCTGAGCCAGAGTGATACAGCGGCTCACATCATCGTGAGTCAAAATGGCGGGTGGCTCAGGAGCCTCCCTTGGGCCTCCGAATCGATTCGAGTGAGACAACAAATTGGCATACGATACCAGCTCGACGATCATCGCTTCTCGGGTCGTTAATCGATCGCGCTCTTTGTCGGAGATCTCGTGGTGATAGCGTACGGCGGCTCGCACCGTATCGCTAAGTCCCCAAGCTTCAGCCATCAGTTCGCCGAGTTCGGCGTGGTCAGTGCCCAAATACTTGCGCTCGACTTTGTACATGGGCTCGCCCGTTTCTCGAACTTCCCGCACCAACTTATCGAAGTCTTTGGTGAACTTGGTAAGATACAAATATTTGCCAATATCGTGCATCATGCCGGCTTCAAAAAATTCTTCTGGCTTATCGAGTTTAAGTTCTTCGGCCAACTTCTCGGCAATGCAGGCCACCGCGGCGCCGTGGCGTCTAAAGGCTAACATATCACGGTAAGACTTGTCCGAGTGCTCAAACATTTGACTTTCGGCAGCCTTATTCAATACCTCTTCAATGCGATCAAACCCAAGCAAAGAAATAGCATGATCCAGTTTTTCGACCTTATTGGTGAGAGCATAAAACGGCGAATTCACTTCACGCAAAAGATGACTCGTTAACTTAGGATCAAACTCAATCGCCTTGGCCACGGTCTCAGCATTACTCTTGGGCGATTTTAAAATTCGTAGCGCCTCCATAAACGCCATCGAGGATCGCGTTGTCTCCATTGCTTCGAGGGCTTCGACCATGAGGCTCTTTTGGGCCATGGATCATTGTGGCATGAGATGGCCTCTATCACTAAATCGTTTTCTGCTTGTGCGTTGCGCCATCACTTTCTATGCTTGCGCCATGGCCAAACCTATTAGCGATTTCATCACCACCCATTTTCGACATTTCAACGCGGCTACGCTGGTGGATGCAGCAGAGGCCTACAAGAGCTTAGTTGATTCTGGCGGCCAAATGTTCGTCACGATGGCGGGTGCTATGAGTACGGCGGAGCTAGGCATTTCCCTCGCTGAAATGATTCGACAGGGAAAAGTTCATGCTATCACATGTACAGGTGCCAATCTTGAAGAAGACGTCTTCAATTTGGTGGCGCATGAACACTACGTGAGAATTCCTAATTACCGAGATTTAACCTCGAGCGATGAAGAAAAGCTTTTAGAGAGACATCTCAATCGAGTCACAGATACCTGCATTCCCGAAGAAGAAGCCATTCGTCGCATCGAACAATTTGTGTTGAAAGAATGGAAGAAGGCCGACCATGAAGCAAAGAGCTACCTGCCCCACGAATTTATTTACCAAATTTTATTGAGTGGCGTTTTGAAAGATTCGTATCAAATTGATCCTAAGAACTCATGGCTCCTGGCGGCTGCTGAGAAAAACCTCCCTCTATTTGTTCCCGGATGGGAAGACTCTACCCTAGGTAATATTTTCGCCAGCCACTGCATTACAGGCGAAATCAAACATGTGACCACGATAAAAAGCGGCATTCACTATATGATTAAGCTTGCCGATTGGTACCGAAAGACATCGGCGAATACTCGTATCGGATTTTTTCAAATTGGAGGGGGTATTGCCGGAGACTTTCCCATTTGCGTGGTGCCTATGATCAGTCAAGATTTGCAGGAGCGCTCCATTCCCTTGTGGTCGTATTTTTGTCAAATTTCGGATTCCACCACAAGCTACGGATCTTATTCAGGAGCTGTGCCCAATGAGAAAATCACGTGGGGTAAGCTCGGGGTTGCGACGCCTAAGTTTGTGATTGAGTCGGATGCAAGCATTGTCGCACCTCTGATTTTCGCCTACGTTCTCGGCTGGTGAGAAAAAATTGTGAGAAAAAATAAGGTCGTCCTTTATTTTGTTGTCCTAAGTCTGATTTGGGGCGCTTCATTTATTGTCATCCGTCATATTGTCGAAGTTTTGCCGCCTATCTTTGCTGCCGCAGTTCGACTGGCCTTCGCGTCTTTATCGCTGGCGTTAATTTGTCTCTACCGCGGCGAATCTCTTCTCATTAGTCGACAGGCTATGGCGCGCATATGGCCATTAGGCTTCATCATGATTGGCCTGCCCTTTGCCTTTCTATTTTGGGGAGAGCAGTTTATTGCACCAGGACTGGCTGGTCTTCTCAATGGAACCGTCCCCCTCTGGACGGCTCTGTTTCAAGTCGCCATCTCCTCACTTCGAGCCAAGCGCCTCGAAAGAGAACTTGTGGTGGGATTAATTCTGGGTTTTTTGGGTATCATATTTGTGTTTGCCAACGATTTGACTCTGCCTCTCAAAGACCAAGAGCTTCTCGGCGGCCTCGCCATTTTAGCGATGGCCGTTTGCTACGCCATCGGCAATGTCCTCAGCCATAAAGTTCTGACCAGCCAAAATCATATCCCCCTCTTCACCATGACTTTGCATCAGCACCTCGTAAGCGCGCTCTTCATTGGGCTCATAAGCTTTACCGTCGAACCTCTCGTCTCGACAGAGACCCTCGCTAACAATTTGGATGCGATACTCTATCTCGTCTATTTGGGCCTTGTTCCTAGTGCGATTGGATTCTACCTCTACTTTCAGTTGATTAAGGGAATAGGCTCGGTAAAAGCGGGCGCCATCGCCTATCTTCTGCCTGTGACGGCGCTTTTATTTGATTTTCTTTTTTTTGGGTCGATTCCACCTTGGAATGCCTTTGTAGGCGCAGGCTTTATTTTGGTAGGCCTACGTTTTATTCGCACGAAAGCCTGAAGGTGAGATGGGAACGCTAGATTCCCTACACACTCTTCAACCCAAGAGGGGTCAAATTTAATAGAATTCGCTTATCAAGTGACACGACCTTCAGGGTCGGCTCCGCTTGAAGAAATTGAAGGGCCGTCGCCAAATGGATGGCATCTAGCGAACGTACCGGCTCAATGGGAAATCTTTGAGACGCTCTAAGCGCTATCTCTTCATGAATTTCCATAATTACCCACTCTGAAGACTTCTGGTGACACACCCCTAAAGCCTTCATCCGGTCCGCCGGACTAATTCTATCACTTTCTTCAGCCACTATCAGAGCTCTCTCGCACTCAATCAGGGTGAGACGAGACGTGAGAATCGCAGCCGCCTTGTCCAAAATTTTCTGCAAACGAAGGCTTTCAGGCTCCCCTAACAACCAAGTCAACCAAGCGGAGGTTTCTAAATAGAGAATATCAGTCGCCACGTGTCTCTCTTATCAAATCATGAGATAACCTTTTCGAGATCTTTAGCGGAGAAACGCCGAGTTTAGACAGAGCGCGTCGAGAGGGTTTCACTTTGCCTTCGTGACCCCACAATTGCAGAAGTGGAAGAGCCTTTTCTATAGAGCGCCTAGGCAAATGAGCGCTTTGAAGTTCCGCTATGACCTCATTACGGTCTGTTACAAGGATTCTGGTTCCTAAGCGCACCTGAGCTAAATATTCGCTTAATTTATTCTTAAGCTCTTTAACTCCCACGCTTCTAACCTTTTCCATATTTTTGATTGTAGCCCCCAGTAGCTACTTTGACAAGAAGGGGGAGCCGACGTGTGCGATTCGACTCTAGGTTCTCAATAAAATTCTGTCGCTCTAAACTTTTGAAATTGCTATAAAAGTACCTGGAAGGGGTCTTTCTTGAATCTACGATTGCTCGTGATATGTCTATTCGCATTCGCCATGTCGATTAGTTTTTTCGACGACGTTCTTCATAGTCAAACATCTACCAATCAAACTGCTGTGGTCAGCGAAACACAAGTTCGGCGAGCTATCGACCGTATCGCGTATATACAAGACGTGGCTGTGGTAAGACGTGGCCTCAATGATTTGACTCGTATTCTAAAAAGCAATCTTGATCTGTCGTGGCGGGCGGACCTTCGGCAATCTCTCTTAGCAGTACTTCAAGCTGACAAGGTCTTGTATGCCGCCATCAATTCGTCGGTTCGGGTTCAAGCAAGCGAGCTCATCGGAAAAACACGAATTCTCAATGCTGTCAGCCGTGAGCTGGTGGAGTTGCTATCCACTGAAAATCCTCTCTATGTCGAAAGTGCGGTTCGTGAGTTTGTAAAGACCACCCATTCCATTCCTAACCTTGAACTCATGCAGGCTCTCAAAGATAACAAAAACTGGAGCCTGATTCGCGAGATTGTGGTCGCCACGAATGATTCTGCCACCCTGTCGACTCTTTTGGAGGAAGCCAAAACCACCAAACGCTATGATTACTTGTTAGGAATCGACAATGCCGAAGCAGCCGACTATGTCGCAGAGTTTATTCTGCAGCAGTTTAAGGAGCCCCCTGCTCCCACTGATTTGAGCATTCGTCTGGCGAGTAAACGTTCGATTCTTCTCTCATGGACAGACAATAGCTTAGGGGAAGATGGATTTATTGTTGAACGTTCCACCGACGCCGAAACCTTCACCGATCTGGCCACCACCCCTAGCAATCAAGTATTTTATTTAGACAAAACGGTGGAAGAAGGTCAGACCTATACCTACCGCGTTCGTGCTTTCAATGTTTCACGAAGTGACTCATTTTCAAATACGGCGACTCTTTCAATACCGAGTCCGCCCACACCACCAGCGCCGGTGCCTGAATCAGAACCCGAACCAGAGCCAGATTTGGAATCTACGCCTGAAACAGAAGCAGAGGGTGGGTCCGTGCCAGAGAGTGGCTCCGTACCGGAATCTGAGCCGGTGTCAGAGAACGAATCTGTCCCAGCGCCTGACCTAACACCAGAGAGCGGGACAACCGGCCCCATCACTGCCGACACTGAAACAGAATCGCCGCAGGAAGAAACTCCGCAGCCAGAACATGCAGAGAGCAGTCCCCCCAACGATTCAGACATAGCCGAGACAGAGTCGCCTTCTAATACTGAAGTGTCCGGTGAAACGGAGACAGGTAACGAGGAGACGCCAGACAACTCGGACGCGCCCGGTGAAGCGGAGACGCCAGAAACTGAAAATGGCAGCTCCGATACGAGTAATCCCGAAAGTGGAGGCTCCAATACGCCAAATACGGAGAGTGGCGGCACAGATATACCTGATACCACCGAGCCCGAAGTGACTTCCGAATTGCCGGAAGATCCTCCCCCACTTCCTGCTTCACCAGCGCCCGCCATTCTCTTCGATCAGCTCGTTCCGCAGCTTAAGATTATTATTCAGGGCGAAGCCCATAAGGCCATTGTCGACGCACTTATCCAGATGATTCGAAATCGTAGAATCCCTACGAAGACCGCTCTCGTTGTCGGCGATAAAATGAGTGCTGAGTTTACAAAGAGCGCCTTTGACTTCTCGGCTCTAGCGACCTCGCTTGGGTTAAGCATCATCACCGAGTTGCGTGCCAGAGGCGACTTCGAGCTCAATAATTTCGATCATCTTGAAGCCAACCAACGCCGTGGGCATCACGACCGATTTAAAAAAATGGCCAGCGATCTTGAACGCCGCTTCAATGATGATGGTTGAAATACTCGCCTGCGCGCGGAGGTGGCCTCTCTGACCATTGAGCACATTTTTGTGTCGAGAACGCGGCTGGCGACCTTTGCAGCCAGCCGCAATAGATATCCACTTTTCGGATGGGCTCTTAACCTATGCAGCGATTGGGCTAAGGCAAGAAATAGCTCATCACCGTAGACTCTCTCTTTCCAGGGGCTTTGTACTTGATTTGTAATCCTGGTGAAGTATGACGGGGCTCTCTATGCCGCTGCTAAAATTTCGACGACTGGTTTGTGCCCTGCCAAAACTTTTTTGCAAGCTTCCCAACCTCCTCGCTGACCTACCGCGCGACCTACGGTGGACCTGTCGATGCCTCGTCTCGAGTCTTCTAATGTATGGCGCGTTGTCATTCATCGGTGCAGTTAGTTACGGCCAAAGCGTTCTCATCGATGCCAAGGGGGCAAACGGCTCAGACGCCAGACATGGTCAAGATGGCTCATTCTCTGGGGCAGATGGCAGCGATGCTGGTCGATCCACACCTGGAGACCATGCGAAAGATTTTCTTCTGATTCTCGAAGACGAGGGAACCCTCGGGGCTACAGAAGCGGCGATTGTAAACACCAAGGTTTGGCTATTTGAAGACCTGGGAGCTGTTGAGTCCTCGCGAAGATTCAGATCTTCAGAGGCGAAAGAAGCGTCGCAGCCCCTTAGAGCCCCTCGCCTAAGAGGAAGCTCGGAGCAAATTGCCCCTCAATCCGTTAACTCTTACACGGCTGGTCCGCACGGGCCTCGATTTTCCATCGATGCTCGCGGAGGAAGAGGGGGCAATGGCGGTTTCGGAGGCGATGGAGCGACTGGATCCTCTGGCTCCAATGGTCGCAACGCAAGTGGGCGATCAGGAGCTACCGACGGTGGACCCGGTGGCCGAGGCGGCGATGGAGGAGACGGCAGTCCGGGTTCAAATGGAGGCCGTGGTGGCCACGGCACAGTTCGTTTCAAAGCAGACGATCTGCACCTGGCGCTTCTGATGGAACGGATCGATGTGTCGGGTGGTGCAGGTGGTGAGGCGGGGCGCAATGGCAGCGGGGGTTCGGGTGGACCCGGTGGCCGAGGCGGCTCGTCCGATAGCTACCAAGTGAAAACAGGAACTGAAACCTACGAAATTAAACACGGCGACGGCTCTGTCTCCTACGGCAGTCGCGATATCATGCAGACCTATACGACACCCGGAGGTTCTGATGGATCCACTGGCTCTAGTGGATACTCTGGATCAGGCCGTACTCACGCAGGAGAAGCGGGCCCCAATGGCAGCTTTCGATATGAGTTAGTGCAGCCCGATGGCCGAGTTCAATATTATACCTCGACCTCACGACTTGAACTGGTGTCTTTTTCGGTCACCGATTCGACCGGCGGTATTATCGAACCGAACGACACGCTCTACCTTGAAAAAATTACCATTCGCAATCTCGGAGAAATGCCAAGTCCGCAGGGCAAAGCGTCTGTGATGGTTCGTCTGAATGACAACCATTGGTTGAAATCCATCACGGCACCCGTAGAGCTTCCTCAGATTATGCACAATGATGTCTATCAAATTCCCGGTCGCTACGAGTTTAGAGTCGCCGCATCGACGGGCATCGGCCAGAACGGTCGCTGGACAGATTCAACCTCTGTCTCAACGCTCGGACAGGTGCCTCGTATTTTTTTTAATTACCAAGACTTTAACTATGCACAGACATTGCCCATCACGCATCCCTTAGAAATTTCTGTTCTTAAGATGCCTGAAACTCTTGCTCCCGGTGAGACCAGCGATATCTCTTATCGTCTCACAAATATTTCGTCTTTACCGCTAGGCAATTCGTCAGAAAGTCAGCGAGAGATTGTGCTCAGCCTGATTCAGGCCACTCAAAAGTCGCTCCCTTTCAAACTTCAAATGAATGATGCGACTGTTGATCTCGCCGAAGATTTTGTTTTTGCCATCGGCCAGCTCGGCGCTGGTGAACAAATGCTTCTCCAAGGTAAAATTACCCTTCCTGAGTCGATCGATCCCTATACTTCAGTGGATTTTATGCAAGAGCTAAAACTTCCACTCTTAGGCAGCGTTGAAAAAGCTCCTCGCACCATACAACAAAACAGAATCTCGCTGCGCATCGGCATGAAGTTTCGTCATACGAAGGGCTCTGATATTTTGCTGGTAACAAACCACCACTCCGAACGTGCCGAAGTGCTGGCATGGCTCGGACTCATCGACGAGTTAGGCCTTAAAGCCGATATCTGGGACGCGAGTTACTATGGTCATGTCGATCTAAAGCGTACACTTGAAGACGGCAAAACCTTAGGCGAGCATTTTAGAGGCAAGACCATTATCGTACTTAATAATCGTTCGAATCGCGCGAGAACCTCGATGGGTTCGGACGCCTTATCTGCAGAAGATCTCATTTCAGCCGCTTCTCAAAGAGTGAGCTTCTATATTCTGGGAGGGGATCAACGTCGAGGCTTCTTACCGTGGATGATGGCTACAGATCCTGAAGACTTAGATATCGTTGAGAATGCTGCAGACATTGAGTCCTTTCGAAATCCATCGCCCACCCTCATGAAAGCCGTCCCAGTATTTAAAGCAACAAAGGATGCGTGGTCTACCATTGCAAAAAGAGTTTCGCACAATTTAAGCGAGGCCTTTCCACACCACCGATATATTTTAGATTCCACCACCAATAATAACTCTCAAGCGTTTGACCGCGTATTTGTTCGACGAACGATCAATCCGGACTCAGGCCGTGCCCTCTATCTCGCTGCTTCTGATGCCCAAGTTCATTCAGATCACTTCGTTCGCAGCGACGAAAACATTATCTCTTTTCTTCTGACTCTTCCGTTTCAACGCAAGCTTCAGGTATTTCTAAGAGCGAGTAGAAACAATCAGGTGGCTTGGGCACAACTCAGCTCTCAAGCTATTGTCCACGATATGGTAGAACAAATCGATACGTGGCGACGAATTTCTACGAGCCATACCAAGGAATCTCGCATTGCCTGGAAACTTGAATTTCTTCTGGGTTATTTTCAGCACCATTTTCGCGATGAGGTTCCCTCTGAGCAGACGGTACGTGATATCAGTCGTCAGTTGGCTCAGGTTTCGTTCTATTTAGAGAATGTGACATCGAACCGAACTGTAAAAGATCTTCGGAAATATTTGTCTTATTTCTTTAAAAAACGTCTACCAGAACTATTTAGTGATAGGGCCCACGAAAGCCAAACATTTATCGACAAAGAGAAACAACGTCTCAAACAGAAATTTAAGCTTCGACGTAGGCATCTTATTGCACTCGACGATGATGAATCTCTTCAACGGCTGCTAGTCTACCCGAGCCGAGGCGATGCTGAAACTTCTGATGACGTTCTCAAGAAAGGAAACTGGGTGAACACAAAATGAGACCCCTAAGCCGCTATGCCTTCGTATTTGTTCTATTTGTAGCTGCCTTTTCGAAGCCTGAGGTGAGCTTAGCCAATGAGGCTACCACGGGGCCAGACGGTCAGACGGTCGAATGCCGGGCGATGATTGTAAAAGCCACTTCCACTCGCATCTGGAGAAACTATAAGTGTAAATCCTGCGCCTCTATCGCGAGTTCAAAACCTGTCGACGGCCGCCAGGCCTGTATGAACTGCGGCAGTCCTCATAAAGGAGAGCCGTTCATCGAGCTAAAGCAAGAACAAATTCGAAAGCGAAACCAGCTCGGAGGTTATGATATTTTTCTTAAGGTCTATGTTCCAGTGGCGGGGCTGATTGCAGATGGTGAGAAGGGCTCTGAATTCGCCGGCACGGGAGACAAGTGGAAATGCCCTTTTTGTACGGCGACTAACTTTAGTATAGACACAAGATGCTCGGGTTGCGGTGCTGAACTCACGAACGACGAAGCTCGGCTAGGCTTTGAAGCTTCGACGAGGAGTGCAACCTCGACGAGGGGCGCCTCGTCGACAAGAAGCTCCGCCTCACAGAGCAGCTCTGCCTCTGAGAGGCTTGAGCGTTCTCAAAGTTTTGCTCCAGACCTTTCGTCTCGTTGGTCACCGCAGACTGTTCGCCGTATTTGGTACGGTGTCGCCGCAGCGGGTGCCCTTGCCGTAAGCATTCTTGTTCCCTACAGTCGACAACCCCTGACAGTAGAAGGTGAAATCACCAACGTCACGGGCAGTCTCGTCACCATCACTCCCACACACGACAGAAATACTTCCCTACAATTTGAATGGCCAGCTGCTGAAACCGAAGCGGGCAGCATCACGGAACCCCGAGTAGGCCAACAAGTGGAAATTCATCGTCGGCGCTGGTTTGCACCTGTGGGCGCCGAAACATCGAGAGGTGAGGTCCTCCTCCCAAGATAAAAAGGCTTCTTCCGTTCGAAGAGATACCTGACACAGGTGATGGAGCAAGAGGCTATGCATTCTGACCCACAAAAAACTCTCGCCTCACAAAATGATATTAAAGAAATATCCTAGCAAAACGATACAAAGCCCGACACTTCCGAAATAGATGGCTATGAGGCGTGTCGTCATCACTTTTTTAAGAAGGGCGCCCTCTGGAATTGATAATCCCACCACCGCCATAGAAAATGCCAGAGCGGTTCCCAATGGAATTCCCTTGGTAACAAGGGCCTGTAGGATGGGAATCACGCCCGTAGCATTTGCATAGAGCGGAATGCCTAAGGCTACCGCCGTCGGCACCGCAAAAATATTCTGTTTGCCGATATAAGGCTCAAAAAAATCGGTTGGGACAAAACCATGGATACCAGCCCCAATGGCAATGCCGACGAGCACATAAGGGGTCACACTTTTTGTGATGGCCCAGGCCTCTCTACTTACGGCACGAACTCGCGGCCAAAAAAGCTGTGCAGAGATCGGCATGGCTTGTTCTTCGCGATTCTGAGTAACCGCAATCACCCAGGGTGACAAATATCGCTCAAGTCGTAAACTTCCCAAAATCCAGCCCAGCACCGTGCCCATTAAAATACCAGAACCCGCGTAAATCAGCGTCACCTTCCAACCGAAAAGTCCAAGAAATATCGCCAACGCCACCTCATTTACTAACGGCGAGGTAATTAGGAATGCAAGTGTAACGCCCAGAGGAATTCCCCCTTTGAGAAAGCCAATAAACAACGGAATAGATGAACAGCTGCAAAACGGTGTGATGGCTCCAAAAATCGCCGCCATTAAATATTGAAAGCCGAAAAGTTTTTTTTGATTCAAGAAATCGCGTATGCGATGAATCGGCAGATACGAATTTACAAGCCCCATGGCAAAGGTCATGACCAGCAATAAGAAAAGAATCTTGAACGTATCGTCGACAAAAAAGTGGACCGCTTGCCCCCCATGAGACTCGGGGTTCAATTTCAAAACCTGATAGACAAGCCATGTAGCAAAAAGATCAAACACGCGTTACTTAATTAACTCACGAATTTCTTCAATCGTCGGCACCTGACCCGAAACCACAAGTCTTTCATCCACGACGAGACCCGGCGATTTCAGCATATTGTATTTCACCATATCTTCGATTTGGTCAATCTTCTGCACGTCATACTCCGACTCAGAACCGGCGATCGCCTCACGAACATTGTGCTCAAGCTGCTTACATCGCTTACAGCCAGGCCCCAAAACTTTCAAAAATTTCATCTGCGCACCTCGGTCTCTGAGTGTGTCACTCTTCATCGAGCGTGTGAACACGAAAGTAACGATATAAGTAAATGGGCCCTTGACTCCGTACTATTGTACGGAGTGTAGACTGTTTATATGTCAGCTAAACCTCTCTTTACGATCAGTAAACTAGCCAAAGAAGCCGGCGTCGGAGTGGAAACTATTCGCTTTTATGAGCGCAAAAAACTTTTGAAGCAACCTAGTCCGACTCGATCGAGTTTCAGAGAGTATCGGCAAGAAGACATCGGTCGCATTCGCTTCATCAAACGGGCACAAGAGATCGGCTTCACACTAGCAGAGGTCGCCGAAATCGTAGGCTTAGAGGAGAATCCTCGTGTGCGATGCTTCGACTTAAAAAAGCGCGTCGATCATAAGCTGCATGAAGTGGAAAAAAAGATTGAAGATCTTTTACAAATGAAAAAGTCGCTGAAGAGACTATCGAGCGCCTGCGAAAAAGGATCTGCTTCCGTTAAAGAGTGTAAAGTTTCCGATTGTTTCGAAGAAGACTATTGTAACTGAAAAAGGAGCCTATCATGAGAATCCATCTATCATTAAATGTAAAAAACGTCCCTGAGTCCGTGTCGTTTTATTCAAAACTTTTCGGAGTCTCCCCTCAGAAGCAAAATGCCACGTATGCAAAATTTGACTTAAAAGAGCCCGCCCTCAACTTTTCAATACAGTCGGGGACTCAAGGCGTGAGTCAGGTTTCCCACTTAGGCATTGAAATGAACAGCCCTGAAACTCTGCAAACATGGGCAAAAAAACTGCAATCAATGGGTCTCATTGGAAAACCAGAGAACCAAACAAATTGCTGCTTTGCCCGACAAGATAAAGTTTGGTTTAAAGACCCCGATGGCAATGCGTGGGAATTGTTCTACGTCTACGAGCAACTTCCGATATCAGAGAAATCTGAGAAGACCACTTGCTGTGGATAGTACGGCCCCCTCGTCAAAGCTCGGATTTATCGACCGCTATCTCACCCTCTGGATATTTTTCGCCATGGGGCTCGGGATAGCGGCCGGAAGATTCTTACCTGAACTCAGAGATCTTCTGAATGCGGCGCAGATTGGCTCGGTGTCGGCACCGATTGCAATTGGTCTCATTTTGATGATGGTGCCCCCGCTCGC
This sequence comes from uncultured Bacteriovoracaceae bacterium, assembly GCA_964598565.1. Lineage (GTDB taxonomy): Bacteria > Bdellovibrionota > UBA2394 > UBA2394 > UBA2394 > CAZRCG01. The sequence continues at coordinate 17,993 of CAZRCG010000010.1, read as the reverse complement.
GAAGGTAAAATACGAAGAGCTTCCCACGATCTTTCGGGATACCAAGATTCTCACACTTTCGCTGATTCAAAACTGGATTGTCGGGCCCTTTTTAATGTTCACCTTGGCCGTTATCTTCTTGGGGGATTATCCCGAGCTTATGTGGGGCCTTATTTTGATGGGGCTGGCACGATGTATTGCGATGGTATTGGTATGGAATCAACTCGCTCGAGGAAGTTCAGAGTACTGCGCGGGCCTCGTGGCTCTTAATTCTGTCTTTCAGATTCTTCTCTTCCCTATCTACGCATGGTTTTTTCTTTTCAAATTACCCTCCGTCTTTGGAATGGCAAGTGTGCTCATTGATGTCACCGTCGTCGATATCGCGATTTCTGTTTCGATTTATCTCGGCATCCCTTTTCTGGCAGGAACTTTGATACGATTTTTTCTTCGAAGGCACAAAGGCGACGACTGGTATCAAACGACATTTCTACCCAAAATTAGCCCCATTACCCTCATCGCCCTTCTTTTCACCATCGTCGTTATGTTTAGTTTTCAGGGCGATAAGATCGTTGACTCGCCTCTCCTCGTGCTTAAAGTGGCCCTACCTCTGGCCCTCTATTTCGTGTTGATGTTTGGTATTTCATTTGCCATGAGTCGTTTACTGCGGGCTGACTACGAACGAGCCACCACCCTATCGTTCACGGCGGCAGGTAACAACTTTGAGCTCGCAATTGCCGTGGCTATTTCGACCTTTGGTATCGATCATCTTGCATCGTTTGCCACAGTGATTGGCCCTCTTATTGAAGTGCCCCTACTTATAGCGCTGGTATCAGTAGCCCTTTGGCTAAGACTGCGAATGAAAGGAAATAAATGATATGAATATTCTCTTTCTTTGCGTCGCCAATTCCGCCCGCAGTCAAATGGCTGAAGGACTTGCTCGGAGTATTATCGGCAAGGCTCACTCTGTTGCAAGTGCAGGCAGCAAGCCAACGCATGTCTCACAGCACGCCATCGACGTACTTCTAGAACTCGATATTGATATCAGAAATCAAACTTCTAAATCAGTCGACACCATAAGTCCTAACAGCATTGATCTGGTCATCACCCTGTGTGAAGAAGAAGTCTGCCCCACGTTTTTTGGAAAGGCCAAAAAAATTCATTGGCCCCTACCCGACCCCGCTCGCGTGCCAATGAGCGATACCTCAAAGCGCTTGGAAGAGTTTCGAAAAGTCCGGGACGAAATCGCCACACGCCTTCGCGAATTGGCGAAATCGATTTAGTCCTATCTTGGCCCCTTTCCCAGAGCGCTTATCGATAGTAGAAGGAAGCTAAACAACTCAACCGAACCGAGCCCCTACTGAAGAAGTAGACCACGCTGCACAAAGAAATTCCACTTGGCATCGACGATGGTTTGCCGCGGGCCAGAGTCCATATTAGGAAAGTGCTTGGCACAAATAGTCTCTAAGGACTTCTTCGAAAACTGTGGGTTCGCCTCGCCAAGTAACATTCGATCGCCGCCATCTAAGACGATGGCTTCTCCTCGATAGTTTGAGACCCATCCCCCTAAAGAAGCCTGTAGTGGCACCACCGCTAGCAGCCGAGCTTCGCTTGCGTTGGCATCACAGAGAGGCAGATTCGACGCAAAGGACTCAATAAATCCTAGGCGAATCTTAGAAATGAAGGATTGCAAAACTTCCGGCGTTATTGTCGTTTCGTGCTGCACGCGATCAAGAAAGTCTGCGCAAAGTACGGTATAGGGAAATGTCTGACGAAGTTTACGAATGAGAAGCCGCTCCGATTCGTCCGAAATAGGAAGTCTTAAACCGCGTCTTTCATCAAAGAAAAAATGATCTGATTCCTGCAGATTACCCAATAAAAATAATTTTCTGTAGTCACTTTGGTCTACCGCTTGAGGCGCTCTGCGCCCGATCACCGCCCGACGAAACACTCGATTGCGAACAATATCGCAAAAACTCTCGTAGGCTTCAGGAGATCGCGCACGGGCCTGATGAGCAAAGGGACGAAGATTGGGCTGCACCTCATAGTCAAGTAGACCGTTCATTCGCGTATCGCCCAGAAAGTGAAGACCATACTTATGGATAAGGGAATGAAAAGCCTCAAACGAAAGCGGAAGATTATAATCTTCGAGATACTCATGAAGAATATAAGAAGCAGATCGCTTTCTCATTAAAGAGAGTTCCGCATTGAGAAGTTCCGAAAGATGCGGGTTCTTTTCGTGAAGCTGTTCAACAATTAAATTTAAACCTGTTTGGGCCAGTTCGGCTTTTTCATAAGGGTCGTCCACCATTTGAGCAAAAAAACGACAAATATGAGTCGCATGTTCTTTCACATGCCATGCTGGACGCACATTGAAACTCACAAAGGCGAGGCCATTTTCCGACAAACGCTCTGACAAGACCTGAATCAACGTCTCCTGATCGCGGGGAGAAATCCAAGATAGAACGCCATGAACAATAATGAAATCATAGCGTGAATCAGACGATAGAAGCTCTTGAAACAAGCTCTGAGTGAACTGAATATTGGTGAGTTCAAGTTTCGAGGCAAGTTCCTTAGCCGATTGAATCTGAATCTTCGAGCGATCGAGCCCTTCGAATCGAGCGTTCGGATACTGAGCAGCGAGATACAATAAATTCCAACCCTGTGCACAGCCAATCTCGAGTACGCGCGCTGATGATAACGGCGGTGCATCGACGCCAACCAGCTTGGCCCTCGCTCTCAAAAGCTCTGGATGCGTATCGGCACTTGAATAGTGGTCGTAAGGAACCAAATCATAGGTGTCTGAACTAGGTGCTCGAAGCGCGTCGGTAACCATGAATCAATTATGGCATTATCTTCAAAGTGAACTCCATAAAATGAATCAAATTTCGCCTGAGCACGCCAGCTCACACTACGAACGCATGGAGAGCGCAAGCCAACGGCCGCAGTTGCGGACTTTTTCAGCGACCTGATGCACATTCTTTCGAAAACCGGGCCGGCTGAGTTGCTTCGTTCTAAACTCGCGATACGCATAGATTTGATTTAACGAGCTCGAAGCGTCGTCGGGATCCACCTTAAGAATTGGAATCAATGAAGCATCAAACGAGTGGTTGGCTTGACCAAGCATCCACGACAAAGCCCGGTGAGATAATCGGCGTTCGCTCGCCCGCAAATCAGACAACACTACCCCCAGAAGGTGTAATAAAAAGGGCAGTTTCTGCCATCTAAACAACCACTCCTCTGTCGGTGGATAACTTGTGAACGGTGATGGCGACGACGCTCCCGCAATACCCGTTCCTTCTGACCCTGCTGCGTGTTCGGTCACTAAGGCACTCGGTGCGGCCCGAAGATTGACTCTGTCATCGAGTTTCGTCCCCTCCTCGGCTACCCGACTCAAATTCCATAAAAGATTCAATATCGCATCCAATTGGACAGCCTCAAATTTTAAAGGGGTCGAGGCGTCTTGGCGAATAGCATGGCTGAGCGCCGACCTCTTCAACGTGGGCAGATCGTCCAATGATTCCGTGGTGCCAGTAGCGAGAAACATCTGCATCAGTCGCAAGGCAGTTTTTTTCACATCTCTCTGTTCAGCATCTAACTCAACGATGGATGCCGACCAAATCGCCATCTCAGCCGCCCAAACCCAATCTTCAAATTTACGCGTCTTTAACATGGTTTCCAAGATATGTAGCCTTAAACTATGAGCCTCCGATGACTCCTTAGAATCTCCATCACGCTCAACATGCGCCAGCACCTCGATGGATAACTCTATCTCAGTCTTAGCTTCTTCCAAGAGGTCACCGAAAACCAAGTTCGAGTCCATTAATGGAAGCAACTCCAAATTATTCCATTTGCGCGCTCTGAGCTTACGATGAAAGGGCTTTGAAGTATTCCATAACCACTTGATATATCCCTTTCGAAGCTCAATAGGCAGAAAGTCGTAAGCCGGTCGCATGACAGCGGTAGGGTTGCCGCTCGAATCTAAATCGCTTGGCACCGATCGTAGATCGTTTGCTAAACGAGAGTAAAAACGCAGCGCTAAGTCGCCAAACGAAGTGGGAGCTTTGGCGTAGAGTATATCCACAATAAGTAAGCCTGCACTCGCAGTCGTTGGAGCAAGGGCCCCCGGCATAACAGCGTGCTCATTTAAAATACTTTGCAGCCGATCAATCGACGCAGACTCTATTCGATGAGTGTCAACCCCACCCCAGAGTCTATCCATGATAAATTTTAAACTCTCTACTCTCTTTCTCAACGCGTTGAGACCAAAGCCAGGAACTACCTTTGCTAGGGAGTTCATATGTCTGACCTCCCATCTTATAAGGCTCGACAACCAGGAAAAGGATAATACCTCGGGCATTCTGGCCGCGATCTCAGGTAGCAGCGTCTCCTCAGCAAAGACATTTTTTCTCTGATGTCGAAGTGTCTCTCGATCGTCGATAACATCATGAGAGAGAGAGTCGGCGATCGCGTGCGCACGTAGTGAACGATCTATGCCAGACCAAAGCGAATCATCCGACGCCAATGCAAGACTAGTGGTGGCACTCAAATTGACTGATTTAAGCCACGAATAAACAAGTTCATCCATCGAGAATGCTAGCAAAGGCAGCTCTGAGTCAGCGCTTTCGTCATCTTGAGCAGTGCCAGACCCTTCTAGCGTTTCAGCTAAAGAGCGAAGATTGCGCAGCTCGCCTAAAAGGGCATTGAAATTTTCGCTGCCAGCTTTGAGTTGCCCAGGATCCGAAATTTTACTTTGCACAAAGCGGTCTAAAAGAAAAAGTCGTATGAACCCATCGACATCGCCATTGGCGGGAGCAAGTAGGGCCACCCCCCTCTCAACTACAGTCTTCAGTTCATCCGCCGAAGCCAATATTTCTGCCAATTGAGAATTTTCGCGATAAAGAGTCAGAAGCAAATGCTTTCGCACGTCACGAGCAAAACGTTTCTCGTCGTCAGTAGCAGCAAAATGTGAAGCCAGAGTGCTCATCAACTCCGATGGCACTAATATTTCTGCGTTCCTTATAATAGCCTCGCATACCAGACGAACAGCATTCACATATCGCGCCGGCTCAAGATGAGTATCAATTGATGTCAGAGCGTCTGTAACGACGGTGAGACTCAGACTGAAATTCGTTCTTGCTCTCTGGCTTTCCGTTACCGCCGGCTCGCTTTCGCTGCCCTTAACCGCAGCGTCTTCTTCGCTGGAAGGCCCACCTTGAACCATGATCGAGACAGGGCCCAACAGCAAACCCATACAAAAAGCCACTACACACCGATTGGAATACCGACTGGAAATAATTTTTAAGATCATCCCTCGCGTCTACTTGAAAGTTTTGCAGACTACAACTTCTTCGGCTTCAATTTTGGCCTCCTGGACCACTTTAAAGATATCCTATGAGTGCTAGCTCAATTCCTGAGCCGGCGATGAGAGCCCCTGAGATAGAAATCTTCCCTTAGGGTAGACCACTAGCACTGGTTGCTCGACTAAGACGAGTTGGGGCGCCTATGACCTTCTCACCGGATTTCTAAATCATTATGCAAAAACCCACCGATTGGTGCTATAGACTCCCCTGAACTATGAACCTCTCATTTAGTGATATCATTTCTTCGTTTGTTCAATCGTTTATTCCCCTTTTTGTGGCGATAGATGCGCTTGGAATTATTCCGGTTTTTCTTAACCTAACCCAAGGCATAGGCCATGATGCCCGGCGGCGAATCATCACCCACGCCACGGTAGCCGCCGCTATTGTCTCGGTGGCATTCCTTTTTTTAGGGCGCATCATATTTTCTCTCTTAGGCATCAACGAAAACGATTTTCGTATCGCGGGGGGCATTGTTCTTCTTATTATTTCGATCGCCGATCTGGGCTTTTCTGGCTACCGGACCCGGGCGAATCAGAGCGATGAAATTGGTATTGTGCCGATTGGTATTCCTCTGATGATTGGCCCCGCAGCCCTAACGACCATGCTCATTTTGGCCGATCAACATGGTGTCACCATCACACTGGCGGCTCTTCTCACTAATATTGGCATTACGTGGTTTCTCTTTCGCCACGCCGATACGCTGCTGAAAATTCTGGGAGATGCCGGCGCGAAGGCTTTCGGCAAAATCATGGCTCTGCTGCTGGCCGCCATTGCGGTGATGATGATTCGCGTCGCGCTGACGAATATTATCGGAGGCTAGGCCTACTCTAAACACCAATTAGACGATAGAAAGGGTCTTCCGACAACGCGGGGTCGCCGCCAAACGCCCACTGCTTTGTTGCCTTCGTCAGTTAGTCAACTCGTGATCTTTAGACAGAAGAAGAATAGCATTTTTAAAGAAGTAGTCTGCAGTAATAAAATGGATATTCTCAATCGTCTTATTCTCCCGGCCACCATAGATCACGTAAAGCTTAGCGCTGGGATAGTCTTTGGCGAATTCTTTCATCGCCACCAAGCCAGCCGAGTCGATTCTCGCAGCTGATTTCACTTCAAAAGCGAGGAGGCCCTTCGGTCCGTAGAGAATAAAATCAACTTCTAGGTGATCCCGAGTGCGCCAATAGAAGATTTCGAAGTCGAGATCGAAGCCCGAATTGAGAATGCGTAGCTCATTGAGAACGAGGGTTTCTAAGGCAAGGCCGTTCAGTTCGGCTTCTGAGTCGAGAGGGCCTAAGGGTCGCAGCGCCCTAAAGACACCAACATCAAAAAAATAGAACTTCCGTTTTGAAATGAGTTCTCTCTTTGAACGGCGGCTAAAAACAGGCAACTCCACGGAGACTAGTAAATCTCTTAAAATTGAAAAATAGTCCTCTACAACTTTTCTGTTAATGGCTACCTCGGACGCGATGTTTGAAATAACCAAAGGAGAACCTTGAGAAAAACTGGCAATTTGTAAAAATCTTGAAAAGCCTTGGATATTGCGCGTTAAACCTTCGAGTTCGATTTCCTCTTTGAGATAAACTTTAACGTACGTATTCAGGTACTTTTTTGGATCCGTGGCGGCGAGACTCATGGGTAAGGTGCCTCGAGACAGGGCCGCTTTTAAAACAAAATCCTCTTTCAGTTCGTGGGCGGACAGGGGAAACATTTCATACGCGAGAGCTCTACCCGCTAGCAGATTCGCGCCGCTTTTTTTCAGTTTTCGTGGGTTGGATCCTGTCAGGACAAATTTGTATTTCTTTCCTTCGATCAGTCGATGAACTTCATCAAGAAGTCGAGGGACTTTTTGAATTTCGTCGATGACGATGAAAAGCTTTCTCTGATGCATCTGAATATAGAATTCGAGCTCTTTGGGTTGGGCCAGGAGTCGATTGAAGATCTCATCGTCAAGCAAGTCGATATACGCAGAGTTCGGAAAGGCTTCCTTGATCCAAGTGGTTTTACCGGTGCCTCGCGGACCAAACAGAAAAAAACTTTGGCCTGAAGGGGCTCGCAGGAGGCGACTGTAGTGGTGAACAGTAGGGCGCGCATCATTGGGCATAAGAATAATGGTACTTAAAAGTCCATTTTTAGTCAAATTATGGACTTTTGTATTCTATTCCAAAACAGTCGATGGCGGGCTTTCGGATAGGCTCTAAGTCCCACCGCGTCAAATCTACGATCGGAGACTTCTGATACTATAGACTTGTGGCACTACGCATTTTTGTAGCAACCGACTCTAGTCCTAATGCTGAGTTCGACTCGCGTATTTGGTACCACAATCTTGTTTCGCCTTGGCGAGATATTGGCTGCGAAGTTATTGAATTCAAGTACTATCTGCGTCAAACGTTTCTGTTGGTAGATCCGGAGATTCCACATGCTAAGTCGTTTATTCAAACCAATCGTCCTCGCGTAAGTGAGGCGCTACTTCAACAAGTGAAAGAAGCTCACGCGCACAAACCGATCGACTTATTCTTTTCGTATTTCTACGACGCTTGCGTGACGCCCGAGACCATCGATGAGATTAAGCGGCTGCAGATACCCACGGTAAACTGGTACTGCAATGGCTCCTATCAACTTCACTTGGTGAGCGAGATATCGCCGCACTATGACTACTGCCTCGTGCCCGAAAAGTTTCGTCTCGAGGATTATAAGAAAATGGGAGCCAATCCTCTCTATTTTCAAGAAGCCGCCAATCCCAGCTTCTATCGCGATTTATCTGTGCAGCCCGATACCGATATTTCATTTGTGGGTCAGGGCTACGGCAATCGTCCCCTTGCAATGCTCTATCTTTTGAACCAGGGTCTGACACCTCAAATTTATGGTTCGCGCTGGACAAATCAAGATAGCCCCGAGCTGCGCCTCTTGCACCGTGGGCTCTATAGTCGCAATACCGAGCCTCGGCATTTCTTTCATGGCATCATTTCAGACGACGAGGTGGTGAAGGTCTTTAATCGATCGAAGATAAATTTGGGCTTCAATGTGTGTGGCTGGACGCACCTCGATGATACCATTCGTCAGGTTCGTCTGCGTGATTTTGAAGTTCCTATGACCGGCGGCTTTTATCTAGCGGAGCATATGGATGAACTCGGTGAGTTCTTTGAGATCGGAAAAGAAGTCGTCACCTATACCTCGTGGGAGGAGCTCGCTGACAAGGCGCATTATTATTTAAAGCACGAGACCGAACGAGAACAAATTCGGCGGGCCGGCCAGAGACGAGCTCTGAGAGACCATACCTGGCAGCATCGATTTGAAGAGCTTCTAAAAACCCTCCGACTAAAGATGCCTTCTCAAAGGCGTCATGCGTGATAGAATAATTAAGTTAACATGATTTCAGCCTGCCTCATTGTTAAAAATGAAGAACGCTGGATTCAACATTGCCTCGAGAGCCTCAAGCCGCTCGTCTCTGAAATCATCGTCGCAGATACGGGATCAACCGATAAGACTCTCTCTATTCTTAAAGATCAACAGATCGATTATTTTCAAATTCCATGGAAAGACGATTTTGGGTGGGCCCGCAATCAAACGATTGAGAAGGCGCGCCAGCCCTGGATTCTTAGCTTCGATGCCGACGAAGCGATTGCGCTCAAAGATATTTACGCTTGGAAGCGTCTCGTAGAGACGCTTCATGTTGATGAAACAGTAGATGCCGTTCAGCTCGTACGTCGCAACTATATTGTGAATCCATCGATATCGGGCTTCAAGCCGTGTAGCGGTGAGTACTCTGAAGAACGAAATTTTCCTGGCTACTACGAAGAGCGCATGACTCGCCTCTTTCGAAATAAACCGACCACGCGCTGGCAGGGCACCCTGCATGAAATGATCGAGCCCACTCTCAAGGGTCGTATTCATATTTCAAATCTTGTCTTTCATCACTATGGCTACACGCCCATGGAAGAGCGCACACGACAGAAAAGCGCTCTCTATCGGGCGTACGGTGAGCGCAAAATTCAAGAATTCCCTAATGACTGGAAGGCTCATCTCGACTTGGGCTGCGAGTACCTGCAGACCGGCGAAATGACGAAGGCCGTTGAGGTGTTGTCGAAAGCACGCCAGCTTAATGCCACAGAGCCCCGGGTTTTAGCCAATCTGGGTTATGCTCTCATGGAATGTGGACGCTTTGACGAGAGTCGGCAGGTGCTCGATGAGTGTTTACGCACCGACCCAAAACATCATGATGGTCTTCTCAATTTTGCCGTGGGCCTCATGCGTCAGAAGCGATTTGTTCAGGCGCTCGGCGTGTTTCAACAGCTCCTCAACAATCATCCCGAGTCATTTCTGGCTTACAAAAATCAAGGGCTCTGCTTTTTACATCTAAAAAATCCTGCCAAGGGCGTCGAGTCTTTCACTCGCTCTCTCGAACTACTGCCGACCTTCTCAGATTCGGAACTCGATTTAGCCGTGGCCTATATTTTTCAGAATCAGGTGCCCATGGCGCTACATCATATTGGCAATGTTCTTAAGCGCGAACCGCAAAATGCGCGAGCCATGGATATGAAAAAGCATCTCGAAGGTAAGTCCACTCAGCCGTCCGCGCGCTGAGCTCTTTACGGCTATCGCGAACGTCCTGTAGAGACTTGAATATGCGGCCCAACTTTCCGTGTGACAATGCTCAAACTCACCCGCTTGTTCATGAGGCCGCGCACGGCGAGCTCGCCTTTGACGAGCAGGGCTGCCCGGTCTCACTGCGCTTTCGCGATCGCTATTTCGATAGCCGCGACGGGCTTGCCGAAAGTCGTTTTATTTTCATCGATGGCAATAATCTCGCTGAGAGATTTTCTGCTGCAACGACTGGCAGTACGTTTCGTATAGGCGAGACAGGGTTTGGATCTGGTCTCAATTTTTTGGCGACCGTAGACCATTGGCTTCAGCATCGAAGCTCGGGTCATTTAGTCTATCAGTCAGTTGAGCGATATCCCCTGTCGGCTCTCCAGCTCAAAACCATTCTCACACGTTGGCCCTCGTTGCAGCCATTGACCGATCGACTCTTAGAGGTTTATTGCCCACAACTTGACAGCATCTCTACTTATGTTTTTGACGATTGGAATCTCACGCTGCGCCTCGTCTGGAAAGAGTGCGCCCCTGGCCTTTTAGATTTTGAGGCAGGCATCGACGCTTGGTTCTTTGATGGATTTTCTCCCAAGGTGAATCCCGACATGTGGTCTAGCGAGCTAATACAAATAGCCTTCAGCAAATCAGCCCCCACAGCCACCGGCACAACCTTTACAGCTGCGGGCTGGGTGCGAAGGAACTTTCAAGCGGCGGGCTTTCGTATCGAGAAACGCCCGGGCTTTGGCCAAAAGCGTGAGCACCTTTATCTCGGGTCTCGGCTCAATGAGCGCCAGAATTAGTATCGCTGACCAAAAACCTCAAACCTCTTGGCCCTGATGCCAAACACTGTTCACCCTAGCCAGCAAGTGGGATGGCTCAAGGGGCTTTGAAAGAAATTCGGCCGCACCCAGGGCTTTCATATGCTCCACATTGCGCTCGTTGTATTGACCGGAGAGAATGATCACGGGAATCGACCGACCTAGTGTCGTCGCTTTAATTCGCTTAAGAACCTCGAAGCCCGACATATCGGGCATAGAAATATCAAGAATGATGAGCTCGGGCCTCATGAGATGCATTAATTCTAAAGCGGTCGCCACAAGACTCGTAGAGCAGACTTGATAGCCCTCAAATTCGAAAAGTTGCGTGAGAGCCTGTATGAGTTGAGAGTCGTCGTCGATACACAAAATGCTGCGCGGCCGCATTGGAGCTCCAAATCTCCCCCGAGTTGATACGCGAGAGACAGGAGACTCTTTCAGTGTAGTCGATCTGCGGGTTCGCCACTAGCGCGTCAAAGCTCATACCTCGCGCGCTGCAAGGCGTACCCGCCGCGTCATGAAAAGTGTTAACTCCTGTTTCTTTAGTATCGTGCGACGACGCCAGAAAGCAGAGCTAGGCGACAAGCCTCCTATAGTGTCGCGTCGTCATCCACAACCTACTCTACGGCTATGAGCTCAATCGAATTAATTCGTGGAGCCCAATCTTCAATTTCTGTTGCCCGTTCGTTGTCTAAGTCAAAGACGCCGGCTGTTAATTCACCTTTCACCGTCTCGGCTCGATAGAACAACCACGAACCCACTAACTTCAAATCGAGAATATTTAAATCTTTAAGAATCGTACGTCGTTCATCTCGATTTCGTTTTACGTAAGACAATTCAGAAAGCTCTCGAAAAATGAAATAATTTTCTGACGCCGCGGCGATGGTCATATCCTTAATGTTCTCTGAGAGCAACTCGGTCAACTTGCCTGAATGGTCGACATGGTAAAACCGACGTTCATTGTAGTTCAATCGGCTTACGTCATCAGGCAGACGGCGATATTGGATGGTCACTATGCCATCATTCATTAAACGGGAGCCTGTCAAGTTATCGACAAATGGGAATGGCTCCCTCGTTTCTCGATCAAAGTCGAGTAGAGAAACGGGCATCGAGTCAACGAGAGCCTTGGTACTTGTTAGGCCAATAAAAAAACTTGTATCTGAATTAAATCTTCTGCCAGAGACTGTATCTAGAATTTGAGTTGCAGTGCCACTAGAGAGACTCACAAAATTGCCAGACAGCTGGCTCACTGATACCTCGCCCTGAAGGTTAGTTGGAACGATCTCGCCAACGCCATTTTCAAACTTAATCTTTGAAAAAACGCTCTTCGACCCCTCCGCTTGCCATAACCAGCCATTGAAAAACAAATCCCTCTTATCATTTTGACCCCGAAAGTCTGACATTCTCAGTTCGCCAACGACTTTGCTATAAACCTCTGTGGAGAGATCGAAGATCTTGCCATCGATTCTGACAAAAAATAATCGCATACCGGAAGATTCTGCCGCAAGGTTAGCCTCCATCAGAAAGCCTCCCTTCAAGCCCTTTATCGCTTTGATATTAAACTGCTTATCATCGAGCACAATACTCTCACCTTTTTCGGTAAGCCCGAGAAGGACTGATGGAGAAGTGGCAGATTGTGTTGACGCTGATGCAGCCCATCCCCCAGGCACGTTAGAAGCTGAGTCGGACGACATCGCCAAACTGAGTTGAGACGCTGCAGCTTGTGGCAATGCAAGGCCGACAGCTTTTATGTCGGCTAAGCTTGCCTGAAGAACAAGCTCAGGTGGATTGCCTACAACCGTTGCCGAATTGCCTTCACCACATCCTGATAGGTAAAATAAACTTACGATAAAAAGTAGCGCTTTCATGCTGTCTCCCTGGTCATATTTGTTAAATATTAAATTCGTGGTCATAAATATTTCCTCACACCTTTCGACGATTCGATTTTGGATCCACTTCTGTGGTTGTATCCACCAGAGGGAATGCTAAACATTCCGCCTGAAAAATCATTTCAGGCTCAGAGCACTCTTCAGAAATCTGATGAATTTTTTGGATGGCCTGTCTTAATACTTCATTCACACGGGGCAGAGCGGCTTTGGACACTGCAAAAGTGATCCCCTCAACGTAACGCTCGGAGGACTTTCTTCTTGCAATACTCTGCTTCGCGAGTTCAAGCATGGTCTGATGAAATGAATTCATCGTCAGCAAGAAAAATTGACCACGGCATGAAATAGCCTTATCTCGCACAATCACGCGACCGTCGGCGTCAACACTTACAAAGTTTTTCTCTTTAAGAAAACGAAGTGCCCGTCGGACGTCGGTTGGGGTTGCAAAAAAGCAGAGACGCTTTTGTATCCAGCTGATGTCGAGACGAAAGTTTTTCAGCTGACAGAGCTCGCGAAGAGTGACGTGAAGCCAATCACTTAAATAAGAGGCATATTCAATTTCATTTTTAAATACCTCTTTGAACGGTTTCATCCGACAAAGCTGCCGCAGTGCTGAAAGCTTTTTTTCAGGAGAATGGCTATAAGACCAGGCCCAAAGCAACTCAAGTACATGTCGATCTTTATCGTTCAGCGGCAGAGTGCTTAGTATCTTTTGCGAGGCCTTCCAGGACAGATCTCTCTTGCCAGTCATGAATAGCGATAAACTTCCAACAGATAGCCCAGCAGCTGCAGCGATTTTTCGCAGTGACCATTCTCCGCTAGAGGTAGAAATGAAATCCTTGAGTCTCTTTCGAAAAGTCTTCTCGAAAGACAAGTCTTGAACCAAGCCCTTGGAGGGATCGAAGTGACTTAGAAGATTGTCTACCATTTTTGCTGCTTGAGACATGCGAGAGTCTATAACCCAGAAAGTCGAACCGTAGTAGAACGTGTTTAAAGAATCGTAATGGTATAGAACATCAAAAATTTAAGTATCTGATATTTTTGACTTATAATTCGCAGCTGTTTAAAAAAGTTGCATCATAACAATTTCTATTGAACAGTCTTTAAGAGCCTGGGAGGACAATCACGGGGCGGACCTATCTCGGCTACCAGTCTGCCATGTTTCATAATCCTAAGGGTCTAACCCTTGAGCACCTTGTCGATGATCTCGCCGGTAGATGCATTAATCCTACTTATCACATTTGTGCCAACAATCTTTCGCAGCTCTGAACTTCAATAACGCCAATGTTAGCCTGAGGCTGCGTTGTGACATCAAAAATCCCCGTCCGTAATTGATACAGAGTTGTATCCTTCGCCTCGTTTTGTATACCGGCTGTAATCTCGGCGTCCTTTCGATCAAATGAAATCTCGTACGGAGGCAGAATCCCCCTTCGAATCACAGTCCCATGAATCAACAAAGGAATGATAAAGTGTACGTCAAAATCTACTTCCTCACGAGGAAGTGAAAGAAGGTTGTTCGTCTTTGCAACTGGAACCACCTTCGAAAAAAACCAGTCTTGATAAGACAGAAGTTCGGAAACGGAAATACGATGATTAAAGGCCTGTTTGACCAGCCCCGCATGTGACAGAAACTGGATTGCCATAGAAAAATTGGATTTTGGCGAAAGCGCGTCTCGATAGAGTCTCTCCGCAAGTTCGCGATATTTTTTCAGGTTCGCCTTTAAGAAAGCGAGGTCACGATCACAGTGTTCGATGAAACTGATTTCTTCCCCCACTGGATTGAACGGTGCCCGAGTAAGCGCCAAAGGTGACTTAAGACTAAACGAAGACAGCGATTCCACCATTTGATTCTCCTCGGACACATCCACCGAGAATATCTCTGGCTTTCCACCCTTAGAATCATTCCTGTCTCCTTTCACTTTTACGCGGAGGTGATAATAGTACCCTCCACTCGCCATTGCAGATGGTGGGCTCAACAAACAAGAAACAAAGACAAATAAACATGCGATGGCTGTAGACCAGGGACCTTTAAAAATAGAAGCAGCGGTGGGTGTCATCGCTGGCAAGGTTATGGAGCCCACTCCGGTGAGTCAATGGCTTTTGAAGGACGACCACAGGGCGTTGCCGCTTGCAGACTCATCAGGACCCTGTTCTGCCAGTACCTTCGCCTATAATCGGATGGCCGCGAATCTTTTGACTCAGTTTTAAGTTTGAGTCAGAAAGAAGAGCAGCAAATGAGTGGAACATTAATGACTCCAATCTCTCTATGAGAAAAATCGTTATATGAAAAAACACGTTGCGATAGTCGGTGCTGGCATCGCTGGCCTTACCCTCGCCTATGAATGCTTGAAGAAAGGTTTTTTGGTCACAATCGTTGAGGGTGCCAATCGTATCGCTGCAGAAGGCTCGTCTCATGAGAGGGCCGTTACGTTTCCTACTCTATCGGCCATTCCCACTGTTTTGTCCGACATCTCTTTACGCGGTCGCCTCCAACTTGATCTCTTATTGAAAGAACTGAAAGCTCCCTATCAACAACCGGGCTTGCTTAAGCTCGCCATGAACGATCGAGAAGAGAAACGCTGGCAGCGAGCTTTAACTAGCCACCAACTGGCAGCGCCCGCCTATCAGCAACTCACCGCAGATCAGACTGAAAAAAAATTGGGCCTTCGCTGCTCACGAGGCTCTTTGTGGCTGCCGTGGGTGAAAATGCTCTCACTGCGTGATCTCTGCCAACGGCTCTTGGCTCATATTGAGACTGAGATCGAGATGCATCTGTCGTGGAAGCTGCAGGAGTTTGCGGAGTCGACTGACGAAGTGGTCATTGCGAATGAGCAGGGTCAATCACTTCGCGCCGACATGGTGGTCTTGACCTGCCCCTCGTATCTGCGACGTCGTGTAGAGCTAAGAGAAATTCAGGGTCGGATTATCGAAATTTTCTTAGCCGATAATCGTTTTGATTTTCCATTCATTGTAAATTTTAAACGGCACCTTAGCCCCAAAGATTCTCAAGGCTACCATTCTCTGGGGGCTACTTTTGAGAGAGTCGTTTACCCCGACGAACGAGGTCATACCGATCGACCCACGCAAGCAGACCGTAACGAGCTTCGACGCACGAAGGACGACGGCAGCGAGCTGGCAAGCGACGAGACGGCCGCTCTCGAGCTGATCCAGGATTTAAAAGAATTTTTTGCGTGCCCTGACCTTACAGTGCACGTGCAGAAAATTTGGACTCGCTCTCGCTGGACGAGAGCTGGCCAGATACCCCTTTGCGAAACGCTGCTTCATCATCGGCGTGTTTTTGCCTTTTCAGGATTCGGCGCCAAAGCATCCCTGGCTGTACCGGGACTGACCGATAAGATGCTCGCGAATCTCTCACTTCTGTGACGCATGATTTACACAGGAGTCGCACCACCATCACGCGCATGCGGCCCCGCGTTAGTCGAAGTTTAAAAATATTTCGACGCCAGGCATCAACTCTATCGAGATTATTTCTTTAATCCGATTTCCGAATCATGCTCCCGCTCTGGCGCTGCGTCATCGTTCTGTTTCGTAACTCTGCGTTAAAGCGCGAAGATTTCAGACATGACGCCGATAGACCCAGTGAGAGACTATGAGAGTTAATACCAATATCGCTAGCCTCCAAGCCCAGCGAAACCTTGCCAATATCACCAAGGGGTTGGCTCGCTCTATGGAGCGCCTTGCCTCGGGCAAGCGTATTAATTCGGCGCGCGATGATGCGTCGGGTCTCGCCATGAGTAATGGCTTAGAAGCTCAAGTTCGAGCGATGCGGCAAGCCACTCGTAATATAAATGATGCTCTCGGTTTCTTAAATACGGCAGAAGGTGCGATGGCCGAGCAAACTCAAATCGTTCAGCGCATGCGAGAACTTGCCGTTCAGGCCGCTAACGGTACCTACTCGAGTCAGGATCGCGCGCACTTAGACGGGGAGCTTCAGCAACTACTGCACGAATACAATCGCCTGGTTACGGATACCGATTTCAATGGCACCAGATTACTGGATGGCTCACTGCAGAGGCTCTTGCTTCAAGTAGGCTCGCAAGCGAATCAACGCATCGATCTCTCACTTCAATCTACGAAAAGCATCGATGCTTTTACGGCCGAGAACGATGCGACTGTAGAAGTGCCGATCACTGTGGGCACCGGTGCCTTTACCCAGGCCACAACGTTGAGCTTGCCGGGGGCCTCGTCGCCTTATTCATCTCCCGTACTCGCCGACCTCAATGGCGACTCCAAACTCGATATCGTCCTAGCTAACCGAGATGGCGACACCATTTCCGTGCGACTGGGTAATGTCTTTGGAAAAGGCAGTAAAGAAAAAAAGAGATTCCATTCAGCAAAGTCTTATTTTTTTGCTGACGGTCTGCACGGTGTGTCGGAGTACAAAATCGGGATCCAAGATCTTTCTAAATCCAATCCATTCATGGTTGGCATTCCTTTGCCCAGTCAGAATCTTTTCTTTATTCGCACATTTTCATAGGCGTCTTTTTGAGCTCTGACTTTTTTCGAAGGGGCCTCTAAAGACCCCGTAGAAAAAAGCCGGCTATAATAAATTCAGATTAAATGAGGAGGGCCTAACCGGCGACCTGAACAATCTCTCGAAATTAAATTTCGAGGTGTTAACATTACCATTGAGATCTCTCTCCCCATCTGCAAGTTTCTGTGTCGTCCTGATTATTCACCAAGAGCCATCAGATTCTCGAAGATCTGCGATATTTCAGAAAATTAAGCTGCCTTGACTTCGGTGGGCCCCCTTTCAACTTTGTATTTCTCACCTGTTTTCATAATTCCAAAGGCTAAAATCGAAAGCCTTCTCGCGATCATGTGACGTGCTTTATATTCGGGATAGCGCCTCTCATTCTGAAGAAAGAGATAAAAATCTCGCATCGGATTTTTCACATGGTCCTGGGTCGCTGATAACGCTGCCGTTTTAAAAACATTCTTCAATAGCCGGCAGCATCGAGACCTCTTCTTCCCAAAACTCTTACCTCCCGTCATCTGATCCAATTGAACCAGCCCGCAATAACTTAAAAAATGCCCCTTCGATGGAAATCGATTCGCTTCCACTACCATGGCTGCAATCTTAAGTGCATGCACTTCCCCAATGCCTGGGAGAGATTTCAAATCTCGAAGTACTTTATGACTTCGAGATAGCCTGGCAAACTCTTTCTCATACCGCTTCTTCTCGTCCTCATAGACCTGAATCATCTGATCCAGACCATCCAGGACAAATCGATCTTCGGCCCCTAAAAGCTGATCCTTCGTCTTGTTTAAGCCACTACTGATAAAAAGAGCGTAAATCGTCGACCTAGCCCGCAGGGGGGTCAGTTTTGGTGGCGAATTCGGCT
>CAZRCG010000009.1:0-115063 GCA_964598565.1 uncultured Bacteriovoracaceae bacterium | reverse complement strand
TTTTGACGCAGTGCGATTCCGGATGTCACTGGCTCATTTTTCGGGGCCAAGCGCGCTGGAACGAAATTATCATGCCGAAAGAACCGCTCGATCCAGATTTTGTGAAAGCATTGATCGCCAACGAATCCAGTTTCAGGACTCAAATTGATACTAAAAGTAAAGATGGGACTGCCCGTGGCCTTATTCAGATAACCGAAGGAAGTCGTAAGATTCTCGCGAATCAAAAAGGTGAGCTGAAAGATTTTTTGATCACAATCTCAAAAGATGAGATCAAAGATCCCAATGTGAACATTTTTACCGGAATCCGCTGGCTTTTTCATAAGAAAAACTTGGCATCTCATCACCTCAAGCGCGAAGCGACGTGGATAGAGGCTATCGCTGAATACAAAGGCATTCGAACACAACTCGGAAAAGTGGAAAAGGCCGACAGAATCATTAGAGACATTGATGAAAAATACAGACGCTTAAAAGCCAAGAAAGAATCCAAAAAGTAGTGTGGGTACTAACTAAAAGACTTTGGCTGTTTGCATCAGTGGCCATGATTTCATCTTGTTCCATAAGGAACTCCGTGGAGGTTAAGAAACTGACAGACCGCTTTATTGAAATTGAAGCGCCCACTGACAAAGTGTGGTTTGGATGCGCCGAGATCAACCCGAAAGATCATCTGGCTATCATGAATTTCTACGTCAAAGACGGCTCGACCACGCATCAGTTTTTGTATCGAAGACTACATGATACAAACTATTGTAATTC
Source organism: uncultured Bacteriovoracaceae bacterium (assembly GCA_964598565.1). Lineage (GTDB taxonomy): Bacteria > Bdellovibrionota > UBA2394 > UBA2394 > UBA2394 > CAZRCG01. The sequence continues at coordinate 114,310 of CAZRCG010000009.1, read as the reverse complement.
CCTGCTTAAGAATTATCAGAAACTAGTAAAGGACACCTACCGAGTCACCGTCGTTGGTATAGCAAACAAATATGAACCAGAAAAGACCGAGAAACGGATTGAAGATGTTCCTGAAGAATTCGCAACAGGTCACAAGAAACTCGCGAATTGGACTTTCATACGCCTTCAGACTGAGAAAGGTTGCGAAGCCTACTTTAATGAAGACTGTAAACCCGAAAATTATTGGGGTGGTCTAACTCCTCCCGAGTGATCAGAAGTTCGAGCGCATCAAGATAGCCTGATTCGTTTTTCCCCTAACCAACTCTTTCGGCGTGTCCAAATATCAGCTTCAATTGCTCTAGTGAGCTTTCTCTTGCAAAGCCCATAACTTTGTCACCGACCTCTAGGGTAGTGTTGCCTTGTGGGACCAAGAACCGTTCTCCTCTTTTTATACTTGTAAGCAAAACTCCGGATGGTAACCCAAGCTCCAAGACCTGCTTGGCACTGGCATTCGCCCCTTCAAGGGCTATGGCTTCAATTGTAATGAATCCTTGAGGTAGTAAACTACTTTGCTCAACTTCAATCACAAGCCCTTCTGAAGCAGGAACCGTTACCTGCAACTTTGATGCTATCCAAGGAATTGATATACCTTGAAAAACAACCGAAACAAGAACGGTGAAGAATACTAGATTAAAATAGTATTCTGCATCTGGCAGGTTTGCTGCCCACGGTAGAGTGGCCAGAATGACCGGGGCGGCACCTCGCAATCCAATCCAAGAGACAAAGAGCCTTTCGTTTCTTTTTAAAGATTTTCCTGGTGCGGCCAAAAACACACTTATGGGTCTTGCGACAAACATCATGAAAAATGCAAATGCCAATCCCTCTTTCCAGACTAGAAGTAATTTTGAAGGAAACACAAGAAGTCCCAAGACCAAGAAAATTGCTATCTGAGATATCCATGCTATGCCATCTAGAAAACGAGTGACCGAACCTTTATGCAAGAAATCAAGTTTTCCCAGCACTATACCGGCAACATAGACTGCCAAAAAGCCACTGCCACCAATATATGAAGTGCCAGAGAAGAGAACCATTACAAACCCAGAAATTAGAACCCCATACAATCCTTCAAACTCAACACCAGCTCTGTTGGTAATGACACGAATTGCTTTGGCTCCCAAAAAACCACATAAAAGGCCTAAGCCTGCCTGCTTCAAAAACAACAGGACAATTGTCGCTGTTGGATTGGCTGCAATTGAGGAAATTAAAGTTATCATGGCTATTGTGAAGAGGACCGCCACGGGATCGTTGCTACCTGCTTCGAACTCGAGAATTTGTTTAAGCTTTCCTTTGAGAGACAGTCCCTTAGATCGCAGAATACTAAAGACCGCAGCAGCATCTGTTGATGAAGTAATCCCGCCCAAGAGCAAGCCTTCAGCAAGCCCTAAATCCAACACAAGATGTGCGAACAACCCAGTAATAATTCCCGTTATGATTGTACCAAAAAATGAAAGTGAGACTCCAACTGTGAGAATCGGCTTTACACTGTCCCAAGATGTTCTAAGGCCACCATCAAAAAGAATAAAGGCAAGGCAAATACTTCCGATAGCAAATGCAATCGAATAGTTATCAAACGGAATTTTGCCTGGCCCCTCAGAGCCAGCGAGCATGCCTAGAACCAAAAAGATAAGTAATGCCGGCACTCCGAACGAGGAAGAAACTCGACTTAATAGAACAGAAAGCACAAGCAAGCTTGAAGCAAATAAAAGTATGAACTCGAGTGAAAAGCCCAGCAGCTCAATATTCATGTATTAACCGACCTTACACGGACCGAAAAAAATGGTCTCTTAGATAGCATTAATATTCTTCGTGCAGTTGAGCCTAAAATTAACTTTCTGGCAAAACTTCTCTCTGTTGCGATAGTCACTATACCCCAGGACTTAGTCTTATCAGCAAAAGAGACGACAGTTTCAGATATTGAGTCCTTCTCTTTCACAAATGTAAGTGAAGCAGAAAGACCATTATCGTTTATCGATTGGACAAATTGTTTTAAATCGTTATCTGCAAGGCGAGGTTGCTTAGGTTTTCGTAAAGCCGATAGCACTCCACTTGGTTTTGGACGAACCGATATAAAGTCTAAATGAATTTTCCCGGGCCGGGCGAGTTTCAATAGCCAATGAAGGTCCTTGTCTGTGTACTTTGCCCCTGAATCAACGGCAACGGTCAGCCTAACACCTTTAGATAGCTCAAAGTTTGACTGGGATTTAATTACCATGACTGATTTGGTCGAAGTGAGAGCAGCCGTTTCAGCAAAGCTGCCCAAAAGCCAATAAGGAACACCCTTGCGACTACTACCAAGAACCACCAAAAGTTCGGATCTCTTTCTGTTCAGAAACTCTGAAAGCTGCTCGACGAGAAAGTGGTTGGCTGATGCTTTTCCCTTCAAAACTTGAATTGCTCTATAATCAAACCTGTTGCGACAAACATGATCAATCTTAGTTTGAGCTTCGCCAGCATACCGATCTTCATTTTCGTAATACCAAGATGTTGGTACCATATAGAGAGAAGAGTGTATTAAGGAGGCGATCGAAACAGACGGTAAAACTGATTTTTCTTGATACAGCTTTATTGTCGAGGCAAATTTGTTTAAAGGAAGTGTTCTCTCAAAAACGGGAGGCTCAATGGCCACAACCACATTATTTAATGCAGAAAAATCATTTTTAGTAGATATGCTCATAAACACTTCAGTTTATAGAAATTGCCAAAATAAAATTTAGCAAGCTTAGTGAACAAGATCGCAAGCTCGAGCCTATTACTTTTTTTCCTTTGAGCTATTGATTCCATTTGTGGCACCACCAGTCTTTACCCACTTGTTTATCTCTGATGGACTAAACTTCCATAGCTTGCCCACTTTGTGTCCTGGTATCTGGTTCTGATCGAGCCATCTATAAACGGTCTCTTTTGACACTCCAAGATGCTGAGATATCTCTGCAACGGAATACCACCGCTCAATTTTCATAAGAAAGTTTCTCTCCAAAAAACCAAGAGTGATTAGTAATTATCACCAGTAACTAGCAATGACAACTAAAAGTCACGGTAGAATCAGTAGTTGAACATCACCTTAATGACCTGCCTGGAATTTTTGTACCACTAGCAATGTTAGTAATTAGTTCGCGCTGAAAAATGGAGCGGCGAAGCCGCATCGGATCTGAAACCATGATCTTGGAGGCTGCAAAAACGCAGCTTTTTTCTTCAAGGAACTCTCGATCCGAAGCAGCGATGCGAAAGTTATGACGACGGATTCATCGTGCATGCCAAAGGCGATCGAATATCCGACGGATACGGCTTTACTCAACAAAGGCCGACAGAATCTTCATCCCGATGACCCCCAAAATTCAGCCGAGCATCGTGAATAACCATGTAAATGTGGTTCCCATCGATTTGAATAAACTCGATCTTGAGATCAGCTCCCTGAATACAAAAATAAAACGGTTCTCCTGCTTTGACACTCCCTTTGAGCTGCAAAGTCATCCGATATGGCCCCCCAGTATAGAGCTGGATTGTTTGCCTTCATCTGCGCCGAGGGCCTTCATCGAGGGACGTTCTTCGAAGACGCCAGACCTTCTCGGAAAAATGAGGTCTGTCTGAAAATAGGTGATCGCTGTGACGATAGCGGCATAGATCACTCCAAGATATACACTGACTCTCATCAATATCTTCATTGATGCTTTCAATCAGACTACTCTCAGCTCTTTGAGCTATGGTCGTGTCTTCTTCACGGACTATTTGTCCAGAGAGGCTCGAAGCACGCGAACCTGTTCTTCTATTTTTTGCAGCGCTTGAGCCGTTTCCGTCGAGGTATCCTTAGATTTAGGCTTAAATTCCACAGACGTTGTGGAAAGTTCTTGCATGGTTGAAACGATAATTCCGATGAACAGGTTTAGTATGGTAAATGTGGCAATCACGATGAAAGGCACAAAGAATAGCCAGGCGTGCGGAAATTGAGTCATCACGGGACGTACGATACCCATGGACCAGCTTTCGAGGGTCATAATTTGAAACAGCGAGTATAAGCTTCGCCCGAGACTGCCGAACCAGTCCGGAAAGGCAGAGCCAAATAGTTTGGTGGCTAGAACTCCGCAGGTATAGAAAAAAATCGACATGATGGCCACGACGCCCGTGAGGCCTGGAATGGAGTGTAGAAAGGCTGCGACGACTTTTCGTAGCGATGGAATAACCGTCAGAAGTCTCAGTACGCGCAAAACTCTTAACGAGCGAAGCACAGCCCAAACCCCAGCGCCGGGCAGAAGGGCGATTGCTACCACAATGAAATCAAATATATTCCACGGGCTGGTCCAGAATCGCAGTCGATAGGCGAGCAATTTCAAGAGGATCTCAGTGCTGAAAATAATAAGGCACGCTCTGTCGATTACATAGAGCACGCTGCCTAAGTTGGCTATGGCGGTGGGGGATGTTTCTAATCCCAGAACCCCCGCGTTCAGCAGAATGACGAATGTTATGAAGAACTGAGCCGATTTGGACTCTACGCGCTCAGCAAGCGTCAGCCGCCAGCTTGCGACGTGACTTTGTAATTTTAAATCCTGAAGTTCAGCATCACCCATTCATTTTATTTCTCACAGCAAAGGTCGGCCGGCAAAGAAGTTCTTTGAAGTAAACGTAAGAACTTCTTTTTAACTGATTCATGAATCTGTTAGTTCTGAGGAACAGGCTTTACTTGGACCCGATTACCCTCATTCTTATCTCTGCATTTTTTCATGCCGTTTGGAACGCCTTGCTTAAGTATGTTGGGGGTAATCGACGTACCTTGCTTGCCGCTTCGCTGGTCTCATGGGTCACGGTGGTAGCGATTGGAATGATAAGACAGAACTTATGGATGCCCTCACTCCCTGTGATGGTCTACGCGCTGGCGTCCGGTCTCTGCGAAGGACTCTATTTCATTTTTTTGGCTCGCGCGTTTCGGTCGGGCAAACTCGGCATTACGTATGCGTTCATGCGATCAGTAGCCATGCTCATGGTTTACGTGGTCTCGGTATTCTTTTTGGGCGAGTCGGTTACTCGTGTTTCAATGTTGGGAGTACTTTTTATTTTTTTAGGAATTTGGCTTTGTCAGGCCGCGCTTTCTTTTAAGGGTTTATTGTCTGGTGTATCAAGTGGGGGAAGTCCAGCACTTTGGGCAGCGGTTTGTATCATGGGCTATCATATTGCCTATGATTTAGCCCTGAAAGAGGGCATGTCACCTGAAGTTTTGTATATGGTGTCTGTTTCGGTAGCGTCAGCCCTTCTTTTTGTGGGGGATTCAGGACTTCATTCCAGGAGGGGATTTGTAGAGTTCATAGGCCTGTTTTGGCCTTCACACCGACAATGGTGGTTCATGATGACCATGGGTGTGACGATGGGCCTCTCGTTTCTTTTGTTTTTATTTAGTTTGACGATGATGGAGCCGGGTATGGCGATTAGTCTGAGAAATACGTCGATGGTCTTTGCTCTATTGCTGGGCATTTCGATGGGGGAGAGGCTCTCGCTTCGCCAGGCGCTGGGTGTTCTGGTATTAGCGGTGGGAGCTTTTTTGGTGAGTAGTTAGCGCCCGACGAGCACAGCCGGGTAACGTTTGCAGACATCTACCCACTGTTGTCGGTAATAGGGAGACGAGGGATCGAGTTCGTAGGCCTTTCGAAACGCAGACAGAGCGAGCTCAATCTCGCCTGAACCCATTCTTTCTTTGGCGTATTCAATATAGGCATCGGGATTATTTGGTTCTTGTTCGATTTTTTTTGCCGTGAGTCGGTAGTAAAGTTGGTGTTTTGCTTTTTCAGATCGAATGATTGGATCCGCGCCATAATGGTGAAAGGGAATATCAGACTCTTCGAACTCACCGGGTTTGCAGATGCCGATGACAGATTCATTCACCGTCTCATGGACAAGACCCTTCCAGCGGATGCCCAGGAAATTTTTGAATAATCGAATCTTACAGCTCAGAGAGTAGTGAGTATAATCTCGCTCTTCTTCGTAATCGCCTTGGCACTCATAGATGGCCGACGAACTCGGCCCGCGCACATAATTTCTAGTTTGAAACGCAAAAGCTTTCACGTTGGATTTATCAAGGCATAGCGATTTTATGCGGGCTCGGTCTTTGGCGGCCAGGCGTTCGTCGGGGTCTATGATGAGGATCCAGGGCTGGCGAGCGTCATTCAAGCTTAAGTTTCGTGCCTGTGAAAAGTCGTCATTCCACTCGCTTTCTATGACGCGAGCGCCAAGTGAACGAGCAATATCTTTCGTAGTATCCGTTGACCCCGTATCAACGATCGTCACTTCATCTGCTAAATCTTTGAGGTGTCTGAGACAATCGCCGATCCATCGGGCTTCGTTTTTGGTGATCATGCAGACGCTCAGCATAAGTCTCTCCATTGTCTCTTGGGGGAGGTTTATGGGGCGATATGGTATTTTCTGCTGTGAAAAGTATGAATTGTCGGGGACAGTCTCGTGATGCGTACTATTTATTTAGCCACCGCGAATAGGCACAAATTTGAGGAGTTCGAAATTCTTTTAGGAGGCCGCCTTAGTCTTGAGAAAATGCCGACTCATTTTAATCTACCTGAGGAGGGGCTTCAGTCGTATGAAGACAATGCTCGAGATAAAGCCGAGACGCTGGGTAAGGCACTGGGGGTGAATGCTCTAGGGGATGACTCTGGTTTAGAAGTGGATGCCTTGCCGCATGTATTGGGCGTCGCGTCGGCAAGGTTTGGAGGTTTGAAGAATATCGCCGATCAACAGAAGCTTCTTCTTGATAGGCTGAAGACGTCTCAAAATCGTCGTGCTCGCTTTGTCTGTTGTCTTGCCTATTATTGTGCGTCGCAGTCTGCCACTCATATTTTTTGGGGCCGAGTAGAAGGAGTGATCGTTACCGAAATGCGAGGTAAAGGTGGTTTTGGTTATGATCCTCTCTTTTTGCCCGAAGGTCATTCTGAGACCTTCAGTGAAATGCCAGTCGATTTGAAGAATAAAATTTCTCACAGAGCCATTGCGTCAAATGCATTGCTTCGTTATTTGGAGAGTGCACGCGTCGACGATAAGCTATGATAACTTAGAAGGGTGTTGGTCCCTCGTTTGGCCTCTTTAGCTGGGACGGCTTTTTATCGATCGGTCGGCTTCTCATACGACCTTCGTCGTTGAGTTGAGAAAATTTCTCAGCACCAATCCGCTTACTCAGCTCTTAGAAATTTCACGGCTTTGCCGTTCTGTGGGTCGACTTCGACTCGCACCATCTTAAGGCATTTCGGACATCGACCTGCGTAGATCTGTTCATCGGGCTCTCGGTAGATGCGTTGATAAACACTGCAACAATCAAAACGAATGCCAATATAGGGGCGATTCGTGGAGGGTTTTTTCTTATCCGAATCTTCCATCGAAGCCTGTGGGTTGCTTATTTTTCCTTCTTGAGCTCCAAGAGCACAAGTTTCGCAATATGTTTCAGCGTTTCAAATACACCCGTACCTTCGGTAGCGACGGCCTCGTAATCGGGAGCCCCCTGAGGATTAAGAATCTTACGAAGATCTTCGACCGAAGATACGTTCGGTAAATCTCGCTTGTTGTACTGTACAACAAGCGGCATGGACTCAAAACTATAGCCTTGCTCTTTAAGGTTGAGCTTCAGATTTTCCAGACTTTCGAGATTGGCATCGATGCGATCTTTTTGAGAGTCTGCCACAAAGACTAGTCCATCGACGCCTTTCAAAATAAGTTTTCGGCTGGCATCGTAAAAGACTTGGCCTGGCACTGTATAAAGATGGAATCGTGTTTTAAACCCACGAATTTCTCCCAGGGCTAAAGGTAGAAAATCAAAAAATAGGGTACGCTCTGTCTCTGTGGCGAGCGATATCATTTTGCCCTTGGCTTTAGGAGCCGTTTTTTTATACACGTGCTGAAGATTCGTCGTTTTGCCACAGAGGCCTGGGCCGTAGTAAACGATTTTGCAATTAATTTCTCGGTTCGAGTAATTGATAAAAGACATATTACAATAGGCCTTTCTTGAGGACCGAATCGAGTCCCTCGCTCGTTAGGCCCGATAGCTCCACCGACAAATCACGCCGAGGTGTTTGCGATCGAGATGATTTTTTGAGCCAAGCAAAGACAGTCTTCAGACCCTTTGCAGAGTAGGTCATATTCAAACCAAGAACGACCCATTTTTGATCATCCCAAGCGAGCCAGTAGGTTTTATTTTCGCCGGCAATCATATGCTTCGAAGTAACTTTAAGTACGGCGTTGAGAGCCTCGACCGTCGCTCTCCAAGCACTCACAAGGCTGCCGACGGAAGTCCAGTCCACCGAACGCCATGCCCCGTGACTGCAGACGAGCTCGCCGGTCGAGGATAGTACGGCGATCGCCGCCGAGCTGGAGCCTTTTTTCATGTGGCTCTTCGTATAAGCCTTCAAGGCTTCAAGTCCTTGATCAGACCAAGAAAGGGTTTTCTTAGAGGAGGTGATGGCTTTTTTGGTTTTCGATACTCGTTTCGTTTGTCGACGCATATCTTAATGCTATCGAAGACGAGTGCGGGCTTCAAAGGCTTTTCCTAAAGTGATTTGATCGGCAAACTCTAAATCACTTCCCACAGCAATACCGGAGGCCAGCTTAGTGATCTCGATTTCGGGTCGGTTGATCTGTTTGACGATGTACTGGGCTGTGGCGTCTCCCTCAACAGTGGGGCTAAGCGCAAGAATGATTTCTTGAGGGGCCTGATGGGGCATCTGATGAGAGGTCTGGCCCACACTCTGATTGGTGCTTTGATAGGAACTGTAAGGACGAAGGCGGTCAAAAAGCTGCGTCATTTTTAGCTCCCGTGGGCCGATGCCGTCCATAGGGGATAAAAGCCCATGGAGCACATGGTAAAGCCCGCGATAGCTTTGAAGACGCTCGATGGAATAAATATCAGAGGGTTTTTCTACGACGCAGAGCATATTAGTCTGTCGAATAGGACTGCGACATATGGCGCAGGGGTCTTGCTCCGTCACGGTGCAGCAAGAAGAACAAAGGTGAACGCGCTCTAAATTTTGAAGGGCTTCAGCGAAGGAACGACGGTAAGCAAGCGGCGACCGCAGCAGGTGAAAGGCGAGGCGTGTTGCCGTTCGTTCTCCTATGCCGGGTAGCTTTCCAAGTTGCTGAATGAGATCGTCTATGGCGCTCATGATAGGCGGCCGCTTTCAAGTTGTGTTTTTTGGGGTGAGCCTACGGTGATTCGGTCGCCTACATCTTTAAGAACGCGGACGACCTCTTGAACCTGACTCTCGGATGCATTTTCTGTTAGGCTAAACCGTACGCCAGACAGGGCCTCTTCATGGCTGTAGCCCATCGCTAAAAGACTATGAGACGGCTTTAACATCCCAGAAGAACAGGCTGATCCAGAACTGGCACAAATCTTATTTAAACTGAGCGCCATGAGAGTTTTGTCAGATCTTATTCCATTCATCACCACAAACGAAGTCTGTGGTAGACGTGATGCTGATTCCCCAATGATAGAGAACGAGAGAGACAGTTTTTCTGCCATCGAGCGAAACTCCCGCTCAAATAAATCGCGCAGGACGCGTAAACGAGGCATTTCCTCGTTGAGAATCGCGGACACTTCTAAAGCGAGAGCGTTTAATCCTGCGAGTGCCAAAATATTCTCGGTACCTGGGCGGCGTTTGTTCTCTTGGCCACCGCCTCGCATGACGGGTTCAAAGTTGTGGCCCTCACGAACGACTAGGATCCCAATGCCTTTGGGTCCACCAATTTTATGAAAGCCGAGAGTCGCCGACGTCAGGCCCGTCAAATCTAAATGCAGCGTCGAGCGTCCTAGAAGCTGAACGGCATCAGAATGAAAGGGAATTTGGTAGGTCGAGCACAGACTCGCCACTTCTTGCCAAGGCTGAATAACTCCCGTTTCATTTTGGGCACCGATCAGAGATACAGAAAGCCATGGTCCCTCGTTTTTAAGCAGATCTTCAACCGCTTGAATATCGATGACTCCCGAGGTCATCACGGGCATTTCAACAAGCTGCAAACCAAAGCGCTCTGCCAGAAAACCGGCATTCTCATAGATGGAGCTATGTTCTACCGAGCCTATTAATAGTTTTTGATCAGGGCTCTGTCTTGTAAGATACGAATTCCAAAGCCATAAGAAATTTGATTCGCTGGCCGAGCCCGTAAAAATAATTTCATGGGGTTGAACCTTCAGTAGTTGGGCCCACAGGCCACGCGTTTCTTCGATAAGGTGGCGCGCCTGCTGTCCAATAAAATGAGCGGAATTCGGATTGCCCTGAAAGCGATCCATGGCGTCATGCATCGCTTTTTTAACGCAAGGCCTCAGCGGCGAACTAGCATTGGCGTCCCAGTAAATCATTGGTTCACTCTCGTACTAGATTAAACTCGACACGTCTATTCTCAGATCTGCCTTCAGGAGTCAGGTTGGTGGACGCAGGCTGCAGCTCTCCAAATCCTAAGGCCTCAATCTTGGCCGAGGCAACTCCCTTGCGACTCAGGTAACGTTTAACGCTCTTCGCTCGAGCTTCTGAGAGATTCTGATTGTATTCCTCAGAACCCACATCGTCGGTATGGCCTTCAACCTTGAGCGTTTGATAATTCTTCTCTTCTATTAAAATGCGAGCGACTTGATCGAGAACTTCGTGAGATTCCGCTTTGATGGAGGATTTTCCGAAATCAAAATAAATGGCGTCCGGCAGAATGATTTTGTCTCCTACGAGGGTGGCTTCCTTGGGCTTCTCGAGAAGAATTTGTAGCTCGTACTTCGAGCTTGGTTCTACGACGCACGTGATCGTCTGAGGTAAATAATTTTCTGCTTGTACTTTGAGTTCATAACTACCTGGAGGTAGCGACTGCGAGAAAGCCCCGGTCAGTGGATCTGTACCAAAGGGAGAGACCGCTCCATTTTCAGACGTAATAACAGCCGTCAGCGGAGTTCCCTGGGCGTTGGTGACAATACCTGCGCAAAAACCCATGGGAATGACTTTTTTCTCGAGTTGAAGCACTTGAGTGGTGGTTTCTGACGGGGCAATAGTTACAATGGCTGTTGAGGGTTCATAGCCATCGAGCTCTGCCGTAATTTCTTTCGAGCCCTCGGCAATCTCTGAAATGGTCGCTTCACCGTTGTCGTCTGTCGCAAAGGCCGTGGGCATTCCCAAGACGCGAATGGCCACACCCTTCAATGGACTTTGATTTTGCAAATCCACAGCGCGTACTTCGAGGCCTCCGGTCTTGGGCCCCGCGAGAGGCATGGTGATATCGGCCAGACTGTCACTGCCATCGCGAATCACTATGGTGCGAGTTTGAGCTTCATACCCTTCTTTCTCTGCCCGCAGCGTATAAGTGCCGTTCTTGATACGAGGAAACTCGTAAGCTCCCGATGGCTCCGTGACACTATTCTCAGAGCTGATATCGCTGAGCGTGATAGAGACATTTTCAAGAGCAATGCCTTTCGGATCGGATACAATGCCTCGAAGAGAACCAATATTGCCAAAGAGGCTTTCTCCCAAGGCCTGAAAGGTGAGGCCCACATAAAAATCCCAGTCTGGATTGCGCGCAATGCCTACGACCCTGCCTGCGGCTGGGCCCTTAATGCCTTTATCCACCACGGCTAAAATTCCGAAAGAAGCAAATGGCGTGAAACGCGCGCCAAACGAAGCTTTCTGACGATTGTCGGAAAATTTTACATTGTCATTGGCCTTGGTGAGATTGTATTCGAACGAATACTCCACAATGGGGGTCACGTATTTATAGGGCACTTCCAAGCCAAAGGTGCCTACCAGAGCGTGATATTTGTAGACGTCGAGAGCGAAGCGATTAAATTCTTGATCGGTCTCTGAGATTTTTCCGTTGGGGGCTCGATAGGCAATTTGGAGATGTTGGCGCAGCGGAAAACTTTCACTGAGGGAGTTGAAATCGAGACTTTCGTTGACGCCCAGTTGCCCACTGACAAAGGGGCCCGATCGAGGCGGATAAACGGCCGCACTGACATTGCGTGGAGCACGCGTTCCAGAAAAAAAGCGAACGAATCCGAAAGTTCCCACATAAACAATTTTTGGTACAACAGGAAAGCTGATGCGAGCCCCTAAATCGGTATTTTCAAAAAACGTTGTGAGCGTGGAGGCGCGGCTAGAGCTCGAGTTGTCGCTGTACGATAGAGTGGCGCCCGCGAAAAACTCGACAGGTAGAAAAAAGTTGAAGGTATAGTTGCCAGAAAAACGAAACTGATTACGGGAGTTTTTAAGCGCCTGACCTGAAACGGGGTCGTTAATAAAGGGTTCTTGCGAAAAGAAATTGGCTATAAACGAGGCTCCGAAGGTTGTCGGTATATTCGGAATGGCTGATATCGACCGCAGGTTTCCACTGGCACCCGAAAGGGAAGGATATTGCTTTGTGGGATTTTCATATTTTCCCACCAAGAGGAGCGACGCTATTACAAAACTTATCATTCTAGCATCTTAGATGACTGATTTAGGATTTGTCGACTTAAGTGAGCAGCTTGCTCGGCTTGGCTAAGTACCTTGCGCCGACTCTCGTTAACCAGTTCTGGCGGCCCTGAAAGAATCAAATTTTCAGCTTCCAGCCAGTCTCGAAAAACGACTTCAAAGCCAAGTTCCAAAAAGGGCGACTGTAGAAAACATCGGTCATAAAAATCTGCAGACACGATTTCATGTCGCAGAGTTTCACGGATCTGATATTCGATCGTCTCGAGGGCCTTAGCAGACTCGGTCAGTTTCGTTTTTACAAGGTCAAGCTCTGCCGCATATCGAGGATTCATAGGAGGGAGTCGAAGATTTTGAGGCGGTCCCTGAATTGCCGCGCGTAGATTGCCTTCAAGGGGCTCATAGGGAGCCGATCGAAGTTTACGCCCAAGACGACTCGTGTTCACCGTGGGGATGGCACGACTTGCGATAATGGCCTCAAAATCCTCGGCAAACAGTTGCCACGTCGACGTGGTGAGCACACTGGCATAAGTATTGCCAGGTACTTCAAGCAGGGCATCGTGTGGGTTCATATGGCGAAGTAGATTTTCGCGTTGATTGGGTTGTGACCACTGCGGATAGTCTGAAATGTTGCCATGACTCTGGAGTGTTTCAGGATGAAAGCAGAGATCCTGGCCTATGAGTGCAATTTTTTGGGCACCCAATTGAGCGGCAACTTGATACGCGAGATGGGCGGAAGAACTGCCAGAAATAAAATGACTGCGCTTAAAGGGAAACCAGAGAAAGGGCCCCGTCAGTTTGCTCGCCATGACTTTGGGCCCAGGATAGGCGTCAAAAATATCGCGCTTGCAAAGCGGATGCGCCACCAGCACCGTTGAAATATCTTTCGGAAGATTCTTCACAAATTTGAGCGAATGCTCGTCACGCTCAATCACGGTCACAATATGCGGGATAATATCAGCTTCGAGACAGGCCTTTAGCGCCGCGTCCACGCAGACGATAAGGTGCGAGGGCCTGCGCTGCTTGATGACACGCAAAGACTCATCGAGCGAAGGCCCAGCTGCGATCACCAGAGCTTCAAACGGCTGGTTGAAGCCTAGGTCTGCAATATCAGGATAGCGCAGGTAGAGATCGATATTCGTAAACAGTTGTTGGAGGCCCACGAGAGAATCTTCAAAATGCCCCGCTGATTTCCAGATAGAAATTCGGACTCTATCGGCTTCGGCCCTGTAGTAACGAAGTCGCTCCTCTTCGGCAGCAGAACTGGCAGAGCTCAAATCAACCTCAAGGTGATCCAAGAATTTCAAATGATTGAGATCGTCGAGATAGCGGCGAAGCTGACGAGCAAAGTCTCCTGGATTTTCTACTCCAAGGCCGCCAGGCCCTTCGATAGGAAGGGTCGTGGTAGCGAGCGCCTGAGTTTGGTTTTGCGTCGTGACTTGGTCTACCGTCGTGCCGCGAAGAATTAAACGTAAGCGCCCCGCCATTCAGACTTGATCATGATCAAGTCTGCGCAGAGAGTCGAGCAATACGATCTTCGAGCCGTGGGTGAGTCGACAGCCAAGCCATGAGACCCGACCGGTTCGATATTTTTAGGGTTTCGTAGGCAGCCTCGTTTGAGGCGGCAGCATAGGCAGGTTGATGCTGCAAGCGTTGCAAAGCGGCGATCATCGTCGAGCGATCTGTCAAAGCAGCTCCACCGGCGTCGGCTCTAAATTCTCGACGTCGAGAAAACCACGCCACCACAAACATCGCTAAAAAGCTCAGAGCGATATCGAGAACAATCGTGGCGATGAACTGCACCATCGCTCTCGACTCTTCACGAACAAATTGAGCGAGCGAAAACGCGATCACTCGCGCAAAAAACATCACAAACGCATTTACGATGCCCTGAACAAGAGTCATAGACACCATATCACCGTTGGCGATATGCGCTACTTCGTGAGCCAATACGCCCTCAATTTCTTTTTCATTCATTTGACGCAATAGGCCTGTCGAAACGGCTACGAGAGAACGTCGTTCACTCGGACCCGTTGCGAAAGCATTAATTTCTGGACTGTCATAGATGCCGACTTCGGGCATGCCCTTCAATTGAGCATCAGATGCAAGACGGTGAACCGTTTTTACAAGCCACGCCGCATCGCCCCCAGCAGTTTTGGGGTCAATCACCTTCACGCCCATTGACCACTTGGCCATCATGCGAGAGATGCCCAACGAAATAAACGCGCCTCCAAAGCCCCAGATGAGGCAGAACAGCATCAAAGAGCCATAGTCGATACCCTTTGAATTTAAGTAGGGTTGGATGCCGAGCAAACTTGTGACAATCGAAATTGTCGCAATCACCAAGATATTGACAGCAATAAACAGAACAACTCTTTTAGGCCATTTCATCTATTTTACTTTCCTTCCAATCTTTAAGCATTGTGCCCTTTCGCACGCTCCCCACCAATATAAAACCTTTTTTTGAACTGGTGATCATTATGACAAAAACTTAATTTCACGATCTAGCCCGCCGTTTGCTCGGCACAGAGACGAGCTGGGTCTCTCGTGAGGCCCCCCACCTTAGGTTTCATGTCCCTCCAGCCTAGGGCAGTTCCGCCCGCTTTAAACGCTTAGTTCGATGAATCGAAGCCAAGACCGACAGGCTTAAAAATATAAAAATGACTAAGAGGGACACAATCGGATGGAGCTTGTAGTGGTCGCTGATGAGCATTTTAATGCCCACAAACGACAAAATAGCGGCCAAGCCGTATTGTAGATAATGAAACATATTTGCGAAGCCTGCCAAGGCAAAATAGAGAGATCGTAGCCCCAAAATCGCAAAGACATTGGACGTATAAACGATGAAGGAGTCGCGGGTAATAGCTAAAATTGCAGGAATGGAATCGACCGCGAATATGACATCAGTAATCTCCACAAAGACAAGGGTAACAAACAAAGGCGTGGCTACCCAACGAGCCTTGTCTTGAATAAAAAACTTGTCACCGTGATAGTGCGGGGTGATGGGCAAGACTCGTTTAAGAACTCTAATAATGAGAGTTTTCTCGAGATCGATCTCGTCTTTTTTGGGCAGAGCCATTTTTATACCGGTTAAAATCAAAAAGCCGCCGAAGACATAGATCATCCAATGAAACTTCTCAATCAAGGTAATGCCGGCAAAAATGAAGATAGCTCGCATGATGAGCGCACCTAAAATTCCCCAGAACAGTACTTTATGTTGGTAACGACCGGGAACTTTAAAAAAATTGAATATCAGCAAAAAGACAAAAATATTGTCGACGCTCAAAGACTTTTCAATCAGGTAGCCTACAAAAAACTCTACCGCGGCTTGCTCTCCGCGGTAGAGGTAAATGCCTATATTAAAAATCAGTGCAAGAGAGATCCAAACTAAGGTCCAAGTTATGGCCTCTTTAAATTTTACCTCGTGCGCTTCTTTGTGAAAAATCCCCAGGTCGATCGCGAGCATTACTAAGACAAAGACATTGAAGCCAATCCAAAGCCAAGCTTGATCCATAGCCTTCGAACCTACGTAAAATAACCTGTGTCTGACAATGGGCTAAGGTCAAAATTTCACCTGTAAACTTAAAATCGACGTGGGCTCTGTCGGGTTTGTGACCGAGTTTACGCTAAACGCATACGAAATGGCGGCAGCATCTCCAAGTTTACGGGCAAGCGAGATCTGCGGATTGGCGCCACCCACATAATAGCTTCTTGTTCGGTAGGCATTGCCCAAACGATCGTGAATATTGAATCCGATAGTGCTGCCCGCGGCGAGAGCTAGTGACCAGTTGGTTCCAAGTTGCTGTGAAAGAGATAGTCGATGGGTGGCTTTGCCAAAGGCGAATCGACGACTTTTTTGGTCGCGATGCTGTGAAATAACAGAATGAGCGCCCAAACTTTGGGTAACTCGAAATCCCGATATCGCCCACGTATGAGAGAGCGATGCCCCGGGGGTCATATACGCACCTAAAACATCAGAATGTTCCACATCGCCCTGAATAAGACCAAAGTCGAGCTTTAGCTCATGATTGTTTGTATTAGGCAATAGGCGGTACGAAAAGTTCACAAGGTTTGACCACGACCAGCGGTCGGAGAGTCCGTATTCGAAAGTTATTCCTATGGCCGTGCGGCTCTCATCCATCTCTGTTGTGGTCGTAATATTATTGAAGACATTGGCTCGTTGAACGCGTCGTGTTTCCCAAATGCCATGAAGGCCGAAGGTCATTTCTCCGTCGTTGAGCATGAAGTAATTCTTAGGCGCTGGATAAATAATCTCGATATCGCTTTGGTCTCTAGAATCAAGAGGGGTGAGCGCAAAATGGTTGAAGGCACTTTCGAAGCGAGCATTGCCGACCCAACCTCCGCCGCTACCCCATGCGGGGCTGCCGAGACAGCTGAGATACGTTAGCGCCATAGCGGCTGCCTTTGTGAGATGCCTTGTGTAGAATGGTCGGCCCGTCAAAGGGATTGTTTTCTTGAAAGTCATGAGTGTTTCTCCTGTTTAGTAAGTGGATAAAGTTGAAGATTTAAACGTACGAGGTTGCTGTCTGAAGAATGGGCGCTCTCGTATTTTTGAAGCAAATATTTTCCAAAACGAGAAATCTCTTTTTTGAGCGCTTCACTTTGTTCTTGATCGATCGACAGTGTCAGAGAGCCGAACGATCGATCGGCGGGGTCTAGTGTTTCCAGGCTCTCTAAACTTTCTTCTAAAACATAGCGATGAAAGTGAGCGTTTGCCCCCGCTTCCATTTCATCGGGCGACTCAAGCAATTGTTTTAAGGGTTGATATCGATTGCCACTTCGTTGGAGGAGTCCGAGTCGCTCTAGAGTTTCAAGCCCCTGTCGAATGGTAGGTACCGGAACTGATCGGCGCAGTCTCAGCTTAAACCATTTGGGTTCTGCCACTTGATCTCCAAGAAACGACATATAGTAGAGAGTCCATAGGAGGGGTTCTCGCACCAGTGTCAGTCGGTCCCCGACTAGCGATTCGATATTCTCCTGCACAAACAGCGTGCGAAGCTCTTCTAATAGCTGCTCTTTGAGATGCCAATCATCGGCGTTTTCAAGTTGAACCAGTGTTTCAAGATATCGTCTTTCAAGGCCTTCAAGCTTAGCGGCTAGAATAAAACCTTCGAGCCAATCTCCTTGAAGGTGGCGCTGACCCGAAAGAATGAGCCCTATAAAATTGGGGGATTTTACCTTGGCCCAACGTGCAAACGCTCGATGGCTATAGCTGGGCAGAGTTTCCTGAGCCCAGGTATCAAACGCCTTCACATAGTCTCGGCTGGATAAAAAATGGTAGGTTTGGGGTCTTTTTGTATTCATAAAATTATCTGCTCAATTGTTATCACTTATGAGCTAGATACCATATAAATACCAATTTGGAAGGATAAACTCCTATGCTGATATAAATAGTGATATTAAATTTGTTATCATTTGGGGGGGTGAGCGCTTAGGGCCAAATGCCAGATGTAGGAAGGTCCACTATTTTTTGTCCTTTTCGAATCGTGTAAGTAATGCGTTCCCTAATCTCGCCATTTGCTTTTACGACATTATAGCGTTGTGTGGACTCCACCTCGAGGCACTCAGCCTCGCAGTCTTCTTTGAGCTCGTGGTCCGTCGGTAATATTCCGCGGTAGTCGCCATAGGGTCGCCGAATTATGGAAAGTCGATCTTGTTCGGCCGTCGCATTTGAGCTCTTTCCTGCCGCGAGATCGATGATCAAGCGGCCATGTTTAGACATCAACCTTGCCGTCATCTTTAGAGCATTGCGTTTTTCAGACAAACTCAAGTCGGCATAGCCTGAAAACATCCACAGCACTAAATCAAATTTTTTTAGATTCCACCTCGCGTAATCCTGAATACGCTTTCTGATAATCTGGGTCTGCCGATCGCCCGAAAAGTACGCCTTTAAATCCACAAACAAGCTGGCCGCAGGCTCCAAACCTACAAGACTTGCTGATGGGTTTAAAGATCTCACCGCTCGAATGACCCGACCGCTTCCACTGCCGATTTCAAGGATGCTCTTGGCACCCCTAATTTCGTTACGAATTCGATCGATATCGGGGTTGGTTTGAAGACCAGCCTGTTCCACTAAGTCTTCGACAGCCCGTGCAGTGCCCTGATGATACCAGGCGATATTGGCCACATTGAGGGCGCAGGAGTCTGACTTCGAAGCTGCAATCGCTGACGAAGCGAAAAAAAGAAGAACCACAAAGTGTTTAATAAAATATTTCATAACGTCTCCAGTCTGGAGGCGACCTATATCACGGTTATTGTAAAGGGCAACCCCAAAAGATGAACGGTCGTTCACTTTTAAATGGACGAACATTCACTTTTTAAGACGGGTGTCCTAATAGTTAAGTAATTTTCGCTGTATAGCGCGCAGATGTCTTTTTAGAAATTTTGCTCGATGCCGAGACTCAATCATTGAAAAATACGAAAGAAGGGCTCCCTCAAGCTCTGAATAGATCGATTCTGATAGAGCCTGAATGTCTTCGTGATTCCAACGGCGCCTCTTTTCCTTAGAAAAATCGCTCAAATAGAGGGCTGTTCGATCTATGAAATGTCGATAGATATCGTTGTTTAGCTTTCGCAAATCGTCGCGAACTCCAGAAAAATAATAAAGTAAGACAAAGCAGCTGTAGTAATGCGGATTGTGAGAAAAAAAGAGAAAGTTGCGTTCAATGCTATGCAAGATTTTTTTTATTGCAGGAGCACTTGCGGGCAAATCCTCCATGCCAGGGGTCCCCTCAAAGCTAATATGCCGGATGACCTCTAAAAGTAGGTCCGCTTTCTTTGGTAAATATCGGGCGATCAAGGCACGGCTTGTTTTAGCTCGTTTGGCTATTTCTGTAATGCTTGTTCTCTCAATGCCAAGATCCGCGATGCATTCTGCCGCTGCTTCGAATATCCGCTTGGCGGTACGTTCGCCTTTAATTGTTCTTCCAACTGCTCGATTCGAATCTCGCTTCAGGGCCATTAAATCAGAATCTACCGTGGTCGTTCATGAATCGAAAGTCTTCTCTTCATGTTTGACGGTCATGAATTTAATCATCCCATCAAAAGCACCTTTAAGAATCGGAACTTCACTTGTATGAATGAGTATGGACACCAACCTCGTTCGTCTGTCGGGCATTGTCGAACGAGTTACCTTTCATAATGCCGTCAACGGCTGGTCTATCTTGAAAGTTTCGCCGTTCTCGGACCCTCAGAAATTGGCAACGGTCGTGATTCACC
Source organism: uncultured Bacteriovoracaceae bacterium (assembly GCA_964598565.1). GTDB lineage: Bacteria > Bdellovibrionota > UBA2394 > UBA2394 > UBA2394 > CAZRCG01. The sequence continues at coordinate 94,619 of CAZRCG010000009.1, read as the reverse complement.
AGGCTAAAGTTTTTGCTGGTAGTACGATGGAATTTTGGGGCGTATGGACTCAGCATTCTAAGTATGGTGAGCAATTTAAGGCCGAGCGAGCCATTGAGAAGAAGCCGGCCACAAGCGCGGGCTTAGAGAAATACCTTGGTTCCGGGCTCATCCAAGGGGTGGGGCCAAAGACCGCGACTAAAATCGTGAAGTTTTTCAAAGATCAGACACTCGAAGTTTTCGAAGAGCGCATTGACGATCTCATGAAGGTGCCAGGTATTGCAGAGAGAAAGCTGGTGGTGATCAAAGAGTCTTGGCGGGAGCATAAAGCCATTCGCGATGTGATGATCTTTCTTCAGGGTTACGGATTAAGCACCCTCTTTGCGGTAAAAATTTACAAAACCTATGGCGATACCGCCATCAGCGTTGTGTCTCAAAATCCTTATCAGTTGGCCAAAGATATTTATGGAATAGGCTTTTTTTCAGCCGACAGAATCGCCCTTGCGATGGGATTCGACCGACATGGCGAGCCCCGCATAGGCGCAGGAATTCAGCATGTTCTTGCGGCATCGCGCGATGAAGGTCACTGTTATCTCACGGAAGCACAAATTTTGAAGAATACGATGGAGCTCCTTGAACTCGAAGAGTCGGAAACCATTCGTAGGCTTCTTCAAATGCTCGTTCAAGCGAATGATATTAAGACACGATCTCTTGTGGCTGAGGGCGAAACATCACCATTTCAAGCGTACTACTCTAAGTCGCTTTATTACGACGAGCTCTACGTTGCCGAACGGGTAAGACAGTGGGTAAGCCAGAGAGTCTCGATTGATAGACCGCGTGTCTCCCGCTGGATGGAACGCTATCTTGAAACAGCGGTCATGGAACTATCGGATGAACAGCAAGAATCGGTAATGGGAATTGCTCAAGAGTCGTTCTCCATTCTTACGGGCGGGCCGGGCTGCGGTAAAACAACGACCACAAGGGTTTTGGTGAAGCTATTTCAAGCGATGCATAAAAATATAGTGCTTGTTGCCCCGACGGGTCGTGCAGCGCAGCGCATGACCGAGGTGATTGGTTTAGAGGCCAAGACCATCCATCGTTTGCTCGAGTGGGAGCCCCGAAAGAATTCGTTTAAGAAATGCGAGGACGAACCTCTGAAGCTGGATGTAGTCATCGTGGACGAATCGTCTATGCTCGATATCAGTTTGGCCGCATCCTTGTTCAAGGCCATACCGACCAGCGCTCAGGTGGTACTGATTGGCGATCCCAACCAATTGCCCTCCGTCGGAGCAGGCAATGTTCTTTTTGATTTATTGCAGAGCCCCTGTGTTCACAGCTTTAGGCTTACGAAGGTATTTCGCCAAGCTGAGGAGTCGCTCATTATTCGTTATGCCCATGAGATGAATAGGGGGCATGTCTCAAAAATTGAGTCGCCTCTGCACAAGCCTGAATTGTGGAAAGAGAGAGCCGGTTGTCTGTTTATTGACTCTGAAGAGGCCACTCAAGAGCAAATTCATTTTCTTCAAAAAGCGAAATACGCGATTCAGCAAACGCTCTCAACAGGGCAGGAGCATATTGTGCAGTCGGCTAACGATACGCCTTTTTCGAGAGGGCGATCGCGTGATTCAAACGCGAAACAACTACGATCTTGGAGTGTTTAATGGGGATATAGGGATCATTGAATCGATTGATCTGGAGCGCTTCGGTTGTGAGATTCGCTTCGGAAAGCAGACTCTCGTCACTTACGCACGCGAAGATCTCACGGAGATTAGTTTGGCCTACGCTGTGACCATTCACAAATCGCAGGGGAGTGAGTTTGGTGCCGTTATTATTCCGGTGAGTGGTCAGCACTTTAAAATGCTCTTTCGAAATCTTCTCTATACGGGCTTAACACGTGCGAAACAACTCTGTGTTTTTGTCGGCAGTCGCAGGGCTTTTTCCATGGCCGTAAAGCAAATCGACAGCCGCAAACGCCAGACAGGTTTGCAGGTTATGCTCTAAGGAGATGCGTCTCAATTATCGGCTTTTTGAGGATACATTGATGGCCGAAATGAAGGACAGAACATCATGCGACTTCATTGTTTTGTGAGTTCGATTTCTTGAGTTATTTGCCATTTTCCCTGAAAAATTGGAGCGGGAGACCGGGGTCGAACCGGCGACCTTTTGCTTGGCAAGCAAACGCACTACCACTGTGCTACTCCCGCAAGGTCAACCCTTAAGTCGTATCGAGGCCTCGATTTCTTGTCAAATCTTCCTTCGCGACACACAATAAGGAGGCAAGGGGGGCGATAGATGAAACGAATAACGGTAGCATTTGGCGATGGAATAGGGCCCGAGATCATGAAGGCCACGCTTATGATCCTTGAGAAGTCGGGTCTTTCGTTGAGCTACGATACTATCGAGATAGGCGAAAAAATTTATCGCCAGGGGATTACATCGGGTATTCGACCTGAGGCGTGGGAGCATCTTCGCAATAATCAGATTTTTTTAAAAGCCCCCATTACGACCCCTCAGGGTGGGGGATTTAAGAGCCTCAATGTGACCATTCGAAAGACTCTGGGGCTTTTCGCTAATATTCGACCCTGTATCTCTTATCATCCCTTCGTACGCACCCTTCATCCGACCATGGATCTCACAATTATCCGTGAAAACGAAGAAGACCTCTATGCCGGTATTGAGCATCGCCAAACTCCCGATGTCTACCAAACCTTGAAGCTCGTGTCTCGACCAGGGACAGAAAAAATTATTCGCTACGCTTTTGAATACGCCCGGCGCTATCAGCGATCGAAAGTCACCTGTCTTGTAAAAGATAATATTATGAAAATGTCGGACGGTATTTTTCATAAGACTTTTGACGAAATTGGAGCGGAGTATCCTGAGATTCAAAAAGATCATTGGATCGTCGATATCGGAGCAGCACGTTTGGCTACGAAGCCGGAGCTTTTTGATGTGATGGTCATGCCCAATCTTTATGGCGATATTTTAAGTGATATTGCGGCGGAGATTTCTGGGTCTGTGGGTCTCGGGGGCTCTGCCAATGTGGGAGACAAGCTGGCCATGTTCGAAGCCATTCACGGCTCGGCTCCAGCGATAGCGGGTCAGAACTGCGCCAATCCGTCGGGTCTCATTCTTGGCGCCATTCAAATGTTGGTTCATATGGGAGAGGCCGAGGTTGCTGAGTCTATTCACAACGCTTGGTTGAAGACCTTGGAAGATGGCGTTCATACCCCTGATATCGGTAATGACGTTCTGACCAAGAAGAAAGTAGGCACGCAAGAGTTTGCTCTGGCGGTATGTGATCGTTTAGGTGAAAAGCCTGAAAAATTGAAGGTGATTCATTATGCTCGCGCATCTCAGCCCCTCAAGGTCTGGGTGCGAGAAGCTCCCTCTGTGAATAGAGTGCTGGAAGGCTTTGATATTTTTGTATTCGATGCAAGCCAAAAGCCAGAGACTTTGGCGGATGCGGTTCAGAAGGCTCTGCAGCCTTTAGGGTTTCGACTGTCGATGATCAGCAATCGAGGTATTAAAGTATGGCCCGATGGCTTTCCTGAGACATTTTGCACCGATCACTGGCGATGCCGTCTCTTGAGCAATGATGATTCAGCGCCGCCGCCTCTATGGAAGGCTTTAGAAGCCCTTTTAAAGACAGGTGTTGATGTCATTAAGGTTGAGAATCTTTACTGTTTTGATGGGCAGAAGGGCTATTCCCTCGGCCAAGGGGAGTGATTGCGCTGAAACAAGGCCTCATTCATTCGTAGGGTCGCACTTCCCAGAATTTTGTGATAAAGGGTCGGTTCTATGATTGTTTCTGCCACGAGCGCTCGAAAGCCTGTAGTTTTATTAGTAGATGACGACCAAGTATATCAGCTGGCCTTGAGGCAGCTTCTAAAGAGTGATTATGAGGTTCGAGGAGCTTACAATAGCGACGAAGCGATTGCGATCTTGCGAAATCACAGCATTGACTTGGTCATTTTAGACATTCAAATGCGATCGCCTGATGAGGGCCTGAAAGCCATTCCGAAGATCAAAGAGCTCAATGACGATGTTGGCATCATCGTGTCTAGCGGCCTTCAAGACGTATCGAGCGTGAAAGAGGCGCTTCGCCTAGGGGCATTAGACTACCTTTGCAAGTCGTCCTCGCCCGAAGAACTTATGCTGAGCATCAGCCGAGCTTTAGACAAGAGGCAGCTGATCAAGCGCTTCGCACAGCAAGATTTTGAAGTCCGATCTCGAGAACAGCAGATTCGCTTAATTGGCTCGAGCGCTGCGATGGAAAAACTGCGCACGATGATCGCTAAACTTCAAACTTCGCGCTCCAATATTTTAATTTACGGAGAGACCGGCACAGGTAAAGAGGTCGTGGCGCGCTTGCTTCGGCCTTTACATCCCGACGGCACGCTGGCGCCGTTTGTTTCGGTAGATTCTTCGACCATACACTCTCAAACAGCGGAGAGCATTTTATTTGGCCATGAAAAAGGAGCGTTCACTGGAGCTGAAAAATCTCGAAAAGGGATTTTTGAAGAGGCCAACGGAGGCATCGTTTACTTTGATGAGCTCGGTAATATGCCGCTTGAGATTCAGGCTAAATTACTAAGAGTTCTCCAGGAGAAAGAAGTTTTGCGGTTAGGCTCTTCAAGAGTGATTCCTCTCGATTTTCGAGTTATCTCAGCGACCAATCGAGACTTGGAAGTTCTCTCTCGGTCGGGGTGTTTTAAGAGCGACTTGCTTCAGCGGCTCAATGTCATTCCAATTTATCTTCCGCCGCTGCGCGAAAGACCGGAGGATATCGCCGAGTTAGTTGATTATTTCTGCAGCCTTCAGAGGCGTAGCTTCTTTTTTTCGGATGCGGCGCTTGAATGTCTTAAACGATACGATTGGCCTGGCAATGTTCGCGAACTTCAGAATCTAGTGGCGTACCTAGAAGCTACGACCGATCTTGATGAAATCGACGAAATGGATTTGCCGCTCAAATTTCGAGAAGCTCGTTTTGTTGGCCGCGGTGACTTTACGATTCCTATAACTTCAAACGATCCCCTGCAGCAGAGCGACTCGCTGTCGTTCTACGAACGTGTCGCTCGATTTGAAGCAGATCTGCTACGTGAGGCTATGGGTTCTGGAGACATTCCAATTACTAAGCTAGCTAAAAATTTACAGATGGACCGAACCCATCTGTATACGAAGCTCAAAGCCTACGGCCTTTTTAAAGGCAAATTACCGAGTATGTCGTCGTCGGTTATGCGAGAGACGTGAGTGCGACACCTGCAGCCTTCACCGTGGAGGCGAGACGGGCGAGGTCATGAATCTGGGCTTCAGTCGCTCCGTGATCCAATAAGCTTTTTTCATGACTCTTCACACATGATTCACATCCATTGAGGATCGAGACGGCCAGCGCCATCATTTCAAAACTAAGTTTGCCAGTGACAGGACGAGCCATCACTGTCATTCGTAAGCCTGCCGCTGCTTGATACGCTTCTTTGCCCACAAAATGTCTAAAACGATAATAGCAATTCATTAAGCCCATGATGGCTGCAGCATCTCGCGCTTCCTGGATCTCTTCAGCGGTTGCTGATTGGCCCTGCAAATGGCTTTGCGCAAATTCGGCCAAGGCTTTGCTGCCGACAGTTTCCGCGCAGGCCAGTGTGATAAGGCCAGCATCCTTGGGAGTGAGTCCACTATCTGCAAAAAATTTTTTAAAATTGAGTTTGATATCTTTCTGAGTAGGGGATTCAAACTTGGAAAATAAGGTTTCTAGATCCATAGAGAAATTCCTTTCTGGGTCTCGTTCTAAGTCACTATGTCGTAACTGTTGTTAGGAATAGGGAAGCGACTTCTCAAGGAGAAGTCGCTTAACTTCGCCTGTCTCTCAACGCAAGTACATCAACCAACTTTAAGAGTGGGCTGTCCTTTTTCCCATCCACAAGGGCATAGCTCGCCGCTTTGAAGAGCATCCAAAACTCGCAGTACTTCTTTAACATTTCGACCTACCGATAGATCACATACATCGACCCATCGAATAATATCATCGGGGTCGACGATAAAGGTGGCTCGTAGCGGGGCTCCTACGCCTTTGGCCAAGATGCCAAGTTCCGCACTCAAGGTCTTATTGTAGTCGGCAAGCATCGGAAATTTGAGACCCTTCAGATCGGCGTGATCTTTTCTCCATGCAAGATGGGTAAACTTGGAGTCGCAGCTTGCGCCTAATAAGACGGTGCCTCGATCGCTAAAATCCGAGTGATGATTATTGAACTCCGCAATTTCTGTAGGGCAAACAAATGTGAAATCGAGAGGCCAAAAGAATACGGTTTTCCATTTTCCTTTAAAATCTCCGAGCGATACTTTCTTAAAATTATCCTCTAGCTTCTTATCGATGGCCACCGTGGCATCAAGAGTGAAGTTTGGAAATTTATCACCAACCGTGAGAGTTCCTTGTCTCGTTGTTTGGGCTTCTGATGTCATGTCATTTCTCCTTATGGGGTTTATGGGTTCTCTTTGATAAGGTTCCAGACGTTTTGTCTAAGACCTTTGAATTTTTTCTACCTCGAAGGGTTAGCTCCATGCCCGTAATCTGAAAACAGCGCGGAAGGCGGGGATATACTTCTACCTGAGAGGGTTCTAAATCATATATTTCTCCGCTGGTCTCATCGAAAAAATGAAAATGAGGCTCGACTTTGCAGTCATAGCGAATGCTTTTCATGCGAGGATCTCGCACTTCGATAAGCAGGCCGTGGGCGACAAATAAATTGAGAGTATTATAGACGGTAGCCAACGATACCATGGGAAAGGTCTTCTCTACTTCTCGCTTTACATCTTCAGCCGTAGGATGAGAGCAGGTCGACCATACATACGATGCAATGGCCATACGAGGCGCCGAAGCTTGAATGCCAGCAGCCTTGAGGCGATCTCGCAAGGATGTCGTAGAGGATAGGTGAGCTGGTGGTCTAATCATAGGAACTTAGTACACGATAGCCTGCGAAACTTAGATGTCAAATAAATTTAGAATGATTCTAATATTACAAGTAAATGAGAAAGTCGGGAGCTTTTCCTTTTTATGAGCTAGATTATACTTTTCTTTGCAGACTCGTTGTTTGTAAAGTCAACGAATGGGGTTGGGGAACATCATTTTAGCCGCTGCATTTATTTTGAGTCCGGAGGCAAGATTGCAATGTCGTCCATCGGCAGTCTTTCATCCGGCTTCGCTTACGTCGTCGCAGATGGGCCAAACAGCGATAGAGGCTCTACATGATCTGCTACAAGACGGCGCGATTCGAGTGGGATTTCATTCAGGCTTGGCGCCGCTGTGGTCGGCGATCAATTTTTCACATGAATCGAAACAGCTTGCTCTTGTTACGGGGGAGCATCTTTTGTTTGGAATCTCGCTCTCGAATAAGGCCCGTGTTTTAGGCTACCGACACCTTAAAGAAGATTGTCGGGGTGCGCTGTTTCAAGAGCGACTCTTAGAGACGGAGCGATCTTTTGTCGAATCGATACGAATCGTTGAGCTCGAGGGCATGACTGGTCAAGCCCTCGTCCCCGGTGTATTGGCACCCCAGGCAATGCTGACTATTCCGTTGGTGACAGGTGAAATGGATGATCGTCGGTTGTCTGAGAGCGTGATTATGTATATCGAAAACGGCGGCCGCTTTCAGCAAGAGCTTCTTCGTCGGTTATTTGGAGAGATGCCTCTCTTTTTTTCACAAGAAGAACAGGCGTTTGACGATTCGACGTTTCCATTCGTTGTTTATTTAGAGGAGATTTATCACCTTTTAGATTCCCAACGACGACATCCCGAATTTGGCTCCGAGATTTTTGCTGATATCGATCGAGTCGACAGGCTGGAACAAAGGCCCCCCCAACGACAGCTGGAGCTCGAGTTTCGACTCTATCGAAACTCTCAGAGCTACCAAGCTTTAGAGGCCGCAGAGCTCGAGGCGTATAAGAAAGAATTTCCTTATCCCAACTTGTATCGAGAGCTCATTCCGATTTGGAAGAAGAAGATAGAACTGCGGGTACAGCGCGGTTATTGGCAGCAGATGGATCTGCTATTTTCGTATTTGTATATATCTCATGAGCGACTGGCGAAATGGAATGTCATGCAGACACTGCGAGTTTTGGGTCTTGGTGAAGAGGCCTCCGTGTCTTTGATGGCTAGAGCCACGATAGAATCTTCACTCGTATTTGACCGAGTGAAACGTTATTTTCAAGATCTCTATCGATTGGAGGTCCCGCCTGAAAGTCGCTCGCAGGCTATCATGAAGGCCCTTCATCCTTATTCGTGGCCTGAGCCATTTCGTCAGATCGTCGCTCGTTTGACCCTGAGTCGGGCGGGCTTTGTTGAATTGGAACCTTTCTTCCGTGAGATACACTCGCGACAACTGTGGAATCGCAGCATCGATGACCAAGCGTACGAGATTTATCGACTTCTCGAAGAACTCGCTCCCTCCAGAGGTATCATGCCCATTAAGAAGCATCCCTTGTTTGAAATACCGCAGCTCAACAGAGTGGGTAAGTACTTCTAAGCTGCTTCGTCTAAAAGGGCCTTGACGGCTTGTTTTACATCCGTCTTTTGAGGGACCGAAGCGTATTCCAAAACGGGGGAAAGGCCGATGCCGGGAAGAGCTTTGCCCGCCAACAATCGAGGTCGAACGGCCAGCTCGTAGAACATTTCGTCAATGAGACGGCGCAAAAGATGTTCAGCAAAATTGGTAATCTCAGTTTCTTCATTCACAAAAAGAACTCGGCCAGTCTTTCGAACAGACGACGTAATGGCATTCCAGTCGTAGGGAATGAGGGTTCTTAGATCGATGACCTCGACACGTTGGCCTCGTTCAGACGCCAATTCTTCTGCCACTTGCAAACAAATGGGTGCCAAACGTCCATGCGTCACGATCGTTGCAGCATCGCCTTCAAAGGCTACCTTGGCTTGACCCAAAGGAATTGAAAATTCTTCAAGAGCGGGCCAACGGGGCTTCCACTGAGAGCGATCTCCGATAGGGGCATCGATCATATCTTTTAAAGCTTTTTCGTCGGCCGGTTCTCCTGGAATGAGCTCAGCACCTTTCGCTCTAAGTAAGGCCTTTGGCTTCAAGTACAAGACAGGATTATTATCTTGTATAGCAGAGAGCATGAGACCATAGGCATCAAGGGGAGTCGAAGGACAGACCACTTTCATGCCGTGGATTTTTGTGGCGATGGAGTCAAACGAGTGAGAGTGGTAGATCGATCCGTGAATTCCTGAGCCGGTCGGCGTCATGATTACCATCGGGGCAGAAAACTTTCCGGCGGAGGACCAAAGCCCGTTGCCGCAAAGTTTAAGAAGATCAATGGTATTAAAAATATAATCCACAAACTGAATTTCTGCGACAGGTCGGTAGCCGGCCCAGGCAAGACCCAGGGCCGCTCCCACAATGCCTCGTTCGTCGAGAGGTGCATTCCATGCGCGCTTTAAGCCTTGAGTCACCGTAAAAACACCGCCGAGGGGGGCGCCGACATCTTCACCAAAAATTTCTTTTACCCCTAAATGCTCTTCGCCGTAATGAAGAGCCATGCGAATCGCTTGTGCCATATTGGCCATGCTATTGTCCTCCCGTGCGCGGGTATGAATCGTCTAAGCCATCTGCAAAAATATGATTCCAAATATCGTCTGGCTTTGGAAAAGGCTCATTTTTGACCTTGGCATAGGCTGCATCAAGCTCAGACTTTAAATTCTCCCATACCTCTTTTAACGATTCTGCCGAAGCGATCTCTTGTTTAGAGAGTTCCGATTCAAATAGTTGAATGCAGTCTACTTCGTTCACTCGATTGGCGCCGCTGGACGAACTGTGACCGTACAACCGAGAGGTATGTGCTTCGAGTAAGTAAGGTCGACGTTCCTTTCGAATATAGGCCATAGCCTCTTGAATCGCAGTATAGGATTCGACAGGATCATTGCCATTGATGGTTTTCGAAGGCATATCAAAGACCCGACCCCAATGAGAAATTTGTTTTTCGCCATGCTGTTCATGGGCGGGTGTCGAAATGCCAAAGCCATTATTCGTTACAATAATGAGAATCGGAAGAGGAAGTGCGGGACGATTTGCCCATACTAAACACGAATGAAAATCTCCTTCGGCCGTTCCGGCGTCGCCGCCTGTCACAATACTTAGACTGTCGACTTTCTCTCTTGCTTGGGCAATGGCTGTGCCAATCACCGTAGAATACTGCGTTTCGATGGTCGGTGATACCGGCACGATATTCCATTCAGGAATGGCATAGTGATTAACAAAATTTCTGCCTTGCGAATAAGGATCGCTGGCCGTTGTACGCATTTGACGAATGGTATCGATTGGCTGCGCGCCCATTCCAAGCGCGATGCCGCTACTGCGATAATGTAGATGTAAATAATCGTAGGCGACGCCCTGACCCTTTTTCACTAAGAGACCTAGGGGTATATTAAAACCCTCTTCACCAGGCCCTCCAATCCAAAAGAACCCTTCACCCCCTTTACTCATTTTTATCAGCCGCTCTTCTAAGAGTCGTCCTTTGACCATGAGATGGTGCATTTTTAAAAGAGTGTCTCGGCCGATTTTTTTATAAAGATCTCGGGCAGGGGCTACAAGGCTATGAACTTTTTTTGTCATGGTATTGCTTTCACGCTAAATTATCTCAAAAGTAGATGTCTATGGCTTAAGGCCTGAAAATCTTGGTTCTAGACAGCCTGAGCCTGGGTTTTAAGCGCGGGGATGCCAAACAGAGGAATTTTTAGAAAAATGGCTCCATTGGTTTCTGTCGGTGGAACATGGCCGCCATTAATATTGACTTGAATGCTGGGCAATAAGAGTCGAGGCGCTGCCAAGGTTTTATCGCGTTCATTTCGAAAACGAATGAAATCGTCACGGGTTGTCGTGGTTTTAAGTTGAATATTCGCCTTTTTCTCTTCGCCAATAGTGGAAGCAAAACGAAGCGGTCGTCCTCCGGGTCGATAGTCGTGCCCGGTGTAGACACGGGTTTCATCAGGCAGTGTGTAGAGATTCTGAGTAATAGAATCGTAAAGGACACCCGAATCACCGTCGGGAAAATCACAGCGCCCCGTTCCGTAGTCAGGCATAAATAGAGCATCGCCCGTAAATATGGCTGACGATTCCGCCGGTCCGGTGGCTGCAAAAAAATACGAAGCGCATGCCGGCGTATGGCCAGGGGTAGGAAGCACTTTCCAGCGCAAGGCGCCGGCAGAATAGGTCTCGAAATCCTTTAACAGAAGATCAAACTGCGAACCATCGGTCTTGAACCAGTCTGTAAAATTATAAATGGCTTTGAATGTTTTCTGAACTTGGCAAACTCGCTCACTGATGGCCAGTTTGGCTTCAGGAAAATGCTCCTTCAGTGGCACGGCGGCCGTAAGATGATCGGCATGGGCATGAGTTTCAAGAATCGTATGCAGATAAAGCTGCTTTGACTGAATGAAGTTTACCACCTCGTTTACGGAGACATTGCTGATGCGTGAGGCTGCGGGATCATAATTCCAAACGGGGTCGAGAATGATAGCGTCTTTGGTCGTCTCGTCCCAAACGATATAGGTCAAGGTCCAGGTATCAACGTCAAAAAATTCTTGGATCTTCATGGTAGAGTCTCCTCACTCATTTTATGGTTTCAATCGAAGTCTATCAAAGCAGGCTATTCATCAAAATGACAAATCCGAGAATTAGCACAAAGAAGCCAAACGTTCGGCGTAGAGCGTGATCGGAAATTTGCTTTGTCAGCTTCATAGCGATCAAAAGCCCGACGAGGGACGACGCGACAATCCACCCCAGGAGTTTATCATCTCGGTCGGTGAGGATAGGCTCCGACAAAATGCCAATAGCAGAATTCAGAGTAATTAACGTGAGTGACGTAGCCACGGCAGCCTTCATGGTGAGCCGTAGGGCTTTCACAAAGATAGGAATCATCACGAAACCCCCACCCGATCCTAAAAGCCCCGTAAGAGTTCCAACGGCCATCGCTGAAATGGCAATGGGCGCTAAGGCCTTCATGGTGAGGACATCATTTCTGTCGAAAGCCTTCTTTAGATTTTTAGTCTTGTCGGCCGGAGGTCTTTGAATCATGAATTTCGATGCCGCCATCATGAGAAGCGAAAAGAGAATCATCAATACCGTCGGCCTTGGTTTATCGATGAGCGATTGACCGAATAGGTGCAGGGTAACAGGATCTGGAATTAAAGGAAAAATCCAGTGTCTGACGGCATAGACTGTGGGAAAACTGAAGATCGAAAAAATAATCACCAAGCGAAAGTCGATCATTTTTTGTTTAATCTGCAAGAGAGCCGCAAGAGCCGCTGTGGCGCCTACAACGTATAAAGAATAGGAAATCGCCACTTCCGTATTCATATCAAAAAAGGCCACTAGAATCGGCACGGTGAGAATGCTGCCTCCAGCTCCAATAAGACCAAGAGTCACACCCATCAAGAAGAATAGAAAAAATCCGACAATCACTTGTTCCAACGTACCTTTGACTCCACTGCGGAATAGAGGATCATGCCCACCAACATCGCAGTCACAAAAATAAGAGGATCTTTTTCGAGTGAGGTCGCCGCTACTAACGCTGGCCCAGGACAATAGCCCGCTAAGCCCCATCCTGTGCCAAATAGAAGAGCTCCCACAATGAGTTGAGGGGTGATTTCTCGCTTGGTGGGTATATGCCAGTCAGGGCTGAGCAGAGGACTTTGGCGCTTTCGAATGAGAGGATAGGTGATGATGTGGAAGCCTGTTGCGCCGATCATCACAAAAAGTAGTTGAGCATTCCAATCGCCAAATATATCTAAAAAGCCCTGTACTTTCAGAGGATCTGTCATGCCCGATAGCGCTAATCCAACAGCGAAGAGAACTCCTAGAAAGAACGTGAGTAGCGTTGTCATTGTAAGCCCGATCTCATGAAAGTGACAGTCAGCATACCCATAACCATAAACAGTAGTGTTGAGATGATAGATCGTGGGGAAAGCCTACTTAGTCCACACACCGCATGACCACTTGTACAGCCACTGCCCATCAGAGTGCCAAAACCCACCAATAAACCGGCCACTACCAGTACTAGCGTCGACCTTTCAGGTTGCGGGGCTACTGTATCTGGAAAGAAAAAACTTATTAAGATGCCTCCTCCAAGAAGGCCTGCAACAAAAGCCAAGCGCCATGAGGCACTCTCGTTTTTAGACGTTACATTTTGTCGATTGAGCTTTTGAAGAAGGCCTCCCACGATGCCGCTGATTCCAGTGACACGGCCAAAAAAAAGAAGCATCATGGTGACAGACAGACCGATAAGGAGGCCGCCTATAAGAGATGAAATGATCAGTGGGGCATCGGTGGAGTTCACTTAACTAGGTAATCCTCTCAAAAATTTATGAGTATAATTAATGCCTGATACCAGCGCGATGGCTACCGATACAACCAGCATCCAGTAGCCAATTCCAAAGAGTCGGGCATCGTTGATCAACAGAAATAAAATAGCAAAAAACTGAATCCAGGTTTTCAGTTTTCCGCCGCGATCTGCTGCCACGACAATACCTATGGACGACGCTATGGCTCTTAGGCCCGTAATCGCAATTTCTCGGCCCACCGTGACCACCACAAGTATGGGAGCGATGAGGTCGAGCCATGCAGAACCTGAAAAGTAGGCGAGTCGATCGAGCCAAAGAAGCATAATCATCGTAGAGACGATGATTAGCTTGTCGGCCAGCGGATCCAATAAAATACCGAGCTTAGATTCATAGTTGTATTTTCGAGCGATCCAGCCATCGACATAATCTGAAATGCCTGCCAGAGCAAAGACGGCTGCAGCAGCGATATCCCAGTGCCAGTAGGCGAACAAAGCCACAAGGGGTATCGCTGAGATTCGACTTAAGGTAAGCACATTAGGAATTAAATAGAAATCGGAGCGTCTGATGAGCGTCGAACGAATCAATTTCAGACCTTTCATAATTCCTTTCAGCGAAGTTCAGTGAGGTGATCGTTAGGAAAGGACGCTTCGACCACTCCTCTTACGCCACTGATGACAAATCGGATGGGGTCGGCGGTAGCTAGATCCCGTCGATTAAAACGAATTCGATAGGTTCGATTAAAATCAGTCATGGTCGGATGAAAATAGCGAGTCTGTTCATCTTTTTGAGGGAGAACTTCAATTCGCTCCGGACGAACTTGAATCGATGCATCGCGGTTGGCCGCGAAGACCCTCCAGATACTGCGCTGTTTGTCTAAGTCATTCCAATGGGGTTCTCGTGTATCCACGGCGATAATGAAAACCGCAAACGTGGCATCTTCTTGCAACAATTCTGCAGCCAGCCTTGCTTCATCTTCTTCGCTGAGCCTCAACTGGCGACGCATTTCTTTGATATACGAATTTCGCAGATCGTTGTGGAAGGGTGTTATCGAGACTTGCAAGATTCCTTCGAACTCAGAATAAACCGAGCGCTCCACTGTTTTATCGAGAAACTCTCGCTGATAAGAGCTTGCTCCAAGAATCGCATCCAAAAAATGCCCCTTGCGGGACTGAAATCGATCATCTGTTCGGGTGGCACAGCTAGAAAAAAGACTCGCCACCAAGGAAGCGACCACGGCTGCGATAAGTGGAAGATACCTTCGATGAGATCGCTTTACACCATTCATGCTATCCTACGATTACAGATCTTAGCCCTTCAGAAAATGGCTTTTTTCAAAGAGACTAAAAAGTGCAAATCCCGCCGCTTCGACGGCCTCGCGACCCCCTTCAGAGCGATCGACCACCGCTAAAATTCCAAGAACCTTCCATCCATGAGCTTGAGCCTTGCGAGCCGCATCTAAGCCCGAGCCTCCGGTTGTGACCACATCCTCTAAAATAACCACGGGAGATTGTGGCTTCAGCTGGTCACCACCTTCTATCAGTCTACCCATTCCATGGCCTTTAGGCTCTTTACGTACGATAAAGGCATCCACTGATCTGCCTTCTAGGTACGATGTATAGGATACCGCCGTGACCAATGGGTCGGCCCCCAACGTGAGTCCGCCAACGGCCACAGCTTCAGGAAATTCTGTGTTTAAAGCTTGATACAGACAGCGACCTAAAAGCACAGAGCCATCGGCTGTCAGAGAGACTCTTTTGACGTCGATATAAAAGTTAGATTTTAAGCCCGAGGCTAACGTGACCTCTTTTTCCTGAAAGGCTCGTTCCTTTAGGAGAGCGAGCAGCGACGATAAATCATCATTCATTTGAAAAGTTCCACAAGTTTTAGGGCTAGCTTAGGATTGCCGCTGATTTTAAATTTTCCAAACGCTATGGCTAACGGAATATTAAGTTTGCCGGCTGCGAGTTTTTCGAGATTGTCGATGCTCATGCCAATACGACAATCGGCCTTTTCGGGGCAGCCGCTTACGATTTTTCGTTTACCCTTAGCACGTAAGTCGAGATGCCAGTTTTCGTCACCCACCGTCAGTTGGTAAACACAGTTTAGATCGTCAAAGATATCGGGGGCGGCTTCAATTTTTTCATTGAGTTCGGTTTCAAGATACGATGCCGCCGAAAATCTCTTCTTCGCCATAGTGAGGTGATAGATTTTTTGGGATCGGCATGTCAATGATTGAAAGGATATCGCAGGCCGCGGCCTTGTCGAACCTTTGGACCTTTCAATATTTCTGACCAGATGACGGCCGTAACCAAAGGCGAACGTGCTTGGGGTAGAGTCGAGCGCGTCAGTGCCCTCTGCATTCGATCGGTTGATTCTTGCAACGAAGCGATTTTCATTTGGTCGAAAGTATTCATGCCTCGAACCTCGCCCGCAAAAGTGTCCTTCTGCCGATCAATGAGTGCGGCAGTCGGCGAATGCGTCTCATAGCGATGAGCGATTGGCCTAGGAAGACCGTAGGGCTCGTCTGCCAATTCATCGCGCTCGTCATCGTGACGACTTTCTTCTGGAGGGCTGTTTCGCTGCGTGTTTCGCGCTGTCGTCGGTTGGTCGGATTCTGGGTTGTCAGGCACTCCCAAGACTTCACGTAAAAGATCTTCGAGAGCGGTCGGATTTTTCTCGGCCTCTTCGCTTTGCGCATTCTCATAGGCCTCGATTTGACTTTCCTGACGGACAGGCTCTGTCTGCCACGGCTCTGGTCGGCTAGGCTCTCGTTCGTGTGGACGCTCGAGGCTCTGAAGGCGTTGTTGCTCCCGCTTTTTTTGGGCTAGTTCTTCAAGGCGTCGCTTTTTCTGCCGCGATTCAAAAATGGAAAAGACAATATAGAAAGCAATGGCAATGAAGTAGATCCAATTAACTTCTGCTAAAATCGTAGAGCCATTCACTGCCATTCTCTCGCTATCACCTTAGCTACCGCATCAGTTTTTAGGACCTTCTGACTTTGTTTGACCCGCGATGCCCTGACGCATGTCAGTATCGGCCATAATATTTTTCATATTGTAGAAGTCCATAAAGCCAAACTTTCCTTGCTTCATCGCTTCTGCAAGAGCCATGGGGACAAGAGCCTCATTCTCAATAACTTTGGCTCGCATCTCCTGTGCGCGTGAGACCATTTCTTGCTCTGTCGCCACGGCCATGGCGCGACGAGATTCCGCACGTGCCTGAGCAATATTTTTGTCAGCCACCGCTTGGTCGGTTTGCAACTTGGCTCCAATATTCTCACCGACATCCACGTCGGCGATATCAATGGAAAGAATTTCAAATGCCGTTCCGACATCCAGACCTTTTTGCAATACTGTCTTGGAGATTCGATCGGGATTTTCAAGAACTTCTTTGTGGGAGCCTGAAGAACCGATGGTGGACACAACACCTTCTCCCACCCGAGCTATGATGGTTTCTTCGCCGGCACCCCCGACAAGCTTCTCAATATTGGCTCGTACGGTGACTCGCGCAATCGCCTTCAACTGAATACCGTCTTTGGCTACCGCCGCTACCAAGGGGCATGTAATAACCTTGGGATTTACCGTCATTTTGACAGCTTCCAAAACATCTCGACCTGCAAGGTCGATGGCGCAGGCTCGTTCAAATGATAAATTAATATTCGCTTTGTCAGCTGAAATGAGCGCCTGTACCACGCGAGCGACATTCCCTCGAGCTAAATAATGGGTTTCAAGTTGGTTGGTAGAAAGAGGAATGCCAGCTTTTACCGCGGCAATTCTCGAATCTACAATGGCCTTCGGATTTACGCCTCTTAAGCGCATCCCGACAAGGGCCAGAATTCCAACCGGCGCTCCTGAAAGTAAGGCCTGAATAAAAAGTCCCACAGGGACGATCCAAAAGAAGACAGCAAATGCGATGATGCCCAAGGGCAAGAGAAACCAAAGTTCCATTTAAGATACTCCTTTATTATTTTTTCTTACTGTGACACGAAATCCGTCGATTCTCGAGACAACAATAGGTGTTTCGGCACTCATAAATTCACTCTCAGAAATGACATCAAAAGATCTTTCACGTCCATCGAGAACAAAGAGTCCCTTCCCAGTGGGATGCAGGGGACTGGCCGAGATACCGACCATCCCTTCTTTCAGCGTTACTTTTGATGGCGCTGGTGTCGAATTGGATCCGTTTAAAACCAAAAGTTGTGAGAGAGGGGAGCGAAAGAAAAAGTAAAAGGATACGGCAAACAGTACGCCCGCTCCTATTAAGAGAGCGACACCCGCCACAAGGCCGTAGACCTCTGCTGCAAGAGCTGCCGATACGCAGAGAGCCAAGAAGCTCGCAATTCCGAAAATTCCAAAGCCTGGCACAAAAAAAATTTCCACCAGCCCCAGCAAGATAGAGATAATTAAAAGCGGAAAAATCCAAGTTGTCATGTCTGCCTCTGTGATTTCCTAACAATCACTTCATAGTCCGTTCTCGAGACAATCTCTACCTCGGTTCCCGCTGGAATCAAAGAAGCATCCTCAGATCGGGCATCAAAGACCCGATTATCGCAATCTATCTTGCCAGACGGACGAAGGTCCGTGACGGCTAGGCCTTTTGACGCTACGATGTCGAATTTCAATCGAGAGCTGGCGGCTGCAAGAGTTTCATCCATAACGAGTAACGAATTTTTCGGATTATAAGACATATATAGATAGAGAAGAATAAGCCCGAGAATCGAGACGATAAACGCCATGGTGACGCCGTTGAGATGCCCTTGAAAATCGGGAAAACTAAAGTCGAGCGGCATTTGGCTTGGAACGCCCGCCAGTAAAAGCGCTGCGAGAATGCAGACGATGCCCAGAGCGGCGGGTATCATTTTGCCGGGCAAGAGTAGAAACTCTATAAGCAATAAAACGACGCCGCAGAAAAAGAGAAGAAGCTCCTCGAGACCCGCCAAATGAACCAAAAACTTAGCTCCAAAAAACAGAACAAAACAAATCAGCGAAATAATGCCGGGTAAGCCAAAACCGGGGGCTTGAAGTTCCATGATGAGGCCGAGAACTCCGAGCGACATCAGAAGGCCAGATACCGTGGGATCGGTCAAAAAACGCACGATCTTTTCAGCCCAGTTAATCTCAAATTCTGTGACGGCGGAGGCTTGAATCCCAAGAGCCTTTAAAACTTCTTGGCGGCTTCCAAAGACGCCGTCTGATATTTTGGCTTGTGCTGCGGTTTTGTCGGTCAATGTTAGAACATCGCCCTTGTTGACTAAGCCCTTGATGTTTTCCGTCGCCATGACCATCGCCTCAGCAATCTTTCGGTCGCGACCAAAACGTTCTGCCGTAGCCCCCATTTCCGCTCGAAAATAAGAGACAACCTTGGTGTCGGCACTCTGAGCTTCTGCGCCTGCAGCAACTTGAATAGGGGTGGCTGCGCCCATGGTAGAACCTGGAGAAAAAAAGATTTTTTTGCAGGCGAACGAGACGAGAGCGCCTGCTGAAATGGCTCGTTTGTTGATCCATGCGACCGTTTTTAGTTCTGTATTAAGCAGCGCATCACGAATGATGACGGCAGAGTCGACTCGACCTCCGAATGTATCGATATCAAGAATGAGTGCCGAATATCCCTCGGTCTCAGCGTAACGAATGGCTCTTTGAATATAGGGTGAAAGTCCAAGCTCGACGGTGCCTCGAAATGGAACCCAAAGAGCTCGCACGCTATTCGACTGGGAGACAACGGATGGGCTCGATGGCTGAGAAAATGAAAGAGGAACCTGCGTGAGGCCTGCTATGAACAAACTAAGAACGATCCATGCTTTATTCATCGCTCCCATTTTTACCCTACTAATCGCTAAAAACAATTGATTCCTAAGCCTTTCAATGGAGACGCTGGAGACGAGGGGATTTTATGAATCTATTTCAGGTAGTGCTTAAATCGCTAGGGCTGGCATCTTTCGTTACGCTGGGCTTGGCTCTTAACGGCGTGGAGTCAGCACCAGAGTCGCTCAAGCGGCCGCCCAATATTTTACTGGACGATAGCTCTCACGCCGTTTTCGTAGATTTCATCTCGCAAAAGACCAAGCTCATCTTTAGTGAACACGCCAACGCTGTGGAAGTGCGTGCAACGGTCACCTTGCAGACTTTCGAAGAAGGGTATCCTATTTTTGATCTAGTGCAAGATGCTGGGAGGATCCTGCTAAATGGCGATGAGGTATCGAGTCGAGAGATTCTTAGTCCTCACCGTGCGACTCGATATCGAATTTTAGAAAGATCGCTCGCGCCCGGTATCCATGAGGCCACATTTCATTATGCCCTTAAGAATGGTTTTCGTCGGTCGGATCAGGGATTTCATCTTGGCTTCTGGATGAGTGATTTGGACGATCGAATGTTTCTGGAGCAATACCTGCCGTCCAATTTAGAGTACGATCTTTTTGAACTGCATCTCACCCTCAGTATGCCCGATACGTTTAACGACTATTTTATCTTTGCCAATGGACGCAAGGCGGTCGTGCTGCCGGATGAACAGAACGATTTGCATATTCGTTTTCCAGCTCACTACACGACCTCCTCATTTTTTCTTCATGTCGTTCCGCAATCGGTGGTCGATATCGACTTGAGTGAATTTGTGACGGCCTCCGGAAAACGAATTCCCGTGACGATTTATGGCAAAAAAGGCGTGTCTCTGTCTCGGTTTACGGCCGTGACTCACCAAACGCTCAGCGAATTGGAGAAAACCTACGGCGAGTATCGCCATTCTCAAGTTATCATCTATGCGGCTCCTGAGTTTGGGGGCGGCATGGAACATGCCGGTGCCACAATCACTTCGCTTGGTGCGCTTGCGCATGAAATTACCCATTTTTATTTTGCGCGTGCGATGATGCCCGCCAATGGCAATGCCGGTTGGATTGATGAAGCTATCGCATCGTGGCGCGATGCACGTTACCGCAGGCGTAGCGGCCCTGGCTATTTTGCAGAGAATCTCGCGAATCATTCGCCCTATCGTCGCACTACCGCGAGAGCTGCCTATACCCGTGGACGAGATTTTCTATCGTATCTAGATTTTCGTCTTGAGGGCTCGTCGGCCGGAAATGGACTTCGACCTTTCTTGCGATTCTTTCTTGAAAAGAATGCTTTTGCTCCAGTGACCACCGAAGATTTTCTCAAATCGCTAGAGCTCTATAGCGGCGAGAGTTTCGCAGATGACTTTAATCGTTATGTCTATGGCGATAGAGAGGGGATCTTGGTTCCTTTTGTGGATGAGAGTCTGCCTGAAGCCCTTCAGAATCGACCTGAGTTGATGGAGAATCCGTATCATCCCAGAAAGAGTTTAGAAGATTTGCGAGAGTTTTTATAAGTAGCGAGTGGATGGCACATCCTCTCTGGCGTTGACAGTAGCCTCAGTCGAGGCCAATGAGTCGATATCAATAGGATGTGTCAATCGATCGACACGAGAATGCGCCCGAGCTTTTCCAGTTTTTCGAGGTAGCGAATGATGGGTGTCAGAACCGCTTCATAGCCTGCCAAAAATTCAATGCCATAATACGATTTTGAATCGACGTCATTTTGGGGTTGGCGGATATATTGAATACGGCCTTTAATTTCGAGGTTTTTATCCACGACGCCATCGAAGCGGATGCTACAGGTGACCTCTTGTCCAATCACAAGATTTGGATCTTCGTAGTCCGCCCAGAAGCCACAGCCCCCCATGCCGATAGTGCCAAGCTTGGTGGGTACTTGACTGCCATGAAGCACGGCCTTTACGGAAGGAATGGGGGCGATATCATAGCGAGGCCAGCGTCTCTTTTCGTGATTGGATTTAGGATCCATGTTTCATTGTCGAATGCCATGGGGGAGCGGTCAACTCATCTTCTATAGCGCAGCGCGCCGGGGATAGGCCTCCATCACTGTGTCGTTGGTTCTTCGGCGTCAAATCAGGGCTAGGTAGCTTAGGCATCGGTCAATGAGCTCTCGAACTTTTTCATGCCACTGTTGAAGCAGTTTTTGATTGGAAGGATCTTGGTTTAGTTGCCATTCGAGATCAATACGGTCACGGCCAAAAAAATGAAAGAGAGTCACTCGAAACCCTTCCCGATCTTCTAGAGTATTCTTAGCCTGAATGAGGTCATCGACGGAGCCATCGATCTTTACGAGTTCGCGCCACTCTAAAAGTTGATTGCGCAGATTTTTCAAGGTCAAAGAGTGCTTTGGAACTGGTCGTTGAAGGATCCGATCACGCTTATCAAACAGAGCGGAATCGACCGGTTCCGTTTTCATCAGCTCTGAAATGAAATCTTCGCAGGGTCGCCATGGAATCCCTGCGATGGCGGCGCCCCCCATGGTGATATTCACCACGGGCACTCCAAGATTGTGTTGGTGCTCTGAAAAAAGCTGGCGAAATATTTCGTAGGTTCCCGACGTAGGCACTTCAGCTTCAATATTGCCCGGCACCATCAAGAGTGTATCGTTTTGACTCTTCAGTTTATCTTTCAGTTGCTCGAGACTCTGAGTATCACTCCATCCATCGTAGGCAATGCCTTCAGGATGGGACGCCAGTGTCTTCGGGTCAAAACTGAGATCCTGACCAATTAAAGCCAATTGCCGTAGACCTAAACGGCAGCCAACAACCAGAGCCATGTGAGCGACAGAGGGGCCACAGCGAATAATGCCACGGGGACATTCTCGTTCAAAGTCGAGGGAGTACCCATAATTTCGATAGACACAAATCGAGGGTCCGCTAAAGGCTTCAATGACGGTTCGCGGAACAAGAGGAAAACTGACTAGACAGCTGCGTTTTCTTCCAGGCGCCAGACGTTCAAAAAATGGTTTGGAGCCCTCATCACGTTCAAGACAAAAGACAAACTGTGGTTCAATTTCGTGTTCGATTAATATCTTGAGGCTTGCATCTGCAGCCAACAAAATAACTCGCGATTGAATTTCTTTAAGATAGGGAAGAGAACGCGTAAGAGATGGGCCGGTGGAGACGACAATTCCCACTTTACCTTGGTAAAGTCCTTCGAGCTCGGTGAGACCATGGCTTTCTTCAATCCAGCGTTTGTTGGCCACGCTATTTCGAAAGCCCTCAAAGCCGTCGTCGGCCGTACTCTGCATATTGCGAACGGTTTCGGCTGCGGCAGCCCACTGCTTTTTGAGCGCCGGTAGAAAATTAGGATAGAGCGCTTCAATGACAGGATGACTGATCCAATGGACAGAAAACGCTTTTGGCAAAATCTCTCTGTCGGAAAGAAAATGAAAGAAAGGCGCAAAGTAGTCTGCGACGCGCTCGCCTACCATGAAGTGGACGCGCTCATTCTGAATGAGGCTGCTCGACTCTTGCACTTGTAGGGCTCGGTGAAGGCGCTGCGTCGAAGGCTCAATAATTATCCAGTGGCGGCAGGCGTCTGTACGAATGGACAGCTCAGCAAAATCCCCCAAGCCAAAACCAAAAATAATGCCAATCTCTTGGCGGGTCGAGGGTAGATGAAGTCCATCTAAAAATCGGGGATGATTGGAATCAATGAGCTGATCTTTCTCTTTTAGCTCTAAGAATCGTAGACCGTCCTCGTTGAACTGCTCTTCAATTTCAGCTCGACTCTCTGAAGGCAATGAAATCAAAGGAAATCTTGTCTTAAATGCGCTTACGGCGGCAGAAGCTTCGTCAGATGAAATTTTCATGGTCTTCTAGAATTCTATGCTGCCGTCGCCAAAAAGGGAAAGAGAATGCCACAGTTGAAGGGGAAGATCGAGGCGATGTAGAGTACGAGCCTCACCCGTTTGCCAAAATTTGAGATTATTTTCAAAACTCGCGATTTGCCTAGCGCCAAAAGAAGTGCCTGGGCGCATCTGCGCGAAGAATATATCACTCACCATAGAATCAGGAAATCCTATGGTCGGCATCGATTTGATGCCCTGACTTGCGAGCACGACGAGGGGAGGGTTCTCCCCAGTGAACGATCTCACTAAGAGAGAGTGCGAGCTATCGTCCGCTAAGGCCCAAGCACCGACAGTGCATGAATCAAAATGAAGGATCTCCGGAAGAAAGATAGTAGAGCTCAAATGGTAGTATCTTAGATCCCCAAGACTTGAAGAATTTCCGTGTTCGTCCAGAACCAACATAGTTGTGTCGCGTGAAACAAAAGTTGCCACGGCCGATAGAATAGAAGACTCCAGTATCTCGAGGCGACTCTGAGGCGCAAGATTTTGCTGAAAGCGGGAGAGGCGCCGAATCATTTGATTTCTTAGGTTGGTATCAAAAGGTCGATAATAGAGACTTTGACTGCCCCTCGCATGAATGACCGATTGAAAGGCTCTCGGTCGATACAAAGTTCGACGACGTACGAAACTGTCAATTGATGGCGCATCAGCGGCAGGGAGGCGGGTGACCCATTTCTGAGGCACGGTACGTTTATCGTTGGCAAGATCAGTCTCGATAAGGTCATTGAGATTGAAGGCAAAGAGGCCAGGGCTATCAGATTTATAGATAAAGCCCTTCTCATGATATATTTTGTTGAGAAGCTCGCTCGATTGTTTTGCTAGCGGCTGTGACCAAAATGGCGACTTGCCTTCTCCGTAGGGCAGATCACTCATTCCGTGGTTGTAAAGAGAGCCTACAGAGTGCGCGTAGAACTCAAAAGGTACGAGATCGAGGCCTACCAATATAATTCCATCTATCGTGTTGTGGTACTTAAGTAGTATCTCCCGAATGAGTGACGGATTTTGCTGGCTCACGACCGTTTGATCTATGCATATTAACTGAGAACGCGCTCGGCCTTCACTCAGATAGACTTGAAGCAAATTATTGAGAGACATTTTCGCCTGCTCGCAGGTTTGTTCGGAAGCTACTATTAATATGGAGTCGTCGGACTCAAAGTTCTTCGTGGGAACGGGGGACGACTGAGTTGTCGATTCGTGACTCATGTCGTCTATAAGCGTGAGGAGTTCGTCGCAGTTGTCAGACGATAGGCTTTCTGGGATACCATTCTTTTTTTCAGCTAAGAGACTTTCGTCTGTCTCAAATATCTGCAGACTTCTCTGAGAGGCAAAATGACAGGCGACTCGTTTACGAAATGGATTCTCAAAATCTGACCAATCCACAATCGTCTCTGAACGACATTTCGTTTGATCGTAGTTGAGAGACTGCCGTTTTCGATCGAAAGGGTTAGTCTCTTCTAGAATTTGATTGTGGCACGATAAATCTACAAAAGCACCTGTCACGAAGGACATGAGCAGTGAAAGCATTTCTCCCCCGGGCGCTTCACCGTTGTGGGGGGGGGCGACGAAGCGCTTAACTCTAGTGTCTCGTGTATTAAGCGTATCGAGAAGGGGGGGGCTGATCGCGCCATGCTGTTTCGCGTCACAGGATTGTGACAAATTTATATAACACTTTGTCAGTGATCAAAATGCTTCTCGACCGTAGGGCGTTGGGGTGAAAAAATGGAAGAATGTTCAATCCTAAAACCGAAAAGATAAAAGAAGAGATTCTTTCACCTTGGATTACCTTAATTTCAAAAACATACGACTCGCCACAAGGGGAGCAAACCTACCATTCGTTCAAGCAGCGAGACTATATTGTGACTTTGGCTTTAACCACTGAAGGTGAGATTCCCATGGTAAGGCAGTATCGTCCTGCTGTTGGGCAGGTCACTCTTGAGTTGCCGGCAGGTCTTGGTGAAGAGGGAGAACTACCGGCTATCACGGCGCAGCGAGAGCTCTTCGAAGAGACGGGTTATTCCTCCGATCGAAAGTTACAATTTTTGGGCAAGTTTGCTGCGGATACCGGACGTTTGACGAACGATATTTATTTTTATTTCGTCGATCGGGCCTTTCGCTCCGCATCCATTGAATGGAAACCAGAGCCAGGAATCGAAGTCCTTCTGATGACAAAGCAAGATCTCAAAGAGTCATTGTTATCTGCTCAGCTGAGTCATTCGATGCATCTCGCGGCAATAGCCTTGGCTCAAGTGTATGGTCTTTTTGATTGGAAGTAAGCGATTCTGTAGCAGGAGGATTTTTAACGATGGCTCGACGGCTCCCAGAAACTTTGCCTGATCATGAAGTCTGTATCATTGGATTAGGCTACGTTGGATTGACCTTGGCCGTCGTTATGGCGGATGTGGGTTTCAGAGTGACCGGCATAGAAATACGTGATGATGTCGTCGACCGTCTTCGTCAAGGAGAGCCCCATTTCTATGAACCTGGCCTCAAAGAAAAATTGCAGCGCGTTGTTACGAATCGTACCTTTTGCTTTGCAAGAAAAATACCTTCGGATTGTCGTGCAACGGTATTCGTTATCACGGTGGGCACTCCACTAGGACCCGACGGCAAACCTCGTTTTGATATGATCGAAGGTGTTGCCAGCGAAGTGAGCCGAAATTTAAAAGACGGCGATATCGTCATACTGCGCTCGACGGTGATGCTCGGAATTACAAGAAAGCTCGTGCTACCGATTTTGAAAGCATCGGGCAAAAAATTTGAGTTGGCATTTTGTCCGGAGCGAACGCTTGAAGGCAAAGCCCTTCAAGAGCTTCGAGAACTCCCTCAAATTGTGGGCGGCCTAAGTTTTCAAACATCGGTTCGTGCATCTCAAATTTTTCAAATGCTTACGACGACAGTGGTTCGCGTGAAAGATTTAGAGACAGCTGAGATGGTAAAGCTGGTGGATAATACCCATCGAGATGTGGCTTTTGCTTTTTCGAATGAGGTCGCTCGTATTTGTGATCTACATCACATGAGTGCCTATGAAGTTATTAAGGCTGGGAAGTTGGGATATCCTCGAACAAATCTTCCACTACCGGGGCCTGTGGGGGGGCCTTGTCTGTCGAAAGATCCCTATATTTTGGCCGAAGCCATGAAGGAATTTGGCGAGGAACCGGAGATTACACTGACCGCCCGCCGTTTGAATGAGCGCTTACCTGATGAAAGTATTGCAAAGCTGAAGAAAGTTTGTGGGTCGATTTCTCATTTTTCAGCCAAGCCCAGAATCGCTTTATTAGGCTTAGCATTTAAAGGTAGGCCAGAGACCGATGATCTTCGAGGTACCATGGCGAAGCCCATCTACGAGGCAATAAAGAAGTATTATCCTGAGAGCGATATCGTGGCCTACGATCCACTCGTTTCAAGACCAGAGATAAAAAATTTTGGACCTGAACCAACTGCGTCGCTTGAAGAGGCCTTTCGAAGGAGTCATCTTATTTTAATTCTCAATAATCATCCCACTTTTGCAACCATGCCCCTTGAAACCTTGGTAAAGTTGATGGCCAAGCCGAGCCTCGTGTATGACTATTGGAATTTATTTAGCGCCGATGATCTGCATTTTCCGGAGTCTGCGGGTTATATTGCGTTAGGTAGTGTTGGAAAAGGGCTCCTACCCTATGGGAGTCGGGCATGAACAAAATCCTCGTCACCGGGGGTACCGGATTTATCGGAGCAGCTTTAGTTAATCGTCTTGTGAAAGAAGGCTATCACGTTCGATCGTTCGACAATAATTCGCGTGGGCATAGTGACCGACTTAAGGGAAGCCCCAAGCTTGAAACTGTTCAAGGCGATATACGCGATCTAAAATCTGTCATAGCGGCGGCCGAAGGTTGTGATTCGGTCATTCACTTGGCTTACGTTAATGGCACCCAGTATTTTTATTCGAAACCTGACCTCGTTCTGGATGTGGCTGTTAAAGGAATGGTTAATATTCTAGAAGCTTCAAAATTGGCGAGCATTAAGAATTTCATTTTAGCTTCAAGCTCGGAAGTTTATCAGTCAGCCGAGATAATTCCCACGCCGGAGTCGGTGGCTCTCGTGGTACCTGATGTGAAAAACCCTCGCTATTCTTACGGGGGAGGTAAAATTCTGTGTGAACTTATGGCCCTCCACCAGGCAGCGAACTTTATTCCTCGGGTTTTTATTTTTAGACCCCACAATGTCTACGGTCCCCAAATGGGTTTCGAGCATGTGATACCGCAGTTTGTTGAGAAAGGTTTTCGTCTTCTCAAGGGTAAATCTGGCCAGCTGTCTGCTGGCGATGCCCTTGCTAGCGATAATATGCCTCGCCGTGGTTTTGCCAGTGATAGCGGTGAAGAGCTCGTGCCATTTCCGATTCAGGGGTCGGGCTTGCAAACACGTTCGTTTATTTATATCGACGATTTTGTAGATGGCATCTTACTACTGTGTGCGAAGGGCCAACATTCTGAGATATATCATATTGGAACAAGGGAAGAAGTCTCCATGCGATCGCTTGCTGAGAGGGTCGCTGCCGAGCTGTCGCTTCCGATTCAAATCATCTCCGAGCCTGAAGCAAAGGGCGGCACCATGCGCCGTCTTCCTGATATTTCAAAGATGGAATCTCTGGGATTTAAGCCACAAATCTCGCTCGAGAGTGGGCTGAAAACCACGGTGGCATGGTATGCCAATTATTGGAGGAGTCATGACAAGTAAGATCATCGAAACATGTCAAATTTGTGGGTCTCATAGTATGGAGTCCATTCTGTTTTTGGCGTTTATTCCTCCTGTGAATCAGATGCCGCCCCTTGGGAGTCGGCCCGAAGAGCAGACGACGTATCCCTTAGAGTTGCTTCGCTGTACGCAGTGCTCGTTAGGCCAAATTGGCTGTGAGGTCGATGCATCGATTTTATTTCCATCAAGCTATCCCTACTTAAGCGGCTCAACAAAGATTTTACGCGACAATTTTAGAAATCTTTGTGACGAAACAGACTCGCTCTTACGACTTTCCAATCAAGATCTGGTGGTAGATATCGGCAGCAATGACGGCACCCTGCTGACACCCTTTCATGAGAAGGGCATAAAAGTGCTCGGCATCGAACCATCTCAAGCTGGGGAATATGCCAGAGCTAAGGGAATCGAAACATTGACAACGTATTTCTCGAAGTCAAAGGCGGAAGAGGTGCGTAAGAGTCACGGTGCAGCGCGTGTGGTCACCGCTGCCAATGTATTTGCCCATATTCCTGAAGTGCATGAAATTGTGAAGGGTATCGTGGCGCTCCTTCAGGCTAAAGGCGTCTTTGTCTCGGAGTCCCATTATTTCTTAGATTTGGTGGCGACCTTGCAGTACGACACAGTCTATCACGAGCATCTACGATACTACTCTCTCACTAGTTTAAAGCATTTATTTGCCGCCCATGATTTAGAGATATTCCGTGTCAAGCGCATTCCAACTCACGGTGGCTCCATAAGAGTTTTTGCGGCTCGAAAAGGAGACTATCCGGTGGAAGCCTCAGTAGCTCAGTTGTTGGCAGAAGAAGAGTCGAAGGGTCTTATCAACGGATCTCTGTTTCATGATTTTAAGGCGCGCGTGATTCAGTCGAAGTGCGATTTGATGGCTCTGCTGCGAGATATCAAGAAATCGAAGAAACGAGTGGTGGGAATTGGCGCCCCTTCAAGGGCGTCAACACTCATCAATTATGTGGGGCTTGATGACGGACTCATCGATTGCATCTATGAGGTCAAAACCTCTCCTAAAGTAAACAAGTTCATTCCGGGTACGCGTATTGCAGTGGTTGATGAGTCTAAGCTTTATGACGATCAGCCAGACTATGCCCTTTTATTTTCGTGGCATATTTCTGAGGAGCTGCAAACAAATCTTCGAAGAAAAGGGTTTAAAGGACACTTTATCAGCCCACTTCCCACAGCTAGAATACTGGATGCCTAACGATGAAGCCTCTTGCAGTTGTTAGTGCCGACAAAGAAATTCTAGAGTTAGCGCGTAGTCTTGACTATGATGTGAAGGGATTTTTTGATCCTCACGTAAGCACGCCCATTTTAGACTTCTTAGCCT
Source organism: uncultured Bacteriovoracaceae bacterium (assembly GCA_964598565.1). GTDB lineage: Bacteria > Bdellovibrionota > UBA2394 > UBA2394 > UBA2394 > CAZRCG01. The sequence goes on along the minus strand of CAZRCG010000009.1, from coordinate 65,536 downwards.
TAGGGGGCGATGGGGATTTTGTAAACATGAGAGACAAAATCTCCAGCTTACAAGTTGCTATGGCGATTGATCCCTGCAGTCTCAAAGTTCGACTTTTTGAGATTTATCAAGGCTCGTTTGCGACGCTGATATCACTAGAAGCCTTCATCTCTCCATCTGCTGTAGTCGGCGAAGGCTCAATTGTTCAAATGGCAGCGAAGGTAATGGCAGGCGCGCACATTGGAAAACTATGTAAGCTCAATGTCAATTCGGTTGTGCATCACGATTGTCGAGTAGGCGATTTCTGCACCATCGCTCCATCGGCACTTCTCCTGGGGAATGTCGTCGTGGGAGACAGAGTTTATATAGGCGCCGGCGCGATCATCTTACCTCGTTGTCGAGTGGGATCTGATGTCATTATCGGTGCTGGAGCTGTGGTAACCGGCGATGTTGAGTCGGGAGCTTGTGTTGTCGGCGTTCCTGCAAGGCCTATAAAAAGGACGGGCCCATGAAACTAAACGCAGAGGGCCGGCGAGATATACCTTGGTACCAGCCTGAAACAAATTCTATTGAACGAGACTTTGTTCTATCGGTTTTAGATAGTGGGTATCTCAATGAAGGAGAGTGGACCACTCGATTTGAGAATGAAATTAAATCGACCGTCGGCAGCTCGTACGCCGTTGCTGTCACGAGCGGCACGGCTGCTATCGCATTAAGTTTGATGGCGGCAGGTATTGGCTCGGGGGATGAGGTCATCGTGCCGGCCTTAACTTTTATTGCAACAGCCAACGCTGTAAGACTCACAGGAGCTACCGTTAAGTTGGTCGATATTGAACCCCATCGTTTCGGTTTAGACCCCGACCTCGTCAAGAAGTCTCTGAGTGCTCGAACCAAGGCCATCGTAACGGTCGATATTAATGGACGAGGAGCGGCCTATGATTTTTTTGAGCCCTTCTGCAAAGAAAAAGGTTTGATTCTCATTTGTGATTCTGCCGAAGCCTTGGGGTCGTCGTTTCGCGGTCGCAAGCTTGGCACATTTGGTCTCGCAGGAGCTTTCTCGTTTTCGTCGAATAAGACGGTCACCACAGGGCAAGGTGGAATGATTGTAACCAACGATCGCTCTCTTTATGAACGCGCGGTGGCTTTAAAAGATCAGGGGCGACCGCGTCGTGGTACCGGAGGCAATGATCTCCACCCGGAGCTTGGATTTAATTTTAAGCTGACGAATCTTCAAGCCGCTCTGGGATGTGGACAGATGCAGAAACTCGCCGGTCGACTTGATCAGGCCAAACTCCGTGATGCCATCTATCGAAGTGCGTGGGCAGGCATTGCCGATCTTAAATTTTTAGATGATTCTGAAGCGGGAGAGTACCGTCAATGGACTGATTGTCTCTGCGAACAACCAGAAAAACTGGAAGCTATATTGACGGGCTTACACTATGGATATCGACGATTTTGGTTTTGTCTTGCCACGCAAAAGCCCTACCAAGCTGGTCTTGAGAATTTTAGCCAGGCGATATCTGTTTCAAAACGCGGATTCTGGCTGGCATCCTCATTTTCATTGACAGAGAATGATATTCGAAGTTTCGGCCAACATGTTGTGGATGCGTGGAAGCAGGGATGAAGATTCTTTTTTTGAGATCGCATCAAGAGCTTCATATAACGCATCTTGCGAACTCATGGAGAAAACTAGGCCATGAGTGTGATGTCGTCGATAGCCATTCACCAGAAGCATTAAAAAAAATTATTTTAGACAATAATTTTGACGCGGTTCTAACGCACAATCTTTACTTTTTCGATGAGCTTCGTTCTTGTGGGCAGGATTTAGAGCTTGTTTTCAGGGAAATGAATAAACCTATTTTTGTTTGGTTCTTGGATAGTCCTTTTTCAAGCGGCCGCATGCAACGAATTAACGAGCATGTGTTTGGCCCTTACCCACAACATCTTATTCATCTCGTCACAGATTCTGGCTGGATTCCAGCGCTGACGGAGAGAGGTTTGCGTGCGCATTATTTTCCGTTGGCAGTAGACGCTAGTGTCCTGGAAAGGAAACCTTCCGAGCGTTCTTCCTTTCGAAACAAAGTCGCCTTTGTCGGAAAACCGTGGGAAGATGTGCATCAAGCCATTGATACCACGACGAAGCGTAAGGATTTTTTTCATGGTGTGTTTTTATCGGAGCTTAAGGCCTTGGTGCTTGAGAAACAAGGGGCTTTGGGTCTGGAGAATCGATGGGTGGAGACTGGGCTTGAGCTGATTGATCGGCAGATTCACCCTGTTTTTGATACCATGAATGCTCCCGTTCGCGACTATCGCCGAGCGTTTGATGCATTTATGGCTCGAATAAGGGGTAAGGTGCCAGCGGGTTTCTATAGGCTAATCTTACTGTTGGCGGGTCGAGTGGATATGATCTTCTCCTACGGACAGATGAGTGACTATCTATCGGAGCTTCAGCCTCTCGGCTTGGAGGTGTATGGATCGACCAAGTGGAATTGGCATCTGGGGGAGGCAGCATCAAAATCGAGTCGATGGCTCTCTCAAAAGGAGCTCGACGACTGCTTTTCATCGGCTGGTGTAAGCTTCTGCTATACCAAGCAGCAATTTATTAACGGCATTCACGAAAGACCGATTTTGATTTTTGGATCGGGTGGTTTTGCAGTAACCGATGATAAGCAGGACCTCACCGAGTCTTATGGAGATCAACCGTCTTTCGTTTATACCTGCAAGGAAGAAGCGAAAGAAAAAGTTTCTTTTTTCTTAATGAACTCTCGAGAGAGAGAGAAGGTTCAAGCTCAGTGTCGTCAGTGGGTACAGAATCGTATGACCTACGATTCTAGAGCACTCGATTTGATGAATGTATTGAAAGGCTATCTATGAAAGTAGCCCTTCTTGTTTGGAATCAAGAAGCTATTATGAGTTCGATAGAGCGTGCCTTCAAGCAAGAAGGTGTCGACGTCTTACGTATCGACGTAAGTGAAGATATCAGGCATGCCTGCGTGCTAGACCTCGTCAAAACGTTTCAGCCCCATGTCATTCTCACTCACAACTCCTACGCTTTCGATATTCAAGTGAAAGAAGGACAAGAATTAGAAGAGGGTCTTAAGACTTTAGGAATTCCCATGGTCTCTTGGTACTGGGACAGTCCTTGGGCCTCCGGGTCTTACTCGATGGTGAGCCGGTTTCATTCGGGGCGCCTCCCACCCTTTGATCTATTTATTGTTGTGGATGCGTATCATCAAGAGGAGCTTATAAAGCTCGGCGCCGTTACACATCTTATTCCAATTGGAGTCGACTTAGACATCTATAAACCTGTGGGTGAACCATTGCCGAAGCATTTAGAAGTTCCTACAATTTCTTTTGTGGGGAAGCCAAAGACCGCGGTGGATTCTCCTAATCAATCTCGATACGAGCTTCGTTTCAATCACTGTAAGCATCTCTTTCACGATTTTTCAGCATTCGCACGACAGACTCGGATGGGGCTGCTACCACAGGAAGTCTATCGGAAAGATCTTCTTCGAGTGAGGGATATTCTCATTGACCTGTTAGAAACAACGACGTGGACTCGAGACGCATTTGAAGTTCATCGATCTCATTTACTCGACCAAGCTCTGCGAGACCTGCACCCTGTGAGCTATAGAGAAGTGTTAATATTCTTTTCGCGTTTTGACTTTTTTTACTCGTGGTGGATTTTAAATGATCTTTTGTGGTGCTTAAAAGAAAAAGATATTCGGGTCTTTGGCGGTGACGAATGGGCTCAGAAGTATTTAGGGTCTTATTCATGGCAAAGTCCTAAGCTTAGCCATGAAGAACTGTGTCATGTCTTCAGCCAGTCACCCATCAACTTGTGTCATACAAAATGGCAGTTTCGAACTGCCGTACATGAGAGACCCTTTCTTATTGCCGCTTGCAAAGGGTTTGCCTTAACCGATGCTCGTTCTGGCTTAGCAGACTGTTTTTCATCGGACGAAATGATTTCGTATTCGTCGGTCGACGACCTATTGGAGAAGGTAGATTATTTTCTGGCGAAACCAGACCTTCGAACGGCCTATAGTGAGCGCGCCTTTCAAAGAGTTCAAAAAGATCATGGATTCGACCAGCGAGTGAAACAGCTGTTAAAGTCGTTCCATAACATTCTAAGAGGTAGAAATATCGGCACGATCGAGGCAGGACCTCTTTAATGAAAATTGCCATGCTGATATGGCAGAATGAGCCTCTTATGGAAGGACTTGCGAAGGCCTTCGAAAGAGAGGGTCATCACGTCACGCGTATTGTTTTAGGCCCTGGTCAATTGTGGTCTAAGGTCGAGACGGTGATCCGTCAGCGTTATGATTTTTGGGTTACGCACTGCACGTATTGTTTTGATTTTTGGCCTGATCGAACCTTTCTTCTAGACCGACTCCTTGAAGAAAACCAAAAAATCTATTCCTGGTACTGGGAGAATCCCTTTGCGTCGGGCAGCCCCGAGTGGCTTCGCCGTTTGATAGGTGGGCAGTGGCCTAAGAACTTTCATTTTCTCGTGGTTGACCACGAACACGAAGCGATTTTCAAAGATCTTGGATATCAGGCGTCTTACTTACCACTAGGCATTCCCGATGAGTGGTTAATTGGCGACAATACGGTGAGCATCCCGTACGAACAGTCGGCATCGATGAGCTTATCCAGCGAGCCCTCATTTCGTGATGATCTCGTTTTTATCGGAACTCCCAATCGACAAATTCAATTTCCACTCTTAACTGAAGGCGATCGAACCGAAGGGTTTGCGCAGTTATTTGCTCTAGAGTTTCTGAATCATCTAAAGCACTTCCCGGATTATGGGTTTAAAGCCTCCTCCAGCGATTCTGTTTTGAGGCAGCTTCAACCTGTATTACTTGCTTTCATGAGCGGAGATTATACAGAGCCACTTCAATTTCTTAGAGCCCGAGAGAGTGCTGAAAAGTCGATGGCGCTGCTTTTGCCCGACGATTGGAAGCTGGCTTTAGTGCAAATGCGAGGACGGCTCGAGATTCTATACTCTTGGAGGCAGATGCTGTCTGTCATGACGACGCTTATTCCAAAGGGTCTCAAATGCTATGGGGGGCAGGAGTGGAAAAATTTTTTGCTGCCGACCTTGAGTCATCAGGGCCCGAGACTCTCAGAAGACGATCTCAAGAGATCATTTCGACATGCCAAGATTCAGCTTTGTTTTACGAAGTGGTCCTTTCGTCAGGCTCTGCATGAACGGCCACTGAAAGTGCTAGCGTATGGCGGATTTCCTCTGACAGACCGGCCATCTGTGGCGATTGAATTTTTTCCAGAAGGAGGCCTCGAGTCATTTAAGAATACCGATGACTTACATGCGAAGATCGATCTCTATTTAAACAACCCAGAGGCTCGCCGATCGGTTTCGACTTTGGGGCAGAAGGTCCTTCGTGAAAGACATCTTATCAGTCATCGCGCAAAGACCCTTCTAGGGCGAGTTTAAGGGGCTGTTGTCGTAATATCTTTGCCGGCCCCACCACTACCAAAGTCAGCTGTTTAATGTGTTATACCTAACGTTGAAGCTACTGGCTAAGTTCCTGGTCCAGAAGAATGAGCTCGCTTAAATCCCCATAATTGTAGAGAGGATCATTGCTAAACGATTCTTTAGGCGGTGAGAGGTATCCGTTCAAGAGGGGCGCCCACTCCACCGAAAACGTGGAGCCCAGTTTGTATCCCAAAACCGGCAGACCCACGACAGCTATATGGCGGAGAATTTTTTGCACGGCGGGCAGTCGAGCATCGGCAGCCACAGGGCTTTTATAATAGCGCCATCCAATCCAGAGGCCAGCGGCTGTTCCGGCCACCGTGATTAAACCCGCTATGACCTTTTCGCGTCCTTTATGCCGAACAGCATGCTCGTCATAGCGCGCTTGCATCACTTTTTCAAAATGAGCAAAACGCAAAAGCGCGTCGGGCTGGCGCAAACGATAGTGGCTTACAATAAAATGTCGACGATTCGATGAGGTTTCTGGCGCAAAAAAAAGTAGATTAATCAGGTGTCCTTCAGCCCTCAAGAACTCAGGCTTTTGAGAAGGGCTATCAGGATCAAAAGGCGCGGCCAAAAATTTTTCCAGGGCTATCAAGATGACTCTATCGTTCTTTAGGGCGGCTTCCAAACGGCGTAGTTCTTCTTGGCTAAGACGCTTTCGCTGATCTTCTTGAGCACGTTCCAGTGTCTCCAGGACAAGCTCCTCCAAACTTTGTTCTTCAGGCTCGGAGTCTGTCCCCAAGGTTCCCACCCTAGGTTCTGAATGACTGCCGTCGTTGGTGTTGGTTGAGGAGGAAGAGTTCGGTGCCGCCGATGTCTTACGTTGCATGCGCAATAAACGTGCAAGGGAGGCTTCCAATAAAAGGCGATCTTCTTCTGGAAGGTCGGACTCAATAAAGGGAGCAAATTCAAATTCAGAAGAAAGAGGCTTCGAAGACGCGGCCTCAGAATTCGACTGTAAAATAAGCGCTAAAAAAAGAATATTACTCATCATGGGCAAGATCCTCCCCAAGTCGTAGATCGGATAACAAGAATCCAAAGTAGTCACTTTTAGCGGAATAAGATCTTGAGAGATCTTTATCGTCTCTTGGCAACGCTACTTTCGATTTATCGCGAGAATATTTCAATGATAGAAGCCCGCGTGCTAACGGCACCATAGGACTCAAACCGCTGAGATAAACTAATCCGGCGCCAAGCCATGATTTCTCTCGGGTGGATTCAGAGTTGCCTCTCGTCGCGCCTTTCGAATCGGCCGGAGGAGGGGCCAAAATAGCTGACCACTGCAAATTTAATTCGCCGTCAAGAGCTAGCCATACGTCTTTGGATATTTCAGGGGCTCCGTTTCGGACAGAATCTTCATGGGCTTTATGAATCAATCTTAATCGACTCTGCAACTGATGCCGTGACGTAGCATCGAGGACGCTGGCCGCTAGTTCTTGAATGATAAGGGATTTCATCGGATAAAGTGCTCGAGGCTCTACGTTGACAGAGTTTGTCTGATCTAGCGGCGCATTTTTTTTTGTCGGAAAGTTTGGTTTATTAGTTGGATAGTCCGGATTGTTAGTTGGATAGTCTGGATACGCATTGAATAAAAAATCACCCCAGTAAAACGCAAAGTCTGATTCTTGGTCCAGGGGATCCGATGGTAAATAGGCCTCCAAAGAAGGGCTTGCTACCAGTAAGAGCCACAGGGCCATCATTGCGCGAACTCGACTCCGTGGGTGAATTCAACTCCATTCGTAGATGGCAATCTCTGCAAAAGAGCCAGAGGTAGTCGATAGTTGACCAGGTCGCGACCACTCTTAAAGCGCGCATTAAAATCTTCGGCTGTTTGAACTCTTGGATCGACACGCAAAATCGTGGTCGAGGATTGACCAATCAAAAATCCGATTCCAATTGCGCCAGCGGCGACCAGCCCTCCGGTGATAAGACCGCCAACGCTTCCTTTCATTACAATAATGATAAGCGTGCCCACTACAATGCCAGTGACGGCTCCAATCTTGGTCGCTTTATAAGTGTTGGTGGGGCCACGCCTATTCTTTGTCGATAGAATCTCTAAAGCCAGCTCTACAAAGGCATTGCCCAGAAATACGAATTCTTCATTGAGATGAGGATTCTCAGCGACCATCGAGACGAATGCCTCAATCAAGGTATCGCCCAGGGATTTATCTTTAGTCACTTTATCAAAATAGAATGTCGCGATTTTTCGACTTAGGGGCTTCATTGCGGCGACCGCATCGCGAGTGATCGCGGTATTGCCAGGGCCTGCGACAGCCACATACTCGTTGAGCAGAGCAATGAATTCTATCAGCTCTTTTTTATAAGGGCGATCGTCCATCGCATTGTCGGCACGGAGGGTCGGTACGATCATGCCTCCTAAGAATAAGCTTATTACAGATACTTTGATGAAATGACACATTCTAAAACCCCTCCTACAGAAATGACCTAATAGTCTTGTTGTAGGAGATTTTGCAGCTCAGCCTCAAGCTTTCTTTTGTGTCCTACAAAGTTTTTTCGCAGCCGGAGTAAAATGGATTCTCGTTGTTTCTGAAGGGCTTGAAAAATCCGATCATTTTCTTCTATTGCGGTGAGTCTGTCTTGTAGGCGGCGCGCCTTATGATGGCTCCAAATATCAAACAAGGTCGTTTCTTTGTATATGTGAAGCCACTGAGGGGCCGATGCCAATGTGCCTGCTGCCAAAAGACCAAAGCTCGCTCGACCCAGCGAATAACCATAGACCGAGGCGACGGTATCGATCGTTTTACTCCAGAAACTGGCCAGCGAGATGTCCCACTCGAGCGAGGGAACTTCTAAGGGCAGAGAGCGCGATCGTCTTTCAATTCCATAGAGATTCTTCAGTCCACTCACTCCGAGGGTAATTTCATTAAATCGAACGATGAGCTTAGAGAGGCTCTGAAGATTGTTCTCAAACCGGCTTGCGGTACGATGAAATGCATCGTCAAAAATCTCTGCGTCAGCAAGCATAATTTTAAGTGTGTAAAGTCGAGCTAGGTTACGAATCATCATGATCGTTTGGTAGCTTTGAACTTCGTCGGTAGAGGTCGATAATCCGAAGCTTGTCTCTTCAGCCTGTAAGAAAAGTGCGAGAGTGTCTTCATAGGCAACTCCCACAGAAGAGCTTAGCTGCGCCATTCGGCGGCTTAACCTCTGTAGAAGAGGATCTTTTGAGATATCATCGTACGAATCTCGGATGCTCATGTGACGACTCAACTCAAATTGCAGAAATGCAAGTTCCACGCCCCCTATATTCCAGAAACGTCTTATAACTTCAAAAAGCTGAGGGTCTGTCTGAAGACGGCGAAGCCACGGAAACAGCGATTGAGATTCGCGCAGCGTTAATTCAAATGAATGCCATACGAGCTCATCTTTTACATCGAATGAATCTCTGTTAGAAATTCGCCCAGGATTTCGAAGAATGCGTCGAAGGCTTCTGAGCGCGATCGTTCTCTGGGGAAGCCAGAGGTCTTCCCAGATCAGACTCTGTGAGGCGATCTCGTCAGCAATATAATGACGTTCTTTCTGACAAGGCTGCGTGAGGCACGGTTCCACACCCTCATCAATTCTCAAGAGGGCTTGATTAACTTTCAGAAGTTGAGAGTGAATTCGTTGCGACTGAGTTTCGTGAACAGGCAGCGGCGAAGCCTCTACCGTCGAAACAGGACTAGTTGAACTATGTTTGTTGGAAGCCTGGTTGATCGAGGCGGTCAGAAGAAGTGTCCATAATCCCCAGCCCATGACTACAGCCCTAGCGAAATCATTCGGCGAATTCAATCACTAGCAGAGCCCAGTCTTCCTGAAATCGTAAAGACCCGCGAATTGTATGACCTACGGAGTGAAACGCTTGCTTATACGCATCAAGTACTTCATCGGCCTGATTTTTTAAGAGGCCGCCTAGCGCCAGCTTTCCGCCGACCGTGAGGCGTTTGGCTAGAGTGGGGGCGACTGATTTTAGTGTAACGGCTAAAATATTCGCTACGATAAAGTGATAGGTTCGCGGCGGGATTGTCTCTGGAATCGTCTCAAAAAATTGAATAGGATTCTCAAGATCGTTAAGGGCGGCATTATCCCGAGCATTTTCTAAGGCCATTCCATCAATTTCGACCGCGTCAACGTGAGCCCCACGTTTGGCTGCCGCGATGGCCAGAATGCCTGAGCCGCTTCCAAAATCCAAGAAAGCGCTATTGGCTAAAGTATTACCCCAGTCGCCGATTTGGCGTAAGCAGAGGGCGGTCGTTGGATGACTGCCAGAACCAAAGCCAACGCTAGGATTAATAATGAGAGCTATCGTACCGTCGCGTCTCGGTCGTGGAGAATCTGACGTGCGAATCGACCAGTAAGGCTCGACGTCACAACCGTCAAAGGCCTCTGACCACTTACGATTCCAGTCTTCGTGGGGAATTTCGCGCACAACGAGTGTCTTACGTTGGGGACCCAAGTCTTTTAAAGTCGACAAAAAATCTGTAATCGCCTGGCTTATGGAATAAGCCGTCTCTTTGGTTTTGAAATGAATCTGCACACTTTGAGTTTTGAATGCTTGATCTTGGGTACGGGCGCGATCGAAGTTGTGGTTGTAGATTTCACTCGTTTCTGTGCCCACTTCTAAAATTTGCTCTTGAGGACTCCAAGATATTTCGTGAATGCCCAAAAAGCAGGGACTTTTATGAATCCTCGTCATTAGATCGATCGATATCTTAAGGGTTTCATAGTCTGACTCTCTCAAATCAATGCAGAAAGTTGAGCTTCGCGGTGGCGTATAAGACGGGTCCATGCCCAAACACTATGACAGCCTTGTCACGGCGCTGTCATCATTGTGTCCCTTTTGATCGTTAGACTACTTTTATAGTTATTTTCTTTGAAAGCCCTGTCCCATCGGGAGGAGGTGCCCAAATTTAAGTCGGCCTCCTCCCAACCTCCCTCGAGGTGCTGGGTTTTGGCCTCCGCGAGGATGGGAAAAAGGCAGAAAAATAGGAGATATTCTTACGATGTCACAAGCTTGCTCCCTGATGCATTCAGCACTAAGATTGGAGTCCATGACGATGAAAATATTACTCGTCGAAGATGAGCCTAGAGTTCAGCGGTTTATTACCATGGGGTTAGAGCAGGCTGGTATGACGGTCGATTCTCTGTCTCAGTTTGACGAAGTCGAAGTGGCGCTTCAACTCCACGATTTTGACGTTGTGGTCCTCGACAGACTTTTAGGAAGCCAGGACACCCTGACCTTGCTACCCCGACTGCGCAAATTGCATCCTCACCTGAAAATTTTGATTTTAAGTGCACTCTCTGAAGTCGACCAGAAGGTAGATGGCTTAGAGCAAGGAGCCGATGACTATCTGGGAAAACCATTCCATATCGAAGAGCTTGTGGCGCGAGTCAGAAACTTAGCTCGTCAGACGCTTCAAGATCCTTCCGCAAGCTCGGGTCGAGAGCTTCACTATGAGGATCTTACCATCGATTTTCCGACACAAAAAGTGATGCGTTCCACCATGGTCATTGATCTTAGCTCAAAGGAGTTTCGTTTATTGGCGACACTCATGTCGGCGCCCCAGCGAATATTCACCCGCGCTGAGCTTCTGCAGAAAGTTTGGAGTATGAATTTCGATCCCGGTTCTAATTTGGTGGATGTTACGGTGGGGCGTCTAAAAAAGAAGATTAATTTCGAAAATAGGGTATCGTTGATTCATGCCAAGAGAGGAGTGGGGTATTCGTTGGCTTCGATTACCTCGGGCGAATAGAACATCGCTCACGTTTCGACTTACTTTAATACTTTGGTCTGTATCGGCGGCGGCATGCCTTTTGGTCATGTCTGTATCTACCGCTATATTATTAAGCAATATTCGCGAAGACACCAAAAAAGATCTCGAACAAACGACCGAACGACTGGTGAGCATTGGTCTGCAAGATCTTAATGTTTTTGATGAGCATGAAAAATTGCCCAGTATTTTGAGGGGCGTTTTGTCGATTACTCGACTTTATCGAATTATTCGAATTTTCGATGAGTTTGGCATTTTGATGTACAGTAATTTTCCTCACGACGAGATTCGATTTCTCGACGAGGGTCTTTCTCTCGATGACGACCACAGTCGCTTTATCGAAACGAGTCGCAACTATGTAACTTTTCGTGCGAGTTATCGTTTGGCCACCGGCGAGCGACGCATTGTTCAAATGAGCCAACCGCTTCCACGTGTGATGGAGGTGCTGATGGAATCTATAGTACCCTATTTGATGGTGCTTTTTGTACTTCTGCTCGGAATGTTGGTTGTCTCCAATGTAATTGCCGGAAGAATTTTTAGACCTATTCGGTTTGTCGCCGAAGAGATGCGTCAATTAAAAGATCGAGAACTAAAACTTTGGAGGAGTTTGCCGGAGACCAAAGATGGCGACTTTTTAGATGAGATTGTAGAGGCGGCCAATAATTTGATTAGTCGCGTTCAGCGGTCGTCGATTGCCAACCAATCTCTGGCTCGATTCATCGCCCACGAGGTTCGCACACCGTTGACGATGATGCTCGGGGAGATTGAAACGGCGGGATACTCAAGTAAGAGTTGTGAAGACTACGAGGCTATGCTGAAAGTATTTGCCTCCGATATTAAGAAGATCGATCAGATTATCAACACGATTTTAGAGTTGGCTCAGCGAGATCGGGCGGGTCAATCGTATCGACCTAAAGCGGTTTCTTTGTCGGAGGTGTTCTCCGACCTATCGAAAGATTTTCGCAAGAATTATCGAGCGGAGGTGGCAGTACATTTATCGGAGTCTCTACCGATGGTGACCATGGACCCAGATCTATTTTCACTGTTGATCGATAATTTCATTCGCAATAGCGTGAAGCACGGCGGCGAGAAATCCAAGCCTGAGATTTATATCTATTCGAAGAGTTCCCTCTTAGTGGGAGTGGATATCGTGGATCGTGGCCCTGGCGTTTCCGATGACGTTATTCAGATCATGAATGATCCTCATTCTGCCCCCGTTTCTGGCTTGGGAATTGGCTTAAATCTCTGTCGAGAGATTTGTCGACTAGCTTCTATACCGATTCATTTTACGAATTTGAAACCAGGCCTTAGAATCAGTTTGGAGCTTCCCGTAGCTCGAGGGGGTTAAGGCAATGAAATCAGAGAAATCAAAAGACTCAGAGACGTCCAAAAAATTAAAGGAGTCCAATGAATTAAAGAAACGGAATATGTCCAAGAGTGTCTTGTTTGCAACTCTTGTCGTCGAGTTAGAGGTGAAGAAAGAAGGCTCGAAGGTCAGCTCCTCTTTAGAGTTTCGTTTGCAGGCTAGTGAGAAGATGATGAAGCCTAAGAAGGGCCCTTTATCGGCTTTAGAGCGATTGCAGCAGAATATAGAAAATTATGTGACCTTGCCCAAGTCTTGCACTTTGGTAGATACTATGGCAGACAAAAACTACGATGAGGCTCACCAAGATTTGAGAGCGCGCTGGAAATGGGCCTGTTCTGAAAACTTGTCTGGACGCACTGTCGACGTGGGTTTTGATAGCGATTTTCCTGATTTAAAGCCAATTCAGCTCGAAGTGATGGCGACAACTATCTATACAGAATCGATAAGTTCTGGCCGTTTAAAAGTGAGACTGTAGGTGGGTGGGATTTGAGTCGATCTATCAAATGTTATCGAGGCGGTGAAGGCTCAACTTATCTTGGACGAATAGAGAAACATAGTTGGAAGTAGATTGTGGAACCGAAATGCCTAGAAATCCGTCACCATTAAAGTCACTCCAAATAGTGCTTCGGCGACAGGGCCATGTGCTGGGACATGGTTAGGCGCATCGGCAGAGCTCTAGGGCAGATACGGCGGAGCCGATTGCACATAGCCCTCTCCTATTTTTATCCAAAGCTTTTCAAAATAGGCTCGAACCTTGGCCCATTTTTCGCGACGAAAACTCTGTTCGGCCAGGCGGTAGTATTCGGGGTACTTAGCGAGTGTGCCAAAGACTGCCGCAGAAAAAATAAGTCCGACATGACCAAGATTAAAATCCCAAGCTAAAATGCTAACTTTTCCCCCCAACCACGACAGATTAACTCCAAGCATATTTTCTAAAGAGGTGAAAAGCGGTAAACTCGTGGCTTCAGAGAGAATGAGTGAAAAAGCCCACATATTAGTGGAGAAAATGGTGGCCCATTTTCGAATGGTAGCGGCAATGGCCCGGGCTTCTTCACCCCGACCCTCGGCCGCTTCTTTCTGAATCCAAAGTTGACTGCCTGTTTCGAGAGGTTTTCTCCAGCCGGTCCCGATCAGATTAGAGTGAAGCTTGCTGACGAAATAGTGACTCCATCCCGATAGAGTCGCCATTTCGGTTAGTACTTTGAAAACATCGCTTGTTCCGCCGCTAAAAAACTTGGTGGCCCAGTAAATACCCGCGCCAAAATAGGTATTCATCCAAAATTGACGGATCCATGCCTCAGCGGATGTTTTGTGCTTAGCGTAGTAGTTGTTCCAGGTCGGTCGATTGAACGTTGTGACATAGCTAAACACACCGTTCATGACCGCACTAGCAAATCCTGTCAAACCAAAGAATGCGGTTTGAAGTGTCATGGTGATGCCACTGCTTGTTACGAACGACTGCCAACCTGTTTTTGTTTCAGCCTTCGTGGGCTTGTCGTAGTCTTCAGAGGGTATGGGAAACGCAAAGTACACAATTTCTTCGTAAATTCGGGCGAGCCCTGTCGAGGAGGGCCGACGTACTTTGCGCACTTTAACCAATTGTGAAAGTCCGGCTTCATCTATTTTTCTCTGAAGTCGGTCGACGATAGGACCGCCTTGATCTTTAGGCCACGGAATGCCGATGGCATAAACTTCGATTGTTTCGGGCCATCGCTTTCGATCTTCCGTGAGGCTCGAGGCAAGCGCTTCAGCCACTTGTTTTAGTGGAGCTTCGTCTTCTTGTTCCATTTGGCCATTGGTTATTAGTTTAATCGGCGCTGAGTCCATTGCTTCAATTCTAGCGGTTTCAATTTGCGAAGCGTTTTCTAAATTGTCGCGCGCCTGCTCGAGAGCGGCATAGTTCTGAAACATTGAGTGAATCGTAGCGACCGCCGCGGTGGTTCCCTCGTCTCCGAGGGGCCCTTGGTAGTCTCCTAAAGGTCCCATCTCTGAAAACCATCGAATATAGATGCCACATTGAGAGTCGGGGGCTCTCATGACGTGCCGTGAAGAACTGCGATCACTAACAATAGACTTCCTAAAACTATCCTCAGAGGATGACGAAATCTCTTTCGCTAACGATGGTTGAATCCCCACACACAAACAGCAGACGAAAAGCCGCCAGTGGCCCATGAATCCCTCCCAGAAACGATCAAACTCGTATCTTTGTAACTTAAACCTTCATCAAACTGCCATCAGTCAGAAGAGCCGGGCAAGTGAAATGAACGGTTACGGCGAGAATTCTTTTTTTGCGAGTGTTGTTTCTTATCATCCAAGATTTTTTGTTGGGCGCGCCTCGATCGACGCTGTTTCTGCTTGCGTATTTTGTAGCGTTCAAAATCGGCTTCGGTTTTTTGTTTCTTGTTCAGCGCTAAGAATTTCTGCAGCATCAATTCTCGCGCAAAATATCGGTTGTCGGCTTGGGAGCGAGTTTTTTGACATTTTACCTCCAGCGAGGTGGGGAGATGCTTTAAAAAAACACAGGTCGAGACTTTGTTGACGTTCTGGCCCCCCTTGCCGGAGCTACGCACAAAATGCTCTTTAAAATCTTTCTCGGCAAGACCCGCGGCATCAAGACGCTGAGTCAGACGCTGCCATGTGTCGTTATTTATCATAGAGGGTCATCGTCCAAACAACTCACGGAGATTCGGAAAAATAGGCTCTCCTTTCATCTTCTTTTTTATGGAAGAAATGATCCAACCCAGAACAGGAATATGTTCATAAATCATTGCGCCCATATCAAAGGTATCGCGATGGTAGGTCACTTTTTTTGATTTCGGCGAAATGCGAACATGAGA
Organism: uncultured Bacteriovoracaceae bacterium; assembly: GCA_964598565.1. Classification (GTDB taxonomy): domain Bacteria; phylum Bdellovibrionota; class UBA2394; order UBA2394; family UBA2394; genus CAZRCG01. The sequence goes on along the minus strand of CAZRCG010000009.1, from coordinate 50,080 downwards.
ATTTCCCTCCACCCGAACCTCACGACCGCCATTGATGCGCGGATGTTCATAGGTCATGGTCCAAAAATAGACGCCCTCCGAGGGGCCGACCATTTTGCCGTGAAAATCAAAATGAATAACCTCTAGGTTCTCGTAGAGATTTTTATAATAGGCCTTAATATTAGATAGGCCGCGATGCTCCCCAAGCGGGTCTACCAGCACGGCATCAGCGTCATAAAAATCGTCGACGAGGTGAAGGCTTTTAATGGTGAGGTTTTGAAAGAATGTTTCGACGTTAGGAGTCGAACTTTTGTCCTGTGTCATGACGAGTAGTATGGCAGCGGCGATGGAGTAGAGCATCAGACTATTTTAGAACATTAAACTCACTAGCGTCTCTCATTTTTGTGGCAGCGATTGAGGTCCTGAACGCTTCAGCCTAGACTTAGAGTTAGGGTGATTCTCATTTTCTTTGGTTTAGTGAGCGTGTCGTGCCCGAGTGTCGACTCGGTTAGGCGCTTATGGCATCAGGGTCTTTTAGATCAGGCTTTGCAGAGTTCGGATTGTTTTGAGTCTGAAAGAGCGGGAGAGATCGAAGCTCTTGTTCTGAGACACCAAATTTTATGGCAGGCCGGACGAACCCGTGAGGCGTTGCATTTAGCGAGCCAACTGCTGCGTTCTCCACTGAATGATCCAAGTTTAGAGCGCCTTTTGACTAAGAGACTCAGTCGTTTTTCGCTGGGCGCACGCTATGCCTTTGTAGATCACTCTATTTCTCGCTACGACCATCGGGGCCGTTTAGATGTGGGTGCTAGAGTACTGGGGCCGAATCGTCTCGGATTGTACTACGAAAATGATTATCGTCACTATGACAGTGAAACGCTCCAAGATCATCGCGTCGGAATTTTGCCCACCTGGGTGGTGAGTCCTCGTTTTTATGTGGAGACTGAGGCGGCTATGACCTTGAAGGCTGATTTTTGGAGTCAGAGTCTCTGGGGATTACATACGCACTGGGTTGTGCCGAAGGTTGGTGATTTAGGGTTGGGGCTGCGTTTTCAAGATTACGCTGCCGACAATACCTGGGTTGTTGTGGCGACTTGGAGCCATGAGTTCGACATCCTTTCATGGACACTACGCAGCGATTGGCTTTTGAAGCCCGTGATGGCTGTAGCCGGCGCAGGCGAAGTGTCCGTGCCCTTTCGATCGTGGCGTGTGGCCTTGCGAGCTGGAGGAGGCAAATCCGACGAAGGCGATGGCGTCACCGACCGCTTTCATCGCTATGGAGGGATGCTGCGTTTGGATCTCTCGCAGCATTGGGCTTTAATCGCTGACGTTGAATGGTATGGGGGGCGTCGTCGACAAGAAGTTCAAGGGGGCGGGGGATTTCAATGGATTTTCTGAACCTTTGGGATGAGATCCGACGACAAACAGAAGCCCTAGAAGCTGCCTTGGGTCTAAGCCAGCATGCTCATTTTCTCAGCCTGGTTCTTCTCGTTCTCTTGAGTTTTGCGTCTCTGCTCGCTACATTTTTCATTTTTGCAGTCGCGTCTCGATTAGCTCGACGTGCGATTCGATTGGATGATTCGCGTAGACGGCGTAGCTTTGCGGCTATTTTAAGTCGTCAACCGCCCCATGTGACTCTGGGAGATTTTGATCTCTTATCACAATTATTTTATGTGATTCGATATCAGAAAGGCGAAATTTTCTTTTTCAGGCGCTATCTTGTAGAACTCGCTGAGATCAGCAAAAATGACGCTGAGCGCCTGCGATTATTCTCGTTTTATAAAGGACTACGTTTTGATGCCATGGACTATCGACTCTTAAGATCGTTCTTCTGGTGGCGACGCTTGAGTGCCGTGATTCGCTTAGAGTCCTTCGTGCAGCGTGAGACGGTAGACCATTTACTTTTAAAGATTGAAGATCGCAACGATCTGGTTGCCATTGCGGCGCTGCGAGCACTCTCTCGTATGAAATTCGAACGTAAAACCGAGCGAATTCTCTCGACGCTGAGTCGCCGGGCTCCTGCCCGCCGAGATGTCTTTGCCGAAGTCATGACAAATATTGGTCGTGAAGAAATCGACTCCTTAATTCACTTTGTTCAAGAATGCTATGACCCTTATATCGCCAGTATCGCCATTCGTGTTTTGGGTCGACTTCAAGCTCGGCAGTCCATTCCTCTTTTGCGTCAACTCTTACTGAGTGCCGACGACTTGGTGGTGGTCGAGTCTATGGGTGCGCTGTCGGCCATGAACGCCGAAGGAGCTTTTGTGATGATTCGACCTATGTTGAAGCACGCCACTCCTGCTGTTCGACGACAAGCATTAGAGTCGCTGAGAAGCTTACAAGATCCCAACTGGAAGCATTTTGCACAGGCCGCACTTGAAGATGAGTCGGCAGAAGTTCAGAGAATGGCTTTTGATCTCGTCGGAAATGATATTCGATATGTTTGACGAAAGCCTGTATGTCCTCTTTGAGAACTCCTTTTGGCCGGCCATGTTTCACTGGGTCGCGATTCTACTGATTGTCTATTTTTCTATCAGCAACCTTATCAATTTAGTTCTATTAATTGTCTCATTTTTCGTCGTGCGCCGCGCGATGGTGGCGCATCCTATGATCCGATCGATATGGGTTCGAACCCATGATTTAGGGCCTCCCATCTCTATTATTGCGCCGGCCCACAATGAGTCAGCCGGTATTGTCGAAGCGACGCTCTCATTTCTCAGTCTTAATTATCCGGCTCATGAGGTCATCGTCGTCAACGACGAGTCTCGCGATGATACGATGCAGAAGCTGAAAGAGTTTTTTGGCCTTGAGAAAGCAGAACTGTTTTATGATAACCGTTTGTCGAAAAGCACCGTTCGAGGAGTTTATCGATCACGCTTTTATCGCAATTTAATAGTCATCGATAAAAGTCATGGCGGCAAAGCGGACTCTATCAATGTGGGGCTTGGCTTTGCACAATACGACCTATTTTGCTCCGTCGATTGCGACTCAGTTCTTGATGATGATGCTCTCGTGAAAGTGGCGCTGCCGTTTATCGAAGAGTCCGAAACCGTGATTGCTTCTGGGGGCACAGTGAGACCGCTGAATGGATCTCGCGTCGAGAACGGGCGAATCGTTCAAGTGGGGATATCTCGAAAGCCTATTGTTCTCATTCAGGTAGTGGAATACTTGCGAGCCTTTCTGTTTGGTCGCATTGGATGGAATTATTTTGACTGTACGCTCATTATCTCGGGGGCCTTTGGTGTATTCAATCGCCGTCTCGTTATGGATATCGGCGGCTTTCTGGACTCTACGGTGGGAGAAGATATGGAACTCGTCTTGCGCTTGCGCCATACTATTGGTCGCGAAGACTTGTCTCAGCGTATCGCATTCATACCTGACCCTATTTGTTGGACTCAGGTTCCCGAAGATTGGGCCAGCCTGGCGAGACAGCGTCGACGATGGCAGAGAGGTCTTGCTGAATCACTGCTTGTCCATCGTCGTATGCTCTTTAATAAGCGCTTTGGGTTGACGGGATTTTTTGCCTTTCCCTATTTTATTATCTTTGAACTCTTGGGGCCGATTTTCGAACTGGGTGCCTATGCGGTCGTTCTGGTGGGGTTCGCGCTCGGATGGGTGCAGTGGGAACTCGTTATTTTACTTTTTATGGTCGATATTTTTTTCTCCGTACTCATGTCGATGGGGGCGGTGCTTATCGAAGAAGGAGCTTATCATAAATATCAGCGAATCAAATATCTCTTCGTCTTATTATTGGCGGCTTTTTTCGAGCCTCTAGGTTTTCGGCAGTTTACTGCCTATCATCGTTTGCTTGGTCTGTGGGATTTCATTTCAGGGAGCCCTACAACATGGGGTGCTGCGGATCGTCAAAAAATATAAAGCCCCAAAATTTCTCTTTGACGGGATAATAGTTTGAGAGACGGCCGGATGATAGCTCTGCCCCACTTAATGGTGTAGAGCGTCTGTTGTGTCCTTGTGTCCTTGTCAGTCATGGTCGGGGCGAGAGGATTCGAACCTCCGACTTCTAGTTCCCAAAACTAGCGCTCTAGCCAGGCTGAGCTACGCCCCGTCACTTACAAAGTCTAAAGGCTTACTCAATGATCGGCAATCGTGACAACCTCAAAAGGGCAGGGAATTGGTTTGTCATTCGCCCAAAGAGAGACTTGCGCCAGAGCGGCTTCGATACGCTTTCTACACCGCTCCAGTTGGGGCTTGGAGGTTTTGTCCAAAAAAATTAAAAACTCATTCTCTTTCGCATGCAGAATGCGGTCCCCCTGTCGTACCGATTGGGCAATCGTTTGGTGAAGAGTTTCAAAAAGAGTGCTTTGGGCCATCGCCGAGCCAAGCCTCCGAGACGTAGCCTGCCAGCGTCGCATGGTAACTTTAATGCGGCAGGGAGGGGGATGGGTATCGTCCATCAATTCATCTAAGACGCCGTCTGTGCCACTCTTGAAGATTTCTTGCACTTTATCATTGATCATCTTTCGGAGTTCTTCGTTTTGTCGTTTAAGATCACGTTTATTGATGACCTCTTGAATTAAACGCGGAATATGAAGCAAATAGTCCAAACTAGCCGTTTCACTTAAAATAATGAGGCTATGATCAATCCAAAGAGGATGTCTTTTGGTGAGGATCTGGTATCCCTCGGGTGTCACAATTAAAATGCGAGGAATGCGACCGAGTTGTTGTAGCAGCGTATCTGCCCTGCGTAAGGTCTTGGGATTCAGATTTTTTAGTTCAAAGACAATGCCATGGGCAGATCTAAGCTCTTGCCGTTTGCTCTTTGTATCAAAGTACGAAAAAGAATGCTGAGGAAATTTTTTATGTAGGATATCCTTGAGGCAGAGCGCACGCGACGAAGGAGTGGTCTGAACAATGACCCATTTAAGAGACTGCAATCTCCTCACCTCGATAGTATGGAGAGGAGATAAGGTTGAGAGCAAGAGAATATTCAGTGGTTTTAAGATCTTAGCGTTGATTCTAGGGGCGTTTACTCTTTGCAGTTCTGAGGGTCTTCGGGGCGAGGAGTCTTTAGAGTCATCTTCCCCAGAATCTTTATTTTGTGTTTTAGGCCGCTCCTCACGAGTACGATCTGACGTATTGCTGTCTGTGAGAAAAGCCATCGACAATGTTTGGGGCTTAGAGTGTCAATCTTTTGATCGTGTCTATGATGAACCGTCGCAAATCAGTCTTTTAAATTCATTGGCTGCTGAGACGAAACTCGTGTTTTGGGTCGATGAAGATCGCGATCAACATCTTATTTTTAGAGCCTTTGATACGGAGTCGAAGTTGTATTGGGATACGGTACGTTATGAAGGTACCGAGCGAAGTTCATCCGATTTGGAAGGGTCTTTCCATCAGTTAAGGCAAAGCTTTCCGTTTGTCGGATATTTTTCTGAAGGGCGCCTTATTTCTTGGGCCGCTGAATCTGTGTCGGTGGCCTTAGCAAGTCGTGATTTGGTAGAACGGCATCCGGGAATTCCCTTTTTTCTGACAGTGCCTTCCGTACCCACTACAAAAACAAAATTGAAACTGGTCGTGTCGTCTGGCAACTACGAGCTGAAGGGCTCGAACGAACTGATATCGAATCTATCGTCGAAGCACGACCTTTGGTTGTGGCCGATTTCTTCCAAACCGTTTTAACCCTGATAAATCAAAAATTTCTGCTGCGCTCTAAGAGTCAACAGCAGAGCTTGAGACGAGAAGTTCGCGACCTTTTCCGCCAGCTAATGGAGAGCTGACAATGCCTTCACGCTCCATGCGTTCAATCATGCGAGCCGCTCGATTGTATCCTACTCGGAGGCGTCGTTGCAGCATCGACGCTGAAGGACTGCGTGTCTCAAACACGACCTGAAGAGCCTGATCATAGAGTTGATCATCAAAATCTTCGAGAGCTTCGCTCTCGGCATCGGGTCGCTCTTCAATATCGATCTCAGCACTGTAATCAGGAGTTCGTTGGTTCTTCAAAAAGCGAACAACTTTCGCGATCTCGTCTTCAGAGATGAAAGGCCCATGGAGTCTTTCTAAACGACTTGTTCCAGGGGGTAAGAAAAGCATATCCCCTTCGCCAATGAGATTCTCCGCACCATTCGTATCAATAATCGTGCGACTATCAACTTTTGAGGCCACTTGAAAAGCGCAGCGTGTGGGTAGATTCGCTTTTATAACGCCTGTGATGACGTCGACAGAGGGCCTTTGCGTCGCAATGATCAAGTGAATGCCCGCCGCTCGAGCCATTTGAGCTAAACGAGCGATGCTTTCTTCTACATCTCGAGCCGCCACCATAATAAGATCGGCTAACTCATCGATAACGATCACGATATAAGGCAGCTGCACATAGTGATCTAAGCCAGCTTCGGTCAGCGCTGCTTTCTGCGCTTCTTCTGTGGCCGCATCATCTGTATCGGTGACATCGACAATGGCGCTGGCGGCTTCTTCTGTTTTCGCCGTACGCTCCAGCTCTTTCTTAAGCTCATCTGCAGAGAGCCGCTCTACTTTATCATTGTACGATTTTAGATTGCGTGCCCCCAACGATGAAATCAGGCGGTAACGTCTCTCCATTTCTTTAACAGCCCAGGCCAACGCTCGCGCTGCTTTCTTTGGATCTGTAACCACGGGCAGTAATAAATGAGGAATTCCTTCGTAAACCGACAGTTCGAGCATCTTCGGATCAATCATGATGAATTTCAACTCATCGGGATTGCACTTATAAAGAAGGCTGACCACTAAGGCATTAAGACCCACAGACTTTCCAGATCCTGTTGCCCCTGCAATCAGCAGATGAGGCATCTTTGCCAGATCCGCAATATAAGCATCGCCCGATGTTGTTTTGCCCATAGCCATAGCGAGCTTGGAAGGCGAATTTTGAAAGAGAACGGATGATAGCAACTCTCTTAAGAGAACAGTTTGACGTCTCGGATTTGGAATTTCAATGCCAATAGCGGCTCTTCCTGGAATAGGCGCTATGATTCGAATGCTTTGAGAGCGCAATGCTAATTTCAAATCGTCCGTTAGATTCAGCACATTTTTAACTTTGACGCCCGGAGCAGGCTCAAATTCATAAAGCGTGATGATAGGGCCAGGATGAATATTAGTGACGCGGCCTTCGACTCCGAAATCTAATAGTTTTTGTTCGAGCGTCTTTGAATTAGCGATCAGTTCGTCTCTCGACACTTCAAAATGCCGCTCGACATTGATGTCGAGACAGTCGAGTGAGGGTAAATCAAATGCAGATCTTTTGGTGGGTTCCTTTTTCGGAGCTCTATCCAGCAAGAGTACTCGGTCGCTATTTTCTGCTGGTGTGGAAGAGGCTCGAGAGAATAACGGAAGAATGGCCGCTGCCTTCTTTGGTGGCGTCGCTTCATCGTGAGTCTTCTCGTTAGACACAGACTTGAGATCAGTTACAGACTTTCGTCCCCACAGTTCCGAGCCTCGGTGAACGGAAGGAGTCTTTTCGGCTGTCGGTTTTTTCCACGTAGAGATCAGTGCAGCGCAGCGCTCTTTCACCAGATTTAATCCCGAAGCGAATCTTTCTGGGTTAAAAAACGCAGGTAAGGAAATACGATCAGACAGCAAAATAAAGGAGGCCCACAGAGCACCCGCCGAAACCAAAGTGGTGCCGGTGGTGCTGAAACAAAAAATTCCAGCTTGGGCGACCCAGTAGCCGATGATTCCGCCGAGAGGAATTTCTCCAAAAATACGCCACGAAAGCAACGACAGAAGAGTGGAAGAAAAAACGAGCAGTAGGGTGAGACCTACGGGTAAATGCCACGAACTTTTTCTCGCCGAAACAGTCTCTTGCAACAGATAAGTCTTCGATCGAAAAAGGCCTACACCAAAAAACAAGAGTCCCAACGCTAAGCCATAAGCCACCAGACCAAAGCTGTGAATCAGAAAATCACTAAGCCACGAACCAATGAGCCCACCGGCGTTATGAATTGTATCGACTTTTGAGACAGCGACATTGAGAGAAGGGTCGCGCGGCTCGTAGGTGGCAAGACTTAACGTTAGAAACGCGCCTGAGACGGTGAGAATGACTGCCAAAAGCGGACGTGCTGGTTTTTGGATGCGAAGTGTTGGTTGCATGCAATGAGATCCTTTAGAATAGTGTAAAGGAAGCCTCTAATTTTATTGAGTGTTTTTCGTGACATGCCGCGGCATAGAAATCATTCTGAAGGGGCTCTTCAAACAGAGGGCTGACCTTCGTCAATGAGGGGCCTCTTTTTGTGAAAGACGCGATAGAATAAAGCCAAGGGAGACTTGCCCATGTTTGGAATTGGAACAACAGAACTTATTATTTTACTGGCGATCATGGTTTTGCTTTTTGGGGCTTCGAAGTTGCCTCAATTAGGGGCTGGCATTGGTCAAGGAATTCGAAATTTTAAGAAGGCTATGAAAGAGAAAGATTCTATCGATGTGACGCCTGTGAAGGACGATAAGAAGCCCTCATCTGAGGATTCTACCAAAGACCCTAAAGATGGTGCGGCGTGAGAGCTCGAAAGCAACTTGTTGTCTTAGCGCTCTTTCAACGCTGGTTTATTTTTAATTTTGTTCTCTATACTGCGCTCTTTCTGTCAATTTTTGGAGTGGGGCTTTATCTGTGGTTCAAAGTTCTCATGCAAGAACTCATGAACTTAGCCGGTCTGCTCAGCCAGACTTTTGTCGACTTGATTCACAAACATATGCAGCTTGGAGTTCTCATCACCTTTTGTTTTGTGGTGATTTTGCTTCTCGTTGCCGCACTTCAGGCTATCTTTTTCAGTCGCAGAATTGCCGGACCTTTGTTTTCGCTTTCAAAGCATCTCAATAAATGCCAGCAGAAGGGCAAACTTGAGCGATGGGAAACTCGCAAAGACGATTTGTTCAAAGACCTCGTTGCTCAATTTAATGACCTTGTGGACCAATTGGGACATTCGAAAAAGTAGTTTATGACTCAAGCGAACAAGGAGATTATGACGCAAGGTCGCCTTCAAATTTTAGTCGTTATACTATTGCTATTGGCAGGTTTTCTGACGGCTTCCTTCATTCGAAAATTGCGGGACGATTTTTCAACAGCGTCGATGGCGATACAGAGAGAAAGCTTCGAGAATCTTGTACGTGAGAAGCAGAATTTGAAAGATCATTCTCCCTGAGGTGAGGCCCGCATTCCGTGTTTTGGGAAATAGGCGGGGTTTAGGGAAGATCAGCACACAAAAGTGTGCGCTGAGTGATGCGACGAACGCGGACCTCGCCTCAGGGAGAATGGTTTGTTTACTAGGATCCTCTTCGACAGAGCGCTTTAACAATCTCATCGCTTGTAATAAGGCCAAGAAATTCTGTATTTTTTTCAACCGGCAAAAACGTGGAGCCTCGATGTGCTAAGAGTCGCAGGGTTGCTCTCAAAGAGGTGCTTGGGCTAATCGACGGCGCATTGTAAGGCGCTATTAATTCTTTAATCTGAACGGTCATCTCTGTTAAATCATTCACGGTCAAAGGTTGCTCCACTAACTTTCGAACCACTCCCCAAAACCACTTTGATAGTTTAGATCCAGAAATGCATCCGGCGAAAGCTCCTTGCCTGGTAACGATGGGAATGGGAGGTAAGTTCTGTAAAACATGGTCGATTAGATCTGATGTCAGTGAAGTTTCGGAAGCATCCGATACCGCCAAGGTGCGTTTTTTTAGTACATCCACCGCTTTCGTTTGGTTGAGCCATTCATAATCGTCATAAATCTCTGGCGATCGAAAAGTATTTTTAGGGCTGCTGCTTTCTCCTACAGTTGTTAACTTAGGTTTGCGTGTTTGGTTGAGCGGAACAACATCTGACATCTTTATAATCCTTTCATCCACACTTCACCCAATTCCCTTCATCTTGACCTCGTGGCTTCTCACCCACTCTGCTCCTTCATCCATTCATCCCTTGTCAAGACACCCCACTTCTAAGCGCCCCGTCTCAGAGTGTCATCAGTCCTAGGTCCTACAGTCCGCCATTGACAATCGAAGCAAATAGCGCCAAGAGGGGCTTTCCATGGACAAACGAGAGATAAATCGAGGGCGGGTTCTTGTCGTTGAAGATGATCCAATTTTACGAGACTGGATTGTCTATCACTGCGATATTTTTAAGGCAGAAGTTGAGATGGCAGGGAATCTAGAAGAGGCCAGCCATTTAATAATGGAGCGTTCGTACCACGCAGTCATTACCGATATTTATTTGAACGAAGAGAGAATCCCAGAAGGGCTAGACGTTGTATCGAAAGCCAATGCCAAAGGTTTGCCCGTGATTGCGATGACAGGCCACCTGCATTCTGAGGTCGCTAAAGAAGCGACCAATCGAGGAGCTCTATATTTATTGGAGAAACCTTTTACATCGAAGCAACTAAAGATTGCTTTGGATAATATTTGGGACGAACCTCGTGGCCTTCATGGTATCGCCGAACGATTTTTTGATGAACATCGATTGTCTGATACCGAAAAAATTATTGCTGAACTTTTATTGAAGGGGCTTTCGTCGCTTGAAATTGCCCAGCTGCGTTCCGTATCAATCAAGACGGTTAAAACGCATATCTCAAATATATTTTCAAAATGCGCGGTCAAAAGCCGTGCTGAATTATTCAACTCTGTAATTCCGATGTAGATGAGGTAACTGATGAGCAGTCGCCATCATGAAGAAAGATATACGCTGAGACGGTCTCCCTATGACGACTGGGAGCGATACCAACAGTTTATGTTTTTGGTGGTTGTAGCGACGGTCTACTTTTTAATGGCCCAGTGGAGTTTTCATCACTCGTTGGTGAATAATTTTGTTGGCGTTATCTGGCCCGCGTCAGGATGGGCATTGGCCATGAGCCTTCTTTTTACGCCTTGGGTATGTGTGAGTATTTTTGTCGGGGCTTTTGCAAACTCTTATGTTTCAGATGTTTCGTTCGTAGGTTCATTTGCAACCGCGTTACCGCCGGCCATTTATCTTACGATCGTGTCTGTCGTCTTGAAACAGAGCAAGTGGTTTTCTCTTTCACTGCGAAATGTAAAAGGAGTCATTTTCTTTCTTGCAGTAGCTGGAGGCTTAGGGCCTTTGATGGGAGCTTTTCTAGGGGTTTCTGCTTCAACCCTAACGGGAGTGACGGAATCTGGTAAATATCTAGAGAATTTGGCGGCCTGGTTTGCAGGCGACTGTCTGGGTATTCTTATAGTGACGCCCCTTATTTTATTGCCATTTTCTCGCCAGCGCGTTTTTCAGAAATCATTTAAGAACCAAAAGGCCCTTGTTTCGATGGGGGTTTTTATCGTGGTATCATGGGTGATTTTTTCGAGAATCTTGCCTGATGCCCTGAGTTATTATTTTCAAATCTATGTAATTTACCCCTTTGTAGTTTGGGCAGTTTTTCGAGGACGTATGGCGAGTGCGGTCTTGGCAAACTTTATTGTGGCCGGAGGCTGCCTGCTTGCCGAATATTCTGGGCGAGCCCAGTTTCTCTTTTTGTCGGGGGGCTGGGCAATCATTCAGATTGCGATTTTTTTAAGTATAACAACCGTATGTCTTCTTATATTTGCGTCGGTGATCGAAGAGCGCGACCGAGTCCAAAAGCATATGATGCGATTATTTAAGATGACCCAGCGGGCTGTCAGAGCGAGACAAGATATCTTAGAGATCAGTTCGCATGAATTGAAAAGCCCCTTGGGGTCCATCCGTATGGCCACTGAACTATTGGCAACAATGGTTGAAGTGGGCGAGCCTAAGCCCAAAATTCTAAAAACGATCGCACAGACAGCGGCGACGACGGATCGGCTGCTAAGCTTGTTGAACACCTTTTTAGATGCTGAAGGTATTCGCGCAGGTGCAATCTCACTGGAGATTCAGGATCATGCTCTTTATCCCATTGTGAAAGAAGCCATAGATATTTTGAGACCCATGGCCGACACAAAAAAGTTAACTTTGGAATTTCATACGACTCCTGTGGAGCTCATCGTTCGTTGCGATCGAGAGCGGATGATTCAAATTCTCGTTAATATTGTGGGCAATGCCGTCAAATATGCCACACCTCAGAAATCGGTCTATGTGGAAGCTGTTGTTGATACGTCGTTTGCATGCTTAAGAGTGAGCAATAAAGGTCCACGTATCCCAGATGAATTTAAGCCCTACTTGTTCAATCGATTTTTGAAATGGAGCTCCAAGCGGGGCACTTCGGGTACGGGATTGGGCCTGTATATAGCGAAGACCTTAGTGGCGAGCCAAGGCGGCAGAATCTGGTTAGAGCGTTCTAATGATCAGGAGACCGTTTTTTGCTTCACAATTCCGTTGGCAAAAAGCCCGCTCAGTCTTCCGAAATCCACAGAGCCTATTCCACTCTAAGGCCTTCTCGGTGAAGGTATCGGGACATCTTGGCAATGGGTTTGATTTTGTAGATGCATCATCACTCTGCTTTTAGGGCTTCGGCGACAGAGCTATCTTCTAAGCGCCAGAAGCCCACCGAAAAAAAGCGACGTCTGTTTGGGCTGCATGAGGAGTTTAATATTCTCTTTTTCCCATCGGATAGCTCGCTCGTAGTCTGGAAAGATTCTTTCAAACTGCCTAAATTTTTCGGTATGCATGCGATGTTTTTCACGGGGAAACAGGGCATGGAGCATTTCATGAAACAAGACGAACTCAACAAAAAAAAGGGGGACGTGGGGTTGGTCCAAGCGCTTAGAAAGAGTGATTTTATTCGACTTAGATTGATAGGTTCCGAGAACAATGCTTCGTCGAGCGGCGAGTGGATTTCGGGAAGACCACTGCACCGTTGCCGCTATTTTATTGTCAAAATAGCGTTCATTTAATCGATGAAAAAGTGATTGAAGGTCGTAAACTTTGCCAAGTGACGCCATGATTTTTTTAAGACCACAGCTCTAGAACTGGGATTCGCTGAGCTCGCTTTCGTTCAAATTCTCTCAATTTGTCTTCGGCGACTTGTAAAATTGACTCTGGAAGATCGGCCATGCGAGCCACATGAATGCCGTAACTTCTCGATGCGGGTCCCGACAAAAGCTCACGAGTAAAGATCAGTTTATTGTCTGTAAGCTCAACGCCTAAATGATAAGCGCGAAGCGTAGGCACAAGCGCCTCAAGCTCTGCGAGTTCTAAATAGTGAGTTGCCATTAAAGAAAGAGCCCCCAAGCCGGCGACATGTTTAGTTACAGCCCACGAAAGGCTCATACCATCAAACGTAGACGTGCCTCGCCCGATTTCGTCAAAAGCCAGCAGAGATTCTTCACTGGCCCCTTGCAAAATACTGGCCACTTCACGCATTTCAAAAAGAAAGGTACTTTGACCGTTTGTTAAATCATCCGAAGCGCCCATGCGGCAGAGAATTCGGTCAAAGAGACTGAGCGAAGCAGACTGAGCAGGTAAATCGCAGCCGATTTGATGTAGGTAAGCCATGAGGCAAACGGTTCTTAATACCGTGCTCTTTCCAGCCATATTGGGGCCTGTTAGCAAAAGAACCTGCAGTTGTCCGGGCGACATCGACAGATCGAACGGAATAAATTGGCCGCGTACGAGAGGATGTTTTGCCTGCGTGAGTAAGAGAGTCTGGCGCTGTTCGCAGGTATGAGGCGTTGTCCAATTATAATGGGAGGAAACGTCGGCCAAGCTTTGAGCGGCGTCGATCTGCCCTAAAATATCGAGCCAAGAAATGAGTGATGAATAATGAGCTTCTATGGCTTCATTCAGTCGGCTCCACTCAGCGTCTTCAGCGTCTTGTAGACGGCTTGTGCAGCTTAAAATTTGTTGCTCAAGAGCCTCAAGTTCATCTGTTTTAAAACGTTCACCGTTCGTGAGACTCTGAATTCGTTTTGCAGAGTCGGGAATTTTTGATTTGTGAGCTGCGGTTATCTCAATGACATATCCAAAGGTTTGATGAAATTTTATTTTCAAACTCGAAATCCCCAAGGAGTCTCTCAATCGGGCTTCGAGCTGCATTAAAAGAGAGCGAGAGTCGTCTCGAATTGCTCGCAGTTCGTCGATGATGGGATGCACTCCCCGAGCGATTTGAGGCTCAAGGGAAGAGGCCTCTAAAGACCGTTGATGGGGTTCAATGCAGCGCTCAAGTTCATCGCCCAGACTTCGTAAGGAGTCTGAGAGTGTCGAAAATTGTTGTAACAATGGAATCGGACTTTGCAGAAGGAGTGCGGTGGAGATACCCGCTTTTAGGCTGTCGGCGAACGACAAAATTTCACGCGGGGTTCGGCGTCGTCGTAGCAGGCGGTGAAGATCAAGTATCTGTGAGAGTTTCTTCCTGAGAAGTGTTCGTTCGGTCGTTCGAGATTTAAAAAAGGCCACCGTGGTTTGTCGTGACTTCAAGTGATCTTTGTGGCGAATGGGATGATTCATCCACTGTTTTAGGGTTCGACGTCCACAGGCGGTCATACAATGGTTTAAGATATCAAAGAGCGACAAGCCGTCTGGCTCAAAAAGATGGAGATTTTTTTTTGTGGCCTGACTCATCCAGACATTATCGATGCTGAGCTGTGGATGCAGAAAACGAAGGCGTTCGCGGGGATGCGCTTCTTCGATCACTCTCAGTAGCTGGGCAAGTGTCTTGCGATATAAGCGAGAAAGAGGAGGTAGGTCTTGTGTAGACGAAACGCCAAAGCCTCTCAGAAGAAGACCATTCCATTCAGATTCGTCGACATAAGGGGCTTCTTCGTGAAACAGAGTCAATGAATGTTCGGGCATGGGTAGATTCCATCGAAGATCTTTAATGTTCAACTCTTGGATTTTGCTGAGAAGAGCTTCCCACGAAGTCTGTGTATCGAGCGTTAAGTGGCCAGTGGCTATGTCACAAGCCGCAAGCGACCAATCGCGACCCTGGTGGTCGATCACGGCGACCAAATGAATACGATCATCGCCTCGTAAAAGACGCATTCCCGGCGTAAACCACTGAACAATTTCTCGGCGCACAAGAGTCTTTCCTGGTTGCGGCTCTTCAACTTGTTCGGCTAAAGCGACTTTCAAATTTCGATCGAGCAGGCGAGGTAGGTAAAGCTCGAGTTGAGAAACGGGAATTCCGCAAAGAGGGATGGCGTCTTTGGTGTCGGCCTTGGAATTTCTCGACGTCAGTGTCACGCCCAAGAGTGGAGCCGCCTTCAGCGCATCTTCTTC
Organism: uncultured Bacteriovoracaceae bacterium; assembly: GCA_964598565.1. Taxonomy (GTDB): domain Bacteria; phylum Bdellovibrionota; class UBA2394; order UBA2394; family UBA2394; genus CAZRCG01. Next base: position 34,989 of record CAZRCG010000009.1, on the reverse strand, counting down.
AAAAAGCTCATAAAAGTCACCCAGTCTAAAAAAGAGCAGAGCGGAGCCGGCTTTAGCCTTTAGCTCGGCCCATTGTTTCATCATGGGCGTCTCTCGAGATGAGCCAGAGGATGGGGTCGCTGTCTTAGACATGCCGCTCGTTTAAAACTCTCATCATAATCTCGGCCAAGAAGGGATACTTTTTTTGGAAAAAGTCAAAAATGGTATTGGCGTACTCTCGAATTTCAAATTGCGCATCTTCTTCGTCATTTAGAGGCTTGCCACATCGCAAACTCATAAAGTTCATCAGCGATCTAAAATTGACTGTCCAGTACATATCGGTATAACTTGCCATCGGCATCACATTGCGCAGTAGTTCACGGGCGCGGCCACGGTAGGGATTTCGCCCCCCCATAGAACCAAGATCTGGAATGAGTCCGTTCTTTTCGGCCTCACCAATTCGCTTCGAAATGCGTTCGTACATATCAGCATAGAATCGATAATTTTTCTCAAGAAGGTCGCAGTACTCAGCGAGTTCTTCATGCGTCATAACCTCAAAGCCATTTACTTTACGAGCTTCGATGCCGGGAACATAAAATGAATGAATGCCGGTTCGATAGCGCATGGAATATTCATTAAATGAGGATATGCGATGACGCAGCCACTGCTTCATAACAAATTGCGGACAAATAACCCGAAAGTGAAAATAGATTCGTTCAAAAGGTGTGCCGTGATTTTGTTTCAAGAGATGATACAATAAATTTTTATCCGCCTCGGTGAGAGTATCTCCCGGTTTTACGCGTTTGTTCGACGCCGAAATGCGGGCTGTATTACAAATCGTTCCCTCCCAGCCCCAAGAGTCTTCTAGTTCCACAAATCCCATACCCCCTTCGTCTGAGGCAATGCGGCGCGAAAATTCCGGATTCGCTTGCAGTCGCACTTCGATCTCAGACAATAGCTCGTTCGAAGATTTACTGCGAATGGACTCCAGTCGTTCTAAGGGGTTTTTGAGAGCGAAGGATTCTTGAGGTTGAGCGGTAGCCGTATCTTCGGTCGACTTAATTTGTGTGTCCATAATAACTCCTTACCCGATGAGGTCTTGCGAAAGGCTTAAAAACACTCTCTAAGTGTGAAACCATTGGCTTCGCTCAGTCGGTGGCACTCGGGCTGGCGCCATCGGGGCGGTTCCGTAGCCGAGCCATATCATTCCCACCAAGTCTTCATCATCTTTAACGCTAAGAAAGTGTCTTGTCTCTCGAAGATCACAAATTTTACTAGTGCTCCAAAATGAATGTAGTCCAAAGGCTCGCGCTCCCAGCATGAGGGCATAAGTGGCGGCCGCACACGCCGCATAATTTTCGCGGGTCACATGAGCCGCAGCATCTTGGCGGGAACTCACGTGAATAATGGCGCCGACCTTTTCTAGTTTCTGTATCGTTTTTTGCAGGGGCGTAAAGTCTGATTCTGAGAGTTCTGCTTTTAATGATTGAACCCATCGCCGAACACTTTCTTGCATCATGATGCGAAAAAACCATGGGGCATTTCGATGATGGTTGGGTGCGCAAACCGCGAGCTCTAAGAGGCTTGAGACAATGTCTTCTGAGACGGCACGACCGTCAAAGTCTTTTACAGTTCTACGGCTCGCTATGAGAGCTTTAAGGTCTTCGAAAGGCATCGGCGAGGGGGTCACCCACGAAAAATACGCAATGTCCCAGGAGGAAATCTATGTAAAAGAATGCACATGGACCAAAATTGTCAGGCATATCTTGGTACAATGGTTTGAGATTATTGACATTTTCTTAATAGCTTTCTGGCATATCGCTTGCAGTTTTACTCATCCCAAGTGCTATGAAGACTTCTCGTATACAAACCGACAATATTTCGATGACAGCCCAAGGTCGTCGCCCCTATTCATGGGTACTTTGGATGGCTGTGATTATCAGCCTGTCGGTCTTTGCGATGGCCTGTGGTAGTTCTGATTCCCTGCCCCACCAGGCAGATTCTTTAGGCGACACGATTGTCTCTCAGGTTCCAGCCGATCGATCGTTAGTGAAAGGTTCATGGGTCTTGTCGGCCGTTGATGGGGATTTCGCCACAGAGGCGACGTCGTTTCATGTCGTCATCGATGAGTCGGCCCCCGAATGTTCAGGTGCCATCGTGCTTCAATCACAAGGTGAGAATAAAGTACTGGGGGGCTTCCAAGAGTCATCAAATACGTTTCAGCGATGTTTTGTCGACTTTGAGCGAGAGCTCGAGGTTCAAAAGACTATGTTTCGTGAGTCTTTAAAGACACTGTCATCTGTTGGGATCGTGGATGGCTTTCTCCAAGTTGTGTCCGACGGTCATATTTTCGTCTTCGAAAGGCTTTCACTTTAACGCCACTTTTTGGATAGGCTCTTCCTCGATAAATAGTTATTTTCTGGCTTGCCCTTTTTTTTGGGGCCCATAGTTTAACAGGATAAAACGGTGGATTCCTAATCCGCTAATCTGCGTTCGAGTCGCGGTGGGCCCACTTTAAACAACGATAAGCAGAGCATGTGCGGTAGCGGCTCGTGCATCGCAGCGTTGTCGGCTTCGCCGGAGGCGACTTAAACAACGTTAGTGGCCTTCATGAGAACGTAACACGTATAGGCAACGTAAAAGCAGAGAAAGAAGACGCCTTCCAGTCTGGATAATGTCTTTCGAGAGTAAAAAAAGGGCAAGCAAAGTGAGGCGGCCACTACCATAACCGGAATATCAAAACGTAAAAGCTGCTGGGAGACCGTGAGTCCTCCGGGAGTGATTAACGACGAGAGGCCGGCAATCGCAAGGATATTATAGATATTACTTCCAATTGCATTAGCCACCGCGATATCACGCTCTCCTCGAATCGTCGCCATCACGGAGGCGACGACCTCGGGCAGTGAGGTGCCAGCGGCGACGATGGTCAAGCCAATGACGACCTCACTGACGCCCAGGCGCAAAGCAATTTCAATGGCGCCTTTAACCAGCCAGTCTGCCCCAAACATGATCATTGCTAAACCGGCGGCGACAAAAAAAATAGAGCGAGGTAGCTTCGGCTTCTGCTTTCGTATCGGTTCGAAGAGTTCTTTAGATTCTCGGTTTAACTCAGATTTTGTTTTCTGCTCTTTGCGGGCCGAGCGAATGAGCCACGCTGTATATATAAAGACGCCTGCAAAAAGAAAAAGCCCCTCGAGCGAAGAAATCGTGCCTCCCCAGGCCATGATCCATAAAAGAATGGAAGAGGCAACCATGATAGGAACCTCGCGACGAATCATGGCCGAGTGAATGATCAAAGGAAAGAGGCATGCGGAGATGCCTAAAATGAAAAGGACGTTAAAGATACTCGAGCCAACAACGTTCGCGACGGCAATATCGGCATTTCCTTTCAGAGCCGCGGCAAGGCTGACTGCAAGTTCGGGGGAACTCGTTCCGAAAGCGACCACCGTCAATCCAATGATCATGGGGGAGATTCGTAAAATCGATGCGATCTGAGAGGCTCCCTTCACTAGAAAATCCCCCCCTAAGATCAATAAAATTAGTCCTCCCACGATAAGCATCGCAACGGTCATCATTTAGGGTTCGCTTACAGAGTTTCAGAGATCAAGTTCAAAACGTAGAAATGAAACCCCGCAACTTTATTTGTTGATAGGCATCGTGAGCTCGTAGAAATTTGAGTCCCTCGTCTGAGCTATCGCATTTTTTATTTTCCCAAGCGAGGCGATTTCTTGACGTTGGCTTGATAACGCATTATCAATTCAGTTTGGGTTAGTGGTGGAAAATGAATTTATATATTAGTTTGTTGGGACGTGCATTGCCACGGCCTTTGGTAATTTGCTTTGTCGTTTGTGGCTTGTCTTCAGGGCCTCTGTCGGGGGAGCCTTGGCGTGCCAAAGTCTTTTCACCCGGGGGCGCATGCTCCAAAGTCCTTAGAAGTCTGTCCATGAGGGCTGAGCTAGCCAGAACAGAGGAACTCATTCGTATTCAGAATCATTGGCTTTCACAGCCCAGCGGCGCCAGGAGACCTGCTATAGTTCCTCTAGGACTATTGAATTTGGAGGTTGGTAGCGCGTCTTTGCAGGATCAGATTGAAGAAATCACGCCTATTGATCTACGCCATGGCTTAGAGAGAGCCGTTCTCAATCAGATCCTCCCTAGGCTGAAGCATCCCCTGAAAGAGGCCTTCATAAAAAAAGCACGAGAGTGGGCGACTGCCTATGAGGCCGTCGTTCAAATGAAAGTTCGATTGTTTGCTCGTGCACGCGACCCCTTGTTTGAAAGGCGAAGAGTTTTGCAGGGGCCCCCACCAGCGAGCCAAGAAGAATCTGAAAGCAGATCGCGTGAATTAAAATCTATTGATTCCGAGTTGAATGATCTTAGCTCACGCTATGACGCCGAAAAGGCTGAGAGAGAGAAACTTTATACTCTATTTCCCGATATTTCTGCTTCGGTAGACGCGGAAGTGCGGCAAGTGTCTGAAGGGAAGAGGGGTGCCATTAAAGAAGCGAAGGTTGTTCGCAAACTGGCAGAACTTATGGCCGCAGAGGAGTCTGAAGTCGCGTGGACCCTTTTGAATCAACCGGGAGGAGCTATCCATCAGTTGAGACTCGACTACCAAAATCCTCTGGGACCTGAAACGTGGGAGCATCCGCTTAGTGGGCAGGTGGTCAACCATTTACGAAATTTTGTTAGGATGCTGGAACAAAAATTTTCGTTGCAGAGATTGAATGACGCTATAAATGCCGAGGAAACGAATTCAGACGATCGAAATCGCTACCTAGAGCTTTATCGTAAAGCATTCCATGTTGATCAGTCTTCACATTTCATGGTCGAAGAAGAAAAATATCGCGCTGTGTTTTTGGCAGACGAGGGTTTGGTCTCAGTTAAAGTGCCTGGCTACGGCCAATTCAATTATTGGGACAAGGTGGGTACGTCGATTTTAACGACGCAAGGCCTCGACCTGAAGGATGCTCAATTGATCGTGGTCTTTGGTCACGGTACAGGCGCCAATATTTCGAATGCTCTCAGCTTTGGCAAAGTTCTGGCGCCCTTTCAAGATAGTCATGGCGGTTTTGGGATGCGAGCTCTTTCAGTGAACAGGCCGGGCGCACCGCCTCGCCCAAGTATATCGTTTCAGAGGGATCAAAGTTTTTCTCAAAGGGCCGCCTTTTATATGAATTTATCTAGGAATGTTCGACAGATAGGAAACAGCGATGCCCCTTTTGCGTTTTGGGGGCGGAGCTGTGGAGGTAGGGATTGTCTCGTTCAAGCTTTTTTTACTAGCCTGCAGTATCAGGGCGTAGAAGACCATGATGCGGAAAGCCTTATGTATCCTGACGTTTTGGTAGCGCAGAGTTTTAGCCCTCTTCACAACGGCGACGCTGAGAACCGTCACTTAGATTTTCTTGTCCGTTCAACAGCTGGGAAGGGCTCAACCGTCAATCAACTTTTTCACGATCTGTTGGAACATGAAGCTCGATTGGCTTACGAGCTCATCCCTTATCTAGAAGAAGTCGTTCGTGATTATCCCCATCGCCGTCTGCAATACGCCCAAGAAATGGTGATCCCCATGGGGATCACCGACGACAATTATAATTTTGACCCTCTGTATGTTCAGAACAAGATGATTATGAATCATCGATATTACCCGTTGGCGTATACACGATTCTTCAATGATCCCCTTATGAACTACGAATTTTTGAACAATCCCAATCACCCTCAGTTTTTGTACCTCGATCCGGTACTACGAGAGGGAGGCCATTATCTCATTTCTTCAGAAAAAAATATGAACCGCACGGCGTGGTATAAGGTTTTTGCGAAAACTCGACAAGTGGGCGTTTTGGAGGCTGATCAATTATCTTGGGAAGAGTATTTTAAGAAGTATCCAGATCAAAAGGCATTGGCAGACTCTGTGAGTGAGGAAGACCTACCTCAAGCTTACAATGCTAGAATGGCTGGAGAAGCTCTTATGTTTTTGAGAATGGACGAAATGATTGAGCGCCCTGTTCTAGCGACTCCTGCGGCAGAGAAAAGGGTGGAGCGATTGAAGCGCTATCGAGACAGACAGCTAAGCGGGACTAATTACCAAAGTCTTTTTGAGAAGCTTATGACGGAGCGCTTAAAGTTGACGATGGCTGAGATCGACGTTGACGCTGCTCTATTTGAAACGCCGCGAAGTTTGTTAGGGCGATTTCAGAGAATTTACTGGGAGCATAAGCAGCGGCAAGAATACCTAAAGAGACTCCTCGAGTTGAATCGAGCGCCTGAGACCCCGAGTGTCGAGGAATGGGATCAAACTTATGATTTCGACAGGGAGTCTTGGAAATGGGTTCGGTCTAACGCGCGCCCTGAAACTCATACTTTTGATCCCTTAAAGCTGCGGTGGATTGCAAAACCTTGAAGGGCCAGATCTCGGGCATCCGAACCTCATTGACTATTAAATGACGATCGATTAGCAAAGTCTCATTTGTACATGGACAGATTCTAAGCGGCCCTTGATGCTTCGTGTGGCGCAGGGGTTGTTTATAGCTTCAAGTTGAGGGTTAGCAATATCGTATGAGTATAAGACTTATCAGAAAATCGTCTCTTTTCTCTATTATCTGTAATCTTCTCCTGTTTGCTTTGGTTTTTTCTCCTTTTTCAACCTGGGCGGAAACGTCTGGGTCGAACGCCGAGACGTTTTTGATTGAAGGCTCTGGAGCGGCCGCCGCATCACCCCCGTTGATAGAGAATGCCCTTTCGTTTCTCACGCAGCCCCTGTCGGGCGACGCTGCAAAAATCGCAGAACTGCAAATGAAGCGAGATCGTGCCGCCGGGCGAGATTCTGCGATTGCGAGAATTGACCCTCATTATATGTTGGGACAGATCGTCGAACTTTACAATAAGCAGGGTAATCTGATCAACCAATGGACTCTAGGGGAGCCCAATGCAGACTATGTGAATCCTCCACTGAACTGGAGTTTAAAAGACGATATTAAAATAGAGATTGTTCCTGAGCAAAACAATCAACCTTCTCGATTGCGAATCAAGCTTGTGTCTTGTCAGGGTAGGCCTCTGCCGCGAGGGGTGGCTTATACTCAGACCTTCGAGATTCCAGGGGTGCAGAGTGTTCTTCATGATGATCAGCATATTCATATTCTTTTGAAAAACGGAGACTTCTTAAGTGTTCTCATGCCCCGAGAATTTCTCTTTCAAGCCAATAGCTTTGGAGATGGCGGGCCGACCGCGGTGGGCTTTGTAAGGACGATCGTCTCCTCACTTATTTCGCAGGCGCAGACCATAGATGCTGACGTGCATCTGGAATTTTTTGATGCTGTCAAGAAGAGCGAGCTTTTTCACGGCAACCCAGAAACACTTGCTGTCCTACGTCAGTCTTTGCGTTACGGCGATATTCTTGTAGGCCGTCAAATCGGCGATAAATTCTATGTGGAAGACACGATTTTATTAGCTGAAATTGCGCTTTCTGGCAGAACCCACGCTGAGATCATGTTGGCTCGTACCAACTTAGCTCAGCGAATTGACGATATTTCGCAGCTTCCTCCTATTCTTTCTGCGCCGGCCGGCGTGGTGAATGGTGCTCAGCCTGAGATGGTGGATCATCTATTGAGGGGACGAGCGTGGCCTCGATTTGCGGCAGAAACCGCAATGACGACGGCGATGGCAGGCTCACGAACCGATGAGTGGAAGCAACATCCTTTAGAAGATCCCAATCTCATTAGTCACCGTCTCCTAAAGATGCTCGGATTTTATGCTTATCTCTATGCTTATTCACTCGATACAGAAAAAAGACCCACAGTAGCGAATCGTCTTCAGCCCCCCCCTGACTCACTCGAGGCACGTGTTAGTACCCAGGTAGGTTTGCTTGAGGCTGAAATTACTGAAGAACGTAAGTTGCGAAAGTGGAGTTATGTGGCGGCGTCTTGTATTTCTGGAGCGCGCTATGTGGGAGAAAAGATAGTGTGGTTAGGGGCCCTACCCATTGCTTCGGTCGCGGCGGTCGGAACGGCCATGTCGGGCGATCTTTCGTTCACATCATATGGGGAGTCTTTACATTTTACGGTTACAACCCTGATTAATTCTGTGCTCCATTTGGTGCCAGCCGATCACTTTTTCAGGCATCTCGATCATCGTGTCTTGGCGTTCGACTTATCATCCGTGGGGGGGGCACAGGGTCCCAGTGTCTATTATTGGCAGAAGTTTCTTTTTCGTATGGCGGCGGCAACGGGTTTGATCATAGGGAGTTTGCGTTATTTCTTTCCGGGCTTCGCCCCTCGTTTGCTTGGCCACGAGGTTCCAAAAACCATAGGCGGTGGTTTAACGGTATTCTACTCTATGGCGCTTCGTCTTTTTGCTAGGGTATTGCAGTCGTATAAATCGTTCTGGGCGCGAGACCTTGACGCGACGGTACATCATGTGAAGTCTCTTTGGGCTCGGTCGCACCATCAGGAGGAACCGCCTCGAGAGCATTACTTTGAGGAACTCATTGAAACAGCTCGTCGTGGAATTAGTCCTCAGCTTTATCGAGACCATCGAGCTTCCGTCCCCGATGTCATTAGCCTCCAAAAGAAAATGGAGGCTCTTTCCATTGTGACAAACCATACGAGTCTTACTTTGATTCTTTCTGCCTTAGTCGATCAGGGACTTCTGAAAACAGCGGAAAGCTTAGACTTCGTAAAACTTCAGGAATCTTTGGGGCCTCAAAAATGGAAGTCCTTTCTGGAGAGAAGTGCGCTTGTATCTCTCGAAGTGTGGAATACCCTTGAAAGTCATCATAGAGGTCTTGCGGTTGTGGACGAAGGATCGCTGCTCAATGTGCGCACGAGTCTTCAAAACAATCAGAATCTTCAAGAGCATCTTCGTTCGATTTCCTCGGGGTTGATCGAGGAAGAACGATTGAAACTGCAGACCTTAAAACGCAGTAACTTGATTGATCGCATAATTCAGAGATTCGCAGGACAGAATAGAAGCTACTACGAGTACTATAGAGCCGAAGTCCCGAAAGAGGTTGTCGATGCTTCACTTTATAATTCGTATATTGATCTGCTTACGACGTACCCCTGTTCTATATTTTCTCCGACGTTCAGCTCGATTGATCCGGCAAGAGCCGAATATCTGGTGGCCACCGATAAGGTCTTCTTTGGTTTGGGAAGTATAAAGTTTGATGTCGGCGAAGTTGGCTTGAATGCCGGTCTATGGAGTTCTACAGCGCCCACAGAGGTGAGGGTTTGGGCCAAAGAGCAGTCCCAAAAGCTTAATGAGTCTTACAGACCTACCGAAGATTTTGAAGACTTTGCCGTGGCGAGAATTCAGGGCTTGCTGGTTCGTACGGGCGCAGCCTCCATTGCAGAGAGCGAGAAAGACTATTTGCAGGGCTATTCGGGGTTGAGATTCTGGGAAGGGGTGGCTCGTTTAGGCAAAAAATTCGCGGAAGCTGAGATAAAGTATATTAAAATATTCTTTGTCGTGACGATGGGTTTGGCTTTCCTTTCGTATGGATGGGAGGCCTTAGAGGCCAACGGGCCTCGTTCGGCTATTTCAGAGTTGCCCGAAATTACCAATCGATCATTTGTCAGAGGTACTTTGTCAATGGCCTGGGCCTATGTGGGCTATCGCATTTGGTGGGTGTGGAATGGGCTCGGTTTTCGAGTTGCCGATACGGACCGATCGGAAACGCGCGGTAAGTTGGCCGATATTCTGTTTCGAATGATGGTTCGTAGGGCTCAGCTAGAGGATTCATCATCTACAGAGACTCTCAAAAAAGAGGCGGCCCATGCTAGTGTCGACCTGAGCAACCGCTTGGCGAGTTTGTACGAACGCCACGGAAAGGATTTCCCGAAGAATCTTGAGATCACGGATAGTTTGGATGCTCAGTTAACTACTAAAATCGAAGGCCTCATTGGTCATGCTATCTCACAGCCGCCAGCGGTAATGGCGGTGAATGCCATTCAAAAGGGCGCTGCCTCGTGGACAATTGGCATTTTAACAACCGTCATTGGGCTTTTTGGCTTTGGATATGTTTGGGAAATAGCCGACGCTGTGACGTCGTTTCAGGCCCTACAAGTTTGGGTTGGACTCTACGGATTTCATAAGGCTCTGCAAATTATTGGTCGAGGGGCTCAGGTTAGGCTGGGTTATGAAAAGATCTTAAATGAGATTCAACAAGCGATCATGCAAGCTGAGAAGGAATCGTCTGAGAATAATGCTAAAACGTTGTTTTTAGTCATTTTGAAAGCAACAGCGCTTTATCATCATCACGAAGCGTCCATCCCAGCGGCTGTTGTTGACCAAGCTCGCCTTCGACGTGATTTGAGTGTTGAAACGCTACGAAGTACGGCGGTGTCGTTGCGAGACTATATGCTCTTACATCCGCCAGCGGACCCCAGCCTCCATGGTTATGCCGGTATGGCAAGCGTCGCGAATGGGTTTCGAAAACGATTTTTAAGCTCGGATGACAGCGGCGGTTCTGCAGGCGGCTCAATGAGGCCCGCGAAAGAGGCGTTTATAAGTTCTCTCTCTGTGGGTTGTTCAAGATTTCTTGCTCTGTTCAGATAGTGAGTCCCTCGGTCTCACGCCATCATGAGGCCTACTTGTAAATTTATTACCGACTCAAACGTAAAACGTCGTGTGCGTGAGTGCGATGAAGGAGCGCTGGGTCAACAGAATTGCATAGCGAAAATTTACAAGTAGGCCTAAAATGTCAGAGGGTGAAGTGTATTATTCCTACCTTTGGAGACAAATGGTCCTTAGCTATGTCGCTAGGACTTAAGCAGAGCCAGATGGAATGCACACTGATCGATGTAAATTCCATTCAAGAGCTCCCTGCAATATTGGCAGTTCTAAAACAGCACGAACCTTTTGACTTTTTAATTTTAAGAAATTTTCATCTTATTCATCCCTCTGGCAACCTGAGAGAGGTCTACGACTTTCTATTTACTCAAAAGCAATACAAAGTCGTTGTCTGGTATCACGACGCCATGGATTTTCAAGATCACGGCATCTTACGTCGAGCGTGGCGCTTAAAGCGAAAACTCGCTAATGGCATTGTGTTTTGTGTCGATCGCCCTGATGTACAGACTCTGCTTAATCAAGGTCAAGATGCATACCATTTGCCGATTGCTGCAGACGCTTCTACCTTCTATTTTCAGAATGCGCCCCGTTATGCGGGGGCTCGCCGCATCCTAGCGTGTGCTATATCCTATGTGGGAAGTCAGATTTTTGCGGCCCCTGAACCCTTCGAATCTGATGATGCCTTCGATTATTTTTTTAAAATGAATCTGGCTGTTCGGCTTTGTCATTCGTATCCAGCGACCATTTCTTTCATTCATCGGCATATCGAAGATCTTTTTTGCCGACCGATTGCCAATGGCCATCAATTTCGAGACACGCTGAACTCTTTAAAACTTGGGTTGTCTGAGATTGAAGCAGCAGCATGGGAAGAAACGTATTCTTACCTGAATACCTACTATTCATGGTGGCGCCTCACAAAGTCGATTCGATATTTAGTACGGCAGTTCGGCCTCAAAGTGTACGGCGGAGACCATTGGAAGACGTTTTTGCCCGTGGTGCAGGCCTCTCAACGCATGACACCTCGACTACACGAAGCGCATATGTATTCTCTCTTCACGGCTTCGAAACTGTCGTTTTGCTTCACAAAGTTTCAATTTGCATCTGCCGTGCATGAACGTCCTCTTTTGATACTCAGCGCAGGAGGCTTTCCACTTACCGACTATCGTGAAGATCTTGATATCATGTTTTCACCACAAGAAATTGTTTCTTACCAATCGTCTGAAGAGAGAGACGATAAAATTAGATATTACACGAAGGAAGATTCACAGCGTCTCGCTATTGCCAAAGCAGGCAGAGAGCGCCTGCTGCGAGACCATCTTTACAGTCATCGTATGAAAGCCATCGTGACCATCGCCGCGAAAACCTGGGGCCTGTCATTGTCATCTCACAGGCTCGGCACACCGAAGACCGCTCTCAATCTACTCTAAGTAGGGCAACGAAGGGGTCTCGAAAACTTAAAAAGCCTCCGAAGAGGCTTACTGTTCATTTTATCGGCCCTGCGGGCCGAATAAATGGTGGTTCGGGGCAGGATCGAACTGCCGACCTAGGGGTTATGAATCCGTTCGACATAAAATGCTAAGTCGTTGAAATTAAACAAAAAACTAAATTATTCTGAGGAGTTAGCTTATGTTTTTACTTCTGGTTGATACGGGGAAATTCGGTGAATTTCGGGATCTTGTGTACCATCGGTGTACCACGCTCAGGAAAATCACCGGCGCAAGGTCGTCTATGGACGCGGGGTCACCTCATATATTTTAGACATCAAAACCTATGAAATTCATTTGTTTTGGTGCATAAAACATTATGTCACAAAGTATCCATTTTTTTGAAATTTTGGATATTTTGTGACATAATGTTTTATGCGCCCTCCATCGACTGAAACCCTTCTTAAGAAGCTCAAGGGTCTAGAACTCATTACTGTCAAGAATGCTGAAAAGCTTGGAGTCTCGAGCCGCACCCTTTATCGACTTGCAGAAGATGATCACATTCAAAAAGTAGGCCACGGGCTTTTTCTTCCTAAAGAGTCTTCCCTTCAAGCGGAAGAGGTGGATTTTGCAGTGGCCTGTAAATCTCTTGGAAAAAAATCTGTTATTGGGGGACTGACGGCTCTGTTTCATTACCGCCTTACGGAAGAACCTCCAAGACAGATTTGGGTCATGGTGCCGCCTTCAAAACGAAGTTGGAAACCAGTATATCGATGTATACGAGCTCAAACTCCTCTCCACAAGGAGATTGTGGATCACGGAACCTACCGAATCACTAATTTAGAGCGCACCCTCATTGAAGCCCTTCGATATTCATCAAAGATAGGACTCCAAGTGGCTTTGAAAGCCGTGAGAACGGCGCTCACCCAAAAAATGACAACCCCTCTTAAGTTGGAGTCGGCAGCTAAAAATTTAAAGCTGCTTCCTCAATTACTGAAACACTGGGAGGCGATTACAGCATGAGTCTAAAAGATCAAGCCAAGTCCATCCATAAGCGGCTCTCCAATATTGCACAGAAACGGAAGGTCGCTTTTCAGCATATCATGACAGAGTTTTTGATCGAGCGACTCTTAGCAAGACTTCTGCATAACTCTTCGCTGAGTGAGAAGCTGATCTTTAAAGGTGGATTTGTTGCGATGCGACTCTATGGGTCTCCTCGCTACACGGTTGACTTGGATGCTCTCGCAGATCACATTCGAGGCGACGCCTTAATTGAAACTGTAAAGACTGCCGCAAGTGTCAGCATCGATGATGCCGCATGGTTTCATTTTCAGGAGACTGTGGATCTTGAAACTCAAGGGGAATATGGCGGCATGCGCTTTATTTTCAGAGCTGGTATTGGAGAGCCACTTTTCGATTTAAAGCGCGCTCAGATTATTCATTTAGATATTGGCTTTGGAGACCCTGTTACGCCCGAGCCGCTTCAAACCCGAACTCATTCTCTGCTGGGAGACGAAGATTTAAGTTGGAAAGTTTATCCGCTTGAAACCATGATTGCGGAAAAGCTTCAGGCTCTAATGTCACGCGGGGCGCTAAACTCTCGATCAAAGGACATTTTGGATCTTTCTTTGTTCGTTCCCCAAGCCGACCCCACGATTTTGAAAGAAGCCATTCGAAGGACTTTTCATCATTGTGATACCCCCATTCCCCAAAACTTTGTTGAAGAACTGCGGCAGATGAACTTTACCGTCTTAGAAAGAGGATGGGCCAGTGCTACAGGAAACATCGCAGAAGCGCCTCGTTTTGAGGAAGCTTTCCGCAATTTTCTTGAGTCTCTCGAAAAAAAACTTTAGCTGCTTCACAGGAGCGCTTTCAGAAACAATGAAGTAAAGTAAGCGACTCGCGATCCACAGGTGAAAATTTTAAAACACCTTGATTGCTGGTCGATTATTCATCGACCAGCTTCGGCTGAAAATTACAATGGAGTGCAGCTCGATAGAGTTGTCGATGATGCGACCTTAACCCAAACCCAAGAGAGGACCCAAAATCAGCTACCTGTACCGCTTCCGCGTAAACCTTGGCGGAATGGAGGTCAGAATGAGAAAGATGCTCTACAGTTACACTCATCCGCATGATTTCAGAAGCATCGAGGACGCGATCTCCATAAAGGCGGATACTTATGACACCACCAAACCGTGGTGAGTCGACAAAGTCTTCAGAAGAAAAAATTTTTTCTACCTGAAAATTTTCAGTTTCATTGGTTACTTCTACAGAAAACTTTTTCTCTGGAAGAGCAGGAATATATCTCTCATTGCCTTTCGCTAACGATAACCCCGGCTCACATTCGAGAACTCCTTCGCGTGCCAACAGAGAAGTTGCGAGGGTTACTATAAACGTCATAAAAAGAGGAATTTTTTTCATATCTTTATTGTGAGTTTTGACTCGAAATGTCGCCAAGTATTTTTTTAAAAACTGAAGCATCCAGGACCACCAAACCAACCGCCCTGGTTGACTTCTTCATCGCTCCTCTCAGTCTAACGCATGACACATAACCAAAACACGCCCCAATAGGGGAAAGCCTGATAGAATAAGGTTTTTGTCAATTCGTATTGGGTCTCGTAAACTTAAGCACTGATGTCCCTTTGGCTGCACTGGAAGAAAGAGTTCAAGATAGAGGTTGGACCAGAAGAATTTATTTTTTCAAATCACACGTCAAAGAAACGCAACTTCGACTGAAAACTGTCATCTATATTAATGACGGAGAGATTATCGGAGGCATTGGCTCAGCTCCGGAAAAGGCATCCTTTTCTGAAAGGGCAACGTGAAGAAGCCATTCGCTTTCTTTCTTTTGCTCATCAAAAATACGCAAAGGATCAAACGGATCGATGGATTTATGTGGTTTACCTCTTGGCTTTGAATGCCGGCTTAAGAGCCGGTGAGATCTGGGGATTAAAGCCCCGAGATCTGCTTGAAGGCGAGGGACTAATCCATATTCAACGTCAGCATGATCTTCTGCAAAAGGATTTCCGGCCGACGAAAGGAAAAGAAAATCGACGCGTGCCCTGCAATCAAGAACTCTTAAGAGAACTTAGGCATCTGATTGCGGTGAACAAGCTCGGTTTCAACCAAACGTTTTTCCAAAATGGATGTGGAAATCCAGTGGATCACAATAATTTCATTTACCGAACTTTTAAGCCTGACCTCATGGCCTGGGGAGGAAAGCCGATCCGATTTCATGATCTGAGGCATACGGCCATTACTCTCATGACGGGTGCAGGGCTCGACTTAAAAACGGTACAAGAAATTGCCGGACATAAGGACATCAAAACCACGATCCATTATGTCCATTTACTGGCAGAAAAAATAAAAGAAGCCGCTCGTGTTTTTTCTGTCACACCGGAGATGGCCTTTAGTCCCACCGACCCAAAATCATCTCATCTCAGACTTATCCATTATGTTTAGAATTCAGTTTCACAATCTTTAGAAAATTTTTTGGAGTTCGATTCTGTCTATTTCGGGTAAATGTGTACCATCGGTGTACCATCGACGCATTCCCCAAACGCCAAAACCGTCTGGAAACAGCGTAAAGTTGGTGGTTCGGGGCAGGATCGAACTGCCGACCTAGGGGTTATGAATCCCTCTGTCGTGTTTTTCGTTCTTGTTTCGGGTGCTCGAACAAATGGTCCTCTTGATCTCGTAAAACGTGATTATACGGCTTGGTAACAAAATATAATCAATATCAACCGAGAGGCGGTTCGACTGTTTTAGTTCTGCGTAGTGAGGCAGAATTCGGTTAATTTCTGGCCAATGTGTGGCAACGGTGTGGCAATGAGAGGGCCAAATAGAATCTCCAACTGTTTTCAATGATTAAAACTTTCCTCGAATGATGCAATTCGTTCAACAATATCGCTCCAAGCAGGGGGTTCTCCAAAAATCATGTTCGACATACTTTCATAATCGCCGTGAAGCATATTGGCGATGGCAGCTGAAGGCTTCAATCGAAGTGTTCCCCTTTTTGCAAGCTCATATCGAGCGGCACTTGATCGAAAGAAGAGACGCTTATGTTCGGCCACTTTTTCGAGAAGCTCGACGGATTCGAAAAACTCGCTCGGGTCCCTTGCTCCAAGAATACAATAGATATCGTAGTAGTGACGCGAGTGATGAGTGGGAAGAGCCTTGTCCGCTGGCCAATAATGAAGTTTATGTAGAATCGTAGCTTTCTCCCAAAATGTTCTTACGGCGTCGAGGGTAGTCACTTCAATCTCAGGCTCACTCATCGCGTCGGGAATTTTTTCAGCGAGAATTGAAGTTACCTTTCTTTTTTTCGACGGCCACAGCTCTCCTCGAGACCCGAATTCAAGTTTGATCTCTTGCTTCAAATAGGCGAACTCACCTCGAGCAGCAATCGATGGGTATCGAAAAAGAAGACTTTGCTGGTCAGGATCGTCGGGATCTACGGTAAGAGCCCAATCAAGATCCTTACGCAAGTGATCTGAAAAATTGTCCTTTAGTTGTTGGAATAGTTCGTTACGGACAAATTTTTGCGTGGCATCGCGTAAGTCTTTTAATAATTTTTCTCGCTTCTCTCGACTCTTCGTCGCGGGGTCTTTTTCATCAACAAATCCGAGATAGGTTCGATCGATGGACAGGTCAATATCTTCTGAAAATCGGTGAATGAGCCCATACGCCTTAGATAGAGAAGTTCCCCCCTTGAATATTAGATGATCTTTGAGATCGTCCAAACCAAAAAGTCTTTTCAAAATCCAACAGACCCAAAAATCCTTTTCAATAATAAAGTCATCAAGCTTGGTTTGATCACGAGCGATCGCAAAATAGGGCTTCAATTTGTCGGCTGATAGGTTGGCAAATTCGTCCACGAGTTACCTCGCAATCTCATTTCGAATTAATTTCGCGATCCACGCAGGAGTCAGTGCAGCGTCCCGAATGAGAATGTCTTTATCCTCGCGCCTCAATCGACGTTTAAGGCGGGAGATGTGATTGGGGGATATACGATTCTTTCCAAAATACTTGAGAGCTTGCACAACATGACCAGACACTCGTCCAGAAAGAGCCATATTCTTCGGTGTTGTTTTCTTGAGAACCATCCGATAGCCACCAACCTCGAGCGTTTTTGAAGCTCCCTCTGTAATAAATGTTATCTTGGCTGGCACCTGTTCTGTAAGACCCAGTAAGTTTGCTACATATGCCCCTGAAGGTTGAATTCGAATATGATCTCTTCTTGCCACGGCATCAGAGATAGCTTCAGGGCTTGGGGGAAGGATCCCCAGTTTTTCGTGACGGATGGGATAATCATAAAATCCATGGCTAATGCGACGTATGGTCTCTTTCTTCGTGAGGCGATGAAGCGAAATGCGTATGCTCTCTGAAGAGCCAAGGTCCGTAAAGTCGCCCGGGGTAAAGCACCAACCCCTACCATGGCCATATATTCGACTTAATATAGTCATTTCAATAGTTTTAGGTGCTTCGATGCTAGTCATTATGTAACAATTATATACTATTTTTTGTTACAAACAAGTAGCTCAAAATATGGATATTTCAGAAACATAGGTCAAGCCCCCGATCGATCCCACTTTTTGAAGAAAGCAGGCCTGTTTAATCTCTATCTCTTAATTATGTAGCTTCTGAAGTCGGGCCTTTTTTGACAGAAACTTCACTCGTTCCACTATCGTCTTCTTCGCTGCGGCAGTGATCTTTTTACGAAAAGTCGGTTCAGTCATGTAGCGCTTACGAACAATTTGGGCCGTTCAGAAAAGATCGAAACTCTTCGAAGATCTCGGAGATGAAGAAAAATTCGATGATCAAATATGTGGTCGATCGCATTGAACAAATCACTCAAGACTTACGTCTGGGCCGCGCAACCAAGCCAGAAGATGTCCGTGGCTCCACGGCTCTCAAGGAAGCTATCTCTCTCTGGATGAAGAAAAACGAGCGACACTGGCCGATCATCCAGGAATTGAAATCAAAACCGAACTTAACTCACTGGAATCAGATGTCGCTGTTCCGCTATCGCCTGTGACTTTCTCTCGAGTTCTCTCAAATATTATCGACAATTCGATTTCAGCTATTCTGAGAAAGAATTGCTCTGGATCCATTGGTATAAAGGCTTTTGCTCCAATGGGAACGAATCGGATTCAGATCGAGATTGGAGACAATGGCGCTGGAATGAGCGCCGATATTTTACAGAAGGTACTTGCTGAGGGCGGGTCTTATGGGACTCCGCATGGCGAGGGCTTGGGTCTATCGCATGCGAGGCGTGTCATGGCGAAGTGCGAGGGCGATCTTCAAATTCAATCCACCGACGGCACTGGCACCACTCTCACACTGACGTTTCCACTTATTACCACACAGAATTCTGTTCGAATATTGGCCCGAAAGCCTGAATATGGCAGTCTTTGTCCCAATAGATTTCATCCAGGCTTTCTGACGACCATCCGGTCGGAGTTCCTGGCTCAGGGCATCCGCCCTTCCACTGTGAACCGAAAAATGAATGTCATCACTTCCGTTCTCAATTTTTCTGCGAAGCAACTGCGGATTCCTTTTAGTCACGACTGCTCGCTTTAAACAGCTGAAAGAAACGAGAGATGATATTCAATGTTTGACAGAGGAAGATGCGATTGGCTTTCTTTCATTCGCAAATCAGAAATATCTTCGAGAAGGTTCGAAGCGATGGATTTATGTTGTTTATCTTTTGGCCCTGAATGCCGGCCCCCGAGCGGGCGAAATTTGGGGCTTAAAGCCGCGCGATATTATTGAAAATGGCGAACTGATTCATATTCAGCGCCAGTTTGATATTCTAAAGCGCATCTTTCGCCCGACGAAGGGCAAAGAGAATCGCCGTATTCCATGCAATCGAGAATTATTTGAAGAGCTAAAGGATCTGATTCGTCAGAAAAAGATCGCGGCCGACGAAACAATATTTCAAGCTTCGAACGGAAATCCAGTGGGACATGATAACTTTGTGTTTCGGATGTTTAAACCAGATCTTCTTGAATGGGGGAGACGCTCTATTCGATTTCATGACTTACGGCATACAGCCCGCATTTTTTCGCTAAGTCCGAAGAATGAGAGCCCGCCTTTGAAGGCTCCACCGGAACTTCAAGCTGGCTTACAACAGAATCCACAGTCGGCTTTGGATTGCTATTCAAAACATTCACATCTCAAGCTAGTTCACTCTGTTTAACGAAGGCACTAAAAGCGCCTAAATTCATCAGGACTCATTCTTAAAAACACTCCGAAATCCATCCATTTTTTGACCCAAGTTTTTGGATTTTCCACCCCACTTTTTCCGCGTGGTGAGGCAGATTTCTGTTTCATGTGTGGCAACGGTGTGGCAACGAAGGGGTCCCAAAAACATAAAAAGCCGTATAAACGCCTTACTGGTTCATTTTATCGGCCCTGCGGGCCGAATAAATGGTGGTTCGGGGCAGGATCGAACTGCCGACCTAGGGGTTATGAATCCCTCGCTCTAGCCAACTGAGCTACCGAACCCAGGCATACAAAATCTATGTCACGTCTGAGCCCCATCGATCTAGCGTTTGTTGGCTAGAGCGAGGCGCTCTCTGGTTTCTTGGCTCACCTGCGGTGAGACAACTGAGCTACCGAACCCAGGTATACAAAATCTATGTCACGTCTGAGCCCCATCGATCTAGCACTGTGTTGGCTAGAGCGAGGCGCTCGACTGGGAACTTACCATGACTCAGCAAATTAAAATCGTTTTCTCAGATTTTTGCAAGGTACTGTGCCTTAAACTGGGGGCTGCCCCCGGAACACCCAAAGCGAGTGTAGGAGCTCGATTTGTCTTTGCCGGATCAGGGGGCCCCGATAGAATGATCTTTTGGGGGGATGAAATCAGGTGAACAAGCGTCGCTTCGGTATTAGGGCCATTTTTCTGGTCATAGCTTTGGCCTTGCTGGCGTATTGGACGTCGATGATGGTGATTCGATTGGAAATCACATCATTGGCTTATCAATTTGAGCAGGTGAAAACGGCTGAACGTGAGGCGAGGGAAGAGCAGCTGCGACTGCAGGCCGAAATCAGTAAACGGCTGGCGGACGCTTCTTTTCGAGGATTCTGGAAAGAGCGTGGTTATGATGAGCCGTCTCCTGATCAAGTGGTGATTGTCCCATGAGGCAAAACCCGAGAACTTTGCCAGGCGTCAAATCAAAGGGCCGCCTCTTTTTTGTTGTGAGTCTTTTGACCATCGGTTTTGCCTTCGTGATGGTTCGTGCGATTCAGTTTCAGGTGATGCCTGACCCACGGTTGGTGAAGCTTGCCTCAGGCAAAGAAAGAATGAGTCAGCAGAGCCAGTCGTTTGAGCGTGTGACAAGCCGGGGCCCTGTTGTCGATCGTATCGGTCGGGAGTTGGCGATATCGGTCATTGAAAAGAGTTATTTTGCTAATCCAAGAGTGATCGCGCATCCCGAAAAGACGGCACAGAAGCTTGCGCCCCTGTTGAAAATGTCTGTTGCTAAACTGACGAACTTGTTGTCTCAAGACAAATATTTTGTCTGGTTGAAGCGAGAGGTCGACGATGAAACAGCCAAGCGCATCGATGCTCTTTCTTTAGATGGCATTTATGCTCGAAAAGAAAGTAAGCGTGTTTATCCCCACGGATCTTTGGCCAAGCCGCTGATTGGTACGGCAGGTGTGGATGGGACGGGTCTTGAAGGGCTAGAAAAAACCTATGACTCCCACCTGCGATCGGCCGATCGGGTGCGAGTGCGCGGTATTCGAGATGCCTTGGGTCGACTTCTTCTCTTTGATGATTACGATCAAGAATGGTTTGAGACCCGTCGTGTGGAGACCACGCTCGATCTTCGCTTGCAACGTCTCGTGGAAGACGAGCTCGATCGAGTGATCAAAGAAAAAGATCCTTTGAGCGCGCAGGCCATCATGATGGACCCAAAGACGGGTGAGATTTGGGCTATGGCATCTCGCGATGGCCCTCGTCAAAAGAGCGACTTTAATCGTATTCGCCCTGTGGCCGATGTTTACGAGCCTGGATCCACCTTTAAAATTATATTATCGGCAGCCGCCATCGAGCATCTGAAGATGACGCCTCAATCACAAATTTTTGGAGAAAATGGACAGTTTCGGGTGGGGAATCATCGAATTCGAGAATTTCATCAGAAAAAATATGGTTGGTTAAGCCTGCAAGATTTATTGGAAGTATCGTCCAATATTGCGTCTGCAAAAATTGGATTAAAGTTGGGCGCAAACAACTTTCATTCGACGATTTCGAAATTTGGATTTGGCTCTCGATCAGGAATTGATATTCCGGGTGAGGCGTCGGGCTTGATGCGAGATCCCTCGTCGTGGAGACCCATCGAGTTATCTAATATTGCCTTTGGACAGGGTGTCGCCGTGACGGCCATTCAATTGGTTCGTGCGATTGCCGCCGTGGCCAACGGGGGCTACTTGGTGACACCTCATTTGGTCTCGAAGATTGTAGGCCCTGGAGGAACCGCTACCAAGAGCGATATCTTGTGGAAACCAAATCTTGAAACTCGCGAAATACTGTCGGCCGATCAGGCTCGCATGCTCACCGATATGTTGGTGCAAGTGACTGAACGCGGAGCTACTGGCGCTCAGGCCTCAATCCCCGGTTATCAAATTGCGGGAAAGACCGGAACCTCTCAGAAGCTGGTCGATGTTCCCGGTCGAGGTGGTAAAATGATCAAACGCTATTCGGCGACATCATCGATCGTCAGTTTCGTGGGCTATGTGCCGGCGTATGATCCTACCTTTGTTTTGTTGGTTCTTTATGATGATCCCCAGGGTCGGGCGTCTGGTGGTAGTGTGGCGGCGCCCTCGTTTCGACGAATTGCCTCGCGCGCCCTTGGCGTGCTAGGCATTACTCCTGAGTCTGATGCCGAGACGGCGGCCGTTCGAACGGTGCCTCATGGCGATTCGCGTTTTATAGGACGAAGTTTTGAAGAAGTTTTTAGAGAGGTTCGTGGCCTTCCCGATGATGAACGCCAGAGATTTGACCTTATTGGTTTTGGTACAGCCGTGCGTGAGGAGTTAACCTCCGATCAGCGGGTCAAGGTTTACTTCAAGTAGAGCGTCAGTTAGTTTGAGGGCATGGGTTTTCTAGAAGTTCTGAAACAGCATAACCTTTGGTTGTCGGGAGAATTGCTTACTGACTTTGACGAGCTAACCGCCGATACCCGACAACTTGAAAGCTTGGATAAATCTAAAAGAGTTTTATTTTTTGCGCGGCGTGGGGCCAGTGCCGATGGTCACGAATTTCTAAATTCGATTCAAGACCATCCCTCGATTGTGGCTTTTGTGATTGAGAAAATTCCGGAAGGTTTTGAGCCGGCCTGTCCTATTATTCAGGTAACCGATACGACGAAAGCCATGGCGTTGGCGATAAGAGATTTTTATGGAGACCCGACACGTAAGGTACTCACGGTGGCAGTCACTGGCACGAACGGTAAAACAACAACGACATTTTTAGTGGAGGCACTTCTAAAAGAAATGGGCCTTAATCCCGGCCGTATCGGAACGATCGAAGCAGTTTTTGGAACGCAGCGTCTTTCGTCGTCGTTGACGACGCCAGATTTTACGGTCTTTCAAAAGCTCTTTAATAATTTTTGTGCGCAGGGGGCAAATGCCTTTGTATTTGAAGCATCTTCGCATGCGCTCGATCAGAGGCGACTCTTGGGTCTATCGCTCGACGTGGCTATTTTTACCAACTTAACAGCGGAGCATTTAGATTATCACGGCACCATGGAAAAGTATTTTGAAGCGAAGAAGAAACTTTTTAGTGAATTGCTGCTGGCAAGTCCCAAAAAAGAGCGCTGGGCCATCGTGCCTATCGATGCGACCTATGGGTGGCGACTGAGCGAAGAGCTTTCTGTTTTACCTGGTTTGTCTCTTATCACATGGGCCTTTCAGGGGACTCCCGCCTTAAAGCCGGCGGCGCTTTCGAAGAGCGTGTCGATTCGAGAGCATCTCAATGTGATTGAATGGAAAACGACGGTGGAAGGCAGTGAGTGGCGATTGTCCAATGGAGAAAATTATCGGTCAGCGCTGCTGGGGCGTCACAATATTGAAAATATGATGGGGCTGGTGGCGATGGGCCATGCGCTTAAACAATCTGCGAAGACGATACAACGGGCCTTGGACGCGGTGCCTTCCATACCTGGTCGGCTTGAGCGAGTGGAAATGTTGCAAGAATCGACAGCGAATAAAAAGACGGCTGTAGGAAAAACCGTTTTGGTCGATTACGCCCATACCGCCGATGCACTCGAGAATGTGCTTCGCACGTTAAGACCGCTGGTGAAAGGAAAATTGAGGGTTGTCTTTGGTTGCGGGGGTGATCGAGATCGTTCAAAGCGACCTAAAATGGGTTCGATTGCGGAGCTCTATGCCGATGAGGTCTATGTGACATCGGACAATCCTCGTACGGAAGATCCTGAATTGATTGTTCGAGAGATTTTGGCCGGCATTCAACGCATTAAGCCTTTGGTGGTGGAGGTTGACCGTCGGCGCGCCATAGAGCGAGCGGTTCAAAGTGCGAATGATGGCGATATTGTGCTCATTGCAGGTAAGGGACACGAGACCTATCAGATTGTGGGTCGTGAGAAAAAGCCTTTCGACGATCGACTTGTAGCTCGAGATGCTTTGATCGCTTTGAGTTGACATTAAATCGTGAGGCCAAACGAAGGTGCATGTGGGAGACGGTTGACGCCCCTGGATCAGGCGCCACAGCAGAAATTTTATGATTTATCTGGGTCAATCTGTTTGACCTGAGCCGCCCTGTTTTAGGTACACTAAGGCCTTGTTTATTTATATTCTTCAGAATTTTTTTCCTGACTCATGGATGGCGAATCTTTTTCGCTATATTTCGTTTCGAGCCATCATGGCGGCTCTCTTTTCTTTTATTTTGGTGCTCTATGTGATGCCTCGTTGGATCGCTTGGCTGCGCAAGCGACAGGTGCAGCAAAGTATTCGAGACGATGGGCCTCAATCACATAAGAAAAAAGCCGGTACTCCCGCTATGGGAGGACTACCTTTAATTGGCGCCATTGTGGTTGTTGTGCTGTTGTTCAATCGACTCGAAGAAAGCATGGTATGGATCAGCCTGCTGGCGTTGATTTCGTTTGGTGCGGTGGGACTGGTGGATGATATTTTGAAGTTTACCAAGAAAAACTCTAAGGGCGTAAGCTTTAGAGCGAAGATGCTGTGGTTGGGGGGGCTGTCGGTTCTAGTTTCTTACTTGGCATTGTCGTGGGTAGGTCTGGGGCCTACGATAGCATTTCCCTTTTTAAAGGCAGCGCAGATTGATATTGGCCTATGGTTTTTATTGTGGGGCTTTCTTGTTCTGAACGGCGCTTCGAATGCGGTCAATTTGACCGACGGACTGGATGGTTTGGCCATTGTTCCTATCATGACCACGGCCTTTGTATTGTTGGTGATGGCCTATGTAGCGGGTCATTCTGGTTTTTCATCGTACCTGCATTTCGACTTTTTGGCTGGAGGTGGGGAGTTGGCCATCGGTATGGCGGCTGTCATTGGGGCGGGTCTTGGCTTTCTTTGGTTCAATGCCCATCCGGCTGAAATTTTTATGGGCGATGTGGGTGCGCTGGGACTAGGAGCTTATTTGGGTGCGGTGGCGTTACTGACAAAGAAAGAACTCATCCTAGTGATTGCCGGATTTTTGTTTGTCTTAGAAGCCTTGTCGGTGATGTTGCAAGTGGGGGTCTTTAAAATCAAGAAACGGCGGATCTTTCGAATGGCGCCGCTTCATCATCATTTCGAGTTAGGTGGCTGGCCTGAATCCAAAGTCATTGTTCGATTTTGGATTCTTTCGGTTATCTTTGCTTTAGCCGCTCTGAGCGCTCTAAAAATTCGTTAACCTGGCGCGTGCGAGAGCGCGAAGATTCTTAAAAAATATTGCAACACTTTGCTGTTGTGATGTTCGGCGTCTCTCAGGCCTTGGAGAAAACGATGGAGGGCTTCCTCTAAAAAAATACCAAGCCTATAAGCCGCATAAAGTGACTTTGTTGTAATTTTGGTACCACGTTGGCCTGAAGCTAGGACTGCGCTGCGACTTGGTAAGCCTCTAGGCGATCGGCTCCCATCAAAGGCACAAAGAGCCTCTCATGCTTGGAACTATAACCAATATCGGCTGAGTTTTTGAGCCCTTCGAGAATGAGGAAAGCTTTTCTCTTTTTTGAGATATAAAAGACAGTGCCGGCCATCCAGTCAGAGACCAAAAAACCGTCTGACTCATAGCGCTCGAGACCATCAAGATTACCCAGACCGTTTGGCGCCAATCGACGTTTCTTTTGCGTTGTTAAGTTCATGGAATAAAGTGTTCCCGGCTCATCGGTTGTCCAATCTGATTTGGGTAAGCCCCAGGTCGCTACAAATAGCCTGTCGCCCTCGATCAAGAGACCGTTGGGAGCGCCGAGAGTTGGACCTTCAGCCCATACCTCTACTTTATGGTTTCGAATTTTGAAAATTTTGGAGCCTAGCGTATCCGAGACATAAACGTCGCCTTGGGCGTCAATAGCGATATCGTTTAAAAATTGGGAGCCTTTGACAGGAACTCTTGCAAGGACTTTGCCGTTTCGAATGTCGATGCTGATCACTTCATCAATATTGGTTACCCAGAGCACGCCCTTATAGGCTCGCATGCCCTTAGGGGCATGAAGACCAGTCACCCAGCGCGTTTTAATCATGGTTCCGTCGGGAGAAACTTTTGAGATCCAACCACGCCCGTCTTTTTCTGTGGGGCTTCCAGCCACAGACGATACAAAGAGAGTGTCGGAGTCGGGCTCATAATAGGCCGACTCAGGATTAGAGAGCCCTTTCGAAATCGTCCACGTTTTTACAGGGGCTGGGGCCACCTTTGAGCTGCCGAGAGAGATCAAAAGACTCGAAATCACTAATGTCGTTGTCATGCCTCAGGCTAAAGGGAAAGATTTGGTCTTGTCGAGTGACATCCAGTGGGTGCTACAAGGGTCTTGGTGGTGTGCATATGACCAATCTGTTTTTAGGATGGGGCCGGGTAACTCAGGCGCTCGCCAATTGTGTGAATGGCGATTATTGGGTCTTCGATGAAGTTGCCGGCCAATTGCTGGTGGGAAAGAACGGAACTGATTTTCAATCGCTTGATGGAAATTTTGATACATTTGATTGGGCTCCGTATTTGCCGGCCCAAGTCTTTCTTTCGCCTGGCATTGATACGAGACGTCCCTTCTTTAAGCATCTTGAGTCGTATGAAGTGCGAGAGCTGGATTTTTTTTGCGGTCGGTTTAAGGGGGCCATTATTGCTATTACGGGGACCGACGGCAAATCGACGGCGACTTATCAACTGGGCGAAATCTTACGGCGTGCTTTGCCTGAGAAATGTATTTTTGTGGGAGGTAATATTGGTTGCGCCATGGCGCATGCCCTGAAGCCAGGCGATAATTACGATATCGCCGTTCTTGAAGTTTCGAGTTATCAGTGTGAGCGTCTAAAGACTTCCCGTTTAGATTACGCCATTATTCTCAACCTTGATGTCGATCATCTCAATCGTTACGACACACTGGCAGATTACCATCGTGCAAAATGGAATCTACTTCGGTTTGCGGAGAATCTCTGTTATCCGACGGACGTTCAACCGATGGGCGACGGTGTGGAGTTTGCTCGATTGAAAGAAAAAGAGGAATGGCCGCTACGCGATCATCAGCCGTTTCGCTCTTCATGTGTTTATTTTTCTCAGACAGAAGAGCTTTCGGTTGTCATTCGTCGTTTGGCAGAGAGATTAGCGCAGCACTGGAATTTTTCGCTCAGCGCCGAGATGCTTGAGCACCTGCCTAAGCTGCCTCATCGACTCGAGGCTTTCGAAAGTGCGCAAGGCCTCGCGTGTCTGGATGATTCTAAGGCCACGACGGTTCATGCCACACTGTATGGCCTGCGCTATGCACAGAATCGCTATGCAGGTGTGGTACTTTTGCTCGGAGGCCGAGACAAGGGAGATGACTTTTCCAGACTTCGGTCAGCGCTTCGAGCTGGCGATTTGGTACTTGTATTTGGAGAAGCTCGTGACACCATCATTCAGCAGCTAAATGGGGAGGAGATTCAAGATTCATCGATGAAAGAGGAATTGTCTGGGCCCGCATTGGTCAGCGAGAACAGTAAGCCGGCTGGCGAGACGACTCGGCTTCATGTTTTTCGCTCTCTTCGTGAGGCTCTCGAGTGGTGTCAAAGCCAAGCGTGGTCTTCGTCGACCTGTTTGCTGCTGTCACCCGGATGCTCCAGTTTCGACGAATTTAAGAATTTTGAAGAACGGGGCCGTTTTTTTAAATCGGTTATGGGGGCGAAGAGTTGATTCGATTTGCTCGGGCGAACCAGGCGAAAGAGCTCTTAGCTGAAATCTTCTTAGACTTTTTAGAAGCAGCGTTTAAACTAATTGGAGGGGAGTTCGTCGAAGAATAGTGGAGCGTTTTAGCGTCAAGGCAAAGGCCGTGGTGGGAGGTTTATCGTCGAAGCCTCTTCTTGTAGTGGGTTTGTTATTGTCGGCGTTTGGCTTGCTGATGATCTATAGTTCGTCTGCGGTGATGGGGCTTCAGAAATACGGCGACTCTCTTTATTACGTAAAAAAGCAGTTCTTATTTTTAGGCCTCGGGTGGCTTCTCTATTTTGTGGTCGCTCAGCTGCCACTTGAGCGCTTTGCTCGCTATCGAATGATTTTGCTGGCAGGGGGCATGGGGCTCCTCATTTTGGTGATGATTCCTGGTATCGGTTCAACGGGCGGAGGGGCCCAGCGATGGCTCGACCTCGGATTTCTTCGCTTTCAGCCCTCAGAGATTGTACGTCTGTTACTTGTTTTTTATTTAGCGGGTACGTTGGTGGCTAAGAGCGATAAGCTTCATTTATTTAATAAGGGTTTTTTGCCGTTGCTCATTGTAACGGGTCTCTTGATGGGTCTTCTTCTTCTTCAGCCAGACTTTGGTGGGGCGATGAATGTCTTGGCTTTAAGTTTGGTGCTGTGGTTTGTGGGAGGAATTCCCATGGCCTATTTATTAGGTCTTGGAATTTTAATTCTGCCGGCCGTTGCCGTGGTGGTCATGAACGAAGCGTATCGCGCCAAGCGGGTCTTAACGTTTTTAGACCCGTTTCAAGATGTGCAAGGGGCCGGTTTTCAAGTGATCCAGTCGTTCATGGCTTTTTTAAATGGAGGCTGGACGGGCGTAGGTATAGGTAATAGTCAACAAAAGCTCTACTATCTACCGGAAGCCCATACCGACTTTATTTTTTCTGTTCTTGGAGAAGAGCTTGGTGTTGTTGGCATTGCGGTTGTAACGGCTCTTTTTTTGGGGCTTTTATTTATGGGGCTTCGTATTGCAAAAAATCAGAGAGAAGATTTTGGTTATTTTTTAGGTATTGGATTGACCTTTTTTCTGGTCGTCCCCGCCCTGCTTAATATGATGGTCACGATGGGGCTTTTACCTACGAAGGGTTTGCCTCTTCCGTTTTTCTCAAGCGGGGGTTCTGCATTTTTATCAGCCCTCATCGCTCTGGGAGCCCTGCAGGCTCTTCATCGTCGTGCTCAGTTTAAATCGTAAGTCGGCAACTGGTGAACAAACCTCTTTCCTAGAAGTGCTGAGAAATGATTGCGTAGTAGCGTCACCGATCTGTGTTTTGAGCCGTTTCTAGCCCGGTATGATGATTGCAGTAGCCCTAGAGCGTGAAAACGAATGTCCTAATTACCGCCAGTTTTTTAGCCGTCCTCACCGTGACGCTCTCTTCGTGCGGGGGAGTTGAAGACGCCTCCGACCCTGTTAGAAGAGTGGTTCCTTTACCCATTACGGGCAATTCCACTCCGGCTCCTATCCCCTCTGAGATAGATGACAATGCGTCTATCACCGATATTTACGGCGGCGCTTCGGCTTCTTTTGAGCTTCAATTTTCGGATGCCGATCACGATGCTCAGTGCCGGGAAGAGGGTCTGTCTATAGCGTGGGAACTTAAGGGCGACGCGGGTCAAGCCACTCTAAAAAACTCTACCACCTGTCGTCCGACCATCGTGCTGGCCGATATATTTAGTAACGACTTCAAAATTGTGGGCACGTTTGTGGTGCAGACAAAAACCATTAGGCAGGTATTTCGTATGAAAAAAAAGGCGCCTCTGGCTGCCGCCTTGGCCGCATCGAAACCTATACAGTGGGTTGATTTTGCAGTGGATCCTGCCAATCCATTGATCACTATGACGTCTCATGCCCAGGCCAACCACTGGTTTGAATCAAGCTATAAAAATACCTTAGGTCAAAGCTCGATGCGTATTCACACCACATTTTCAGGTGATTTGCAGGGTCTCATTTGGGCAGCGAATGATTCCAAACGTCAACGGGCCTTTGCTGTGCCATTTCAAATCACCACCGAAGAATCTGAAAAGCACTTAACGAAGGCTTCATTCACCTGTCGCTCGTTGATGGGCAAATCGGGCGTATCCATGGTCACGTCATGTCCCTTTGAGTTTCAGCCGATCGATATGACTAGTCCCAAGGTATTCTTCTCGTTTAAAAAAGCGGAGCCTGCCAACCGTGCCAGTCTGGGGAACCGTTCCGATAATTTTTTCTATGAGAATGTTTATGCAACAGGATTGCGAAGTAGTTTTGATGTAGAAATCATCATGACGCTGTCACATCCTCATTTGAAAGAATCCGTAGACGTGTCGTTAGGGTCTTTTCCTTTTTGGTTTCATTGGTAAATGTTGTTTTCTTAGCTGAACTTGGCGTCCAATGCCGCTAAGATAAGTGTCAATGAAGGTCTTTATTTGTGGTGGTGGCACTGGGGGTCATTTTTTTTCAGGGATGGCGGTAGCCGAAGAGATTCTAGACGATCATCCTGACTCTCAAATACATTTTATAGGAACGCGATGGGGAATTGAGGCTCGCGTATCGTTGCCCGATTCTCGCATGCAGCTTCACTATATTTCGGCAAAGGGTTTGCTCGGCAAGGGAATGATTTCGAAGGGCTTGGGTGTGATGGCCTTCGTTCGAGGATTTGTCGAGAGTTTTTTTTTACTGCATCGGCTGCAGCCTGACCTAGTGCTTGGAGTGGGTGGCTATGCCTCGGCGCCCACGGTGGCTGCAGCCCTCGTACGAAGAGGCGTTTGGAGCTTTTTCATAAAGCCTGTCAAATTATTATGTAAACCAGTCGATAAAATGGTTAGTAAAAATAATCCGCGCATCGGGGTCTTGGAGCAAAACTCTTATGCAGGGCTTAGCAATCGTTTTTTGAGACGGCTTGGAGCTGTGGCTTTATCGGCATTTCCTCAGGCGGGATTTCAGACGGTAAACCTACCTATTCGCAAAACACTTCGAGTGGCCGCATCGAAAGCGCGAGCACACTCGTGGCCGCCTAAAGTAATTGGTGTTGTGGGAGGCTCTCAGGGAGCTCGAGGACTAAATCAAGCGGTGATGAATTTGATTCTCGCTCGTCGGTTGGATTTTTCTGAAATTGCATTTGTGCATCAAACAGGTAAGCGAGACGAAGAGGAGCTTCGTCAGTTTTATAGGCAGCAGGGCTTAGAAGCTGAGGTCTTTGCCTTTTCAGATCAAATGGCTCTTTTCTACGAGCGCGCAGATTTGCTGATTTGCCGCGCGGGGGCGATGACGGTTTTTGAAGTGATGGCATTTCGTAGACCGGCCATTTTCATTCCTTTTCCGGCTGCCACGCACGACCATCAGACGAAAAATGCGCTGAGCGTTCAAAATTCCAATTGGGTCGTAGCCGAACCAGAGGCCACTCCAGAGAGGCTTTGCGCTCTGATCCGTGCTACGGAGGGCTCGCTTCCTCAATCCAGTCATTCCACGCCGTGGCAGTCTCTGGTGTTTAAGTAGCCGCGATAGTCTCTGGTGTTCCAATAAGCCAGTAAAATTTGGTATTTCGATAAGATTGACCAAAACACCTTTTGTCTGTTCGCTTATACACATTTAGAATAGGACAATTATTGGGACGATGCAGATACAAAAGTGCTTAAAATTCTTGATTCTGGTGATCTCGGTGCAGTGGCTTCCACTGCTTATGGCGCCAACGCGTGCTGCAGAAGATTCTGATTTCGAAGACTGGGCCCCTGAAGCGGGCATGGACGAGCCGCTGCCTATGAGGGGCTTGTCCCAGACGCCGATGAATGACTTGCTTAAGCAAAGTGAGATCGATCCGGAGCTTTTGTTAAAGCGCCAAGCCCTTATAAATTCTAAGGCAGGTGGTGATTCGATGACAGACGCCGACGGGGTGGATCGCCCTGGTTTGCCGAGGAGCGAGTCTCGTCTGAGCGCTGACTCAGCGGCTCGTCGTCAGCAATCATCATCGATTGGGCAGCCCGAGCTTTCGTTAGAGATGATTGATTCACAGCGAGAAATGGAGAGAGCCTTACAGCGCGAAAGGGAGCGTAACGAACGATCGACGGTTGAGACCATTTTTTCGGGGCGCTTTCCATCGCAGGTTTCACGAAGGCTGGAACAGTTTGGCTACAATTTATTTAATCGATCGGCCGAATCGTTTACGGCCTTAGAGAATATTCCTATCAGTGCCGATTATATCATGGGCCCGGGAGACGTTTTTACCGTCAATGTCTGGGGAGCAAACTCTTTGAGCCGCAAAGTTACGGTACGACGCGATGGAACCATTTTCATTCCAAAAGTGGGCACGGTCAAAGTCGTCGGACAAACCTATGCGGAAATGACTCAGGCCATTGAAAAACGCATCACTCGCTTGATGAGTGGTGTGAGAGTGAGTTTCTCGTTCGAATCGATTCGAAGTATTGAAGTGATGCTCGTAGGAGAAGTTGAAAAACCGGGATCCTATCAAGTGGCATCAACCTCAAGCCCCATCAATGCACTTTTTTATGGCGGTGGCATTAAGAAAACCGGCAGCTTGCGTTCGATAAAAGTGGTTCGTGGTGGCAAAGAGATTGCCACTGTGGACCTCTATGATTTTTTAATTAAGGGTTCGAGCACCAGCCTTCGTTTGCAGTCTCAAGATGTCGTTTTGGTTCCAGTCATTGGCCCTGTGGCCGCTTTAGCAGGCAATATAAAACGACCGGCAATCTATGAACTAAAGGCTGACTCTCGTTTGCATGATTTGCTTATGATGGGGGGAGGTTTGTCCTTTTCGGGACATGCCGGCCGCTTATCTTTAGAGCGTGTCGTTTCAAATAAGGAGCGAGTCACACGCGATATCATGATACCCGAAAATCTGGCGACGCTCTCTGCAGAAGAAATCTCAAAGAGCCCGCTATCTGAGGTTCTTATGGACGGCGATTTTGTCAGGGTATTTCCGGTTTTAGATATCATGGCCAAGACCGTCTATTTAAGAGGTCATGTCAAACGACCAGGGCCGTATGAGTTTCGTCCCGGATTGAAAGTCGCGGACCTTTTAAAGTCGTTTGAAGCTTTGAAACCCGAGCCCTATACAGACTATCTTCAGATCATCCGAGTTCGTCCGCCGAAAGATGAAAAAAGTTCCCTTTTTGTCAATTTAGAAAAAGCGCTGGGCGGCGATAGCGCTCACAATATTGAACTTCAAGATCGTGATCAGGTCGTTGTTTTTTCGAAAGACGAACTCAATCTTAGAGAGCGCGTTACCATTTCAGGCAGAGTGAATAAGCCGGGCGAGTATCTTCATTTTGAGGGGATGAGACTGAGAGATCTCATCTATATGGCCGGCAATTTGACTCAAGATGCGTATTTGGCCAACGCTGAAATTGCTCGCTATAGCATTGAGAATAATCAGCTGAAGTTTGATCGCTTTCAGGTCAACTTGCAGAGTTTGCTCAATCAGGATGATGGTAATAACCCCGAACTGATGCCGAAAGACAATGTATTGATTCAGGGAATTCCCAATTTTGAGCTTAATAATTTTTTAGTGCTTGAGGGGGAGGTAAAGTTTCCGGGGCGTTATTCGTTTTCGCGTAATGAGCGTTTGAGCAGTGTGATTCGTCGAGCAGGAGGGTTTTCTGATAAAGCCTTTCTGCCTGGCTCTATTTTTACTCGAGAGAGTGTCCGAAGAATTCAAGAACGCAATTTAGAGGAACAAATTTCGCGCTTAGAGGAAGCTATTTTGCAAGAGAGCTTAAACCCGAGGGCGGTGAGGGCCAGCGAAGATGCCGCGAGTTCCCAAGAAGCTCTAGCGGCGCGGCGAGCCCTATTAAAAAACTTAGAAAGATCGGAGGTCAGTGGCCGCATGGTCATTCGTGTGACTCCACTAGAAAACTTTGAAAGAAGCCGTTTTGATATACCTTTAGAGGCAGGAGATAAATTATTTATACCTCAGGTACCCTCGACTGTAACGGTGACCGGAGAAGTCTATAATCCCACCAGTCTTGTGTTCGTCGATAATCGGTCAGTCCAACATTATCTCGATCAAACGGGAGGACTCACGATGAACGCGGATAGCGACTCGGTTTTTGTCATTCGAGCGGATGGATCCGTTATTTCTAAAAGGCAAAATCGCGGATTTCTCTTGAGATCTTTCTATCGAACCACCATTGAACGGGGCGATACGATTTTTGTGCCCAAAGATATCTCTCGTTTCTCGCCGCTCGATACCGCCAAAGATATTACCGAGATTCTTTTTAAGATTGCATCCACGACAGGTATTACCATTACGGCTCTGAGATAATATGGCCGATCGTCTGAGTAGCCATGAGACTCGAGCTAGATTCATTAGTTGGCTCTGTTACGCCTATATCCCGGCTCTGGCTAACCCATTGTCTGATCTCATCAGATCTCAGTCAAAAAGGGGCCAAAATTCCTCGACAGTCAGTCGTGAGACATTTTTAAACTCTTGAGGATACGCTGATTGTTCGTCGCCTCTTCAATGATCCCATCTGCATCGAAAAGGAGGTCGACCTTGTAAAGCATCCCCGTTTTTTCTTTTTTGATCTTGGCGTACTGAATGCGCTTCGTGGCTTTTTCTTAGGTTTTGATTGATGTTATCACCACCTTGTCAGTGCTAAGCCAACTACCCCCTCTCCTTACCCTTCGAAATTCCCTGCTAGGCATTCAAAGTCAAATAGTTCTTGGCAATCTCTTCGCCGATGGCCAGGCATGAGGTGGCGGCAGGGGACGGTGAATTGAGGACGTGAAGAGCGTTGGGCCCTTTTTTAAACAAAAAGTCGTGAACTAAATCACCTTCGCCATTCATTACTTGGGCGCGTACTCCGGAGGGAGCCGGCACGAGATCGCGCGCTTCAATGCCAGGGACTAAGCGAGAGAGACTTCGTGCAAAAAGTTTTTTCGAGAGCGAGCGGTGAACTTCAGACCAGCCTGTTCGCCAGTGGCGAGCGGCGAATTTCCAAAATCCAGAAAACGTGAGCGTGCGAAACAGTTCGCCTACATGAATATCGCGCCAACGATAGCCTTCACGAGCTAATGCCAGGGCGAAATCATTTAAATTCCGCTTAAAAGGACTTTGCTGAGATATTTTTCGGGTCTTCTCGCGGCATGTCTTCCTTTTCCGGCCATACTGAATCTGGTTTTCTCTCCCTTTTTCCATGGTTCTGGCGCTCGCTTAAGCAGACTTAGAGCCATTTTGCGAAGAGCAGAAAAATTCTCGGCTGCGGTCTTATCTCGGATCCGACAATCATCTTCTTTGAAAAAGACATCGAGCAAATAATGAGTACTTTCAATTTGCCAGTGACTACGCACGGCTTCTGAGAATCGTTGGACGTCTAAGGGGAGGCTGCTCAGAAAATACCGTCGCTCCACACTCGTCTTTTCTCCGATCGTTCGATGAGCTTCCACCATTCCAATTGTTTGCAAGCCTTTCCATTCAAGCTGGGTGTGCTTCCAGTCGATCGTCGCCTGCCAATATTTTCGGAGCTCAATCCGACCATGATCTTTGTTCGTATCCTCGGTGTACTGAAATTTGACATCTTCGTACTTAATGGATTCATAGTGTTCAAATCGCTTCTTCACTCGACTGTGTAAAGTCGGCTGATTGCTTTTGACTGTGAGCACATAGTCGGCCCCCTGAGCCTTGATCGCCT
>CAZRCG010000008.1:0-120043 GCA_964598565.1 uncultured Bacteriovoracaceae bacterium | reverse complement strand
ATGGCCATTTTCGACACCCTCAAGTACTTTCTGAAAATCGCCTACCGAGTGGAAGCGCGCGACGACAACATCCTGTAGCTTTACCGTCACAAAAGATAGTTCATCGACCATGACCGGTACATTCACCTGCAACAATATCTACAGCACGAACGAGTCTGGTTCTAATTATCCCGCCCACACAATCACGGGTACTTTTTCGACTGGCTGCACGTACCCGTAGTAATTCAAAAGAATCAGATTTCGGTTTTATCGAAACCGCTTTGCTTCTTCCGGGAACACAGAAATCGACCTCCACTTAACTTTCAAAATGTCTCGCGAGGCCTTTTCGATCTGCATGGCGCATTCACGCGAATGACAATTTGCTACCTTCGTCAGCGACAATCCGAGCTCAGCCAATGCGGCTAAGACCATAAGTTTAATGAGTAAGTTGTACATAAAGTTTGCTCCTATAAGTTGAGCGACAGCCATGCTGCCACTTGTTTCCGGCTCTTTTAATTATTGCCGTCCGGGATTGGCCGGAATGGCCCCAGAAGTTAGGAAAAAATTCCTCAAAACGAAGAAGCATGCGAGGAGCAAAAAAGAAGCAAACTCACGAAATTTTCTGAAATCTTGCGAAAGATCAGGCCGAAGGACCCGGCCCAGATTGGTGTTTTCAACTACTTATTGTTATTACGCTTTTAAAAAACTCGCTTCAAACCGATTCCAAGTTCTGGCGGAGAGAGGGGGATTCGAACCCCCGGTACAGTGTTACCCGTACGGCGGTTTAGCAAACCGCTGGTTTAAGCCTCTCACCCATCTCTCCACCTAACAATCCATGTACGGAAAAATACATGCGCATCCCTCCGGACATGAAGGCTTAAACCATGAAACTATAACTGACGGAATGGTTCGGCAACCGATGAATTAATCTTCAGAAAAGATATAGATTAGTAATGGAACCTTGGTTAATTCATGGGGGTGGCTGGGCGGTTTCTCAAAGCCGTTCCATGAACCCCGCCAGATTCGGAAGAAAGCAACGGTAAGTGGAAATCTTGTGACGAAGCCTCACCTGGCCACATTTCAAGAAAGAATAGAAAAAAAGGGGGGCAGGCCATTCGTGCCTAAGGGGATTCTCTAAAGTAGGGGGTATTTGCTTTAAAGACACACGAACGAACCGTACCCCTGCCTCTTATTTTCCTGTCTCTCACTCTAGAAAGGCTGCAATTCAGATGCCAGAGACCCCTCGACAGCTAACCTCTGAAAATTCAAAGAAATTCAAATTTCTTAAGAAGCATCGCAGGAGCGCCTTTCGTCGGTTTTCACCTTAGTTTGTCGTTGATGCACCCGAAAACGTCTATGCTTTAAAAATCCTCGTTATTTTTGCATGCTGGCCTTCCAGATCTGCAGGAGATGCATAGACGATATCTCCCACCGCGAGACCTCGCGACCCCACCGCCAGGCCCACCCACAGATAAGGGTCACATTGTACCCAAGAACCCACACGGGCCGACAATCGCGAATCACCCTTCATGACGAATAATTCAGTGCCTAAAACCAACGGCTGAGCGGACTCGAGCCCCAACAGCTGTCGAGGCCCCTGCCCCCCTCGGCTTCGAACTCTCTCCACAATCTCTTGCCCGATGTAACAGCCCTTATTGGAATCACAAAATTCCTCAAAGCCCAAATCAAACACCAGCGTCTGAGCATCATAGTCGACGCCAAAAAGAGGGTAACCACTCTGAACTCTAATTGGAGAATCATGGAAAGGAGAATCTTGAAGTGCAGAATCTTGGGCTGCCTCAGCCGGAAGGGGCTCCATCATTTGCATAGTCACGGCAAATCCTCGAAAGTTCGCCTCCGCCCTGTTAAGGGTCGGCGCCATTCGAGCGGACCCACTGTGAAGTTCGCTATCGCTTTGATTTGCTCTAAACCTCGATAGCCACGCAGGGCCTTCAACAAGATCGAAGGTTTCAGAGAAATGATACCGCTCTATCAACTCTTTCAGCGACTCTTTCTGTGCCGTTTCCGTCAAGAGAAGTAAGCCTTCAGGAACCACAAAACACCAAAAACTTGCCCAAACTTTAGCTTCAGGACTTAGAAATAATGCGAATCGACCATCGCCGGCCTGGAGAAAACGAAGATCGCGAGAAAAAAGGCGCTGCCCAAAATTTTTCGAGACTTGTGGTGTCGGTGGATGCGAACGAAGCGCCCAAGATGACAGAGGCACACACGAAGAATCGACTTTCAACATGCCAAGACATTAAGAATCGGCTAGAAAAAACTCAAGATGCTATTCGTTGATAGCGTTAAAAAAATCAAAGGAATTTATCTATGGCTCAAAATGCCCGAAAAACAAAATCATCTAAAACCAAAAAATCAAAACTAGGCAAACCAAACGTCCTTAAGAAAAAAACAAAGCTTCCTACGCGAACCCAAAAAAAGAAGACAACCCCCAAGAAGGTGGCTCGTAAAGCAACGATCAAAAGAAAATTGACCCCTGCCAAGAAAGCCCTCGTCACCAAGATAAGAACGGTGAAAGCCTCTAAGGTCAGCGCTACTCCTGTTTCAAGAATTGGTGTGGGCGACTGGGCTCCCAACTTTACACTTCAAGACACCGAAGGCCGCCCCGTAACACTGATCGCCTGCCGAGGTAAGAAAGTGGTTCTTTATTTTTATCCGAAAGATGATACGCCCGGTTGTACCAAAGAAGCGTGCAACTTTAGAGATCAAATCGCAGACTTCACGGCGCAAGATGCACTCGTTCTCGGCATAAGCTTTGACGATCAAACTAGCCACCAAAAGTTCACCGAAAAATATGGGCTCAATTTTCCGTTGCTCAGCGATCTCGATAAAAAAGTGGCCACGGACTACGGCGTCTATGTGGAAAAAAATATGTATGGCAACCGAGTATGGGGTATTGAGCGTTCGACCTTTGTGATCGACCGAGAAGGCAAGATCGTCGCAGCCTTTCGAAAAGTAAGCGTCGATGGGCACAATGCCGAGATACTGCAGGCGCTTCAAGCCATCGCGTAAAACCCTGGCTCTATGGGGTATTGGTCTGCAATTTTTGCGGTATAAGATGGAGAGGCGGCTCTAAGGCACTCTCCATCCTGCATGAAACTTGCACGTTTTAGCCCCAGTGACCACTTACTCGCCCACTCCGATGCCGCCACGCCTATGCCTTTGGGTAGGCCTCATGACCCTCGTCTTTGCATTACATTTGGCGTTCTCCCCAAGCACCTTGGGAGCCTCCGCCAGTATGTCGTTAGACGATTGGAAAGCCTGCGTTCTAGAAGGGGCTGATCGCGCAGGCGGCGGACTGCGCGATCAGGTGGCTGAGATTTTTGACAGTCCTTATGCTGCAGGTGCCATTGGGCAGAATATGTCACAGCTCGACATTGCCCATCAGATAGGCGCTCTCAAGCCCCCAGAGATGGGCCTCATCGTATCCGAGGAAGAAGCCAAAGGGCCCGATGAACCAAAAATAAAAAAAATGACCCTCACGTGGGCCCCTTTCCACTCAAAAGATTTCTTGGACCCAGAAAAGCGGCGCGCTGTAATTCTTCAAGTTTGCTCCCTAAAGTACGCCGATCTCGCTGAGGACTACTGTGTGAAATCGTTTGAGTCTCGAGAAGAATCTATTCGCGCACACCTTAAAGACAACGAAGCCCTATACACGGCAATGGGCGAAGAGATGGTCAAAAATCGAGAGCCCCTTAAACTTCTCAGTCGTATTTCTCAGATCAAATATTCCGACGTTATGAACGGTATTTATCAGATAGGAAACTCCGTTCACTTATTTCAAGGCGATGTCCTTCTGAATGCCCCCCTATCTGATAGCAAAGGTATTCCCATGGGTCGTAGCCTTACCATTTCAACAGGCGGTGAATCAGGCGTCTATTTCGCACCCTATTTATCGGCGATTTCGTCTCTGGGCGGGAGCGATAGGGAGCGACTGATGGCGCTCTTTCAAGGCTCCCAAGTACTAAATCCTTACTTCTTTGTCTTCGGTGGACATTCGAGCAAAGCGTGGAACGCCTATTGGTCGCAAAAACTAGGGATTGACCTTAGTCATTTGAAGTAATTCTCGTACCGCAGTGAACGCCGCCTTTGTTTCAGCCTGCCCCCACTTTAGAGGGGAGTTCTCACTGTAAACTGAAACGGTGGTGACCACTCCACCACGATCGTTGTATAAATTCGCCCGTGTAATCGACTCCGGAATCACCCACGGGGGCACTAAGCCCCCATCAAGCGCCACGGCCCACTCGGCACGGCTTTCGTCGGAAAGATCATCGTACTTACCTGGGCTCACCATACCCATAAGACCAACGAACGAATCGATCCCTAAATGAATCCATTCCGATCGCTTCGGAGATTCAGGAAACCATCGAGCCATCTTGGCGCATGCCTGAACCAGCATGCCCAAGCCCAACGACCACTGAGCAAAAAAGTGATTTCCGAAAATATTCGAAAGAAAAAAACTGTTCCGAGCTCGAAATCCCTCCATCACATTAGCCGATAGTAGCGGGTCTTCGCGGTTCAGTTGTTTTGCAGCGTAACGCAACAGAGGTCGTGGAACCGGCTTATCTTGCTCCAAAGAGAAAGCGGGATTTAAATAAAGGTCATCATAAGGGCCGTGAGGGTGCCCTTCGTAGCGCAACATCCCG
The DNA here is from genome assembly GCA_964598565.1 of uncultured Bacteriovoracaceae bacterium. Classification (GTDB taxonomy): domain Bacteria; phylum Bdellovibrionota; class UBA2394; order UBA2394; family UBA2394; genus CAZRCG01. Next base: position 115,397 of record CAZRCG010000008.1, on the reverse strand, counting down.
AAGTCCCGAATTAGCGGCTTTACCAAGTCAATAGCCCGTTGATAGTCGGCCTCTGAAAAATCTTTCAGTCGGTAATAAAACAAAAATAGTAACGACGTATCGCCCCTCCGCCCCATATTTTCTCGCATATGAGGCGCCTCGCCTACGGCGAGCTGAGCCCTCAACAACTTATAGCCCTCTGTAATGGCAAGCTTCAATTCGCTCGACGGCGCCATCGCGCCGCTCATTTCAGCGGCAAGACCGATATTTTTAAATACCGAGAATTCTCCAGAGGAAACCGAAAACTTGAACTCAAGAGCGAGTAAAATCTTTTTTATTTTGGAATCTGTGCCTTTAGAAAGCTCGTCTGCAAAACGCTCAAGAGCCCCTGTAACGATCCCCATTCCCGAGGTGTACTTTTGAGCTTCTTCTTCCCAAGCATCATCCGTTTTGATCTTCCAAAACTTAATGCGCACCAACATGGCCGCCATACCCACAAAGGCCGCCAGCTCCTTAATGCCCTCTTCGTCGTTGATCATTTCGTCGATATTCAATAGTCCGGACTCCAGCCCATCGAGCATCATGTGCAGATAAAGACCCCACGCATCTTTTTGCGCGGACCACGGCTTTAGTTGATCGCCGATTTTATAATCCCCCAATGTATGCGGATCAAAGATGACTTGGGGCAACTGATCGATTACCACATCATAGATCAGTTCGCCCTGCGCATCGCGAACCTCCTTGCCGTTCTCGCGGCGAACAATGAAGCCCCCCATCGGGTCAGTCAATCGCTTCATGATTCGCTCAAACTGATGAGGTTTGGCCATTCGCTTAGATAAGGCTCTCAATTTTAGATACGCCGTCGGATCGCGTTCAGCGACTTCAACCGATACGATGCGCGCAGAATCTCGATCCCACGCCTTTTGACCATAACTTCCGCGAGTCGCAGCCGGCATAGCCCCATTCGGCAGAGACGCTATGGTCAACGTGCCTTTAGCTCTCATCGCTTCGTGCAATCGTTCAACGACATCCAGGGTAACCCCTTGCCGGAAGTGGCTCATTACCTCGCGGTTATGAAAATATCTGACCCCATAGCCAGGTATCATTAAAGCTAGCGGCTGAGCTTCAGGCCGATTTAATACATCGGGCAAATAGCCCATATAAACGCCACGAGCTTCTTGCTCCAAAACGCTCTCTCTGAGTGCTGCTAAGGCGACCGGACACCCGCCTTGAGCCCCGCGAACGGGCGAGACGATACAAAGTAAAGCCACGGTACACCAGATTAACTTAGTCGGGGTGCGCCCCCCTATTGCCATCGACATTTTTTTAACACCCTTAAACCCGAACCCTGAGGCTAAGAAATGAAACTAAGAATGTCAAATTAAGAGCCCCTACCGCCGGCGTAAAACCCGCACCCTTTGAGGCCTGCCTCTAGTGCTTGACATTCATCGGCAAGTCATCAGAGTAAGAGATTGTCAGATTCGGCTGTTGTCTAGTTTTTTGGTCGAATTTTGAGTAGGGCACCGTTAGCTCAGCTGGATAGAGCACATGCCTACGAAGCATGGGGTCGGACGTTCGAATCGTTCACGGTGCGCCATTTTGAGCTCTTCAGTCTTTGGGGGGACTCAACCCTTTCTCTTTCCAAATATCGTCTGAACAACAATTTTTATGAATGCGAACTTCATCAATTTTGCCATTGCGATCTGTTAAGAATACAAGTTGCCAACTGTTACGATTTTGATGCCACCCTTCTTCTATAAAGAATGTTGGAATCCTTTCACTAACAAAATAGCCTGACGTCGGCCCAAGATCGTGACGAACCTTTTCAATGGGCTTATCAATAAAAAGCTTCCTTTTAATTAGATCGACTGCCATAGCGGCTCTTTCTCGCATTGGAGCGTCTTTAAACTTAAGTCTATCAAACGGCTTCTGGCCCCACCTCTTTTCAGCTTCAGATATATCCATGTATTCTTGACCGTCGACGTATGGGTGAAAGTTGGCATAAGCATACCAAACACCTCCCGCTCCTATGAGCAAAAGAGTTAATGTGAATAAGTATTTCATTTTGGCCCTCCTCTCTTACGAAGAACAATGAGCTTACCATCTTTCAGTTCTTGGAGAGCGATTTTCTCGATGGCAGCTTCGGTTAACTGACTTTTCTTTTTTAAGATTTCGGTGGCAATGATCCCAGCCCTGTTATTGGCGAGATCCATCAATAGACTGGGATCATTGTGCTGTTCCGAAGATTCGTGAGCATCCAAAAATTGCTTGGCAATTTCTGGGCCCAACTCATTCGACAGAAGAGCCGCCCACACATAATGGCGAAACGCATCACTTTCATCATCAGAATCGTTTCGCCCAAAATTTTTATTTGTAAAACGTTCAGCAACTCTTTTTAGTTCGTAAACCTTCAGTGCCTCTTTAGGATACTTAGCCGAGAGCCTTACTTCTTCTAAGGTCAAATAAGGCGTATAAATCGTTTGTTTAGAAACCGCCCTACCCTCTGTCGCCATTTTACAGAGCTCAGTACAATGAGAGCCGCAAGTGAAAGTTCCCATGTCGACAGGCAACGCTGCGCACTTCCACTCACATTTATCTCCTGAAGCAATATTTGCCCGACTAAACCATCTTAGGCAGGACTCATCTATGGCAGCAATACTGCGATCCAAGGGCAACAGTAGTAGGCCTACCACTTCCGCAAAGACGAAGAAGACGAATACAAAGTCACGCCGCCTCATACCCACACGCTAACACGTGGTAGGTGACATCAAAATACTTAACTTACCCTCATACACATGAGCATGTCCTCATTTTGGTTTTCTGGCTGAGGCGGAGAAATTTTGGTCTCGAAAAACGCCCAGAAAATAGAGTTTGGCGACAAGCCCCGAAGCAGCGCCCTGGCGGCCCCCCCACCTTTGGCGCTATCGAATATTATCATGATAATATTCGATATAAAGCTATGATGACATCCCCCCGAATTATCGACTTACGTGCTTTACTCCAAAAAAGTCATTCTTTCTGTTTGGCTCCAGAGCGACGGAGAAAAGTTTCCTTATTTGCCATCGGCTCGGCAATGATTATGACGCTTTAGACCATCGGTCAGACGGCGAAGATTCCAACTATCCCTTACACATCTCAAGATGCGACACGAAGTCGTAAAGCTTTTCTACCAACGCCTTGCGATGCCTCTGTTGAATGAATGGGAATGGGTAGGGATTCTAAAAAATCTCTCAGATCAAATGCTCTGATATACTCGCTATAAATTGTCTCTAAAATGCTGGCGTCGAGAGTTGCCATAGCTCGATCGAGATACTCCTCGGCAAAAGGGCCCTCGGCCAAATCGCTACGAGAGAGAAAAATATCCGATGAGGAATAGGAGTCCGTCAGTCCTGCGCGTTCAAGCTCTTTCGCGAAATAAACATCAAAGTCCGCAGATACAAATCCACTCATTAGAACTAATCCGGCAACTTTAGAAGACGTCTCGTTGTCGCCTCGCTTAAGTGTCTCTAAAGCTATCGACCCACGCCGTGAGCTCGATTTTCGTTGAGACAGTTTGGGCCAATTTCGACGAAGTCGGCAGCCTTTTCGAGCTCCGCTAAGTCGCGGCAATTTAAGTAGCTCAGGCCACTGCGAATACCGCCCGCGTATTCATGAATAATATCTCGAGCGGGTCCTTTACAGTTGACCAGATAGGTTTCACCCTCCGGTGCCATTCCTTCAGGCAGAGCGCCGCCTCGCCATGATTCTTGGGCCGAGCGCGAGGCCATTCCACGATACACTTTTTTGCCGTGGATCAGCTCGCCTGGGGTTTCGAGAGTGCCCGCTAATGCATTTCCCATCATCACGGACGACGCTCCCACCGCTAACGCTTTCATAGCATCACCACTTGTGCGAATGCCTCCATCGGCAATCACAGGAATGCCATGGGGTTTAGCCGCTGAAACCGCTAACGAAATTGCCGTGAGCTGCGGCATACCAACGCCCGTGATAATGCGAGTGGTGCACATACTGCCCGGGCCAATACCTACCTTGATCGCGTCGGCGCCCACTCGAATAAGATCTTCGGTTGCCTCTCGCGTTGCCACATTGCCCGCGATAACTTCGATCGAACTATATTCGGCCTTAAGATACTTCACCATATCGACCATGGCCTCGGAGTGGCCGTGGGCAATATCCACCGTCAGCACTTCAATGCCCGCATCCACCAAAGCACGAGCCCTCTCTTTGGAATCTTGATTCACGCCGACCGACGCTGCCAGGGCTCCAAAATTTCGTTTCCACTCTTGTTGGACGCGTTTGATCTGAGCGGTCTGAGCTTCAATCGTCATAAAGCGATGCATGATGGCTACTGCCCCGATGGCATTCATGGCCATGAGCATTTCAGCTTCGGAGACTGTGTCCATATTGGCCGCCACAAAAGGCACCTCTAGTTTTTTCTTTCGAGTGAATGAACTCGTCACGCTCACATCAAAACGGCTCATCACGCCCGACCGTCGCGGTACCAGAAGGACATCATCGAAGGTATAAGCTCGTTCGCGTTTCCATAAGTCAGCGGCTTTGAAAATATAATGACTCATAATTCCTCACATCAATTGGGTCTTCTGCGCAATCAGGGTCACCTTGCCAGGCAATTCAGTTTCAGAGTAGTGCAACAAGCGATAGCTTGAGGCTACCGCCAAAAACAATTTCAAAAGCTCGTTGGGCTGAAAACATTCGAAGGCTTCGACTTTCTGCTCACGAGCCCGCTCCATCAATGACGCTTCTATAAAAAAGAGGCCATTCTGTTTGAGACCCCGCGAGGCATTGCTAAAAAGCGTCTTTGGCAATTTGAAATCAATGCTTACTAACGCATCAAAGCTCATAAGCTCGGGCAAATAGAGATCGAGATCTATAGCTTTAAATTCAAGCTGTGAACTTGTTAGAGGGCCCACGCTCAAAGCGGCTTCGCGAGCCAGTTGTTCGGCCAAGCGCAAAGCTTCTGCTGAAAAATCGAGGGCTCTCACTTTAAAACCTGCAAGAGCCAGTGCAACGGCATTGCGACCGGCACCACACGCGATATCGAGAACGACCGCCCCCGATTTGATGAGATCTTTATGACTTATCAACCACGATGAGGGTTCTTTCATCGCAGACGCCTGCTTCAGGTAATAATCATCCCACCACGCTTTCTTCATGGCTGTACAAGCCCCATTAAGCAGAGTTTCGCGACAGTCCCTTTTGGCATGCGTCTTCTTTTTGAGATCCACGTTCGAAGGCGCTGCCAAAGAGGAGTCGGCTGCATTCTCTTAAACGTGAAACTCTGAAGCGCAAACGAAAGACGCTCAATCTCTCGTTGGTCTTCTGAGGAGATTTTCAAGCGCTGGTAGATATCGAAAAGTTGGCGACCGAGCGTCGTATAAAGATGCCCATCAATAATGGGAATCTTTACATACTCAACCGTGTAGTGCCGGCTTTCTAGATCCAAACTTTTAACGAGGTCTTCTGTGGTCATCTAGGGTGTCCTAAGGCGTTCAAACGAAACAATACTTCTGTGCCCGTCTTCCCATCCAATTTCAACCGCATAATTACCCAAAGAAGACATTTCTCGAGGACGAATCGCCCGCTGATAGAAAGACATCGTCTCGTTCAGCGGCGTTTTTAGCTCAGCGCATACCGCACACGCGCAGCTTTGCCGCAAATCGGCCCAAGCCTTCTCTGTCAAAGTTTGATCACTCCAAAGAACTCGCAGTTTATCGTCGACCCGTCGCATCTCTAATGGCTTTACAACAGAATTCTCACTTCTCTGTGAAATTTTGCTCGTCAAACTCTTACCTCGATTCTTAAATCTCAGTTCTCAATTTCAAACATGGTCACTTCAGCCTGGCCGCGCACTTTATCGCCATCGATTTGAACCTGATCTTCTGGAACGCCTTTTCCTACCAGATAGGCCTTTACCGCCTCGAGTCTTTGCTCTGTAATTCCTTGCGGCTCCTCCGGAGAATAGGCTCCTCTCAACAGAAGGGATTTGCTGGGGTTCTCAAGTAGGAACTTTGCCGTTTGGTTGAGCTCAGAAACGCTTTCGTCAATAATCGAGGCATCCTTAACAATGAAGTGAACCGTACCCCTCGGACTTCCCTTTACTGGTGTTGGCGCAGCCGATGCAGCAGCAGCCGCAGAAACTTCTGCCACTTTTGAATCCGTAGGCTTCTTTTGAGTGGGTGCGGCTGGCGCTTCCACGACTAAGACTTTGCCAACCGGTTTTGGAGTCTCGGCGACGGGAGTCGGGGCCTTCACTTTCTTCGCCACAACTTTGCCGGGACGTGGTTTTTCTATAGATTTTTTCGCCGTAGCGGCCTCAGGGGCCACGCTCGGAGCCGCTGCTACTGAACCGGCCTCTAATGAAGAGTCGCTCTCGACGACCATGGACGAAACGTCAATCGCCCCTTCAACAGCCGGCTCATGAGGTTGGGCGGTGGCTAATTTTTCCAGCTCTTCTAGACGACGCCTTTCAGCTTCGGCAAGCGCCTCGGCCACTGCAAGCTCTTTAGCCTTGCGATTAGCGAGCTCCACTTTGGCCGTCTCAGCCAACTCATTGGCATGGCGAAGGGAACGAATTGCAAGATCATAGCGGCCGGCAAGCATCTGCGCTCGACCCAATGCCAAAGAGTTATAGGCCTCACGAAAAACGGGATCATTCGATGAATGCCCTTCTGTTAACGTCGACAACTTTGATTCGACCCTTGAGTAACTTTTGTGAGCATCTTGCGCCGCACAAGACACTAGAAATAGTGTTAGACTTATAAAACTAAGTCGCATCCAATTACATGCTGTATGCCAATTTTGAGCCATCATCTCTTCATACCCCTCTTCCGAAAGCCATTTAAAGTGATTTGGGCGCCTTTTACAAATACTCCCATTTCTCACTTCTCATGCTCCACTTTAAGGATATAAGCATTCGTCATCAAGGGTGACAATGCTTCAAGCATGCCAATGAAGGAGTAGAAAACAGGGTCATGTCAATACAACGAATTAGAGTCTTACTTCTTGATCCTGATGATGCCTCACGCCTCAATCAAAAGTCGCTTTTAGAGACTTGGAACTTTGAAGTGGGAGAGTCTCGTGATGCAGCCGAAGCGCTTGAGTTTATCAAGAAGCACGAGCCGGCCATCGTCATTTCAGATCTAGTCACGCCACAACTCGATGGCCTTAAACTTCTTCAGAGTATGCGCGACAAGGGCATGCTTGAGACCACCTCGTTTGTTGTATTGTCGTCTCATGCTGACATCAATGCGGCGGTAGAGGCGGTTAAACTAGGGGCCTCAGACTACCTTTCAAAACCCGTCGACGTCGTACGCCTGAAGGTCTTGCTAGAGAAAATCTCTAAAACCATCGCGAATGAGCGTGAGATGCGGCAGTTGAAGGATAAAGTCCGAAAGCTTGGCACGTTCGGACGCCTTAACGGCTCGACGCCTCAGATGAAGTCTGTTTTTAAACAGATTCAGGTCATTGCACCGACATCGGCGTATGCCCTTATTGTGGGAGAAAGTGGCGTCGGAAAAGAGCTGCTCGCCAAGGCCATCCATCAAAATTCAAAACGCCACGATAAACCCTATATTGCCATTAACTGCGCGGCCATACCTGAAGCTCTTCTCGAAGCGGAACTATTCGGCAAAGAACATGACGTAGACGGGCATAGTGTTCGCGAGCCCGGAGCCTTTGAGTTGGCCGACAAGGGCACTCTATTTTTAGATGAAATTGCAGAGGTCTCTCTCGATTTACAAAGTAAAATTTTGCGCGTTTTGGAAGGCGGTACCCTTCGACATTTGGGGGGGAAAACGGAGTTCAGTGTGGATATTCGCGTGATTGCAGCGACGACCCACGATCTTGAACAAGCGGTTGATGAAGGAACCTTTCGAGAAGATTTATTCTATCGTCTCAATGTATTTTCAATCAAAGTACCCGCACTGCGAGAGCGGGCCGAAGACATTCCGCTATTAGCACTTACGTTTGTTCATGAATTCAATTTAAAGAATGATCGCCATGTCCATGGCTTTAGCCATGAAGCTCTAAACCTGCTGAAAAAATACTCCTGGTCGGGCAATGTGCGTGAACTAAAGAATGTCGTCGAAAGGGCGGTCGTTGTCTGCAAAGGTGACACCATTGAAGTCACCGATTTGCCAGAAGCTCTGACCTCGAAAGCAAAAAAAGCGCCTACGGTAGAGTTTCGGTTGGGTCAGACGATGGATGACGTTGAGCGAGATTTTCTTTTTCATACCTTGAGCTTCGTTGACGGAAACAAAACTAAAGCGGCTCGGATGCTCAATATAAGCCTTAAAACGCTCCATAACAAATTGGCCAAATACAAATCTAGCGTTTAGGGCCCAACTCATCCGAGTAAGTGGGGCCTACGTCGAGTAAATTTTACAATGTAAAATTTACTCAATCCAACTTTCAAAAATGACAAAATTGCAAGAAAATTCTGCTATAAGGGTCTTGGATTTGTCGGTTTAGTTTTGTATGGTGTCTTCACATAGGGCAGCTTGAAACCCTTAAAACCCTTTATCCCTCCCAAAAAGCTGCCCGTTAAATTGAAAAGCCCTTGATCCCCTCAAGGGCTTTTTCAATTTTGGGGCCCGCATTTTGAAACCCATTATTTTTATGAAGCCCATTATTATTAAAACTTCAGATAACTGAAATCTTACGATGGCCGGAACATGAAATCCAGCAGGTCGGCCCAGCGAGACTCTCTGCCAAACGGCGTTTGACGATACTGCCGCTCTTCAAAATTAAACGGCGACCCCCAGGACGACCTGCCATCATCATCGATAGGAATAAAAATCGCTGTGCCATTGGCATTTCGATAGCGACTGCTATTCTTCATCGTTTTTTTCACGAGGGTTCGGTAAGCATTTTCGAGTTCAACTGTTGCATCAATGAATGAAGAAGAACTTAATTTTTTTGATTCGGCATACTCACGCACACGATGAACAAAATCGAGCAAATCACGACTGGTGGACGCATTAAATGTCTGCGTTTTTTTTGCCACACGTCGAAGAGATTCAGCATCAAGCGATGTGGAGTACATAATCTCCTTAACCCATCGATCGATTTTTTTCTGTAAGGTCTTAATAGGCGAAATTTCGACCAACGAATATTGAACTGGCCGACTTCCCTGAGAGCCAGACGAGTAGCTTGCAATAAATTTTCGCACCATGAGTCTGCCGACATCGCTTGGACTGAGTTCACTTTCCTCGCCCAGCGCCTTAAGTATTTCTTGATAAGGCATTCCTTTGTTGGGCACGACATCTTCGGACCCCAAAAAGAATCGTGCCGTTCCCTGCAGGGCGTAAATCGTCTCCGTCATATTCATAAGGCATGAATCAAAAACGAGTAGATCAATCCATCTGGCTCCGGGAGATCCCGAATAGTTGAGAAGCGCTTCTTGAGCCGCCTGGTTCGTGAGGCTACGACCCGACGAATCATCGTAAGCGACGGCTCGATCAGAAATCGAACCCGTCTTTTGCCAACCCGTGCCATGCCCCCAGATAATCACAGCAAGATATTCGGATTTAGCCTCTTGCGATCCCCATTTCAGAAAATCTTCCAGATACTCCTGCTCTGCCGTATCTTGTTCAGGCAATGTATCGAGCACCCTCGAAAAGAAAGGTCGATCCTTTGTGGGAACAAAGTTGTCGGACTTTTCAATTTCAATACGATCTGAACCATCTTTCGTACGTCGATCAAGTTGTACAAGCACACGAACTTTGTCGGCGGGCAATTCAGACTCCATTTCACGAAGATCTTGAAAGGCACTCTCTTCGAGATCATTGTCAGCAGCCATGTAAATGAGGAAGGTCCACTTGGTTGCCGGGGCTTTGGATGCCGGATTTTCAGCCTCTTGCGCTCGGAGCTCCCCCAAACTCAAGACTAACGGAAGTAAAAGTCGAGTCGCCCCCATAGATCTATTTTCAGAGAAAAATCAAGAGCTGTCTTGAGGGTGCTGTTCCAGCTCAACGCGTCAATGAAGCGTACTGAAGTAGCGTAAAAAATTCTGCTTATCGTTTCTCGAGAGATTAGGTAGGTGTGGAATCTCCTATGCGAATAGGGGCCTGTAGCTCAGCTGGGAGAGCGCGTCGTTCGCAATGACGAGGTCACCGGTTCGATCCCGGTCAGGTCCACCAGTTTGGGCTCTCTATCGTTTCATCGGTTTTATCGAAGCGAAATTTGCTCTGCTTCAATTCCTACGGCTTTAAGAACTTGGAGGGAGTCTCGAATACGATAGTCTTGCCAGTAGTAAATTTTTTTGACATTTCCAAGATTGATTAAGCGCTTGGCACACTGAACGCAGGGCAAATGCGTCACGAAAACTATTTTCTCGGTAGAGCGAGGAGCATCGCAATTGATGACCGCATTTTCCTCAGAATGGAGGCACCCACAGTTGCCAGGCTCTTCTCGATCACAGGTATTGGGAAGCCCGGTCGCATTGCCATTATATCCCACGGCGAGAACTTTTCGATAATCTGTGGATGTGATGACGGTGCCTACTTTTAAGCGCACGCAGGTTGAGCGCTCCGCAAGAATTTTGGCGAGCTGGGTATAGATTTCTGGAAAACTGGGTCGTTCGTGAGGCATTTTACAAAAGGCTTACTCAATGCAAGGGGTGGATGCACCTGATTTTTAGGTTCGATGAAAAATCCTTTTTGTATCGAGAACGAGTCTCGAAAACTTTTCAAGCCAGCCGCAACAGAAATTCACTTTTCGAATGGGTTCTAAGCCCATGTTACGATAGAAGAGCGCATGAGCCTTGCGCGCGCTGAAAACTCTCAGAGATTTCCCAACAATTTGCCCGAGGGTTGGTATTCCGTCTTGGCGGGCGAAAGCGAGAAACCCTATTTTCAGACACTGGTGCAATTTTTGAAAGACGAAACCAAACGCGGTCACATGATCTTTCCCCCTCAAGATAAAATCTTAAGTGCGCTCCAGGCGGTTGATTACTCAGATGTGCGAGTGGTCATTCTGGGTCAAGATCCCTACCACGGCCCCGGTCAAGCCATGGGCCATTGCTTCGCTGTGCCCAATGCCCTGTCGCCTAAACCCCCCAGTCTTATCAATATTTTCAAAGAGATAGAGAGTGACTGTGGAAAACCTGTGGACAAATCACAGTCTGAGTTGAGGGATTGGATGCGCCATGGAGTTCTACTCTTAAATTCGGTACTGACAGTGCGAGCGCGCGAAGCCTATTCTCATCGCGATAAAGGCTGGGAGTTGTTTACCGACGCGATCATGAAAGCCCTCAACGAGCGCGATGATCCCATTATCTTTTTGCTATGGGGCTCCCCTGCGCAAGCGAAGGCGCATTGGATCAATCCCTCCAAACACTTTGTTTTTCGTGCACCCCATCCCTCTCCGCTGTCAGCTCACCGAGGATTTTTTGGCTGCAAGCATTTCTCCGCCGCCAATCGAATTCTCAAAGACAAGTTGGGTAGACAAGAGATTCCTTGGTGGAACTGTGGCTAACGAGCGTCTTACGCAGACCCACTTTTTTGAAGCAGCTCTTCAGGAGGCTCGAAAAGCATTCGACAAAAACGAAACTCCCATTGGCGCTGTTATCGTGAAAGAAGGAAAAATCATCGCACGTGCTTACAATGAAACCGAGCGACGTGGTTCACATCTGGCTCACGCAGAGATTTTAGCTTTGGAACGAGCCTCTCGGCGTCTGGGAACCAAGTATCTTTACGATTGCAGTCTCTATATCACGCTCGAGCCCTGCAAGATGTGTCGCGGCGCTGCAGCTCTGGCGCGACTTTCTAGTATTCATTACCTCACATCATCTCAAAAGTTCGGGCGCCGAGGCCCGGCCTACTTCAAGACAATATCTCGTAAGTTTCGATCTTCACTCGATATTGAGAACCAAAATTTGTTATCCTCATTCTTTAAACGCCTGAGGGGATTGGCGGAATGACTGACAAAAGAACAACTTACGAAGCGCCAAGAGTCCATTCGAAAAGTAAATATTTTTGGCGGCTGGCTCTCTCAAGAATGACTGCCAGCATAGCCCTCGCCATTGCAGTAATCAGCTGCGGAGAGATTTCTCGCGAAGTTGCTGTCGAGATGCGCCCTCGAATTGTCTTTTCAAAAGAGATTGTGAGAGTGAGCTTTGTACTTTCTGAAGGCTTTAAAACGACGCAAGAGTTAGAGTCAACGTTTGGCGAATTGGGGAGCGTTTTTTTACGCTATAATCCGACATCTCAAGAATCGCTTTTAGGCGTTCAAATGGTCGCCAGCCCCGACATGCTTCAGAGCCATCATCCATCGAGTGACTTCAATGAATTTCCGGGTGGTCAGCGGCTGCGACGACTGTTTAAAGTAGCTCCACTCAAACTTTGGTCGCAGCTTCACGACGGCGTTTATACAGGTATTCTCTATTCTCCTAGTGACCAACTCCTTACCGGGGGTGTTATTTCGTCCGAGCATTTTCGACTCCTGCGTCCCGGTTATTTTTCCACTCAGTCGTTTCGAGCGGCCAATGGAGATACTATTGGCATGGTGGTGGTCGTAGGACCCGAACGGAATGACGATGACTTTCCGGGAGGCATTTTTTTTCTGACAGATTACGGTCTTAATCCCTTTTCGTCAGGCGGAGCTGTTTGGGCCAACTTAGCAGACCGCTGGCTTTTGCGAACGGGAATGCCTTTAGAACCTAGGTAAGTTTTTGCGGCAAGGGGAGTCTGCTCGGTAAAGTGAAAAATGGCAGCTGCTGCCACAGCCGACGCGCCACAATCTATCGCATGATAAAAGTCTGCGTAGGTGCCAGCACCGCCTGAGGCAATGACCGGAATCGTGACAGCGCGGGTGACCCGTTCGAGCGCTTCTAAATCATAACCGAGCATCGTCCCATCGCGATCAATCGACGTCAGCAAAATCTCTCCTGCCCCGCGTGCTTCGACTTCTTTCGCCCACGCTTCGAGCTCTATACCTGTCGCGTTTTGGCCTGCGCTCGAATAGCACTGCAGACGACCATCGCTCTCTCGACGAAAATCAATGCTCGCCACAATGCACTGGGAGCCAAATGACGTGGCGGCTTCGGTGATGAGTTTTGGTTTGTTATACGCGACTGAATTGAGTGCCACCTTGTCTGCACCCGCTTTCAATACATTTCGAATCATCTCCAGAGAGCGTAAACCCCCACCAAACGTCAACGGAACAAAAGATTCTAAAACGAGACTTTCAATGGCTTCATAATCTGGTTCTCGCTGCTGAGCGGTCGCCGTGATATCGAGCAGAATCAGTTCGTCCACATCACGCGCGTTATAAACTTTTATCGCAGGTAGCACCGTGCCCACCCGTCGCCAACTATCAAACGACTGACCCTTTACGAGACCTAGATCTTTCCAAAGCAGTGTCGGAATAACTCGCACCTTTAACATCTAAATCTCCAAAAAATTTCGAATGATCTGAAAACCCGCCTTCGAGCTTTTCTCAGGATGAAACTGCACTCCCATGATGGAGTCTTTAGCAAGCGCGGCGACGAATCCCCCACAGTAGGGCGTACGAGCCGTGAAACAATTTTCACCCGGAATCATATGGTAACTATGCACATAGTAAAAATCGGTTCCAGACTCCACACCACGAAATAGCGCATGGCCTTGATCGTAGTTCACTTCGTTCCATCCCATATGGGGAATGCGACGATCGTGAGGCGTGGGTTTGAGTCGATCAACCACACCTTCGATGAGGCCTAAGCCTTCTGCTTCACCCCCCTCTGTACCTCGGCTCGCGAGGAGTTGCATGCCCAAACATATACCTAAAATAGGAGTCTTCTCTTCTAAGACGCGACGACGAAGTTCATTGACCCAACCTTGCGTCTTTAAATTTTCTACACCTTTAGAGAACGCACCTACGCCAGGCAGTACAATACGATCTCCGAAGGCGAGTTCTGACGGGCGAGTGACGAGCGCAATCGACGCTCCACACTCTTCAAAGGCTCGGACCACCGAGCCCAAATTGCCCATGCCATAGTCGACAATGGCAACCGTCACGATGGCAGACTCTCTAAGGCAGCGAACCTCAACTCTCTAGGTCTCTGCGAAAAAAAATCATCGAGAGAAATGCCGCCCTCTAAGAGTTTGGCGAAATCAACTCTGATAAGATTAAGTTTCTTATCTTTGACGAGCTGGCCTTTTGCATCCGTTTTAAATATTCTTTTGTTCGTGAAACGATCACAAATTTTAACGAACTCATCCACCGACATATCGATTCGCTTAAGCGTGATCTCAAGAGGCTCACTCAGATAAGTCCACGGAAATTTTCCATCCCGAAGTCGAACGATTTCTAAACCATCTTCTCGAGACAGTCGTCCCCGACGAATCTGCATACAGACATGGTCTGTCGCTCGACCAAATCCAAATTTTAAAAACTTAAAGTAGTCATGAATACCATGATAGAGATTGTCCAAATTTTCACTGTCGAGCGCGCCACCTTCAACAGGCGTTGGCCATGCTTCCCATCCATGATTCTGCGCAATGAAAGCATTTGTAAAGCCATCCCAAGGAATATAATGGCCTAGAAAAAGACCCGTAACACCGACCGATCGAATCTCATCATCGTTGGGGTAGGTATAGGCGATTAAATCACGCGGGCTTAAGCCGGTCATATCGGGCAAATCCGATACACGCAGACCTAAGAGCCCACCGAATTCTTCAAGCCATCGTCTATCGAGATGCTTGCTTTCTTGAGCGGCCGCAGGGCCTCCGTACTCATGCTGAGAATTTTCACCCCAAATAATAAGGGGAATTTTATATTTCACGGCAATTTGTACAGGTATCGTAAAAATCGTAACATGCTCCGGCCAAGAAATATCGCCCACCGTTACTAACGCCACTCGATTAAGAATCTTACGTACATGCACACTCGGTCGTACCTCGATAAGGTCAACTCCGAGATTTCTAATATTATCGAGATTGCGTCGTCCCACGTCCGACATCGCACACGTCGCCGCTGTAACGGCAAGAGGGCGCAGGCCCAACTGCAACATTTTAATCACCTGATAAGTCGAGTCTTTGCCCCCACTGACCGGCACCACACAGTCATAGTTGCTGCCATCTTTCGAGCGATAGCGCCCAAGAATTTCGTGAAGCTCGCGCATGCGCTGGTCATAATCGACCACCGCTCGGTTCTCGTAAGCACGGCATGCGCTACAGACGCCCTCACTATCAAACAACAAATCGGGTTTCGTATCTGGCATCACACATCGGCTACACAGTCGAATCACAGCACCCTCCCTTAAAGATCTTCAAGATAGTTCCAAGCCAAGGGAGTTCCCTTAGCCGCATCTTTAAGAATCTTGCGTCCTAAAACTTGATGATAAAACTTTGGAGGTAAACCAAGCCCAGGCCGTATGGGCCGAAGGTTTTCTTTGGTCAGAGTATCGCCCGCCTTTAAATCGTGGACGACATAGAGAGAACGCCTGAACTGCAAAGACGCCTTTTCTTTTTCGGTCGGGCCATACTGAC
Source organism: uncultured Bacteriovoracaceae bacterium (assembly GCA_964598565.1). Taxonomy (GTDB): domain Bacteria; phylum Bdellovibrionota; class UBA2394; order UBA2394; family UBA2394; genus CAZRCG01. The sequence goes on along the minus strand of CAZRCG010000008.1, from coordinate 99,927 downwards.
AGGCTCCAAGACTTTGCCAGGCACGCTCACTCTCGACGACGAGGCTTTTCAGTTCTTCGGGCTCTAATGAAAACGCAGAATCAACACCCCCATCGGCTCGACGAAGTGTGAAATGCTTTTCTACCAATACCGCTCCTAAGGCAACCGATGCCACGGCGGTTCCGATACCCATCGTATGATCCGACAAACCCACATGACAGCGAAATCGCTCTCGCATATCAGCCATGGTCACGATATTTGTATTTTCAGGACTCGCAGGATACGTGCTTGTGCATTTTAAAACGACGAGATGCTCGCAACCTCCTCGACGTGCAGTCGCAATAGCCTCTTCAATTTCTTCTGCGGTAGCCATACCCGTCGATAAAATGATGGGCTTCTTCGTTTTAGCAACTCGCTCAATGAGCGGCAGATCTGTCATCTCAAACGATGCAATTTTATAGAGGGGAACGTTCAGGCTCTCAAGAAAATCCACTGCCGTCTCATCGAATGGCGTACTGAACCCAATCATTCCTAGCTCTCGACATCGTTTTAAAATAGGCTCATGCCACTGCCATGGAATAGCCGCTTCTTTGTACAAATCGTAGAGGCTTCGTCCATTCCACAAACTCTTCGCATCGCGAATCGAAAACTCTCCTTGGTTAAGATCAAGTGTCATCGTGTCGGCCGTATAGGTTTGAATTTTTAAGCCGTGCGCCCCAGCTTCTGCAGCGGCGTCAACAATGGCGAGCGCTCTGTCGAGTGACTGATTATGATTGCCCGACATCTCTGCCACAATAAAAGGCTTGTGTCCCGGACCAATCCACTTGTTCTCTACTTGAAACGCCTTTCCCTCTCGCCAACGCTTAGCAGGCAAACGCAAGGTCCAAAAATCTCCGCTTTGCTTCGACTCATGCGAAGGCACAGGCTGAAATCCTAACTTCAAATGAAAATCGAAACTTTTAGGATTCGATTTTAATACTTCGGCCATCACAAGGCCGTCGGGAAAGCGCGCAAAAATTTCATCGAGTGCCATACGACACATTCTAAGACCCATTCCCTTAGGAACATCATTCTCGCCACGATAAAAACCCCACTCCACCGTGGAGGGGCCGATCGCTCGGTATTGCACAAGACCTATCGGACGATCTTGCCACTCAAAAATGAGGGCTGCGCGATCGGTCGAGTGAAGAATGGTTCGCAACCATTTAGAATGCTCTGATTCTTTGATAATCTCTTGATGGTGAGATGCTTTTCGAATGCGCTCAGAGTTTCTCCACTTAAGAACTAAAGCTCCGTCGCTCTCTTGCAGAGGTCGAAGCACTGCCATTTGTTCATTCATGAACATGATTCATTTTCTCTTAAATTGAGGCATGACACTGCCTGTCAGATCTTCTTTTGTTCAATATGAGCATTTATGAGCCGCCAATCTTCATGTATCTCGAGCAAATTGTAGACATCCTGCGTCGAGAAAGCAGGGTTTTTGGCATAGAGTGCTTCGTAGACGCGACGTATCAACTCGAAATCATCGTCTGTATCGACCGTCCAGCGCTCGGCCGATCGATCGTGATCGACCTCGACGGACTCTTTCGAGAAATGCTCGTTACCTCGTATGGCCGGAGTCACATGTTCGCGATCTGAGACGGACGAGGCATTGTGATAAGCCCACTTCAGCGCCTCCCACGAAAACACTTCCACATCAAGGCCTCGGGGAAAGGTCCGCTTCAGAGTATTCGATGCATAGTCGGCCTTTCTCGCTTCAAACTGACGAACGACTGAATCTAAAACCGTCGCATCGATGAGCGGACAATCTGAGGTCACGCGAACCACCGCTGAAGCTTGCACAAAAAGAGCGGCTTCAAAATAGCGACTCAAAACATCGGCTTCATCGCCGCGATAGGCCGACAAGTCCAGGCGTCTACAGAGCGCTACGGTCTCGTCATCAGTTGATTGGCGTGTCGTAGCGACTAAAATATTTTCAATCTGGGTCGCCCGCCTTAGCCTGTCGATTTGATGCTCTAAGAGGCTTTTACCACAAATCACTTTAAATATTTTTCTCGGCAATCGAGTGGAAGTCGCTCGCGCTTGCACGATCACCCAAGGTTTCATGACTGCAACAGCGCCTGTACACGACTCAGTTCTTCTTTGGAGGTCGCTACCCCACCCGGCCACGGAAAGTCTTTCATAGACTGAGCCGGTATCAAATGAATATGCGCATGAGGCACTTCGAAACCGACGACGGCCATACAGACGCGCTCACATTTCACTTTCGCCTCTAAGCGTTTGGCCACCGACTTTGCAAACAGAAGCAAACTCTTAAAATCCCCATCCTCCAAATTAAAAATAGGATCGATCGCTTTTTTGGGAATCACCAACGTATGCCCCGGTGCGACTGGCCGAATGTCCAAAAATGCTAAGTGTTGCTCATCCTCAGCGACTTTGAAGCAGGGAATATCTCCTCGTACAATCTTTTCAAATAGAGTCATGCCCGATTATCGGTGGTGTCCGCGCTCTGAGCAAGCTCTCAGGGACCCCTCGGGGACCCTTTGAACAAAACGGAGTATGAGTCCATAATGGCCAAACATTTGGATTGACAGAGAAATATCGCATTCGGCTGTCGCCAATACCATCGCAATTGATAAGGTTTATCGGGGTTAAAGTTTGCGCCTCTCTTCTTCTCAAATGCGGCAGTCTTCGCTATTTTCTCATCTCTATGTATTACAATCCGGCAAGTATTGAGTTGAAGTGGCAAAATTATTGGGACAGCCACAAGACATTTAAAACCACATTCGACGCAGCATCCAAGCGTCCTAAATTTTATATTCTCGATATGTTCCCCTATCCCTCTGGGGCTGGTTTGCATGTGGGACATCCCGAAGGTTATACGGCCACCGATATTGTCGCTCGTGCGAAAACGATGCAAGGCTTCAATGTATTACACCCGATGGGTTTCGATGCCTTTGGACTTCCTGCTGAAAACTATGCCCTTAAGACGGGAACTCACCCACGCGTCACGACAGAAAAAAATATTCAGAATTTTCGTCGTCAACTGAAACGCCTCGGCTTTGCATACGATTGGGATCGAGAAGTCGATACGACTGATCCTCATTATTATCGCTGGACTCAGTGGATCTTTGTGCAGCTTTATAAGAAGGGTCTCGCGTATCAAGCCATGACACCGGTGAATTGGTGCCCGGAGCTTAAGGCTGTTCTCGCCAACGAAGAAGTGGTCGACGGCAAATCAGAAATTGGCGGTCACCCCGTGGTGCGCAAAGAAATGCGCCAATGGATGCTAAAAATTACAGAGTATGCCGATCGTCTTTTAGAAGACCTCGATCTTTTAGAATGGCCTGAAAATATCAAAGAAATGCAGCGCCACTGGATTGGCCGTTCCGAAGGAGCCGAGATTGATTTTGCAATTGCCGGATCTTCGAACAAGATTCGTGTGTTCACCACGCGCCCTGACACACTCTACGGCGCAACCTTCGTGGTGCTGGCTCCCGAGCATCCGCTGGTGGATGCCCTCACGACCCCCGCACAAAAATCGACCGTGAATGATTATAAAATTTTGTCGGCCGGCAAATCAGATCTCGACAGAACCGAGTTAGCCAAAAAGAAAAGTGGCGTCTTCACGGGAGCTTATGCGCTACACCCCCTCACCGGTAAAGAGCTCCCCATATGGATAGCCGACTTTGTGCTGGGCCATTATGGCACCGGAGCCCTCATGGCCGTGCCGGCGCACGATGAACGCGACTATGAATTTGCAAAGACCTTTGATCTTCCTATTGTTAAAGTTTTGGAGTGTGACGAACTCCCGTTCACCGGAAATGCCCGCCACATTAATTCTGATTTTATGGACGGCCTTGAAAATGACGCCGCTAAAAAGAAAGTATGCGAAGTATTAGCTGCCAAGTCGGCAGGCAAAGCGACCGTCACCTACCGACTGAGAGACTGGGTCTTTAGTCGTCAACGCTACTGGGGAGAGCCCTTTCCTATTTTACATTTTGAAGACGGCAGCATGCGCGTACTGGATGAAGACGAATTGCCCGTCTTGTTGCCCGATGTCGAACGGTATGAACCTAGTGGCACCGGAGAAAGTCCCCTAGCCACGATCGAATCGTGGGTAAACGTGAAAGATCCTAAAACAGGCAAGAAGGCCCAACGAGAAACCAATACCATGCCTCAGTGGGCAGGCAGCTGTTGGTATTATCTGCGGTATCTAGATCCAAAAAACGACCAGGTCGCTTGGAATAAGGAGATCGAGAAATACTTTATGCCGGTGGACCTCTATGTGGGCGGGGTAGAACACGCGGTCTTGCATTTACTGTATGCGCGTTTTTGGCACAAAGTGCTCTACGATTTGGGCTACGTGAGCACTAAGGAGCCCTTCAAGAGATTGGTGAATCCTGGGCTTATCTTAGGCGAAGATGGCGAGAAAATGAGTAAGTCTCGCGGCAATGTGGTGAACCCAGACGATATTATCGAGCAGTACGGCGCCGATGCTTTTCGTATGTACGAAATGTTTTTAGGCCCTCTCGAAAAAGTGAAGCCTTGGTCGACCTCTAATATCGATGGCATGGTTCGCTTTCTCAATCGAATATGGCGATCGTTCGTGCAAGAATCCAAACTTTGCAATCGACCCATGACGGATGCTGAAAAGCGAATGATTCATCCCACCATACAAAAAGTGTCTGAAGACATTGAAGCCCTTCGAATGAATACGGCCATTTCTCAACTCATGATTTGCCATAACTTTATGGTCGATCAGAAAGATATCGCTAAAGAGATGGCTCACCTATTTACATTACTGCTCTCGCCGTTCGCTCCGCATATTGCGGAAGAACTCTGGGAGATTTTTGGCCACACGACCTCTGTTTCTCAAGCGTCGTGGCCTCATGTCGAGACTCAATATCTTGTGAGAGATAAAATGGATTTCGCCATTCAGGTAAATGGAAAGCTACGCGGCACCGTCTCGGCAGCGCCAGATGCTAGCCAAGACATCGTTCGAGCGCTTGCCGTTCAGCATGAGAAAGTAGCACCGTATTTAAAGTCTGAGATTGTGAAGGAGATCTTTGTGCCTAAGAAGCTCTACAATTTCGTCGTGAAGAACTAGTACACTGGAACATCTACAGGTCCAAAAATTCTCGTAGCGCCGACTTTATTTCGTGCTGAAGAGCGAACGGAATTTCTCCCAGGTCTTCTTGAAAAAGCAGATTGTCCCACGACAGAATCTGATCAATCAGTACCTCACTGGCCTGCTTTAACGCACAGGTATTTTTAGGAATTGAAACTCGAAGCGGAAATGTATTCTCACCTGAGAGACGCGTTGTGAGTGGTAGGATTACCGTACTACCAAGGCCACCTTCGTTAAATTCATTGGGTTGAATTGCGATACACGGCCGCTGCTTTCCCGGCTTACTGCCGACTCTAGGCTCAAGATCTACAATATAGAGATGCCATCGCTTAGGGGTCAAAGTCATGCTTTGCTTAGGGCCTCTTCAAAATACTAAAGTGCGAAAAATCTTCTAACGCTTCTCGACTTGAAGCTGAAACAAGTCTCGCCGCTTTTTTCCAACGAACTGATTTCTCAATTTTGGAAAGTTCTTTTTCTAAAAGGTCTAGAGCGGATCGGAGCACCTCTACTTTTGTCTTTGCATGCAGTCGACGCTTTAAGTCTTCAATTCTCTTGTCGTCCGCCAACTGAATCATCAAGGGCTTTCCCATATATACTTGTTAGTATATATCAAAGTATATGCGCCAGTCCATAGGCTCGCTTGACGCCAGATTAAGCTCTCACGCGATCTTTTCTAGAGTAGGGCCAGGGCAAAAAATCTCCAAATCGTTTGCGATGAATTATTTTTCGCGAGTTTCCTGTCACAACGGGTAGATCGGGGGGGCAAAACTCTGATAGCATTTGAAGGCAAATGCCACAAGGGCTGACCGGTTTATCTGCCTTCGTCACTAGATACAACGCAGTAAATACTTTGTGACCCTCACTCACCGCCTTCGTTAAGGCGGCTCTTTCGGCGCAGATACCCGCCCCCGCACAAACATTCTCTACATTGCAACCTGAGAAGGCTTTTCCTGATTTCGTAACGAGCGTCGCGCCCACAAAAAAATTGGAATACGGAGCATACGCCCGCTTCATAGCTTGCACCGTCAAACGGTAGAACTTTTTGTCATTTGAACTCATGCTCGAAAAATATCACGAACCCTTCAACTTAGCGAGGGTCTTGAACGCTTCATCGCCATACTCTCGCCCTGTATTGAGCATCGCATCGCGCTCGCACTCAAAATATTTCATCAACAGAAAGCGAATCAGAGCTGGCGAGACCGACAAAATTTTTTGAGCTAAATCTTTTTCTGATTGATAAAGTTTTTGCAGCCACTCGTCATAAACCTCTCGCTTTCGAAAAGCTTCTCGAAGTAACTGCGAGGGTGATTCGGCATCTACTCTCAAACTTAAGAGCTGGCGAAAAAACTGGGCTCGTAAATCGAGCCATTCAAAACGTTGGTCAAGCAAGTCTTGGGCTAAATAGGTTATTGCCCCTTTCTCACCAAACGAGTCTTGAAAACGTTCTTGGATGCGCTTGGAGGAGGCGGTCAATTGCTCTTTCCAGCGACGCGAGTCTATCAGCTCTAAGAGGGCAATCTCAGCAAGTTGCAGGGCCTCCCGCTGAGCCATAATCTGCAAATCAATAATATAGGCGGGCTCGGTAGAATCGATAAGAAATCGAGAGAGCGTCTCATCACGAGCCATGAGCTTAAACGCGTCTTTGACGATCAACGTCATCATTTGGGCCGCCAGAGAATAATTTCGTTTAATAGACTCTTGAGTCATACGGGCCTGCCCTCCCTCTGCGATGGTCGCCTATGCCAGGACCTAAGAAGGATCAGAGATTTTTCCAACGACCACCTGCGCGGGCCGCAAAAGACTGCCCTTGTAACGATAGCCTGTCTGAACTTCTTCAAGCACCACTTGATCCATCGCGGGATCCGGCACAGAAAGGGTGGTTAAGGCTTCATGAAACTCAGGATTAAACGGCTCTCCTTTGGCGACAATCTTCTCTAAACCTTGTCGCTGAAGAGCTTCTTGGAACTGCCGACTTACGAGTCGCACGCCTTCGGCCAACGATGACTTATCCTCCGCCGCAGCCTTCACCGAGCGATCTAAATTATCGACGACCGGGAGAATATCTCGCAGCGCTTGACTTACCTTCAAGTCGATTTGCTTTTCTTGATCGCGCTGAGCACGCTTACGAGCTGCGTCCATTTCCGTTTCAAGATTTTTTACATAGTCTCGAATGCCGGAAATCTTACTCTCGTAGTCAGCTACTTTCTTTTCAAGCTCTGCGATTTTAAGTTTGGTTAAAAAATCAACGGGTGGAACTTTGGGCACAGACTCTTCGTCGTCTGGCTGCGTGCTCGAGTCTTCCTGAGGCTCTTCAGTCTGAGGCTCTGCGTTCAATGCTTCATCAGCAGCTTCCACCGCATCAACACCATCGTCAGCCCTTAGGTCTTGGTCTTCGTTCTCTTGCCCTTCCCTCACTTGGCCGCTAGGTGGCGAGTATGCTTCATCCTCATCTGTGGCGCTCTGGCTCATACAAGCAAAGGTAAGCTCGCCCTGTCGAAAGTCAACAGAAAGAGCTGCCTGGCTGCCCTCAACCATGATTAGATGGCTAAAATGGCATGGACCCACTCTGAGTCTTTAAATCAAAGTCAGCGCCTAGCGGTCGAAGATTCCTCGCCCTCCCTTTTGATTGTAGCAGGGCCTGGCACGGGCAAAACCCGGGTTCTGATCTCCAAGATGATGCATGAAATTCGAGCCAGGCAGCTCGCTGCGGAGCGTATTCTGTGCGTGACCTTTTCCAGAAAAGCTACCGACGAAATGCAAGACCGCCTTGCGGAAGCGTCGCCTAAAGTATCGGAGCTCGTCGATATTTCTACCTTACATTCGTTTTGCGTAGACCTCTGCACCAGACAAGGCTTTCGCATGGGTCTTGCCAAGAAGGCTCGGCTCCTAAGCGAAATTGAATCGAAAGCTTTTCTGCGTAGTCTGGCCGACAAACTTCCTCTTCTTAGTTTACTTAAGACGTCGTCTCTTGAGCCCATTCTAGATCAACTCTACGATTTTATTACGCAATCCAAAGATGCCGGTTTGTGGCCGGAAGATTTACTGTCTTACGCTCAAAAGTTGCCGGACGAGGACCCTTTTCGAAGTGATTTTTATGCGATTGGCCAGATCTATGCCCTCTGGCAATCGCGAGCGTTTGAAGCGGGACTCATCGATTTTGGAGACTCTCTGCTTATGGCCGAGCGACTGCTCACAGAGTTTCGCCAAGTAAGAGCCGAAGAACAAAGTGCCTATGATCTCATTATGGTCGATGAGTTTCAGGACACAAACTGGTCGCAAATTAAATTGCTGCGAGGACTCTGTGGCCCGCGCACACGTATCGTTGCCGTGGGCGATGATGATCAATCGATCTATCGATTTCGGGGCGCATCGTATTCGGCATTTGAGTTTTTTCTCACGAGCTTTCCCGAAACACGCGTTATTGAGCTGACTGAGACCTATCGGCTTCCCGAAATAGTCGCCAAAGCAGCCAGCCTCCTCATTAAGGCCAACGGCGAAAACCGTTATCGACCCGATAAGTCGATTCGCTCGAAATCGCTAGAACACGGTGAAATCGTGTGGATCAAAGCTCCAAGCGAACGTGCTGAAGCGGTATCGCTGGCCAATATCCTTCAAGAGACTCTCAAAAAGAATCCCCAAAGCTCCACGGCGATCTTGGTACGTTCGCAGCGACACGCCGATACTCTTGTAGAAGAGCTGGCAAAGCGTAATATCGGCATCACACGACAAAGCCGCTCTCAGTGGAGCCGCTCGCCTTTGCTACGAGACTGTCTTGCTTTTTTTAAACTGGTGATGGATCCAAAAGATCGCATTTCTTATTTACGTCTTTTAGATTCTCCCTTTTTCAGGCTCCCAGCGGAAACGATTCTCACATTTTTAAAGAACGAACGCTCGACGCCCTCTGGCATTCCTGAAATTGATCGCATTCTCGATGAGTTTTTTGTAACAGGACTTCGACAGCCTCCCTCTGAGCTGTTGCTTCAATTTTTAACTCGAACGAAAACCGTGCCTCATCTTTTAGAGAAGGCTCCCGACGATCTTAAACTTTTGGGATCTTTTCTAACCGCCATCACTGAGCTAGAAGCTCTATCGAAAGACCACGACCTACCTCACCTGTGGCCCACGCTCGAAGAAATGGTAAGCCAAGGCGCCGGCGACCGTGAGACCCCGCCAAGTCATGGGCAGAGCGCCGTGGCTGTACTCACAGTGCACGCCAGCAAGGGGCTCGAGTTCGATACGGTGATTATGCCATCGCTGGTTTCGCGGCGCTTTCCTTCTAATTTCTCAAAGTCGTTGTGGCATTTGCCAGAGACCTTAAACCGTGAGAAACCTCTCACCAAAGAAAGTCATCTCTGTGAAGAACGGCGACTCTTTTATGTCGGGATGACTCGGGCCAAGAAAAAACTCATCGTATCGAGCTTTGAAAAGCGAGGCACCCGAAGCTCGCTGTTTTTGACGGACGATCTTAAAGATTTGTGGAACCAGAATCCTGCCCTCATACGTGAAGTGGATGCCGTCTCTGAGTTGCCTTCGTTTATTCCCAAACCCTTCGAACGAAGTTTACCTGCTACGGATACCAAAACCCCCTCGCTTGAACCTTTACGCCTGTCGTATACACAAATTGAAAAGTACGAAACCTGCCCCCTATCGTATCGGTTTAAGTATGAGTTCAAGATACCCGTAAAGACCCCCGTGCAAATGGCGTTAGGATCTGTAATACACGGCGCCCTTGAAACGTTCTTTAAAGCCTTGCAGCGAGACGAGCATCCCACCAAACAAGATCTGCTTCGATGGTACGAAACATATTTTACATCTGAGCGCCTGCAAAACTCTTTGCTGACAGATACCCATCACGCCTTAGGCCTGGAGCGGCTTTCGCTGTACCACGATTCGATCGCCAAGACCGCGGTCGCGCCTCTTGAAGTAGAAAAAGATTTTGTGATTCGACTTGGGGAACATACGATTCGAGGCAAAATCGATCGGGTCGATCGCGTTGGCTCCAAAGTTCGGATTGTCGATTATAAGACCGGCAAAGCGAAATCGAACGATCGCGCTGAAGATCAAAAGTTTGCCCAAGAGTCTCTTCAGTTCTCCATTTATGCTTTGGCGGCCAAAGAAGTCTTTGGTTGGGATGTCGAAAGTCTCGTTTTTGATTATGTCTATGAGCGAACCCAACTTTCGACATCGCGAAGCGACGATCAAATCGCTGTCGTAAAAGAGAAGATCTTAAATCTCGCTTCTCAAATTCAAAACCATCACTTTCCTGCCAATCCCGGCTTTCACTGCGAATGGTGCGAGTACAAAGAAATTTGCCCAGCTGCCGTGGCCCAGCGCTAAATTCTCTTTTTCGCCTACGGCTTAGGGCCGGTGGCGCTGACCCAACTCTCCGCTGAACTCCCCTAAATTGGCCGAAAAATAGAAGGCGTCCCCATTGTCGGTGGGAATAAAGAAGAGATAACGCTGATTCTTCTCCCAGCCAGGAGGAATCGGAATATTCAAAACATAGTCATTGGGCCGATCGCGACAAACATTCATATCGGTCTCCACCTTGAGGCCCGCAATCACGACAAAGACATTTCGAGATAGAGTTATCTTCTCGTCCGATTCCGGGCTTTTATCAAAAACATAGCATTTCGTTTGGAAACCATTGATGGCTTTGTAGGGGCCCTCCACTCGAAGAAACAAAGCATTGCCTTCAAAAACCACACGGGCCGATCGCACCTCGGGGTAAATTCTCTCATCTCGCTGAAAGAAGTGTTTAGGGCTAGCAGGAGCAATCGTTAAAATTCCCAAATCTTGAAGGCGATCAACTTCAGGATGATATTTGACTTCGTAAGTTCCTACATCAAGACGCCGACGCATTTGAATAGGGATCAGTTTTCGAGCGAGTGCGGGCTCGCCAGCTTCGGGATACTCAAAGGCCTTTAAATCAAACTGAATGAGTCCGCGCTCCCGACCCAAGCCGCCAATATCGATGACTTTGATGTCTCCGTCTGCAGGAGGAAATACTTTATAGCGTGCATTTGGAATTTCTACTTCTGCAAAAAATTGAGGAAAATCAGAGGTATCAAACCCTTCCGGAAAATAGAAAGTTTCAAGGCGAAGGTGCACCATCTTACCCCGCTGATCTTTTACCTGGCCTTGAGAGGGGGGAAGAAATCCGTAAAATGCAGTACCTGAGCTGGAGACCGTTTTATTGGTAGACTCCAGAAATGCGAATGGAGACTGAGCCGTTAACGCAAATGAAATTAGAGCCATGATCATATAAAAGGCCCTCCTTGACCCCATCAAAGCCAAAAAGATTCTCTAATGTCATCATGAGTTTTAAAATGATCGCCGAGCTTCTCTTAAAACTCCTTCAAACCAATGGGTTGATCGACTTCCGAGGTCTTGAACGGTCCAAAAAAATTGATTCCAGAAATGATCTACCGCTATAGCTTCTACGAATCTGACAGCAACGACGAAAATGCTATACGAAGTGAACGGCATCGAATTAGGCCTGAAGAGATCCTTGCGCTGATGGGACCGTGTCAAGATGGCGCGGCCTGAGCGATTCGAACGCCCGACCCTCTGGTTCGAAGCCAGATGCTCTATCCAGCTGAGCTAAGGCCGCAAGACCTACTCGGTATACCCAAGGCGGCCTAAGGTTAGCAATCGATTCCCATAAAAATTTCAGGGAGCGCGTCCAGCCAGGCTTGAGAGAACCCAATCACAAAACTTTAATAAAAACTAATGCTGAGAATCCACGGTGGGCTGGGCGGGCTCTGAAACGATATCTGCAGGAGGAAGTTCAAAGAGCTCCATCTGGGTTTCTAAGGGCAAGTCCTTGATCGGAACCCTTTTTTTATAACCACCCTCATACGAATGAAAGTAGTCCACCTTCTTTTCAGGATACATCCAGCACAGGCAGCCTTTGCCCATATCAAAGTCGACCAACCATAGCCCCTTGGCCGAAGCCCCGAGCCGATGAACTTTATCGACCCAGCGCTGAACGACCGCATCGTACTCTTTAACCAGGCGATCGTAGGTCTCAGAGCCTTTTTTATGCCTTTGCAGCCTTAACTGAAGCTGATCGGTTTGACGCATGGTATCATCGGTCAACCTCAATATAACCGGAAGGAGTGCATTGGCGGACTCTACCGAATGAGTCCTGGGTGGCCTATCTGAGTGAGAGAACAGATTGTAAATTTTACCCATAATACGTAATCATCATAGACGATGACGCTTTCTCAATCGACCCTTTCTTCATCAAATAATGGAAAATCTCTGATGAGCGACGAAGCCACGGCCAAGCGGTTGCGAGCCACAATTTTAAAAATGATTCACGCGGGCAACAGTGGGCATCCCGGTGGCTCTCTCTCAGCGATCGATATTATACTTACCCTATTTGCAGACATCATGCGCTTCGACCCGAAGAATCCTCTGTGGCCAGAGCGAGACCGTTTTATTTTGTCGAAGGGTCATGCCGTTCCCGCGCTTTATGCCGTACTCGCCGAGGCCGGCTATTTTCCTCACGATTGGTTGATGAGTTTGAGAAAATTGGGCTCCCCTCTGCAAGGCCATCCTGATCGCATGCGGCTCTTCGCCGCTGAAGCCGCCACCGGCTCTTTGGGCCAAGGACTTTCGATTGCTCAGGGCATGGCACTTGCGGCCAAGCTCGACAAAAAAGCGTACCGAGTATTTTGTTTGATCGGAGACGGTGAAAGCCAAGAAGGTCAAATCTGGGAAGCAGCCATGAGCGCGGCCAAATACCAATTAGGCAATCTCACCGTCATCACTGACTACAATCATGGTCAAATTGATGGCACCTCGGATGACGTGATGAGCCTTGAGCCTCTGGTCGACAAGTGGAAGGCCTTTAACTGGAATGTGGTGAGCGTCGATGGGCACGACCGAGCGGCCTTAAAAACCGTATTGAGTAAAAGTGATTCCAATAAACCCACCATGGTTATCGCCGAGACGATCAAAGGAAAGGGTGTTTCATTTATGGAAAAGGTCATCGACTGGCACGGCGTCGCCCCCACGGAGAGCGAACTGACGAAGGCCCTACAGGAGCTTGGAGAATGAAAGCCACTCGAGACAGCTTTGGTGATGAACTCGCTCTCTTAGGAGAAAAACATCCTGAGATCGTCGTCTTAGATGCCGATCTGGCAAAGTCGACGAAATCTCTGATATTTGGAAAAAAATTTCCTGAGAGATTTTTTGAAATGGGCATCGCCGAAGCCAATATGATTGGTACGGCAGCCGGTCTGGCACTTTCTGGAAAAACCGCCTTTGCCTGTAGCTTCGGTTGTTTTTTGACAGGGCGCTACGATCAAATTCGAATGTCTGTTGCCTACAACCAAGCCAATGTGAAATTGGTGGGCACTCACTCGGGCGTGGCCATTGGGGAAGACGGTCATTCGCAGATGGGACTCGAAGATATTTCTTTGCTGAGGGCGCTGCCTCACTTTTCTATTTTTCAGCCGGCCGACGATCAAGAAACGCGTGCTATGGTTCGCTATCTGGTACAGAACGAGGGCCCAGTCTATTTGAGACTCACTCGTCAGAAAGTCCCGACGATATTTCCCCAACCGATAGAGTTTCATCCTGGGCGCTGGCCCGTTCTTCACGAGGGAAAAGGAATCGCGATTTTAGCAAGCGGCGGACTTGTCGCCTCTGCTTTCGCGGCAAACGCCGACCGAGCAAAACCGTGGACGGTCATCAATGCTTCAAGCCTGAAACCCATCGATACAGCACTGATTAAAAGGCTTTGCACCTCTCACGATTGGATTGTCACCGCTGAAGATCATTATACGATTGGGGGTCTCGGGTCTGCCGTGGCAGAAGTGATGGCAGAAGTGGGCGGCAAGGCAAAATTATTTCGTATTGGTGTAGAGACTTTTGGAGAATCGGGCGACCCAGAAGAAATTTTTCGTCACTTTGGCTTTGATGCTCAAAGCATCGGAAAAAAAGTCGACCTGCTTAAATCGGCTTAGGGCGTTTCTCGACAGCCGCAAAAACAGAGGTTGGCGACAGCCCGCTGTGGCCGGCGCCTTTGGTTGGTCGCCGCGTTAGTGACGTTTGGCGATAGCCCCGTGATTACCAACGGGGCTTTGATAGCAGAGCCCATAGAGACTGCAGACCGTTCAATCGTCGGTCGTCGCCTCGAATCCAAAATTGTTCAGCGGCGTAAAAATAAAGTTTCGCCATTAATTCAGCGGGAAGGTACGCAAGCCGCGCCCCCCAAGATTTTTTGGGCCGAGCTCGGTGACGATGAAATAGAGCTCTCGAAAAAAGTTCGCGTCGCAAGGCTTCTTGAGACTCCACGAGATGTTTATCCATAGTATCGGGAATATAGCGTCGCCCCTGCAAGGCATCGGTTTTTAGATCTCGTAAAATATTTAAATACTGAAGCGCTCGTCCCATATGAAAAGAATAGTCATAGGCTTCTTGGTCAAGCCTATCGACAATGGCTAAAAACGCTTCTCCCACCGCTGATGCTACCCCTTGCATATAGTCTTCAAGATCAGACCAATCCGTAAAGGGTCGATTCTCTAAGTCTCTGGCCACTCCGTTGACAATGGCCAATAGAGTCGCCGCAGGAATATGAAAGGTCCGAATTTCTTCGGCCCAGCGATCCCAGAACGAGTGCCCCAGCTTAGGTCGATGAACTATCCAGTCTCTAACCTGCTGCAGAAGCTCCTTTCTCTGAGTCACACTGCGATGTGCTTCATCGGCTATATCGTCGACCAAGCGACAAAAAGAGTACAAATCGGCAGCAGCGCTACGTTTCGCAGCGCCAGGAATAAAAAGAAAAGTGATTTGAAAGTGACTCTTTCCACAAGCCCGGATATCAGGTCGAAAGGATGACTGAAAAATCTCCGACCCTTTCGCCTCAAGTAATTCAGAGCGTATCTCGCTCTTTTGGTCTAACGCTTCGTTTGGTGCCAAAACGACAGCGGCCGGCGATAACGCTTGCGTATCTGTTGGCTCGTGCGGCTGACACTCTTTCGGACTCGGGCTCTGCATCGTCACAAGAGCGGTTAGTCTATCTCAATCAATGGGAAATGGCGATTTTTGATAGCATAAAGAAATATACGCCGCCACCTCTAAAGAACTTACCGAAAAGCGAAGAATCTCTGCGGCTTGCCATGCCATCTCTTATAGAGTCCTTTCGAAACCTCTCAGATGCCGACCGAGCCGCTGTTACCAAAGTCGTGAAGACTCTTATGAGCGCCATGAAGTGGGATCTTCAGCGCTTCAACGGCAATTTCGTCGACGCGCCTCCCATGAGCCCCACGGATTTCGATTGGTACTGTTACCATATCGCCGGCTGCGTGGGAGATTTTTGGGTTGATATGTTTCATCTGCCCGATGCGACTCGAACGCTGGCCGTCGATTATGGTAAGTCGCTACAGAGAATTAATATTTTACGAGATATCGCCCAAGACATAGCTCGAGGACGCTGGTACCTACCTTTTGCGAAATCGACGACCCCGTGGGCAAGCGACGCTTGGCCCGCTTTTCTTTCGACCTATATTTCTGCAACGAAAAGCGGCCTTGAGAGAGGCCTTGAATTTTGCAATCACCTGCCTCGATGGCGCCCCTTTTTGAGATTTGCTTCCGCCATGCCGGCCGCCATTGGCATTGAAACACTTCGCCTTTTAGCAACAGCGCCCGACCTCTCACGGCCGATAAAAATTTCTAGAAAAACTCTCAAGCAGATGGCGACTCGAACGCTCGTACGTTGCCTCTTCGGACGGTCTTTGTGATATTACTCACCTTCAAAGTCGTATAGATTGATGTCTATGAAAATTTATACCAAGACGGGCGATGATGGTCAAACCGGTCTGTTTTCAGGACGACGTGTCTTGAAAAGCGCTCTTCAAGTTGAAGCCTACGGGGATGTAGATGAGCTCAACAGTTGGCTCGGTTATATTGTGGCTTGCGGAGCTCCCGAAGATATTCGAACGGTACTCACTCGCATTCAGCATGATTTACATCGTATGGGAGCCGACTTGGCCACACCGCTCGACGTAGAATCTAAAATTAAGAGAATGTCTGAAGACCGCACGCTCAGCTTAGAAGGCCTCATCGATCAATTTGAATCAGAGTTAACGCCACTCACTCAATTTATTTTGCCTGGAGGCTCGCCCCTGTCATCCCAATTTCATATCGCTCGCTGCGTATGCCGAAGAGCCGAGCGTGCCGTCGTACGTTTTAGCGAAAGGAGTTCCTACAACACAGAAGTGATGCGATACCTCAACAGACTATCGGACCTTCTCTTTGTTTTGGCACGCGTTTGCAACGCTCGCTCTAAAATTGGGGATATCATTTGGTCAAAAGAGTTATGAGTTTTAGGTGTTTTGCCGGGAGCTTTTTCGGCAGTATTAAGTTGGCGCTTATTCGCAAGCTCTATGTAGGGCTTCTCATTTTAGTTGCTGTGAGTCTCAGCGCCTGTTCTCTGAAGTCCTCCCTATTTTCTACACGTTCCACCGTAGGATTTGTTTTATTTGATGCAGGCGAGACGAAAGCCCTGGAGCCCGTGATGGAATTGCTGCGAGAAAAAGGGCAACGTTTCGTTATTATAGCTGTGGGCACCTCGTACGCGCTTTTGAAAAACAGCGCCGAGTTGATCGACTGGCAACGCGATTGTGGCGTTACAGTAAACCCATCGTCGTGGTCGTCTCATAAGCGACTTCCTCCCGCGTTGGCACTCGAATTGTGGCGTTGCCGTCCAATCGATTTTGCGGTCGTAGGGCTGGCTTCAAAGTTTCAAGATGATCTGTCGCGCTTCTTCGCATCTCAGAAGATTCCTGTATGGGCTTACGACGACAGCTTTAGTCCTAAAAGGTCTGGCCAAAGAGCTTCAAAACAATTTCTCCTTTATGAAGAGATTCTCGTGTCCTCGGCTTCTGTAGAAAAAGCCATTCGCGCCCGACTACGCAGAGCCAAAGTTACAACAGTCGGCCAACCCACCCTGGAGGTATTTCGTCAGACTATGAACGAGTTTGAAACGGAGCCTTTACGAAAGCAGCTGCAGTTATCGTCGCGACCCGTCGCGCTCTATGCCGGTGGCTACGGTGAAAACTACGCCGAAAGTTTTCGTCTCTTTGTTGAAGAAGCCAACGAACTCTCTGATTACGACTTCGTAGTCTCTCTCCATCCAAAAGTGAATGGGCAACTTGAACGAAGAATCATCAAGAAATACGCTAAGAAGCCTATGATGCTGCTTCCAAAATCGATTTCTACCTCTGAGGCTCTCACGCTCGCTGATGCTTTGATTACTCATCGTTCTTCAGTCGCCGTCCAGGCTGCCTTTTCTGAAAAACCGGTCGTTTATATAGATACCAAACCCCATGAGTACAGTGATTTGCTGTTAGAAAGAGGCTGGGCACGACAAGTGTCTCGCGCTGGCGGACTTCGCTGGACATTGAAGCGAGCTCAAGCGATGCAGACCCGCAATATCTACCAAGACTTAGGGGTACCCAAGGACTCTGCCAATCTCATTGCTTCGAAAATTATTGAAAGAGCTCGTCGACTAAAATAGCGAGCGGCTTTTCGTTTTTTCGACTTTAAAGAGTGATTCTGGCTTGATAAATGCCGCTTCAATTTGCGGGAGGCTGGTCACTCTCTGCTGTCCTAGCAGTTTCACAAATTCAATAAGAGCCTGTGCCGTATACCGACTATCGTCTAACGAGCGATGTCGATCTCCGCTTCTTGTAATTCCTAAGCGAGCCATAATCTTGTCAAGACTGTGCGAACTCTCATAGGGAAAAATCATTTTCGAAAGACCCATCGTATCAACGACCACCATTTGCCGAAGTGGTAACCCGAGCTGCTTCATTTTTAGAACAATGAAGCTCAAATCAAATCTGGCGTTTTGCGCCACCCAAATGCGCGAGCCAACAAAATCTAAAAAACGCGGCAGTGCCAATGAAATATCAGGCGCTGACGAAACATCAGCATCTCGAATGCCCGAAATCCGGGTTGCCGACGCCGGAATCGGTCTTCGCGGGTTTACCATGGTCTGAAACGTCTGACCCAGCTCCAGGTTTTCGACCATCACCGCACCGAGCTCGACGATCTCATCCCCCTGATCCGCATAGAGCCCTGTGGTTTCAATATCGAAGACCACATATTTGAGGTCTTTAAGACTTAAGTCCTGCATCTAGAAGGCATATTTCACCCGATCGATACGGCTTGTATAGAGTTTTATTCACGCTCTTAATGGCGAAAGAACAGATTATTTCCATCTTAAAGGCGGCGAACGCAGAACAGATTGCAAGCTCAGATCGGGCCCCCATTGACCATACTCCATAAAATGGTCTATTTTATGGAGTATGATCCACAGGCTCCTCGATCCAAGTTCTGCAAAGAGTTTCTTTCTGTTTGGTGCGCGTGGTACGGGGAAATCGACTTACCTCCGCGAGCAATGGGGCAAAACCCATCATTATATTAGCTTACTGCTTGAACGATGGGAAACCCGCTACCAGCGAAATCCCGACCTTCTCATTGCAGACATCGAGGGCCTGAGTGTCAAACCAACCTGGGTAGTGATTGATGAAATTCAAAAAATTCCAAAACTTTTAGACATCGTTCACGAAATTATCGAATCAAAAGGAATTAAGTTTGCGCTAACGGGCTCAAGTGCCCGAAAACTCAAACGAGGTTCGGCCAATTTACTAGCGGGACGAGCCTTTCGCTATGAGCTATTTCCGCTTTGTCATTTAGAACTCAAGAAAAACTTTAATCTCGATTTCGTTCTCAATTGGGGAGCCCTTCCATCTATCTTTGCGCTCCAGGACACCGATCGAAAGGAATATCTTCTTTCTTATACGCGCACCTATCTGAAGGAAGAAATTCTGCAGGAGCAAATTGTCAGGCACGGGGCAACTTTTTCTCAGTTTCTCGAAGTGGCGGCTCAAGAAAATGGAAAGGCGATTAATTTCTCAAAAATCGCAAGGGATATAGGCGTCGATACAAAAACAGCACAAAGCTATTTTCAAATCATGGAGGATACTTTGCTGGGAGTGGTCGTCCCGGCTTACTCGCGATCGACTCGAAAATCCGTAAAACTTCAGCCAAAATTTTACCTTTTTGATTTAGGCATAAAGAGAGCGATGGAGGGCAGCCTTGATTCTCCAATCGTGCCTAAAACGGGTGGTTATGGGGCAGCTTTTGAGCATTTCTGCATTCTTGAAATTCTCCGGTTAAATTCGTATTATCGAAAGGACTTTCGTATGAGCCACTACCAAACAACCTCGGGTGGTGAGATTGACTTGGTCCTTCAAGCAAACAAAAGCGTTTATGCTGTCGAAATCAAATCGACGACCACCATTGATCCGGTTGAAATAAGAAAACTTGAACGGGTCGCTGAGCCTCTTAAACCAACCAAGATATTTTATATTAGTCAGGATCCCACTCGATCGAAGCTTGGCAAGGTATCTTGCCTATTCTGGCGAGATTTTATGAACGAATTGTTTGGCATGGGCTAAAACTCGCTGCCTGATGTCTAGCCGGCCTTCTGAAAAGATTCGTCCCACTAAAGCCAATAATTACTTACGCGACAGGGCTATTGAAGGTCTTTAAGACTTAAGTCCTGCATCTAGAAGGCATGTTTGACCCGATTGGGCTAACTTGTATAGAGTTTTGTTGACGTATGAGACGACAGATTGGACCGGCCTAGTCCCGATGGATCTTGAATTCGCCTATTTGGCTGGCATTATTCTTTTTACTTTTTTGAGTGCTTTTTTCTCGTTTTCTGAAACGGCATTGACGGCTTTGAGTGGGATGAGGGCAGAGCAGCTCGTGTCTGAAGGGGGCTGGTTTAAGTCTTCGCTGCGTCATTGGATCAAAATGCCGGAACGCCTGCTCTCGACGATTCTAGTCTGCAATACTTTCGTCAACGCCCAGATTGCCGTTCTCACAACGAACTATATTGACACGCTGTTTTCTGACGAGGCAGTCTCGGACGCTTGGATCGGTCTTGGGGTCACCGTTATTCTCGTAATTTTTGGTGAAATTACCCCCAAAGTGGTAGCTCGCGCCCATTCAGAATTGGCGGCGCCTTACGTGTGTCGCTTTATTTTGGTTTTCGATGCCATCCTCTACCCCATTACCACAGGGCTGACTGTAACCATGAAGACGCTCCTCGGCTTTGTCGGCATCAGTACCAGCGAGAAAATCACCATTACCCATTCTGACATTGAATATATGGTATCAATGGTTGGACGCCAGGATCGGTTTGAACAAGATAAGACGAAGATACTGTCATCGGTGATTCAATTTTCAAAGAGGCGCGTGAAAGATATTATGGTGCCGCGTGAGAAAGTCTCGGCCATTCGCATTGATTCTACGCTACCTGAAGTTTTAGAGATTGTAAAAACTGAGAACCACTCCCGCTATCCTGTCTACAACCAAAATCTCGATCGCATTTTGGGCTTTCTTCATGCTCGCGATCTTTTCGCCATTGTTAACAAAGTCATTCAGTCAAACCTCGAGGCTCCACCCATCGAAAAGTTTTCACTTCGAACCTGCTTACGGCGAGCCTTTTTTGTTTCTGAGCAGGCGATGATCTCACGCGTTCTTAATGAAATGAAGAGCAATCGCATTCACTTGGCCATAGTAAAAGACGAGTGGGGTAATGTGGTGGGTCTTGTCACGCTTGAAGATATTCTCGAAGAGGTCTTCGGTGAAATCAACGACGAGCACGACGATCTCAATGCTCGGCCGATTGTGGATCTTTATTCAACGGGCGTCGAGGTCGAGGGAACTGAGTTGCTGGTCGACCTTAAATCTAAGTACGGTATCGAAATTGAGCCGACAGATTCGTATTCTACAGTAAACGGATTTCTTATGCATTATGCCGTTCACCAACAACTGACTGTCAAAACCGTGATTATTTGGAACAACTATGTCTTTTCCATTCTTGAAGTAAAAGAAGGGGAAGTTGCCCGTGTGAGACTCACGGAAATTCCTGGGGATACGGAAAGGAGCTAGAAATGCAACCGTATGACGGAGTCGATTTTTTATCGTTAGATGATTTACTCAGCGATCAAGAAAAACAAATTCGTCAAAGTGTGCGTAGTTTCGTGAATGAAAAATTCATGCCTATCGTGGCAGGCCACTATGAAGCCGGCACTTTTCCGTTCGAATTGGTGCCTGAAATGGGGGCGATGGGACTTCTGGGCTCCCACCTGAAAGGCTATGACTGTCCCGGACTCAGCGCTCTTGATTATGGAATCATCATGATGGAACTCGAACGAGGCGATAGTGGTCTTCGATCCCTAGCCTCCGTACAAAGTTCACTGTGTATGTATCCCATTCATACGTTTGGCTCGACAAAGCAAAAGGAAACCTACTTACCTGGCATGGCCCAAGGCAAAATTTTGGGCTGTTTCGGTCTCACCGAACCCGATTTCGGGAGTAATCCGTCGGGCATGCTCACAACGGCCCAGAAAAAAGGGCATGGCTATATTTTAAATGGCACCAAACGCTGGATTACCAATGCCAGTCGCTCGGACATTTCGATCGTTTGGGCAAAGTGTGATGGAGATATTCAGGGCTTCATCGTTCCGAAGGACGCTCCGGGTTATAAAGCTCGAGAGATTCATAACAAATTGTCTCTGCGTGCTTCCGTTACCGGTGAATTCATACTTGATAACTGTGAGATATCAGAAGACATGATGCTGCCTCATGCCAAGGGACTGAAGGCGGCACTTATGTGTTTGAGTTCTGCGCGCTTCGGAATTGTATGGGGCGCTCTAGGAGCTGCCATGGCATGTTATCAAGAAGCTTTGAATTACGCCCAAGACCGTATTATGTTCAACCAGCCAATTGCTCAAAAACAGTTAGTGCAAGCAAAGCTTGTCGACATGGTTACCGAAATCTCCAAGGCTCAGCTGCTCGCCTTTCGACTCGCCCAGCTGAAGATGCAAGACAAAATAAGACCGCATCATATCTCGATGGGCAAAATGAACAATGTAGCCATGGCCCTAAATATCGCCAGAACAGCACGAGACATTCTGGGAGCCAATGGCGTGAGCACTGAATATCAATGCATGCGTCACATGTGCAATCTTGAAAGTGTCAATACCTACGAGGGCACTTACGATATTCATAAATTGATTATCGGTGAAAAGATTACGGGACTTCCGGCTTTTTAAACCACTTGTTCAATCGGACAGTTGCCTCATGCCTACACGCGCAGCGATTTCTCGTTTTCAAACTTCGGTTATCGAGTGGTTTGCTAGTAAAGCTCGCAAGCTGCCCTGGCGACAACGTGATGACGCCTATGGCATTTGGATTTCTGAAGTCATGCTCCAACAAACGGGGGTGTCGACGGTCGTTCCTTACTACGAAAAATTTTTGAAAAAATTTCCAACGCTTAAGTCCCTGGCATCGGCTCGCGAAGAAGACGTACTTAAATTGTGGGAAGGCCTGGGTTACTATCGGCGAGCTCGCCATATTCGAGCTGCCGCACAGATGATTGTGGAAAAATTTGATGGAGCTTTTCCTTCAACACGCGAAGAGCTTCTGACACTCCCCGGCATAGGGGCTTATTCGGCAGGCGCCCTTCTTTCTATTGCCTTTCGAAAAAAGGCCCCTGCTCTGGATGGAAATTTAATTCGAGTCTACTCAAGATTCTATGCTCTACGAGAGCCTGTCGATACCACTCCTGTATTAAAAAAACTCTGGGCCCTTGCCGAGACTCACAGCCCAGATCAGGCGGCCATCACGCGAGAATTTGCGGAGGGTATGATGGAAATCGGCGCACTCGTTTGCAGGCCTGCAGAACCGCTGTGTTCGCAGTGCCCGCTCGCTTGGGGCTGTATCGCTTTTAAACGAGGGTTAATTGACAAGATTCCAAGAAAATCTAGCCCCATGGAAAGGCAGAACGCCTATGAACGCATCTATTGGTTTAAAAACTCAAATCGTATTGCCATACTTCCAAAAGAATCGGATCGACGATATCCAGGATTTCATCGACTCCCATTTGACACCTTGTCAAAGCCGCTAGATCGCAAGCCAGATTTTCGCTACTCAATCACATCAACAAACTACTCGGTGTGGCTAGAGACCAACGATCCGACAGCACAGGGGCTACCGAGAAATGTCCATCTGTTTCGCAAAAATTTAGCCACAACATATCCTCGCGCCTCAGACTTTCAATGGACCAGCCTAAAGAAACTAAAAGAACTTACCCTGCCGGCAATTGATCGAAAGATTATTAAACGATTATCGCCACTCTTGAATCTGGCCTGAACGCACCACGAGCAGCTTTGCATCTTTCTTAAGCTTATTGTTCTCAAAATAAAGAGATCCCGTCACGCCCGGAAAACTTCTGACTTGTTTAAGGCTTTCTACCAGAGACTCTCTAGTTACAAGACCGCTACTTCCCTGCATCAGTGTCACCAAGAGAATGGCCAAATCAAAAGCCTCGGCCGACAAGCGAGACGGCTCACGATCGACTGCAGCTTGAAAAGCCTCTCGAAACCATCGTGTCTGAAAATTCTTAGAATTAGACACATAGCCATCGGTAAAAACAATGCCCTCAGCTGCCTCTTGCGCCCGCTCGATAAGTCGAGGGGAATTCAACAATGAGAGGCCTGCCGTTTGAATTCCATAGAGTCTCAAATAAGGAAGTGTCGGAAGTAAAAACCCAATGTTGTCGGCCGAGTCCGCCAAAAACAAGAGCTCAAAATCAATAATCGGCTTTAACTCTTGAAGATTCTTTACGCAACCTGCGGGTTGAAGCTCAGGAGCAATGTCTTTAGGACAGATCTCTCCCCGTCGTAGTCTCGGCATATCCAGCCGCACTAGTTTCCTCAAAGGATCTTTGAAATCTCTGGAATCTGCAGGATAAACTTGCAAACCCTTAATTTCGAGGCCTCGTTCTTCAAACACTCTCTTTGCTACCGCAAGCACGTCCATACCGTAGGGAGAATCAGGAATAAGAATGGCAATTCCTTTGGCCTTTAAGGTTTCTACCGCCCACTGCGCCAATTTTTGAACTTGATCTTCGAGCGTCAATACCGATCGAAATCCAAAATTTCCAAAGCCTTCAAGACCTTCTTTAGGAGCCAACGAAACAACGGGCAGTCCGCTTATCTCGGCCTTTTCAAAAACGGTTTCACTTTCTTTAGAGGTCAACGGACCCATGACGACCGTCACCTTCTCTTGGTTCATCAAACGGTCCCAAGCCTTCATAAGAGACTCAGGAGTATCTCCCGTATCTTGGATAACAAATTCAATTCCTTGCGATAAAGCCATGTCTGTCACCAACTGAACGCTGGCCAATACTTCGTCGGCAAGCGGCTTCAAATCTCCCGACAAAGGCAACAGCACTCCAATTTTTCTAGAATCGGTATAGGCCTTACTTCGATAAAGAGCGAGGAGCTCCTGAGCCTTGCTGTAAAGATCTGTCGTACCGTCCTCTTCGATGCTCTCTAAATCTTTGAGGGCATTCTCCAACGATTGCTCTCGAAGTTGCGCCTGATAGCTGTGATAGGCGGCAATATTCTTGGCCAGCCGGGTCTGACTGCTCTCCGTCAAACGACGCAGAGCAGAACTCGACAACGCCGGCTCATCCTTTACGAAAGCCGTGAGGTCTCCCCAAAATTCTTGGGCCATTTCAGGAGTCCACTGGTCACTCTGCTGAAGTACTTGAATGCCTTGGTCGAGCCACAAAAACCTCTGAATTCGCTCTCCTTCGGCAGATGAAGGATGCTCACGCATATAAGCGAGGCCTTGGGCAATGGAGTCTGCGTCTGACTCACTGCCGAGAGAGACAGGAATGCCCGCTGATACCTGCTGTGGTGATCTCGAAGCGCAAGATACGAGACTAAAGCTTAAAATGGCGATACCCGCCGCGGTCACTAAATCAGAGCCTATGATAACAACCGCTCGTCTCCAAAGAACACGGCTGTAGACTTTTGTAGCCAGCCGCAATGGATATCCACTTTTCGGATGGGCTCTAAGACACTTGCTCCTCTGAAATTTTTCCGTAAATAACTTCTGCCACTGCATGCGCTGCCTCGTTGAGCTCCGCTTTTACTCGATTAATCTCTTCCAAATCTTCGGAGCTTAAAGCTCGCTTTGCATCCGCCAAAGATTTGATGATTCGCTCATTTAGCTCTGAGGGTAACTCGTTCTGAAATTCCTGAACAGATTTTTCTGATGTAAAGATTAGGCCTTCAAGGTCAATTCTAGACTCAATAACCGCCTTGCGTTTCTGGTCTTCCTCTACGTGCGTCTGAGCCTCTTCGATAATTTTCTTAATATCTCCCTCTGACAATCCGCTTGAAGGAGATATTTTGACTGCTTGCTCTCGATTGGTGCCCAGATCCTTGGCTTTCACGTCGACAATACCATTAGAATCGATCGAGAACGTCACCTCAATTTGTGGCACACCACGTGGTGCAGGAGGAATGTCGGTGAGCTCGAAGCGTGCCATCGAGTGATTAAACTCGGCCAATTCTCTCTCACCTTGAAGTACATGAACATTTACGAAAGACTGATTATCTTCAGCCGTCGTAAAGACCTTTGACTTCAAGGTAGGAATGGCGGTGTTCTTCTCGATAATTTTGGTAAAGACCCCCCCGGCTGTTTCTACACCCAGAGAGAGAGGCGTGACATCCAGAAGTACCACGTTGGTCACTTCGCCCACCAAAACCCCCCCCTGAATAGCGGCACCTACCGCGACAACTTCATCTGGATTAATCGAAGCGTCTCCATCTTGGCCAAAAATTTCTTTCACCTTAGATTGTACGGCCGGCATGCGGGTCATACCGCCGACCAACAATACTTTATGAATATCTGTCGACTGCAAGCCGGCATCTTTCATGGCGGTCTCACAGGGTCCCTTTAGACGGTCAACAAGATCCTTGCATAATTCATTCAATGTCGCTCGATCTAAGGTCTGTTTTAAATGTTTCGGGCTGCCATCTTGCGCGGTGATAAACGGGAGTTCCACTTCGGTGGACTCCGCAGACGATAGCTCATGCTTCGCTTTTTCTGCCGCCTCTTTTATTCGCTGCAATGCCAAGGGATCTTGAGACAAGTCGATCGATTCGGCCTCTTTAAATTTTTTAATCAGGTGATTCATAATGACGTGATCAAAATCTTCACCGCCCAGAAATGTATCTCCACTCGTGGACTTAACTTGGTAAACTCCCTCGTTCAACTCAAGAATCGAAATATCGAATGTACCTCCGCCCAAATCAAATACCGCGACACGCTCTTTACCGTCTTTGTCGATACCATAGGCCAACGCCGCCGCCGTCGGTTCATTGATGATACGCAGAACATTCAGCCCGGCGATCCTTCCCGCATCTTTTGTAGCCTGGCGCTGCGCATCGTTAAAATAGGCTGGTACGGTGATCACTGCATCGCTCACCTCAGATCCTAAAAACTCTTCGGCGGTCTCTTTCATTTTCTTCAAAACTAGAGACGAAATTTCAGACGGACTCATTTTCTTGTTGTCGATCTCCACCCAGGCGTCTCCATTGTCAGCACCTACAACTTTATAGCTCAGAACTTCTGACGATTTTTTTACAACCTCTTCATCGTGCTTGCGTCCTATGAGGCGCTTAACGGCATAGATCGTTTTCGAACTGTTGGTGACCGCCTGCCTTTTTGCAACCTGACCGACTAAAATCTCATCATTCTTGGCATAAGCAATGATCGAAGGCGTCGTGCGAGCCCCCTCCACATTGGCAATGACCGATGGCTTTCCGCCTTCCAAAATAGCCACACAAGAGTTGGTCGTTCCTAAATCAATTCCGATCACTCGCCCCATATTTTACTCCTGTTCATTGTTTTTTGATGAATCTCTCGAAGGTGACTCTGTGCTTGATGACTCGATAATCGTTGAATTTGTAGCGGGAAAAGAGCCCTCCTGGGGGCCCTTCGATACCACCACCGAAGCGGCTCGCAGCAGACGTCTGTGCCAACGATACCCTCGACGCACCTCTGAGACAACCCGACCCGCTTCAATGGTGTCGTGAGAAATAGTCGATACAGCTTCGTGTACCGTCGGGTCGAAGATAGCTCCCGTTGTTTGAATTCGCTCTAGCCCTTCTGTTTTTAGCCAGTGGTCGGCTTGCGACAAAATCATGCGAACGCCCTGCTCAAGTACACCGCCCTTTTCATCAAGATTGGAAAAGCCTCGATCAAAGCTGTCTAAGATCTCTAAGAATCCTCTGAGGATTTTCTCTTTGCCCGACAATTCCGCCGCTTCTCGATCTTTCTGAGCACGTTTTCGATAGTTTTCAAAGTCAGCAAACAAACGAAGATATGTCTCTCGTTGTATCATGTGAGACGACGAGCCATGCGAAGGCGATAAGTCTTCAGCATTATCTTCACCGTCCATGACCTCGACATCATCACTACCATCCATCGATCGATCCCCGTTCGATTGATCATCATCGCTGGAAGAATTGGCTCCAGAAGTATCATGAGATTGACGCTTCTCGACCGCCTCAAGAGCTTCTTGCATAATGCGATCGGCACGTGTCTGTGATTTACCCTTTTTCAAAAAGTCTCCCAGACTTAGTTTACACCCATCTGGCAGCGGCGTCAGAGGCCGCTCGTCACAAAATCTACGCTACGTTAGAAGCGCCGCAGCAATCGATTCCATACACAGCCAAGCTCTCTGTGTAAGATAGAGTTTCTCTTCACGAATTACGACTAAGCCCTCGAGAACGAGTGCCTTCGCCTTCAATGCAATAGCGGGCGTGACAACAAGACCTCGATTGAGGCGCAGCGTCATGTAAAAAGACTCCAAATCTTGCTGCTCGCCCGTCAACCACTCAGCCTCGGGCTCCAACCCTTTCAACCAATCTCCCGCATGGAGGGCCTCTATGGTTCGAATTCGATCTCCCTGCGTGGAACGTAGGTAACCATGCGCTCCCGGGCCCAGGCCCAAATACGAAGAGTTCGTGTCCCAATAATTTCGATTGTGTACGCTCTGCATGCCGGGTCGTGCAAAATTAGAAATCTCATAGTGTTGGTAACGATTTTCAGCAGCATAACGGCACACTCGCTGGTACATGGCTTCGGCCAAGGCTTCTGGAGGAATTTTTTTAGACATGGTGGGGCTACGGTTCCAAATATGATCGACCGCTAACGTGAGCAGATATATCGATAGATGAGGCGAAGATACCTGCCGCAGCCTTTCTAAATCGTTTTCAAGGTCTTCCAAAGTCTGATCGGGAATGGCGATCATTAAATCTAAACTCCAGTTTGAAAAGGCTCTCTGAACCAGCTCTAAAGCCCGCTCAAGATCGTCATGGGTTGCTAATCGCTCGAGCCTGCGCAAAAGTGCGGGCTGAAACGTCTGCACCCCCAAACTCACTCTGGAAAATCCGATAGACTTCCACGCATCGACCGTCTCTTCTGTGACGCTTTCAGGATTAGCTTCAAGGCATAGCTCTTCGATCTCGCAAGGCCACAGTGATCGAATGCGCTCAACAATCTGTTCCAAATGCTCAGGCTTTAAAAGAGAGGGCGTTCCACCTCCAAAATAAATCGTTCTTAGCGTAGCGTCAGGTTCAAGGACAAATCGAGCGGCCCAAAGCTCGAGTTCTTTCAAAATTTGATCGGTCCATAGTCTGGGATAATCATTTGAAACCTTTGAACTATCCCCTACAGACATCACATTGAAGTCGCAGTAAGAACAGACGTGTTTACACAGGGGAAAATGAAGGTAGAGTGACGGCGGTAGAAAAAAAGTATGAGACGAGAGACTCTTCATGATCACTATTTCCTTAAGGCTAAGAAAGAAAATTTCTCTGCCCGTAGTGTGTATAAACTGAAAGACATTCAAGAGAAATATAAGATTTTAAAACCAGGATTCAAAGTTCTTGACCTTGGAGCCTCTCCCGGCAGTTGGAGCGAATATATTGCCGATGTCTTGAAGGAAACGCCTTCAAGATCGGCTCCATCTCATGGTCTTGTCTCTCTCGATCTTCAACCCTTGAGTGCTAGAGCTCTAGAAAGAATCAAACGAACGGGAATTTCGTTTCAATATCTCCAAGCCTCCATTTTCGACGGTAACAGCTTACCCGACGAATCTTATGACACGGTGGTCTCTGATATGGCGCCTGCGACCCAGGGCTCTCGCATCGTGGACTGCGCAGCATCACTCGAACTTAATTTAGCTGCCTGGCAATTAGCTCAAAGTTATCTGAAGAAGGGCGGCAATTTTGTCACCAAGGTCTTTCAATCTGAAGACAATTTTGCGACCGTCAAAACCTGGCATCGATTCTTTCGGCAATCTAAGCTCTATCGACCCCCCGCTGTACGAAAAGAGTCTAAAGAAATTTATTTCGTCGGCTTAGGCTTTGGCGAAGCGTGAATTAAGAGCCACAAATAAACCGTGAAGATGGAAAGACTACCAAGCGAATGAAATATAGACGCTCCGGGATGCACGCGCGTAAAAATCATCGAAATACCTAAAACCCATTGGAGCACAATAAGTACTAACGCCAGACCTGCCAAACGCCTTGCCCGTCGACCAATCGCATCGCCACGAATACGCCACGACACACAGACTCCAACGCCTAAAACCAAAACGGCTCCACATCGATGAAGAAAGTGCAGCACGATTTCATCGGATGCAAACGTCGGAATCCATCGGCCATGACACAGCGGAAAGTCAGGGCACGCATGCCCCGCGTAGTGAGAACTAACTAAGGCACCGAGAATCGCCTGACAAAATACAAGAAGCCAGCTCATCCACAAAAGTCCCCGATAGAAACTCAGGCCTGCATAGAGTTCACTAGAGTTACGATCCACGGACAGTGCTTTCCATCGACAGAATATCCACAGATTGGCAGCGAATAACAAATAACCGCCAAAGAGATGCGCCGTCACGATCTCGGCCCTTAGCAACTGGATGACGGTTTGCCCTCCCAACCATGCTTGGAATAAAAACAATAAGAGAGACGCTGCCGATAATAAGCCAAGGTGTCGACGAAGGTTCGGTTTATAAAAAATCGATGTTGAGGTCACCAAGGCCATGAGGCCAATGCCGCCTGCAATGGCCCGATGTATCCACTCCATAAAAATTTTAAAGTCGAACAGTGGAACCACTTGGCCAAAACAAAGGGGCCAATCTGGACACGCCAAACCGGCATCTGCGAGACGAACTCCCGCTCCCAGAACGATCAAAATAAAAAGTAAAACACAAATCAGTAGCTGCAGCCAAAGAGACTTGGTCATCTCTCTGACTTACAACAGCTATTCAAGATGAGCATCTGTTTTTGTTGGCACCTTCGGCGGATGAGCCATGGCCTCTATCCACTCCTGGTTGCCCGTAAATGACATGACCTGTAAGGACGGCATTGCAGTGCTCGTCTCTTTGCAAACTGCCCACAATAAGTCAGCCAAGCGATGCACATAAGTATGCGCCGAAAAAACCTTATTTCTGCCTCGCTCAACCATTTGTAGTCGAGCGCTATCATTCTTCAAAAGGAATTTTGTCAGTTGATCGAGCTCTTCCATACTTCGATAGGCAGGAATGTCATCTTTCTCAAATACTAATTCTAAATCAGCTCGATGATCCATCAGCGGACAACCCCCCGCTCCAAGTACATGAAAGACACGTTCGTGTACGCAAGTCAAAAATAGTTTCTTAGTATACGAGAACACGATCTTTGAGTTGTGGAAGGCTGCGAACATTTCTGGATAGGACAATCGACGAACGGGATGAGCGTAATTGAGAAGAATTCGATTCCACTCGCCCTCGCCATAAACCCGAATACCCTCAGGTATCAGATGGTCCAATCTATTTGTCAGCTGATAGACCGAATAGCCGAGCCGCAGACGTAAACCAACAATGACTTCTAATTGATGTTTCGTCGAGGCCAGCTGTGGCATCTCTTGTATCAACAATGTGACATAGGCCTTTGAGAATTTATTCTCGATATCGTGATAAACGTAAGAGTCTTCGATATCTGCCTTAAGCAAGGCTTCGAGCTGCGGTTTTATCGTGGCATGAACTCGATCTAAATGTTGCTTGGCAGTAGTATCTTTAATGACCCTTGCCATAATCGAACGAATATCAAAATCAATCATGTCGGTGTAATACTGCAGCACGCTGGGCTGCAGATCTACGACCTCAGGAAATATCGGCGCCGCCGGCGCTGTGCCGATATAGACCATATCATGTTGAAATGAGTTTTTAAGATGGGCCGGCACTCGGTACTGAGCTAGCCGAGGGTCAACGCCAAATGGCAGATAGAAACTGGTGAACCCTCGTCGTTTATAATCGAGCGCTACCTCGCTATCGACTGCAAAGTAGAGAATATTTTTTAGAAACTTATTATCTAAGTATTTGAAGACTAAGCTCGAACCTCCGCTGAATGTGGGCCCCTCATAGTCCCACATTGCAATAGGCGTAGATAGTCCACCAAAGTACGACATCAACTCCTCAGCATCGTCTCGAAAAAAGTTTGAAAAAATATCACTGTTATTGAGAATAATAAAATCAGGTGACCAATTTTCAATAGTTTGGCGAACTTCTTCGCGTGGTCCCCTGACCAAAATCATCTTGGTAGAGAATCCCCAGGACTCCAAGATCCATTGATAAGCATCAAAACTGGGGTCC
Organism: uncultured Bacteriovoracaceae bacterium; assembly: GCA_964598565.1. Taxonomy (GTDB): domain Bacteria; phylum Bdellovibrionota; class UBA2394; order UBA2394; family UBA2394; genus CAZRCG01. The sequence goes on along the minus strand of CAZRCG010000008.1, from coordinate 68,221 downwards.
ACCGACTTTACAAGGAGTATCTTTTTCACACCCCATTGTAGCTAATGCCCACGACTGGGGCGCAGCAGAAGATCCAGAATGGTGACGCCGAAAAGAAGGGCTTTCGAGAAAGATCCCAGAGGCAAGGCAAGGCAACGAAACAGATAAGCGTTTGTCGCGAGCCCCTTACTGCTTTGCGGCGGAGGCTCTCTCTAGATAGCGCTCAATGGCAAAGCTGATTGGCAGTCGCTTCTGGGATCCGCCAACGCCGACACCCCCATCGTCTTTGGTGGGGTCTACGATGCCTGCTTTTTTCAGATCATCGTTTGAAGCCTCTGGTGCCTTGGGCCCCCACGATGACACATAGTGAGAGACAGCCCAGCGATCATCGGTAGAAATGGTGGCAAACGATGGCATAGCATTTAAACCGTTCTTCAGGGTTAAAAAGATCTCCGATATTTTTCGTCCGTTTATCCAAGCCTCTCCCTCATGAAAATTTCGAGGCACAGGATTTAAGGCGGCAGCGGCCGGCCCATTACCGAAACCTTCGGGCCCATGACATACTGCACACTGCGCCTGATACACTGCTTTGCCGTGCGCCAGCAACTCGGGGCTAGAAATCCACGGTTTAGAAAACTTTGAAACGGTTGAAACTTCTTTGAGGTGGGATCCTTGATTTCTCCATCCGGCAGGTCTCGTAAAGACATCCGCAGCCGTCAAAGCAACAAAAATGATAAGAAAAATAAAGGAGGAATAGAAATACGCTTTATTCTCGACCTCGTCATATTTTAAGCCCATGAAAAATAGAATCACTAAGGCAGCCTTGATCGTTGCCACGAGAAAGGCGACGACGGTGTTCAGCGGACCAAAATCCACTCGGGTAACGGCAACCGTTACAACCGTCAGCACGAGGAGTCCTATCAATACAGATACGGCCATTTTATCTGAGAGAATATGATGTTTGTCGTGGTTATCGCTCATCGTTCATCCCCTCGTCATCAATGTAAAAGATACAAAAGCGGAAATAAATAGATCCATACTAAATCTACAAAATGCCAATAGAGCCCCGTCATTTCCACCGGTGTAAAATACTTCTCTCCAAAATCTCCGCGCTTGGCTCGACGTAAAATCCAAATAAGTACGCCAATTCCAATAATCACATGCAACGCATGTAGTCCCGTCATACAAAAGTAAAATGCGAAGTAAATCGGGGCTGCCGGCGCCTCTTTCAAAATTTCAGCATTGGTAAAAAATTGCCCTGGAAGAATGCCAGCATGCACTTTGTGGCTGTACTCGAAATATTTCACCACCAAGAAAATAAAAGCGCACACAATAGTGATCGTAATATTTCTAACCAAGGCCGCCGTTTGGTTGCGTTGTGCGGCGCTCACGGCTTTCGCCATTGTGAAGCTCGACAAAATCAAGACGGCCGTGTTTAGAGCTCCTAAGCGCCAATCGAGCTGAAACGACGCTTTATAGAACGAGTCGTAATACTCGTACTTGTACATGAAATAACCGACGAAGAGTGGACTGAAAAATAAAACCTCTTGAACCAGAAACAGCCACATGCCCAATTTGCACGTCAAAAACTCATGCATCGCATTTCTAAAATGATGCGCGAAGTGCGGCTTCTCCCCATGAACCTCTGCCATCAGGCTTTACCTCCTGGTCCAAACTCGTAGAATCCTTGCGTTACGATAGGATCTTTTCTGAAATTTTCGAGCGGAGGCGGCGATGAAGTCTGCCATTCTAAAGTGAGGGCCTGCCATGGATTGTCGGGCGCCTTGGCACCTTTTAAAAGAGCTGCCACAAAATATACCGCGGCAATGACGAAGCCGATCGATATCATCGCTGAGCCCACCGTCGACACTTGATGCAACCATTCAAATTGCGGCAGATAGTTATAATACCGACGTGGCATGCCTTGAGCGCCCATTACAAACTGAGGGAAAAAGGTGACGTTGAAGCCAATAAAAATCCATAGCCATCCGATGAAAGCCCAGCGTTCTGAGTACATTTTGCCAAAGAATTTTGGAAACCAATAATGTGCCCCCGCCATAAAACCCATCAACGTGCCGCCCACCATCACGTAGTGAAAGTGTGCTACAACGAAATAGGTATCATGCAAATGAATATCAGCCGCGATATTTGCCAATACAACGCCTGTGAGCCCCCCAATGAGAAACACGAAGAGAAAAGCGAAAGCATACAACATGGGTGCTTTAAAAGAGATGCTTCCACCATAAAGAGTTGCAAGCCAGCCAAACACTTTTACACCCGTGGGCACACCCACAAACATCGTGATGAGCGAAAATAGAAAAATAGAAAAATCGGACTCACCACTCGTATACATATGGTGCCCCCACACTACAAAAGCCACTAGCGCAATGCCGAAAATCGCAGCGGCCATCGCTTTGTAACCAAAGATGGGCTTTCGCGAAAATACAGGTATCACTTCGTTGATGACACCCATCGCCGGCAAAATCATGATGTAAACCGCTGGATGCGAATAGAACCAAAAGAAATGCTGAAACAAAACGGGGTCACCCCCCAGAGCAGGATCAAAAATTCCAATTCCAAAAATCTTTTCGACCGCCAGCAAAAGTAGGGTCAACGCCAGCACCGGTGTCGCCAAAACCTGAATAATGCTGGTGGCGTAAAGACTCCACAGAAAGAGCGGGAGTCTGCCCCAGCTCAATCCCTCGGCACGCAACTTATGAACGGACGCAATAAAATTGAGGCCTGTGAGAATCGATGAAAACCCCATCACAAATGCCGCCGACACCATAAGAGCTGCAGACGTGCCAGTTCGTGTTGAATAAGGCGTATAGAATGTCCAGCCCGTATCGACACCCTTAAAGAAAAGAGTCATCAGCGCGAGAATCGCACCTGCTATGAAGACATAATACGACAACAAATTTAATCGCGGAAAAGCGACGTCTTTGGCTCCCAACATCATCGGCAAAATAAAATTGCCTATAGCGGCAGGAATCATCGGAATGATTACCATAAAAACCATCATCGTTCCGTGATAGGTGAAGGCCTGATTGTAGGTATCAGCGTCCATAATCGTGCGTCCGGGAGTCCAATGCTCCAAACGCACCGCTAGAGCATAAATTCCGCCAAGCAGAAAAAAGACAAGCGTCGTCACAAGATACATCAAGCCAATGCGCTTGTGGTCGAGCGTGGTGAGCCAAGAGGTCCACCCCTTGGGATAATTTAAATAGCTAGTGCCTTCGGGACTTTCTGACATAACTACTCCTAACGAACGCTCTTAATATATTCAATCAATGCCAAGATCTCTTGATCGTTTATTTGCCCTGCATAAGGCGGCATTATCATTGTTTCAAAACCTTTTACGATCTTGGCTTGGGGGCTGAAAATGGATTCGCGTATATAATTTTCGTCTACCAAAACTTTGGATCCGTCGGTTAATTCAACTTCGTGACCGAAGATTCCTTTATAGGTGGGCCCAATCTTAGGACTACCATCGTCACTGTGGCAGGCAACACAACCTTTCACAGACATCAGCCGTTTTCCTTCAGCCACCAGCGGAGACACTCCAGACTCTGAACCAGGAACGCTCGGCGCTGACCCTTCGCTTGGAGCCGCCATGGCAGCGATGCGAGTCTCTGTTTCGCCCACAATTCCGACAGCCGGCGGAAAATCAATTTTCTGGCCCCATCTCCAGCGATTGAACGTCTCTTGATCAACTACGATTAACTTTGCCAACATATCGGAGTGACTTGTTCCGCAGTACTCTGCGCAAAAAATCTGATGGGTACCAATGACGGTCGGCTTGAAATATAAGTAGGTAAAATGTCCGGGAACGACATCTTTCTTAATACGTAAATTGGGAACGAAGAAAGAGTGCAGTACATCTTTAATGTTAGAGGTCATGACAAGCTTCACGGGTTTGTTGACGGGAACCACCAGCAAATCGGTCTCTGTCTTTCCATCATCGTACTGAAAGGTCCAGTTCCACTGTTTAGCAAGGACCTTGACCTCCATCGCGTCCGTCGGACGGCCAATAGACATTTGATTATAAACAATCCAGCCCCACACAAAGACCACCATCACGAGAATCGTCGGGAGGATCGTCCAAACAACTTCAAGCTTTGCATTATGGGAAGGTCCTGATACAGGCACCCCTTCGCGTGCGCGATACTTAATCGAAAACAAAATCATCGCCCCTACCACCAGCACAAAGAAAAAGACGCACATGCCGAAAAGAAAATAGTAGAGACTGTCCCACGATTGTGCGACCTCAGATGCTACAGGAGGAATGGTTCCCCCAAGGCCTCCATTCATGCTGCCTTTCTCCTTTCAACATTTCGCTTGCGCTCTCGGCGCCAAAAGAAAAACAAATAGAGGCCACCAAACCCTAAGGTAACTAGGCCCCCCAATTGCACTACACGCATGGCGGCCAGTGCATAGCCCTTTCGAGCAGGATCATACTTGTAACAAAACATCATAAATCGTTCGAGTACCGACCCCACGCGGCCCTCAGACGCCTCCATCAGAGCCAGCTTCAAATCTTGGGCTGGAAAATCGATTCCAAATAAAACTCTCGAAAGAATGCCCGAAGGCGCTACAAAGAATATGCCGGCGCTATGCGCATATTCTTGAATGTCAGCATCATAATAGTAGTGAAAGCCCAACTCGTTTGCCAGCCCCTTCACCTCTGTCTCTTGCCCGACAAGGAAATGGGCCCCTACGTCAGCTCCAAGGCGCCCATAAGCTTTTACGAAGTTTGCCTTCTTTTGGGCCGCCAATTCACTCTTCTCCCGCGGGTCAATACTGACCACGACCAAGTTGAAATCTTGCCCTATAGACCACTTGATCGCGCGCAGTGAGTTGTTCACACCATTCAAAAGAGCTCCACAGAGCGCAGGACAATTATAATAGGCCATCACCACGATGGAAGGCTTCTGACCCGTAAGCTGAGATAGCGTAACGGAGGCGCCTTCTTCGTTGGTGAAGACCCACTTGTCGATGCCTAGTTGGGCCCCTAAATTTTCTCTAATCTCGGCAGCCTTTAATTCTGGAGGCAATTCATCGCTAGAAGTGGCCGGTGCAGAATCAACCATTTGTTCCTTCGGCGGGCTGATGGTCGCGACCACAATTTCTGGGCTGCTACAGAGCGACGCTGCAAAAACCCAAAAGAAAAATTGTCGTACGTCTAACGTCACTCTTTGTCCTCAACCGTGATGATAATAATGAACCGACTCTTCAAGACGAGGGTCGCGTCGAGGAACCATTGGCAGTCGCTCCATCACAAAAGAGACCACCAATACAAAAAGTCCTAAAGATCCTAAACCCATGGCTAACTCCTGCCACGACATCGCAAAGGCAGTTGCCGACTCATTCATCAACCGAAGCGACGGCATCACAAACCAATAGAGATCTAACCACTGACCGAACAGTACCAAAACCGCGACCGACAGTACAATCGCATGACATCGTTTCGCTGCAAATGGCAACAAAATGAAAAATGGGATGACAAATCGGATCACTAAAATTGCCGCGCTCAACCACTCCCATCCATTCTGAAAACGATCACGATAGATGAAGGTTTCTTCTGGCAAATTTCCATACCAAATCAGAATAAATTGCGAAAAAGCGATATACGCCCAGAACACTGAAAACCCGAAAAGAAAACGACCGATATCATGAAAGTGGTCTTTTGATACCATCCCAGCCAATGCCCCAGAACGCACCCCCAACCAAGTCAAAATATAAATCATCGCTAGTCCAGCTTGGAAAAAGCCTGCGAAATAATAGATTCCAAAAATCGTCGAAAACCAGTGTGGTTCAACCGACATCAAAATATCAAAGGCGCCCATCGTGACGCTCAAGGCATAAAGCACGAGCGTCAGAGCCGATAGCTTGAAGTTCTTAATCGTTAATGAAGGATCGCCCGTACGATCTTGAACCAATGAATTTCGTACAAGGGCCACCGTACAAAAACCCCAAATCAAAAAGTAACCCACAATACGAAGAATGAAAAATCCTTCGCTCAAGTAGCCTGACTTCCAAAGCAAAAGGGCGTCGTTGGCGACCTTTTCACTATGGCTCCATTCATAAATCGAATGGATTCCAAAAAAAATAGGAATAAAAAGAAGGGCGGCTGCGGGAATGGTGAGCGCCATTGCCTCCATAACGCGTCTTAAAACTACGCTCCAGCGCGCTGAGGTCAAAAACTGAATCGCGGTAAAGAACAAACCGCATAATCCAAAACCCAAAAAGACGGCTACGACAACGAGAAAATTGAGCCACGCTCGGTTGGCATCTTCCACATACAGAAGCCGCCAGCCCAATAGTCCGAGCGCTACGAGAGCGAAAAGAAATACTTTGACCGAAAATTCTAAACGAAAGGGCTTCGAAGCTTCCATATTATTTCTGCTCCACTTGTGTCTCAGAAGGTTGCCACTGAAGCTCAAATGCCTTCATATCCGCATCGGTGGGATTCTCCGCCAACTGGAGGGTTCGTAAATAATGGACAATCTTCCACCGATCGTCCTCACGAATAAAAGGCCCGTAGGCTCCCATCGAATTTTGACCCACGGTAATAATATGGAAGATCTGGGAGTCCGCGTAGCCCCGAACCTTTTCTGACTGAAGAGTGGGTGGTTGCGGAAACGGCGGAACCACATAGCCATTACCCAGGCCCGCTTCGCCGTGGCAGACCACACAATAAGTCATGTACAGATTCTGTCCGCGCACGACATGTTCCCGGGTGATCGGCAACGGATTTGAAAATTGAGAAATAGACGCAGCCAATACATTTTTGTTCGATTCATACACGGACAACGCCCTAGCCATCGTTCCCGCAGGAGGCGTGCGCAACGAGCTTTTGTCTTCAAAGAACGAATAGCCTCTTTGCGGAATGAGCGCCTTAGTTCGATGCATATCGGGCATATACTGAAGGGGATTGTGACTGTAGGGAAAGTAACCGCTATGGTTGAAAAGCCAGAGAAAAAAGACCCCCACTAATAAAAGTGCGACGACAACACTCGTCTTCGTCATAGCGAGCCCTCCACGGCGTGAATATCCGTCGAATGAATCTCTCTCAAAAATCCCTTCACCGATTCCACTTCGGACTCAGCATCTACCTCAATAGCGACAGCGAAACGATCGTTCGTGACGTCTGGATGAAAAATCGGCTTCTTAAAATTGGGAAGATTGAGAAATAGAGTAAACATCGCACCGGCCGTTGCAAGACCACAGAGCAGCACCGTGAGTTCAAAAAGAATAGGCACATAGGCTGGCAACGCAAAGAGGGGCTTACCGCCAATATTCATCGGCCAAGAGTAATAATGTGTCCAGACTTGTAAGCCAAAGGCTGCTGCAAAGCCGATACAACCGGCTATAAAACTTATATAGGGCAGGCAGCTTCGCTTAATGCCCAGGGCGGCGTCCATGCCGTGAATAGGAAACGGCGTAAAAGAGTCAAATTTCTGAAACCCTCGCTCACGAATGCGCCGAGTGGCTTCAACCACATCTTCCGGATTAAAATAATAACCCACGACACAAATTTTCTTAGCCATGCTGCCCCCCCTTGGAAGAAGGCAAGACCGCTTTCACTTCAGCCATAGAAATCGTGGGAAGAAACCGACAGAACAACAAGAAGAGCGTAAAGAACATACCAAAGCTTCCCAGAAGAACTCCGTAGTCCCACGGAGATAACTCGAAGTACTTCCAAGAGGAAGGCAAATAATCTGTTGCCAGCGAAGTCACTACGATGACAAATCTTTCAAACCACATACCTATGTTTACAAAAATCGATAGAATAAACATCAGCACAATATTGCGGCGAAATTTCTTGAACCAAAAAAACTGGGGAGAAATAACGTTGCAGCCCACCATAATCCAATAAGCCCAGGCATAAGGTCCGAGGGCACGCTGCATAAAAATAAAACGTTCGTAAGGTACGCCGCTGTACCACGCAATAAAGAATTCAGTGGCGTAAGCAAGACCCACTAACATGCCCGTCGCCAGAATAATCTTATTCATCGAGTCCAAATGACCGATGGTAATATAATCTTTCAGATTGAAGACTTCTCGTGCAATCACCAGCAGTGTAACGACCATCGCAAAACCTGAGAAAATGGCTCCTGCCACAAAGTAGGGAGGGAAAATCGTCGTATGCCATCCAGGAATAATCGATACCGCAAAATCAAAAGACACAATCGTATGAACCGAAAGCACCAGTGGAGTCGACAGACCCGCCAGAATCCAATAGGCGATTTCATAGTGATGCCAGCCTCGACTCGATCCTCGCCAACCCAAACTTAAAACTCCATAAATTTTCTTGCGCCAAAAATTCTTGGCACGATCTCTCACTGTCGCCAAGTCTGGCACCAGCCCGGTGTACCAAAAGACCAAAGAGATCGTAAAATAGGTCGATACTGCAAAGACATCCCACAACAATGGAGATCTAAAGTTTACCCAAAGAGGCCCACTGGTATTGGGCAACGGAAACAACCAATATGCAGAATACCAAGGTCGCCCTGTATGAATGAGGGGGAAGATACCCGCGCACATCACAGCAATAATCGTCATAGCCTCCGCCGATCGATTGATGGCCGTTCGCCATTTTTGCCTAAACAGAAACAGAATAGCTGAGATGAGAGTACCCGCATGGCCGATACCGATCCAAAATACGAAGGTGATAATCATCATCCCCCAGGCCACAGGAGAGCGAATTCCAGAGACGCCCGCGCCCTTATAAAGCATTAAGCCAATCAAGGAAAAACCAAAGGTCATGACCATCGCTGATATCGAAAAAGAAATCCACCAAAGCCGAGTTGGGAAAGACTCCATCGGCTTGCAGACTTCGTTAGTGATATCGGCATATGTCTTGCCGCCCTCTACGAGGGCCTCTTCGTTTAATGCCTTATTCATACAAGACCCTTATTGCGAACTCTCGGCAAATAAGTCACCGACGGTCGCGTATTCACGATTTCTAATACTTTAAATTTACCTTGTGCCTGCGAAAGCTTGGCAACCTCCGACTCAGGATTATTCATATCTCCAAAGACAATCGCATCGGCCGGACAACTTTGTTGACATGCCGTCTGAATAGCACCGTCGACCAGAGGCTGCTTTGCGTGCTTTGCCTCATCGACACCTCGACGAATACGCTGCACGCAAAACGTGCACTTCTCCATAACGCCACGACCACGAACTGTAACATCAGGATTCAACAACAGAGGCAAGGGATCCGCAAAGTCCATCTTCTGGGCCAATGTATTGGTATAGTTGAAGAAGTTGAATCGTCTTACTTTGTAGGGGCAGTTGTTGGCACAGTAACGTGTACCCACACAACGGTTATAGACCATATCATTCAAACCATCGGCACTGTGAACCGTCGCCAATACAGGGCATACCGTTTCGCATGGAGCCAAGTCACACTGCTGGCATAGCATAGGCTGAAATGCTGCCTCAGGAGACTCTTGGGCGCCCGTATAGTAGAGATCCAATCGCATCCAAGCCATATGGCGGCCTTTGAAAATCTCATCCTCTCCTACAACTCCGATATTATTTTCGCTATAACACGCCACAACACAAGCGTTGCAGCCCGTGCACGAATTTAAATCAATAACCATGCCCCATTTGTGGTTGGGATAAACAAATTCTTTGTCATTATAGAGACTAAAGTGCGCCGCTGCATGTTTGTCATCATGCGATCCGTGAGCCGCGGTATCAGTTTGGCTCTGAATAAAATCTTTTAAGGTCACCTGGCGCAAAATGTCTCGGTCTCGGCCGTGCAGTTCAAAATGTCTCTGAGTGGTTGCTAATGCGTACTCGGCTCCGGTTTTTTCAATTTTTAGGGTGTCGGTCCAAAGACGCTGATCTACCAAACTTCTAATATAAACACCGACATTAGTACCAAGGGTACCCGCATTCCGCCTACCGTAGCCCAAGGCTACAGCCACCACGTTCGACCTCAATCCAGGCTGCATATGAACCGCCAAGTCCACGGAGGCGTTTTCAGTTTTCATTCGGATGACATCATTTGACTGGCTGCCCAAGCGAAGATCTTCTTTTAACTTCATTTGTTTAGCGAGTTCGGGTGACAGCGCTGCGAAATTATTCCACGTCACCTTTGAAATAGGATCTGGAAGTTCTTGAAGCCAAGCATTCGACGCGGCTTGGCCCTCTTTTAAATTGTGAGAGCGATAAACCACCAACTCAAGTTTCGACGGCTCGTATACTAGCGCTTTCGTGGCGCGCAAGTGGGCGGCTACAGCAGCTGCCTGAAAGCTTGTGCGACCAGAGCCTCTCCAACTTGAAGCGGCTTCGGAGCTTATGAAACCCCTCTTCAGCGAGTCGGCCCATCGCGAACCTGAAAGTCCAAGTCGCTTCCAATAGGCTTCAACATAATCTCGTGCGCTCTGTGAAGATCCAGACAGAAAAAGCAGCAACTCTAAAAGAGACTTCGATGCAAAAAGCGGCTCAATCACCGGCTGCTGAATAGAAGCACTGTTTCGCATGCGTTGGCTGTCTGCCCAGACCTCTAGAAAATGGCTCTCAGGCAATACCAACGAAGCAATAGAAGTCGTCTCATTTTCTTCACGACTTAGCACAATAAGTTGTCGGACGTGGGTCGCAAGCTTCGAAAAATCCGCCGTCTCGTAGGCAGGATTCACTCCCGCGACAATAAGGGTATCGACCTGCCCAGCCTGCATATCGGCCATTAAATCTTCGTAAGATGCCGCGCCCTCGGCACCCGAAAGTACGGCGCCGGAAATTACAGTTTGGCCAATATTCCCTAGAAGCGCATTGATCGCAAAGGCCGCCAAACGAGCCTCGTGAGACTGAGGTCCAAAGCCACCCGACAACACAATCGACTTACCGCGACTGGCGACAAGCGATTCGACCAATTCGTTTAGAAGAGATTCCTCAAGGCGATAGTCCTTCGCAATGGAAGAGAGATCACTGCCACCCAAAGTCTCGGTGGAAAGTTTCAGCCGACGCACAAGGGCGCCATGAAGCGCGCGCAAGAGGCCTAACTGCATTGAAGGGGTGATCGACACCCGATGATCAGCCGCAACACCTGTCACGGTGAGCATACTTTCAAAGACAAAAAGACGATTATAATCGCGTGAGCCTCGATGAACTTTGCGTCGTGAGCTAAAGAGTTTCGTAGCACTTGCCGAAAGTTCATCCGCGCCCAAAAAATCTGCGTCGACCGACACAACGACTTCGGCCTGATCATAGCGATAATTCGGTAGAGATGAGTCTCTAAACGCCGCCTGAGCTGCTGAAACATTCGCTGCCTCGGCACACGACAACAGAACATGGTGCTTGCCTTTGGTCGCATTTACAAAAGAGGTTAAGGCCGATGCTGTCGATGGGCTAAACACAGGACCCGTTAAAAACCGTAATCGTCCAGGAGCCAAAGATTGTAAACTTTGAAGGTTTGCCGATACGGCTTCCCAGGTCGTTGAAAGTCCATTCACCTTCGGCGATTTCAAGCGCTCGGGATTGAACAAATTCAGCAGCTCGCTCTGACTGTCGATATCGAGTCCACCTTTATTTAAAGGATGATCTGGATTTCCCTCGAGCTTAATCGGCTTACCTTCTCGAGTTTTTACTAAGACACCATAACCTTGAGGCGCCACAGAAGCATACCAAACTGGCACGCCCATGATATATCCTTGAGGCTTGTTCACGTAAGGAACCAGCAAATCTTTGGGACGCCGTTGGCAAGCTGACCCAGTCATTAAGGCACTAGCGGCGCCCATCCACTGTAAAAAACCTCGACGGCTAATAGATAGAGATTCTTGAGACACCGCGACGGAGGCTTTCGGCCTACCATCGATCGCCGCCATCTCTCGACCCCGCACTTCGAGCGTCTGTTGGCGATGTTCCTCAAGCTCCTGAACAGACGACCAAAGTTGTCGAGGCTCAGAAGTTAGCAAGGCCTCTTCCTGAATTCTTTGAGCCTCCAGCTCCCTTTTGCGGATTTCGTTTCGGCTATCGATTGTCGTCGTCTCATCCATCTTTATCAGCCTCTTCACTCACACCGCCTAGTAATGGCAGGTACTACAACTTATGTCTGCATTGTGCGGATCTTTATGCCCCAACAATTCCTCTATAGTTGATCGCTCCCCCTCGCCCTTTAAGGCACGCCGTTTTTCACTAAACTCAACGCGGTGACTTTGCAGATAATTATCGTTTCGATGGCAGTCAACACACCAACCCATCGTCATAGGCGCATACTGATAGACCTTCTCCATTTCATGAATAGGGCCATGGCATGTTTGGCATTCCACTCCAGCAGCAATATGTCGACTATGATTGAAGCGCACAAAATCAGGCATAACATGAACCTTCACCCACGCTACCGGCTGATTATTGGCATAAGCCGCCGAGAGCTCTTTGATCCACGGGCTTTCAATTTTCACGGCTTGGTGGCAGTTCATGCAAAGCTCGAGACCAGGCACCTCAGCATGGGCTGCGAACTCCGCTGAGCCGTGGCAGTAAAGACAGGGAATTTTGAAATTTCCGGCGTGCACCTTGTGGCTAAAGGGAATGGGTTGCTCCGGAGCGTAGCCCTGATACCATGCGGGGCTAAAGCCAAACAGCAAACCGGCCGCATAGATGCCTATCGCCAACAAAACAGTGGCTACTACAGACAAAACAATAAAACGCCGATCGCTCTTAGAGTGATCAGATTCTTCTGACGAAGTATTATTTGAACTCATGTGTGGGTCCGATGACAATTATGGAGGGCCAGGAAATACTGTCAACGATTCTTCTCATCGAAAAAATAGTTAACGCGCTCGGAAAGAAATTACGAGAAAAACTTGGTTTGCCACTTCTGATCGTGTTTCATTTGACTTCGAATATGAATTGTACTCGAAGCGGTTCTAAGAATTTCCATCGCCTCTTCTGGACTAGTCACCAAATGGACGTGCTTAAGATCTGCATGCGACAAAGCTTCTGACTTTACCGCCACATCGTAGATCCAATCCATAAAGCCTTTCCAGTAATCATGGCCAATGAGAATCACAGGAAAATCATATACCCGACCCGTCTGTATAAGGGTCATCGCTTCAGTCATTTCATCAATCGTGCCCAGACCGCCAGGCAAAATAAAAAAAGCATAAGCGTATTTCACCAACATGACTTTTCTCACGAAAAAATAATGAAATATGACTGATTTCGTAAGATAGGGGTTGGCAGTTTGCTCTCTGGGCAGATGTATATTGCATCCAATAGATTGACCCCCGGCTTCTCTCGCTCCTCGATTGGCCGCCTCCATAAGCCCTGGGCCGCCCCCCGTGATGACTGCAAACTGATGCTGAGCTAAAAGCTGCCCCAGCTCTCTACCCATCGCATAGTAAGGATGCCCATCAAGAAATCGCGCCGAGCCAAAGACCGTCACCGCAGGGCCGATGAAGTGGAGCGTACGAAAACCCTTAATGAACTCTCTGGTAATACGAAAAACTCGAAGGGCCTCTTGAAAACGAGACCCTCGGGTAGATAAAAAAACTTCTTCAGGAACGCTGGTGGCTAGTCGTTTGATCCGCACCTAGAAACTTTAACGAGAAAATCAGGCATTTCAACTATCGACTCAACAATCGACCACCTCGACGAAAGTCCCTGCGCTCCTCAAGTCGGCGATTCTATGCGGTTGACGAAGATCTGAAGATGACGGTATTGAGCGCTTCGGGGAGAGTTTTAAGTTCTCGGCTCTTGGCTAAAGCGCTTTCGACTGGAAATAAATCTAAAGTATTTCTGACTTACTGGAAGCAATTGCCATTGGGGCAGGTGGTTGTCTCTCTTAGAATGATTGTATCGACAGATTTGCAAACGATAGCGAATGATCCCATGATTGTCTTATCGGCACCTAATTCAATGGGCAATATGAAGACTCTTCGAACCATGCGCCACTCCTAGTGCGAAAACACCGATGAGACAAGATGGGCTAGGCAAAAATCTGCCACTGGGTGCGGTCGTGAAAATCGAGGGTCGCACCGTGCTGAGGAGCCCAGTACGTAAGGATGGGCTCAGACCTGGTCGCATCGGCGAAGGCTAATATACAAGCCGGCTGTCCTATCAATACCTCCTCCTCAAGTTTTGGAGCGATCTCTGGGAATTGAGCGCTGAGATAAAACTCCGTGATTGTCTGTTGATACGAACAATCCATGGTCGAAGTCCCAGGCAAAGCGGTAGGTGCGGAGCTATCAGACGCCACAGAATATTGTCGTTGAACTTGTAACTGCGGGGGCGCAACCTTGATCGACCCAGAGCTTTCCTTGCGATAGTTATCGAAATTCATCTTATGCCACGCGCCTGAAGGGGCGATATTCCATTCAATATAGTGAGGCAATTTCTTAAGACCGAAAAAGAATTCGAAGCAGGTAGACTGCCACAGATGGGTACGTCGCACGCACTGAACGGGTTCGTCTAAGCCGACTAAACCCCTCAAATCGCCACACACATGAAATGATAAATGGATAGCCACGTCAGAAAATCTACAGTCTGCTTCGACCTTCAAACCCGATCGAAGGCCGGCAAACTCCTTCAGGGAAAACTTCAAGAGTTCACCTGCTCAAATACCAGAGCCTTTCGATAGATCTCTTCAAATAGAAACTTTTTTTGGTCGGCTCTCAGAATTTCTAAATGTGCCTTTTGTTGCTTCGAAATCAAGGCTCGCACCACCCGCCCCTCGATTCGAAGCTTCTTAATTTCTATAGGCTCTTTTCGTTGAAAAGAAAATGCGTCTGTTAGCTGGAGTAGCGGCAAGAGCTTCATGAAGGCAGAGTGCCGGGCGTGATCTTTTTTAAACGGCACATCTTTCTTGGCCAGTCGCTGCTCTCTCTGCTTTTCACAGAGTTCGGCAATAAATCGCGACTCAGACTCGCTTAATCCCGAGACATCAATATTACGTGCGATATAGGCGGCATGCCCCTCGAAGCGCAGCGGATTAATCGACCTTCCAACATCTTGCAAGAGACTGGCGGCAACAAAATATTTTTTCCACTGTGACGAAAGACGGTGCAGCGAAGCAAAGCGATCAAATAGTGTTTCGGCCATATGTCGAGTCTGTAAAAGCTCGGCTTCATCGCTCCCTAGACTAAGAGCCGCCTTGAAGAACTCATTCACAATATCGTAACGAATTGCTTTTCTGTCAGATCTTAAAATTTCAATTTGTTCGTCCAAAATGCCGTCTCTCAAGGAATAGTCGGTAATTTCTATAAGCTTGGCTCGCAGCGCCATCATGGTTTCTTCCAAGAGAATGGCCCCCGCCAAAATCATATCGACTCGGCGAGACTCCATGCCCGGAATAGCTAAAAGAGCTGATCGAGTTTTGCCTTCCATCATCGTCACAAACTCTGAAAGCATAGGCAGCGTCACTTGCTGCACGTGGAATCCTCTTCGAATCATTTTTACGAGCGCTCGAGATGTTCCACTCGAGGCTAAGACACGGCCCACCGAAGGCCAACCTTCGGATGCCAGATGGTACAACAAAATACCTCGGATATGGCGCCTTAAATTCTCAACCGAACCACTCGCTTTAAGGGGCGGAATAGTTCTCAAGAATATCTGCTGAAGACGAGCCGTACCCAGAGGAAAACTTGTAGAATGAGTGATGCTTCGACCCTGGGTAATAGAAATCTCAGTACTGCCTCCACCAATATCAACAAGAGCCACACGGCCCCTCATCGAAGGTTCATTTGCCAAAATACCCCTGGCTATCAGTCGAGCTTCCTCTTCGCCAGAAATGATATCAATGGGAATACCTGTGAGCCTTTTAAGATCTTTGACAAATGCAGGTCCATCGCGAGCTTCTCGAAGGGCTGACGTTGCAAAGCCAGCCACTCCTACCGCCCTAAAATCTTCAAGAGTTCTGCGAAAACTATAGAATGCCTTAAGGCATAAAGCCTTCGCCCCCGCGTCTAAACGACGGGTTAAAAAGACGCCTTCACCCAGACGAATCATAAGCTTCTCGCGATAAAGTCTACGAATCTCATTGCCTTTGCCCAATTCGACAACGTCAAAGCGTACAGAATTGGTTCCAAGATCAATGATGGCTAGCCTCATGACGAACTCTTAGCGTAACATCTCGTCATCGAGGTTTAAAGCATGGCAACAGAAAAAGTTTTATTGCCCACCCTACCCTCGTTGCTGATCACGCGAAATCAGCCCTTTATTCACCGCGATCTAAGCTGGCTGCAGTTTAACGAGCGTGTCTTACATGAAGCGAGAAGCTCTCAGAATCCTCTCGTCGAGCGACTTAAATTTTTAGCCATCACGTCGTCGAATCTCGATGAGTTTTTTATGATTCGACTGTCGTCCTTAAACCGCAATATTCTCAACGCTCGGCGGAATGATCCAAAGACCGAGACCTCTTTACTTCGCATTCGAAACAATCTACTCGAGGCGACCCTAAAGTTTTCGACGAAGCAAGATGAAACACTCCAAACACTCGGGCGAGAGTTAGAGACTAAAAATATTATTATTGCAGGAAAGTCGGACTACAAAGACAGCGTTTTGGACTTGGCCAACAGCCTTTTCAAGAAAGAAATTCTCCCTTCGATAGGAGCGCTCGAAATCTTTCAATCGAATCAAGTACCCACGCTTGAGAACCTACAGATTGCTGTTATCTTAGATAAATCGCACTGGTTACGAATTTCAAAAAAGACTCCTTCGATTTTTATATTAGAGTCCAAAGACAAAGCCACGACCTATGTCTTTTTTTTAGATGATCTTTTGGTACAAATGTTGCCACGCTATTTCTCAATTCCGCAAATACTGGCGGTCGTGCGGCTCACACGAGATTCTGATTTTTCAATTGATCTGGGAGAAAAAGATCCTGAGTCCATTCCCGAGTTTGTTCAAAGCTCGTTGCGGGTTCGAGACAAAGGTCGACCTGTGCGGCTACAGTACCATCCCCAAAGCGATATGCTTATCTTGAAGAAGCTCGTCCACTCTCTCAAATTTTCGGAGTTTCAGGTTCAGTCGGCTCCACGAACGCTGTTTCTGCATGGCTTGTGGTCGCTTGTACATCATCTATCCGCCAAAACCCCGGAACTCGCGTCAACGAAACACGTTCCGTTCTTACCAAAACCTTTTACGAGGAAGGCAGGTCTTTTTGAGCGCCTAAAATCAAAAGACTATCTACTGCACCACCCCTATGATTCCTTTCAGGGCTACCTTGCATGGATTCAGGCCGCTTGCGCAGACCCCCATGTGGAAATGATTGAGCAGACAATCTATCGAACAGATACAGTTTCGCCGATGCTTGCGACTCTTCGAAATGCCGCGGCTTCAAAAAAGATTCGTGTTTTGATCGAACTGCGAGCACGTTTTGATGAGCTTAATAATCTGAAAGTCGCTGAAGAGCTGCGAAAAGCGGGGGTTGAAGTTGCGTTCGGATTTGGAAAATTGAAGCTTCACGCCAAAGTCGCTCTTGTGACCCGCCGTGAAGCGGATGGTCTAAGACACTATACTCATTTATCGACCGGCAACTACAACTCCACAACCGCTCAGATTTATACGGACATGGGCATTTTTACTTCTCATCCTGAAATTGGTGAAGATGCTCGCTACTTTTTTGATACAGCATGGAACGGTAAAGTTCCAACGCAGTTTAAACAGCTTGTTTCGGCACCCACTCGATTGCACCGTCGTCTGGTTGGCTTAATTGAACAAGAGACAACGGCGGCTAGAGAAGGCCGGCGCGCTCGTATTGTGGCCAAAGTAAATGCTCTCGTAGATCATGGCATCATTGAAAAGCTTTATGAGGCCTCGCAGGCAGGAGTAACCATTGAGCTCATTGTAAGAGGGGCTTGCTCTCTGATTCCTGGAGTGAAAGGCATGAGCGAAAACATACGCGTCATCAGCATTGTCGACCGCTACCTCGAACATAGTCGCATCTATTATTTTTCGGATTCGAAGGCCCTCTATTTATCGAGTGCCGATTGGATGCCGCGAAATTTTTTCTCGCGCCTTGAACTGGCCTTCCCCGTTCTAGACCCTCGGCTCTATTCGTTTTTGGAGTCTGTAGTTATTCCTTCCTATCTATTAGACACCACCAAAGCTAAGGAGCTTACGTCACAGGGTCTATGGAAAAAGAGGGGCAGCGTTTCATACGAGGGCTGGCCAGTGGCCGACGACCTAAAGGGTCGAAAGGCTTTTCGTGCGCAAGCCTATTTTGAAGACCTTGCCGCGCGCGGTTATACGACCACGGCGCTTGCCGTTGCAAAAAATGATGCAAAAAATAGTATCCATAGTGACTCTAAAGATAGTTCGAAGAACGATACGAAAATGGAGGCTTAGACACAGCATTCATGAAACCTTCTGTAAAACATTTTGTACTCATACGCCATGCTCATCGACATATTATTGATCCACTCGAAGACAATGGTTTGAGTGAAAAGGGTCGTCTCCAGAGTTTAAAGATTAAAGACTTTCTCCTGAAGAATTTTGTTTCTCATAAAGCCTTCCAAAATGAACCCCTCTGCCTGCATTCGAGCCCTCGACTCAGATGCCGTTGGACACTCGATCCTTTTGCCGAAGAAATTGGAGAGCCCATCGAAATTAATAATCTTCTGGACGAGGCGGCTCATCAAAGAGTTCCTCTAGAAAAGCGTGTAGAGAAATTTTTAGTCTGGCTAAAGGATCAAGCTCCCTCGCTCGTCATTGCCTGTTCTCACGGCGATTGGATTCCTGTTTTTATGGCATCCGTAGGACTACCCGATTTGTCTTTGAAGAAAGCTGGCCTTAGTTGGTTTACCTTCTACGACAAAGCCTTCAAACTTAAAGAAGTGATTCAACAATGGGACTTAGATTCCTAGAGCTAGCTTTAGAAATGGTTAACGAAGATAAAACGACGGATACACTTTAAGCTATGCCACACTTTGAAATGACATCTCTAATCAACCATCCACCCTCTGTGGTTTATGCTTGGCATGAACGGCCCATGGCCTTTACTCGACTTTTGCCCCCCTGGGAAAACGTTGAGGTCATCGCGCCTCCTCAAGCGATTGAGAATGGATCTGAAGTCGTAACTCGAATGAAGGTCGGCCCGATGAAATTTCAATGGGTGTCGCGTCACTGTGATACTATCGTAGGCCAGCAATTTTGTGACGAGCAAATCGAGGGCCCTTTTGCTCGTTGGAAGCATCGGCATCGTTTTAAGCCCCACGCAGAAGGTACCCTTATGGCCGATGAGGTTGATTACGAACTGCCCATGGGCCGATTGGGCGAGTCGCTGGGTGATGCCTATACCGAAAAGAAAATTCGCCGCCTATTTAAGTACCGGCATCGAATAGTGGCCAATGACCTAAAGACGATAGAACTTTATGAGGGAAAGAGATTGCGTATTGCTGTCACCGGAGCTTCTGGCTTAGTAGGTGGCGCGCTGATTCCACTTCTTCGAAGCATGGGCCATGAAATTATTATTCTCGCTCGCTCAAAACCTCTCAAATCATCTCTCACGATTCATTCTTGGTCGTTTCGCTCGCTGCCTTTATGGGAAAAGTGGGGCATCGATTCTCTAGACGCCGTTATTCATTTGGCCGGAGAAAATATTGCTGGTCAGCGTTGGTCCCCTGAAGTCAAACGTCGCCTTGTCGATAGTCGAGTGAAGTCAACGGAGTGGTTAGTAAAGTCATTTAACCAGTTAAAGAATCCCCCTTCTGTTTTTTTGTGTGCCTCTGCGACCGGATTTTATCCCGACTCTTCTGATGAAGTAGTCGAGTCCAGTCCCGGGGGCTCGAGCTTTCTCGCGCAGCTTTGCCGCCTGTGGGAACAAGCCTGTGAACCGGCTCGCACGATGGGCATTCGAACCGTGCATCTTCGTACGGGCATGGTCCTTTCGCCTCGTGGGGGCGCGCTAAAAAAGATGTTGTTGCCATTCTCGCTGGGTCTGGGTGGCATGCTAGGCCATGGCAAACAATATTGGAGCTGGATTTCAATCGACGATCTTCTTTACGCCATCGTACATAGCTTGGTTCGCGAGACCGTCACGGGCCCGGTCAATTGCGTTTCACCTCAGCCTCTGAGCAATCGAGATTTTTCACGCCAGCTTGGAAGCTACTTTGGCAAGCGCTTGGGCCCTACGGTACCAGCGTTTGCCCTCCGAACGCTCACCGGCGAAATGGCCGATGCCCTTCTGCTCAACTCGTGTCGTGCCATGCCACAAGCGCTCCTGGAAACAGGCTTCACATTTCGCTTTCCCACATTAGAAGCGTCGTTAGAACATGTTCTCGGCAGCCGGCCATGAGTCGCGCGTTAATTTTTGCTTCCGGCTCCGTGAGATCGCAGACGGTCGATCTCTTTTTGACCGACTCAAAGATCATCGCCGCAGATTCAGGCTATAGAAAGAGGCTGGTTTCATAGAAGTGGTACAAGGCCAGGCGGCGGTGGTCTTGCCAACGTAAAGTGGCTCGACCGAGAGTGACACCCATGGCACTAAAACAAATGTTGATTACTACTGACACAAAAAGCTCGAACTCTGCGAAGGCTATCGTGAAAGCGATACGATAGCGACTTCAGTCCATCTTGAAACGACTTCCCGGATTCCATTCGAATCAGAAGTGGAATCGCATGGCCATGAATCAGCTCTCCTAGCGACTTCCGATCCTCCATCAACTGAGGCTGATTGAGGTAAATATTAGGATCAAGAAACTTTCGACGATCTCCCAGTATCGTCACTAGCTGATCTACGGCGTCGAGAAGTGTCTGAACGGTACTTTGTCGAAGATTCTCCAAAAGAAATATCGTAGTCTCAGGAGGTTTCGTTGCGAGGACCTGGGCTAGGTCTTCTTGTTGATAATCTGTTAGTTTATCCTCACTCGCCACGCCGCCATCCATATCAATGAGATTTTTCCACATTTGGCTTCTCATTTCTCGAACTCCTTTAAAAAGACTCGGAAGAAGTGAGTTAAACGCGCTCTGTTTATCATCTTCACGTTCTGCCAAGACGAATCGATCAATCGCCTCCAGCGTTGAAATTTGGCGGTAAATACCATAGAGACGCACTTCAATATCGAGCATCTGAACAAAACTGCTCAGAGTAAATGCTTGGCCTTCAAAGAGAGGCGCTTCTAAACCCTTATAGGAGTCTCCTAGTTTTTGAACAAGAGCATCGGCTGAGATCGGCAATCGATAAATCACTAACTCTGCAGGTTTCTGAATCGTCCTTTGCGAAATGACAATGTCGCTGCTTGGTTGCGCCGTAGCGCTTAGCTTTGCTAGCAGTGATGCCGATAAATTAGTATAACGAAAGCGTACGACAAATCGTCGCCAACGATCTTCGTTGGCTTCTACCCCAAGAGCCTCTTTAAATGAGTTGAAGGCGGTCTGTTTTTGCCAAGTCGTTTGGGCTGCGAGCATGGCTTGAAGCGGTTCTGCCATCCCGGCAAATATTAATCCCGCTCGAATGATCTGTTCTAAAAACTCTGCCGCTTCGGAGTCTCGATGGCTGAGCACCTGAATCAACATAATATATAAATCGTTATGGTCGTCGGACGTCAAAGAAAGCGCCCCTCTCTGAGTGTTTTTGACTGCCATACCCGCTGAACGAAGAAGGTCTGAGATCCAACCTCGAAAATCACGAGATCGCAGGATCAACTCGGGCAAAATAGCGGGATGACGAATGAGGTCCGACAGGCGTTGCAAGCCTGCGGCATTGATGATGACCGGTGACTTGGGAGGCGGCTGAACAATCCTTGCAACCTCAAGTACGCAGTTCTCAGCGCGAATTGACTTGGCGCTCAAGCCCAAAAAGATGAAGCCTACGACGAACACCTGAGCAAGGAGGTTCGCGAACTTCGATGGCGTCGATGCGCCATTTTCTCGCCGTAAAAAAATAACTCGAAATAAGATCATCGTGACCCCCTCCATCGCAAAATTAGAGAATCGGGGAAAACAAAGTCAATTCTTTCCCTTGAGGCCACCCGACAATCGAGAGATAAACAGATCGTGAGCTCCCCTATCATCGTGTGGTTTCGCCGAGATCTGCGTTTGCAAGACCATCCTGCATTGGCCTGGGCTCAAACGCAGAATCGCCCCCTTGTTGCACTCTATATTTATAACCCCGAGGACGAGACTCCGTGGCAACCGGGCGCAGCGAGTCGCTGGTGGCTGCATTATTCTCTAAAATCACTTTCTGAGAGCCTGCATGCTCTCGGCAGTCGCCTCATCTTTCGTCGCGGACCAAGTCTTGAAGCCCTACTGACTCTCATTCATGAGACGAAAGCGAGCTCTGTCGTATGGTCTCGACTCTATGAGCCGACCACCATTCACCGTGATGAAATCATCAAGCTGAATTTGAGACAACAAGGCATTGAAGCCCTGTCATTCAATTCCTCGCTGTTACACGAACCCTGGGAGCTGAAAACTCAATCTGAAACTCCCTACAAAGTGTTTACTCCCTTTTACAAAGCGCGAACTTCCCTCAGTTTTTTACCTGTAGCAACCAAGCCGTCTCGCCTGGTTAGTCTAGAGAAAATACCGATCTCTCTTTCGGTCGACGATCTTAAGCTTCGTCCGACGATTGGCTGGGACGCCACTATGTCGAAGTCGTGGACTCCCGGCGAAGGCGGGGCCCATTTGAGACTAAAGCAAACATTAGCAAATATCGTATCTCGTTACGCTGACAAAAGGGATTTTCCCGATCTCGCTGGAACATCTCGACTGTCAGCCCATCTGCACTTTGGAGAAATTTCTCCCTTAAGAATTGTTTCAGAAATGAAACGACTCGACCCTCACTTTTTAAAAGAGAAATCTGGCGAAACTTTTTTTAAGGAACTCTACTGGCGCGAATTCGCCCATTATATTCTTTTTCACTTTCCTAAAACGTCTGACGAGCCTCTCGATTCAAAATTTTATCGATTTCCCTGGGAGACTAACAAAACAGCCCTTCTCTCTTGGCAGCGCGGCCTCACGGGTTATCCCATTGTCGACGCCGGCATGCGCGAACTCTGGTCAACCGGCTGGATGCACAATCGCGTTCGTATGATTGTTGCGTCCTTTTTGACGAAAGATCTTCGCATCTCATGGCTAGAGGGAGCTCGCTGGTTTTGGGATACGCTCGTCGATGCCGATCTTGCAGCCAACACTATGGGATGGCAGTGGTCCGCAGGATGCGGTGCCGATGCCGCTCCCTATTTCAGAGTCTTTAATCCTGTTCTTCAGAGTAAAAAGTTTGACCCAGACGGTGGCTATATTCGGCGCTGGATCCCTGAGCTTGCCAACGTCAGTGGAGCAGCCATTCATGAGCCGTGGAAACTGCCCGGGCTCTCTTATGTGAAGCCTATCGTTCAGCATGATGACGCTAGAAAGTTGGCACTGAAAGCCTATCAAAGCCTTCGTGGTGCCATTGTGCCGAAAGAATAGAGGGCTGTGCTTCAAAAAACAGGTTTAGCCAGTGGCCGACTAAAACAAAACCTTGCCAGCCTCTAACTTCTCGCACTAGCTGTCAATTGGAGGGCCTATGGAGATCTCGCGCGTTGATTTTCAAAAGTCAGGAGCTGCCAAAGAATTTACGGAGTCTCTGACGACGACGGGCTTTGGCACAATTTATAAACATCCCATATCCATCGAGCTGATTGAAGAAGCCTATCGCCAGTGGCAGACTTTTTTTGAAAGCTCTGAACCTGAGAAAAAGCAGTGGCTCTTCGATGCCAATACACAAGACGGCTATTTTCCCTTTCGATCGGAGAATGCCAAAAATTCTTCTCAAAAAGATTTGAAAGAGTTCTATCACTTTTATGAATGGGGCAAAGTGCCTGAGTCTGTAGCGGCCGTAACACGACAACTGTACAGAGAGCTTATAAAACTCGGCTCGCAGCTTTTAGAATGGATCGACGAGGAAGCTCCCGAAACAATTCGTCGTCAGTTTTCATGTCGACTTCCTGCTATGATTCATCAAAGTCCCCAACATTTGTTTCGTATCATTCACTATCCACCCCTCACGGGCTCCGAAGAAGCGGGAGCGGTACGCGCCGCCGCTCATGAAGATATTAACCTCATCACTCTTTTGCCAGCCTCGACCCAGATGGGCCTTCAAGTTTTAGATATAAAGGGACGTTGGCATCCTGTGGCCGGAGACTGGGGTGAGATTGTTATCAACGTGGGCGATATGCTGCAAATGGCAAGCCAAAACCATTACCGATCGACCACCCACCGCGTGGTTAATCCTTCTGGGGCCGCAGCCCATCAGCCACGTTATTCCATGCCGCTGTTCGTGCATCCGCGCCCCGATGTCCAATTGTCTGAAAAACATACGGCAGAATCTTATCTGCTGGAGCGCCTACAAGAAATCGGCCTTAAGGAATATCGCGGTCCATGACCGTTTTGCGAGATTGACGGCGCGCCTCTTCGACCGCCCGATCACACAAAGAATGAATACGTTTTGTCAGCACTTTCATCACATCGGCCGATGTATTCATATCGTATTTATCGGCGATATATTTTTTTACTTTTGATACTACGACGAGAATCTCTTGGTCGATGGGCGTCTCATTTTCAACGACGATGCGACGCACCTCGCGGGCTTCTTCGACAAAACGAGGCGCCCGCTTTTCAATCGCACCCGCTGACTCTGGACGATGTCTTTCGACAGGTACATGGGCGTCCCAGCACAATACCGAACAAAACGCGTAGTTGGTGGCGTGTGTTCGGCAGGTAGAAACCGAACAGACCTGATAGAGGGAACCGCAGAAAATATCTTTTTTACATGTGGAACATTTGCGCCATACGTCTGCCATGACTTCTCGTTAAACTGCCTTTAACTTCGGCTGTTTCTGAGCTCTCAATTCATCGACCTTTTCGCGAAACACTTTGGTCGGCGCATTCAAGACAACGTCAGGAGTTTTTTCGCACTCGCGAGCAATCGCAATCATCACATCACAAAAGCGGTCGAGCGTTTCTTTGGTTTCGCTCTCCGTAGGCTCAATCATCATCGCACCGTGAATGATGAGCGGAAAATAGACGGTCATCGGATGATAGCCATAATCCATAAGTCGCTTGGCAATATGAAGCGTCTTAATGCCATAAGCTTCTTGAAGCTGGTCCGACAAAATCACTTCGTGCATACACACTCGATCGTAAGGAATCTCATAGACCCCTTTCAGCCGAGATCGGATATAGTTGGCATTTAAGACCGCCGCCATCGACATGCGTCGCAAAAACGTATCCCCTTGCTCCGTCGTGCCAAGCGAAAGCATATACGCCAACGCGCGAATATGGATGGAAAAATTTCCGTAGTAGCCTGATACCCGTCCAATGGACGCAGAGCTTTGAGTCTGAAATGAAAACGTCTCCCCGATCTTGGTCACCAAGGGCGTTGGCAAAAAGTCTCTTAAAAAATCTCGAACGCCCACCGGCCCAGACCCAGGGCCACCCCCGCCATGGGGCGTGCTAAAGGTTTTGTGCAAATTGATATGCATCACATCGACGCCGAGATCGGCCGGTCGATAAATACCCACGATGGCATTAAAATTAGCGCCGTCCATATAAAAAAGACCACCCACCGAATGAACGAGCTGAGCAATCTCCCGAATATTGGTTTCAAGAAGCCCACAAGTATTGGGATTCGTCATCATGATACCGGCAATATCATCGCCAAGAACTCTCTTAATTTCGTCCAACTCTACAATGCCGCGAGGTCCGGTAGTAATAGGAACAATTTCATAACCTACCATCGTACAGGTGGCGGGATTCGTTCCGTGAGCCGAGTCGGGTACAATAATTTTTGTCTTCTTCGGTTTACCTTGGCGCTCTTGAAGATCGTGATACGCTTTAATAACTTTTAGTCCCACGTACTCACCATGCGCGCCCGCATTCGGTTGCAAAGTAAAAGCTTCAAGACCCGTAACACGGGTTAAAAGATCTTGCAGCTGGTACTGAATGGCCAAAGCAGGCTGCAAAAAAGTCTCAGGCCAAAAGGGATGGGCCGCACTCAACGACTCCGAACGTGCGAGCTCTTCATTAATTTTTGGATTGTACTTCATCGTACAAGAGCCCAACGGATAAAAGCCCGTATCGATAGAATGATTTCGCTGCGATAAACGCGTGAAATGTCGCACGACCTCATTTTCTGAAATCTCCGGAAAGCTTTTCAGTTCCTCTCGTAGCAGAGCTCGATCAATAACCGTCGTAATATCGGTTGCCTCCACCACAGGCCTCGGTAACGAGTAGCCCACGCGCCCTGGCCGACTCAGCTCAAAAATGGTGCCTTCTTCTTGAGTTACGAGGCGTGCAGTTGTCGAATCCAGCAGATTCATAGTTCTTTCTCCCTGCTCACTGGTCGATGAAGTCTTTGCGCCTGCCGACCGCGTAGCCACTGTTTGCGAAGCCAATGCTACGCCGTGCGCCGACAATTCTTTAGGATGGCTTTCACTTGTGAGCATAAGCCCCCAAAAACTGCACGAGGCGCTCTAGCTCTGCTCTACTGTGAATCTCGCTACTATGAACCAGCAGTTTACGACTCCAGGCGGCATCGAAACGCCCAAGATCTACCCCACAGACAAAATTTTCGGCCGCAGCCTTCTCGACTAAAAGAGCGGCGTCGCACGGCAAATCAACCACAAACTCATTAAACGTGGATGATGGCGATACGGTCGCCGCTGTTTTGGCAGCGATCTCCCGCTTCAACCACTGGGCCGCACTAAAATTTCGTTCAGCTACTTCACGAATGCCGGCCTTACCCAGCGTCACCATGTGAATGAGTCCTGCCAACATATTTAAATTTTGGTTCGTACAAATATTAGACGTGGCCTTATCGCGCCGAATGAACTGCTCCCTCGTTGCAAACGTCAGCGTGAAGGAGCGACGACCCAAAGCGTCGACCGTCTCGCCCACGAGCCGCCCAGGCAAGTTTCTTAAATACTCTTGTTTGCACGTAAAAATTCCAAATGAAGATCCGCCGATATAGGGTCCGTTACCAAAACTCTGTCCCTCAGCCGTGACGATATCGGCGCCGAAAGCCCCCGGACCACGCAACAACCCAAACGCAAACGGCTCCATGGTGGATGTAATCCACAACGCAGACGATGCTTTGATCACGGAGGCGAATTCATCATAGCGCTCTACCACTCCAAACAAATTAGGGCTTTGAGTAACAACCATATCGGCACTCGAAATACGATCTTTCAGTGCAGCCAAAGACAAACGATCTCCTTCGAGCGGCATCACCTCGAGTCGCTCCATAAAATTTTCGCAGTACGTTCGCAGTACCTGCACATAGTGAGGGTGTAAGGCGCCAGAAATTAGAATCTTACCCTCTGATTTTTTCTTCAGCCTCAAGCCCATCAATACAGCTTCCGCCAAAGCCGTCGCACCGTCGTAGACCGAAGCATTAGAAAGTTCGCTCTCTGTTAAAAGACAAGCCAACGTTTGAAACTCAAAAATCGCCTGCAAAAGCCCCTGCGAAATTTCTGCCTGGTACGGCGTATACGATGTTGCGAATTCCGATCGCCCCTGAAGAAAAGGAACAATCGAAGGTATGCTGTGTTGATAAATTCCGCAGCCTGCAAAACTAACATCAGGCTGCGCCGACAGTTTGGCCAATGCCCGAAAACTGGTTCGCAGTTCGGCTTCTGATTGTGCGGGGGGATAATCCAGGCTCTCAAGAAGAGGAATTGCAGGAGCCTCATTCTGAAAAATTTCTTCTGCCGACTGAAGGCCTATCGCTCTAAGAATAGCGGCTCTATCGTGCTCGCTCTGTGGAATATATTTCATCAAGTTTTTTCTATCGTCTAAATCCTAAAATTCGACTTATTACCCTCATTTTACAGTGCGACGAACTATTTTGATTTCTTCGAAATTAATTTCAAATACTCAGCCGCAGGCAAAAGCTGTTCAAGCTCTTTCTCGTCAGCCAATTCTACTTTGACCAACCAGCCCTCTCCATAGGGATCTTCATTCACTTTTTCAGCTGCATTAGGCAGGGGTGTATTCACTTCAAGAACTTCCCCACTCACGGGAGCATACAGCTCTGCGACGGTTTTCAGAGAATCCACCGTGCCGAACACTTTACCCATATCGAAATGTTGTCCCTCTTCGGGAAGTTCGACATATGTGATATCGCCCAGCTGATGCTGAGCATAATCCGTGATGCCCACCACGGCCGTGCCATCTTCGATACGAGCCCACTCATGGTTTTTGGTGTACACGAGATCCTCTGGCACTTTCATTCCGGGTTCTTTACTTGTTGCCATATCACTTCTCCCAACTATTTCTTACGACCAGGTTTCTTTGTTCTCTCTGCTTCCACAAATGGAATTTCCGTACAAAAAGCCTGTCTGGGTTTCGCCGTGCTATCAAGCTCAAAAATGCCCCTCTTTAAAGCTTCTTCATGTTCTGAGCCGACGAGAGCCAGCCCAATACCCACCCGCAGAACGGGCGACATCGAACCGCTGGTAAGATAACCCACCTTCTTTTCCCCAAAATAAAGGGGCTGCTCCGCACGTAAGGGCTTTGGGCTATCTGTTTTGACGGCGATGGCTACGTAGCGCGGCGGCCTCAAGGTAGCGGATTTTCCGCAGTAATCATGGCCAGTTGCCCATGCGAAGGCCGAAAGGGTCTCGGCAGGTAAAAGATCTTCCGACAGTTCGTGGCCATAGAGAGGAAAGCCCGCTTCGAGGCGTAAAGTATCTCGAGCGCCCAGGCCGATAGGTTTAGCACCCTCTTCGAGGAGGCGATCCCACAAAGCCCCTGCGTCGGCTGGCGGCAGAAAAATCTCGAAGCCGTCTTCACCTGTATAGCCCGTTCGCGACACAATGAGAGTAGAGTCGCCAGTCTTCTTAGGATTCTCTGTCGGGCGCTGCTCAAACGTATAATACTTGAGCGACTCACAGCCGGGATAAATTTTGGGCAAAATTTCTTTTGCTTTCGGCCCCTGCAGCGCAATCAATGCGGTTTCATCACTTACATCCGTTAGCTCGATTTGAAATCGAGCGGCTTGCGACTTCAGATGCTTAAAGTTTTTTTCTCGATTCGAAGCGTTAACGACAATCCAGTAAGCTTGGGACGAAACTTTGTAGACAATAATATCATCCAAAATACCCCCGTCATCTCTTAGCAAAAGGGCATAGACGGCACGCCCGTCTTTCACCGACTCAAAAGGCCGTGTGCAGTAGGCCGATACAAAGGCTGTCGCCTCTGGACCCCGTACCCAGAACTCTCCCATATGAGAAACATCAAAGATTCCAGCGCCTTGTCTCACCGCAAGGTGCTCTTTAATCATGCCGCCCGAGTAACTATCGTATGAAATGGGCATATCATAGCCTGCAAAGGGGCCCATGCGGGCGCCTAGTTGAAGATGCCGAAAATGAAGGGGGGTCGTATGTAGTGTCACAGAAGCCTCCAAAACTTATGCCTCGCCATTTATCTTAAGCCTCACCATTTACAGACGCTATCCGTCTGATTTAGTTTTGAGAATTGTTTTGGCAAAGAAGGCTACCTTCCTGTTAGGTGGATCGCTGAAAGCAACGAGGCCACCAAAGGGCCTCACGGAAAGGATATCGAATGGGTGTTCCTATATCGCAAATGTGGACGGTTGCCTCTTATGTGGTGAAGCAGCGTCTTAAAGGTAATAAGCATTATCCTCTGGTGCTCATGCTCGAGCCTTTGTTTCGCTGTAATTTATCGTGCGCCGGCTGCGGAAAAATTCAGTATCCCGACCATATTCTAAAAAAAGTTCTCTCGCCCGAACAATGCTTTCATGCGGTAGATGAATGTGGAGCCCCTATGGTCTCCATTCCGGGCGGCGAACCACTGCTCCATCCTCAAATCAAAGAAATTGTCGAAGGCCTTGTGGCGCGAAAAAAATATATTTATTTGTGCACCAATGCCATCTTGTTGAAATCGAAGCTGCATTTATTTACTCCGTCTAAGTATCTAAGTTTTTCAGTACATATGGATGGGCTTGAAGCCGAACATGACGAAGCAGTTTGCAAAGATGGCGTCTATAAAAAAGCCATCGAGGGCATCAAGGCCGCCCTGGCTCGAGGCTTTCGTGTGACCACTAACACCACGCTCTTTAACGGGGCTGACTCAGAGCGCGTTCGCGCCTTCTTTGATGAGATGATGGCCTTAGGGGTTGAAGGCATGATGATGTCGCCAGGCTATAGCTACTCCAAAGCCCCCGATCAAAATTCATTTCTGCAGCGAGAAAAGACTCAGGAACTTTTTAAGCGTATCTTGCATAAGGGAAAGCGCTCGTGGCGATTTAACTTGTCGCCTCTGTTTTTGGAGTACCTCGCCGGCACTCGACACTTTGAATGCACGCCCTGGGGCATGCCGGCCTATAATATTTTTGGCTGGCAGAAGCCCTGCTACCTTCTGCAAGATGGTTACGCCAAAACATTCAAGGAGCTGATCGAAACCACCTCATGGGATAACTACGGTTTCAAAAGCCAAAATGCGGCATGTCGCGATTGCATGGTTCATTGTGGACACGAAACAACTGCCGTCGATCATACGTTTGGATCGCTACGCGGCTTTTTTGCGACGGTACGCGCGACGCTTCGTGGCCCGTCGATATCCGCTCCTGCGCCTCACAAACCTGAAACTATCGAAAATCCTCTGAAGAAGGTGGCCAATGGCTGATCTTGAATTTAAGCAAGGTGACCGAGTGGAATCGCTGAGTCCGACGTTTGAGAGCGCGTTAAAATCAGCGCTTGATTACAGGGGCGATTGTTTGCTGACACTATCGAACGGCGAGAGCCTCGAAGGCTACCTTTACAATATTAATGTCGATGCTTCGGGGCGAGCGGCCACCCTAGATTTATTTCCTAAGAATAGCCCTCGGGCTGAAACCGTCAAGGTCTCCGCCATTCAGTCATTGGTATTTTCAGGTGAAGATACCGCCAGTGGAAAAAGTTGGGAAGACTGGATGAAGAAAAAAGCCCTTCACAATAATCAGGATGCGGAATCATTAGAAGCGTGACGACCACAAGAGTGGTGTTGTTATGAACGAATCTGAAATTCGCCCGGCAAGGTCAAAAGCCTTTTTGCATCGTGCTCGGATGTTCTAACCCAAGAATTCCTGCAGAACTTCTTTTCGATCAAGGGCTGGGTGATTTATCCAGGTCGAGTACATCGTCACAAGATATGGATGTACATCAAGTGACTGAAGAAGACGTGCATCACTCCATGGAATCCATTTTGAAAGAGAGTGAGATCATTCGGACTTTAGTCGTATCCCGAAGCCTTCTTATGGTGGGCGCTACAATCGACATTTCAACGGGCGAGGCGCGGTATTTATTGAATGAAGCAGACCGCACCGAGCTACAGCAATACGTCAGCTCAAATTTGCGTGACCTATCGACAGAATCTTCCTAAGCTTGGCCCCATGCAATCGCTCGCAGACAAAGTCATTATTGTCACAGGCTCAGGTCGAGGTATTGGCGCCGCTACCGCCCTTCAATTGGCGCAGCGCAAAGCGAAGCTCCTCTTGGTAGCGCGAAGCGATGCTCAACTTTCAGAAACAGAAGCTCGCTGTGCCGAAGCCACCACAGTGACGCGACTCGCCCTAGATCTTTCTCGAGCGGAGGCTCCTGCCAAAGTTTTTGAAAAGGCCATCCAAACCTTTGGTCGTGTAGATGGCCTCATCAACAACGCCGCCCAATTTACGTTTGGAGAAATTGAGACCGTTACCCCTGAGTCGTTTGACGCCGATTTTATGTTGAATGTAAAAGCCCCCTACTTTCTCTGCCAGCAGGCTTTCAAAACTTTATCTCGCGGTGGTGCTATTATCAATATTAGCTCTGTAGCCGGCATTCGCAGTTATTCAAAATTTGCAGGCTCGTCGGTTTATGCGATGACGAAGTTTGCGATTGTCGGCATGACCGAAGTATTGGCCGTTGAAGGCCGCGCCAAAGGCATTCATGTAAACTGCATTGCTCCTGGGGCCTTTGAAACTCAAATGCTGAAGGCCTTTAATTCCAAGATCAAAACCTCCTCAAAAACGAGTGATCTGGCGCATATTGTATGTCACACCCTGGAGTCTGCCCTCTTTGCTAAACTTTCGGGCGCTACGCTCGAGGTGCCGACCGATATGTGGGTCGAAAGTTGAAACCGATCGTATGCTTAACTCGACGAGAGGTGTTTGCAGCCTCCCACAGACTTCATGCCTCGACTCTTTCAGACGATGAAAATCGAAAATTATTTGGAAAGTGCAATCATCCTCATGGGCATGGGCACAACTATGTCTTAGAGGTCACCATTCGTAGCGCCATCGATTCTCAAAGTGGTCTCACGATGAACCTTTCTGATTTAAAAGAGATTATTCAGGCTTGTGTCTTGTCAAAAGTCGACCATCGTCATTTAAACTTGGATGTACCCGAATTTAAGTCACTTAATCCCACCACAGAAAATTTAGCAGTCGTCATTTGGAATTGGCTGAACGAGAAACTTCCGAACAAAGTGCTCTACGAAGTGAAAGTGTACGAAACCGAGAATAACGCTGCCTTTTATCGAGGAGAGTCTGTTTGAAAATCGGCATCGTGGGCGGCGGCCAATTGGCCCAGATGCTTTGCGAGTCGGCTCAGAAACTCTCGCTCAAGACCGTAATTCTAGCTGAATCGGCGAGTGATTGCGCTGTGACCTATGCAGACGAAATTATCGTTGGACGACCCGACGACCTCGACGCTGTTCATAACCTGTTCAAACAATGCGATCGAGTCACCTTTGAAAACGACTTTCTACCTTATAGTCAGTGGGCCAACATCGACGATCGAAAAACTAAACCTAAACTTTCTATTTTAAAAAAAGTTTCTGATAAGAGCCTGCAGCGAGCTCTGGCGGAGCACGTTGGGCTTGCCACTCCAAAATTGTTTTGTGAAGCGACGGACTCGCTAGACTATGAATCTTTAATTGAGCAGCATCCCGAAGGTTTTGTCGTTAAATGGACCAAGGGCGGCTACGACGGCAAGGGTGTTTGGATTGAGCCAAACGCCGAGGAACGTCGTGCAACGACGAAATCTCACAAAGAGTGTGGCTCCCAGTCCTCACCCGATGAACGCAAGAAAGCGTTTCAATCTTTTACAGATGCCGCTCGTAGTCGTACCGCGCTTTTGTTGGTGGAGGAGCGCCTATCATTCACCCACGAATTGGCACTGGTCGTCGCGCGAAGTGCTGCTGGCCTAATGGTAAACTATCCACTGGTTGTTTCTCATCAGTACCAAGGCATTTGCTACCGTGTCGTCGGACCCGCCAGCCACTTCGGTGTGAATGAGGCAGCCGAGCTTGCCGCGAGAGAGGGCCTAAAACGATTGGCCGAGCAGCTAGATTATGTAGGCGTTCTTGCCGGTGAGTTTTTTTGGGACGGTCAAACGATCTTCTTTAATGAAATGGCGCCTCGGGTCCATAATTCAGCGCACTACAGTCAAGATACGCTCTCGGCATCTCAATTTGAAAATCATATGAGAGCCATTGCGGATCTCCCCCTGATTCAACCCACCCCCGTCGCCGAAGGCCTTTTTGGCATGCTCAACATTTTGGGCACTACAGAGCCCATCGTGGGCATCCCCGCTCGGTTTGCGCCTTCCGTGGGCAAATTTCACTGGTATTCGAAGACGTCTCGCCCCGGACGAAAACTGGGACATATCAACTTCTATGGCATTGAATCCAATGAAAAGCTCGACTCCTATATCAGAGCCTCAGAAGCCGAGTGGCGGTCGTTTGCATACAATCGTCAAATCTTTACAGATTCTTGATGTCAATTTCTACCGGGCTCTGTTAGACATTTTGCCAGTAGCATTAAATTGAATTCACCCCCCTCGGGGCCACTGAAAGGGCTTTATTGACCACGTGTTAGAGAACGGGGCCATAAATACAGCCAGAGTTGTTTTTAAACTATCAGGGCGTCCTGTCGCCCTTTCTACGGCGCTAGCGTGCCGATTCTCGCTGAGCGTGTTCAGAGCTTTAGCCCTAACCATTGCACTTATTGCCCTATCCCAAACCACGGGCACAACCCTGGGTAAGTCAGCCGCTGATGAAATCTTTTCGACACGAACCGACTATCACACCAGCTACCAGAATCTTCGCCCATCTGAACGGCTGGGACATTCACATATTAAAGACGTACTGAACTTCGTCGAGCAGGATATTAACCCAGAAACATCCTCAGACACCCTTCAAGACATTTACAATGACCTTCTTACGGTATTACCCGAAGGCAGTGATTTAACTTCACTAGTTCGAGAGGGTCACAATTTGGGTGATTATGCCCAGTATCTCCATGCGTTAACTACCGTGTCCTATCTCTTAGAGGGTCCAAAAAGAGAAATCCTCGTTGCAGACCCTCGAAAGCCATTTCAACCGCGTCGCACCTATCACTCTCTGACGGAATCTCTCGAAGATATCAGCTTTAATTTTGATGGCTACTCTGCCAGAGACTGGAGTCGCCGAATTCATGAGGCTTTCCTCATGATGCAAGAAAAAGCCGTAAAGACAGAGCTCTCCATTCTCGCAGAGTTTGAAAAAAAATTGGATCCCACCGGCAGCAGAGCCCCTGAGATTCTGGCTCAAGCTGTCGAGGCAACCGATCGTGAGTTGATGCGTCGTATTCGGGACGAAGAGGAGAGCATCCAAACAAAAATCAACGGTTGGGGTCGGGCGGAGTTGACAGTCAATGAGGACTCGGGCGGACGCGTTAAGGTAGTTAAAATAGTGCACTTTAAGTCGGAGCGCGCATTTTATTTTGTTTGCGTCGACACATTGCCTGCTGACAGTAGACATTATCATGTGATGCTTGCTCGAGGCCTCGTGCATGGAGGAACTCACCGTATTGACGGCAAGCGGGGCCGAGATTCTATAGCCATCATCTACCGAAATAATGGCCAAGCTCTAGGCATGCAGCAGATTTTAGAAGTCCGCGACTATCGCAAGCCAGAGTCTAAATTATCACGAGAATTTTTAACTCTATGGCGCTGGGCTACCGTTCATCCCGTAAATGGCGCTACGGCGATCGAACAAGTATTCTGCTCGCTCTTTCAGTTTGGACTCATTTTGGGGCTGGGCTACCTAGAGATTGAGCTTCTCAACCAAAATCATCGCAGCTGGGATGATGTCTTAAAAGGCGCCACGTATACCTTCTTTTTCGGTTCGGTCATTATTGGCCTCTTAATAGATACGTGGATTTATTGGGAGGGCCTTCCCAAAGATAAAAAAACAAGAACCCAACGAAAACTTGTAAAGTCTCTTCTCTACGCGATTCCGTTTACATTTTTAATTACTGGGAAGGCCATTTCTGACTTGGGCAGTTGGTTCCGTATTATTACGAACTCCTTCGTGAACGGTTATGTAAAAGCCAATACCTTCGTTCTCGTAGATCTCGCGGAAGAGGCTGGCCTTGCCCGAAGGCAATTTCCGGTACCATTGTTAGGACGCATTTATAAGAAAGATGGCGGCTGGCGCGAAACTGTCGGCACCTGGTTTCAGTGGAAGTGGCGACGCATGATTTACAATCTCACGGAGGTTTATTTGAATTTGCCCGTTAAAGTATTGGCTCTGATGAATTTTTCGATCCTTGTTCCCTTAGGGTCGGCGGGCGTCAATCTGCCTGTGGGCCTTATGGCCTTTCTTCTCTATGTTCCTGTATCCGCCTTTGAGGCAGCACAAATTGCCGAGCATTACAACTTGAGAAGCAAAAACTTACGGCATGCGAATTGGAACAAAACGAAACAGGACTTTCGCCGTATCATCGATCATTCAGTCTCTCTTATCGAAGATCTCGCCATTGTCATGGCGTCACGAGGGCGACAGACTCTCGAAATGGAGTTCGCAAAAATCTTGGGTACCTGGGACGATCTCAATGCATCGATCTCCGAACATGATGCTGTGGGAGACACTGCAAGTCGCCGACTTCAAGCACGCTACCATCGCATTCAGCAATGGATGCAGAACCTTCGCCATAAACTCGCCAAACGATACCTCCCCATAAAAGAAATCTCCAACTCCGAATGGGCGGATGTCGATTTATCGCCTCATTTCAATGTTTCTGGGGCCGCCGCCTCTGTCGTTGGTGTCTCCTATTTGCTTCCACGAAATGCCGCGGTACATTTAGGCTCGACATCCTGGCATTTAACTGAATCGCTGCGCGCCAGCGCGCAGTCTCTACAGTCGGATTTTGGTATTTGGTTTGGCTCTGAAGAATCTGCAAAGGCCTATCGTAATAAACGAGATGCCTCTGTTGAAAAAGCGAAAACCAACCTATGTAAGGCGGGCCTCGCCGCGCTGGGTTGGGCGAAATCTTTCAAGCATAGCTTCGGTCCCTTTTAAATCTTCCCCCAGAATCGTCGATGATTGACTTGTCGGTGAGAGCCGATTAGAAAAATGCCTGGATTCGGTTTTTTGGGGTTTTAGTTTTTTTGGGTTTTAAGGGTGCTTCTTGACATTACTAGCGTGCGAACAGATTAGGGCATTCCTTTGGGGCAATTTCGCTTGCGCCCGCTCTATTCTAAGACGCTGTCTTGCTTTCTCTCTGATGGTCTTAACTTTGAACGGCCTTATCCCTGGTCTTGAGGGCAAAGACTTGGTGCGAGCATTCAAAGACCGTAGCCAAGTCCTTGTACAAATCGAATTTTCTGATGGTTCGAACGGCAAGGTAATCTACCAATCCAGTACCGGGCGAACTGAAGTTGTGAAGCGCGTAAAATCTACGGCCGGCTTCTTGAATCATCTACTGAGGGGTGACCCTAAAGAAATAGAAGCATTTCAATCTTACTATCAACTTTTAGATTTGGACGGGATTCTTTCGGTACTCGATATGAGCGGCACACTTCGTGAAATTGGGCGACTGACTTCAGGAGATATTCGGCGGAATCTTGTAAGGCTCGATTTGGTCCCGGGTCCCGACGGTCTCTTCTTAGTGGTGAGAAGTCGCCCTGGGAATCAAGAAAAAGTATCATTTGATAGCTACGTCGCTGTTTGGGATCTAGCCATGGGTCTCTATCGTTTTGAAGGCCTTCGAGTTCATCATGACGATGCTCCGGTAATCGACAAAAACCGCATGCTCTCATTCTCAGAGTCAAGCTTGGGATACAATGATACGGTTCAAATTCCAAAATCTCAGATACGCACGTCTGCAGTCTCGCCCACCCCCGTAAGTGTCGCCAAAAAAACGGCCACCCGAAATACCCCCAGAACACAAACCATCCGAAAAAGCCGCCCTCGCGATTCTTCTCAGGACGCTCTATCGCTCACCTATAGCAACGAAGGCTTTTCGTTTGCTTGGAAAACAGGAGTAAGTGGTTTCCAAACTTTTGAATTTCCTCGAGAGCTTAGTGTTTCCGACGACGATAAGCCCTCTGCAGAACAGAAGCTTTTCACCTACAAAGAGCGAGTCTTCGCGGTACTACAATTCAGTGCGTCTGAAGCCCCAGCAAATTCTAAGAGCCCCTCGCACGGCGAAATCTATTTACTTTCTGACGATGGTCTTCACGCTCGAATTGGCACTCGAACTTCAACGCCTCTTGAATTCACTATTCACAACGGCATTCTATCTCTTACGAATGGGGTTCGCGACATCGATTTAGATCGCTGGGCTATTGAGAGTCAGAAGCCATCTCGCCGCGTGCCTTTGACCGCTGTCGGTGATGAACTGCTAGATCCCTATGTGTTCATCCACCATTTCGCAAACGATATTGCCTCAGACCCCAGCATCATGGAGTCTCCACTCAAGCCTTCATCTGAAGAAGACGTCCAAAGAATTCTTATAGGACTTAATCGAAAAGATACGGGCAGCGTCGTCATTCTGGGCCCTTCACGCATGGGCAAATCAGAGCTTATGTATAGTGTCGCGCGCCAAATAAAGAAGGGCGACATATTGTCTTGGCCGCGAACCACAAAAATAATTTCTCTCTCGGCCGGCAAGCTGGGTGCGGGCACTGGTACGAGTGGCATATATGAATCACGAGTTCAAGCACTGACATCTCTCGCCAAAGGCCACGGACCCACACTTGTTCTCATCGATGATATGAGCAATTTACGAGGCTCAGGAACTCACCGAGATAATTCGAACGATTTTTTTGATTTTGTCCGCGACAGCCTTTCTGGGGGTGGCTTGGTGATTCTCGGAACCTCCACCGAGACAGCCTGGAATGAAAACTTTAGCGGTGATGATGAAATTAAAAATCGATTCACTACCCTACAGATGACACCTCTCCCCCCGGCAGCCGTCTATGAAGGCCTTCAGTTGCAAGGCCAGCGCTATGGCGGTCTTACTCTCGATGAGCAAGGTTATGAATATATGCAGCGCCGCCTCGAGCAGTTTGATCCAGGCGCCCCAACGATGGGGGCGTCGGCAGCGCTTTTTCATCTCGCTGCGTCTCGGCGCCTCACTGAGAATGCCGCCGCTAAAGGGCCTCTCACGCAACATGACATCGACGGGGCCATTCAAGCTCGTTATGGAAGAAGCGCTGAGTTTAATGATCCTGTCAAAATTGTAGACCGACTCGATGCGCTTCCTGAAGCTCTCGCGGCGCGCATTGTGGGACAATCCCCCGCTCAACTGGCTGCCCTTCATGCCGCCAATGCGAGCCTTTTAGAATTGGCGGCCACCGAAGGGCCCAAAGGTCTGCTCTGCTTTGCGGGCCCCGAAGGTGTAGGCAAAACGGAACTTGCGAAAGCGCTCGCCACCGCTCTTGGCTATAGTCCCGTGATCATACCCATGGAGAATTATGCAAGCAGTTATGATGTCGACCGCTTTTTATTGCGCATTGCCGAGCAGCTCGAGAAAGATCGCTATACATTTTTCATTTTCGATGAATTTGAAAAAGCACCCCTCGAAGTTCAAAACGCGGTTTTAGACATTCTTAATACGGGCCTGGTCCAAAGCCACCAACCTCGCCATGCGACGGCTTCTCGGCCACGCATCCGAACTATCAATGCACGCCTTTCACTATTTTCTTTCACGACGAACGCGGGGCGAGCTCGCTTGATTGCGCGTCGATCGATGGGCTTTCATACGGACGCACAGGGTTCCAGCACCTCAACCTCTCACAACGATTCCTCTCTACCCACCCCCTCTTTAAAGTCTACTTCCCTCGAGGTGCCTCTTGAGAATGATCGAGAACTTATTGAAGAGATGGTTCAGAACGGATTTTCTAGGCCTATCCTCAATCGACTCAGAATTATTCCCTTTACCTCTCTTAACGCACTAGAGATCAAGAAAGTTTTAGAAATCGCCGCGAACCAACTGATCGATGAACAACGCAAACTGGGCTATACTTTGACCATCGACGATATTTCTCAAATCGTAGAGCGTTACAGTCAAGCCAGGCCCTTTGGAGATCAAAGCCCGAGAGTCGTTAAGAACCACTTTCGCAGGCTCCTTGAAACCGCGCTGATCGAACAACGAAAAGCTGCCATTCGTCGTGGCGAGCCCCGAGCAGCGCTTCATCTGTGTCGAGACCATTTAGCTTCGTTATTGTGAATTTGATCAACTTAATCGGATAATTTTCGAGAATGCTTCATTTTTAAAACCTTAGCAGATTCACGTGGGGTTCAAGGATTCAGAAGACCGCCCTGCCGCCAACCCTGCCGACCAAAAATATCGGCAGGCTCCCTCGCGGCCAATGAATCAACCTCCCGATCAACATAATTGAGGCCGCTCCGAGCTTCTGAATCCTTGAACCCCACGTGAATCTCTCATCGTTAGTCATAAATGAACCATTACGAAAACCAAGAGCTGAACCACTCCCACAGGTACCCTTAGGCCATATTTGCCTCGCATGGAATGGTCTACAACGGCTGTAAGTTTCAAAGTTGGTACTCCCTCAATTTAGGTCTTGGCTTTTAAGCGTCTCAGAGATACTCAGTGGCAACTATGCGAGTTCAAAGCTTTGTAGCCTTCGCAGTTTGCATGACTGTCTACCTGCTGCAATGTAGTAAAGCTTCTGCGTTAACGCCCAAGCAAATTGAGGCCGTTAAGCGAGAACTTTTTTCCCCGAGGACAAACTCCCAGGCGGGAGTATCGATCAAAACGCTTATCATTCATCGTGCCATCAAGCTCGGAATTATTCAGACTCATCACCTTTCGCG
The DNA here is from genome assembly GCA_964598565.1 of uncultured Bacteriovoracaceae bacterium. Lineage (GTDB taxonomy): Bacteria > Bdellovibrionota > UBA2394 > UBA2394 > UBA2394 > CAZRCG01. The sequence goes on along the minus strand of CAZRCG010000008.1, from coordinate 28,222 downwards.
CTATGAGGATGCCTATCGAAAAAAGCATCTACGTGAGGATTTTTGGCTAAAGCCTTCTCTCCCATCTCTGAGGCGAGGATTCAGTAAAGCCAGAATGATGGATGCCGATGCGTTTTGGAATCTACTTGAATATCCTGCTTTTGAACGAGAATTCAATCAACTTGTTGCTCGCCTTGAGACGCTTTTTCAACTTGGAGAGGCGTTTGGGGCAAACTTGTTAGGCTTCCACCATCTTTCAACGCTCGCAAATAATTACCTGAAAATCCTTACGAGTGAGGAGAGTTTTGACTTTATTCTTGCAGCGATTCCTGAGGAAGACTTTTTAGGCGTGAATGAGCGAAATTTCATTTTGGCGCTTCCAGAGGGATTTATTAATCACTTCGTTGGGAAACTTCTTCTCACCGGTCGCTTCACAGGCCACTCTCTCGAAGAATCTTATTCATTTGTGGAAGAGCTTCGAGCCTACTACTCGAACCACAGTCCCTCACTTGATTCATCTAGGCTCGTTGATCAGTGGCTTGAGCAATTGAGAAAACGCCCCTTCCTGATTTTTGACTTTCACTTTATTCGACAGCTTCCAGACACTGAAGGGGTGTGCGCACATGCTTCGCTTATGGGCAAAGCGATTTCTGAATTGGTAATATGGTCTATAGGTCACGCAGAAAATACATGTCAGAAATGATATCGATTAGTTAATCGTTAGTCTTGAATAATACTTGGTATTACAGGATATTATGCTTATGAGAAATCCAGGGGTAAGTTTCACGCTGATGATGAACCAGGCTTTGAAAAGTTGGCTTGGCAATCCCCAGATCACCTTGAATGCTGCGGATTCGGTGGGTGAGAAGGAGGTTCAAGATTTCATGGATCAGAATGCAGATTTGATGGATGACCTAGGCCGTTGACCATTGCTCTTAAAGAAATATCTGCCTCGGAAATTGTCGGACTGAATAAAGCTGCCGTTTCTCATTACAATCTGAAGAATCTGTCTGCGCGGCAGATACATCAGGTGGTGAGGCCACATGACCTCGCAAGCAGTGCGGGGGGAGTTTTTTTTCAGTTTGAAAATGGGTACGCGCATCTTCCCATCGAAAAAATGGCTAGCCTTTTGCTTTATCGAATTGCCGAGGGTCAATTCTTTAAGGATGGAAACAGGCCTGCAAGATATGGTGAAGCTCACTCCATTCAGTTTGTTTTCGATAATATTCTGCCCCCCAATATCTCATAGGTCGCGGGCAGAGAAATTCCCTGCTCCCTCGCATCATGGCGGGCTATTGTTTGAAGGCGGGCGATTCATACCTACAGCACAGACTAGTTCATACTGGTCAATGCTTTCCAAGGTCAGTAGTCATCGGCGTTTGCAACGAGTAAAAGAAACTTCATGAAAGAGAAAAAAATGACGACTCGAAAAGCTGGGAGAGTAAAGGCCGGAGTAAATAAGGCCAAGGTTCGTGCCTCGGGGGCTGAACGCGTTAAAGCCCATCTTAGCTCGCGCAACAAGCGCGATCAGGCTCGAAGCGAAGAGACTCAAAGTAGCGAGCTAAGTCTACGGAGAACCTTCTTAGGTTGAAGTCGAGCCTATAGAGCCTAACGACTCTTAACCAAGCGACCATTGATATCGATCGTGTAGGTCTTATCTCCAAATGATACCTCGACATTACCCATCTCGCCTTCCGTCATCGAGTCACAAATGCCCGGGGCAAACCAAAACGTTTTCTGCCAGTGGCCTTTGACGGCAACTTTGCTGCCGCTGATACCTAGACTATAAACAGAGCAGCCTTCACGACGATCGACATCACTGCCGTCATACTCTAAAGCCCCTACCAGCCGAAGAAAATCCTCACCTGTGACCGGATCTTTCTGGACAATCATTTCAGAAGGGCTGATTTTTAAGCTGTCTGAACGAGCTACTACTCGTTTCAAGTCTGAACTTAAAATTATCACGCGTGTCTGCGGGTAAGAGTGGTAATAGGTAGGATCAATGGCAATAGCAATAAAGCCATTACTCATTTCTTTAGCTACAAAGTTAGCTACTGAAGTAGAATAGATTGAAGAGAGGATACCTTTACTAATCGTATGCAAAGCAATTGAATTGATCAGCTGCTCTCTACCGTCGTTGACTTCAACAATCTGGAGAGCCTTTAGCCATATGCCATCTTGAAACGCCAAATCCATCGTCTCTTTTTGGATGACCATCTTGAGCTCACGACCGTCTCTGAGCTGAAGTCCGATCTGACTCATGGGCCGATCGTCGGAATAAGCCTTGCCGGCAATACCAAACATAACTGAACACAAAGCAAGAGAGACTGTTATAAAATTCATAGATAGATACTCCTAAAGAAATAAATAAAAAATTAATTCTGCCTGGCTCATACCATGAAAGTAGATGACTGCCAATACCCCTAGGATGCTCGCCTGTATTTCAGGTCGAAAGTGTCTGACGGCAAGGCGGTCTTCTGAAGACAGCGACCCCCATCGCTTCGCACCGAGGCAACCCAATAAAAATTGCAAGAAATTGCTCTGCTAAAACTTAGACATCAATCGTCAAAATTTTCTTCATCCATAATCCACCCAGAGCCATCATCACAAACATGATGGCCATCATCACTTGGCCAAGAGGTGTGGTCAGCAGAAGTTTAGCCGACTGGGGCTGAATATAAAACTGCATGCCAAGTTGAACCAACGGAATAATCGACAGCAAAGTTCCTTGAGTCACGGCGGCCTGCGAGAGTGTCTTAATTCGCTCGTGAATACGCCGACGTTCGCGAATCGTCTTGGCAATCGTTTCAAAGGCTTCCGATAAATTTCCGCCTTGTTGAGAGAGGGTGACGACGGTATTCACAATCATAAACAGATCGTCAGAAGGAACTCGTTTGGTCATATTGAGAAGTGCATCGTTCAAGTTAATACCAACACGATTCTCTTTGAGCACCATCGCAAACTCGTCTGAGATAGGCTTGGGCATTTCACGCTCAATGACTTGCACGACCTGAAGAAAAGAAAGTCCCGACTTTACAGCATTCGACATAAGATTGAGAGCATCCACCAATTGTCGGTCAAATTTCTCGACGCGAATTTTAAGCATTCGATTGGCAATCACCCCTGGGAGCTTATAGGCGACAAATCCTAGAACACCTGCCACCATGCCACCCATCATGAGTCCGTAGCGCAACCCTATAAACAGACCCACAGTTCCAAAAGCGGCTGCAGGAACAAGCACCATAAGGTAAACTTGCTGCATGGTCTTGCGCCTATACATTTTGTCCAGCGTATCGTAGAGCGAGTGCGCGTCAGCCGCGACTCGGCCGAGTACTTTAACTTCAATATCGTCGTAACGACGAAAGACCGTCCAGAATATCGCCGCTGCAATGGCAAGCCCTCCGAGAATGCCCACAAAAATTTGAAGTAAGACCGGCAGAAACGTCACGACTTCTTGCCTCCCAGTGGATTCTTGATAGGTGCGTTAAGAGGTTTACGTGGCGTCGAAGAGAATCCAGATCGCGGAGAAGTCGTCGAAGGTAAGGAAGGCTTGTCAGTGGGTGGGGCCTTAGAGAGCGAAGATCCGGGGTTGGGCAACGGACCTCTTCCAACGACGCTCGGAGAGCCCGCTACTGAGCCGCTACTCATTGAACTTACTGATGTGGCATCGCCGGCACTGCGAGGTGCTGCGGCGAAAAGTCCCTTGGGCGGCGCAATGCCTTTTGCTTTCAAGGTTTCAACAAATTTCGGAATAAGCCCCGAGGGTTGGTACTGGCCTTTCACTTTGCCTTTTTCATCCACACCCGTTTGCTTGAATTCAAAAATGGGCTGAGTCACCACCGTATCTCCCTCGATACCAATTACTTCGGTAATATGCGAGATACGACGCGCTCCATCGCTATAGCGCTTGAGTTGCACAATCAAATGAACCGCCGCGGCAATTTGCTCGCGAATCGCCTGCATGGGTAAATCGAATCCCGCCATCATCACCAAGGTTTCAATACGACGAATGCAATCTCTGGGATTATTCGAGTGAATCGTCGTTAACGAGCCATCATGACCCGTATTCATCGCTTGCAACATATCGAGCGCTTCTCCACCTCGACACTCTCCGACCACAATTCGATCGGGTCGCATACGTAGGGAGTTTCTAACAAGATCTCGAATATGAATTGCCCCTTCGCCGGTGAGATTGGCAGGACGAGATTCAAGTGTAATGACGTGCGGCTGAGGTAATTGCAATTCAGCCGCATCTTCGACTGTGACGATGCGCTCATCTTCGGGAATAAAGCCGGCCACCATATTAAGGAGCGTGGTTTTTCCAGAGCCCGTACCACCGCTCACTACAATATTGAGTCGCGCTGATACAGCGGCTCGTAAGAAATCAGACATCTCATCAGTGAGAGATCCATATTTAATAAGATCGTTGATCGTGAGTCGCTCTTTAAAAAACTTTCGAATAGTAATGACGGGGCCACGCAGCGACAGGGGTGGAATGATGATATTGATACGAGACCCATCTTTCAATCGCGCGTCGCACAGGGGCGTTTTTTCATCGACTCGCCGAGAGATGGGGCTCACGATTCTTTCAATGGCAGCCGTCAGCTGCTTGTCGGTAGTGAAACGGTAATCGGTGAGAGTGAGTCGGCCCTTACGCTCGACGTAAATCTGATCTTTACCGTTCACCATGATTTCGGATACTTCGACATTGGCTAAGAGGGGCTCCACAGGACCAAGACCCAGCGCTTCGTCTAGAATTTCTTTGGCAAGATCGGCGCGCTCTTGTCGATTTTCAATTTCTCGGGCCTCTTCTTCAAGAAGTCTCTGAATCGCTTGCGCAGTTTGATTTTTCAGCTCCTCTTTTTTCTTAGAATCTTTTTCGAGCTGAAACGCATCCATTTGCTTAAGATCGACCAATTCAAGTAGTCGCTCATGGACGCGAGCTCGAATCGAAAGATTTCTCTCCATGATCGAAGCCGATACCGACCCGAGTTCCAGAATTTTGCTCGATGAGCTCGACGAACCTCCGCCTGCAAACGGCAGAACTGCTTTCAACGCCTCCCACGACGAAGGCGCAGACGACTTTATAATTTTGGATCGCTCTGTTTTAGCCTCTAATTGCTGAACGGCCTTAATGGCATCGTCCACTCCCTTCAGATAAGGATGCCTAGGATTAAGAATCTGAAGCGGCTTACCTTGCGAAATCACTTGCTGAAAGGCGCTAGAATCGTCGGGAAGAAGCACTAAGGGCTCCAATAAAACTTTTTGCTTTACCATCTGGGGGCTAATGACGCTTTTTGCATCGAAACGATTAAGAATCAGTCGCTGAAAGTCGGTACCAAACTGAAGACTTCGTAGCTTTTTCGAGTACTCAGCCGCCTGATGAATGCCAAGAATATCGGATGGCGCTACAATAAAGGCCATCGAAGAATTTTCTAGGGCTCGAAACGAGAGTGGATGAAAATCTCGACCCAAATCAAAGATGCAATAGTCAAATGAGCGATTCAGAAGCTTGATTGATTTATCAATCGCTTGATCTTCGAGGCTTTGAAAGTCGGTGGCAAAACTTCCGCTGTCGAGCAGATAAAATCCTAAGGGACATTTTAAGACCCACTGCTGTGTCAGCTTGGTATCCATACGACCACTCTGTTTAATATAATCCACCAGAGTTTTATTCTTTTTGGCATTGAGAATGACCGAGAGATCTCCCAAATTGGCAACGTCAGCATCGATCAAGCAGACCGACTTGCCTCCAAATTTCGAAAGTCCATAGGCTAAATGCAGTGCAAAGGTTGTTTTACCCGCCCCATCTTTTGGACCCCCCACTGCAATGGAAATTCCCATTTATTCAAAGGCCTCTCCGGCTTGCTCCGCGCCAGCTTCTAAAGATCTTAAGTTCATTTGCTCTCTCAGCGAGCGGCTTGAGTCTCGCGCCGACATTAAAATCTCAGGCGTTACAAATACAATGAACATGGTTTTATCTGCCGTGGCCGAGCGGCTCTTGAAGATCTGAAAAATATTACCAAACGAGGACGATACTCCCTGGCCTTCGCCGGCACCCAGCGGCTGAAACGCAAAGGGTTGGGAGGGCGGTGCATCTTTTACGTCGGTAAATGCCGATCGTAGCACACCCCCAAGAGCCACCGTTTCACCCGATCGAACAAAGTGAGAGGTATTGAGCCTTGAACGATTAATCACGAAGCTGCCTTCGGTGGGCCCGGCCCCTAGTTTAGAAACTTCAACCGACACTTTAAGATCCACAGAGTCTCTGTCATCGGCAGAAGGCGTTACATTGAGTGTGACCCCTGTTTCTTTGGGGTCAGAGAACTGAGTGCCACCCCCTTTATCGGGAATTGGCACAAAGACAGACCCTCCCGACGATACAGTCGCGGCTTCACCACTTTTCACTGATACCGTCGGATTTTCGAAGACTCTCGCGACACCTAGGGCCTTTGCGGTGTTTAGTTTGGGTATAAAGTCGGTCAGAATGCCTACAAACTGAAATCGACTGCCGGTTTGATAGCCTGCTGTCACGTTTGCAATGGGCGTCCACGAAAAATTGAAATTTCGCAAAAACGATTTGTTTAATTCTACGAAATAGGCCGTGACTTGAATTAATTTTGCCGAGCGTGCGGCAGACTTTCGTGGATTAATCGATAGAGCATTGACGATTGCCGCTTGATCCACATAAATCGCAGCCAACTTCTCAGCCCTCTTTGATTCGTCTTCAGAGCTCACTTCGCCCTTAAGAACGATACGGTCTTTCGTCGTCGCCACTTCCACCCCATTGATGCTAATTTCGTCTTTAATACGACGTGCTAAAATACGCTGTGTATCTTGAGACAGCGTTACGAGATCGACCACAAAATCATTGCCCCGAATAACTTCTCGAATACGATCAAGATCGCTCTTTAAATAAACTTCTCCTTCGATAATCACCTTTCGACCTACGCGACGAAACTGAAGGCCTTCGATGTCTCGAAAGAGAAAGCCAAGATCTTTTACAAACTCATCCAAATCGGCCGACGCCACCGTGATTTGAATATTATCTCTCTGTCGCCCTGCAGAATCGAAAACCAGCAGCGCCGTTTCACCCGCCTCTAACGGCGACATCACAATGCGGCGGCGTTCTCGATCGGCTACGACCGCCACTACGCCTGGATTTCCAAGAGCGATCTCGCCGATATCGTAGTCAAAATCTAAGCTCTGCGGCCGATCTTTAACTAAAAAGAGTTCGCGACTAGGCTTTTTGAACTCGACTTCGACGCGACTGCTATTATCGCCACTAGCATTGCCACCCGTGACACTATCACCGGCAACGCTACCACTTGCACCTGTTTGCGCTGAGACGTCTGCGAAAGTAAGCCCTATACTCACCAGAAACAGGGCCGTCATCCATTCGCAGTTAACACTCGTTCTTGTAAGACTCTTCACCATAAATATTCCTTGTTTCTTCGTCCTTGTATCTTAAAAGGGCTGACTAAATACCTGTCCCCCTCGAATTTCGCGATAGGCCGGAGGCGGTCCCATCACAACGGGCAATTTCACGCCAAACGCTTTGAACGCATCGAGATAGTCGAGCTGCGCTATGTCGGCATCATTAAACTTACGAAGGCTGAGCGTGAGGCGGCCTACTGACTGAGCGAGCACTAACTTCTGTACATCGTCGGGTCTTAGAGCCACGGTCACGTTTTTATTAGTGAGTTCTTCTTCCATCGGCTGTGGGCGATTGACCTGCGCCGGGGCAATTCTCGCATCACGTCCTACGGCCAAAATTTTAATATTTTGAAATACAGTTCTTGTTTCAGCTTTTAGATTGGCCGCTTGATCCGCACCAAGAGCCGCCATCGAGCCTTTTTCAATTTCTCTCGTATTGATGAACAGCGTTACAAGTATGTCGACGAAGTGACCTGGTCTCAATAACCCGCCAACACCGACGACATCTTGGTCGTCTCGTATCCCGACGGTGATCGCTCGATAGCCATCGGGAATTCTTCTATCGATCGAGCTTTCATCAAAGGGCACAAGCTTCGACGTTAAAATGGGTTCCCCCTCAAAAATGGTCGCCAGCGCGACCTGATTGATCACCTCGTCCATACTGAAGGCGGCCTTCGGTGGTAAAAAACTTTCGGGATACTCTGCTTGAAGCAACATATCTTCGGTGATCCGGGTATTGGCCTGAATATCAACCCGGGCCTTGATCACAACAACTCGCCTCTTTAAATCGCCTATCTCTCGGTTAACGGCTAAATGAAGATAATAAAAAAACGAGAGCATTGCGATACCTGCGGCTGCAACAGAAAATAAGACGGCGCGACGGTTTTCCAAAGACTCCTCCTTCTTCAGACGTGATCAAATCTCCCATTAATTTTAACGCGTTCCTTCTCTTTGACCCCATGCCCCGACTCTGGCTAACACGCATTTGACGTGCAGACTTGTAGGTGCTGAAGCAATTCGCCTCGACGGCTCTCAATATCACGCGCTGCGCGATCAATCTCTTCACTGGCAAACATCAAATATTCTTTTTCAGATAAGATCTCGCGTGATCCATTGGCGATGCTATGAAGTTTATCTCGTTGTGCTTCAATGCGTGCACGCATGGCGCCATTATATAAATTGCTGTCTAAGGCTTGGTCTAACTCACGAGAAAGTGTTCGAGCCTGTTGACGCAGACGATCGGCATTATTAGCCGACAATACACCGTGCAAACCCTCGGATGTTTGAACAATCGACTTCACACGGGCTACTTCTTGTTTCTTGGTGTTGATAGCTGTGTTGATTTGCGCAAGACTCGCAAGCTCGAGTGTCTGGCGCTGTTGATCGTTAAACGCTTTGAGAGTTCTTTCACCGCCCGTCACACCTTTGAGAGAAAACCAAACACCGCTCAGTCCTTTCTGATCTAAAAGCGAACGCTCCAATTTTTTCTGATCTTCAAATGTTTGTCCGGCCGCCACCACGGCCATTTCAAGATTCTTCTGCCCTGAGCCAGCACGAATAGCTTTGATTTGCTTTTTGGCATAGTCATTTTCTGGATTCAAAATATGAGACGCGATGGAGCGATTGAGCTCTTCGGCCGAAAGACGACCTTGTCTTACCTTTTCACTGTCGAGAGCCACGCCCTCAGGATTTGCCTTATGAGCCTGTAGATGAGCCACCGTCTCTTGCACGGTTTGAAACTGCTCTTTCATCGCTCGCACTTCTTGGTCTGAGGCGCCGTGATATTTCATATTGAGCAAAACCGCCTCTTCACTGTCTTTTAAGTTGCGTGCCGCTAAATCAATATTTCCGCCTGACAAATTACCCTTTTTTACACCCCGGCCCATATTGGCCAATGCGGCCAAGGTTTTGTCATCGATTTGACTGGTGGCTGTCATAAGGCCGGCGGCATCGCCATTAGGATCGGCGATTTTAACCTTAGGTCCAAAAAGTTGATTCATATTGGTGCCAATGGTCTTAGCGCCTTCTCGCATTTCTTGAGAAAAGTTTTTTAAACTATCGGCGGCGCCCGTAAAGTTTTGTTTCAGCGCGTCTCCGAAACCCTTAACGGGATTGCCCAATTTAAAATCATCTTTCTTTAAATCTTTTGACCACTCGACGGCGGCGCCCAAACCCGCCATCGCGGTACCCCCCAGTGAAATATAAGCACCAAGCGTTGGATCTTTTCCTGTCAGACCAGCGACGCCCGAGTAGAGAGCCCCCATGGATGCTGTAAACATACCGACATCTTGAAGGGTCTGAGGTAAATCAAACGGACCCTTGCCCAAATCTTTTGCCATGTCGACGCCGCTCGATACCGCCCCCACGAGCCCGATGCCTGTATTGACATACGACAGAGGCACCGCGAGATCAGATGACGTTAACGACAGCAGCTGCGTGATAGGAGTCACGACTTCGCTGAAGGATTTCACAACGGCCGTCCAGTTGTGCCCGTTGTTGGTATGAATATCGTGAAACGACGTCTCTAAATTGTCGAGGCCTGACGTGATGGCCCCCGGTGCGGCTAAGGCGCTAACGGCCAAATCGAGGCCCTCTAAGTTGGTGCCGGCAAATGAGGCTGCGAGCGAGGCGCTTTGGCCTATTTGCGAAAGGCCAGACATGGCTTGCGTGGCGCCTTGCCAAAAAGCACCCCCGTCGGCGAGCTGACCGAGGGCTCCCGTAAATCCGTTGAAACCTTGAACCACATCGCGCACGGGGCTCACCGCCGTATTCACCAAAGTGCTTCCTAAATCACCTTTGGCCGCAAGGCCCGCCGCCACTTCGGGCTTAGAAAAGAGACCTCCCGTCATTCGATCGAATAGCCCAGGATAACTTGCACCTGCCCCTTGAGCGGCACCCTGCGCCCCACCCTGAGCACCGCGGCCCGCACTCGAAAGACCTTTCAACGCCTGCATGCCTTCGACCATGGCCATTTGAATGGCGGCCGATATGAGCGAAGCTTGCAAACCTCCCGTTAAACCTTCGATGGCGTTCAGTGATTTTTCGAGCTCTTCAGCTTCTTTCGACAGAGACGGATCATTTCGAACCAATTGGCGCGTCGCCTCGCGAATTACTTCAAGATCATCGATTAGACCTTGGGTTCCCGTGATCTTCTTGGAGGCCGACAACAACTGAACAAAGGCTTCAAAGTGTAAAGAGCCCGAATACGCTCCCGTCTCTTTACGACTGGACTGAACCGCACTCTCACTCAGACGAATCGAACGATTATGTACGATCGACAAGGTTTGATGGAGATCTAACTGAAAAAGAGGCTGGGAATTTCGATTCTCAAGCCACACAATTTGTGTCTTGGCTTTGGGCAGCTGGTAGCGATTCCAATACAGATCATCTTTCAGCGCCCGCGTGATATCAAGCTGCAGTTCGCCTTCAGTCGCTTTTTTGAAAGGCTCTACTTTATCGAGATCGACTCGTGCTGTTTTAGATTTCTGGCCCAGAGAAAAATCGACACGACCCTTACCACCCTTAGGATCATCCTGCCCGTGACGGCTCTGGCTGAAATCAGAATGATTACCGAGCTCAATAAAGGCCTGAGTTCTTAAAAGCATGGTTTGTTTTTGAGAAACATTAAAGACAGAAAACATGGCGTAGGCGAGCACCATAAAACTCGCAATGAACGAGACGAAGAATGCCAACTCCAAAATGGTTTGAGCACGCTGAGAATGAAAAATAGCTCTTTGCCTAAACCTCAATGCAAAAATCTCCTGATCACCGTTTCAGATTTTTCTGTGGGCTTACCTTCTCGATTTTTAGGAGACAAGCTCTCCATATATTCATAGAGCCCCGGAAAGTCTGGCTTCACCAATGCCATGCGCGGATCAAGCAATAGCTTACGAATACTTTGAAGCCGTACACCGAACGAGCTGGCCGTACCTCCCATAGCTAAATCACTCCCGAAGGGCTCTGCAGCCGAGAGTGCTACTAAGCGTGTGCGCTGGGGAAAGAGACTGCCCTTCGCGCCCAAGCTATTTTCAAGATTCATAAGGCTGCCGTTTTCGGGATACCACTCCGCCGCACTCACAAAAAAAGGACCGGGTCGATGATGGTTTTGAACGAAGTTCAATCGAATGGCGTTCGAGCGGGTATCTGAAATTGACGCCACCGTACCGACATTGCCGTTGATAAGAGGCGCGAACGATTTTGCGTAGGCCAGACGTGCTGACTTATAGCCTTGCTCTCCAGGCGGATAGCCTGCCCCGTTGACGGTGCAATACCAAAGGTTGGGCTGACCTTGATTATCGATCAAAATCTGATTGAAACAATAGGGCCCATAATAAGGAAATGCATGAGGAACTGCCGCCACGATATTCGCAAGATAAAGACCTTTCTCAGAGGTAAAACCGAGCACCGCATTTTTCTTTTTGTCTAAGGGCGTATTGGTTTTGGTAACATCTTCCCACTTGTTGGTAGTGCTTGAGGCAAGTCGCGATACCGCATCACCGTCATCTACGGCGAGCTCAGGAATATTCGCTTTCAGCGTTGCCTCCGCAGCTTTGCGAGCGGCTTCTGGCAACTGCTCCATAATGCGAATCGCCTTTTGTCTGAGTTGATCCATATCAGCAGCTGCCGATTTGTAGATACCCTCAACAATTTTGGCATTGCCATAATTGGCCGCATTACATAACGACGCACACGCCACAGCACCTGCCGCGCCTGGAATGGCTATCATATTGGGCCATGGCGCCCACTGCTGATTCTGCAGATCGGCCAAAAGCTTCTGGTAGCGCTCCATAATTTCGTAATTGATCGATGAAATGGATTCTTCTCCGGAGGCTCGATTGCCAAGATAGCTGGCTTGAACAGCCGCTGCCGCATACGATGCCAAGTCAACCGCCGTCTGCAGACGAACTTTTTGATAAATGAGCATCCCCGTATTGGCAATCAGCATAAAAAATCCCAACAGTAGCCCGAAAACGAGCACAAAGAAGATCATCGCCACACCACGGCGGGATGTTGAGACGGTGATGCGAAGTCGATGGCCGACGCCAACTGGGTGGCCGCCATTTGTGGCGTGATCACTTATCATCGTCAAAATCCTTCTCGTTATTTTCTGCTTTTTTGAGACCATCCGAGAGACCAGGGTTAAGAAGCACAGGCACAAAAACTTCGTCTCTCACGAGAGGTTCTGATTCGCCTGATTCAGAGAAAACGCCCATAGGGTTGAACATCAAAGGCACTCGATATTTTAAACTCAAAATTCCATAACGCAGAGGGGCGCGACCACTTTCAGTAAATGAGCCTGCGACATCGTCTAGTTTCTGATCGCGAGAAAGGCTTGACGAGTCGTCTTGCTTAAAGGGAGCAAAAGTCAGAGCTTTTCCGATATTGGTTTTTTCATATTTTCGTTTACCTTCAAGACAGCGACCAAATCGATTTTCTCTTTGTTGCTCGGGCGTCAACTGAGTTTCAGCATCGCCCTCTGGCACCTGCACCCATGGCAATCCGCAGGTAAAAATATCTTCCGCCACACGAAACGCGGTCACCGTCTTTCCGAGATCTTCAATAAGTTGTTGGCTCTTACCCTCGGCGGCTATCTCCCCAAAATGAGCGGCGCCTTGCTGATCGCCAAACACTTGGTAGCTTCTGCCCGCCATAAATGCGGCATAAGTCGCCACCATTTTGGTATGCACCACAATCGCGTAGTTCACGATCATGAATGTCACAAACAAGATCATCGTCAGCACAAAGGCTGTCTCGATAGCCGTCTGCCCTCGTTCACTTGCCGAATGTGCGCGCAGCGTTGCATTTTTCTGTAAGAGAGCTTTTGCTCGGAAGAAAGCTACCTGCCAACGCCGGGGGTCCATAACGTCTTAGAACTGCAAGACAGATGCCTTGGAAAGACTCAGCAACCCATTGAAAGCTATGGTGTTTTTAGCGACAGAATTCTATCTGCGCAAACCATGCAGAGTGCGTCAGCAGAGATATTGTATGAGGCTTAGCCAGAGCTTAGCTCCATCCCATTAGATCAGAATTCTGGAAGTCGTCATCAATATTTCCCATGCTCTTTCAAAAGACGGGCTCCTGCTGGCATCCCAAATCAGCGATTTAAATTCGGATGCCTCGTAGGCTTTTTGCATTTCTCCCTTAAGACATCATGAGAACGTGATAGTCTGGATTTGTTGATAGGTAAATATCACTAAAAACATTTCATATAGTACCATTTAAACGCATTTATATGGCGAATTGAGACGTTTACCCAGAAAGAGAAAAGGGACCCTCTCCGCCATTTCGGGCATAGGTTTTGCAGGACAGTCTACTATGAACATCAAATTTATGAAGAGGCTCTTACTATTTCTACTACTTTCTTTTCAATCAATTGTCTCCTCTGCGATTAATGCAGCCAGCTTTGGACAATCCGTTCAAGTGGTCGAGAGGCCAGATGGACTTGTGTTTTTTACTTTCTATTCACCAGCGATTGGGAGCGAAGTCGAACAAAATGGGCAACGTCCGTTTGATGAGGCAGAGGAGCGACTCACTTTTTTAGCAGACAAGAAATCTCATCAAATCTTGGGCTTTTGGAAAGCTTCGCGACTGATTGTTGCCCCTGAGAACCCTGAGGGCAAGGCAGCATTAAATACTGACGAGACCGTTACAAAGCTTTCTCAGTATCTTTTGAATGATTCATCGGGCAGATCTGTTCGCGAGACTCTTATAGTGGGCGGGATGAAATTTATCAGTCTTGATCGAAACTTTGTTCATAATATGAACGCCGAGCAAGATGCTCGTTTAGATTTAAACATAGATCGTGATGGAAATTTTTTAAATTATCTCCGCCGCCGAAAAGATTTTAATTTTTTGGTCTCAAGATATATCCATAGGATCTCTTTAGGTCCGGGCTCCATTCCAGAGCCTTTTTCGTCTCAGGAATCTTTTGAGCGTTTTGCAAAAAACATGAGGATTTACAGAACGGATTCTCTAACCGCCTTCAATTGGCTAGCTCTACCTAGGAAAATGGCTCCATCCTATGAATTATTGCATTCAAACGCCGATATACTTCGCAAAGCGGGGCTCACGGAGGAGTCTTTTTCCTACAACGATAGAGTCACCAAGTCAGAAGTTAATCTCGAAGCTGATATCTCATCTGCTGCTCTCGATGAGCATTTGAATCGAATGCAGGGCATCATTGATGACGTTTTACAAAGATTGGATTCGTCTGCGGTTGGCTGTACACAACCTGAGTAAATGAGCTCTCCCATGCGGGGAATAGGGCCCTGGTGCGGCCTGAGTTGCTGCCCAGTTAGTCGGGTACTCTTTCCGACAGCTTCAGGCGCGTTTTGTCGCCAACATTTTACGACTCCTCTATCCCAAGTTGCGATTCGGACCTGGATACCATGATCAACCTTCAACGCTAACGTCGTTTAACGGGTCTGCGCTCATGACGGATGAGGACAGCCGGAGATTTTGGCAAGTCGTACAGACTCCATAGACTGGGACGCCCAGCTTGATATGTACATTGACATGTACATATTTATGGATACAATAGACCAGATGAAGCAGACCAATATCGCTACATTACGCAATCATTTAAGCGAATTGCTGAATTATGTTTTAGGGGGCCGAGAGGTAGAGATTCAGAGGCGAAATATCGCTATCGCCAGAATTGTTCCAATAGCTCGTCTCAAGGAGAACAAGACACGATTGGGTTGTGGGATGAAGACGGTAAAATTTCTTGGTGACGTGACCGACTCCATACCGGAGAAGAATTGGAATATGCTTTCGTGAAGATCGTCTTGGACACCTGCGCGATTCTTTGGTCAATTTCTGACCCCGATCAACTTTCAGACAGAGCAAAAAAGCTCATGACGCAGAAGGATATTGAAATATGGGTATCCCCCATGAGTTGCGCTGAGATTGCATGCTTGGTGGAGCGCAAGAGAATCAAATTAGATCGACATTGGAAGTTGTGGTTCCGCCACTTTGTTGAATTAAATGGATGGTCTGTCATTCCCGTAGATTTGCCCATTATTGAAGAGGCTTATTCTTTGCCCGATGATTTTCATGCAGATCCGGTGGATCGAATTTTGGTAGCCTCCGCTCGACTTTTTCAGGCATCTCTCGTGACAGGAGATAAGAAGATCCTCTCCTATCCTCATGTCCGGACTGAGTGGTGATTAGCCCCCTTCCCTTTAGTGCGCCGCATACAAGCAGATCTACTGATGAGCCATAAAAAGATAAAAAAATGAGGCAAGAGCAAAAGCTCCTGCCTCACCGACCTAAGGAAAGGGTAGTATACCACAAATACCTTTTCTCTCATCCACTCACTAAACTAATTTTCAAACCGTAAAGGTTATTCGCGAACCATAAAGATTATCGTCGAATGGTGGCATTGCCTTTCTGAAGGTTGTCCATAATTCGACCTCGAACCACACCTTGAATGGTTTCTTTCACGTCAGAGCCCACGACGTTCCAGGCCGCCATAATGACGAGAGAGATGGCTCCTACGACGAGGGCATATTCTAAGGCTGTTTGGCCTTTCTTACTTTTGATAGCTCGGTTCCATTTTCGCAGCATGATTGCTACTCCTTTCATTAGATCTAGATTCATCAGATCCGCATTCTTCGGATCCGTTTTGTTTTCAGTCTTCGTTTCGTTACTTCGTTCGTTACGTCTTCGTTTTTTTCATTCGTTCTGCGACGTTTCCACGTCTGTAGAGAGCGTCGCATTACACAGTCCTAACCAATGCAAATGAAATGCCATTCCCAGCCCTGTAAATTCAGGCCCTTGGCGGCGTGCTCTGCAAACTTTGCAACGTAAAAAAAATGACATCTGCAGACTATGCGGGACATCCGATTCATGAGGATTTGGTGTAGATTTCGGATCCTCCAAGAATTCCGCATCTTTGAAGGATCTTCAGCATTTTTCGAAACACTTACACTGCGAAAAAAATCTACACCGTTGAATAAAATTTCAGGTCCCGCAGTTAATCCCGCATTTAATATTTGACATAGGTCTCGTGCGATTTTGTGACCGGAACTCTCGCGCGATGTGCACTTTCATTAATACCTCTATGACGCTCTCTTCGCCTTCTGATACGGCGCGATTCTCAAATCATGCAGGGGGGACTCGTGCGAAGATTCAAAATTTGATCGGGAGAATTTTAGAGCGAAAAACGGTGTTTCAAAATTCTATGATAGCGTCGCTCTATGAACCAACAAAAAAACAATACCGATATACAGAAGAATGTTACATATACGAGCGATAGATCCGCAAATCATTCTGTGAAATCGCTCTCTAATGAAGAGCTCCTGTCTAACACAAAATTAGCTGCCCAAAACGAGAAAGCAGCGACCCTGCGACTCTTAGATTGTTTGGCCGAAGTGGAATCAAGACGCCTTTACAGTTTGCGCGCCTATAGCTCACTTTGGGAGTTCGTAGTTAAAGAACTCCACTACAGTGAATCGCAAGCCTCTGAGCGTATTCATGCGATGCGGCTTCTCAAGAAAGTTCCCGAAGTTAAAAAGCATATCGAAGAGGGAGAGCTCTCGATGACGACGGCGGCTCAGATCAATCGATTTCTTCACCAAGAGTCAAAAGCCTCCTCTAGGAAATGGCAGTCAGAGAAAACCAACGAGCTCATCGCTCAGTGCAAACATAAATCTAAACGCGAAGTGGAAGCCCTCTTAGTGGCCGAAAGTGAGCACCCTATTGAGAAGCCGAGAGACAAAGAACGACTGATATCGGCAGAGCTTCGAGAACTTAAATTTGCCGTATCGAAAGAGGTCAGCGATTTATTAGACGAGCTGAGGGCCATAAAATCTATCGGCCTGTCCGAGGTTTTTGAGGCAGGATTAAAGCGCCTACTCGCCGAAGCGAAAGACGAGAATACCGTGAGAGTGAGAGGTAAAGCCAAGGACAGAGCCGAAGATATTAGTGGAGCCCGAGACTCAGGGCCAGCCCACAAGCTTGAAAGCGAGGCCACATATAATGGCACTAGAGATTCCTTTCCTCAAAATTCACCTTTTCTGGCCACAGTCAACGCGGGCGAGTCGAGCAAGGCAATTGAAGAGACACAGATTCCTCCACCAAAGAGCGCATCGTCATCTCAGCAAGTATCTCGAGCTCAATCGCAAACGCAGTCCCGCTATATACCAAAGGCAATTCGACAAACTCTATGGGAGCGAGCGGAAGGTCGATGTGAATATAAAGATCGGCTGAGCCATCGCCGATGTGAGAGTCGCTACAGACTAGAATTTGAGCATTGCAAGCCCTTTGCGGCGGGTGGCAAAACTCATCCCGATAATATGAGGGTGCTATGCTCAGAGCACAATCGCTTGATGGCGTTTCAGTATTACGGGCACGGGAAGATGGGGAGGCACTTTAATACCTTGTCAGAAGAGAGTCTCTCGGGGGGAGCGCCGTGATGATTCAGTTATCAACCCCCCTGCTTCGGGTTAACAATATATCGGGTCTCAGTGGCATTTTTCTTTATTTTCGAGAAACGCACTGATAACTAAAGGCTCTGAGTTTATAAGAATATTTTTAACAAAGACATCAGTTCAGCTTGGTATAGCAGAGCCTTTGTAAGCGCAGACTTTATATTGCGCCCTCTCTATGAGGCTTTCGTTGTACCAGCTAATATTGGGCGGGGATTCTCGATTGGGCTCACGACAAAAATCGTATTCAGCGTTTTTACTTCTATTTTTATTTAGCAGCGCGCTTCAACTATGTGCGCCCGGTCAACCGGCGTATGCAGCACAACAGGAAGGTGGCGAACAGTCCCTCGGCCCCCCGCAGTCGCCAAAATCTGAGGCTTCACCCCAAGATCATCCTCAGGTCCAATCTGAGGTCCAATCTGAGGTCCAACCTCAGCTCCAGTCTCAGCCACGATCAGAGCGCACGATCGCTCTTGACGATGCGCTCATCGGTCAGACCTACAACGACCAATATTTCGAGTTGGTAGAGCACGCCAAAGCTGAGCAAGGCCTCTTATCAAAGCTTAGACGGTGGCTACCTTCCGCAAAAACTAGCGTGGCGAAAATCAATTATAACGATCGAGCGGCCTTTTTGAACTATCGGGCCGAGTTAGGAGCAAGGGCCGTTGAAGACTTAGAGCTCCAAACATTCTACGGTGCCGATGGTCAGGTAAAATTTAAATTTTCGCTAACCCACTCTCTCAGTGCGCTTGGAAAATATATTAAATCGAGCGCCGTATTTGATTCGCCTCTCTACGATATCGTGGCTCACAGCGTAGGAGAAAATCGCGTGTTTCTGGCCAGCTCCAACGGTCTGATTTTTATGCTCGATCGAAACGCTATACGCCGCACGTTTGGACTGTCACGACCTCGTCCTTATATAGTGGGGCGATCTGCTGAGATCGCAGCCGCTCTGGCTCGTGGCTCTCGATTAGAATTTGTCTTGGTAGAGGGCCCCTTCTCGCTTCGCACGAATGTTGGCCCCTTCGAAGGCTCATTTGTGCGCTCGGGCGTTGTCTTATTTGAAGTGGGTGTCGACGGAAACCGTCGCGAGATTGTGCGTCTTAATCCTAAAGATTGCTTGAAGAGAGCGATTGCGCAAGAAGGTCTTCTTTTAGCGTCGCGAGCTGCAGAATCCTCAGAGCTTGCAACGGCGGCCGGCGCACTTCAAGCGCAGATCGATGCAGAAGCTTATCAACACTTTGAGCAGTTGCGCCAAGAAGCCGGCGCTGCAAAGGCTCAACTTGAAAGAGAGAGCGGCGATTTATTTGGAGTCGCGATGCGATCGCTTCAGGCCCAGCTTAGAGATATTCAAGAAGAAAAAGAATTCGACCTACATCTATCGCATCTAAGAATGTCTGAGCCCACGGTCGCTCTCGTAAAAAGCCTTCTTCTCGAAGAGCCGTTAGAAACAACCATTGATACGCTGGCCCACGCCTATGAAGCGCCGTTTGCCGCAGCGATCGATTTGTTTGCTCACGAGATGTTACATTCTTCAAAGCAAGAGCCCGAACCCCTTAAAGAGCTTGCGAACCAGCTGACCTCGATTCAAAGTGCCTCTGAAAAAGTGACGCTGTTTGGCGAAAGTCTTGTTGCCTTAATTCAAACCAAAAACTTTTCGTTTCAAAACTGGCTTGAAGATCACAGTGATGTTTTGCCTCTTGCCACTCACGGCCTTTTGCAGCTCGTTCTTGCCGCTCACGCTCATGAGTCGTGGTCATTCGCCGATCAAGTGGTACTCGCTGGGCTCTTTGAGTGGCGACGCGCTCTTGATGAATACTTGAAAAGTAATCTGCTTGATCCACAACGCAATAAACTTCAGGGCCTTCGAGATTCTTTAGAAAGACTCGAGATGGTGGGCTCCCATCCTCAACTTACGGCCACGATGGAAACCCTTCGAACGAAATTATCGACAATGGAAACGCCTGATTGGATTAGCCTCATCGGCGAGGCGGAGCTCGCAGACCAAGACGCCTTCGACGATTGGCTCAAAGCCCACCACAAACCCCTCAGTCTCTCTGAGCGACTTAAAGAGACGGTTCGCCAGTCGTCATTTTATAAGACGGCCAAAAAAGTGGGCGCCCAAATCGTAGCCTTCCCGAATTTATTTCCGCTTTTATCGTTGGGAGCTCTCGAGTATTACGCGCGAACCGCTGGTGATCTTTATCCTGAGGGCACGCACCGTCTCGCCCAAATGGGCGTGATAGGATTTTGGTCCATCTATTCAGCTTTTCGTGTGGGCTATTGGGCCTGGGGAAAACGCCTTGGCGAGCCCGACGGCAGTATGCGAATGGCTGTGGCAGGCGCTCGAGTTTTCATTAGTGCGCTCTCGAAACCTCCTATGGTGCGTTGGTGGGAATGGCGCGGGCACCACAATGCGGTCGCTGCCGCTCAAAACGGTCTCTGGCCCAGCGCTGAAAATGGCGGCTTCACAAGGGCGGGCGAAAGTCTCGAGACTGCCGGCCAAAGGCTGCAAGACATCATTGATGACCGCAGTCGCCTAGCGGCGCTCTGTCGCGATATCGCTTTTACGACCGCGGTAGAGAACGCTCTGCCAAACGCAAGCCTGCCATCGCCATCGCAAGAGGCGCCTGCCTCCTACAATTTTTTCGCCGTCTATTCTCTGTGGCATAAAGATCGTCTCAAAAAAATTGAATCTAGAAAAGCTCAGTGGGAGGCTCTCTACCGCGAAGCTCTGCTTTCGGCAGAGCCTGAAAAAATACGAGACACTGAAGCCCTCATCACTCAAGAGAAATTTATTTTTGAACTAAATCTCAAAAATTCTGATGACCTCTTCTTAAAAAAATATGAGATCCTTTTTGAAACTCTTCATCGTGACGTTTTAGCCTCTGGTGCACGCTCACAAGACCTACAAGACTCTGCCTCGCAATCGCTGTTAAGGCTTCGTGCTCGTTCTATGGCGAACGACTTAGAACGCTCTTCTCGTTTCACCCTTGGGGCACGCCATATGCTCGCTCAGTGGCGAAGCGCCCTTCGCCAGCCGTCTCGAACTTTGCTTTTTATGTTTAAGGAGCACTTCGCTCAAAGCCGCGAGCAAATGCGCCCCGATGTCGCCAGTCAAAATCAGGTAGGCGCTTTTACCGACTTCGGCTTTATGGCGCTATCCCATCCCGTCATCAACTGGGGCCCCGTCAACAGCCACTTAAACGAAATCGATTGGGTTCGTGAAAACCATATTATGGTGCCTTCTCGCAACGATCCCGCCATGCCAGGTCAATTGTTTGGACAGGCCGATGGCTTCATGGGCGTGATGCACCCCAAAGAAGTAGTAACTTTGGCTAATCAATTGGCCATTTACAAATTTCTTCAGCCTGTCACAAGTCTCTCAGAATTTGGTAGCGTGCAGGCGCCGCCCAATCGCTATCGTACCGATCGTCCCCAAGATATCGAACGCAATACGAGCCCCTTTTTTACGAGTCTTTCTGCCATTGCTAAGAGAATGTTTCAGTGGAAAGAATTTGGGGGGACTTTTCTGTGGAAGAAACGATTTCAGAATACCTTTCGTTTCATGTATGCCACGAGCGTGCTCTTCATGGGACCTGCGTTGGCCTTTGGTTATGATAGTAGCGTAGGCCTCGGTTCTAATCTTTTTCAAGCGGCCTCACAATTTCTGTTTAGCAGTGGCTGGGGCATGCTCGCCTACGGGCTCATTTGGCTGCCCGTGCGCGGAGCGCCGGCCTCAATCACAGCGCGGGCCGGGCCGATATTTAAACAGTTCACACAACTGCGTACGTATTTTTCAACCACGCTCGAAGAGGGCAACGATAGCGATGCTCGACATACGCTCGCTCGCATTGTTGAGCTCTATCGACAAACGGGCATTGAGTTTGAGCCCCTCGAAAACTGGAAAACTCTCTCTGTTCTCGATCTGACTCATGAAGAACTCGTGCGCATCGATCAAGCTCTCTATCAGGTGGCCCCTCCTGCCTACGCGGCCCTTCACAAGGGTGCTTTGCAACTCTCAGCGCTCACCGGGGCCGTTGTATCAACGCTGTTTGCCACACCTTTTATTGTGTTGGCTCTCAATTTTCCAGACGATCTTAAAAACTGGCAGGCTCTTATTGGTATGGCCGGTTATCTCACTCAGTTCACGATTATCAAAAGTCTCGAGGCGCTTGATAATTACCGCATTCGTCACCACGATCCGCAAAATAAATTCGATAAAACAGCGCAAGCTCTGGCGCCCTTTGCAAGAGGAGATGGTTACTTACTCGATATGAGTGCTCGTCTGTCACAGCAAGTCGCTGCCGACCTAAAAAAAATTAAGCGCCTGCCTTTCGATCAACAAGAAGCAGCAAAAACACGTCTTCTCGACGAATTTAAGGCGAGTGTTGAAAGAGTCGTCGCTCAGGCTCAGCAGCTTAATCCGCAGACCCAGAACGCAAGCGCTCACCCTATCGGCGCGATTCCGTCACTTTCTGCCGATTATCGCGTGAGCTTGCATAGTTCCTGCGAAAGATTTGTTGCCGAACTGTCGAAGTGATTGGGTCGAATGCGCTCGGAGAACATCTCTCTGAGCCCACTCGCAAAAAATCATAGACACTAAACTGCGCGGCTTGTTTGCTGCCCAAACGAATAACACTTGCGCCGACTCCCTCGCCTTGAAAGAATTTTGAAGGGGGAGTTTTATGATGCGAAAATTATTTAAATTGGAGGACTGGTCTCGTGCGATAAGTGCAAGCCTTCTCTTAACAAGCTTGCCAGCAGCCTATTTGGTGGAGCAACCGATCGACGCCGCCGTTCGAATTGAACAGCTGCGAAATGGCGACGATATTCGTGTCATGTCTGCGTCCGAGATTCCCCAAAGACTCTCGCAGCCGTTGGTTGTGGTGAAGTCAATTCCATGGACGCTACGCGAAGATGGCCCGCCTAGCCCCTGGCTTTACGAAGAACTTCTCTATGCCGATACCAGTCTTCTCTCTGAAGAACAGTGGTTGGCGCTGGGCAGTGATTTTCGACTCTCGATCGAGCGACCCGAAGGCTCTGAAGTACGCACCCTTATCTCGCAAGGCCCTAAAGAAAATCGCATCGATCTTACCATCGTCGGCGACGGCTATACCGAAGATGAGCGAGAGCGATTTTTCGAAGATGCCCACCGCACGGCCGCCCATTTGTTTAAGGCCAAGGCGTTCTCGAGTTATTTACCCTTATTCAATGTCTATGCCGTATTCGTTCCCTCGAACGAATCGGGTATTTCAGATATCGAACGGCTCGATACCGCGCTTGGACTTTATCGAGACCCTCCGGGATCAAAGCGCGCCATCATGCCCGGCAATACTCGCGCGATCGAAGCAGCTCTCGCGCTGGCGCCCGCCACAGACTATCCCATTTTAATTGCTAACGATGAATTCTACGGCGGGCTCGGAGGGCGCTACGCCATTACCACGCGTTCGGTAGAAAGCGGCGCGATTGTGCTACGCCATGAGCTCGGCCATAATTTTGGCGACGTTGGCGAAGAGTATGATGGCGGCTATGTTTACGATGGTGCCAATTTCTCGCGCTCCGAGTCAGCGCCCTGGGCTTATTGGTCGGAAGAGCCCCTCAAGGTCTACAAAACAAAATTTCTTTCGGGCCGCTACGTATGGCAAAACTTAGCAAAGGGTCCGTTTCGAACGTCGTTCCAAGTGCCTCGCGAAACCGCGCAAGGCGCCTATCATATTTTCTTCAATCTCAGCACGGTCGGTTGGGAAACGGAAGATGACGTCAGCACCCTACTGAATGGTCACCAAGTTCCTCTGCAGGGCCGATACACGGCCGACCGAGGATTTTTGTCGGCCGGGCCGATTGAACTACCCGCGGGCAACCATACACTTGAAATTCGACAGTCTAATTCGGACGATGACAATGTCTTGGCCTTCGTCCAAATTTTAGCCCAGCCTCCCGACTACGACTATAGCCCTCATAAATTAGGAGCCTTCGCGACCTTTGATTCACGCGGCTCCTTTCGTGGCTATCGACCCACCCACAATTCTTGCATCATGCGCCAGATGCTCCTTGATCATTTCTGTGTGGTCGACCGCGAAAATTTTTGGAGAAAATTTTTAGCGCGCGTTTCACTCATCGACGGCGTCGAAGTTAAACAAGCCGAACGACGGGTCACTCTAATGACTCCCAAGTTGCCCCACCTCCAAGTGCGTTGGTTTCGCGTCGATCACGAGCGAGAAGCCCTGGACGAACTTCACAATCGTTTCGAGTGGTCTATTCCTGAAGATTGGACCGGTCGATTTCAGGTCGAGGTAGAACTGCGCACGCCCGAGATTCGAAATCCCAAAGACCGCACCATCTTTCGACATGATTTTAGACTTTAAGGAGTGCGGCGAACAGTAATCTTAAGGATACGGTCGCCCAATCACCCCGAAATGATCTTCATCACCATGGGAGTCAGTCACAAGGCGTCGCATTAGATTGTCTTTGGTATTGTCACCCGAATCATGCATCAGCTCCTGCACCGCCAACGCCAGTGGCAGAATAATTAACATGATCATCATCATATACTCGAGCGCCGTCTGCCCTCGCCTGAAGGTAAATCGTTTAGGGTGGAGATGGTGCATGGTTAGCAATGCTCATCGGTGAAGTTGCAAGTGGCGGGGCCTAAGTTGACTCCAGCTGTGCTTGACGGCCAGATTCCCTCGTAGCCACCCTTGATGGCTACCATCGTGTTGCTACTGGAACTGAACGCCCCTGATACCCCGGATACTGTAACTCTAGTCGCGTTCTGATGTTTAAAATGATCCGCGAAGGCTTTTAGCCCATCAAAATTTTTGGCCTGGCTTTTTATAGCTTCAGGATCAGACTGTGCCTGAGCAAGTGCGTGGTTTAAAAGTTCTCGCAGATTGTCAGCCCTTGTTTTAAGAACCCCTTCACTGAATTGCTTTCCCGAGAACCTGTCAGCCATCAATTCCTCAATTCTGGTCTGCAGTACCGAAGTTTTCCGTTCACTACGATCTTCTTCGCTTGCAAAAGAAACAATCGCCGAGAACAGATTGTTAACCTCTTCCTGAGCATGCCCGCAGTCACTCATTTCGGTATCTACACATATAATCTGGTGGTCCGATTCAACTGGCGTAGGCTCATTAACATGGTCGCCCGTAATAGGTGCTGCCACGCCTGACGCAGACCCTGGACTTGTTCCCGCTACCGGAGGGAGGGTAGGTAATTTGCCACTTACCACATCTCCCATTGTAGCCAAGCCATCAATGTAACCCTTGTTGAGCTCTCTATGAGCCTTATTCAGCTCTCGCTGAGAACCTTCGTACAAGGCCTGCGCTCTTTGATGGATGGCTTCGAACTCCGGATTAACTTCTGCATGCTGCCCACTTATTACGATATTTCCGTCATCATCCTTTTTTAAATGTGCTTCATACGCCTCAGCAATAGCATTGCCATCTTTCAAAGCTTTTATTTCGCCCTCAACCGCCTTCATTCGCTCAGTTGCTCCTTTGATCAACTCAGCCTGCGCGTTGTCAGACAAGCCTACCTTATTCGTAGCTTCGTCGACCTTCTTTTGTGCATCTGCCAACCTCTT
The DNA here is from genome assembly GCA_964598565.1 of uncultured Bacteriovoracaceae bacterium. Taxonomy (GTDB): domain Bacteria; phylum Bdellovibrionota; class UBA2394; order UBA2394; family UBA2394; genus CAZRCG01. The sequence continues at coordinate 2,791 of CAZRCG010000008.1, read as the reverse complement.
ATAAAGGTCTGAACTTCTAAGCTTCTGATAATTTTCGAAGTCTTTCTTGTTCTTTTCATAGACGGGCGTCGATTGGGCAAACTGATCGAGAGTACGCTTCTCTGCGTTTTTGCTCTCGGCTATTGATTCTTGAGATGCTAAATTCATTTCTAGCATCTTTTCTTGATGCGTTCGATTTTTGTCGCTCTCCTCCTCCTGAGCCTTACGATTCTTATCCGCCGTCTTGCGATTGCTACTTGATTCTATATACGCAGGGCCAACGGCAGATAGAATTCCACCGACCTGTTCCATAGTCACTTGATTGGTTCGACCTTTCTGCCGCACTCTCTCAGCCTCAACTTGACTGGCTTGGTTTTCAAATTGGTTTTTTGCCTCTTGCTCGGCTCTAATGATCGTTCTCTTTGTCTCGCCATCCTCTTTAAGTTGCTCCAACACCAATCCGTTAGCTCTTTGCTCTCTTTTATCGATCATCTCATTTTGATCTTTAATTCGTTGATCCTCTCGGGCCTGATTAATTTGGGTGGCCGACACAATACTGGAGCCATCGGCGGCCGACTCGGTGACGACCGATGCGCCTTGCTCACGGCACGACGATAAAAAGGAAGCGACGACAAGAAAGGTAAATAGAGCGACGGGCTTCATCATGACCTTCTGTCTTGATTCTTGATTTGGCCTAGCTTGTAATAATAGAGAAACCATTCTCTTCACGCAGGTCCTTTCTTCCTCACATCCACAGGCTTATCTCATGCAAACTTGATGCCTAGGGCGGTGCGCCGTGCCTAAAATTACCGCTGTGATTCTAGGGGGTTGTAGGCCCTCTTCGGCTTCTAACCGCCTAGCCTGCGGAAAAACGCATAATTTTCATGTTGAGGCTCTGCAAGGTTTGCGTAGAGGCCGATTCATGAGGATTTGGTGCGGAGCTCGGGGTTCATTTTCAAGGGGCTCCCCAAGCCGGCGCTTAAAGCATTTCCACCAAAAATTGCTGGGCATGCTCCGAGCTTCGCGCTTTAGTAAAGGTCTTCAGCGAAAGGATATTATGGCGCGTGATGATTTGATTCAACTTGATGGCGTAGTGACTAATATTACGGGCGGGCATCATACCGTTCAGCTCGATAATGGAGTCACCATTAATGCCCGTTTGGGTGGCCGCATGCGAAAATACAAAATTCGCATCATCGTAGGCGATCGTGTCAGCGTCGCCGTATCGCCTTATGATCCTACCCATGGTCTGATTTCTCGACGTATGGATGCCTCCGAATATTCCTCGGCTCCTCGACCGACAACGACTTAATTTTTAAGGCTGTAGCCTCTGGAGCTGTGGCTATACTAAAGCATGGCCTCTCCTTGAGCCATGGCTCATCAAAGGGCATGGTTGTTTTTATTAATTACTTAAAACAACGAAATATGTTATTTTATGCAATTAATAGATATGATTATGAAGCCCAATGGACAAAAACTTCTAGCCGAATTCAGCAAGCAGGGTCGCTATTATTTTAACGAGAAGGAAGCCCAAAAATTTCTCCATTCTTCTCACGTGGCGACTTTAGCAACTTTGAGGCGACTCAAGTTAAAGGGATCTCTTGCCACCATCGTCGAAGGTTTCAATGTCATCGTTCCTCCTCAACACCATGACTTGGGCTGCATCCCTCCGGCCGAGTTCATTCACGAACTCATGCGATTCCTAAAAACTCCCTACTATGTCGGGCTGTTAAGCGCCGCACAATACCACGGGGCCGCTCATCAGAAGCCCCAGATTTATCAAGTCATGGTGCCCAAAGCCAGAAGGCCACTTCAGTGTGGCAGAGTGCGTTTGCGATTTTATGGACGACACAATCTCGACCAGGTTCCCACTCAAGTTCTTCGTTCTCGCACGGGAGATTTTTTTGTTTCAACACCAGAAGCAACGGCAATCGATCTTTGTAGTTACCCAAAGGGCGCGGCTGGCTGGGAGAATGTCGCGACAGTGCTTCATGAGCTCCATGAAGCAATCGATCCCAAAATATTAAGAAAACTTCTACCCGTTCTGGCGGATACAACAACGATTCAACGAATGGGCTACCTCTTTGATCGAGTCATAGGCAATCGCGTCATAGCTTCACTACTAATCGATTATGTCAGAAAGCACACCGATCAAATCATGCCGTTGGTGCCAGGCCTAAGCAAAAAAGACGCCCCCGTTGATCGAAAATGGATGCTTTATATCAACGAGAAAATAGAAAGTGATTTATGATTCCAAGAATTCATATTGAAAGCTGGAGACTTCATGCCCCATGGATTCAATCGGGCGATATCGAACAAGATCTAATTCTCTCGCGACATTTATTGGCAATAAATCGAGCTTAAAAATTTCGAGCACGCCGCTAGATGGGTCCGATTTCATGCGAGCTTTAGCGCTGATGCGTTAGCTGCGCGTGTTTTGGCACAGGATTTTTTGTCAAATCAGGGCTAGATCCATGGCTTGGCAAGCCCCAGTGGAAACAAGGTGAAGGTCGAATGACTCTTTATTATCGTTTTCAGTCTGAAGATCTTCCGCCCGAAAAAAGACGTCTCAAAGTCGAAATCAATACACGGGAGCATTTTTCTGTATTCCCTCTTGAAATAAAAGTTTTTTCTATCGATTCTGCTTGGTTTCAAGGCCGATCTGAAATTCCCACATACAAACTGGAAGAACTTTTGGGTACAAAGCTGAGAGCTCTCTATCAAAGGAAAAAAGGGCGCGATTTGTTACACGCTCTGGTGACCTTCCCCCTTTGATTGGAGGGTTCATAAGTTCCTCTTTGGTTTATTTTCA
>CAZRCG010000007.1:0-131353 GCA_964598565.1 uncultured Bacteriovoracaceae bacterium | reverse complement strand
ACTATCGCAGTAGAATTCCGCTTCCTCCTGGCCCAAATCAGGGGCCAAGCGCGCCAGAATTGAGTCCATCCGGCAATGAGATCATCAAACGCGTTGCCCTTAGGAAATCCGAGATCATCCGGGGTAGGTTTGTTTTTAATGTCTTTAAAATGTTCCGTAGCAATTTTATGAATTTCCTCGGCGACAAAAATTTCGTGCCGACTTGGGTTGTTTCGGCAATGACCATCCACAATTGTTTTGCCGTAAGGATTTTTTTCTGAAACCGGAACCGTTCGAGGATGCTCACGTACCCAATGCTGACCGAGTGGGCAGGGACGCCAGGGATGTTTCTTATCAGTCATTCAACAGTCTTTCTTTCAAGTACATATCAAATACGCTTTTCCTTATGCGTTCGCGTCAGTGAATCCAGTTTTTCCACAATCCATGTTTTGATAAGCGCCTGTCGGGATACTCCTAAACGAATCGATTCTTGATCAAGTGCTTCAATCGTCCATTCTGGAAAATCCACATTAACTCGACGAAGAGTGTTGTCGAGATCAAGATGTTCAAGAACGCTTTCTCCTCGATCAAACTTTTTATCAAAATCTTTAGCCGAAATGGTCTTCGTAGAGTTTTTTTTCTTCATTTCTTGATCTCCTTACTGAAATAATTCGAATCTTGTCATTCCGTCGGGTAATTACTGCCGTCCAAAATACTGAGTTAATAGCTCCAATTACGATCCAGCGTGATTCCCCCGTAACTTGGACTCGTATTTCCAAATTTGGCGATAGCCATAACTTTTGCGCCTCCTCAAAATCGATCCCATGTTTCGATTTATTCGAAGAGCTTTTCTTTAGATCAAATTCAAATGGCACAAATACTTAATACCATATTTATACCTTTAATATACCATAACTTTTGAGGTAGTACGAGTTCGAGTCCTGTGAGTTGGGTTCGAAAATTCTCGTGTCATTTTAAGTGGTTAGAAATGCTCCCAGGGAGGCCGCAGGAGCCCGAGCGACATGAGTGTATAATGAAATACATGACTGGAGCGAGAGCGACGAGAACATAGCTGGAGGAAAAAAGACGACGCAAATGCTCCCAGGGAGGGATTTGAACCCCCGACAAGGTGGTTAACAGCCACCTGCTCTACCCCTGAGCTACCTGGGATTGAGAAACAAAGCTTCATCAGAAAATCAAGGTTCCTTTAAATGATCAAGCACTCTTTGGACGTTTTCGTGCACAGAGCAAGCCATCACGCACGGGCACTAAGACCGTTGAGAGATCCGATCGAGACGAAAGCATCGAGGCCACCTGCCGTAGGCCCTTCGTCTCGGCATCCTGAACCTTAGGGTCCCATACCTGATCGCTCCATAGGCAGTTATCTAAAATGAGCATCCCCTTCTCTGAAAGGTGTTCGATCGCCCAGGTTGCATAGGCTGGATAGTTCTCCTTGTCCGCATCGACAAAGATGAGATCAAAAGGTCCTTTAAGCCTTTGAAAAGACTCCAAGGCGGGACCAAGTATCACGTCAATCTTTGAACCGTGGGGGCTGCGCTTCCAAAAACTCTGGGCGATGGCCACGGTTTCAGGATCCACATCTAATGTGGTTATAGTGCCATCACTTGGCAATCGCTCTGCCATGCACAAGGCCGAGTAGCCAGTGAAGCATCCAATCTCAAGAACCCTCTTGGCCTGAAGCATCTCAACCATAAAACCCAGATAAGACCCCACAAGAGAGCCGACGAGCATCGTGGAACGAGCGTGATTTTCAGTGGTGTACATTAGGAGTTCATTGCAAAGCGCCGATGGCTTTGTAGAAACTGACAAACAATACAACTCGCGGCCACTTAAACTTTCTGCCATTTCATGACACTAACGTGTCTTTCTGCTGGAATACAAGAATGAGCTTTGAAAAAAAGTCCAGCGCCCCCGCCCATGGCGCCCCTACTCTGACTGTATGCTTTATCGTACGTGACGAGGCCCTCTATATTGTAGACGCCTTAGCCTCCATAAAGGAATTGGCGGACGAAATCCTGGTGATCGACTCTGGCAGTCAGGATGCAACTCCTACCCTCGTCAAAGGCTTTGACCCTAAAATTCTATTTTACGAGCGAACCTGGCCCAACAGCTTTTCAGATCAAAAAAACTTCGCTCTGTCACAGGCAACGGGCGATTGGATTTTATTTTTAGATGCCGATGAGAGAGTTTTTGAGTCAGATCATTCTAAGATTCGTCACGCTATCGAAGACCCTGCTGTGTTTGCCTATAATTTGGAAATTCGAAACTATACACGTCTTTTTCAGCAGTTCGGATTTCGCTGGAACCGCGACAATAATATTGCTCCTGGTTACTATATTACACATTTGCATCGCCTCTTTCGCCGCGACCCCCGTATCCGCTACCAAGGCAAACTACATGAACGCATTGAACCCAGCTTGCAAAAGGCTCAACTCAAAACTGGCGACTTGCCGGTGACTATTCACCACCTCGGGCCCCTCAAAGAAGAAGACCAGGCCCTCAGCAAAAAGCGATACTCCTTTTATGCTCAACTAGGAGAAGAAAAAATCATAGATGAGCCGTCCGATTCTCAAGCTTATTGGGAATTAGGCGTTGTCTATCAAAAACTCGGTCGCCACGAAGAAGCTTTACAGAAATTTGAAGAAGCTTGTCGGCTAAGCCCTGACACCGAAACCTTCGAACTCTATCGGGCTATGACCCTCTTTCACTTGCAACGATGGGAGGCTCTTAGATCGGCAACGTCAGAAGCACGAGAGATTCAATTTTTTAAAACGGTTGCCATCGCCCAAACAGATCCCTCTTTCATTGATAGAATCTTAGAGTTTTCGGACCTTTTTGTGCAGGCTCCCCTTCTGCAGTATGAACTTTTGCTACGATACGGTTTCTCGAAGGAGGCTGAAGCGGCTCGTGCCTTCGTGACTGAACAATTTGGCTCCACAGGTTGGCCTCAAGCTCTGGAGGCGCTCCATGCACGACAGCGAGGTGACTCACTGCTAGCTCGAAAGCGCGCCGAAGAATCGTGGGCGTATCGATGCCCTCTGGGACTTCAAGAGCTGCTAATTCTCGAACTACAAGACAAACACTTTGATCGAATTAAGGAAATTCAAGACACGATGAGCGAGGCTGATAAGAATCGTCTAAAACCAGACACACTTAAATTGTTTGAAGTCGCTCGCAAACTATCGCTGAAGACAGCAAGCCCCCTAACCTAAGAACCCGACTGACCAGCCGATGGAACTTTGCCGCTTTTTACTTGTTCTAAAACACCTTCCCAAGCGGTTTTTAATTTATCGAGAATTTTTAAATTGAGCTTGAGAGGCTCTGCGACATGCTCAAAGTTTGCCACTGTAAGGTTGTCGACCATCACAGAATACAAATACTCTAAGTTCTTCGCAATCTCACCGCCAACCTCAAAATTCAATGAATTTAAAAGTTCAACAATGATCGCCTGAGCACGACAAATATGCTTAGAAGCATCCGGCCAATTTTTCTTTTCGATAAACTCTATACCTTGAGTCGTATGCTTTATAGCGGCACTATATAGCATCAGTACCAATTCTTCTTTTGTGGCCGTTTGAATCGCCGTCTTTTGATAGGGATTCATCTTTCCTTTTTTGAATCCGCCTGCCTGCATCATAAACGCTCCTTCTTATCTTTCATTTGAATCGGTCTATTTCCTTCCAGAAGACCGATTCGATCCCGAAATCGCGTCCAGCGATGCGGTTAAACTTTGTTGTTGGCTGCCCAATCTAGCTAAAGTGCTCTCAAGTCTAGAAAACCGGGCCTTCAATAACTCTTCTTTAGTATTAATACGCTCTAATTTTTTCTGAATCTCGCTATCGATATTCGATACCTCTTCCGAGGCTGCCTTAATGGCCGCTGGTAGAGCGCCGTTGGTAAAATCTAAAATAGAGTCCATGGCGTTTCTAATTTTTTGACCAAAGCCATCGTAGCGCGCTGAGCCTTCGGTAACGCCTTCAAAAAATTTGACGACGTCATCAAAATTTCCAGAGACTGCTGCTTCGAACTTGGCGGAATCAAGGTTTAGGAGGCCATTATTCGAAGAATCATTTTGGCTATAAATAGATGAAATACCAATATCAGCCAGAGCTCTCACAGAAATATTCCCTGGCAATGTTGCCACGGTCGAGGATACCGTCGACTGAAGTTGATTGAGCACATTTCGAAGTGTCGAGTTGCCGGCCGTGGGATTTCTTTGTTCAGTCTGATTTAAGTCTACTTGAATCGCTTTTTTTATCTCTTTGACCAACGTATTATAATTCGACAGAAAACTTGTAACTTTATCGGCTGCAGCCGAGGTACTTTCGCCCACAGTCAACGTCTTGTCGACGCCTGGAGCTGCCGACACGAGATTCATGGTCACTCCGGGCAACAGATCATTGATGACATTGGTGTCTCGGTACATCGTACCAGAGCCGTTAATGATCACCTGCGCATCCATGCCTTCCACTATTGGACTCACACCAAAATCAGCATTGGTCAATTCGGTAAGCGTACTAGAAAAAGTAAGATTAAAATTCATTCCAGGCGTTTGATCGGGATTGTATTTTCCAGAGCTTGTATCTGTAATAGCAAGTCGACCGGTATCTCCTGTGCCCGCACCAGTATCGAAAACCGTGGCTGTTACCCCGATACCCGCGGCATTAATTTGATTGGCAAGCTGTTGCAAGGTCGTTCCGCTCGCTACATTAAGCACGTGCTCTTGCCCTCGTACGGTGATCGTGAGTGTTTCATCTGACGACGTCACCGACGCTGACGTACTGGCATGAGTTCCGTGCCATACTTCATTCGTGGCCAACTGCTCCACCCGAACGGTATTTGTCTGATTAATAGCATCAAGAGTAGCCGTTCCGAAAATAACAGATGAGTCGGAGCTCGATACCGTTTTAGTTTTAAAATCTTTAGCAAAGGTGAAACCATTCACTGATGTTTTGAGGTTCTCAGCCAATGATTTGATGGTCGAAAGAACCGTTTGAGTAGCAGCTACCTTGGTCTGGCGACGACCCAGCGTTCTTGCTAACGCATTTTCTTCAGCTGACCGAATCGAATCAATATAGTTGTTCCAGTCAATTCCACTGCCTAGACCACTAATGCCAAAGCCACTCATAGGTTATTTCCCTCGTTCTCCATAAAACCCTTACTTATGAGAGTCGATGACTCCCAAACCCCTCCCTATATTATAGCCTAAAGGCGGCAGGGAGGAGCATCGCCCCTCCCTGCGTTAAAAGCCTTGTTTAGACCGTCACATCCAAGAAAAAGCTTGTCAGAGGCACCGCATTATCATCGGTTTCCTCGAGTTCTTGGAGGCTTCGAGCTACTTCCTCAGGTGTCAGCAGCATTTGGGTTTCCCCCGTCTCTGCGTCAAAAATTCGAAGATAAATCATTCCCGTTTCGTGTTCGAGATGGAACTCGGCACGACTTTCTTTAGAATAACCATTCTTCTTCAGCAGAGACTCTCCCAAGCGCCTTAGCGCTTCGGAGTCTTGGTGGACCTGCAACAGCAGTTCCGCCTGATCGTCAGCCTCCAGAGAAGTTAAAGCTTTCTTGCTTCGCTTCCCTAAGGCTCGGCGACGCCACCGACCTGAGGATGAAAAGCCACCCATTCCATCGATTTTGTCCATTGTAAATTCCTCCTGCATATGAGCCATCGTGCATTCTCCCTTTGTCTAGAAGTCGTAAGATTAAAAATCTAACGTACTTTTAGATATTTTGAAGAAGCGCAAGGGCACTTTGAGCAGAAGCATTCGCTTGACTCAAGACGGCAACACCCGCTTGTTGCAAGATCTGAGCTCTAGTTAACTCAGCCGTTTCGGTAGCAACATCAGTATCACGTATCTGAGATCGTGCACTCGACACGTTCTCAAGCGTAATACCCAGCGAACTCACCGTTGACTCTAACCGACTTTGAATAGCTCCAAGACTTGAACGTAAAGAGTTCAACTGACTAAGAGTCGCATCCAAGAACGATAGAGCATCGGAAGCACCATTCTGAGTCGTCAGACTAATGGTACTAACGTTGTTTGACGTATCTACAGAAATGCTCGTAGACGAGAATCCTAGCGCCGCCGATACACCCGACCCTGCTATCGTAATAGCGGCCGATGATCGAAGCTTAATAGAACCCGTTCGTACCAATTGAGACGCCGCCGAATAACCCGTCGAAGTCGAGAACACCAATCCGGTTGAAAAGCCAGAGGTATAATTCGCTTCTGACGAGAAAACGCCGTACAAGCCAGTTGTTGCGGCGGCTGTCGTCCACTGAAGATAAATATTTCGCCCATCGTCGGCATAGAGTTCAATATCATCTATAGAGCTTGTCTGAAGTCTTGCTTTGACGCCCGTCGTATTTGAGTACGTGTTGATGGCGGTTATAAATGCGTTCACAGAGTTTATGCCAGAACCAAGAATCGAAACTCCGTTGATCGCAAACCTGTCGGTACTTAAGTCGCCCTGATAACTTGAGAAGGTCAAGTTATTCACCTGCACCAACGTGGTATTCACATCGGCATAAACCGAAGTGGTACTCGATTGTTCATTGATTACTTTTGCAATTGCAATCGCCGAGTACGAGTTTCCTGAGGCCGAAACACCATCGTCCGTACTTTTTGCCTGTCTCACGGCGACACCGTTAATCACTAGGTTGCCCGTTGCGCTGGTAATCTGATTGCGAGTTCCTGAGAGAGTTGCAAGACCCCCTAACACCGAACTTCTCGCATTACCGATATTAAACGCAATCGTCTGGCCTTTGTTGATACCGACCTGAAGGTTGGTGGTCGTAAAGGTACCATCCAAGAGATAAGAGCCGTTGAAGTTAGTTTGGGTCGCAATACGATCAAACTCCTGCAACAACTGACTCTTTTCAGCATCGAGATAACCTCGGTCACTTCCACCGAGGGTACCGTTCGCTGCCTGAATGGCTAGTTCACGAAGTCGCTGCGTAATATTAGTAAGTTCTGCTAGCGCACCTTCTGCAGTATTCAGAAATCCGACGGCATCGTTCGCATTACGTACGGCTACTCGAATTCCTCTCACTTGAGCTCCCAACCCTTCAGAGATGGCGAGGCCTGCGGCATCGTCCCCTGCTCGGTTGATACGAGAACCCGACGAGAGTCGTTCCAAAGCTTTACCGAATGCTCGAGAAGAGTAAGTTAAATTTCGTTGAGCGGTAAGAGAGAGAACATTTGTATTAATTCTAAAACCCATGAAAATATCTCCGTTCCTTAGTCTAGTTTTTTAAGTCCTTCCATGGTCCTCTTAAATCGTCTGACGAGCCCTAGTTGTCCTAGAGATAGAACGACGTTAAGTTTGAAAGGACTTTCGGCAAGAATGAGATCTGGTACGTCAGAATTTTCGTAAAGAAAACTCTGACGCACCAAATGCTCTATTCTTTCTAGACGTTAGGAACAAATCTTACCGTGCATGACTCAACGTATCGTCACTCACGTCTTCATCTGCTCATTTTATTGTTTTTTTAAGCCCTCATTATATTCCTTGCAGCAATTGCAACGCGGATGTTGCCGATTGGTTCGCTTGACTCAACACGGCGACACCGGCTTGTTGCAAGATCTGAGATCGTGTTAACTCCGCAGTTTCTGACGCTACATCCGTATCACGTATTTGAGATCGTGCACTCGACACGTTCTCAAGTGTAATACCGAGCGAACTTACCGTTGACTCTAGCCGGCTCTGGATAGCTCCTAAGCTTGATCGCAAGGAGTTAAGCTGACTCAGCGTAGCATCCAAGAATGATAGAGCATCAGAAGCACTATTCTGGGTCGTCAAACTGATGGTACTGACGTTGTTCGACGTATCAATAGAAATACTCGTAGACGAGAATCCTAAAGCCGCAGAAACGCCCGAGCCAGCAACCGTGATGGCAGAAGACGAACGAAGCTTAATGGAACCCGTTCGTACCAACTGAGAAGCCGCCGAATAACCCGTCGAAGTCGAGAATACCAATCCGGTTGAAAAGCCAGAGGTATAGTTCGCTTCAGAGGAGAATACCCCGTACAAGCCAGTTGTTGCGGTGGCTGTCGTCCACTGAAGATAAATATTTCGCCCATCGTCGGCATAGAGCTCAATGTCATCTGTCGAGCTTGTTTGCAGTCGAGCTTTAACACCCGTTGTATTCGAGTACGTATTAATAGCGGTGATAAACGCATTCACAGAACTAATACCTGAACCAAGAATAGAGACTCCGTTGATCGCAAATCGATCGGTACTGAGATCTCCTTGGTAACTCGAGAAGGTCAAGTTATTCACCTGAACTAGCGTGGTATTAACGTCGGCGTACACTGCCGTAGTACTCGATTGTTCATTGATGACCTTAGCAATGGCAATCGCTGAATACGAGTTGCCGGAAGCAGAAACGGTATCATCGGTATTTCGTGCTTGGCGAACCGCCACTCCGTTAATTACTAAGTTACCCGTAGCGCTGGTGATTTGATTTCTTACACCTGAGAAAGTCGCTAGACCCCCAAGAACAGAACTTCTCGCGTTACCGATATTAAACGCAATGGTTTGGCCCTTTTGAATACCAATCTGAAGGTTAGTGGTCGTAAAAGTTCCATCCAAGAGATATGAACCGTTAAAGTTAGTTTGGGTGGCAATTCGGTCAAATTCTGCCAAGAGCTGTGTCTTTTCTGAGTCAAGATAACCTCGGTCGGCACTTCCTAAGGTACCGTTCGCGGCTTGAATGGCCAATTCACGAAGACGCTGCGTAATATTGGTGAGCTCGGCGAGAGCACCTTCTGCAGTATTGAGAAACCCGACAGCGTCATTCGCATTTCGAATCGCCACTCGAATCCCTCGTACTTGAGCTCCTAACCCTTCCGAGATCGCAAGACCGGCAGCATCATCTCCAGCTCGATTGATGCGAGATCCTGATGATAATCTCTCCAGCGCTTTTCCGAAACTCTTAGACGAATAGGTCAAGTTACGTTGTGCGGTAAGACTTAAAACGTTTGTATTAATTCTGAATCCCATAGTGATTCCTTTCCTTGGTTTATTCCCTTTTTTGCCGTGGTGAGGTATCCGTCCATGAAAGGCCTCGAAAGATCACAGCGATTAACAATAATGACGAGAACCCTATCGGCAAGTTTTGCCGAGTCATCCCATTTGAAATGGACAATTTCTAAGAAAATCCAAATTTATCTGTGATCCAAACAAGATAGGCCTTCGTTTCGAAATATTGATGCAGCGCTTCACGATCTTGGAACAACGCCCCAACGAATTGTTGTAGCATATAAATATATTTTATTTATTATAGAGGTGCTGGCAATCTAACCGAAGGCGAGGCGTTAACGCGGCTTACCATAGTGATTAGACCCTCCCTTAAAACAACGAGAGCCGCACCGAGGAAAGAGAATGAGTAAAGTACTACTAGTCGACGACGAAATTGAAATATTACAGACCTTATCAGACTATCTAACTAAACAGTCAGGGCTTTGAGTGCTTCCTGTTCAAGATGAATTTCAAGCCCTCCGATTTGTTGAAACCAATGCCATCGATGTCAGCCGCCTAATCGTTGAAGATATGGCACGATTTCAACAGGCTCTCAATGAGTCTCTGGCCCAAAAGCAAGGCGATTCATGGCTTTACGGTCTTGTCGCTGAAGACGCTACGCATCACGAAAAGATTGCAGACTATTGCGACTCTATTGATAAAACGATTTATCGAGTGACTCGAATTATTCGTGGCCTTAAGAGCCTCGCTAGACAAAATCATGACACATCGCCGCAGCGGGTTAATCTTAAAAATAGGGACGCGGCAATGCTTGGATCGAAATTTCAGGCCAGACAAGACACCCTACCGTCCAAATCTCTGTCACCGATTCTGGCCACGGCATCCCCGATCATGTGCTGAAACACTTAGAGGAATCTTAGATGTTATGAACCAACTTGCAGGCAAAATAGTTCTCGTGGTTGATGATGAACCTGACATTCGAGAAATTCTCGGAGATGCCCTATCGTTAGAGGGGGCTGAAGTAAGGTCTTGCGACAATGGTCGTGAAGGCTATCTCATGAGCGTTGAGCTTAAACCCGACATCATTTTATCAGACGGCCTCATGCCAGAAATGAATGGGCTCGACCTACTGAGTCGTGTCAAAGAATCCGGCCAGTCTTGCGTACGCGTTCTGATTTCAACTTTTGGAGAAAATCTAGAAGAAGAAGCCATTCGACGAGAGATCGACGCTGTATTCTTGAAACCATTTCAAATTGCTTCCATCGTGTCATTTCTGGCACGAGCCGTTCATCAAACGAATAGACCCAAACGACGAACTCTTCGATTGAGATATCGGGTCTCACTAAAAGCCTTGTTTCATCCTCATCATGAAGCCATCTCAACCTATACAAACAACATAGGAAATGGCGGCCTTTTTGTTGAGCTTCTCAATGGCTCTCTTCCGTCTCATGGCACGGAAGTAGAGTTTGAAATTTTTCTAGATGGGCAATCAACTCGTGGCAAAGGCATCTGTCGATGGACGAGACCCGATAACGACTATCAAAGCCCTCGAGGCTTTGGCGTTCAATTTACCTCTCCACACCCAGAACTTATGGAGCTTATCGAAGACTTAGGTCGTGTATCGAAGGAAGTAGATCTATGAGTTCGTAACCGGCTCCTTCGCGGCAAAACAATGAGCCGCTCGATCCACTAAAGGCGTGCCGCTTCACTATGACGAGTCGAGGCAGTTCAAAGGCGGCCAGAGCCTCATGGTTTAAAATTCAAAGGAGTCACGCTATGTCAGCAGTCTTATCAAACGATGAAGCAAAAAAAAGGATCACTTTACAGGTGTTGCCCGACACGACAGTCATCTTTGAACCGGCCATACCCAATCTTCAGACGGGGAGCGAAATTGCTTTTATGGCCGAGAATAGCAGCAACTCGCTGACCCTACCTGTTCTCTGCCCCACCGGTTCATCTATGGCACGTATTTCTGTATCTGAAATGTCTTAGGAGCTTCCACCATGTTTAAACCAGATACCCGCATACTTGTAGTTGACGATATGATGACCATGAGAAAAATTATCATTAAGAATCTTAAAGAGCTTAGTCTTCTGGATGTAAAAGAAGCCGATGACGGGGCTCCTGCGTGGGAACTTCTTAAGAATGCTCACAAAGAAGGAAAGCCCTTTCAACTCGTTCTCTGTGATTGGAATATGCCCAAGGTCAAAGGCATTCAACTCTTAAAGATGGTTCGAGAAGATCAGCGATTTGGGATGGGCCTACCCTTCGTGCTTATCACTGCTGAGTCTGAAAAGTCTAAAGTGATCGAAGCTCTCACGCTCAAAGTTTCCAATTATGTTGTAAAGCCGTTTACTGGCCAGCAGCTCAAAGATAAGCTGGAAGCAGTTTACAAACATCATTTCAGCACAGCCGCCGCAGTTTAGAAGCCCTCGTCCTAGAACCCCGCTGATTGCTTTTCTTTTTTATTGCCTTGGGATCAAAGCTTGACCTGTCATTACTTAGCGAAGACTTCAAGACAAAGAGTTCTTAATGACCAAGGGGGCCGACCTCGTTTTTGTGCCCTGCCAAGATGCTGCGGATCGTGCTGTGGAGAGAATTCGAGAGGCAAATCAACTCGCTGAGAAAAATATTTCTCTTTAAATTTTTGAGGCTGTGTGCGCAACTCTTTGAGTTTTTTTGACAATCATAGTAAATTCTCTGTCGTGAGACCTACACTTATAGCCGTAGAGCCGTTCGTTGAAAATTTAGATCCTCGTCCCAAGGACAAAAGGGGTTTTGATTCTTACGCCCGTCTGATTAGACAATTTCAAGGAAAGGGGCTTATTTCTCACTCGACCGTCGTGTCGCTCGTTCATCCGGGCCTCTATATGGTTCCCTCATCCTGGTATCAGGAGAACAAACATACGTACGCTTTTCAGGCACGCAGAGAAGTTGAAACTCAATGTCGAGAGCAGTTTGACTATAGTGACATTTCGATTCTTGTGGCCGATGAGCCCTCTAGCCAATTTCTCGTAGAGAAGTTAAGTGCCTTTGCTAAGAAATTGCAAAGCGATCTTTTGGTGGTTCTCAGTTCCAATCGTTCCGGGTTATCCTATTGGTTTTTAGGGAGTTTTTCGGAAACGGCAGCATTAACTGCGAAAGTCTCCGTACTAGTACTTAAACCCCAGATAAAGAGTTCGGATTTTTCGAAGAATGTGCGAATGGTGGTCGCTCTAGACTTAGACGTGACTTATTCAACGCGGGAGATCACAAAGATTATCGATTGGGCTAAAAAGGCCAAGTCCCATGTGGATTTAATCTATGCGCAACGAAAGAGTACCGTTCTTTCTCCATCACTTCGAAGTTCAAACAAACAACGAGATGCCGAAAACAAGCTGAATAAAATCGCCTCTTATTTTAAAAAAGCCAACGTAAGGACCTCTGTAGTTGTGATCGACAAAGAAAACTCCACGGCAGAGGCTATTGTTAAATATGCCGACAGTCGAAAAGCCTGGATGATCCTTACAATCTCTACAGAGAGAGCCTTTTCTAGAAAGCTGCTTCTTGGTTCGACAGCCAGGAGAATTCTTTCTCTGACGAAACGACCATTTTTGAGCCTCCAACTCGAGAAGAACTAAAATTCTTACTCATCCGACTTTTCTCACCTATATATAGAAAGGTATGAGCGAAAAGTATCTCAAACTCGACTCGGCATGGCACACAGAGTCGGCAGAGCTTGTAGTTTCAAAGCTGAAATCAAGCGCGAGTGGAATCTCTCACACCGAAGCGCTTGAGAGGCTCAGACTCCTCGGGCCGAATCGACTACCGGAACCGCCAAAACCTAGCACGTTTCTACGATTCATTTTGCACTTCAAGAATGTTCTGATTTACGTACTCTTGGGCGCTGGCCTGATTACTGCCTTTCTAGGGTATTTCATTGATACCGCTGTCATACTCGCTGTGGTGGTTGCAAACGCCATCGTTGGATTCATTCAAGAGGGCAAAGCTGAAAAGGCTTTGAATGCAATCCGGCACATGCTTGCACGACGCGCCTCAGTCCTTCGCGAAGGAGATCGTGCATCCGTTGAAAGTGATTGTTTGGTTCCGGGGGATATTGTGCTGCTGGAACCTGGGGATAAAGTGCCGGCCGACATCCGCTTGATTCAATCCTCTGGTCTAAAGATTCAAGAAGCCATCTTAACGGGCGAGTCGGTGCCTGTGGAGAAAGACACGAAATCCATTCAGCACGCCGCGGCCTTGGGTGACCGGCTTTGCATGGCATTTAGTGGAACGATGGTCACTAGCGGGTATGGCCGAGGAGTAGTCGTTGGGACGGGATCAAGCACCGAAATCGGACGCATTAGTGGAATGCTCTCTTGCGTTGAGACTCTGACAACACCCCTCGTACGCCAGATGGATGCGTTTGCTCGCTGGCTAAGCATTTTTATACTGCTAGTTGCCGGCATACTCTTAGCCTTCGGATACTTTGTTGGGCATTTCGAGTTCACTGAAATGTTCATGGCGGTTGTTGGCCTTTCTGTAGCCGCCATTCCTGAAGGGCTCCCTGCTGTCTTAACGATTACTCTTGCTGTAGGAGTGCAAGCTATGGCGCGTCGGCACGCCATTGTCCGCCGACTGCCTGCGATCGAAACATTAGGGTCGGTATCTGTGATCTGCACGGATAAGACCGGAACTTTAACTCGAAATGAAATGATGGTGTCATCACTCACAACCCAAGGTTGTGAATTTTTAGTTGAAGGGTCGGGTTATGATCCAAGCGGTTCGATTCGGCTAAATGACATCGCTGTAAACGCTGGGGATCACCCCGTTTTGAAACAGTTTGGACTCATGGCTTCGCTCTGCAACGATGCATCCTTAATTTTTCGTGATAACATTTGGACCGTAGAGGGCGATCCGATGGAGGGGGCTCTCCTCATTCTTGCAAAAAAGCTTGGCCAAGACCCAAAGAAGGAAAAATCGGTGTGGCCGCGAATCGACTGCCTTCCCTTCGATTCTGCGCATCAATTCATGGCCACCTTAAATCAGAATAACGAAGGTCAAAGCATTATTGTCGTGAAAGGAGCTCCAGAGAGAATTCTTAGTATGTGCCAATACCAAAGCAGTGCCGACGGCAGCCACTCGCCGCTGGATAAAGCTTACTGGATAGAAAAGGTCGAGAGTATTGCCACTCAAGGTCAGCGCGTCCTCGCATTTGCTATGAAATCTTTAACCGTCGAGCAGTCGTCCCTAAATTTTTCTGATGTTCAAGCAGGACTCACCTTGGTCTGCTTAGTGGGAATGATGGATCCTCCTAGGCGCGAAGCTGTAGAGGCGGTTGCTGAATGTTCGAGGGCTGGAATTCAAGTCAAAATGATCACGGGTGACCATCGAGCAACAGCCTCTGCCATCGGAAAGCAAGTGGGCTTAAAAAATGCTGATCGAGTACTAACGAGAAGTGAAATCGAAGCCATGAACGATGTGAGTTTAAGTGCTGTCGTTTTAGACACTAATATCTTTGCGAGAACTAGCCCTGAGCACAAGCTCAGACTCGTCATGGCATTACAATCTCATGGAAAGATTGTGGCAATGACAGGCGACGGAGTGAATGATGCTCCTGCTTTGAAACGAGCGGATGTTGGAATTGCCATGGGAAGAAAAGGGAGTGAAGCTGCCAAAGAAGCGGCTGATATCGTTCTCACAGATGATAATTTTGCATCGATTGCTGCTGCTGTTCGCGAAGGACGAACGGTCTATGACAATATTAAGAAAGTTATAGGCTGGACATTGCCGACCAATGCTGGTGAGGCGATGACCATCATCGTAGCTCTGCTATTTGGCATGACCCTACCGATTACCCCTATTCAAATTCTCTGGATAAATCTGATCACGGCCACCACATTGGGGCTGGCTCTCGCGTTTGAACCAACCGAGGGCAATACGATGCTTCGACCTCCCAGAGCGAATGATGAGGCGATTCTTACAGGCGGTTTGGTTTGGCATATCCTACTAGTGTCGATCTTGTTCCTTGCGGGCGTTTTCGGAATTTTTTTCTATGCTGTCGACCGTGGCTACAGCCTAGAACTTGCACGAACCATGGCTCTCAATGGGATGGTATCCATGGAGATTTTTCACTTGTTTTTCGTTCGAAACATTTATGGAACCTCTCTTAACTGGAACACTATTCGGGGCACGAAAGTAGTTTGGATTACGGCCATGACCGTTACGGCAGCCCAGTTCGCCATCACTTATCTTCCATCTCTTCAGACGATCTTCAAAACTGAGTCGATACCTGTGGCAGATGGGATTTTGATATTTGCAATAGGCGCCGTATTTTTTGCTCTGGTTGAAACAGAGAAACAACTGCGACTGAGAATAGGCCAAATCAGAAGCGACGTCACTTACCCGTGATTCGCGTCGCCTTTTGCTGCCTTACGTCGACGCTCCGAAAGGCTGGTGACGAGTGTCGACTCTGAATCGCTCTTTGGGAAGATCACCCACTTTGGCTTGACCGCATCGGATGATGCATGTGAGCCAATTTCTCTTAAATACTCATCAACTCGTTCTCTAGGGCTTCAGCAACGGACTGAATCCAAAAGTTCCAGCGATCGGATTCGCTTAATAATTCTATCGCCGAAGCGCCCTTCGCTTCCAATCGAGAGCGAGAATTCTCAATGTCTAAAAACTCCATTCCCGCATTCTGAATAACAAAAGCCACAAATCGAGGATCCGCCATCAACTCTGTCTGAGCCAATCGCAAACCTCGCTCCACCTCTGCCAACTTGTCGGAAGATACCATGGCCGAACTGAGGAGTGGGCCCGTAAGATCTCGAATTTCCCCCAGCTTGACGCGTATGTCTCTGAAAAATGGTATCAGATTTTTTAGAGAGGCAAGCGAACCTGACTTTGCCGCCTTTGAATAGAGCGATTTCACTTTGTCACTCAGGTCAGGCACCTCAGGCCAAGACGACGAAACATCGTGCAAGGCCTTCCACGCCAAACCAGGAATTTTAGCGCCGCCCTGAGTTGCATTGGTGACAGGCACTTTCGATTGCGAAGCCTGCCATGCAAACTCTTTCATAAAACTAAAGTAAGTAGAATGGGTAGGAACCTGCTCCGATGTATTGCCCGGAACAAAAAAAACATCGCCCAGACCTTCCGCCTTCACTCGCTCTTTCATTTGCTCGAGAGAACTCTCGTAAGTCCACTCTTTGAAAGGTACTCCCGCCGCATGAGACTGAAACGTTTCAGGATCATAGGCAAGATCTTGTCCCACTAACACCACCTCACTGCACCCCATATAAAGCGCTAGATTCATGCAAAAATGAGATACGGAAGACGAAGACGAAACGATGCCTCGCGGAAGTATTTCTTCTATAAAATGAAAGTAGCCATAGTCTCGATACGCTAACCAACGAGCTCCATCAAATGCCTCGATCGTCGATCCTGGAATGAACGCATAAGAAATTAACTGCGCCTCAAACGGTCCTTCTTCAAAAAATCTCTTGGATACATGATCCCTCTCGATCGTCGCTACAAAGTGAGGCTCAAAACCATACCTCTTTAACACAGGAAGCGAGGCATCCGCTGCGATGAGAAGTGCCTTGGTTTTCAACAAACGCAAGACCTCTAAGGACTTTGAAAGAGAGGGTCCGGTTGACACAATGATTGCTGGAACACCACGAAACTGATCTTTCAAAGAAAGGACTCCGGGAGACGACTCAATAAGTGTCTGGTTCTGAAGTGTCTGATGAAATCCTAAAAGAGAATCTTCTCGCCCCCCAAAATGCCTTCGTATCTGTTTTGTGGCTGCTTTCCACTCATCCTCCAGACGCTCTGCAAAACTTGACTGCGATTTTGATGTATGAGGATTTACTAAAATCCAGGCAGCATCCATGGCAAAGGCTCTTTGAGGAATGCGCAGCCACTCATAAAATACGTTGAAAGCCTCATCAGCGTTCTGCACTACACGACTCGATAGACGCCCCCCCTTTAGCCAAGGCGCCAACAAGACTCGCATCGATTCACTATCTAAGGTTTCACGTAAAAGCTCCGCAGAATAATCCAACAAAAGTATAAACGAAATCTCCTTTTCGGATTTAAGAATCTTCTCTAGTTCATAGCCCATGCGTGGGCCAAAAAAAATGAGGACCTTAGGAAACTTAAGATCTGATGCGCGTCTTTCATAAGCCTTCTTAAAATAGTCCGGCTCATCCGAATCAATAATATGACCTTCGTGAAGCAAGTAGTGAGACCCCTTGGATTCGAGACGCTCGAAGGGCCCCTTCATATCGAATCCAAACCCCAAATAAAAAAAGGATACTTCAAACTCTCAGGATCAAAGCCAGAAATAGCGATACGATCTGACACTACTTTTATCAATCCAAGATACTCCAGGCGATGATCGACACAGCCCTTTTCTAACTCAGCAACGACCGCCATTTCATCCGCCGAATGAATAACTCCCGGCGACAAGACTCGAAAACTCTCCTCACTCTCGCAGAGTGCTCTTAGACAATCGAGGACCTCCCCCGACGGGCCTGCCCACTCATGACAAACACCTTGAAAATCTTCACCCTTTCCAAGAAGAGCATACGCTTTCTCGGTATAGGCGATCTTCATTCGAGGAATTTTCCATAGTAAGCGCTGCTCTTCAAATGTTCGCTTAACACAAAATCTCTTATCCATGAACGATTGAAAATGCTTCTCTGTCAAAGTGACATCCGACGATTGTCCCACTTTGGCAGAATGGCCATGACTACCAAACGCACTTTTATGTTCCACAAACCACGATGCCTGAAGACCTCCTAAAACAAATCCTAGCTTCTGGTAAAATTCGATCTGATTACTCCACAAAATAATAAGGTCATAGACATCTTCTTGAGCACGCTCTTCCAATAATTCAAAAAGCTGCCTTTGAAATCCTTGACGACGTGCTTCTGGATTTGTCACGACTGACCCCACGAACAGAGCTCTCAATTGAAGATCAGGCGTTGCTTGAATAAGTCGTGGCAAAGTAGCCAAGCCGGCCTTAATATCTCCCTCTCGCTCTAGCAATAAAAGCTGATCCATGCGCTGAGGCGAAAAAACGAGCGGATACTCTTTCTCGAGACGGCACTGATCAGGCTCCCGTAAAAGACCTTCAAAAAAACAATGCGCCGCGTTATAATCAGCCGAAATTTGCCTCGTCGTATCAAACACTTCGATCATTCTACGTGGAAGCGAGATTGCCTCAAAGAAAATGTTAGGTCCGACAGTGATTTGTCGGACCTAACGGTAAAGAGTAATATTCGTCCAATATCAATCGTCATTAACGACTGCTATTATCGACCAATATTAACGAGATCTTGCAAGAGCTCTGCCGCGGTTGAAACCGTTCGAGACGAGGCTTGAAAAGCTCGCTGAAAGGTAATCACTTTCACAAACTCCGCGGCTAAGTCGGTATTGCTTTGCTCAATGGAGAACGATCGCACTTCGCCCCTACCCGCTGTCTGAGCATCCCCAAGTTGCGCCAGCCCGCTATCGGTAGATTCCGAATACAGGTTAGATCCCGCGCGAGACAAACCCTCTTCGTTTGCGAAACTAGCTAAAGGCAGCTTAAAGATATCTCTTGTAATACCGTTCGAAAAAACACCGGCAATTTTTCCATCCGAGGTTACCGCAATCGATTGGAGATCACCGACCGAACGACCATCTTGCTCTACCTTGCGTCCAATCGACGCAGACGAATACTGAGTCGACACAGCATCGGTACCCGCCACCTGACCAAAGTCTATAGTCATTATTGTTTCTGCGGTGGCCCCATCAGCCCATTGAATTAGATTTTGAGGGCTCGCGGAGGCAGGATTAATCTGTTCCCCGGGTTCTACCGAAGTCGCTACACCGGCTGCCGAATGCAACGTATGAAGAGCCACCGACGATGCGGCCGTATTCAATGAGCCATCACTATTGTATGTGATGGTTCCTGCGGTAAGAATGCCCGTCCCATCTCCGTTCACGCTGGTATCATTGCCGTTACTTAAATTGTCCAGAGATGTGAGTACATGATAAGTCCACTCATTCGATGCCGTATGCCTAAAGTAAGTCACCACCGTACGAGCGTTCCCTAATGAATCATAAACAGTGGTTGTCACATTAAAGTTAGATGAGGCTTCTGCTGCAGAAAAACTGCTGCCATCGAGAGATCCTGCTAGAATCTCAGAACCCGCATCCAGATTGAGCGAAAGTTTAATTTCGCTGGTCGCTTCAGGTGATGACGTGACATTAGCTAAATTGACGGAGTCCAAGGTTCCAGACGTTGCCCCGGTATCATCGATAGAATAGCCTTGAAGCAAGAGTTTGCCAGCAGATGTCACCAGATTTCCGTCGCTGTTTCTCTCAAAAATACCAGCTCGGGTATAAAATCGAGTTCCGGCTTCGGAATCTACGATAAAAAAGCCACTACCTTGAATCGCTAAGTCTGTGGCTCGCGTGGAATTCTGAAATCCCCCTTGAGAGAAATTGGCGGTGGTTCCTGCAAGGCGACCTCCCAAACCAATTTCAGCGTTTCCGATACGCTGACTGAGCGCGCTTTCGAATACCGCCACCGAGCTTTTAAACCCTGGCGTACTCATATTTGAAATATTATCACCCGCGACGGCAAGTGCTGAACCGTTCGCTACAATTCCTGAAATGCCCGAAAATAGGGCTGCTACAACTGACATGTTTCCTCCCTCTAAGGCTCTCTTATGAAAGCCTTATCTGAGAAGCCTTTCCCTTGCGGGTCCGAGGCCTCTAATTGTTAAAATTCGCGTGACTATCTTAAAATCAACGTCGAATCGATATTGGTAAAAATATGGTCTTTCATTTCATCTTTCTGCAACGCCGTAACGAGCGTTCGTGATGGAACATTCACAATGAAAGCGTGATCATCTGATAGAACGAGCGAGTCTCTCGCGCCCTTCTTCTCTAACGATCCCAACGCTTCTGTCAATTTTCCCTTCAACGATTCCGATAGCTCAATATTTCTATGAACCAAACGCTTCTCAGCATGCTTAGAAATCTGAAGTGATTCCTTCTCAAGCAAACTCTCAAAATCAACCGAAGACGCCTTCTCTCGTGTCGACTCTTGAGGTCGAACCGATGGCTCAATCCTCTGAATCTTCGACATTAAAAGCGAGCGCTGAATCTCATCCATGATTCTCTCCCGAAGTCATCGACTTAGGTTCACGTATCTCAATCACATCGGTGGCATTCATTTGCTTACCTGATTCCATCAATAGAACAGGAACGGAGCCTGCATAGCTTACTCCATTTACTTTTTCTGCATGAGACAGAGACGCTTGAATCTCTTCGCCTTGAACATCTTGTGCTTCCACCACAAAGCTATATTCTCCATCTTGTAAACCCTCCAAGGTCACTCGATGAAGTCCAGGAGAACGCGGAATCGTATCCATTACTTTTACGATATCTCCTGACTTATCTCGCACCGTCAACACAGCCTTATCAGCAGC
This sequence comes from uncultured Bacteriovoracaceae bacterium, assembly GCA_964598565.1. Lineage (GTDB taxonomy): Bacteria > Bdellovibrionota > UBA2394 > UBA2394 > UBA2394 > CAZRCG01. The sequence goes on along the minus strand of CAZRCG010000007.1, from coordinate 110,897 downwards.
TCTAGGAAGATCAAAGTATACATCAGCATTACCTTTAATGGCATTGCCAGAAACTCGTACCTCTTTTCCTAGGAGCGAAACTGCAATAGCTGAGTTATTGGCACCCGTCAGCTTCACCAATTCGTCCAGCTTCGAACTCAAGTTGAAAATTCCTTCTACCTGAGTGAACTGGCTCAGTTGTGATACAAATTCTGTCGAATCCGTTGGATTCAAAGGATCTTGTTGGGACAACTGAGTCATGAGAAGTCGTAAGAATTCATTCTTGCCCAAGTCTTTGCTCGGAGCTGCCTTGGGGTCGACACTCATTCCAGTGGCATTTTGCAAACTTATGACATCGGTATTCATGCGATCATCCTTCCTTCTGCCATCCAGGCATCGTCAAACTCTTTAGGGTCACGTGAGGCCTCTCGTCGAGGATTCTCAGAATGACTATGCTTCGAATGACGCTCCTGCTGTGAACTGAATTCGCGCTGAGAAAAGCTTCCAGGCATTTCTTTTACGCTCACTTCTTCTAATTTCAAACCTACAGACAAAAGATGACTCTTGAGCTCTCCAAATCGTGACTGAAGCAATTCTCGCGTCTCGCTTCGTTCAGCAAAAAGAGTGGCTCGCACCTCTCCTTTATCGACCTGCAACTCAACACGGACCTTGCCGAGCTCTAACGGCTTCATACTCACCACCATTTCGCCGCCGAGCTTCGTCGCTCTGACCTGTTCAATCAAAGGACGAATATCATCCACGAAATTTCGAACAGCCGCAGTTTCTGAAAATCTAGCCGTCGTGGTTGTAAGTGAGTCCGTTTCAATCAGAGGCACCTCAACTTTTAGATTCTGATGAATCCAAAGGCTGTCTACCATCTGTTTGAAGGGTATGGGTTTCTCCAGCACTTCGGGCATACCATCGTCCATCATTTTGACGGGCTTCGAAAGAGTCGTTATCTCTTCTAAGAGACTCTCGCTCAAGCCTTCCTCCTGTTGAACTGTGGATTCCTCCGTGAGAAGTTTGTCTGTCATTTTCTGTAGCTCTTGATTTTTGGGAGCTAAAGATAGTTGATTGATTGAAGCTACTAGTCGAGGCTCTTCACGAAGAAGACTCTCTAGCCCTTCCTGACTTATAGTATTATTCTGTTGAATAGGCCCATCCGAGGCCCCATCTTCTTGTAGAGAAACGTCCTGTAACAACTGCGTCAGCTTTGATGTCAAAGCCTCCCCAGTCTGATCATCCGTGATCAATCCCTCTGCGCTTGCTATAGTCGAGGGCTCTTCGATTGAACGAGGCAAAGTCGGCAGGGGCTCCGCAGTAAGCTGAGTGGGAATCCCCACGACAGCCACCATGGGTAGCTCTTCCAAATTCACCTCTTCAGACACATCTACCTCCTCATGAGTAACTAAGGCACTTCGATTGCCCGCGTCGTCTGAAGTCTCGACGAACTTGCGTCCATCTGAGATAGAGTCATCTTTAGGTTTAGATGAAACAGAAAATGGTTCTTTGAGATCATTTTGATCGTTCAAAATATTCTCAAACGCTGCTTTCTGCTTACCCTCACCTTCGAAAACCCCTTTTCGGTCCATTTTCGAAGAAGACGAGGCTCCTGATAGCACTAATATGGGATCCATTGCCACAGGCACCTCCTTTCATAATCTGTCGTCACCATGACGGCAGAAACTTTAGTTCCAACTCCCATCATCGCTCGGCCACTTTCTCCATTTGGAGTCTCAGCCTCGGAAAGGCGGTCGTAAGCCGAGCGGCTCGATTTGCCGGTAACTGCGCAAGCAGTGTTCCAGCTTTCTTTGCATCCATTCGATCAAAAATTTTGATAGCCAACTCGTCATTCACATCTTTCAAAAGAGGAGCCGCTTGTTCGACATCCATGGCTTCATAGAATCTAGCTAGCTTCTTAAGCTTACTTTCTTCCTTCTCGTCTCTGGTATTCATAAAATCGGCAATCTCATTACGAGCGGCTTCTACTTTTTTTAAGTGGTCTTCGACTTGAGTCTTCAATGATTCAAGATATTTCTTTTGACTGTCGATATCTTGATCCAGTTGGGTGTTCTTTTCTTCTAAAACTGTTCGCAGCGACTCTACTTCTTGTTTGGTATAAAACTCTTTCTCAGGAAAACTACCATTTTCCGCCTTAGCGAGCTGAACTGAATCACTGGTTGTTGCATCCGTCGTCTCATCAGTCTTCTGAGCCATCAGTGAACCAGTCATTAGCGACACCAGAACGAGTGCAACGAGAAGCCATTTCATCCAAATCAATCTGCTCATACTTTCGCAACTTTTGCTCATACATTTCACGATCTCTCTCCTCTAACTTATCAAAAACTTTCTTTTTCTGTTCTCTTTCAATTAATTTTTGTCGCTCTTCTTCGACTTGCTTGAGAGCCTTTCGTCGGCGCGCCATCGCATCGCTCTCTAGCCTGATTAAATGCTCTCGGTAACTCACCTGATATCCCATCTGCACCTGCGAAAGAGATGCTGACTCCGCTTTGTTCTTTAAACGATCGACCTCGATTTGATACGACTTCTTCAGCTGCTCTATTTCGGTATCGATACGTTGAACGACTTGCATCGCTTCGGCTAACGCCCGAGCTTGCAAGTCCATTTCGATACGACGAACCTTCTGAACCGACGCAAATCGAAAATGAAATCGCTCCACGTGTCATTACCGCCTTCCACCTCTGGTCGCTTGAGCATTACCCTGCACTTGAGCCTGAGCACCTTGAAAAATACTCTTCATTCGCTCAAGAGTTTCACTGATTTTTGTGGCCTCTGAATAAGGCTGAATCAAGAAACTGCGAATCGCCTGCTGATACTGAATGGCTTCATCAATAGTGGGATTAGACCCTTTCGCGTAGGCACCAATATTGATCAGATCTTCAGCCTCTGAGTAAGTGGCCATGAGAGACTTGATTCGCATAGCAAGATTTCGATGCTCATCGCTCGTTATATCGTCCATGACACGGCTCGATGAATAGCCTACATCAATCGACGGAAAATGCCCCTTCGCTGCAAGCTTACGAGATAAAACGATATGGCCGTCTACAATAGAGCGTACTGTATCCCCAATGGGATCATTAATATCATCTGCTTCAATGAGCACGGTATAGATGCCTGTAATAGAACCCCCTGATGTTAAATTTCCTGCTCTCTCTAACAATTTAGGCAACATTCCAAAGACAGACGGTGGATAGCCTTTTGTTGTGGGCGGCTCACCTGCCGATAGACCAATTTCTCTCAGGGCCATCGCATAGCGTGTGATAGAATCCATCATTAAAAGAACATCCTGACTACGCCGTCTAAAAAACTCGGCAACCGCCGTCGCTCCATAGGCAGCTCGAACTCTCTCTAAAGGAGATGAATCACTGGTAGCCACGATAACCACTGAGCGCTGAAGACCTTCTGAGCCAAGATTCTTCTCCAAGAACTCTCGAACTTCTCGTCCGCGTTCCCCAATCAGCGCAATCACATTGATATCGGCCGACGTATTGCGTGCAATCATGCCGAGCAGCATACTTTTTCCGACGCCTGAGCCCGACAAGATGGCCATTCTCTGCCCTAGCCCCAAGGTTAATAAACCGTTTATAGAACGTACTCCGGTATCAATGGTACGCTCCACTCTTCCTCGTTTTAAAGGATTAAGCGGCCTTACATAAAGGCTGAACTCTTCATCTGCCACCAGCGCAGGCCCACCATCGATGGGTTCTAAGTTGCCGTTAAGAACTCGTCCGATCATGGACTCGCTAATTTTTACACTAGCCTGGCGTCGCTTCAGAACAATACGGCTTCCGATACCCACTCCGTGCAATTCTCGCAGCGGCATCATAAGAGCTTTATCGTCTTTAAAACCTACGACCTCCGCTTCCATCGATTTACTCTCATCAAGAGAATAAACGGTTGTGATACTGCCAATCGTGGCATTCTTACAATAGCCCTCCATCATGAGCCCTACGACGTTGGTGACTCGACCTTGAGATGGAAAGTCGGCTATTCTCTCTACCACTTGCTCTAATAAATCCAATTGAAGGCGACTCATAAAATAGTATCACCTTCATCGTTGGTTTGTTTGATCTCTTCACGCGCAAGCTGCATCTGCTGAACGATATGATCCACGATGGCTTCACTAGAAAGATCGAGCTCCACACGCTTTGTTTTTGCGAGGATGTGTCCTGGCTCCAGAGAAGAATCAATATCAAAAGAAATCTCTTCAAGCCCCTTCACCTTTTCTAGAAAGTCCGGTCGGGCTTTGCGAATCCACTCTAAGTCTTGCGGATTAAATTGAAGAATGACTTTCTTCTCTCGCTCTAAAGACATAAGCGCTTTTCCTACGATCTCTTGAAGTAGTTCAGGCTTGAGTGACAACTCTTTACCGACCACTTTTCTACAGATGACATAAATCAACTGCATAATCTCGCTCTCAGCCTCTTTAAAAAGATCACGACGAAACTGAGAGAGCTCATCAACAATTCTTTCGAGATGCTGCACCACCCCTTGAACCGACGCGAGCAACTTGATCTCGGCCTCTTTCGCACCCTCTCGCCTCGCCAGAATCTTTTGTTGCTCCAGTTCTTCTTCAGATATCGAACCCTCGGCTACTAACGAATGAAAGGTCGCCGATCGAAAATCATGAGCGCCTCTCTCCGCAGACCGAACGGGCGTCATACGTCGAACCGCTTCAGAAGGCCCTCGTACAATTCTAGACAACGCTCGACTCCTCTCCGTCACCGGCAATAATAATCTTGCCTTCCGCCATCAATCGATCCACGACTTTCAGAATATTAGCTTGAGCCTTTTCAACATCAGAGACCTTCACAGGACCCATAACTTCTAAGTCTTCCTTAAGCATCTTCGCCGCTCGATCCGACATATTCTTAAATATTCTCTCTTTGAGCTCGTCTGTGCATACCTTGAGAGAAAGTGCTAACTCTCCCGTATCAATATTCTTTAAGATTTCCTGAACTCCTCGGTCGTCAACCTTGATAATATCTTCGAACACAAACATCTTCGCTTTGATAGACTCAGCCAACTCCGAATTATCAGCTGACATAGTTTCGAGAATTTCTGTGGTTGTCTTCTTGTCGAGCTTATTAAGGAAGTCCGCGACATAGTCGACACCACCCATTTTGTGTTTCTTTGCAGAACCAAGGCTCTTCAAGGCGTCCTTAACCGCTTCTTCTATATCGCCCAAGGCCTCTGGAGTAATGTCTTCCAAATAGGCGATTCGAGTAACCACCTCTGATTTAATATCTGGGGGCAGGAGCTTGATAACAGCACCCACCTTCTCAGACCCTAAATGCGACAGCAGTAAAGCCGTTGTCTGAGGATGTTCGTTCGACAGAAAAGTTGCCAACGTCTTAGGGTCATAGGTACCAAGGTTTTTCAGAGCATTATCTTTAAAGCTCGTCATACTCGCAAAAAGCTCTTTGGATCGACCCTCATCGAGTGTGTCTTTCAATAGAGATTTAATTTCTTCACTCGAAGCAGCCATTGCTCCGCCCGAAGCGCAACGTCGCACAAACTCATTCAGAATATTGGTTGTTGTATCTTGGTGAAGAACTCCTAGTTCAAACATCGAATCCGTAATCTTCTTAACTTCATAGTCTTCGAGCTTCGAGAAAATCTGCTTTGCCAACTCCTTATCAATAGCAAGAATTAGTGCGGCCGCCTTCTGAACTCCTGTTAAACGGAGCTTCGTGACAGCTGCGACCTTTTTCTCACCTGACTTTTCTGCTACTGCTTCTTCTGCCACGTGTTATCCCTCCGACAACCATTCTCGAATGACACCAACACCATCATTCACATCAGCCCTGACAACAGCTTCCACCTGCATTTTAGCTGCTTGCAGTCGCAATTTTTCTTCCGACGTCATAGGGGCTTCGATAGTAATAGAGGCATTCGACTCTACGAAATTAATCTGGGGACTCTGTTCTTTTCGCTGCACACTAGTCTCGGGCAGCTGCTTCGCCAACTGCTCTTGCTTTTGAGCAACTGCATTATCATTTCGTTGAACGATATTCACTTGAGCTGCAGGTGGAAGAGCTTGTGCCACTTGCGCGGCCTGCTGCCCGATGATATTCGCGTAGGCCACATTGATGGGAGGGGCATACGAGTTAACCAATTTCACCAACATGAAGAAAATAATCCCGGCGATCAGAACAACCCCAAGAAGAGTGCCGTTATCTATAAGAAACATCTTCCAACGAGCCGAATCCGTTGATTGAACATACGCATCTTGGGCGATATCGGTTGCATCTACCTTCTGAAATTGAAAATTCTCAATCTTAACTTCGTCACCTCGCTGCTGATTAAAGCCAATAGCCTTTCTCACGAGCTCTTCAAGTCTTGTAATTTCTTCCGCAGGTCTGGGTTGATAGGTTGTCGTACCATCCTCAGCCGTTTGATAAGTGCCATCGACGAGTACTGCGACTGATAACTTCTGAATCATACCGTAAGGCTCAACTATTTTTTGCGTTGTCTTAGTAACGGCATAAGTCGCTGTGGTTTCAACTTTCTTTGAGTTTTCAGATCGACCACCTGCTGCACCCGCCCCGGAACCGCCTGGCACATTCGATGCCGCACCAGGAACGCCCCCGGCTGTTCCACTTGAGCCAGCCGACGTCTCTGTCGTTATCTGCTCTGACATGGCCACACGACTTTCTGGATCAATGGCTTCCACCATTTTCTCAATCTGCTGAAACGATAGGCTGGCAGACACTCGCACTGAAACTCCCGCAGAACCTACGACTCGCTCGAGCATTTCGCGCACACCCGACTCTAGTCGTCGCTCTACGGTAGATTGCATCTCCAGATGCTTCGAAGAAGCAACCCCCTTAGAATCGGAGTTTGATTTAAAGAGAACATTCCCATTTTGATCGATGATATTAATGCCGGCATCTGTAAGACCTTCGACGCTGGTTTGCATCAAATGAACAATGCCCGAGATCTGGGCTTCACTAATTTTTCTACCTTTGTACAAGGTTAATGCCACGGATGCCGTCGGTGATTTTTGATCTTCAGCAAATAGAGTTTTTTCCGGAACAACAATATGCACACGCGCTTTTTCGACACCATCAATCGCCTGCATTGTACGCGCTAGTTCGCCTTGAATAGCTCGAATATAGTTTACGCGCTGCTGAAACTCTGTCTCACCGAAATTTTTCTTGTCGAAGATCTCAAAACCTATGCCTCCGCCCGCAGGTAATCCATCTTCCGCAAGCATATTTCGAAGCTCTAACACTCGATTGCCCGGAACTAGAATTGCATCACCCTTCATTTGAGGATTAACGTTCATCGACTGAAGTTTCGAGGCAATAGCGTTAGAGTCTGTAATACTTAGATTCGTAAACAAGTACTGATAGCCCGCCGTATCGTAGTGCGATTTAAGCAAGAAGCTCGCGATGACTACACCAACCACGACCAACATAAGGCTCGCCTTGCCACTTGCCGGAAGCGTCTTATACCAAGATGAAAAGTTTAGAAGGAATTCCATTTCCTATTAATCCCCCACAATCTTAAACAGGCATCCTCATGATTTCTTGATATGCCTCAATGGCCTTATTTCTTACCGTCACCATTAGTCTTAACGACGTATCCGCCATTTCCATGGCAAGAATCGCTTCATGAATATTTCTCGTCTTACCCGTGGCCAAGTCTTCAGTTGCAGCTTCCGCCGCCTTCTGCAATTGATCGGTCTCACCAATTTTATTGACGAGCAAATCACCAAAATCTGTCGAGCTCTCCTGGGCACCGCCAACCTTAACTTTGTTTTTCAACTCCGGCGACAGATCCACCGAGGGCAAACTAGAAACAAAACGATCAATCTTCATCGATTATCCCCTTCCAATCTGCATAGCAGAATTGATCATCTCTTTAGCGGCTCGCATGGCGGTAATATTGGCCTCATAGGCTCGAGACGTAGACATGATATCGGTCAGCTCAGTGACGACATTCACGTTCGACATGGTCACATAGCCATCCCCATCCGCATCGGGATGACTAGGATCGTAGACCCGTTCGCCTGGTCGCATATCTTCACGAACTTCACTGACTTTCACTCCCGAGAATTCTTTCGAAATTTTATCGAGGTGCTTCTCGAAACTGTCTGCTTTAACCTCTTCAAATACAGGGTCTTTTCTTTTAAAAGGTCCAGTGCCATCGGCACTACGAGTCGAATTCGCATTGGCTAGATTAGATGAAAGAATATTGAGGCGAGTTCGCTGTGCCGCCAAACCAGAAGCTGAGATTTTCAACGCTGTTAGTAAATCCATACCTCAGTACCTCCTTCCGTTAAGCAATCACCGATTTAATCATCCGAAATTTGCGAGCAATCATCTCTGCCGTCGCATTGTAAACAATGGCGTTTTGTGAAAGATTCGCCATTTGACGGTCAAGACTTACCGTATTGCCATCGGCTCTAGGTTGACCATCATCCGCCGTTTCCACTTTGGCCATTAAGTTTGCCACCTCTTTCGTGGAGCTTTTGGCGCTGGCTTTTTGCAACGCTTCTTCAAACGCTACTGCCTGAGGTCTAAAGCCAGGCGTGTCGGCATTGGCAATATTACCTGCAATAACACCATGGCGCTGCAAACGCATCGTCAGAGACTTCGCAAGAACTTGTAGATGTAGATCCATTGGGTTCATGAAACTTTTTCTCCACTAGAATTGTGTGCAAGAATGTCGCCATGGTGAGGAGGCTTCAAAAAGGGCGATAGCACCGCATCCGAACAAGACTCTAGAACTTTCTTGCCGAGCTTATCTTGCCTACTTTGCCGAGTATCGAAACCACCTTCACGATACTGCTTTAACTTATGTCGCAATGTTCTAAGGCTCATTCCTAAAGACTTTGCGGTATGAGTTCGATTGCCCCCATGCGCCTCTAAGGACTGAAGAATTGTTTCTCGCTCCATTTCTTTTATGGGTTTGGACGTTGCGACTTGAGCACTTGGTGTAGAAGATTCGAGAATCGATCGAGTCCACGCCAAACTCCCTCGCTCTGTCGGTAAAGGCTGTGCTACCAGCTCAAAATCTTCGAGAGCCACTAGTGAGCCTTCTGCCAAAATCGCGGCACGCTCGATCGCTCTCTCGAGTTCGCGTATGTTACCTGGCCAGCTTTGAGACTTGAGAAAGGCCGCCACACCAGGAGCGAACTGTAAAGTCTTCTCAAGCTTCTCAGATTGCCTAGCGAGAAACTCACTCGCAATCACTTCAATATCATGCGGACGCTCTCGCAGCGCGGGTAGTTCGAAGCGCACTCCGTAGAGTCGATAAAAAAGATCTTCGCGAAAACGATCTTCTTGAACCAGTCGAGCCAGATTTCGATTGGTAGTTGCAATGATTCTTACGTTAACCTTGACCGGCTTTTTGCCACCCAAACGATCTAGCTCACCTTCCTGCAATACTCGTAATAGCTTAGCCTGTAAAAGAGGATCCAACTCCCCTATTTCATCCAGCAGTAATGTGCCGCCATCGGCGACCTCAAACTTTCCAATTTTTCGATCTACGGCTCCGGTAAAAGCCCCCTTTTCAAAACCAAAAAGCTCGCTTTCTAAAAGACCTGATGGCAGAGCCGCACAGTTAACTGCCACCCATGGCTTCTTTGACCGACTACTCCATTCGTGGATTCGTCTTGCCAGCAACTCTTTACCAGTTCCTGAGGGACCCTCAATGAGTATGGGGGTGTCGCTTTTTGCGACTCTCTCGGCTTTACGAAGAATCATAATCACTTTTGGATCTTGCGTAAGAAACTTTTCATTCGATCGGTTCACAGTTTCTGGAAACACTTTTCGGAGAACTCTGTCGATATCGGCTACAGAAAAGGGCTTGCAGAGATAGTCGGTTGCTCCCTCTTGAATTGCCTGAACAGCGTGATGAACACTTCCATGGCCCGTCATCAAGATCACCGGCAGCTTAGTAGAGCTTTTTCTAATTTCATTCAAAACATCAAAACCACTCATGCCCGGCATTCGAAAGTCCGTGAGAACCGCATCAAAGAGTCCTTCAGTTCTGAAACAATGAATTCCTCGTTCTCCACTTTCGGCAATAACGATTGAATAACCCAAATCGGTAAGTGCCGCCGATAAAGCGCTACGAATAGATGCTTCATCATCGATGATGAGAATTCTTCTGACTGGCTCAATGGACATTATGAAACTCCTCAGACGTTTGGTGATCTTTTAAAATTCTAAGCGTCACTGTGGTACCCTGTCCTGGTGCCGACTGGATCTCTAAGGAACCTCCGTGCAATGTCGCTACGGTTTTACAGAAGGCAACTCCTAGTCCGTTACCTTGAGGTTTTGTCGTAAAGAATGGTGTTCCTATTTTTGCCAGAAGATCCGCGTTAATACCGGGGCCACTATCACTCACCTCGATCGCAGCATGGTCAAGCTCTTCTCGTACATAGACGCAGAGTACTCCGCCCGCGGGCATGGCTTGAATAGAATTCATGTAAAGATTCAGAAGCACTTGTTCAATGAGATCTCTATCGAAGACGCAAAGTGCGTTACCCTCCCAATCGCAGTGTGTTTTAACTTCAATGCCCGATGCTGATAACCAAAATCGCATCGAGGCAAGCGTCGATTCAATAGCTTCATGAATATTGTCTCGCTTAACATGGGCCGTAATACGATCGCTCAGTTTTTGAATTTTACTGACGACGCCTTCGAGGCGAGACATTTGATCTTTTAGAGCGCTGATTGAGTCTGGGCTTAATCCCTTCTTCTCTGCGATATCGAGATGAATTTTCATGGTCTGCAAGGGATTACGAATCTCATGCGCCAACGTCGAGGTCACCAGAGAACTCTCAAAGTTGGTCGTAGACTGGTTTAAGGTATTGAGCACAGCCGAAGCTTTCGACCCCTTCGTCTTAAGGCCTTTGGCTCGACTAGTTGATGATTCGGATCCCATATTTAACCTCCATCGACACAGTTTCTATGAAACTCTTAGCGGCCACGGTCCAAATGGACGGGGTCTCTTTCTTAACCAATGTCTGAAAAACTTTGATAGCGGCTTCGCGATCGTCGAGTGCAAGATAGCACTCTCCCATTCGATAGAGCGCGTGAGATTGAAACGGCTCATCTTTTATCTCTTCAACCACTTTAGAATAACTCTCTAAAGCGCGAACATAGTCGCCCATATTAAAATGCATATCGGCGATTCGATAGCGAGCGGCCCGATAGAGATAGTCATCTTTTTTTAAAAGATTGCCTGGAGACAGCGGATTCTTCTTTTTTTCTCTCACAATGTTCAAGTACGCGTTCAACTCTTCGATGGCTCTGAGAGGCAATTTTTCTTCTTGATAAAGCTCCGCGAGTCTTAAGCGAATGAACCGTTTATCAAACGAGTCACTCTCTGACTTCTTAGCTGTTTTTAAGGCTGCCTGATAATGACCAATAGCACCCTCTCGGTTCTTCAACCTTGCATACAAATCCCCCCAAAGCTCGTCCACACGAGACTCATAGCGACTCTTCGGATACGCAAACCGGAATCGTCGCAGCCTCTCGCTGGCCTTTCTAAGTTCGCCTTTGACGATCGTAAGATCCACAAGCTCGAGCAGGGCCTCTTGTCGCCCAGAAGTCGTCTTATCTAAGTAAACGATTCGATTTAGAATGCTCGTTGCTTTATCTAACAAGCCGAGTCGTCTTGCAGAATTCGCTAGATTAAGAAGAACCGACGTATCTTTGAGAAAATCAGGATCGTCTCTTTCTAGACTAAGATACGTGGAAAGTGCGGCCAAATAATCTTCACGTTGATAATAATCAAAAATCTCAATTTCAATAGTTTTTGCAAAGTGACGGTTCACCCAGTCATGATTTTCACTCTCTTTGAAATCTTTTCTATAAAGACGAAAGACTGCCTGAGCCTTAGGATAGGTTTTCTGAAAGAAATGAAAGGCTCCAAGCTTAGCGAGCGCCAATGAAGCCAAGCTATCGTTCTTGGCTTGCGTAGCAACCTCGTAGGCTTTCATATAATGATCTTCTGAGAAGCTCTGCGAACGAAAGGCGTCTGTCAGAAAGTAGGCATCTGCCAGTCTCAAATGCGCGAGTATCGTGCTTGTCGCCGATTGAGAGTAGCGATCAAGGACATCTTTATAAAGCGAGAGTGCGGCATTTACTTTATTACGTCGAAGATATGTATCGGCTAGACGAAGTAACAGAAGGGGTGACTCATCAGAGCTCGGAAAAATATTGGCTAGATCCTGAAAAAGTCGTGCTGCTTCTTTGTATCTAAAATTTTGATATTGAGCTTCAGCGTAAAATAATCGATCAAGATATTTGTCTTGGGTCTGAGAGGCTCGACCTTTTCGAAGTCTCTCATATTGATCAGAGTGCAAACGAGCGAGATCTTCATACACTTGCAGAGCTTCGGGGAATCGACGCTCTCTAAAGATAATCAACGCCTTTCGAAAGGCAGAGTCGAGCGAAGTTGAATGGTTAGGAAACTTCTGAATCACAAAGGAGAACTCGAAATTGGCCGTGCGATAATCCTTCGCTATAAATGCTTGCTCCCCCAGAAGCAGTCGATAGTAGGGCTCAAATCGTGTCGCCGGAAAATCTCGAAGCGCTCGGTTCACTGTTTCTTCGACATCTTTAGAGAATCCCATTTTCAATTGAACCAAAGCTGTCTGGTAAAGAACTCGGGGCATCTCGGAGTTTAAAGGATAATTTCTCGCAAAATCCTGGTACTCTTGCAGCATCAGAGACCACTGGGGCTTCTCTCGAAGACTCTGCTGTTGAAAGTAAATATCGGCCTTAAGAAGAGTTAGCCATTCTTTTTGATTGGATTGTCCAATTTTCGACAGCAAGCGATCGGATTGAACATACGCCTTTTCAAACTGCTTCTCTTTAAGAAGCTCAAAGAGCTCCTCGATACTCTTAAACGATTCGTGCGCCTTCAGATCTTTCGGCCATTCGTCTGCAATAAGAAAAAGCTCAGGAAGTTGAATCTGAGGAGTTCCAATTAAATCACCTAAGTTAGGCTCTCGGAGTTCAGACAGCCATTTCAATCGTTGTCCGCTGAGCGTCACCTTTGATGTAGATGACGCACGAGTGGACTGACGCGAAGACGGCGAACGCTCCGACGAAGCCAGAAAAAGAGGCATCGAAATGACCAACGAAACAAACATCCGTAGCTTCCTTAAGCAAGGGTGATGCCAAGGTCGGCAAAATTGATCTCGGCAAAAATGTCTGTCTTTAGAGTGCTTTAGGAATGGAGCACTATCCCAATGTGACGCCCAAGCATAACAAGCTTTTCGACAAACCTTTGACATTCATGTGTTGGATTCTTGATGAAAGCAGTGCAGCCTAAATGAATGACGCCTACAACACACGATGACATTGATGCAGTCTTCTCGAAGATGATGTGTAGTCATGCCGCTATGCAGGCGACAAGCCCTCAAACGCGAGAAAAGATTTTACATGCGGTGGCCGATCAAATCGTATCGCAGAAAGCTTCGCTCGCCGATTTCATCGTTCGAGAAGCTCGCAAACCCATCCAACTTGCCGTTCACGAAGTAGAGCGTGCGGCTCTTACCTTTCGATGGGCGGCACGAGCGATTGCTCTTCTAGATCCTGAGCATTATAAACTCGGAACTGGAACCACTGAACTAAGCTCCTTTGAGGTGCGGCTTGTTCCTCGAGGCCCCGTAGTTGCCATTACTCCCTTTAACTTTCCTCTCAATCTCGTAGCCCATAAAGTAGCTCCTGCTATTGCCGCAGGTACGTCGGTTCTGGTGAAGCCAGCGCCCCAAACGCCATCTGTCGTCCTTCAATTGAAACATATTTATGATACCGCGTGTCAGGAGCATAGTGCCCCAATTAAAGACGCTCTCCAAGTAGAGCTCATCGAACCTAAGAGACTGGAACCATTTCTCAACGACCCGCGCTATGGCATATTATCCTTTACGGGCTCGACGTCAGTCGGTTGGAATTTGAAGAAACTCGCCTTCACGAAAAAAGTTTTACTGGAACTTGGTGGAACGGCCGCCGTGATCGTCGCTTCTGACGCGAATATTAAACGAGCGGCGTCACGAATTGCTTTTGGCGCCTATGCCTATGCCGGACAAACGTGTATCTCCGTTCAGAAAATTTATGTTCATGATTCTATCTACGAAGATTTCAAAGCAGCGCTGCTCCATGAAATCTCTGAACTACCTGTCGGTGAGCCTGAGGACCCCTCTGTAATCGTGGGCCCTGTGATCGACCCCAAATCATCACAGCGAATTTTAGAATGGATCGGTGAAGCTCTTGATGCAGGCGCTGAGTGTCTCACACCGTTTCAAGCCGCCGACACGATTATCACGCCCGTTCTTCTCGAGAAGACTCCCAAAACGTCAAGACTTTGGAATGAAGAAGCCTTTGGCCCGGTGGCACTTCTCGAGCCCTATCACGACGACCGGGAGCTCCTCGAAACTCTCAACGCATCACGATTTGGAATTCAAGGCGGCCTCTTCACTTTCGATGAAGATCGCATTCAACTTTATTTTAAAACGTGGGAATTGGGAGGTCTGCTTATCGACGAAGTTCCTACGGTGCGATTCGATCAAATTCCCTACGGCGGAGTGAAGGACTCAGGCATCGGCCGCGAGGGTCCGCTCTTCGCCCTTCGCGAGTTCTGTGAAACTCGAACCCTCATTCGATGACGATGCCTTGACCGACGACTTGACGGCCTCTGGCCTCCATTTTGCAGCCAGCCGATCAAGAATGCCATTGACGAAAGAGGCCGACTGAGTACCGCCAAAGCGCTGCGCCAACTCCACCGCCTCATCAATAATCACGGGCATATCTGTGCCTGGCTCCAGCTTTAGCTCAAAGGCCCCAAGCCTCAGAATATTGCGATCAATGGCATCCATCCGATAAATTTTCCAGTTATCCGACGCCTCTTCTATGGCGGCGTCTAAGTCTGTGCGATGAGTTAGCGCCCCTTCAATAAGGGCCTGAGCAAACTCTCGAATCTCTACAGGAGCTTCAAAATGAAAGAAGAATCGAACCAGGTCTTGGGTCGTTGGTTTTAGGTCGAAATCGTACTGAAACAGATAGGCCAAGGCCATCTCACGGGCTTGCCGACGACGACCTCGACGTGTTTGACCTATCAAAAAACCTGACACAGCCCGACTGGTTACTGCGACTTAGCCCGATTGACAAGGGCTTTTCAAAAAAAGACTGTCCAATTTGGAGTGGTATCTAAATTTGGCTGATACCACCGTCACGAGGCTAAACTCCCCCTTGAGGCATTCACCACCCACCCACTCAAAATATCAACCACCCCGTCGACTTTCTAGGTACCTCGCGATTTCGACAATAAATTCGACAGCTCCGACATAAAGTCGTTGATATCTTTAAATTGGCGATAAACGCTCGCAAAGCGCACATAGGCGACCTCATCCAACGACTTGATTCTCTTCATCACCTCTTCACCAATGGCATTGCTGGCAACCTCTTTTTCACCGCGTTCGGTCATTGCCTTGACGACATCTGTGACGAGAGCTTCTACATCATGAATACTGACGGGTCTCTTTTCGACGGCGCGCAAAACACCCGATCGAATTTTCTCAGAATCAAACTCCTCTCGACGCCCATCTTTTTTGATGACCCACGGAAAAACAGCATCGCTTCGCTCATAAGTTGTAAAGCGTTGGCCGCAGTGAAGACATTCGCGCCGGCGTCTCGTCTCAGCTCCATCACGAGCCAGTCGTGAATCTACGACGGAGGTATCCTCATGCTTACAAAAAGGGCACTTCATAACTGCGACGACCCACTTTAAGCGCGAAACAGCGGAAACGCGGAACAAAAATCGCGAATCTCCGTACGCACTTTCGAAAGTTCTGCATCGTTCTCCGCGTTCTTCAGCGCTCTTAGAATCCAAAGAGCGACCGCCTTAAAGTCGGTCTCGCTAAAGCCACGAGTCGTAAGTGCAGCGCCGCCTAAACGAACTCCAGAGGTCACTCGCGCGGGTTGCGGATCTTTCGGAATCATATTCTTGTTCACCGTAATACCTGCCTTACCCAAGACGAGCTCGGCTTGCGCCCCCGTTATTCCGAAGGGTCGCAAATCGACCAGACAAAGATGATTGTCGGTACCCCCACTCACTAAGGTTAAGCCTCCGTTCTGAAGTTCAGCGGCAAGCACCTTAGTATTGGCAACCACTCGGCCAATATAATCTTTAAATCGAGGATTCAGCGCTTCACCAAACGCAATCGCCTTAGCGGCAATGATATGTTCTAGTGGACCTCCTTGAATGCCCGGAAAAATTCGAGAGTTCACCTCTTTGGCCAATTCGTGGGACGTCATGATAATACCGCCGCGAGGCCCACGTAATGTCTTATGCGTTGTCGATGTGACATAATCACAATGCCCAATAGGCGATGGATGATAGCCCGTGGCTACCAAACCCGCGGGATGCGCTATATCGGCTAAAGTTCGCGCCCCAACTTCTCGAGCAATCTCCGCAAAGGTTTTGAAGTCAATTGATCGGGAATACGCTGAGGCACCGCAGACAATCATTTTCGGCTTTACCTGTTTCGCCAAATCACGAATTACATCGTAATCAAGGAGCCCCTGATCATTCAAACCGTAATGCACGACCTTATAAAGTCGACCCGAAAAATTCACGGACGATCCGTGCGTGAGATGCCCGCCCTGCGCTAAGTCCATACTCAAAATGGTATCGCCCGGCTGAAGATACGAAAAATAAACAGCCATATTGGCTTGAGACCCAGAGTGAGGTTGCACATTGACGGCTTGCGCCCCGAAAAGTTTTTTGAGTCGTTCGATGGCAAGCGTTTCGATTTCATCGACGACCTCGCAGCCACCATAGTAGCGCTTACCGGGATAACCCTCGGCATATTTATTGGTCAAAACAGAACCGGCGGCTTTGCGCACCTGATCGGATACAAAGTTCTCGGACGCAATTAATTCGAGCTGGCTTTTCTGCCGCTCTTCTTCTTGAGCAATTAAATCAAAAATCGCTGTGTCTTGAGTTTCGTGGGCTGCCATGGCGGCCTCCTTTTGTTTTTCAAATGATATAACGCTCACTCGTGACCTCCATTCTTGTCATTCATTCGGATTATCCATCTCTAACTGATTTACTCGTCGCTGATGCCGAGGGTTTGAGGTATCAAATTGACCCTCTAAAAATGCATCAACGCACGCCAGTGCCGTTGCTTCAGACACAATACGCGCTCCCAAACATAGTACCTGGGCATCGTTGTGCTCCCTTGCGAGTCGCGCCGAAACCACGTCGGATACAACAGCCGCACGAATACCCTGCACTTTGTTGGCGGCAATCGACATGCCAATGCCAGAGCCACAAATTAAAATACCCAAGGCGTCTGAATTTGTTGCTCGCTCTTTCAGCAAGTCGACACAGAGTTTCTGCGCATAGAGCGGATAATCGCACGACGCATCGGAGTCTGTTCCAAGATCTTTAACCACCGTCTGACGGCTGGCCAAGCTATCCACAATTTTTTTCTTTAGATGGAAACCCGCATGATCCGAGGCGATTAAAATCATAGCCTCCTAAAGATAAGGGAAGCATTCGTTCCGCCAAAGCCAAAACTATTAGAAAGAGCGACCTCATGCTTAAAGTCTTGCGCCCTAAGAGGCACATAATCCAAATCGCACTGAGAATCCGCATTGTCGAGATTCACTGTAGGGGGTACGACCTGATTTCTGAGAGCTAAAATCGTATACACGGCTTCTAAGCCCCCTGCAGCTCCTAAGGCGTGCCCCGTCATCGACTTTGTCGACGACACTTTAAGGCGGCGTGCATGAGCTCCAAAGACTGATTTAATTGCCTGAGTCTCAGCAATATCGCCCTGGGGAGTCGAGGTTCCGTGAGCATTGACGGCCCCCACCCCTTCTTTAGCTATCTGAGCATCATCGAGAGCCCACTGCATAGCCTGAGCAGCGCCCTGCCCTCCCTCGGAAGGAGACGTCATATGATAGGCATCACAGCTAGTGCCATAACCCGCAAGCTCGGCAAGAATGGGGGCCCCTCGCTTCTTGGCAAACTCATACTCTTCTAAAACTAAAATGCCCGCTCCCTCGCCAATGACGAAACCATCGCGATCGCGATCAAAGGGACGCGAGGCCTTCGACGGCTCCTCGTTACGTGTTGAAAGAGCGCGTAAGGCATCAAAGCCTCCGACTGCTAATTCAGAAATCACCGATTCCGCGCCCCCGACAAGGGCGATATCTGAGTAACCATGACGAATATGTCGAAAGCCTTCGCCAATAGCGTGAGCTCCCGACGAACAAGCCGACGTCGTCGCAAAGTTGGCCGCCTTTAGACCATAGCCAATGGCCGCATGACCCGCCGCCAGATTCGATATCAATCGAGGAATGAAAAAGGGACTGATGCGAGACGGACCTCGCTTGGCCAGCAGCTTGGCCGTAGCCTCTATCTCGGGCAGGCCTCCAAGGCCCACTCCAATGATCGCCGCCGCTCGTGACTGCCACTCTTCGCGAATTTTGCTCTCTCCAAAAATTCCCGAAGCGATGAGCCCAGACTGAACCATCGCCTCCTGACAGGCGACCAAAGCAAACTGAATAAAAAGGTCCATCGTGCGGATATCTTTGGCCGGCACCACCGACTCCACCACCAAATTTTTTACTTCACCGGCAATTTGACTTTTAAACGGCGTGCAATCGAAGCGACTAATTCGCTGAATGCCGCCACGTCCTTCGACAAGCGAAGCCCAATTCTCGGCGCACGAGTTGCCGATGGCTGATACGGCCGACATACCCGTGACGACAACTCGACGACCTTTTAAACTCAATGAACCGTCCTTTTAATATATTCGACGGCGTCGTTTACCGTTTTGATGCTCTCAGCATCTTTATCAGGAATTTCAATTTGAAATTCATCTTCAAGCGCCATCACCAGTTCAACAATATCTAAAGAGTCGGCACCCAAATCATCCACGAAAGCGCTTTCCAATTTTATGGTCTCTTCCGGAATTTTGAGGCTCTTACTGATGAGGCCTCGAACCTGTTCTTGCAATTCCATACATTCTCCTTTAGTGATTCTGTTCTTAAAAACTTATAAACAACTTTCAAAACTTATTAGAGTCATAAAACCTTAGGACATTCGGAGTCCACCATTCACATCAAAAATCGCACCCGTCGTATAGCGAGCCTCATTCGATGCCAAATAATGCACAAGCGCAGCAATCTCCTCGGGCTTGCCAAAACGACCCAGAGGAATTCGCTCACGATAAGCTTCTTGAAGAGCGACATCGAGACGACCCGTCATCTCTGTTTCAATAAAACCGGGGCAAACGATATTCGCCGTGATAGAGCGCGAAGCCATTTCAAGCGCGAGGGATTTGCAATATCCAAACAAAGCCGATTTCGAAGCTGCATAGGCCGACTGCCCCTTATTGCCCATTTCACCGATAATGGAACTTAAGAAAATATAAGAGCCTCGCCGCTCTCGCATCATCGCTCGCGATGTCAGACGAACGAGCTGGGTTGTTGCAAAAAAATTGGTGCGAAAAATCTCTTCGTAGTGGTCTTGATTGGCTCGAGGCACTAAGGCCTCTTTTGAAATGCCCGCATTCGCCACCACCACCGATAGTGTCTCTAGGTACGGTGCAAGCGCCTTTTCCATACCAGGCTGATCGCAGATATCAAAACCCACGGCCACAGACTCTGGGGAATGCTCTCTCAAACGAGCCACCAGCGTTTCGGCGGCCTCGGGATTCGACCGATAATTCACCAATACTCGGGCCCCTGCTTCTGCCAATCGCTGAGCAATAGCAGCCCCGATACCTCGACTCGCCCCCGTCACGAGAGCGGTTTGTCCCGCTAATGAAAAAAAGCTCACTGTCCCTCCCCCGCCTTAAATGCTACGCTGGAGTCTAACGAGCCATTTTTGTCACCTGTTGGCTCAGTCTGTGCCAAAAATGCCTCTCTCATTCGCGACAACAATCCCTGTCGCACGTATTTCTCAGCAATACGAATCGCGTTAAAAATGGCCTTACCGTCAGACGAGCCATGGGCTACTAAGCCCAGACCGTTAAGACCAATAAGCGGCGCGGCCCCGTATTCCCGGTAGTCTAACTTGGCTTTCATGGCAGAGAAGCCGCCCTTGGCCAGCCACGCCCCCAAACCCCATATGGGATTGCGCTGAAACTCTTGTTTCAAAATTGACTTGATGGTCGATGCCACGCCCTCCGCCGTTTTTAAAATGATATTTCCTACAAAGCCATCGCAGACGATTACATCTGTTTTACCGTTCATCAAATCTCGCCCCTCGACGAAGCCCTGGTAAACTCCTGGCAATCGAGTTTTCAGCAGCTCATGGGCAGCCTTTACCACTTCATTTCCTTTGCCCTCTTCTTCTCCGATATTCATGAGAGCCACTCGAACCTGTCCGGCATTAAAAATAGTCTGATAATAAATCTGACCCATCACCCCAAACTGACAGAGCTGTTCGGGGGTACAATCCACATTGGCTCCGGCATCAAGCAAGATGGTCACACCATGACTCGAAGGAAAATGGCATAAAATCGCGGGTCGTTTCACCCCAGAAAGTCGCCCTAACGACGAAATGCCAAACGCCATAACGGCCCCCGAGTTACCTGCCGACAGGGCTGCATCGGCACGGCCTTCTTTCACTAAGCTAAACGCTTTGGCTAATGAGGAATCCTTTTTCTGTCGAAGAGCCGACGCCGGACTCTCATCCATATCGACCACCTGGGAGCAAGTCACAATTTCGAGCGCACCACTATCTCGGTAGCGATTCCACTTTTCAAGATCGAGCTTGAACTCGGGATCTTGAGTCGAGTCAATCGATGCCTCCTGCAGCGAGGCCAGCAGCCTGTCTTCAGGAGCACACAAAATAACCTTAAGTTTTCGTTTAGCCTCGTCTGCGTCTTCTAAAGCTTTGATAGCACCTTGCACATTAGGAACAGCGAAAAAATCGCCGCCCATCGCATCCAGTGCAATTCGGACTTCAGACATTAGGGTGTTTCCTCACCCCTACGCAAGCTCGAGAATATCTCGGCCTTTATACTTGCCACAGTTGGGACACGCCGTATGAGAGGCAACGAGCGTCTTACATGACGGGCAACGCGTGAGCGCTGGTGCAACACATTTATAATGAGATCGTCGTGATCGACTACGAGAACGAGATGTTTTTTTCTTTGGGACCGCCATGGGGAAAAGCTAATCGTCAAAAAGCCCTAAAGTCAAAGGCCTATTCACCAAAAAAGAGGGCTCTCTTTTTCTTGAGGGCCTGACTGAGCGGACCTTCTTCGGGTTCTTTGAGTTCTGAGCCCTCGGGAATCACGGGAGTGGGGCCCTTCGCACAGGCACAACGATGCTCTTCTATGCGCTCCTTGCACTCCAAACAGAGCCCTTCACACGACTCATCACAGAGGAGTCTCATGGGAATCTGCAATACGATATACTCGCGAAGCAAGGCTCGAAGATCGACCGTTTGCCCATCAAACGATCCAAAGCGCTCATCTTCATGCTCGCCCTCGGCTTCGGTAAGAACTCGAGCTTTTGTTTTGGACCGATGCCGAGAATCGGGCTTATAACCCTCTTTAGAGTGAATAACCTTGCCCCCCGGCTTGTCATGGGCCGAAAACTGATCTTTGGCCATTAAAAAAGTATCAAACGAGCCCTTGAGTACTCGATTACAATCTCGATTGCAGCGATCACAAGACCGCTGATAGGGCGCCTCAAATGTACCCCGAATATCCACCTTCGAGGCAATTTTCATCAGAGTTCCCTCAACCCTGACGGATTGCTGAAAATTTTCTAAGAGATCTTCGTGCTGCAACAGCTCTTTTTCTTCAGGCTTATAAAGGTCTTTGAAGTTGACGTCAGCTTTGAGGTCAACTCCCTCCAGAGGAATATCGTGCACAGAATAAACTAAAGATGAAGATTCTCGGCGTGCCATGACACGTTGCTTAGGCCAAAGAAGCTTGGAAAACAAATGAAATAGTGAGAGCCTTGGCCCATGACGGCGTCACCCACCATTTTGACCTCTGCAGAACGAAACCTACTGGCCCGAAGTCGGCTCATTCTTGTGGGCTACGGCGCCCAAGGTGAAGCGGAAGCCAGCAATTTGAAGAGGTCGGAGATTCCCTTTGAGCTGGCCCTTCGACGATCCAGCCCCTCCACAGAAAAGGCCAAGAACGCGGGCCATACGGTCGTAGCCCTCGAAGAAGTTGACCCTCGAGGGCGCATTATGGTGATGAATTTGCCTGACGATCAGCAAGGCGACATTTACAGGCGCTATCGTTTCGAAGAGGCATCGCATCTTATCTTTGCGCACGGCTTTAATACCACATTTGGGTTGATACCTGTGGTGAAGTCGGGCCCTCTACACTGTCTTGTGGCGCCAAAAGGGGCGGCCGCGGGTTTGAAAGAGTTTTACGCTACGAACGATGCGCTACCAGCCATCTTGGCGACGAATGGCCCCGCCAAAGACACCGACAAAATTTTACTGGAAACGTATGCACGCGCCATTGGCTGCCACGCACAATCACTCGTCTGGGCTCGCTTTGAAGATGAGACCGTATGCGATCTTTTTTCTGAGCAGACACTTCTCTGCGGGGGCGTCTCAAGTCTCGTTCGACAAGCTTTTGAAGTTTTGGTGGAAGGTGGCTACAAACCCGAGACCGCTTACTTCGAAACTCTCTTTGAACTAAAACTCATTGTGGATTTGATGTGGAAACAAGGCATCACGGGAATGCGCCAAAAAATTAGTCCGACCGCTCGCTATGGCGATATTACTCGCGGCGATCGAGTCATTGATGCCTCCGTCAAAGAACGAATGAGAACGATTTTACGCGAGATTGAGCAGGGCGATTTTGCTAAAGAGTTTCTCAGCCAGAATCAAAGCGAAGCCTACCAACAACAAAGTCAGAAACAGGCGGCCCATCTAATTGAAACCATAGGACTAGAGCTGCGAAAAAAACGCCTCGGTAGTTAGAACCAAAACGAATTGGAATTTATTGGAGCGCTGCAAAATCGCCTCGAGTCAGCCGCCTCCGTCTCTGACTCTTCCATCGAGTCACTCAGCAGCGCCAATCTCAGCCAGCAGCTTGCCTTACAATTGCTAGGACCTCTTAATGCATAACCGCGGGCTGCGTCTTTACGGTCGCCTGTTTGTAGAGTGAGAAGCCGCCTTTCAGAACATAGAGATAGGAGAAACCCTTCGTCATGAGCATATCAGCCGCTGAAACGCTTTTGATACCTGTATCACAGACGAGCAGCACGGGAGTCTCTCGTGAGAGCGACTCGACCTTCTGAGGCAAAGCATCGTACGAATAATTTAGGGCGCCGGGGATGGTCCCCATCTGAAAATCTAAGGCCGATCTTAAGTCGATAATTAGACCCTTTGAAGCCTGCAACCACAAATCGATCTCATCCGAGAACAAGAGATCGTAGGGCAAGCCCTTTTCGAGCGACTCAATCGAAACGGGCATTCGCAAAGCTAGTTTTTTACCAAGGTTGCGCATCTGCAATTGCAACCTGGCGATCTGACCCTTCAGATCACCTTCATTTTTTCTTATTTCGCCAATTTGATTCTCTAAATCGCGAAGACTATCTACGATTTGTTCTTTCCATCCCGAACTAAACATGCGTTCAGACTAACGAGACGCTGAGAAAACCGCAACGAAAAGAGAATACCTAGCAAAGCGAAAAATCCAAGCAAGGCTGCCGGATCAAACGCATGCGAGTCGGCTCTCAACATACAACCTCCCCCACCTTCGTCACTGCTCGATGCCGACACCGTCGCACTATCGGTTGACAGACCTGTAAACGAAACGGCCAACGAGGCTAGATTCGAAGGCTGATTAAATACTACGAGCGATCCTCTACCAGAAAAGCCGAGAGCATCAAAGACAATGTCCGCTTCGCTGCTGGAGTGAATTGTTTTGTAGCGCGAAACAAAATCGTAATCATTCGGACCGGTGGTAATGACAAAGCTTGTGTATTCATTAAATCCACTGCCTCGAACCTTCAACGTAATCATGCCGGCAATATCCGATAGCAGCTCAACCGACGAAATCGCTGCCACCCCTCGGTTGGCCTCTCCATAGAGCGCCAAGATACCGTTTGTATCGTCTTGATGAGGGTCACGACGCGACGTCTCGCCTGATGAGGCCGCAT
The DNA here is from genome assembly GCA_964598565.1 of uncultured Bacteriovoracaceae bacterium. Classification (GTDB taxonomy): domain Bacteria; phylum Bdellovibrionota; class UBA2394; order UBA2394; family UBA2394; genus CAZRCG01. Next base: position 86,769 of record CAZRCG010000007.1, on the reverse strand, counting down.
AATACATCGTCGCATCGGCAAGCCCATCATCCGTCTCAAATAAATCTTCTGAAGAGTGATCTAGACCTAAGAAATGACCAATCTCGTGTGTGGCAATATTTTGAACGTCAATATAATTACCCTCGGAGGGATGATCGACCACCGCCCAGCGAAAACTCTGTGCATTAAAATAGATATCTGCCTCGGCGATTTCTCCCGTCGCCACATCGAACGAGAGTAAAGTTACCGCAAGCGCATTACTCGGCGGTCTGAAGGACAGAGAACGCCATGCCGTGCGAACCCACGCAATGGAGTTGATACGATCGCCTGAGGTCGGTATTCGATCTATCGAACCCGCATCTTCATAAATGTTCAAAGAAATACCGGGAATACTGGTCCAGGCGCTGAATCCAGCCCGAATCGGATCAAATTCGTCCGACTTCGTCCCAGAGTGATCTTCCGAGCCCTCGAAATATCCGGAGGTTTGAGGATAAAACTGATAACGAGCGGTATTACCACGCCATACGGCTGGCTTACCGCCATTCGATATAATGGCAAAGCCATAGGTTGATTCGCCCACGAAGAACGACGTGAGTGCAAGTAGACACGTTAAAATGACTACGCCAAATTTCAACCAACCCCTCCCGTTCTACAATGCACCAGCCCTCAAGTCCTAAAAAAAGCAACTGTTCAAAGGCGCTGCCGCCGCTTAATCTAAGGCACGATAGAGCTCGTCCACAAAGGCACCGTACGATTTCATGCCTCTATCATGCATAAGTTGAAAGCCCGTCGAATGAGTCTGCAGCAAGGTCGAATCTCCAGAACGAATGACAACCGCTTCGCCTTCATCAGACGAAGGCACCACACGAAATGCCGACCATGTTGAAAGTTGAGCTTGGCCTCGCGAGGACGCCACCGAAGACTCTCGAGGATCGCGATCGAGAAAAACAATGAACTCATGACCTTCACGAAATTTTGGAAAACCGAGAATCGCTCGCTGAACTTTATTATCACGCCCCCCAGGTACTTCAAACGACAAGGATTCACCCGACTGTCCAGAGCCCTTCAGAACTTCCACTAAGGTGGCAGTGATTCGAGAGACAGGAAATCCTTGAGTCGAAACAGTTGTGATCGAATCAATGCGAAGTCTTCCAATCCAAGAACTCTGAGAAGCCTCTTGGCCTAAGCCATCATCTTTTAATGTAGCGGCCGTCGAAAAATCGCAGACTGCCCAGAACGTCGTTACGACGGCCATGACGTAGATGGGCGTTTGGCGACAGCCCCACGAAGCGACGTCCTCGAGAAGGGATCTCTTTAAAGAATCACGAATCATTTCTTCGGATACCCTCACGTGAAGCCCGCCCCCCTTATCTTGGGATTTATCGAAACATCTCTGCTGGGATTACTTCATGATAACCCGCGCTAACCCTCTGCACAATAGACCTAGTTGCATGCTAACTAGTTGAAATTACTGTACTTAATGTAAACAAGTGGCGTGCTATAAACTTTTGTTACAAAAAATTTTGCTATGCAAATTGGTGCAGGTCTTGGGGCGAACGCTTCACGATGCCGAGCTTTCGCTCGATGCCCGACAAAATACCAAAAAGAATGCGAAGATCTCGATCGGATAAATCTGCACGATGAAACATCGCTCGTAAATCACTGCTGTGACTGGAGGGGTTTTGAGGATTTGTGAATTGAACAACTTCCATCACCTGCTGAAGTCTTTCAAAAAAAAGGTCTTCTTGATGCTTGAGCGGACGCGGACGAACCATCGACTGTCGAGTGGTTTCTGGATCTTTCAACTGTTCGTAGAGACCACTCAGAACGATAGCGGCCGCCGAAGTCAAATTGAGGCTTGGCATTTCGTTGGTGGCAGCTATCTCGACTCGCCAATCACAAGCATCGAGCTCCTCAAGTTTTAAGCCCCACTCTTCACGTCCGAAAACCAGTCCCACACTACGATAACTCACGAGCCGCTCAGGAATGGTCGACAAAAAATCTGAATAGACCATTTGGGGACCTTCGTCATCGATGCGACGACCCGAAAAGGCCACACAAAATTCAAGATCCGCTCGAGCTTCAGCGAGCGTCGAGAAGAACTGCGCGTTTTCAATCGCCCCATAACCACGCATCGCCATTTGTTTACATTCCAGACTTTTCAAATCACAGCGCGGCTCGACAATTCTCAGTTCGCTAAATCCAAAATTACCCATCAGCCGAGCGATACCTCCCACATTCGATGCACCTTTAGGCGATACCAGCACGATGGTCGGCACACGAGTGAATTGACTCACAAACAAATCTCCATCAACTCTTCAAAGGCTCGAATGACCATCAGGCCTTCCGTCTTTTTCTGAAAGCGAAGATCATCCAGACGCAGGACGCGCGAATCTGCATGAGGCAGCCTCTCTGTACCTTGAGGCAGCCTTTCTATACCTGCAGGTGGCAACGCCGACATTTCTAAACCCAAACTTTTCATCTCGGACAGATTGGGATCATACAAAATCGATTTTAAACCCGCGAGGCGCGCGCCTTCAATATCACGGTTAAACGAGGCCCCCACAAACAGCGCCTGGTGGGCCGCCGCATCAAGATCATCCAAGGCCATCTGAAAAATACGAGGATCTGGCTTCTCCACTCCCACTTCGCTACTCGAAATCACCGATTCAAAAAAATCTAAGATCAAGTGGTCACGCAGCAACTGATGAAGCGAGATCTTCCAGTTCGAAACGACTCCCAGACGATAGTCTCTCTGGCGAAGCTCTGTGCACACTTCCATCACGATCTGTGGCACAACGACCATGTCGCCTTGCCTGTGAAAGAGAATTCCGTGGCCCGCCATCAATATGATGGGAAAATCCCTTGACGTGACAGGCTCTTTTTTAAACACTTCCATCATGTCCGTCTTCCCTTTCTGGCGGAAAAGCCCCGCTCACGCAAGGCTCTTCGCATGGTTGCCTACCCTCCTGGTGGGCCTTATTTTTAGCTCCGGCTGTCGCCTTAAAAGCGATTTAATATCCAAAGACAATTCCCCAGGAATTGCAGAGGTTCAAATGGAAAAAACCATTCATCGTTCAAAACTATCTAACGGCTTGGAGCTCTTTCTTATTGAAAAGAAGTCCATTCCCATGACCACGGTACTCTTTGTAGCGCGAAACGGCTCTTTTGTCGAAACGCAGGCCAACAATGGGCTCGCTCATCTCTATGAGCATATGTTTTTCAAGGCGAATGAAAAAATTGCCTCCCAAGAGAAATTTATGGAGGTCTTGGACGACCTGGGTATCGAGCTGGGCCCCAATATGAATGCCTATACGTCGACCGAGTCCGTTCGTTATTTCTTTACCATTCAATCTCAGTTCTTAAAGGGCGGACTCCAACTTATGGCAGACGCGATCTTAACGCCGGCCTTTCTTCAAGAGGAGCTAGAGAAGGAGCGTAAGGTGGTGATTGGAGAATTTGATCGCTACGAGGCGTCTCCGTCAGATGTCTTTTTTCAGCGCTCGTTGATGAGCAAACTATTTCAAGATCACTTTGTACGAAAAAATGTGATCGGGCAGCGGGCTGTCATTTTGAATGCGACTCAGGCCCAGATGCATGAGTTTCAACATCGCTACTATATTCCTAACAATTCAGCGCTTTTCATTGTGGGAGATTTTGAAATTGAAGAAACGCGTCGCGAATTGGAGCGCCTTTTTGGTAGCTGGCCCATGGGTCCCGATCCGTTCAAGACCTATCCTGTGCCAGAGCATCCGCCGCTTAAAGAAGATGTGACCTTCATCGAAAAGGCCTCCGTACGCACGGTCAATGTGGTGCGTGCCTTTCATGGGCCTAAGCTCACGTTAGACGACAAAGATACTCGTGCCCTTGATATCATTAGCTCTCTCTTAAGCTTCCAGGCATCTCCCTTTCAGAAGGAGCTCGTAGAAGCAGGGCTTTCATCGCATGCGGCCTTTTTCTCTTGGACCCAGCGCTATACGTCTCCGATGATTTTTAGCATTGAAACCAGCCCTGAAAAGGCTCGGGCAGCCGTTAAGAAATTCAACGAAGTGATTGAACGATTGAAGAAACCCGGTTTCTTTACCGAAGACGATTTACGCATTGCGATCAACGCGGTTGAAGTCTCGTCGACCTACGATCGTGAAAGCGGGCAACGCTATGCTTTAGCTCTGGCGTCCGTTTGGTCAAGCAGTGGAGATATTGACTACTATACAAGCTATGTTGACGAGGTGAAGAAGCTCACCCTCCAAGATATCGAAGCAGTTTTTAGCAAGTATCTCTCCGGGCGTTCGGTTACAGCGGCCCTTGTGCCACAAGATAGCCCGCAAAGTCCGAATGCTTTGAAGGTCGAGGATCTGCAACGACAATGAGACAACGATTTATGAAAGATCGACGATGAAACGCATCTCGTACCTGACCACGAGTATTTACACATTGTCATCCCTCGTGCGAACAGCCCTCTACTCAATTTGTTTGGTAGGCGCGCTTTTACCTGAAAGGCTTTATTCTATGAACCACTCCGATATTCAAACGTTTAATGTGGAAAGCATCCCCGTCATTCTTCGCTCGACAGACGCTTTTGGCGATATCGTAGCCTTCGAATGGGCTGCTCGCGGAGCTGTGACCGCAGCGACAAAACCAGGGGCGGTCGAACTTTTGCTCTCCACCATCACCGATGGCACCAAAAGCTACTCGAAAGAAGCGATTGATCGCATTCTTATCGAAAGCGGAGCGGTCCATGGCTTTGGAGCCAAAAGTGACTATATCGAAGGCTCTCTAAAATGTTTAAAGCGGTTTTTACCAACCCTGCTTCCCATCTTTTCAGAGATGATGACCCATCCCAAGCTCGACCCGCAGGAAATTGAAGTGTCTCGCATGCAGATCATGACCCAACTGCAGAACGAACAAGTTGAGCCCGATAGCATTCTTCAGTTTTTATCCTCAAAACAATTTTATAAAGACCACCCCTATGGTAATCGCCCGATCGGTTTTTTGGAAACGGTGCCCGCCATCACAAGAGACGACTTAGTGGGCCTGTTACCTAAGCTTTTCAATCAGGCCAATATAGTTGTCGCCATCGTAGGGAACATAAGCCCCGATGAAGCTCGAAAGATGGTGCTTGATACGTTTTCGGCACTCCCCAAAGGGCCGGCGATTGAGCGAATTACTCAAAGCTTTAAGCGAAAGCCGGGGGAGCTTCAGACTCAGAAAGTGGAATCTCCCACCAATTATTTTTCGGCTCGCTTTGAAGCGCCCCCTTTAATGCATCCAGACTATCCTGCGCTCATGATGGCCATTCAACTTTTAGACAATCGACTTTTTGATGAAGTGCGAACCAAACGCGCTCTCACCTATGCTGTTCATGCCGGCATGGGAAATTCGGCCATTAACTCGGGCATGCTTTATGTATCGTCGACCAACCTTCAAGAAGCGATTCGAGTCATTTTTCAAGAGATTCGAAAACTTCAATCACAACCCATCAATGAAACCACGCTCGATCGTCAAGTTCGCAAGTTTACATCGACATGGTATTTGAGTCGCGAAACGGCCGCGGCTCAGGCCAGCATCTTTCTCTTGTACGAGATGATTGGCCATGGCGCCAAGGACGCACATACCTTTCTCGAGCGTCTCAACAAGGTAAGGCCCGCAGACGTCCAACGAGCCGCGGCAAATTATTTAAAGGATTTCTCTTTTACGATTGTAGGGCCAAGCCCTTTAGCCGAGAGCGAACTGAAAGATCTTGTTTTCTAGACCCTGAAGATCTTGGATACTAGCGGCTGGGGGTTGTCGTCTTTTGGAAGTATGCTCACGGTACAGGCCACCAAAAGAAAAAGGACCGTAAGCTTCCCCCCATTCCACTTACGGTCCTTAATATTCTCAGGCCTCCAAGCAGGCCTTCAGCCACATAAAGGCTTTCTACTTATGTCGTCTCTACCTGGCTAATCCCCTCATAAACCAAGGAAACGTCTTCCCTATCCCGCAAAACCCTATAAATTCACTGTGAATAGCTTGCCTCAAAGTGTCAATGTAAAAATTACACGGTAGTATATTTTCTGAATGTAGAATTTACATGGCCTAGAGTTAGTTATTCCCACTCAATGGTCGCCGGCGGTTTCGAAGAAATATCATAAACCACCCGGTTGATTCCCTTCACTTCCGCTATGAGCCGACGCCCAATGGCCTCTAACAAGTCGCCCGGTATCGCCGCGATATTGGCGGTCATTCCGTCTTCAGATTGGACGCATCGCACCACAAGACAATTTTCGTAAGTACGCTCGTCGCCCATTACCCCCACCGATTGCACCGGAAGATAGACGCAAAAGCTCTGCCACAGTTTGTCATACCAATTCATTTCTCGCAGCATGGTCTGCAAGAGCTCATCGGCTTCGCGCAGCAGGGTCAGCCTCTCTTCGGTGACATCTCCCATGATTCGAATCGCCAAACCCGGCCCCGGAAATGGATGCCGCCATAAAAACTCATGAGGCAAACTCAAATAGTCTCCGATGCGACGAACTTCATCTTTGAAGAGATCCCGCAAAGGCTCGATGAGGGTAAATGGCAAACTTTCCGGTAAGCCTCCTACATTGTGATGACTTTTAATCACGGCAGATGGGCCCCCATGTACGCTCTGGCTTTCCACCACGTCAGGATAAAGCGTCCCCTGGGCCAGATATTTTATATCGTGCAAACGCTGGCTCTCTCGCTCAAAGACCTCTATAAAAACACGTCCGATAATTTTTCGCTTCTGTTCGGGATCCACTATCCCCTTCAAAGCCGAGATAAAACTCTGGCGAGCATCCACCAACTGAACCGGAAAGTGAAACTTGGATTCAAACAAGTCCTGAAGCCGAGACAACTCCTCATGGCGTAAAAGCCCGGTATCAATGCACAGACAATCCACACGACCGGGAAAAAGTCTCTGAAGCCAGACAGCGGCTACGGCAGAGTCAACCCCCCCACTTAAGGCGCATAAAATTCGACCGCTGGATACTTGAGCTTTTAATTTTTCAGATATTTCTTCTACGATCTGTTGAGGCTTCCAATCAAATCGAAATCGACAGGCGACTAGAAAACGCCTCAATATTTCTAAACCTTCGGGAGTATGATGCACCTCAGGATGAAACTGAAAGCCAAACAACGAGCGTTCGCGATGTTCCATAGCAGCAGGAATTCCGCGTTTCGAACGAGCGGTGATACGAAAACAGTCCGGCACGGCATCCGCATGATCCCCGTGGCTCATGAGTACCTGAAATTCACCCCCTTGAGGAAAAAGCCGACTCGCCTCAGCCTGAATGGATTCGACTCCGTATTCGCGTGACTCACCTCGGCCAATCGAACCTCCATAAGACTTCACCATCCACTGCATGCCGTAACAAATTCCAAGCACCGGCACAGCCACATCGTCTAATGAAAAGCTCAAACATGGGGCCGAAGGATCCTTTACACTCGATGGCCCACCCGACAAAATCAAACCAAGAGGCTTGGCCGCCTGAAGCTCTGCTAAACTCATGGAAGGTAAGCGAATTTCTGACCGAACTCCAAGTTCTCTCAACTTGCGTGCGATGAGCTGCGTGTACTGACTACCAAAATCAACAATGAGACAAGTCTCTGAGTAATGTTTCATTTTCAAGACAACTGGTAGTTGGGAGATTCTTTGGTGATGAAAACATCATGAACATGAGATTCACGAAGGCCCGCCGATGTAATTCGTACAAACTTCGCTTTCGCGCGTAACGCAGCGATAGACTTCGCCCCCACATAGCCCATACCTGCTCGCACCCCCCCCATCAGCTGATACACAACCCCCGATACCGAACCTCGGTGAGGCACTCGGCCCACAATACCTTCAGGAACGATTTTCGAGACCTCATCGCGCTTGGTTTGATCTTGAAAATATCGATCCCGAGAACCCGATTTCATAGCTTCTAAGCTCCCCATGCCACGATGCTCCTTGTAGGAGCGACCTTGATATAAAATCATCTCCCCAGGACTCTCGTCCGTACCGGCAAAGAGAGATCCGACCATCACGGCCGAAGCTCCGGCTGCCAACGCTTTGACAATATCGCCAGAAAATTTAATGCCCCCATCGGCAATGACGGGAATATCTCCGGCCGCCTCGGCGCATTCAAGAATCGCCGAAAACTGCGGAATGCCCACTCCTGAAACCACGCGAGTAGTACAAATACTTCCGGGGCCAATACCCACTTTGATAGCGTCAGCGCCCAGGTCGATCAGCGCGCGCGTAGCTTCTCGAGTACCCACATTACCTGCGACCACAGGAACTTTTGATTTTTTCTTTATGGCTTTCAAGACATCCATCACTTTTTTAGAATGACCATGCGCAGTATCCAAGAAAAAAACATCGACGGCGGCATCAATCAGACGATCGTATCGTTCTTCCCAATCGGGACCTGTGCCGATGGCCGCCCCGACACGCAAACTTCCTCTTTTGTCTTTGGCCGCTGCAGGATACTGAACTGTCTTTTGAATATCTTTAATCGTGATAAGACCTTTCAGCAAACCTCCCTCATCCACCACCAGCAATTTCTCAATGCGGTGTTTCTGTAAGAGCTCTTTACACTGTTCTAACTGAGCTGTTTCTGAAACGGTGACCAACTCGGTCGTCATTTGCTGCGATACGGGAAGAGACAGATCTTTCACAAATCGAAGATCTCGATTGGTGAGAATACCCACACAACGAGGTTTTTCTGAACTTCCTTCGACGACAGGAAGACCTGAAATACGATGCTCATCCATTAATGCCTGAGCCTTTGCCAAACTCTCTGTCGGTGAAATAGTAATAGGGTTTACAACAATACCACTTTCAAACTTTTTTACTCGTCTCACTTGGTGCGCCTGCTCTTGAGGTGAAAGATTTCGATGAATAACGCCGAGTCCACCTTCTTGCGCTAAGCGAATCGCCATTTGTGATTCTGTAACTGTATCCATGGCTGCGGAAATAAGCGGTATATTAAGGGCGATACTTCGACAAACCTGCGATTTTAATTCTACATCAGTGGGTAGCACCTCACTTTGTTGCGGTAATAATAAAACATCGTCAAAAGTTAGCGACTCAGGAATTTCTATCATCGACTCACTATAAACGCAGAAAGATTGCTTCGCAGCATCAAAATCGAATACTCTGACACTACGGTGAGGGGATCTGCTGTGGTGGAAAGTCTTTGGAATCACTTAGTCTTTTGGGCGAACGATAGCGCATCTCTTGTGCATCGAGAAGCCATGCGAGCGTCCGAGGCGATTGACGTAGCCACCATGAAGTCTTGGGTGAATGGCTCGGTCTGGACCCTTATTGTTCTCAACTGTCTTTCCTTAGGTCTTTATTTATCGGCCTTGGCCTTTCCTGCACTTAAGCAAGTTTATATAAAATTTCATCAGTATCGAGCCGAACGGGCAGCGCGACGTCTTCAGATGAAAAAAACCACCCCGTTCAATGGTACTGTCATTTCGTCCGACGCTGTATCTGGAATCGCGACGGCGGCGGCTGCACCAGGAATCGCGATGGCGGACGCGCCGGCCGCAGAGGTGCCGGCCCCGGACGTTGCACTATTGAACGCTGAGGCACAAACTCTTGCTGAAGTTGATCCCACGACATTGTCCACACCGTCGCAGCCGTCCGATGCAGCGGCGTCGATGTCTACAACTGAAATTCAGGAGATTCTTGATATTCCTGCGCCGTCTGGCGTGGAAAATAGTATGGCAAGCGACCAGTCTACGTTGGGCCAAGAGATTGTCGAAGAAATTGCATTACCTCCGATACCAGAGACGGAGATTTTTCAGTCCGTCGAAACCGAAGTAGAAACGCCGGCCACCCCCGAAGCCGTCACTGAAGTGGCAAGTCCCATCTCAGTGGAGCCTGCCTCAGCTGAATTTGGCTCTGAGAAAACTGAAATTCTTGAAGTGGAGCCAACCCCAGAACCTTCGTTGCCAGCAGCACCAGAATCTGCTGAAACTAAGACAGAAACGAAGAAGGTAGCCATAGATGATCCGGCGGATGCACTGGCTTCCATTGAAGCCAGCCTCACTGAAGCTGGGGTCTTTGAAACAAACGATGAGCCGTCGATTTTTGATGCGACAGCGCTCGACCAAGTCTTGAGGGAGGAAGAAAAACAATGATCGTGCAAGCTCTCCGTGAAGCCTCATCACCTTGGAGCCAGTGGGGAGATAAACTTCTCAAAGACCTAGGTTGGCCTAGCGATCTATTAATTGAGAGACACAATCTTCAAGAGTCTTCCTGGGCTAAAGTAGTCGACTCGTTTCGTTCGTTTACTCTTTTTCAGCAGCGCAAATTACTTCTCTTAACCTCGGTCGAAAAGAATCTTCCTACTGCACAAGACTGGGAGCGCCTATTTCCGATTTTCGACAAGGGACAGCACTATGCTGTGTTGGCTCTATCACAGCCCTTAAAAGTGGCCGGCCTCCGTCAATGGAAAAGCCCTGACTTTGTGGAAGCCACCAGCGATAAAAATGTTTTTCGTTGGATCGACGCTCTGCACGCCTCTGCAGCGACACGCGCTTTGGAGGCCTTAGATGCCGCATTGTTGTCGGGCCTCTATCCACTAGCCATTCTTCAAATTCTTAATCGGGATTTACGATTAGGAAGACTCATTCATTATGCGAGGTCGTGCAAATTGGCCGACGCCGAAATTAGCACAACGTTGAAAGCCCATCCCTATGTGGTCCAAAAGTGGCTCACACGAAAACCACTTACTAATCCTCAGTGGGCTCGCATTTTTGATAGACTCTTAGAGTCTGATCTAGACATAAAAGGATCGTCTGATGCCACGTGGGTACTAAGAAGATTGAGCCTGGATCTAAATATCCTACTACAAGGAAAAGTTTTGGCTACGAAAGCGAAAACCCAGGCACCAATAACTAGGCAGACTTTTTGGCAGCCGACGCCACTGCTTTGGCGAGCTTCGCCATCTTTCGCCTAACGGTATTACGATGAAGAATACCCCTAGCTTTCTGAATAACGCTAAAGGCCGACTTCAGTGCAGCCTCCGCCTTAGGTCCCTCTTTGAGGGAGTCTCGAACCAAACGCTCTGCGGAATGAACCGCCGATCGGATCGACTGATTTCTAGAATTTCGTTTCAGCTCTTGACGAGCTCGTTTTTCACTCGAAGCGTGATTAGCCATACGGGATTCTTAATAACCAGAAACCCTAAAGTCAACGATTTGAGGGCATTTTGGAGAGCTCCTCAATGAGTGAGATCAAGGAGATTGGCAAAGCCTCGAAAGTTTTGGCCCTGTTTACCTTTGTTTCAAGGCTTCTTGGACTCGTACGCAACCAGATTTTAAGCCATTTTTTTGGGGCGTCCGCGGTTGCAGACGCCTTTGTAGCGGCCTTTACCATTCCAAACGCGCTGCGACGCCTTCTGGGAGAAGGGGCTCTCACCCCGAGTCTTGTCTCGACGCTCACACGCTACCGACAAGAGTCAGATTCCCCCATGGATTCTAAGGACTGGCGGTCTTTTATTAGTTCGAGCTTTGCCTGGCTCACCGTTATTTGCTTGGTCGTTGTTGGACTGGGAATTTTTTTCGCTCCCGATCTCGTTCGACTCTACGTACCCGAGTTTGAAAATGAGAAAGAAAAATTTGACCTGACGGTGTCTCTAACCCGGTGGCTTTTTCCTTTTCTTCTATTTATTGCCTGGTCGGCTTTTCTCATGGGTGTGCTCAATACCTTTCGAGACTTTGCGTTGTCGGCTTTCGTGCCAGCGATGATCAGCGTCAGTGTGATCGCCATTGTGCCTCTTGCTTATTTCTTTCTTCAACCCGAAGCGAACCTAGGTATATTTTTGTTCGCCTCGGCTATTCTATTGGGAGCCCTTTTACAAGTTGCATTGCAATGGCCAAGGGTCAAACGTTATCAGGCTACCCCGTCGCTCAACTTTCGCTGGCGAGATCCTCGAGTTAAAGCCCTCTTTTTTCTGCTTGTCCCTAGCGTCTTTAGCCTAGCGGTCTACCAAATTAACATCATCATCAACCGTTCTTTTGCCAGCGGCATTCCTGGCGCCGTATCTCATCTCTTTTATGCGGATCTCATTCTAGAGCTGCCCGTCGCCATCATTGCCACATCGTTGGGTACAGCCATTTTGCCGTCTTTCAGCCGACTCATTGCAAAGAAGGATCTACCGGGCCTTAAAGAGGCTTTGGCTTACGCTCTGCGGTCGGTCGCTTTCTTGGGTCTACCAGCGACCATTGGTTTAATCGCTCTATCCACACCAATTGTATCGACCCTTTATTTTACAGGTCGTTTTCAGGCCGAAGATCTCTTGCTGTCTTCAGGTTGCCTAGTTGCCTATGCCTTAGGCCTGCCTTTTTTTTCAGGTCTCAGAATCGCCTTAGGCTATTTCTTTTCGTCGCTCGACACCAAGACGCCATTTTGGATTAGTCTAATCGCGATCGCCGTTAACTATATTTCAGCGCTTTTGCTATCTCAGTCGCTGGGAGCCGCAGGAATTGCTCTGGCTACTTCGATCTCTTCCACATTTCAGACCTTAGCGTTATTTTTGATCATACTTCACCGGCGCCCAGGATTGTTCGACAGAACCTTGGTGAAAGATATCTTAAAAACTCTCCTCGCTGCTGCCATGATGGGAGGAGGCCTACTGGCCGTCACTTATGTTGTTGGACCATCCGTTTGGATGGAGAGCGGCATCGGACTTCAAAAAATTGGGCGGCTTGGCCTACTCGTGACTTCAGGGATTTGTTTCTACGCCGTGGCTTGTTCTCTACTACGAATTGATCTCGCCACCACCTTGATGAAGCGAGTACGCTCAAAGCTATTTTTTAACGGCGCTACCCCTAAGAATGACTAGATTTACGGATCTTCTTGAATGTGCTACTCAAGCCCTATGAGGCGCGTGAGGGGATACTTGCTTGCTGCAATGATGGTGGGGAATTTTGGTGGACTTCTACTACCTCTCAGAGCTCAGCCACCCCCCGTCGACAGGGAAAGCGTCCAGTCCCCGCCGCCAAATAAACTCTACGAAACCAACGGAGAAGCTGAACTTCGCTCTATTCTGAATCAAGGTTTTGAAGATACGCGCCCGATGATCGATCCAGAAGCGAATGGATTTTTACCTTACCAGGGATTTAGCGGCCGACATGGAATTTCGGCACCTATTGCGAGACGCTTAATAATTGAGCCTGCGATCGATAATGGCGCTCTGTTTGTTCATGAAACCTGGGTTCGCCTCCCCGAGGATAAATCTATCGAGGTTGTGAAGCATGAGGAAGATGGGCGTGACGAAAAGTGGAACCTGCCAGAAGAAACAGAAATTCTTGATATTATTCGAATGCGCGATGATCGCAATAGTCTCTTTGAGTGGCGCATTGCGAAGAAGATCGCGTCTCACCGATGGGCGTTTGCGCAATATAGACCTAGCCGGGATAAAACGGGGAACGAATCCCTCTTTCTCATGAGAGAGCCAGAACTCATCAACCTGGTCATCGAGAAAAACAATCGTCTTTATCGCGTGTCAGGCCAAAGAATGAATCCGCAAGGATGTATCTATTGTCATTCCAGAAATGCCCCAGACGGCCTCCCCGAGCCCTATGGATTTGCCCCTCGAGGCAAGGGCTTCCTGACGTCGTGGATTTCAGCCTTTGAAACAAAAACAGGCCGAAACCCCTTTGTGTTTCGCTAAATCAGCGGAGAACCTAACGACCTCTTAAATTTTCGAGGTCCGCACGATGAACAGAATTCTCTGACGGCAGAGCACTCACTTATGAAATCGAGAATTCAAAATCTCATTCGTCGCACGCAGCGCATCCACCCAGGTGAAAATGCCCACCAACTTTTGATTATCCATAACAACCGCACAGCCATATTTATTTTCAGCCATGCTGGCACAGACTTCATCCAGAGGTGAATTGGGCGTTACCGAAAAAACTTCCGACACCGAACAATCTTCAATTTTTGTATTTCTAACATCGATATCACGAAAGCTCTGAAGAAATTTGATGTCGCGATCAGAGATAATACCGATGAGTTTACCACCGGCTAAAACGGGTAAATGACGAATCCCAAGCTCTCTCATTCTAGTATCCGCCTTAGCTATTGTTTGATCAGCTCCAATAGAATGGGGAGCCGTTGTCATAAATTTTTGAATCGTGGGCATTGCTTTACTCATACAGACCTCCTTGTAAGCTATGGCCTCAGGCTATTCCTCTTCATAGGCTTTGTCAGGTATTTATCAACTCGAAATGCCGGCTGCAAAGCCCCCATCTTACCGCAAGGTGACCGATGAAAACTGAAATTCCCACTGGCTTGAAAAAGAACTCAAACCTACACTTAGAGTGTGATTTCTTTCTTTGTTCTTTCATTCTTGATATTTCCCCTCGAGCCCGGCGCGGACCTCGGCATGAGAGACTTGCGAACGCAATGGCACGAGTCGCTGTCTCAAGACATCTCAACTCAAGCTTTTTTTCAGAAATACGGCTTCGTGGATATCGCTGAAAACAAAATGAACCTCTTCATCGAAGGTCGAGTCATCCCTACCAATTTTTTTGGGCCTACCAAAGATGTGCCGCTCGCACATCTTCAATTGAGCCTAGCCCTAGGCACCGACCCTTTTGACTTTCATATTCTTAGTTCGTTAGTCTCGCGTTTTCTGAGCACCTTAGTAGATCGACCTTGGGATGGCCTTGTCTTTCTCTCGGGGCATATTAAAGTGATTGTATTTCCGCTCTTCTTTTCATTTTTGTTGGTTCTTCTATTTCATATTTCTATTTGGGCTCGGCCCATGGCTCATGACCTACCGCGCTTCATTCGAAGCGAAAGCGCATTTCCGATTCTGTTGGCATTGGCTGTTACCTTAATGATGACCATTGTCTTTCAGCAATGGGCGGCCTTTGTAGCGTTGTGGGGGTTCTTGGCGGCCATTTACTCTCGTGAAAAAATTTCTCCAATTATCGTGGCCTGCTTATTGACCGTGACTTTAAGTGTCTGGTCCCACAGTTCTTATTTGAAGAAAACCTTCATGGGAACCAATCTCATCGAAGCGCTCCGTGAAGGTCGGACCCGGTTGGAATATTCAAAGAGTGATTTAGACCAGCTTCATCCTTTTGAGAAAGCTCTTTGGGCGTTTTACAATAGAGATATCGCCTCTACTCGGTCACTCCTGCAGCATTTACCGCCCTCGCCCCAGACCTCCCTACTCCGTATTGTGGCTGATGAATCCACCGCATCGCCCGAGAGCATTTTGCAACGCTTGTCGGAGCTTCCGATGGCTGAGACGGAGCCCCTCATTCTTTTTAATCGCTCTCAGATGTCAATACGCGCTCAAAAATTGATTCAGTCGGATGAGCTTCGCAATAAACTCACATCCGATGAGCTCAGTCACTTCAGTCAGCGTGCAGCGCGCCAAACTCATGCCATGTTACAGCCAGAGCCTCGGAGTGCCTTTCAGTTTTTGGCCGATCGCTTTCAAGGTCAAATTGTACAATGGCTGCAAGACACAGGTCTTTCGCCGTTGATCCCATCTTCGCGATGGGGGCGTCTTGTGCTCTTTGTTATACCTTGGCTCTTTCTGGCGTTCTTTTTCTTTTGGAGACGTCGCTGCTCGGGCCTCTGCCGACATACAGGCCAACCAGCGTTAACGCGTGATTTTGATACATCGAGTACCTTTCAGGCGACCAATAACCAAAAATCAGATCTATCGGCCACGGCCACGCGTATTCAGATAGAAATGGAAATGCGAGCCTACAATCACATAAAGACTCGCCAAACCCGACTCTGGTTTTGGATATACCCCCAACTGTGGAAAGCCTATGAAGGAGAGTCGTTTTTACTTTCTTGGGCGAAAACCGCGCTTCTGTATACCCCTGCTTGGTTGGCCCTTTCCCCAAAACTACAGACGTCTTTCATACCCTTCTTCTTTGAACATACAGGGGCACGATTCAATCACTCCTACTCATCGCCGCTTTTGGGTAGTTTATTTGGCCTTCTGTATATTATTTTCGTCGCTCGAGCCTGGAGACTATCTTCGACATGAAACAGATACTCGATTTTTTTGAACAAGCCAGACGAGACCTTTGGTCCGGACGAGTTATTCTCATTTCGACTCAAGGAAGCGCCTCCATCGAAGTTTCTGAGGGACAAGTGATTTATGCGCATCGAGCTATCGATCGATCTTTGCAGCGCTGGAAGCGCTATCCATGGCTTAACGTTCAGATGCCAGATTCCTGGAT
The DNA here is from genome assembly GCA_964598565.1 of uncultured Bacteriovoracaceae bacterium. Classification (GTDB taxonomy): domain Bacteria; phylum Bdellovibrionota; class UBA2394; order UBA2394; family UBA2394; genus CAZRCG01. The sequence continues at coordinate 70,572 of CAZRCG010000007.1, read as the reverse complement.
GCCGGGAAGCTGGCCTGAATTGATGCTTGAACTCCTCAAGACAAACCCCGATCAACAACTAAGACTTCAAAAACTATTTCTCGTAGATCGAAGAGAAGTCTTTTTAAGATGCTTCTTTTGGTCCAATATTGAAATTCGAAAACAAGACGACCGCGTATTTCTTCCAGATCCAGACCAACTTCCCTTTTATACGCCCATGGAGCTGGGAGAATTAATTGAAGAGGCCAAGAGACGACTTCAAGCATGGCCGGCCCTTAAATCACAAATGGGTTCAAGCAAGCGAGTCTTTGTATCGTCGATTCAAAACTCAAACTTACCCGACCTTATTGAAGAAAGTTTGTCAGAAGCCAAAGTTCAGGGCAATCCATTACCCTTTTCGGTGGATGAGCTAGAGCTTCTGAGACTCTGCGACGGGCATCACAGTGTTTTAGATTTGGTACAGATGCTGCCTTACGGAGAGTATCTCACCATTGAGATGATTTTAAGTCTTCAAGAACGCGGCGCCCTGAGGTCAAAAGAGCGACTCGCCGAAGAGGGCTCCGTCGTTCACACTCTGGCTCTCAGCGTCAACGATGTTTTAAACGCCGTAGTAACAACCCTATCGGCTTTAGTTTTAACGATCGGCCTTCATTTTGTCTTTAGCCAAAAGATAACGGCGCCTTGTGACTCGAGAGCTGTGCAGCAAGCGCTTGAAATCTATCGAAGTCGTTTTCAGTACTATCCATTGACGTTGAACGAATTGCCCAAGTCTTTAGCTATTCCGGCAGATCTTTTCAGCTATTCGCTTATGAATCCGGTAACCTATGAGTTAAGCTGCCGAAGCGAAAGGCGCTAATCATAGTGATGGATGGATTTTGGACAAGCCAATTTTTTTTGCTTAAGAGACGCTGGCGCTCACTGGCCATTGCAGCACTGACTGCATTGGCAGCGGCGACGATCGCTCGCAGCCCCTGGACGCAAGAAAGCCCAGATTATGTCGTGGGCAGACTCGCCGGCAAAGATGAAGTGGCCCAGCAAGACATGCGAGTCATCGATGAAGAGTTGACCGACAAGAAACGGCGCCTTCTCTCCGAGCAAGTACTGCCCATATATGACTTCGACTCCGCCACTCGCAGCCAATTAATAGACCGAGTTAAAAATGCCAAAGCGACCACCCTCGGACAAAGCTCTGCAACTGAGACAATGATCGAAGAGTTATTGAAAGTTCCTTTGACGAGCCTACAGTGGGTAGCGCTGCGCGCTAATCGAGGCAGTCATATTTTAGAATCTCTTGCAACACAGTTCGTTGCAGACTATCGATCGGTTTGGATCGTCGAAGAAAAATCGACCTTGGTCTCTTCTGAAATTTTAGTTCGCGATATTCGCAGCAATGAAGAGATTCGAGTCTCTCGAAAGGCCTTTCTCAATAAAATTCAAAGTATTTCTGAAGTACGAGATTCTTTTCGCGCTCGCTATCAAACTCCTCCGAAGCAAGAGCGAACGCTGTCGCCCGCGCACTATGAGCAGATTTTATTTCTATTCACCAATCTCATTGAGACAGATTTAAGTTTTAACCGTGTTGAAACAGAACACAGGCGCCAAGAGATCTCAGCATCCATCGAACCTGTCGTCTACGAGGTTCGGGGTGGAGAAACTTTTCTTAAAGCTGGCGAGCGTATTGAGCGGCGGCACGTCTTACTCTTAGCTAGTCAACAAAAACAGGGGGATAAACTTCGGGGATTTAAAGCCACGGGTTTAATGGCCCTCTTTTTATTCGTGTTAATCTTAGTTCTCAATTTTGTAGGCCAATCTAATTTTAAGAAGTTTAAACTGTCCCTGCGAGACCAGTGTGTTATCGGGGGTTTTTTGGTAATTTCTTTAGGACTCTATGCCTTTGCTCTGCATGTTCTTCATGTATCGCGAGGCACCACATCATTCGGTTCGGCCATTCACTATCTGCTGCCCATTGCATTTAGCGGAATGACTCTTCGACTATTTGCGAGCATGGAGATTACACACTTCTTTATTTTGATTCAGGCCATCTGTCTTTCACTCATTCAACGAGACGCTTTTTTTGGCGTCGCATTTTATACGTCATCGCTCGCTGCAGCGGCTTGCATGCGCCATATTTCACAACGCTCTGACGTCTTCAGAGCCGGACTCGTTGCTGGGCTCGTTGTCAGCGTGATGATGATCGTAGGCTCTATGGCAGGTCTGTCAGATCTTCCCAATTTTGAATTGCCGATCATCTCTTATACCGCTTTGATTGGATTCTGCCTTCTCTCAGGCTTTGTTTCAAGCATGCTCGTTCTTGGGTTTCAGCCCATTATTGAACTTTTGGGCTATACGACCGATTTGCGCCTTATGGAGCTGGCGAGCACCAATCATCCTCTGCTACGAGATTTAATTATTAAAGCTCCTGGAACCTACTTTCACTCCTTCACCGTAAGTCAGTTGGCCGAAAAAGCGGCAGAGACCATTCGCGGCAATGGCTTGTTTGCTCGTGTGGCAAGTCTCTATCATGACGTAGGAAAATTAAAAAAGCCTCACTACTTTATTGAGAACATTAAAGGCGAGAACAAACACGACAAACTCGCGCCGACAATGAGTGCGCTTATCATCTCAAACCATGTGAAAGAAGGCATCGAGCTTGCCCTGGAGTACAAGTTACCTCCGAGTATTATTGAGGTGATCCCCCAGCATCACGGCACCGGTCTTATCTCATACTTTTACGATAAGGCTCGCAAACTCGCCGAAGCTGAAGGCACCGAAGAACCCGACGATCGCGATTTTAGATACCCTGGCCCCAAACCGCAAACCAGAGAAGCGGCCATCATTCTCTTAGCCGATGCCGTTGAAGCGACCGTCAAGAGTCTGCCCAAGAAATCGGCCGATCAAATTCGACAAGTGGTGCATCAAACGATTGAGCGATTTTTTCTCGATGGACAGCTCGATGAATGCGATCTCACTCTCAAAGATTTAAACGCCATTGGCATGGCCTTTTCTCAGGTACTGCAGGGCATCTATCATCAACGAATTGAGTATCCCTCTCATAAAGAAGAATCCGACGATCCACAGCGTACGTCGTCGATGAAGCCATTTTCGCCCTAGGATTTTTTAGGCCATGCATGTCTCCGTTGTTAATCGCACTCGAAAGCCTCTCGGCATCTCTGAGCAACGATTGTCGCTCCTTGCCGTAAAGGTAATCGCGCTATCTAAGGCCGAGGGCGGCCATGTAGAACCAACTAAGAATATCGTCGAACTTGTCATAGCAAGTAGCGCTCAAGTAAAGGCTTTGAACACTCAGTATCGAGGTAAAGTGAAGACCACCGATGTTCTCAGCTTTATATCGGAAATTCCTCATGTGCTGGGCTCTATTGTAATTGATAGAAAAGTCGCCGAGCGGCAAGCGACCGAATACGATCATTCGGTGAAGCGAGAGATTCTTGAGCTCTTTTGTCACGGTCTTTTTCACCTGCTCGGCTACGATCATGAAACCCCTCGCCAGGCCCGCATCATGCGCAATCTTGAATCTCAAATGGAAAACTATTTGAATCGACTCACTCGTAGAGGTTAGCGTGTGATTGTGAAACGTCTTTGTCCTCCCAAGTATCTGCTGACTCTCTTGTTTGCGGCCGTTTCCCTTGCAGCCGCCCATCCGTTTCGAGCCGGTGATCTGGCTTGGGAGAATTCTTGGATTACCATTCTAGTTTCTATCATCGGCACATCGTTGGCTTGGCCTCATCTTACAGCAGGACGTCCGCGCGCTCGCTTTTCAAAAGGTTTCTTCTTTGGATTTATTTCGTTTTCATGCATTTGGTATTGGATTTCGTACGCCCTGATAAATTTTGGCGATCTATCATGGGCCACATCGGTGGTGATTACGCTCATATTGTCGTCGTACTGCGCTGTGTACTGGGGACTCTGGGCCTGCATCGCAGGCAACGACACGATTATGTCGCGACCGATCTTGAATCGACTTTGTCTTTGGGCATCGCTCTGGGCGACGCTCGAAGCCTGGCGGCAGTGGTTTTTGACAGGATTTTCCTGGGGAGAATGGGGTGCCGCCTTTTCATTCTCGCCGTTTGTAAGTGGCTCCTCATCGATTTGGGGTATTCACGGCCTCACCTTTGCCGCTATTTTTGTATCGGCCCTCGTTTCATTTGCGTGGCAGACGCGTCGTGATTTCATAGTCCCAGCCGTATTTATTTTTGGTTTAGTAGCGATCGTCTCTTGGGCAGGGCGGGCTTTACCTACTGGCTCCACAGAAGACTTTAACATCGGTATTGTTCAGCCCAATATCCCGCAAGATCTGAAGTGGGACCCGCGCGCAGCCCACGATAATCTCTCGAAACTACTTGGCCTCTCATATGCTCTCGTCCCCCAGGCTCCCGATCTTGTGGCGTGGCCAGAGACGGCCTATCCGTTTCTCGTTATGTCGTCTGAATCATCCTTCGATTTTAAGTTGCCGATGCCCCTTCTTTTTGGGGCGGTCGTACGCGATGGATCCTATAATAAGAATAGCGTTATTCAACTCGAAGGGGATCATTCGGTGGGCCGTTTCGAGAAACGACATCTGGTGCCCTTCGGTGAATACGTGCCTCTGAAAGATTATATTCCCTTCGGAAAAGTGGTTGAAAATGTCGGAGACTTTCAACCCGGCTCTTTTGCTCAAGACACGCTGCGAGTGGGCCCACGCCAACTCAATGTCGGCCCCCTCATTTGCTACGAAGATATTTTTGCACGCTCCAGCGTCTCATTGGCGCGCAAAGGGGCTGAGATCTTAATTAATTTTACAAACGATGCTTGGTACGGAAAAACGTCGGCCCTGGCTCAACACGCCACACTGTCTCATTTTCAAAGTTATCAGACGGGTCTTCCGATGCTGCGAGTGACGAACAATGGACAGAGCTCTCTCATGACACCAAGGGAGCGCACCGATATACCGGCTTTTGCCCAAGCGAGCGATGTCTTGACAGTGCCCGTCTCACGCGAGCCGACACAGACTTTTTTTGTGAAGACTTATCCGTTAATGGAATGGATCTGGCCTCTTATTTTTGTTATAGCTCTGATATGGAAACGTCCGCGAAAGATCGCAAAGGTTTGATTCAGGAGTTCAACGAACTCAAGACAAGAATTTCTCACTTACGGGGGCTACTTTGACGTCGATCGACTCAAAGATGAACGCGGCGTTTTAAGCGAAAAGACTCTGTCGCCCGAATTTTGGAACAATCCAGACGATGCCAAAAAAACTCAGTTTAGAATCGAAAGTCTCAACAAGACAGTAGAGCCTTTTGAATCGTTGTCTCGTTCGGTAAACGACTCGATTGAGTTGCTTGAAACTATAGACGACGGCGATGATCTCCTGCATGAGATTGGCTCCGAACTTCCAAAACTTTATCAAAACCTTCGCAGCCTTGAGCTTAAGAAAATGTTGTCTGCAGAAGCCGATCGACTTAACGCAATTGTCTCGATAAACGCTGGCTCAGGCGGTACCGAAGCTCAAGACTGGGCCCAGATGCTCCAACGCATGTTGCTGCGCTATGCGCACCGTAAAGGCTTTGAAGTCGATATCGTCGACGAGCAAGCCGGTGAAGCGGCAGGTATTAAGTCGGCGACCTTCATTTGCAGAGGCGATCATGCCTATGGCTACTTAAAAAGTGAGCGCGGAGTACATCGACTCGTACGTATTTCTCCCTATGATTCAAACAAACGGCGGCATACCTCGTTCGCCGCCGTGGATATTGTTCCTGAAATTGACGATGATATTGAAGTCGAAATCAAACCGGACGACATCAAGACCGATACGTTTCGCTCCGGTGGTGCCGGCGGTCAACATGTGAACAAAACCGAGTCTGCCGTGCGGCTCACCCATATTCCCTCGGGCATTATTGTGGCCTGCCAGACCCAGCGGTCTCAGCACCAGAATCGCGCCACTGCCATGACCATGCTTAAGAGCCGCCTCTATGAGCTTGAAATTCAAAAGCGACAAGCTGCCACGGATGCTCACCATGCTCAGAAGCTCGACAATTCATGGGGGTCTCAAATTCGATCGTATGTATTGGCACCCTACCGACTTGTGAAAGACCTACGAACCGAACATGAATCGTTTCAACCCGACGCGGTTCTCGATGGAGAACTCGAAGACTTTGTAGAAGCTTTTCTTTTGAAGCAAGCGGAAACGGTTAAAACGATGTAGCCGGCCTTTAGGGCATTTCAGATCTTCGCAAAATCGGACAAATGACAGAACGGTCGTTTTGCCTTTTTAGTATAGCTTATCACCTCGATGCGCCCGATAAAAATGCGGAATATCTGTTCGTATTTCGTAGTATGGGATCGCTGAACTAATATTCTTCTCGCTTGTCTTGCATTCAACAGAGAATAGAGGCTTTTGATCCATGACAACAACAAAATCAACTTCGCGGCCGTCGGTATCACGCAAGAATCGGAGCTCCATCGCATGCCCTTTTTTATCCTCGATAAAATGGCAATACGTGAGAAGCTGCGAGGCGACTAAATTTTCAAAACGGAATCCATTTGATTCATCCCCCCGTTTCTTCTAGAAACATACGTGGTGGAGGGGCTAGTAAATGTCTGTAAAAGCAAATCACTATTGTAGTTTTGAAATTTTTGGATGGGTCGTTGGTCTTATCGTTCTGTTGGCCTTGCCGCACCCGGCAGCAGCGGACGATGCAAAAGTACTTCCGCAGGGTCGATGGCGACTACGGGCTGTTACATCGTTTTCTCAGGCCGAGGGTAAGTATGGCGATGATCAGCTCACCCAGTCGTTGGGCAGCCCATTGTCGCGACCCATCACGGCCAATTTTCTCACGAAGGCCGGCATCGTAAAGGGCTTGGATGAAATCGCCGCAAGAAAGAATCTTTTTAAGGCTGGTGAGGGAGATCAATTTTTAAACGAAACTATTGCGGACTTAGAATCATCCATCAGAACGGAAGTTTATTCTCTAACTCTCGTCGCTGAGTATGGGCTGACGTCGCGCTTAAGCGTCGGCCTCATTGTGCCTATGGTCCATGGAAAAACAGAGTTTGAAGGCCGACTCACCCCAAGCGCAAATTATCTGGCCGCCACCGAGGCACTTGCCCCTGACAGCAGTGAAAGATTTTTGCGGCAATCACTTGCGTCGTCACTATCACTGGCATCGTTCAATCAGATTCTTCAAAAACAATATGGCTATAACGGAGCACTCGCATCATGGTCTGGCAGCGGCCTGGGCGATATTGAGATGGGCGCCAAGTATCAGTATTTTCGAAATACACAGTGGCGAGCCACAGCAAAGGGCGGCGTTCGCCTGCCCACGGGGCGTGAGGACGACCCTAACGAACTCTTAGATTTAGCGTTCGGAGATGGTCAAATCGATATGGGATTTTTCTCACTCGTCGATCACGATGTTTCGCAGCGACTCTCATTTACGTGGGAGCTAGGCTATACGATTCAGCTACCTCATTCCACCGAAGTCAGAGTTCCTCTCAGTGAAGACCTGCCCTTGGGCTTAGCAAAAACATCGACCACCCATACGCCGGGTGATTTTTGGGAGACAGCGCTTGAAACCCATCTTAGTCCTCTATCGCGCGTGACCTTTAGCCCACGCTATCGCTTCAAACAAAAATTTTCGGACTCCTATACAGGAGCGGCCGCCGAGCTCCTAGAAACTGGAACCAGTCAACTCCTTCATGAAGGCCAGGCGACGCTCGAATATTCGAATTTGGCAGCGGTTCGTGCAGGGCGTGAGCGCTTTCCGTTTTCAGTGAGTGCCTTTTACCGAATGAATTTTGCGGGCCGCAATGTGACAGATTTTCGCTCTACAGGACTTCAGTTAAAGGCCTATTTTTAGGCTCGATTTCTAGCCCGAACAGGGCCTAGACTCGCGACCACTTATGCCTCTGGTCGCCTCCTATTTTTATCGTTCTGTATTTTGTCGCTTAGCACTTTATGCTGTCACCACATTCTGTTTTTTGGGGCTCTCGACACTGTCATCTGCCATAGTCTCGCTTCAGGCGCAGGGCCTCTCGACCGAGTCGGCAGCAAACCCAAGTCAACTGAGTGAAGCGTTCGACGCTGACGATGGCCGTATGAGTTCTCCCTCACTCAGCTTCAAAAGCTATAGTGGCTCGCTATCCACCTATGGTCTGAGTGTCCGTGGGGGCCAAACCAAAGACACGTCGGTCTTTGTCGAGGGCTATCGACTCAATTCTCCTTCATCGGGAGATTTTGATTTTTCCCTTCTATCGCCCTTTGGTTTTGATTCTATGAACTTGATGCGAGGACCCGACACACTCTTGGCCCCCGAAGCCTCAGGCGCCCTTCACTTAAGTCTTCCTCGGAAAAATCGATATGGGTTTGAAAGTCAGCTGGGTAGCGAGTCGTTTATCTCGATGGGCATACTCACGCCCGTCGCGTCTGCCTCTCTCGAGCGCTCGATGGGAGATTTTGTCTTCGAGCACGGCGGCAAGAAGCAGCGCCGTGAGAACAATGCCGCTCAGCGAATCAATATCAAAAGCTGGAAGCGAAGTGATCGGTGGTCTGTCATGGCTCTCTATCTTCAAAACGATCAAGGGAGTCCCGGCTCACTTTCCATTCCCTCGCCTCAAGCTCATCTTGAGACCTTCCGACCTCTCGTCGGCCTTTCCTATCGACACGATTCATTTCGAATGATCGCCCAGGGCCATTATCAATATCAGATTTACTCCAACCCTGAGTTTCATTACCACGCCACCAATCAGTGGATGGTTTACTCGCTCGCCGTAGAAAAACTTTGGGAAGGCTCCGAGACCTGGAACTCTGAAACTTCAGTTCGCTGGGAGAATGCTAAACTTTGGACGCGCAGTTTTTCGATCCAAAGCGGCCCAGTGCAAACACCTCTAAAAAACCACTCGCCCCTACGCCATGAAATCGTCCTGCAAAACCGAACCACATGGACGCCGCAACCCGGATTCATTGTACAGCCTCTCGCCCGACTCGATTTTGTCTCTGATCTTAAAAGCGAGAAAGCGTTCTTGCATCTTGGCTTGGGCCTAAGGCGGCAATGGACCCAGCCGATGGCCCTTGTGACCAATCTCTCCTATGGATCACGCAGTCCCAATTTTGATGAAATGTATTTTAATGATCCTCCTTATGCTGAAGGTAACAGCGAACTCGCTCGTCAAAAAACTCTCGCCTTTGATATCGGGACAGAGTGGAAATGGCCGGAGCAGGTCTTGTGGGTCCCTGCCTTTTTCATTCACCGACGAGATTCGCTTTTGCAGGATGATCCGACGACTCCTGTTTTCAAAGTCATGAATCGAGGAAGCTCGATCACCTACGGACTAGAAAATTCGTTAAAGGCGAGCCCGTTTCAATTTCTAACCCTGCGATTGTTTTATACGTTGCAACAGAGTCGTCTTGGCTCAGAGCGCGCCGACTATCAAGCTCAGCATCGTCTGGCAGGCAAACTCTCGCTGAAACCTTTCCAGACCGGCAATCTCGAACACCTCGAAGTGGGCACGACCCTCGCCGCTCGCTCATCTCTAAAAGCCGGCCTTCAAACACTACCCCCCTCTTACGATCTCGGCACCTTTCTTAGCGTCCGTTGGCGCGTTTTTCGCTTTCAGTTAAGAGCACAAAATATCTTGTCGTGGAATTTAATGGAGGTCGTCGACTATCCGTTGCCTTCAGAGCCTACATTTTTGGGAAGTATCGGCGCGAATTTTTAAGGGCGAGGTGACCGCAGCTCCCGAAAGAGCCTTCGACTCAGTCGATGCATTGTTTCAGGTGATAATGGCTTCGAGGGGGTCGTGGCTCCTCTCAGAAGCTCGGAGCGGCCAACCGCAAGTAGATCAAGAGACTAATTTGTTGGCCGCGAGGGAGCCGGCCCCATACTTGTTTTGAAATTCGCATCGCCAAGGCGGTCTTCTGAGAGGAGCCACGACCCTCGAATCTATTACGCATTCCGCAATAAAAAATTTTCGACATTCACCGCGTAGAGCCTAGCCTGTCGTCATCATTCCACAAGCGATCCCAGCGGAGCTTTCGCGCAAGAGCCGGAGGTCTTTTCTCTTCATTCCGATAATCTGGATAAGATTAAGCGGATGAATCATCTTAGACCTTAAATGAATACTCTCTTCCAGCCATGGGCGAAAATGCAGAAAATTCTCATGCCCCGTCACAAACCTAAAAAGCTGCTGCGCCTGAGATAATTCTAAAAGCACGCGCTGCATCCAACCATCTGCGTAGTGGGCGTCGTGCTGCAACGAACGTAAATAAAGTTCAAATACAGGCAATTCTACTTTCGCCAATGAAAAACCAAGATTTCGTACGAACGAGCGAAAGAAAGGACTCTGCTGATACAGACGCTTGATCTCTTTTCGTTGCGATAGACTCTGTGAAGCCCACGCCGATCCCAAGCCCCACCATGCAGGCAACAAGAGTCGATTTTGAGTCCAACACATGACCCAAGGAATGGCTCTCAAGTTGGCTAGCGATGCGGCCTTTTTTCGCTTTGCGGGGCGTGAACCCATCTTTAAATCTTTCAAGAAGGCATACGGTGTGGCCGCATGCAAAAGCTTAAGCCCTTCCGAAGAAAAAAAGAAATCATGATAGGCCGTGGTCGACCGACTCGCCAAAGTTTTAAGCCCCTTGCGATGACGCGCTTCAGCGCGCCCCTGAGAGATATTACGATGGTTCGCCACCTCAGAAAAGAGCAACGCACTTCTCAGAAAAATCTCAGGAGAGGCAAACATTCGCTGAACCATTTCGCCTTGTACCGTTTGTTTCACAATGTCGAGTGCGGATTTTGGCCATGCTGCCGTTTGCTCCAAGATGGAACCACCTCCGCGTTCGATACTGCCCCCGAAGCCATGAAAGAAAATGGGCTTTAGCTTCAGACGCTTGAGAGATCGATCGATGGCTTCCATCGACTCAGCAATTAATAATTTACTGGTGAGGGCGCCGGCCTCTTTCGAAGAGTCCGAATAACCTAACATGACTTCGAAATAGTCCGACTGAATATGACGACTGCTTTTTAAGAACGCGGGCCGGCGCAACGCTGCCTCTATTAAACGAGGACCTTTGCGTAAAGCCGATTCGCTCTCAAGCAGCGGTACAACAGGAAGACCATCGGCCAATCTTACTTGGCGCAGCAGCTCGAGAGCATTCCATAAGTCTTCTGGTTTTTCGGTTTGGCTGACGATCAGCCCCCGCGCATACCAAAACGGTGGCACTCCTTTAGCGACGTCTTTCAGGGTTTTGAGCATTCTATAAATCGCTAGCTTCGTTCGTTCACGCCGCGAGACTTGTATAATGTCACTCGATTCACGCAGCTCTAAAGGTACGACCAGCGCTGGAAATATCTCCCAAAGTTGAAACGCTGAAGTTAACGGATGTTGATCCGACTCGAACATCGGTTTAAGCTGCTGAACCAAGGCTTGAAAAGCTTTTCGACATCGAGCCACCAGACGACCGTCACCCACCTGAAGAGTTTTTAGGGGTTTAAGAGTGGACAAGGTCTCGTGCACGAAAACCAAAACTCGCTGTGTCTGCACGTCGTCAAATCTTCGAAAATGAGTCGCTGCTTCGAGAAGCTGGGCTTCTAAATAGTCATAGAGACATCGCCTCGATTGCTGAAGGCTTTTTAAAAACGCCTTCTCATCCACCCCAGGATGCCCATCTTTATCGCCGCCTACCCAGGTTCGCAGTCGCACCTTCAGGCCCATCTGGTTCATGTGAATCAGCTGATCCAGAAGTTCTGTTCTCAAAGCGGTTGCGTAAATTAAATCGGCTTCGTCCCCCACTTTGGGCTTTTTGTGGCGAGCCATCGAGCGTCGCAACAAGAGACGCAATCGCCAGCCGAGCTGAGATTCTAAATCGCGCCACGGCTGATCTAAATGAGTCTCTAAGACGCGTTGAATATCAGCAAAGAGCCGAAGCACCTCGGGCCGCCTTGATTCTGTGGGATGCGCCGTCAGAACAAAGGTGAGTCGACGCATCCGAGTTTGAGAGGGCTCCTTCAAGGTTTTCTTCAAACGAAAACTGCGGTAAGCGCTCTCACAAACATTCATCAGTTCGAGCATGACGGCGTACGATCTGGCCAACTTCAGAAGCTCGTTGGAATCGAGTTTTTCCAACGCCCGAAGTTCTCGCTTCAGCAAGGTTTGAGACCGACCGGTCGAATCACGACGAATCGATTTCATACGCTGGCGCATGGACTCCACGTTCTTAAACGTGGCAGAGCCAAACTCTTTCGCGATAGCGCCTCCTAATAGGCCAACGCTGGTGTGAACTAAACGTTTTAAATCGTGAGACAGTTTCATGGCTCATTGTAGGCCAGAAGGCGCCCTGTGATGAACAAAACTACCTAAGCGAAAGCTGTCAGCTCCATTTATTTTGGCCCGTGAACGAGTCTTCGATTTCCTCTTGACCCTAAAGTACGAAAAACTTGTGATGAAGTTCTGCTTTGGCTTTCTGAATGGCCTCTCGAACCACGAGTCCGGCCCCTTCAGCTCCAAAAACAAGTTGCGACCCCTACAGGCCCTTGATGCGGTGAGCCACAGCTTATTGTGGGTTTTTTTAATATGGTACACTATATATTGTGCTTTTTGATTTGACGCCCTGATCTCAGCACATCATTCTAAAGAAGGGAGGAATTGAGAAACAAAATGAAAACTACAGGCGAATTTATGGCTCAGACAGCAAAGACAACCAATGAAAAAGCAAAATCAGATTCTAAAAAGGCGGTGGCTCAGGCCTTAGGACTGCGATTTTCACGCTATTTTACTAAAGAAGGGGTCGACCCTTTTGATCAAATTAAGTGGGCTCAACGAAAGAGTATGATCACTAATACCGATGGCTCCGTCGTCAGCGGCATGGAGTCGGTCGAAGTGCCCGAAGAGTGGAGCCAATTGGCCACCGATATCGCCGTTTCGAAGTTTTTTCGAAAGGCGGGCGTCGCCCAAAAAGCAGGCGAGATCGATCACGAATCCTCCGCGCGCCAACTGGTAACTCGTATTGCTCACTCGATTCGCACGGCTGGCGAGCGACTCGAAGGTTATTTTAAAACTCCGAAAGACGCCGAAATTTTTGAAACCGAGCTGCGCCATTTGCTCATCAACCAAAAAGGGGCCTTCAACTCTCCCGTATGGTTTAACTGCGGCCTCTATGAGTTCTATAAAATTCAAGGATCGGGCGGTAATTTTTACTGGAATCCCCAAACCGATCGCATCGAAGCCACGGCCAATGCCTATGAGCATCCACAATGCTCCGCCTGTTTCATTCAAAGCGTCGACGACGATTTGATGAATATATTTGATCTTATAAAAAGTGAGGCACGCCTCTTTAAGTACGGTTCAGGAACTGGCACAAATTTCTCGAGGCTACGCGGCAAACAAGAAAAACTGAGTGGCGGAGGCTTGAGCTCGGGTTTGATTAGCTTCTTAGAAGTTCTCGACCGGGGCGCTGGTGCGACTAAGTCGGGCGGCACCACCCGACGAGCGGCCAAAATGGTCTGCCTCGATATGGATCATCCTGAAATTGCAGATTTCATTCAGTGGAAGGTGCGAGAAGAGCGAAAAGCCAAAGCACTTATCGCCGCAGGCTATCCTTCAGACTTTAACGGAGAAGCTTACCGTACCGTCGCGGGACAAAATTCGAACAACTCCATTCGTGTAAACGATGAATTTATGGAGGCGGTCGTCAACGATCGAAACTACTCCACTCGTTTTCGAACGAACGGAGAAGTCTCCGAAACCTTTAAGGCCAAAGATCTTTGGAAACTGGCTGCCCAAGCCGCCTGGGAATGCGCCGATCCCGGCCTTCAGTACGATACCACCATTAACAAATGGCATACGTGTAAGATGACCGATCGAATTCACGCGTCGAATCCTTGCTCTGAGTATATGTTCTTAGATGATTCGGCCTGTAACTTAGCGTCTCTCAATCTCATGAAATTTTGGGATGAGAAAACAGGATTTGATATCGATGGCTATCGACATGCCATCCGCGTGTTTACAACCGCCCAAGAAATTTTAGTCGATTACTCGAGCTACCCTACCGCCCGCATTGCACTCAACTCGCACGACTATCGCCCCCTTGGTTTAGGCTACGCAAATTTGGGAACTCTTTTGATGATGAACGGCCTACCTTATGATTCGCCTGAAGCTCATCAAATGGCTGGCGCCTTAACCGCTATTTTAACGGGACACGGCTACCGCGTTTCCGCCGAAATAGCCTCTCAGAAAGCGCCTTTTCCTGGCTATTCGAAGAATGAAAAATCGATGTTGGATGTCATCGCCATGCACCGTGACGCTGCCTATCAGTTGCATTCTACCGATGCGCAGCTTATTCAAGCGGCTCAAGAAGATTGGGACATGGCGCTCAGCTTAGGAGAAAAATATGGCTATCGTAATGCTCAGCTTACGGTACTTGCCCCTACAGGCACGATTGGCCTTTTGATGGACTGTGATACCACCGGAGTCGAACCCGACTTTGCTTTGGTGAAGTTTAAAAAATTAGCAGGGGGAGGCTCGTTCAAAATTATCAATCAATCAGTGCCTCGCGCTTTGAGACGACTCGGACACTCCGAAAGTGAAATTAAAGAGATCACCGATTATGTAACGGGCACTCAGACTTTTGAAGGCAATCCTATTTTGTCGACAGAGCGGCTGCTCGAGAAAGGTTTGTCTCGCGAAAGCATTCGTAAACTCGAAGAACGACTGCCTTCAACCTTTGATATTCGCCATTTATTTGCCACAAGCAGCTTAGGTGAAGGAATTCTGAAAGAATTGAAACTAACCAAAGAATCGGCCACGGCGGCTGGCTTTGATATTTTTAAACATCTGGGTCTCAGCAGCACCGAGGTAGAGCGAACCAATGAAATCATTTGCGGAACGATGACCATCGAAGGTGCGCCCCACTTGGCCAAAGAAAACTATGCTATTTTTGATTGCGCCAACAAGTGCGGCAATAAAGGCGAGCGATTCATTATTCCCATGGGCCATGTGCGCATGATGGCAGCCGTCCAGCCCTTTTTAAGTGGCGCGATTTCAAAAACCGTCAATATGCCTCACGAAACAACGGTCGAAGATATTGAAGATATTCATCTTCAAAGTTGGAAGCTGGGCCTCAAAGCAGTCGCTGTCTACCGTGATGGTTGCAAAGCGTCTCAGCCCCTTTCTACAAAATCTGAGAAGAAAGAGGCGACGACCACGGGCGAAACTCAAGAATCAAAGGTGGAAGGCAAGACCCTAGACACTACCACCACCATGCCTACAGCTCTTCAAAGAAAGCTGCCCACCAAACGATATGGCTTTACTCAAGAAGCGAAAGTTGGAGGTCACAAGGTCTACTTGCGTACTGGGGAATATCCTGATGGATCCCTGGGCGAAATTTTCATCGATATGCATAAAGAAGGAGCCGCATTTAGAAGCATGATGAATTGCTTCGCCATTTCGGTTTCGATGGGACTTCAGCACGGCGTTCCACTCGATACCTTTGTCGAAAAATTCACCTTCACACGCTTCGAGCCGCAAGGGCCCGTCAATCATCCGAATATTAAATATGCCACCAGCGTCATCGACTATGTCTTTCGAGTGCTCGGCATGGAGTATTTGGGACGAACCGACTTTGTGCAAGTGAAGCCCGAAGAACTTCAAAAGATGCAGCAAACCGATATTCTTGAGAATCTGCCCGCGGAGCCCGTCAGTGTTACCGCTACGGTGGCAGCTGCTCCGAAGACCTCGCAGGCCGCGCGCCACCAAAGTCAAACCGACTATTTAAAGAATATGATGGGAGATGCGCCTTTTTGTGATTCTTGTGGGCATACCACCGTTCGTAACGGTGCCTGTTACAAGTGCCTAAACTGTGGTGCTTCGATGGGTTGCTCTTAACTTAGCGAGAGGCTGGGTTAAACGGGAGTGGTTCGACGGGGGCGGTCCGACCAAAGTTCAGCTTTGTGCCGAACCACCCCCGCAGACCTTTATGATTTTTCTGGGTCAACCCGCTGCAACTTCCTCCCACGGCAGAAAAGCCGTTGAATCTATTTTTACAGGTGCCATGACAGGAGCATAAACAGCCCCCCTCGATCTTGGATTCTTTGCAAGGAAAGCCTTGATGAGTGCCGAATCTATTTTCTTAGGAGTCTCCGAAAGCTGGAGTTCAAAAGCTCTTTCGTGGCTACCATTTCTTTCAATCAAGTGAATCCATCTTCTACTAAGCGATCTATAGTAAAAAAAGCGGCTTCTTTGTTTATGCGAGTACTCGCTCAGAGCCATTCGCTCGTTGAGCAACCAGATGTGAAGCTGCCTGGTTAAGCCTGCTCCAAGTGTGCCGGCGATTGCGCAATCCAAAGGCAGAAAGATTGATTTTCCCGTTCCTGTCGGATGTGGATCTAAACGATGAATAACAAAAAGTGCTTGAAGCGCGGCGAGATACTGAGAAACTTTGCGAGTATGAATTCTTAACGCACTAGCGATAGCCGCCTGCGAAGGCTCTTCGAGTGTTGCCGTGAGCTCGAGGATGCTACGCGCGATGCCAGATTCGAGACTATATTTCTTAATCTGAAACAAATCTCTCTCGCAAGTGAGATCAATCCAGTCCTGAATCACAAGTTCTCTCGAATTCTGATCCCGTATATTCAAAATTCCCGGCATTCCGCCATTTTTCAAATAGCTCATCAGATCTGCCCGCTTCCAATCGCTGCGCGCTTTCATCTTAAGAGTTTCTGCGAGAGTCATCGGAAGGATGCGTACCCGCCCCATTCTTCCTGTAAGGGATTCGCGAATTCGGGTGAGGTGTGAAAACTCCGTCGATCCGAGTAGAAGAAATTGACCAGGGCTCGGATGATTGTCCACCCGCATTTTAAGTGCATCAAAAATCTCGGGGGCCTTCTGAACTTCGTCTAGGATGAGGGGTTGCGATTTTTCGTGACTACTCAGAAAGGTTTCCGGATGCGTTCTTGCAGCATTAGCGTGAGTACCTTGATCAAACGTGATGTAGTGAGACTTTTTCAGTCGCGATTGAAGTAGGTCTCGGGCCAGCACGCTTTTCCCAGTCTGCCTCGCTCCCTGAAGTGCAACGATTCGAAAGAATTTCAACCTCGATAAAATGGTGGATATTGCAAGTCGAGTACGAAGATGAAGCATAAATAGATTATACATACCCCCCTGATTATTGCAATTTGTGTCAAAAATCAGGGGGGGTATAGAATTTTCCATTAGTGAGAAAAGGGTCTAGACACCATTACTCAACGGACGGTCGTGGCTCTCCGAAAGAAAGGGGACTATACCAATAAACTAGCCCTTCACCCTTGAGAAACCATTGAATCGAGTATGTCGAAGAGCTACCTGAAAAATTAAATCCGAGAAAGTTTCCGTTGTGAATTTTCTGCTCGAAATCGGCACTCTTCATCGTTCGAAGACCTACCAATTCTAATTGAAGGTCCGCTGTAAGAGCATCAAGATTCAATTTGTAAAACGAAAGTTCCTCAGGTGTCAGAACCATCAGATGCCTCTCATCTTGACTAAACGCATAGCTGACAATCGATGAATGATTGCCAAAAACAGCGGCGGGTAACTCGTACGATTTGAATGTCTCTGTATCAAGCAATCGATAGGCTTCTGAGTCATTACTGAGGACATCTGTTTCAACTCGCTTCGCTAAAATATAACGACCACTTCGACTTATCGCCCGACGCACTCGGCCGCCCTCTCGGGAGCTATCGGAACTACGGTCAAGCCGCGAGGCATCGAGCGTTCTGTAGCGGCCAGGAAAAGCCCGGACGAGTCCTCGATCGGCTTCAGGTTTCAATATATAAAGATTACGCGCACTGCCCGCAAGGACGACGCCTGAGTTTAAAGGGCGAAATTCAGACGGCGTCAGACTAAATGGGGACGACCCGGTAAACGTCATAATGGCATCTTCCACGCTGTAAGAGCCCAACTCATAGGTGTAATTCTGTCGCAAGTCTCCCGAAGATGCGTTGAAAAAGTAGAAACCTCTCGACGGATATTCTGCATCTAGCCGATAAACTGGGCTAATCATCACCCAGTCTGGATCTAGAGTACGCGTTACCACCACACGATAATCTATCTCTTGAAGCTTTTTTATAAGGGGCTCCCATGTTTCGTCGGCTCCTCCTACAACAATCGAATAAATATTGGGCAGGTCTCCTGAAGTTATCACCAAGGTGTTCCCATCACGAACAATCGATACCCCATTAGCCGTTGATAGATTGTCTGCTCCAGTTTCATGTGTTCGAGTTGCATTCAGGATTCCTCTAACAACAATCCTGCAGAGTTCATCCACATCTGCGCCCGACCCCGAGGCATTTTGTCGTCCCCCTTCTGGCGTACCTTGCGTAGCGCCACTTTTGTCTGGTGCTGATGAAACCGAGATGCTCATTAAACTCACTAAAGAAAAAATCAATGCAACTTTCGTCAATACTACTTTCGAAGAGTCCCTAATCATGAAACAACCCCTTAACTGATAGAATCCTTTAGTCAAGTGCGCTGCGAGCCAATCATGCGCTCATTAGCGACGATGCGGGAAAATATTAAGAGCCCATCCGAAAAGTGGATATCTATTGCGGCTGGCTGCAAAGGTCGCCAGCAGCGTTCTCGACACAAGAATGTGCTCAATGGCCAGAGAGGCCACCTCCGCGCATTTTTGGTCTGCGGCCTTGCTGGCCACCTTTTCGCTCAGCCTCATAACGAAACCACTTTTCGGATGGGCTCTAAGGACTATTCGGACACACGAAGCCGTGCTCCGATTACGGCGAATCAGCCGAATTAAAAATTGTGTATCGATAGCCAGAATGATCGGCGCACCATCGTTCCCACTTGTCATGCATATAGGCAAAATCACTACGGAAGTCAGGAGGCTCTCGCTCTTCAAGCGCCATGAAGTGATCTACCGCAAGACGGCTCTGGTGAAGAATTCGCGCCCTGGTCTTAAACTCAACGGCTAAGGCCAAATCGATTCCCTTACCAAACCAATCCAGTGCTTCATCGAGGTAGCCAATTTCGCGATAAATCTCTCTTCGAATAAGCGTGAAATCGTAGAGATGCAAAGGCTGTGGCGTACTGTGGCCAGGCCGTTCAACTTCGCCAACGACAGGAATGACTGGTCCCATTGAAATGTCGCCGATATGTCCTTTCACCAAAATCACGTCGAAGTTTTCCTGTACCTTCAAAAACTCAGAATAGAATGTGGGGTGAAAACGCGTATCGTCATTGGTTACAAAAATCCACTCGTGCTGGGCTAGCTTGATTCCACGATTTTCATAGGCATACAACGATTTCAATCGTTTCTCTTTTCGATGATCGGCGTGAAGTGCCAAAACATTATCGCGGTCTAAGAGCCACTGAAACTTCTCGGACTCCGGATCATCCGAGCAAACTGCAATGATCTCATAAGCCTCTTTAGGGAAAATAAGTTCTGCCGATTCGACCAATCGAACAATATGGCGAAATCGCCCGAAGGTAGGAACTACAATCGAAATCACTTCAAGGCTCGAAGCTCTAACAATCGACCCTCACGCTGGTCTTCTCGAATCCAACGCTTCAAGCGCCACGATGAATCTTCAACTTTGAAATCGGCCGGCATTTCGGAGCGCCTGAAAGGACACGTTGTGTTCCACAACAACAATACTTTGCCCTTTATAGTGTTTTTCTGAATCTGGTCATACAAGGCATAGGCCGTTTTGGCAGCGAAATGGGGGTCGAGCTCAATACCCTCGAGAGACTCAAAACTCGTTTTCCACTGTTCCATACGCTGCTGAAGTGCTTCAGGCAATCGACCAAAACTTGCGCCCATATAATCGCGCAAAATGGTAAAGCTTGCGGGCTTAAACGTATACACGAGAGGCTCTTTTAAATAGCGATTTAAAATCGCGACAGCATCATTGGCCATCGCCGCTAAACGAGTGGGGTCTGACGCCTCAGAGTCTGATACCTGAACCCCCACGATGTCGACCGAATCCAAATCTGCAAGACGCTTGCCAATCTCCATGCCCACCAATGTGGCTCCGCTTCCCACAGGCACATAAATCGCGTCGGGTTTCTCAATAAGACCTTCGTCAATCTGCTCAGCCATTTCTAAAATCGCATTCACATGGCCCAAACAAGACCAAGGATCCGACGGAGGAACTAAGCGAATTGAAAAAACCTTCGAGAGCAACCACTGCCAGTACGCCGACAGCATCACTCCTCGTCGAGACGATCGCAATTTTACATTGGAGCCCATCGATTTTAGTGCCGCCAACATTTCAATAGCCTCTAAGGTGAGAGGAGCTTTTTGAAGAACCAAGGTCGACTTCAACCCCGCATCATAAGCCGCTTTAGCGACCGCATAACAATGGGGAGAGCCCACATAACCAAAAGACACCAAGCGTTTCTTATTTTCTGCGAGTGTATCGCCTAAAACAAATTCTAATTTTCGTGCCTTGTTCTCAGGCAACACATGAAAGTCTTCTTCTTCATTCTTAAGATAAAGAGTGTTGTCCCCAAACAAATGGCGGCTTCGTGCTAAACGACGAGGCACACTGGTCACCTCAGCGCCTCGTAAACTCGTCCAAGGTAAATGCTCTGCGAGTTCAGGATAAAGCGTCAACAGCGCAGGCCAATACTCAATTTCTGCATCTGCCGTTTGATTGACTAATGGACTCTCAGGCTCTGGACGCCGTCGCACGCGATGACGATCGGGTCCCCGCGTCTGGTTTCGTCTGGAATATCTCGGATTTCTGCCCCTTGCTTTTTGACCCATTTACAAGAAAAATACCTGGGCTCCCTCTCCAGGACAAGAATTGAAAGAACGAGAATTGGAAATAGAAGAAAGGTAACCCTATGACTACGCAGAGTCTGAGCGGACAAGATTGGGAAGTTCTAACGTTTCCTGTCGGCCCCTATGGCTGTAATTGCTCGATATTGTGGCATACCACTTCGCGAGATGCGCTCGTGATCGACCCGGGCGGCGACTTTCCAAAAATCTACCGTGAAATCGAATCTCGCCAGTTAGTCGTACGTCAGATTTTGCATACTCACGCGCACTTCGATCATTGGGGAGCTAGTCGTGAGCTTCACACGGTGACGAAGGCCCCTTTGGCACTCCACCCTGGGGATGACCCATTGTGGAATAACTGGGCTGAACAAGCTCGGCGCTTCGGCCAGCCCTTACAAGATCCGGGCCCCTATCACCATGCGCTACAAGACACGGAGGAATTTCGCCTTGGAAGCCATGCCCTTCAATGTCTCCATACTCCCGGCCATACTCCCGGTAGCTTTAGCTTTGTCATCGAGGACCTCGCCTTTACGGGCGATACTCTTTTTCATGGTTCGGTGGGCCGCACCGATCTTTGGGGAGGAGATTTTTCGCTGATCTCACGGTCTATAAAGAATCGACTCTATACGCTTGATTCATCGACTCGAGTCATTACCGGCCATGGTCCGATGACCGAGATTGGCTATGAAAAAAAATATAATTCGTTTGTAACCGGCTAAGTCAGCACTAGAACGTATTTTCCGAAATTTTTAAAATGCCTCGAAAGCGTCGGGGACGATCGATAATAATTTTAAGTCCCCGGATGACAGTATACTGAGGCTCGTCAGGCACAAGTACCGGCAATGAAAGATTAGCTTCAAGACGCTCTTTCCAACCCGTCAGCAGCGCACCGCCGCCCACCATCCAAAGGCCTTCGGTCTCTGCAATGCGTCGAGGTTCCGCCGGTAAATGCCGCAGATGGCTTTGCAAATTGCGCTCAATGGCGGTCAACATCGGTTCGATATAAAAGCGAAGCTCTTGCGTCGTCATAAGCAACCGGCTCGGCAACTGAGTTCGACGATCAACGCCCTTTACTTCAAACTCTTCTTCCGCTTCTAAGGCAGTCACCGAACCATAGTGAATCTTCATTTCTTCAGCCGTATTCAAACCAACCTCAAACTGACGATGCCGCAGAAGCTTTTCAACAATCAGCTGATCCATCGCGTGGCCGGCCTCTCGCGCCGAGGAACAATGGATCATACACCCATGGGCCATCGTCGACATCTCGACCGTGCCGCCCCCCAAATCCACGACAGTCACAGGTTTCGGCGCCTGAATATCGAGACCGCATCCCAAAGCGGCCGCAAAGGGCTCGCGCACAATCTTCACCACCTGCCGAAATGTCTTGAGGCGGTTAATATACGACTTCACTTCGACCGATGTTGCCCCCCAAGGCACACAAACAAAAATAGTATAGTGAAGAGCCAAAGGATTGCGCCGAGTTTGAGAAACAATATGACTTAAATAATGACCGGCAGCCTCGAAGTTTGAAATGACTCCATCTTTCAAGGGGCGAATCACTTGAATGCTTGAATTACCTCTCTCAAACATTTTTTTTGCGCGCTCACCAAAGGCAATTGGCTTACCACTGTCTCGGTCAATCGCCACACTCGACGGCAAGCGCCACATTTGAGGCGTCGATTCATGGGCCACAATCGAGTAGGCCGTCCCCAAATCGATGGCTATTCTTTCTCGTAGAAACCCCACAAATCTATTGTCTCGGATGTCCCTGTCATCGACAACAGGCATTTTATAACGTGACTTCTTAGTGGGCTGCTTGGTTTGTGTTTGCCGTCAATTCAAGCACGATCGTACCGTCGTCATTCACGATTGTCTCACGCCCTAGAAAAGTCGCAAACTTTTCGCCGTTCACCAATCCTGACCAAACAGTTTTCACAGATCCATCCGGGCGACTCTCCGTATGCAAAAGACGCAATTCCACATTTTCCCACCAAATAAAAATGGGCTTCATTGTGGGAGATACCTGCAAAACCAGTGGGGTGCCCACTGATTGAAGCTCGTCAACAGTCTGGGGCATCTCCATGCCGCTAAGATCAAGCCCATACAAAGGCATTTTTACTATCGGGGCATCGAATATTTGCCAATGCCCTCCCAGCCCAGAGCTTTCATCACTCACCTGATTGGAGCGGCTATAGGTGAGATGGGCTAAAACTTGAGCGACATGCCGATAGGAGCTGAAACTTTTTGCCAGCTCTAACTCGATCTCGAAAGTATATTCGGCCCCAGATCCACTCCACTCAGAGATACTCCAACGAATCGAGTTGAGTTCCACAAATTTCGGTCCGTCGTTCCTATAAAAAAACTCCGCCATAAATCTGCCACGAGTGAAAACGATACTATTTCGTCTCAATACAACCGAAAACGCCTTAGTCTCTGAACCTGAAGATGTGAACGCTTTTAATTCACCAATCAAGTCATTTAGAATTGGCCCTGGCTCCGTCGCGCCACGGCGAAAAACGCCAGAAGGATAAATGACAATCGAGTCGCTCTCTTTGAAGGAACCAAGATACTTCATGATGGCTATTTGAAGTTGAGGGTCGAGCCATCGCGGCAGTTTAACTTTAATAAAATGTTCTATAGCACTATCGAGGGTGGGTAAAATATTCTCCAGGTGAGCAGACGTTAAAGTCGGCGATGGATCGAACTTAAGTTGAAGAGTCGAGCCTGGAAAGAAATAATCCGTACGATTAATCCAACGCGATAGATAGGTATCCGCGCCTTTAGGAATAAAATCCTCGGTTAGAGCGTTCTTCCAGGCTCGGTAGATAGAGTTCCCCCCTTCGCTTGTTACAATTAAATCAGGATATATCAAACTGCTAATGAGGGCGCCACAGTTCAAAGCATCCGTATCAGATTTTGAAATCTCGATCGCTTGAGAAGGTCTGGCCACCAACACTAGACAAACTAACCAAAAAGCTTGGATAACTTTCTGGGCTATCCTCGATCTGCGGCAAGAGCTGCGATGAGAGCCAGTGCGGTAGTAAAACAAATTGTCCGCTTTCATAAACGATCACTGCTAGTCGCAGACGTCGATAGGTGTCAAGCACGGGGGCATATTCTCGTCGACAAACCCTCGAATACCTGCGCGATGACGCCTAAACCGCGTGAGTACAGACTCAAGTGGCAACCCACTGTCGTAATGACATGTGGCAATGACACCCACTCTCTCACCGGCGCTCGTGTCGACGGGCTTTCTTAAACCATAGACTTAAAACGGCCAACGAAAAACCAAGTACCGGTATCAACGCTTCGGGCGAACGAGGCTGGTTCCACATCACGAGAAAGCCGAGGCAGGTCATTAAGATGGCGGCCCCCACCGTGAGAACCATGAGATTTTTTAGTCCTCGAGCCCATGGTACTACCACCGCAACTGGTAGAATAAGATACGCCGTCACAAGAACGAGCCCCACGATTTGAATTAAAAGAATCACCGATACCGAAACCATGACGGCCATTAAAGCCTGGTAACCTCGAACAGAGATTCCTAATGAGCGCGCGAAACGCTCATCGAGAGTGATAAGCCACAGTTGTTTACCTTTAAAAAAATATAATGCGGTTACGATAACGGCCCATACTCGTACCATCCACAGGAGCTCGGGCGAATAATCACCCGGTCGCTTTACCAAAAAATGCTGTAACTCGTGACCTTCTCCACCCATCAACAAAATGCCAGCTGAAAAAATACCAGAGTACGTAACGGTAAGAGCTAAGTCTGATGCGATATGTTTCGATTTTTCAAACCACCACAGAACACCATACGCCAAGAGCACCGAAGCGAAAGCACCACCGGTGATCGCGAACGGACTCAGACCGAACAACAAAAAGCCCACCGCCACTCCAAACAACGAGGAGTGAGCGACAGCGTCGCCAAAGAAACTTAAGCGACGAAAGACCATCAAAGCCCCCAAAGGAGCCACTGACATCGACAACAACAACAGAGCTTCAAACATGTTGGTGCATCCATCGATGGTGCTTAGGATCTCTCCAATTTGCATAGAGTTCATTGATCTCTCGAACCGTTCCCCGCCCTAAAATTTTTTTATTTAAGAGAATTAAATCATCACAAAAGTGATCCATCGCATGCCAATCATGTGAAATAATGAAGAACGACTTGCCGCTCTCTTTCGCAATTTGCTGAATGGAGTGGCCGAAGCGCTCCTCTGTTTCAAGATCTAAATGATTAAAAGGCTCATCGAGCAAATAGAGATCGGCGGGCACCGTGAGAATACGCGCCAAGCTTAAACGCTTCCACTCGCCTCCTGACAATTCTGAGATGAGACGAGCTCTGAGTGGCCGAATAGCCAAAAGATCTTGGGCTTCGTCAGTGGTCAGCGCCCCCGGCCTCTGGTTGGGCCCCCAAAAAGCCATGGCCAAAAATTCTGAGACCAAAACCGGGGCTTGGCGTCGAAAGTTCATGGTCTGAGGCAAAACAGCCACTCGCAAGGGGCGGCTCCACTCGATCAGCCCCTGGGTGGGCGATAGATTGCCCTCCAACAACGAAAACAACGTGGACTTTCCAGCCCCATTCGGCCCAGTAAGACCCGTGATGGAGGCCTCATGCAATGAGAAGCTAAGATCTTCTAAGACCCAATCATCTTGATACCGCAGGCTGACATGAGAAAGATGAACCACCTAACGCAAACAGCATGCGCGTTGCGAAAAATCAACCGTTATCGAGTGAATTCTACTCGAGCTTCGCCAGTCATAGACTCAATGAGTCGATGAACGAGAGACTGTAGATCTAAGCGCTAATAAATCGAAAGCCCGTCGCTCTGCCGTAAACCGATCTTGTCGATAGAATAGGAGCATGGAACTAGCCAGTGTTATCGGGCTTCCTCTCGCTTTCATCATGGTTCTGGGGGGTATGATTCTTGAGGGAGGTCACCTCTCTTCGATTATGGGAGGTCCGGCCTTCATGATTGTCGCAGGTGGGGCTCTTGGAGCGGCGATGCTCGAGACCCCTTTTCAAAATGTAAAAGCTGCTATCAGCCTCCTTATTTACACCTTTAAAGGGGGTGGCCACCACGAAGAAGCTCTCGTCGAACAAGTCACAAAACTTGCCGGTATCGCAAGAAAAGACGGACTCTTGGCCCTCGAAAAAGAGCGCGACAATATTCATGATCCCCTTTTGCGCGACGCTCTTAAGTTTGCCATCGACGGTCTGGAACCTAGTCTCGTCACCGCGATATTAGATGCTCGAACGAGTTATCGAAGTCACGAAAGAAATCAAACCGCCAAGTTCTGGGCCTCCTTTGCTGGATATTGCCCTACCGTCGGTATTTTAGGGGCCGTGCTTGGTCTGATTCACGTTATGGAAAATCTCGATAATCCCGCAGCGATCGGTCCCGGTATTGCTGTGGCTTTTATTGCTACAGTCTACGGAGTAGGCCTTTCGAATCTCGTCTTCATGCCTGTCGGAAACAAATTGAAAGCGATGATTGCCCATGAGGATCTCTATTACGAAATGGTAAAAACAGGCGTAAGGGGCATTCAGCAAGGCACAGCTCCAACGATTATCGCCGCGCAATTGCTCGCCATCGTCGATAAAGAACCGAAAGAGTAATTGCTCGCATGGGAAAGAAAAAGCACGAGGAACATGAAAACCACGAACGGTGGATCATCCCCTATGCCGACATGGTGACCCTACTTTTTGCGTTCTTCGTGGTTATGTATTCGATTAGTCAGCAAGACCTCGCCAAACTCAAGAATGTGAGTGAAAGCCTTCAAGAGGCCTTTGTCGGTCATAAAAAAGGCGGACAAAGAACAAAGAAACCCCAAATGAAATCGGAAGGCGAGCCTGAATCAAGCCCTCGCTTCATGGTACGACGATCGGCGACAAACCACGAAATAGTCGACGAACTGAGAAAGAAACTTCTGCAAGATGGTTTTGATTTTATCTTTCAAAAAGATAGCGCCCCCTTGCAAATTAAAATTGATTCGAGAGGGATCGTCATAAGCGTTTCGGGTGGCTTTCTATTTTTGGAGGGAAGTACCGAACTTGACCCTCAATCGTATCACATTCTCGATCTTATCGCCGATATGATTAAAGCAACCGACAGGCAAATTCTTGTCGAAGGTCATACCGATAATGCTCCCATTGTAGGAAATGTCTATTATTCCAACTGGGAGCTTTCTACTCTACGAGCCACATCGGCGGTACGCTACCTTGTAGAGCGGCAGGAGATCAGCCCTAGTCGGCTTACCGCGTCTGGTTACGCTCAATACAGACCCATCGCTGACAATGAAACAAAAGACGGCCGAGAACAGAATCGCCGTGTCGAAATCATTATGTTAAATGCCTCACTTCCTGAAGATCGACTTGAGGATCTTTCCATCCCTCGATAGTCTTAGGAACGGGACTAGAGGTCCCGATATTGGACAGGAGGCATGGCATGAAAGTCATCACAACAACAGATAAAAGCGCTCAATCAAAAGCCCGAGAACTCGTGGTAGCGTTTGTTGACGAGTCGAAGAAAATTATTTCCCATGGTTTAAATGCGGAGCTTGTCGCGCTGAGCAAGAATCCCTTACATCACGACTTTAAGGGTAAATTCAAAGAGACTTGTTTGCTTTACAGTAATCACGGACCCGCCAAACGCCTTCTCTTACTGGGCATCGGAAAGAGCAGTGAACTCAATGCCCATCGATTGCGAGTGATCGGCGCTCAAATTGCCTCTGTTTCAAAGAGCCTTGAGCTTTCGAGCCCCGCCCTCTTGATTGCCCCGCAGTTAAAGTCGCTAAAAGCCGGCGAACTAGCGCAGTCATTGGCTGAAGGTCTCATTTTAAGTCAGTTGGGCTTCTCGCGGTTTAAGTCCGATACGAAAGACAATTCGGTTCGATTTTATGACTGCGATATTCTCTTAACACCCGCCCTTCGAAAAGACGCTGAAAGAGGCATTGAACGAGGCACTATTATTGCAAAAGGCGTCAACTGGGCCCGAACCATCATCCACACTCCGGGGGGACACCTCACCCCCAACGATCTTGCCTCTGAAGCGGAGCATCTGTTTAAGAATTCAAAACAAAAGTCAAAAATGAAAGGCGAATTTTGGTCTCGTAATGAGCTTGTGAAACACAAATTTGGCGGCTTACTTGGCGTCGGCCAGGGCTCAAAAAATCCTCCGCGCTTCATCGTTCTTGAATACTGGGGTACGAAGAAGAGTGAAGCCCCGCTCGTATTAGTTGGAAAAGGCGTCACTTTTGACTCTGGAGGTCTTTCGCTGAAACCCCCCGCATCGATGGAAACTATGAAATACGATATGGCGGGAGCCGCCACCATGTTGGCCGTCTTTAAAATTGTGTCTGAACTTGCTCTAAAGGTGAATTTGGTCACCTTGGTACCCACCGCAGAAAATATGCCTTCAGGGGAGGCCATTCGACCCGGAGATATTCTTACCATGGCGAGCGGAAAGACCGTCGAAGTGCTCAATACCGACGCCGAAGGTCGTTTAATCTTGGCCGATGCACTCTACTGGGCATCGACCAAATACAAACCCCGAGCGATCGTCGACGCGGCGACACTCACTGGAGCCTGTGCCGTGGCGGTCGGAGAAGCGGCAGCTGGCTTGTTTACAAATTCAAAGAAACTAGAGGCGGCCCTTCAATTGGCCTCTCAAGAAGCTCACGAACACTTCTGGCCTCTTCCCAACTTTGATGATTTTTACGCCTCCCTCATTAAAAGCGATGTCGCCGATTTAAAAAACATTGGTGGCAAAGAAGCGGGAGCTTCTACGGCATCTATTTTCCTACGACACTTTGTGCACAACAACGTGCCATGGGCCCATCTCGATATTGCTGGCTGCGGTTGGTATGATGCCCCGAGGGACTTCATTAGTCAAAAAGGCCCGTCGGGTGTGCCCATTCGAAGTCTCGTGGACTTTGTTGAAAGCGGCTTCACCAAGCGTTTTTGACTGTTGACTCTGAAACTTGTCGGTAAATCCGGATACATCGTAAAATTTCGTCGCGAAGCCACTCAAGCTGAGGCATCGCCCTGTCCGTGACGACCTTTTAGGGGGGTTATCAATGCGACGCGTCGCTGACCATTCCAATTCTTATGTGAACCAATTGTTCAAGTATAGGCCAAACAAATTCGATATTGAAATTTTACAAGTAGTCAACTTCATTTCTGTGGTCTTATTGGCTTTTTTTAAATTCCCCGCGAATGCTTAACGGGAGCATATAACGGGAATGCTTAAATTTTATTGATAATAATTATCAATAAAATTAGAAAAGACTTTGTGAGTTCCCTCTCCAATTTAAAAGTCGGCATCATGGCTCTTATTACCCGTATCCATGGAGACGATACTCTCGTGGAACGTATTCGAGAACTTGGCTTCGTCGAGGGCGAAATGGTCGTTGTCGCTCAGCGACTCATGGGATCTGATGGCCATATTGTCCATATTCAAAATGCTTCCGTAGCGCTGCGACGAGAAGAAGCTGACTGCATTGAAGTGGGCGCCACCGTATGAGCAAACCCAAAGTGGTGGCACTTGTGGGCGCTCCCAATTCAGGCAAGACGTCGCTCTTCGCTCGTCTCACAGGCCTCCATGTACGAGCCGTCAATTATCCCGGTGCCACGGTTGATTTTTCAGTGGGTGAACTTTCCGAATCAATTAAAGTCATTGATACACCAGGCACTTACAGCTTAATCCCAAAATCTCAAGAAGAGTCTATCACCCGCAAACTACTCGATGGCGACTCCCCCTTAGGTCATTTAGATGCCGTCGTGGTGGTGGTCGATGCCACTCAACTTGGGCGACATATTCCCCTTGCGAAGCAAATTCAGGAATCGGGCTTTCCCGTTCTTATCGCATTGACGATGGGAGACCTGCTTCTAAAGTCGTGCGTTACCATCGATACCGACGGATTGTCTGGAGAACTTGGCATAAAGGTAATTCCTATCAATTCCTTGAAAAAAGAGGGCCTTCAAACCCTCCAAACAGAAATCGCGCAGCTCGTGAATTTAGCGTCTAAAAAGACGCCATCGACCATTCGACCTTGGAGCTCCAACCGCCTCAAAGAAGAATCCGTTCGTTGCATTCTCCTTTCGAAGAAATTTCTGCATTGGCAAAAGGGAACTTCTCAACCTCTCGGCCATAAATCTCGTCAACTCGACAAAGTCATCATGCACCCAGTGGGTGGCCTCGCGATTTTCTTCTCGATCATGGCGCTTTTGTTTACCTCTGTTTTCTGGCTTGCCGCGCCCCTCATGGATTCTATCGATCAGTTATTCTCTTGGATCATTGACTCTATATTGCAGGCCTATCCTGATGCGCTCTGGGCCGATCTACTCGCCAATGGCTTGATTGCTGGCTTTGGTGCCGCCCTCGTTTTTGTACCGCAGATTGCCATATTGTTTTTTGGCATTAATCTATTGGAAGATTCCGGCTATCTCGCCCGCGCAGCAACACTCATTGACTATCCGCTCAGAAAAATGGGGCTCAGTGGACGTAGCTTTGTGCCTCTGCTGTCAGGCTATGCCTGTGCGATTCCTGCCATGATGGCGGCTCGTACCATTCCCAATCGACGCGAGCGACTTCTCACGCTTTTAATCATTCCTCTGATGAGTTGTAGTGCCCGACTTCCTGTCTTCTCATTGTTATTGGCCTTTCTATTTTGGGACCAAGCTGCGTGGAAGGCTGGTCTCGGCTTAACACTACTCTATTTTTTAAGTCTCATTGTCGGCGCCGTCATTTCATCGGTCTTGTCGCGCCTTTTGAAAAACTCAGAGAAGTCTTTTTTTCTGATGGAACTTCCCTGGTATCGCAAACCTGAATGGCCTGCGGTATTTCAGAATGTCTACCTGCGCACACGCTCTTATGTGGTGGCCGCCGCGCCTTTGATTGCTTTATTCTCTGTGGGCCTTTGGGCTGCCACGAGCTTTCCCCGCATCGAAACAAGCGATTCTCGCACTCAGCTCGAAGCAAGCTATGCCGGATCTCTCGGCCAGTTTATTGAACCCATCATGACACCCATGGGCGGGGATTGGAGAACAGGCGTCAGTCTTATTTCGGCATTTGCGGCGCGGGAAGTTTTCGTCGCATCTCTCGCGGTGACCCTTCGCAGTGAAGATGAAGAAGACGTCGAAGGTCTCGTTGAAACCATGCGAGCTACTCAGAAAGCCTCAGGTGCACCTCTGTTTACACCAGCCTCTGCGGTCGCTCTCATGATCTTCTTTTTGATTGCCCTGCAGTGCATGGCTACCGTAGGTATCGCGCGCCGCGAATTTGGAAACTGGCGATGGCCAATGGTACAACTTGTGGGCTTTAATGGATTAGCCTGGATTTTGGCGGTACTCGTCTATAAGGCATTAAACCAATTTGGAGTTTCGTAGACTTCAGACTCCCCTATCGTTGGCCGTTCGAAACCATCGCATCGGCCGTCACCCGAACATTGGGATCTAACCGCATAAGCCGCGAGAATCGACCAAATACACCATTGCGATCGACATCTCCAATGGCAGACATTTCCGCCTCTAAAGTCGTAACCCCCAAAAACACTCTTTGGCTCATTCCATAGGTATAATGCAAATTGCCTGTCGGAGAAAAACCCAATTCAATCAGATTCGGATGAACAGGAAATGCCGCCCCACGATCCCACAGACCGGGGCAATTCGCATTGTAGTCCGCTATACTCTTATACGGATGGTGCCAATTGGGGCCCCCACCCACTGGCAAAGCATCGTTATTGGTGGTTATTAAGAGCCCCAAATCAACCGCATCGGACTGATGCTTGAGTACATATTCTGTCTGCAATCGAACAAGATCGTTCAGGTTTAGGATCGCCTCAGAACTACGAGCTTCGTAAATGTATTCTGAAAAAGCGGGTATCGCCACGGTCGCCAATAATGACACAATGCCCACCGACGTCATGAGCTCAATAAGCGTGAAACCCTTTGTTCTCATGCTACAAGAATATCATAGTTTACAAAGCGTGTCTGACGCGCAAGCCACTTTGTAGCCCCTTGATAACACTTAAGTTTAAAAGGCGCGCCCCATACCCACCCCAAATTCAGGCAACCCCTAATCACGCAGTTTGAGAGCCTTCAATCGATCGGTACAGCCCTTCAAGCGATGCCAAAGATTGTTTTGATACGCGTCCGAAATACCCTGAAGGGCCTTGCGCCCCACGACAGCTACAGAAGCAGATGTACGGTTCTTGTCGGACGTTGGCTGCCCCATCTTAAACGCACCGATGGGGTTTACAAACATGGCAGTCTTCGTAGCGATGTCGTACCGCTCCATGTGTTCGACTAAGTTTTGCAAAATATTCAACCTCCCGAGCAGGGCCTCTCTTAGATTATCGGGGGTTGCTGACCCATCCACACCTAACTTCGTCTTAATAAAGCCCACGCTGTACTCCGTACCTTCTAACGCCTGAGCCATCGCGCCAAACGTCGTCATCATTTCTAAAATCAGAGGATCTTTGCGAACCTCTGACCCTCCTGAAGCTTGTTTGTTCGATCGAGAAACTTGAATCTCAGAAATAAGTCGATCTCGAATATCACGAATGGCGGTCGCGAGCGACACTCTGAGCAGTTTCTCTTCTTTCTCTAGTTTTTCTATTTCAAGATTTAGTTCTTCGATCGAACTTGCTATCGAACTCGCTGCAGCGTCAGACGCAAGATGTTCTGATCGTTCATTCTGTAAACGACTTCTTTCATCCCCCGTTCGCTCTTGGATGGTGGCACTTGATAATCGGTTATTCAAAGAGGCATCCGTGTCACGTCTCGCCTTCTTGCCCTGGACTAAGTCCGGCCACCGAAGGCTCTCCATATGACTTCTCAATGCCCTTCTTGATTTTGAAAGACCATAGAGAGCAATCATAGAGAGTGTGAATTCTACCCACTGCGGGTGTGTCTTTGTGAACTGACTGAGAGAATTTAGTATCTTCGTCCATCGCCCCTCAAGATCTGTCATCGCCGAAAGGCTGGCTTCATCATAGGTATCTTTCGTTTTCGCCGTTGCATCCAAAATTACGTAAGAACCCGTGTCTTTGTTAAAAACCAAGCTCCGCTGATGCAGGGGTGAATGAGGAATTGGCTCAAACCCTTCCGCATCTGTTTTTACCTCTAAGGAGCGAGCATAAGAAATCAAGGGCTGAACGGAAATAGGGGGCTGATCTTGGTAGTATCGCTTCAAGAACTCAACGAGAAGAGCATTACTTCCGTCACACTCGCCGCAGAGAGCCCCTTCTTTGACGTACGATTGAAATCTGAAGAAGCTATTTCGTTTCCAACTAAACGTCTCTCGTCCTGGCCACTGATGAGAATAAAGCGACGCTTCTGAAAAGAGCTCGGCCATCTCTTGCAACGAAATCGAAGGGGAGTCTTGAAGATGCCTCTCCAGCTCATCCGCTATGCGAGTAAAGCCCACCTCTCTCAAATCGTTCATAAGATCCTTCAACTTTGATCGATCTGACAACAGCCACTGCGAGGAAGACTGTGAAAACGATGGGGGTGTTGCACGTACCAAAAATTCATAGGTCCCTCGAGGTCGACCCTCCATTTGAGCCACCATCCTGCCTGCACTATTTTTTAATATGGAGACTTTTTGAGACTGGCCCCCTTGTTTAAGCGATAGTTCACGAACTTGATAGTGATCTGGTATGGGCAGTGCAATTCCTGCTCGATCGGAATGCACGCGACCTTCTAATTCTAAAAAAGGCTCATGGGGATCAAGAGGCCTTAGAGGCTGATCTACAAACGTCAGCGTTTTATCTCTCAGATCTTCAAGCGTCAAAATATTGTAATAGTCGGGCACAGAATTCCCACTCGACCGTACACGAAAGGGAGCTCTCTCTTCATCGCTTGGCGCTGAAGTCCGACCCGATGCTGGATCATTTCTCGCAGCGCCCACGGAGGGCATTTCCACGACGCTCGATGAACCTGGCTGAGAGAGTAAGCCTAGGCTTAATAACAACGACCCCAAATGAGAGCCAAGTGAGCCAAAGTGAGAGAACCACTGGGCGAAACCCCAGACAAGGGCGCCCATAGAGAAAATGGCAACGAGACTTGCTACATAGACAGTCGCTATAAGACCCATATGGCGTAGACGATCGAATATGGTGGGCCTCTGAATCCCACTCGTATACCAATAGCTTTCAAAAGGGTCTGAAACATCCACTAACGAGCGCCCGGATACCGTGGGTTCTAGCGACTTAGGCCTACCCAAATTCTCCACAATCGCTGAGATTCTAGAATTCATAACGAGAAAGCCCAAAAAATGTCTTTCCCATTTTGATAGCGTGGAGCCAACCAGTCGAGCAAAGTCAGAGGCATTGCGACGGTGAACCATCCACCGAGCATCTTCATAGACATTTCTCTGACCCCTAAGTTCGGCGTCCTCAACAAGATCGCCGCCTTGTGTATAACGATGTACGATGTCTTCAAAACGAAGAGGCAGATTCATCGTTGGTGTCAGGTCAATACTGTCCTTGCTGTTAATCTCCCGAAGCTCCGTCAACCAAGCCAGCGGCAAGAGGCTGCCGTAATCTTCGTGGTTAAGCTCCAGTCGACCAAGGTGATAAGCAGCCCTAGTGGAACTAGAATGGCGACTCGAATGAGCCAATGGCATCAGTGAGGAGGGGTAAATCGAGCCATCTGACCAAAAATGATAAGGCTCGAGAGGCCGCCTCCACCCGGGGAAGGTAAAATCTTTCCTCACGCTCTTATCGTCTAACGCCAACAGCGCCTTTTCGAGTTTTGGCTCCGCGGTACGTTTAACTTGATTCCAATGGTCTCTATCGAGTTGAAGTTGAGCGATAGTTTGATAGGCCCTTAAGTTCTGAGATGCGGGATGCTTTAAGGCCCAAGTCAGGGCTGCCAAGGTGCGATCTCGCTCTAGATCCATGAGAATTTGAAATACTTTTGATCGCTGCGCCCCTTTCAGGTGTGTCAATAAACCGTCGAGATAGCCCCAGAAGAAGCGACCCAACGCATCGAGAGGAATTCGCATTTTGTTCGCCGTGTGAACTGACCGAGGCACTTCAAGATAAGACAGGGCAATGAAGTCTCTAGGATAAAGATACCGTGTTGCATAAACAGCTGGCTGAACGCTCCCTGAACTCTCGGCACCACTTTGAAATAGCGAAAAATCATATTCATCTCCACGCTGGCTCCTCGCTTTCGACGACAGAATATCGCCCTGATGAACGCGCTCGATATCGCCAGCTGTGGGCGTAGCCACCGCAAGATCAGCAAGAAAATGAGACAAGTTTTCGAGAGTTAATTGGTAGTCCCCCTCTAAACTAAAATGATCGCCACCAAATTCAAAATATCTCCCTAAAAATGTTAAAGGCTTCGAGTCGGATTCTGGCCGATAAGAAGTAATAAATTGAAATAGATTAGACCATATCGTCCGCCTTAAATCGGCAATTTCTGCTAAAAGAAATTCTTTAGACTGCTTAAAATCTTCGTGGGCTCGATTATCATTCGGCCATGTCTTCGTTTCAGCAGCCAGCCTACCTTCTTGATAGAGCCTACGAAAATCAGGATCTTCTTTAAACGCTGAGAAAATATCCACATAAGACCCCTTATTTTCTGATTCATGATCCTCAGGCCCCCCACTTTCTGAGACCTCACTGGAGGGTGGACTTCGATAGGCATTATTATTGTCGAAACTCAATCGAAAGCGCTTTGTAGCGTACGCCACAGCAGACTCATGAATCTGTGCGAGAGTCAGAGGCGTCTCATTCCTAACGGTTTGTGTTTCAGCGGCTGTCAAAAATGAATCTGCCGTCTTGAAAGAATCTAAAAATAGCTGATGTCTCCATCGACTGTGACCAAATTTTCTTAAAAACTCCTGATGAAACCCTAAGGCAAGAGATTTCGCATCCTGCCAACGTCTAGAAAAAAAGGATGATGTAAGTAGAAATCGCTCGAGTCGTTCATTCAATCGCTTTTTAAAGGCGGGATCGCTCTCCAGCTTGTTGCGTAGGGCCCGATCAACTGCGCCTGAATCTCGCAAACGAGGATAATGATGAAAGTAAATCTCATACAAAAATGAGGGATCTTCCAAATAGTCGTCTGGCTTACTGGGAAGCCCATGAGAATCACTGAGCGCTTCAGTTTCCGCGCTTCCCTTTTTCTTGCCCTCCCCGTCGGAAATGTTTTCTTCGGCCCACAGAGAAGATCCCGCCACTGCACTAAATTCAGGTATGTAGCTGACAGTAAAGACAGGCAGCAGGCATAGCCAGCCAACCAAGAGCATCCGATTCCAAGGGGTTTTGCCTGCCATAGGCCCTAAATATGCAAGCTCCATACCAGCCCCACAAACACAAACATGTGATCTCTTGAATATTCATAGTAGAGCTCCCCGCTTGATCTGCACGACACGATCACAATTTTTGTGAGTATTTTTTTCTCAGACGAGGCGTCTCGAGGAGCGCAGTGGTCGAATAGGCCCTCAAATGGGCCATGAGGCCCGAGCACCGAAGAGCAACAAAGTCTGAGAGAAAAAGACGACGCAAAAATGGAGATAGCCGGGATCGAACCGGCAACCCCCAGCTTGCAAAGCTGATTCACACAAAAATTATGAAAGGAGGAAACCATGCATTAGATCGACTAAAACCCATTTATAAGGCCCGTAACACTATTTAAATCAATCTCACCCATTCGCTCGACTTCCCCCGAATTCCCTCAATTTCCCGCGATTTCTACAAAGTCTCAAATATTGGCAAATATCGGGAAGCAGTTTTCTTACGTGCGACATGAGTCTAAGTTGGCATGAGAATTGCGATAACGATCAACTATGACTCGGTACTCTAAATTACTTGTTCTTCTCGCCATCAGTAGCATTTTCAGTGTCTACGGGTATGGACAAACATCCAATTCAATCGCCGTAAATTTAGATCCTCTTGACCCCTCTCAGTCGCATGCTGCCTCCAATCTTCTCGGCGCCGCAGATGAATCAACGTTAAGCGCGAACCCTTATGGAGATGTAAAAATTATTGCCCCCACAGGAGTTGAAGGAGCAGCGGTGAGTGGCGATTACCTTTATCCCACAGTTCTTGTTCTTCAGAATTTAGGTCTCCCTCAATTGATTGATACAAACCTCCTTAAGACTTTCTCTGTGACTGGTGCGACGTCGACTCTAGGAAACTCCAATTGGAAAACCCCTGAAGACGTTAAAGATAAGAAAATTTTGAGTCTGGGGGAAGGCACGTCGGGCCTTGTGCCTTACTTTAGAAGCAAAGGAGCCAACGCAGTTGGCTTAGATCTCTGGTATGATCCAGCAACACCCATTCCAGAAGCTGCAATGCAAACTGATATAATGCGCGCTTATAGAAAAAAATATCAGCACTGTCTAATTGAAGGCAGTGCTTCCGATCTCTGTGGCATTGAGTCAGGCGCCATTGATTTAATCACAAGTCATAAAGTATTCAATTATCTAGATCCTCAAACACAGTCTGGAATGCTGTCTGAAAGTGTTCGAGTGGTGAAAGACGGTGGAACGATTCACTTCAACTACGCTAATGTTGATACGAATTCACTCGTAAAGACTCTTGGAAGCAAGGGTTACAAGGTAGAAATCGAGTACTTCTCGCCTGCGAGAACTCAGGTCGAGCTCATCGATGAAAACGCAGCAGATTGTGATTTTATTCAGTCGTTCTCCAGTGCAGAGATCGACCAGATTCAGGGGTTGAGGGATATACTTTCGAATGCGAAGGCAGGCCTATACCCAATCAATCAGTTCGACTCTTTACTCGTCATCAAGAAAATTTCAGGCCCTGATTCGAGAATAGAGAGCAGAGCTGAAGAAGAACGGCTCATCGATTTTTTGTCTGCTCTCCATCGTGCTGGTCCCCAATCACTGAAAGAGTTAAACAGCTATGTCAACCGTCCCGCCGCATTCGGCTCTGAACCTCCAACACTAGTGACAGGCATCTTAAAGTACCCACAACTACTCACGCAAAGTGAAGGCACTGCACCTCTGACTGCCTGCTACGGTTTTATCCCACTGTGGAAATCGCTCGGCCAGGGTAACACCTATCGAGAACAAATCGAAAGTGGCTTAAGGCAATGGCGACAAGATCTGACCGACGGAAAAAAAGTTCAGTGGCCCGATCCCTCGGCGCCCTGTTCTACTCAAGAGTATGTCGTAGATTTGTCGACTGGAGTGGTTACCCAACGATAAGACCAAGATAGCGGAACTCTCAACTCAGTTTTCAGAAGAGCGATACTCTCTAGTCGTTTGCAAATTCCTCAATGGTTTTTGGGACGCTTCAACAGGTCCTCCGCAACTATATGTCAGCTCTCTCCAATGAGCCACTCCCGTCTTCTGAACAGGGACATAGGTTGTACTGGATGTAGACTGCTGGTAATTGTATCTTTCGGTAAGGTTGAATGTATGCGAAAGTGATCCCGTTGAATTGGCATGAGTGGTCATAGGCTCATACCCCGTATAAGTGTATGTGTTAGATATCAAATCGTCGGATACTACCGAATACGGTCTACAAGGTATTAGACCTTCAATCGCTTCGGCTGCTTTCTGTGAACTGTGAAAACCGGAATACCCAATCACTCCCCTGTCCCGGTACTGACTAATTGTCCATGCCTTCCCACAACCACTCACCAGAATAAAAAGGGGCAAGAGAAGAGGCCATGAGCAGATCTTAAGTCTCAATCCAGGATTCTTTATGCGCATCAAATTGATTCTAAGATGAAAATTTCATAGATGGCACTGCCGTCAAATAAATGTCAGACCTGACTTATATTCACATCTTCTCAATTCAGTAGTTTAGTAAAAGTCCAAGAAAAACACGAGGCTGGCGTATACAGCTCAAGTGATAAAGAAAAAATGCGACAATTGTGCATGAGATTAGAGCCACTCTTGTTTCTTGCCATGATATTCCCTTTTACACCTCTGAAGAGCGATACGAAGGGCCTCACGAATCCCCCTCAGTTTATCCAAGTGCATTCGGATTTGGAGAACTCGGCACTGAATATTTCTTGTACAGGCGAGCCACCATTCTCGAATCTTATATGCCAAATCATTCAGCTAAATCTGGACATCCCGACGGATGACTCCATCTCCAAAAACGCGAAGGCCTTTATTAAGGACTTAGCTGCAACGCGAAGTGCTCGAACAGATCTTGAAAAACAGCTCCTCCTCATAAAAAAAGACTGCCCCAGACTTCAGAAAGAATGGAAAGCAGAGTTGGCAAAAGAGCTCAATCAATTCAAGAGACAGCATCTTGAAAGTGAGGAACATCAGGTGAGGGAACTATGCAACTCACAAGACAGCGATGACTTTATCAAGAACTTGAAAAAACAATCAGACTACTCGGCTAAAATCTGTAAAGTAAGAGCCCACATGTTTACTCTTGAATTCAAGAGGATCAGTCAACGAAAGTGGCTCAGCAATTCGACCGGAGGCTTGTGCTCGACAACTGTGGTCACAACACTTGAGCACGAGAAGAACGAAACCCATTTATGGACGTATAGTCAAACCAGAGTAGCTGGAGAAACTGAGGGCCCCTTGTGCAGCGTCGTCGGAACAAATCAGACCGTAACGTACTCCTGGCGATCAAGGAATGGGATGAGCCTTCCATGTGACTCAGCAGAATTCGGAATGTAAAATCGCTTTCTAAATTCAGCAACCGCAACTTGGAGAGAGGGTCCCATCACAACACTGTAATCGAACTCCGCCACACCCACACACTCCCCCGTGATGACTACAACAGCCCTGATTTCCCCTTCGAGCAATTTCTGGCCCTCGAGTTTGAAGAAGCTCTTTCAACACAGCGCGCGCTTCCTCAAGGCCCGAAGTTACTTCTGAACACTGAACCTCCGAGCTCGTGCTTCCTTTCACCGTATCCGCCGAACATACGTAGAAACAGAGTGAATAAAATACAGCCGACATGCTAAGCGATAAACGAACTAAAGATTTAATCATCTACTAAAGAATACAATATATTTTATTTAGATATATCCTCCCCTGAGAATTAGGCCATGAAATGTTTGCTACTGGGAGGCGCGCATCGCAGACTTTTCCTAATTCCAAGTAGCTCAGCTCGTTTTCGTCAAAAATTTCTGCAGGGGTCCCCCAGATTTAGGTTAGGAGCATAGCGAAGGCTCGGTACCCCCCGCATTAGTTTCTATTCACAAGCGTAAACCATCGTTCCATTGTTGATGGCGTATGTACAATCATAGGTTCCTGTGTCTAAACAGGAATAGCCGGGATCTGGGTTAACGCGTTCCACGACTACCTCAATGGTGCCACTGTTGGCACTCGTCATAGGGTAAGTGCCGGTCTGATTACATTTGGTCGAACTCCAAGTGCAGGTGTCTCGAAACGTCAGAGTAATGCCCGTCGTTAGCGTCCAGCTTCCCACTATGGGGCTGCCCGCACAGGATGCTGACGAGCTATCATCGCCACAACTCGAAACAACCACCCCTAAGACCAACAAGACTGCAAAGTATTTTTTCATACGGCTTCTCCTTCTGATTCAGTTTCCTTTTGACCGACACGACGAAGATAGATTTCATATACCCCTTCAATGCGCTCGAAGCTCAAGTTCGTAGCATTGGCGGGAGCATCGCCACTACTATGCCCAAATAGTAAATGTTCCAGAGTCACGCCGAGAGACCTCGCCACCTTGTAGACCTGAGCAGGATCCTTGGGTCGACGACCTGTGGCCCACTCAGAAAGCGTTGAATACGGAACACCGGATGTTGAGGCTAGGCGCTTTAGGCTCAGATCTCGCTCATAGAGCAATTGCTTTAGGATTCTGCTCAACTTCAATTCCATATCGGTATTGTATGCGTTCACTGGCATGTGCTGCGAAACTCCATCTGACTGCCGGGAATTAATACGACTAACGGGAAAATGTGAGTGCAATTTCGAATCCAATGACCTGTATGCTCTGTATCGAAAACTAAAGATTTCGGTGCAGCTAATTTTAAAGATAGATGATTGAAGATCATTGAGGAATCTCCACAAGATTCTCAGGGGTTTTAGATACGGCTATGGCCCTCTGTACTGCTGATGGAGAAACCTGCAGCTGTTTGGCGATTCCACGAATCGAGAAGCCTCTTGAGCGAAGCGATTGAATTGCACCGTCGTCTCTGCGTTTTGGTCTGCCTAGACGTCGGCCTTTTCGCCGTGCATTGACTAGACCCGCTTTGACACGTTCGCGTATTAAGGAAGCTTCAAATTCTGCAAAGGCCCCTAGAATATGGGTCATTAACCTGCCAGTGCTGGTCGTCAAATCGAGTTGGTCTTTTAGACTTATAAACTGAACCCCTAGATCACTAAGCTCCTGCAGCGTTAGCACCATGTCTTTGAGAGATCGAAAGAAGCGGTCAAGCTTCCAGACGATAACAATATCAACCCCTCTTTCGCGTACTGACGTCAGGAGCTCTTTAAAGGCCATTCTGGAATTGGTAGAGGTGCCCGAGGCTTTATCCTCGTAGAACCGCAGGTGCCTCCAGCCACGCGCCTTGCAATAGCGCTCTAGGTCATTTCTTTGAATA
Organism: uncultured Bacteriovoracaceae bacterium; assembly: GCA_964598565.1. GTDB lineage: Bacteria > Bdellovibrionota > UBA2394 > UBA2394 > UBA2394 > CAZRCG01. The sequence goes on along the minus strand of CAZRCG010000007.1, from coordinate 29,293 downwards.
TCCGTATTTTGATCTGTTGTAGAGACCCGGAGATAGGCCGCGACTTTTATGCCTGCGTCAACCATGTCTCATAATACCTGTATCTGTATACATTTTGAATACGGTTGCAATACGTATTGAAATCATTTAGGATTTGAGCATATGGTCAAATTTCGTCACCCAAAAGAGATGGAGTCTAAGGAGAAACGCAGTCCCGTCTCCACAAGATTGAAGGAGTCCACCAAGGAAACCCTTGAAAAGGCTGCAAAAGCGCATGGCTTAACGCTCGCTGAGCTTATCTCGAATATTCTAGACGACTACTCCGATTGGCTTTCACAAAGCCGAAGATAATCCAATCTCGCATATTTATTTTTGATTTGTCGTTCTGGCAATCAAAGTTCCGAAGGTCTCCCCGCCCAAGCCAGTTATAACCCATTTAAAAGCGTTCCAACGAATGGCTGACAAAACTCGGTCCACTTTATCATTTTACCATGTCGAATCCGAGGGGCTTAGCGCCTAGTTTTTGGCGGATTTTTCTCAACCGGAGGACTGATGTAGAATGAATCGAGCGCCATGAGGAAAGAGCCAAGAATAGTACATCTCAAACTCCATTGGGCCCAAATGAGAGACCTTCTTGATGACTGGCACCCAAGCTTTCAAGAGCTAGTTCAAAGCATCAGCAAAGTCTCGACAGATGCATTCGCGAGAGCAGCAGAGTTGGATGCAGAGATTCCCGAAAGCCTCAAAACAGATCTCTCCAGAAACCTTGCCTTTGGTTTTTGCACTTACATGGAAACGAAGGACTATTCACTGGATTCATCAGCCGTTACTACACTCTTGAGAATCCTGAGTACCGAATGGCATTACGATCGACTTCAAACGCTAAACTCTAACCTGGATGAAATGTACAAATTCGTAAGCAAATGTAATGAAAGAATTAAACACGACCGGCGAAACGCGGAACCAGTGAGCGAAGAAGTTGTCAAGCGTTTGAAGAAAATGAAGATTCGGCTCAAGAAAGAAAACAAGCCCAACATTCCAGACGACTATCTGCGCATATATTCAGAACTTCAAAAGAAGACTGATTTTACGACCTGGTTGGCTTGGAATGGTCACTGCGAATCGGACGAAGAATTTCAGTTAGACTCAGCCGTACTTTTTCAATTTATTGCGTGGGGAGTCTTCAAAGGTCAAAGCTTCATCAATTTCTGGAGAGACCTCTCTAAGTCCATGTCCGAAGAACCACTCGATAAATCCAAAGGATTTTCGCAGTTTAAACTTCGCAGGCAAGAATTTAATCCAGGCCCAAAACAAGCAAGCGCCCTCGAAATCCTTTATAGCAAATTTGGAAATGGCCGATTCAAACATCAAGAAGCCATAACCGCGATCTACGGACCGGGAGTCAAAAATAAGAAACTCATAGATCTCTTTAAAGGCAGCAAGCAGAGTGATGAGCTTTTTGAAGCAGCATTCACTCGTCTTAAGAAAGGCCAATATCGCCTGAAGTTTTAGATACCCAGCTCCCCCGCTGCTCCCCCGGATCCATTCGTAAACTGGGTAAATGAAGTATCAACCGCCTTCAAGGGCCTTTACTAAAATCCCAAATCTTGTAATTCGATCGTCTGATCTTTCCGCCACTGAACGCTCAGTACTGTTATATCTCCTCCACTTTGCTGGTTTAGCCAAGATTCACCCCTCACAAGCGCGAATAGCCAGCGAACTAGGTCTATCGAAGAACTCTGTCATCAAATCGCTTCGATCCCTCGAAAATTTGAATGTTATTAGACGACGACGAAACGGAAGGAATCGCAGCAACGAATATTTTATACAAGATGTGTCGTCGTGGAAAATTCGATCGTCTGTAGTCCACAAAGCGAACCTCTGTGATTCAGATACTGCATCTCCGGTAGTGCAAAATCTGCACCCGAATAAGCCTAATAATAAAAATAAAGAATTAGGTTCTGGATTGGAATTAAGCGAGGAGCCTCCCTCCTCGATAGCCAATCTAATCAAAAGCAACCAAGACAACGCGCTCATCCGAGCGACCTTTAAGCAAACAGGAGAAAACCATGACGCCAAATGAAATACCAATATCCACATTCGATACGAGGGACGACCCCACCAAGACAACTCAGGTTCACGAGGTCTTAAGGCTTACCTCACTGCGTGAGCTAGCGAGCCAGACACTCAAGACTGCGTGGAGTCCGATAATCTTCAATGGCACAAGAGCCATCGCGAACTTCAAGATCGCGTTGCTTCTTGTCCTGGATATCGATGGAGGCATATCAGTCGAAGAGGCTCTAGAGATTTTCTCCTCCTATCGGCACGTCATCACAACAACCCGCAATCACCAACGTGAAAAACGAAGGGGCAATTCAGTCAGCCCCCCTACTGACCGCTTAAGAGTAATCATTCCCTTCGAAAAAGCGATTCTCAGTCGTGCCGACTATACCGAAACTATGCGCGGAGCCTTGGAAAAATTCCCCTTCGCTGACCGAGCTTGCGTCGATCTCGCTCGGATGTATTTCCCTGGCGGCGAGACACTATCTGCTAAAGAGGAGGGACATTGCTGGCCAGTTTCGAGAACCGAGATCAACAAAGGCCATCTCTCAAAGAGTACACGAGATTTTCTTCAAAATGGGTGCCAACCTGGCGAATGGCACAATCGCTTAGTTAAAGCCTGTATCGATTTGAAGGAACAAAATTACGAAGAGCGAGAGGCGACAGAGTTGCTGCAAAAGATTACAGGGCACCTCGATCAGAGTGACGAATATCAGATTGGTTATATCTTTGAGAACCATCAGCCGAAATATCCGCCCCGGCTCAGCGTTCCAGCAGATGAGCCAAAGTGTGCAAATCACGATAGCCTCATACTTCCCTCATACACGGAACTTCTTGAGAGCTATCAAGAATCCATTATTTCTACGCAACAAAACCGACAACGGAATATTCCGTTTATCTGCGACGGTATGGAGCGAATGTACAAGCTATCCTGCGGGCTGGTTCTGATAGGGGCCATGTCGACACACGGCAAATCGTTCTTAGCTTCATCAATCGCCTCCCATTACTTCAGTAAGTCCATCGACAAAAAGATTTTGTTTTTATCGAACGAAGAACGCATCGACCAGATAGCGGATCATATTTCTGTCAATGCTCTCGGTCTCAAGTGGTTTAACTTCACTAACCAACAATATCCACCAGAAATCTATGTCTCGGTTGCTGAAGTATCCAAGAAGGTACTTGAGAGAATAATTATCGTGAACGATCCCCAAAAGCAAAACCTGAATACAGCATGTCTCGAAAGCGTCAAAAAGATCATCCAAATGGCAATGGCCGATGAGTCGGTTGCCATGATTATTTTGGACTACCACCAAGCAATTACATTCAGTGAAAACAATTCAGGAATGGAGCAATGGCGGATATCAAAAGAACTGGGGTCCTTCTACAAGCAAATATCAGCTGGAGCGACAAAGCCTCTTATCGTTTTTGCTCAACTCAAACAGCCCTTCAATCAAAGCTCGTTCGCAGAAAGAATCCAAGGCGACTCCCATCTCTTTCAGCACGCCGTCGCAGCTTTAGAAGTAATTCCAGATAAAGACAAACAATGGTCGGAGCTTATCGTTCACAAAGATCGATACTTCGGCGGCAAGGGTAAAACGATTCTCCTGAACTGGAAGGATGGCGGCTATGAGCTCTAAACAATGGCAGAAATCATCAAAGCGAATCTTTAATTTTCCGTCGATTCAGAACACCGTCACCGGGGAGAACGCTCTCGTGTGTAGACATGGCGAAGTCTGGGAGGACGGGACACGTTACGGCGTACTCGTAACTAACAACAGAATCGCTAACTGGATTGCCGCAAAGCTAGATCGCAGAGGTGATTACAAAGTCGGGGACGAAGCCCTCTTCAAAATCACTACCGAGGAACTTGGTTCAGTAATTGCTCTCCTTCAACCCATAAGGCAGCAGAAACGGCAAATCGCTCTGGCTGAATATCGCTTCCCAGGCACAATCAGAACCCCCTCCGAACTTAATCAATTCACGGGCGATTCAAGAGAGATGAGCCGAAGTGCCAACCCTGTCCCAGAAATTGAAATTAACTCTAGTTCAGCCCCCAAAACAGGGGGTCAAGAGGCCTTAAATGAAGGGCCTGCCCATCACAAAGCTGCCCCTTCGACAACATTGCTAGACCACTCAGAGGAGTGTGACGTATGAACTCATCAGCAACGGCTGTGTTCTTTGAAAATTCGGAGACGCTCTTAACCCCTGAAGAAGTTGCCTTTCGCCTGAAGGTAAAGCGGAAGACCCTCTACAACTGGGCTTATCGCGGTTCAATCCCCTTCATGAAAATTGGCAAACGACTTCTTAGGTTTAGAGCGCGGGATATCGAGCAATGGCTAAAAACTAAGGAGTAAAACTATGGCCATTCGCAAATACCAGACAAAAGAGGGCATGACTCGATATCAAGCTCAGCTTTGGATCGGAAAGACTGTCGGTCGATCAAAGTCGTTTTCACGAAAAATTGATGCTGAACGGTGGCTCGCCGAAGAGCGGCTCATCGAAAAGCATCCGCAACTGAGACCGAAGTCTTTGAGTCACTGGAGCTTAAACCGTTTCTTTCACAATCAGTTCACGGTGAACAAGAGAGTGAGCGAAGGAACGCTCTTGGACTATCAACGACTCTACCGTCAGTATGTCGCTACAAAGCTGGGAGACGAAGAGATCGGCTCAATAACCACTCATGTCTGGATGAATCACCTATCGAGTCTTGTGAGGCAGAAGCTTAGCACTGCTAGGGCCAATAGACTGAGAACGATGCTCTCGTCAGTCTATTCACTGGCAATCGAACTAGAAGTGTTGAAAGAGAATCCTATTCGTAGAATTCCACTTTACGATGAAGATTATAAAGTCAGGGCGACCTGGACGCCGCAGGAAACTCGTCAGTTCTTTCAGTACCTTTGGAAGACTAAGCCGAGACTGTGGTCTCTTTTTCAACTGGCCTATGAAACAGGTATGCGCATGGGAGAGATTCAAGCTCTTTCAAAAGATGCGGTTCATATAGACGCAGCCAAGATTGACGTCTTAAGAACCTACTCAAAGCATATCGGTAAAATCGTGAACACGACTAAGGGAAGGAAAAAACGTGTCGTCCCAGTCTCAGGTTTTCTGATCGAAGAAATTTGTCGGGTTCTAAGTACCTCAAGCAACGAGCTAATCTTCTCGCGTGCTGATGGACGCCCACTACCTCAAGAGGAAATACGGCGAGAGTTCAAGAGAGCTTGTAAAGAAGCAGGGGTACGAAGGATCCCTTTTCATTCGTTAAGGCACTCGTTCGCAACCCATTTTCTGCTTCAAGGCGGAGGCACCCTCGAACTCAAAACACTCCTGGGGCATTCTCGCATTGAGACGACTCAACTCTACACCCACCTCACTGAGTCTCACTTGGCTCAGCAGGTCTCAAAGATTCATCTCAAGAATCAGCCTGAGATTCGTGCTGAATGCTAAAATCAAATATCTGGCAAATATCGTGAATCCCCAAAAATAAAAAAACCGGCTAAAAACCGGTTTAAGTGGTGGAGATAGCCGGGATCGAACCGGCAACCCCCAGCTTGCAAAGCTGGTGCTCTCCCAATTGAGCTATATCCCCCTCTAGATCTGATAGATCTCCCATTTTTATAGCATCGATACGTCGTCATTCCTACCGAGATTTTGCGGCTCATTTTTGCTTGCCACCGTGTTTCGGCCCCCTCTTTATAGAACCACCATGAAAGAATTTGACGCCCTCATTGCTGTAGTGGAACGTCTTCGACGCGAATGCCCCTGGGACAAAGAACAGACCCTGACCAGCCTCAGACCTTACCTATTGGAAGAAACCTATGAGGTACTTGAAGCCATGGACGCTCTTTCAGCGCAAGATTCTGCCAACGAGCCTACACCGATCGCGAGTCCTGATGCCGTGAATAATGTCGTGAATAATCCCCTCGATGATCCCCTCGATAATCTTCTTGAAGAATGGGGCGATTTGTTGCTGCAGATTGTATTGCAGGCGATCATCGTGCGCGAGAGCCGACCCAGTCTATCATTTGAAGCAATACTTGATCGACTTCGCGAGAAGCTCATTCGGAGGCATCCCCATGTGTTCAATGAGACTCCGCTTGAATCAACCTCTCAGGTACTAACCCAATGGGACCGCCTCAAGGCCGAAGAGAAAAGGCAAAAGTCCCTCCAAAACTCAGCAACTTCGCCTAGCCAGGCCAAGAGTTTACTGGATGGAATTCAACCCAAAGCCCCCGCCCTTTTATATGCCCTTAAGATTGGAGATCGATCTCGAAAAATTCAATTTGATTGGTCGACGAGTGACGACGTTTGGAAGCAAGTACTTTCAGAGCTTGCAGAGCTAGATGCAGAACGCGACGGTCGCAGTTCTCATTCAGCGAGCGATTATTCTGATGCATCGAAGGGGTGCGCCGCTCGTAGAAAAGAAGAAGAGCTCGGCGATCTACTTTTTACCCTCGTTCAGTGGGCTCGACACGAGGCGCTCAATCCCGAGGCGGCTCTGGCAGCCGCCAACCAAAAATTTATCCGACGATTTTCTACTATGGAAAGGTTGATGGATGAGCGAGGCCTAATATGGACCAAACTCTCTCTCGAAGAGAAGGAATCTTTGTGGAGCGAAGCAAAAACACTGCTAGGCGCCGCCAAAAATTAAAGCGCATGGCAAAATCTAAACTCTCTGCAAAAAAACTTGCGCAACTTAAGCCCCTCTTCGACAGCGCGCTGGCGAGCTTTCATCACGAGAGTCATCTCGATCGAGATCCTTTGGGCTTAGTCCATCGCTATCGTAGCCCGGAAGATCAAGAGCTTGCTGCTTTCATGGCCGCCACCTTCGCCTTTGGCAATGTTACATCGATGAAACGATTCTTAGTGCGATTACTTTTGCTGTTTGGAGATCATCCGCGCACGCAGCTCGGCGTTTTGAAATCATCTGATTTTTCATCTCTCTCCTATCGATTTATCCACTCTGCCGATATTGCGGCATTTATAGAGAGCTTGCGCACGATCATCGTGGATTATGGAAGTTTGGAATCTGCGTTTTTATCGAGCCCCAGCGCCGATCATTATGAGCGGCTTCTGCATTTGAGAAATCTTCTTCTGTCGGCCAGTCCTCGTCGCAGTAGAGCGATTCACTTTCTGTTTTCAAATCCTGAGAAAAGCAGCGCAAAGCGCTGGCATCTTTTTCTGCGCTGGGTAGTGCGTCGACCGCCAATTGATTTAGGCCTGTGGACGCGCGTCAGCCCTGCAAATCTTGTTATCCCTGTCGACACTCATATATTCGATATGGCCCTCGGCCTCGGACTAGTTCACGCCAAAGGCCCCTCGCGCCAAGTTGCTGAAGACATCACTCAAATTTTCAAAACGTGGTCCCCAAAAGACCCCACCCTCTATGACTTCTCACTCTGCCAAATGGGAATAAGAGGGTTGAAAAAAGATACGATAAAACTCTATCGATCTTCGTTAGCTCGCACTCAACCAGCAAGCTCTAAAACGAGAGCGACTTTTCTTAAACAATCCATCCCGCTGATATCTCAAGCAAATTTCGTTGAGAGTGTATAATTGCTACGACGCGTTAAACTTAAGATATGAACATACTATCCGCGATATTTGCGGGTCAGAGTGGCCTTCTGCGCGCTAGCGGCTCCATGGCGGAACGCGCAAGAAGGATTGCTGAATCAGGAGAGCCCCCCATAGAAGATCTCGTAGGCCTAAGAGTCGACAAAGCATTTGCCGACGCGAGCACTCGAACGATCACCGTGGGACAGGAGCTCCTGAGCGGCTTCATTCGTGACACCGTAGAAAATAAAAAGGAGTAAACCTGAAGCCCTTGGTTAAGTTTTCTTAGAGGGAGAGACTTAAAATAAGGATTCTGGTTATCAACTAACCAAACGATTTCTCGCTGGAGACACTTGGCGGGTGGCAAAACCCACACGCAGATGTCAGAGCGAGAAATCGTTTTTTTTGGGCTATCTTGCCTAGCCATCTTGCCTAAGGAGATTGGGGCCATCTTGCCTACGGAGGATTTTCAGAGTAGGAAACTATTCTATGAATTTCCTACTCTATTTACGCTTATTGGTTATTCCAGGAATTTTATCAGCCTGCGGCAGTGCCCCTTACGAATTCACCTCCGACGTCGTGGTGAGCCCGATCACTGATTTTTGGCTGGTAGACGAACAGGGTCATATACATTCAATTTCAAGCACCAATAGCCCTTTGACGGGCCAGCTTAAGGCTACCCAGTCTGAGATTGTCTTTCGTTTGTCTAAGCCTGACGTGCAGAAGCCTGAACACGCAGCAGATAGCTCGAAGGGCGAGAAAGCAGATGTTCACGCGAATACTCGTGTGGCGACACACGCCTATCGGTTTGAATTATCGACGGCAAGTCTCTTTCAGGCCATAACTTCAAAGCTTGCAGCCCAAGCCTTATTGCCGGGACAATCGACGAAGATGCCCACCTTAATCGCCAAAGGCTTTGATTGGAACCAGCAAAAATACCGACAACTTGCTGACCTAGTGGTCGACACGAATCTCGTCGCCATCAGAGATGATGCCAACGTGACTTACCCAGTACCATGCAAGACAAAGACGACGCCGAGCTTCGCCTATTTGACAGACAATGCCACACCTCCGTACGTCGATGGCTCAGCAATGGCAACGGCCGTGCGACGCTTTTATGAAGTTCATGTTCACGGCCAACTTAAAGTTGTCGAGCAGGACGTCGTTTTTGCCACCTTTTCTCTGAGTAAGCCCCATCAGATGTCACAAATCGTGCCAGGCACTGAAAGAGTGGGAGACTGCAAACCTCTCAATCAAGTTGTCGAGCAGTTCATGATGGATGGCTGACCAAATGTAATGAATGGCTGCAATCAGATAAAATCTTAGTGCCTAGCGAGCATGAGGCGTGTGAAATTAGGCTTGTGACACTTGTAAAATCCATCATCGAACAACGCTTAAAACAACTCTCTCATTGGTCGCTTATCGAAATGAATGGCGAGCAAAAGTTATTCCGAAGAATCATCTTTAATGATTTTGTCTCTGCTTTTGGTTTTATGAGCCAAGTCGCCCTGCTCTCGGAGCGAATGAATCATCATCCTGACTGGAGCAATGTTTATAATCGTGTGGAGATTCAGCTATGGACTCACGATATTAAAGGCTTAAGCGATAAAGACTTTGATCTGGCCGATCACATTGAAAAAATTTTGACTAAAGGTAATTGAGCGAGATTTGCCAGGCACGATTGATTTCAGACCACTTTTACATAACCTTGATACAATTTTTTAGATTTTCAGATGCCACCCAGAGCGCAATGATCTCATCAACATCGCGCGCTAAGACTTCGTAGGTGAGAGCCAAATAAGTCCCATTGCGACTCTCTGTATTATGGAGCTTATTGAGACGGGGAAATTCGTGCTCAAATTCTTTGAGACTCTGAATAAAGTCTTCTCCATTTTTACCGATGATTTTATGCTGATAAAGCGTGGGCCAGCTTGAAATAGTTTCTTCAAGACTACGACGCAGCGCTTCGTAGCGAAGGTGCCGAACCTTCGGCGAACAGACCGTCATCTCTTTATTATAAGCTATTTTAAAGGCTTCGAATACACTGGAGCGGATGAAAACTAAACGAATACTCAGGGCCTGGATTGTCATTTCAAACAACCGAAAGAGCGCTCTGGAAGCCATTTTAAGCGTGATTCCTTCGCGAGAGAAAGCCGGCAAGATCCCCCCGGCCATTACTTACAGAGAAAATGGTTCCCCCTATTTAACGGGCCTAAAAAAAAGAGGGTGGCATATTTCTATTAGCCACAGTCACCGGCTGACGGCGATGGCCCTATCCGCAAAGCCTATCGGCATCGACATCGAGCGGGTGCGCTTGCCGTCTCGATGGAAGCAAATCGCCAAACGCTTTTTTTCTTTAAGCGATCATCAACGCCTCTTGAAGCCATCACGAAAAGAAAAGACCTGCTCTCGCCTCTTTTCTAAGCTTTGGACCAATCTCGAGGCATCTCACAAACTCTATCATAAGGGAGTTTTTAGAACGCTCACATCCACCCAGAAGCGTGCTCTCCAAATAAACCATCGATTTATTAAGATTGAGGGAGAAGTTTTTTCACTGTCGATTGCGACAATGGAGAGTCCATCCAAAAAAGGAAGCCCACAAAAGCTCCAGCCATTAAAATGTGATTAGAGACATCGACGGGCACTTGAGCCGATGACGTCCATTCAGAAAACTAAGCTCCATGAGGAACTGCGCCCCTACGATCGCTCCACCAAGCGACTCAACCAAATTTACGACCGCAGAAGCCGTCCCACCCGTTGCAAGAACATCATCCACAACGACCACTCGGTCACCCGCTGCCACAGCATCTGTATGCATCTGTAGAACCGCTTGCCCGTATTCAAGCTCGTAAGAACAGGAGCATGTCTCATAGGGAAGTTTACCCTCTTTGCGCGCCAAAGCCAAAGGCAGCGAAAGCCGATGGCTCATGGCGGAGGCAAACAGAAAACCACGCGACTCGATGGCCACAATTTTTGAAGCCCCTCGTTTCACGGCGTCGTCACAAAACCAGTCCACCACGTGCTTCATCGTCTCAGGCTCGAGCAATAACGGCGTAATATCTCTAAAAAGAATACCTGGCTTAGGAAAATCTGGCACCGATCGAATGAGAGAGCCTACCCTCTCCACTAATGCAAAAGACATTCGCCTTTTGTAACACAAACTTCAAGCGCTTGTCCCGATTTAAGGCTTGCTGCCACAGCAAGCGACTTCCTCAATCACGCCGCAGGCGATGCGCTTACCCGAATTACCCGTGGGCTGGCTTTTAAGATCGTCTTCGCCATGATGAATAATAATGGACCGCCCACGGACGCCCTTCTTGCCAGCGCCGACATGCAGCCCTTTTACATAAACATTTACGATGCCGTGACCTTTCGCATCTGACTTGATATTGCCCAAATCTCCATGGTGAGCGTGCTCGTCACCAGGAGCTCCGTGATGTTGGCCCGATGAGGCAAAATGATCTCCCGCCGAACTGGCATCGGCAGCGGAACAATCTCCCACTTCGTGAATATGAAACGCGTGCTTCGCGTTTTTTCTTAAACCCGTCACTTTACCACTGATGATGATACCGCCGTAGTGATCTTCAAGATGAAGAGTGCCTTTCACCTTCGAGCCTGACTTAGACTCTAGGGTTGCCTTCGCATGACGAACGACTTGCGAGCGTTTCATCGCGCAAGAGCCTAACAACATTGATAATGTTAAAACACCAAGAACTCTAAATCGGCAACGACTAGTCATGCTTCTAGACTAATCGATTCTCGTCAGCTGAAAAGCCCCCCCGCAGCGATACTAACGAGCCTTCACCTCAGTCCACATGCGGTCCCATAAGACCAAGGCCTCGCCCAGATCTTGCATCATTTCGCAGCGCGACGTCGTCGAGTAATCGGGAAATAAGCTCTTATTCTTCTGCAGAGCGGCGGGCAACAACTTGAGGGCCACCTTATTAGCTGGAGCTACCAGTAAGCGCTGTGCTCGATCGGCGCTTATCTCGGGTGACGCTAAAAAGTTTATCAAGGCATAGGCCCCTTCAATATTTTTTGCGCCCTTCGGAATCACCAGGCTATCTACCCACAATGTGCAGCCGTCGGTTGGCAGAATATAATCCACCGCGCCTTGGGTATCTCGCCAGGCCATAAGCGCATCGTGAGAATAGGCCTGTGCAGCGACAACCTCGCCGCCCACCAATAACGGAAGCGTCTCAGAATTGAATCCCTTTAAGCTATCTTTCGCTTTCATGAGTGCATTACGAGCCGATTCAAGTTCTTTGGGATCTTTCGTATTAAGGCTATAGCCCTGCGATTTCAGGGCTGCACCCAGGCTCTCTCGTACATCATCGAGCATAGTTTTCTTACCCACAAGCTCGGGGCTTTCGAAAAAGCCCTTCCAATCAGAAAGGGGGCTCTTCAGTTTTGAAGAAAATACGGCAATGCCGGTCGTGCCCCAAGTAAGTGGAAGCGACACTTCGTTTTTCGGATCAAAATAGTGACTGAGCACTCGAGCATCTAGCTCACCTAAAGCGCTCAGTTTCAAGGCCTCTAGAGGTTGCACCAATTGGAGTTCCTTAAGGGCCTTAACCATATAATCTGAAGGCACCGCCACATCGAATCCCTCGGCACCGGCCTGAAGCTTTGCGAGCAGCTCTTCATTCGACGAGTAATTCGACATGGTTAAGGTAAAGCCCGACTTTTTCTCAAATTGTTCTTTCATCTCTGGGGTAACGTAGTTTGTCCAGACTGCCAGATGAACGACTTTTTGCTTCTCAGACGGTGTAGACTTTTGACATGCCAGCCCGAGACAAAGACTCACTACAAAAATACATGTCCGCCAACCCTGCCTTCGAAGAGCATTTGAGATGCATTCCATGCCCCTCGATATCTCTAGTGAAGGAGAAAGGTCAAAAAGAATCTCGATTTCGGCTTTTCGGATGGGCTCTGACTCTAAATTTTGTTAGCTTCGCCTTCGCGTGTTGGAACTTAAGAATATTCGTAAGAGCTTTGGTCGCCAGGAGATCGTTAAGGGCGTGGACCTAACGATTAATGACGGTGAGTTCTTCTCTATTTTGGGACCGAGTGGATCGGGCAAGACGACACTACTTCGTCTTATTGGAGGCTTTGAAAGTCTCGACGCTGGGACCATAACCTATGCCAGCACGCGCATCGATCATCTGCCCCCCCATCAACGACATTTCAATACTGTTTTTCAGCGTTACGCGCTTTTTCCCCATTTAAATGTCTATCGAAATATCGCCTTTGGCCTTGAGGTAAAACATATCGATAGAGCGGAACGCCATGGTCGCATTTTAGAGGCTCTCGATTTGGTACAAATGCGCGACTATAAAGATCGATCGATTTCGACACTTTCTGGGGGGCAACAACAGCGTGTGGCCTTAGCTCGAGCGTTGGTGAATAAGCCCCAAGTGCTTCTCTTAGACGAGCCTCTATCGGCCCTTGATTTAAAGCTGCGCCAGCAAATGAAAATGGAACTTCTCTCACTACAACGAAAGCTCAAGCAGACTTTTATTTTTATTACGCACGACCAAGAAGAAGCTCTCACGCTCTCTCACCGCGTCGCCGTTATGAATGAGGGTCGCGTCGAACAGGTTGGCACTCCTCAAGAAATTTACGAGTACCCTCGAACGCCATTTGTCGCTCAGTTTATTGGCTCTATGAACAGTATTGAGGCCGAAGTGCGCTCGACTTCGCTCGACTCTGTTGTGACGTCGACGACGTTATGCCGACGCCCCGTCGCTATACGTGCATCGCGAGACGGGATGCGTCGCCTCCCCTTGGTAGATATCGGTATGAAGTTAAAAATTTTGATTCGACCTGAAAAATTGAAAGTATTAAAGAGTCAACCTGGCCCAGAGCAAAACTCCATAGAGGGCATTGTGAAAGAAGTTCTTTATCGAGGGGCTGACACGCATTTTGCAATTGATTCTAAAGAGAGTCCCACTCAAACATTTTCGGCGCTGCAGTTTAATACGGCTGTGTCCGCGCGAAAGGGTTTTAGCCCTGGCGATCGAGTTTTCGTCACCTGGGCCCCTGAAGATTGCATTCTCATGGGCTATGAGGGCGCCTTACCCCTTGCCGACCATGGGGACATTGAAAGCTATGATTTTCAGCTCTCTCTGATACCACCCCTTGAGTCTCGCAGTCATGGATAGCAAATCTCACGTCGTTACGGTCAACAGACAGAAACCAAAAGATGGTTGGGCCTGGTTTTCACTGCCGAGCGCCTTTTGGATGCTGTTATTCATTGTCGCGCCCATTGCCTTTGTCGTGGTCTTCAGTTTTGCAAAGAAAGGGCCTTATGGAGGCATCCTCTATGAATTTAGCTTCGACAACTATATCAGAGCACTCGATCCTCTCTATTTAGGTATTTTCTGGAGAAGCATTCAGCTTGCGGCTTCTACCACATTGATCTGTGCTCTATTGGGATTTCCACTGGCCTTTGTAATTGCCACAGCCCGGCGCAATACGCGCATTATTTTGATGACGCTGCTGATTGTGCCTTTTTGGACGAACTTTGTTGTACGAACCTACGCTCTTAAAGTTTTATTTGCTGACTCAGGTCCCATAAACGAAAGTCTTCTCTCACTAGGACTCACCACCACGCCGCTGGCGCTGTCAAACGGTCAAACTATGGTGCTCTTAGGAATGGTCACCAACTATTTGCCCTTTATGGTACTGCCCCTCTTTGTCACGCTAGAGAAATTTGATTTTTCGATTTTAGAAGCAGGTCGCGATTTAGGAGCCAGTGGTATTCAAAACTTGCGACGCCTTCTCGTCCCGCTCACCTTCCCCGGCCTTATCACCGGATCAATCTTGGTATTTACGCCGGCCCTGGGAGAATTTTTGATTCCTGATCTGCTCGGTGGGGCACGAACCATGCTACTTGGCAATCTTATTACCGAACAATTCTTAAAAATGCGTGACTGGCCTTTTGGCTCAGCACTTTCGGTATTGCTGATGATTATCGTATTGATACCCCTACTGGTAGTTCTAAAATACTGGGGCAAAGACGATCGACAGAGGTCACAAGCCCGATGAGTCTTTCAAAGCGAAAACGCTGGGCCCTTCGATGTATAGCTTTTGTAGTATACGCGATTCTCTATATTCCCCTGTTGGCACTCGTGACGTATTCGTTTTTAGCGCGCGACCCATCCACAGGCACTTGGGAGTGGACGTTGCGTTGGTATCGAGAATCCTTTCACGACGCGGCTCTAAGATCGTCTTTGTGGATCAGCTTTCAAGTGGGCCTCGGGTGTACAGTAGGAGCTACAATTTTGGGCGTCACCACTGCTCTTGCGTTGGAGCGATCTCGACTGCCTGGCAAAAAATTGATGGACGCGTTTACGCTTCTACCCCTGGTGGTTCCTGAAATTGTATTTGGTCTATCATTACTTATTTGGTTTGTTTTTTTGAAGCTCACTCTTGGCACATTTTCGATGATACTCGCCCATATTACCTTTAGCTTTTCGTATGTTTTAATGACAGTGCGAACGCGACTGAAAGATTTTGATCCCTCCCTAGAAGAGGCGGCCTTCGATTTAGGGGCGTCAGCACCCCAAACTTTTTTTAGAGTAACTCTACCGCTGTTAACTCCCGCCATTATTTCGGGAGCTGCCATGGCGTTTACGATTTCGTTCGATGATTTTCTCGTGAGCTTTTTCACCTCAGGCGTTGGCAACGATACTTTTCCCATTCAGCTTTATGGTATGATCAAGTTCGGATTAAGCCCCAAAGTGAATGCATTATCGACTTTGATTTTAGCCGCTACGATCTTCGTGGTGATCTTAACGCTACGGCCCCGCATGAGATCCTCTCAGGGCGGAGCTAAGAGCCAATCCTAATGGAGGCTCTTAGCTTTTGAATTCGAGAAAGAAGTGAAAAACCTATTTGCCTGGCCAAAAACCTTGGCTCCAAATCTGCTCAGACAACTCACGATGGCCGGCGGCAGAAAAGTGAAAACAGTCCACAGAGACAAGATCTTTGGCAGGGGTCTTCAAATCAAATTTCGTCGCTACTTTTAATAAGACATTACTAGGTAAGTCAGCTTGCATCGCTTGCACGTCACTTTCTAACATTGAATTATAAGTATCGATCATAGCTTTGAAGCGAACCATCGCTGGAGCTGTTGAACTCAGTCGATAGAGCGGATTGGACTGCTCACTATTTGGTACTACCGAAAGCTCTTGGCGCAGTAGTCCTCGAATATCACGGCACGCGATTTCTCTTTTGTAGGTCTCAGAGTAGCCCAAGTTAAGGCCTGAAGTCTTAGAAAAAATATCGGCATAATTGGGCAAGCCAACCACCATAATCTTGAGCGTATGGGCGTGTTTACCGGCCGCATGCTTCTGAGCGACATAGCTAATGAACTGCTTCAATTGGCGAACCAGGGCCTCCACACGATTATCGCTGGCTCCTGCGGTGAGAGTTTCTTCGCCTCGAGATTGCAGAAGGTCCTCGAGTCCCATCGAGACTACGAGCATATCTAAAGGACCTCCAACATACGAAGCGGCCTTATCAATCACATTTCGATTTTCGAAGGTGGCGTCGGGCGAACCCACGAGATGTCCATAAACATAGGCCTGCAATTGGGGATTTCGAGCCATCAATCGATGCACGAGGGAATAACTCGGCTCCAAAGCAGAAGGGCTTGCCGAAGGTGAAGGACTCGCTGACGGATTTGGCATCGGCGAGGCGACGGTATAAGTTTCAAAGAGCTTTCCTCCCAAAAACGATTGCTGACTCATCGCGTAGCGAGCATTAAAGGCTTCGTGCGACAGCTTCTTACGATCGGAGCGAATCTGCTCGAAGATTCTAGCATTCAAAGAATCCGATGGACTCGACGACGCAGTGGGTGAAGCCGAAGGGACATTCTGAATTTTTCGATTGGCGAACATTCCAGTAACCATCGAATCACCATGCACTAAAATATTAGACGGAAAGCGCGGGTAGACTTTTACCGTTAAAGTACTTCGACCTAAAACCTGGCCATCGTTATCGAGGGCATGAACTTCATAGATGCCAGCCTGTGCATACGATACGTTCGACAGCAACAGATTCGCACCCGTTTGGCCTTCGAGAGGTACCAATGCGATTTTACCATTGACGCTGGCTTGCTTAAACCATTGATATGATCTTGCACCGGCTGGCGCCTTTAGCTCAGCGCTGTTGCCTTCAAATAATTCGCCCTGAACAAAACCCGCAGGCATTTTGTCTCCGCTCATAGCTAGAGTAAAGGACGATAGATCGGGCTCATTATTATTGGCATCCTCAGGAGGCAATTGAGGAAGTGGACTAGGAACAGCAGGTTTTGTTCCTACAGTTCCTGTTCCGCCAGTCCCTTTCGAATCACCAGTTTTATCCGTATTGTCGTAAAGAGTTCCGGTACACGCCGATAAACCAATAGCCAATGATAGTAATGCTACACAAGAATGCTTCATACAACCTCCATCCCCCAGACACACGTGGGGCAAACCCATACACTGCAATTGCAGTGCCGAGCCTTCCCCCAACCCAACCTCTTAAATTATATGAACTTTTGTTCTTATCTCCTAACGATCTGTGAATAAAATTGAGAGCCATGCGCAAAAGATGCATGTTACTCGCAAAAGAGGCGCCTCTCTCATCTTGCCCGCCGCACAACCTTTTCATACTGTGTCAGAAGTTAAAAATTTTGACCTTTATTAAAGGATTTTGACCATGGGCAGAATATTTGAAACTCGAAAATCCACTATGTTTGCTCGGTGGAATAAAATGGCAAAGGCTTTCACTCGGGTATCCAAAGAAATTACCATTGCGGTAAAAGCCTCAGGGCCTGATCCCGATTCTAATCCCGCGTTACGCCGTGCGATTCAAAACGGTCGAGCCGCCAATATGCCCAAGGACAAAATCGATGCTGCCATCAAGCGCTCGAGTGGGCAAACTGACATTCAATACGAAGTACTACTCTATGAAGGATATGCACCCCATGGCATTCCCGTCATTGTCGAAGCTGCCACCGACAATCCGACGCGAACAGCGTCCAATATGAGATCTATTTTTAAGAAATTCGGTGGTAACTTAGCCACTACCGGCAGCGTGGCGTTTATGTTCAAGCGCATGGGAGTATTTCGACTCCCTGCTGAGAGTCTTAATATAGACGAGCTCGAACTCGATTTAATCGATCATGGCCTCGAAGAAATGGGAGAATCAGTCGGAGAGAAAGAAGAAAAGATTATCGTCGCCCGCTGCCTTTTCAATAATTTTGGTCAACTTCAATCAGCCATTGAAGCTCGTAAAATCGTCCCGTTAGGCTCTGCCTCGGAATATATTCCTGAAGGCCTGGTAGATCTACCTAATGAGCAATCCACAGAGGTCTTGGAATTGATTGACGCGCTTGAGCAAGATGACGATGTTCAACATGTCTTTCATAATTTGAAGTGACGTGGGCAGCAAGTGCCCCCCCAGAGGGCTTCCAACCAGATCAATACGGTGAATTTCGATAGGTGTAAAAATTCACCATGGTATATTTCTATAGGTATCAAAATATGGCACATCCACGCCAAAGACTTTATCTCAATCTCGCCATGCCGGTCGGCACCGATCTTGCACTCTAGCGATGCTATGTTAGGTTCTTCAAAGATCATGGTATCCACAAGCTTCATCGTTTTATTTCTTGGTGTAACAGTCAGAGTCTTTTGTCAGGATTCTCCGCAAGATCCTATCGCTCTCGATCTCATTAAGAAAATTCAACTTTCTGACTCACAGATCCCTTCAGCTGCAGAGAGTCTTTTCTGCCCCCCAGAAATTCCTGAGAAGTTGCCGACCGTTCTATCAGATCTGGCAGCGACCCACCTAAATGAAAGTAGAGCCTATCGTTTAAAATCTCTTTTTGATGAGGGCCAGACAATTCTTCGTCAGATAGAAGAAGCCGATATAGAGATATCAAGACTCCGTGCTGAAAAGGAGCAGCTTCATCAATTGAAGAAGATCGTTGCTGCCTTAAATCCTAAAATTGAAGAGGCTGTAAGGTATCAGTTTGAATTGAGAGACGACGCTCATTTCTTGAGAAACTTTCAGTTCGAGCAGTCCGCTCTGCAACAAAAACGAGAAGCTTTGCATTTGAGAAGGAAAGATATCGTTTCCGGGTTTCATCCCCCTACAGAGGATGACAGAGTTCATTTGCGCAAGATTCTGATTGAGGCACTTTCACGGTTGCCAACTCTTCGCCCCTTGATCTCTTCTTCAGAATTAAATATTTTGCGTGAATACCCCATCCACAGGGACCCATCAGCTTTCGACGAGGCCGTGCTGCAAATGCATCAGAGGCTCCGCCAGAGGGATTCGGTGCCAAGCCAACTGACATCAGCCTTTCATCTCATGGAGGCCTTTGATAAGGCTCGCATGATACAAGAAGAACTTGCCACAGTAGAGTCAGAAATTATGACGATTTCAAACCAAATCACTGAACGCACGAATCGTTTACAAGCACTCGTCGGCGAGCCTCTTTCTGAATCGAGTCTCCTTGGTCAAATCTCTTATGCATTAAGTGTGCGTGTCGACCGAGACCTTCCCCCGGCTCGAAAGAGAGCCGAAGAGTTACAGGCTGAGAGAAGAGATCATTTTCGCAAACACGGTGGCAATTTTAAGTCCGTCATTGAGATTGACTATGCCATTGCGCGCAACGAAGAGGCCGTGGGCAAAATAGACAAAACTCTCATGGAGACGTGGGGAACCTATGTCTCTAAAAGGAAAAAACTAATCAAAGAAATTCAGTTGACGAATTCTGATATCGAGAAGTTTCGAACGAGCCATCCCATTTACCCTCAACTCATTCAGATTCGTGATGAAGAGAAACTGCTTCCCTTTCAGAAAGCCCTATGGGCGCAGCTAAAAAGTGGTAGACGCATCGACTTTCAGTTGATGAATCAGGCCTATTTAGAAGCAGAACTTTCTGCAAGTGGCCAAGGTAGTGGGGCCAATGAAGTTTCTGACTTGGAGTCAAAATTAGATGGCGTAGTGAATGCGTCGAATAAGTACCAACCTTTGTCGGCCTTGAAAAAAAACCACTACGAACCCGGCCTTGAGCAACTCTGGGGTTCAGCGGGTGTTTATAACAAAGACAGTGTCACAGTTGTCGATGTACTTAGAAACGGAAAGCGGCAATGTTTTTCTGGAACGAACTGTTTTCATCTTTATTTGAGAACTCTCTTGGGCCTCGAGAACTATCGTGATCAAAACTCGGTCGTCATTTTTACTTCTGGCCATATTCTCCCTGGGCAGATGATTAAAAACGAAAACGGAGACTGGCTTTTGTTTGGCTATGAAAGCACCGTCAAGGGGATCGGCCTTGTACCGTTTGGGCCTACGACAAAGCTTTCTGACGGCGTTCGAGTTGTGGACCCCGAGTTGTATTTTCTAGGAGAAATTTTTAGAGATTCGATGACTGATTTTAGTGTGATTGGCGACGAGATGCTAGCCGTTGCATCAAAGAAATATGGAATTGATCTTAGCAAGTTTACGGCGCGTGATATTCGCAGCCTTGGAAATGTGAAGGGCAAAAGAAATGTGCATCCGTTGGCCTTCGGAAATAGTGATACTCCAGAAGGAGATTCTCCTAGTGTCGAAGCTGATTGGATCGACCCTGACGAGTTAATCGCCGGAAAAGTAGCCGCCTTACCAGACGATAAACTTGCGGCGACACTCTCTAAGAAACAAATAGACCCGAGCCTTCTCCGTCATCTTCATGTGACTAAAGATCCCTTTCCTATGACGGACCAACGCTTTAACGATGAGTTTCAGAACTTTCTCAAAAAGCAAAATAGCTCCTTTGTAGGCGACCTACAAGCAGCCCTCAAAGAGAACGAACAACTTCGTGAAGCGGCCAGAAATTTTATAGATCTCCTGCCGCTGGCAGAGGAATCTTTGAATGGGAAAGGGGATACTCTACGACGTCTAGCAGCTTCATTGGTGATTGAATACACGTTTCAGCTTCAGCAAGGCCAAATCGGAGAATGGGTAGACACTGTCGAACACTACAGTGAGGTATCTCCTGGGGCTAGATTTCCGGTTGATGCCGTAGCCCTTCGTTCTGAGTATTTGGAAAAGGTCTTGAAGAAATATCCCCGGCTTTATGAACATTGGAAATTTTTTTCGGTCATAAATCTTGCGCCCCAGACTACGCCCCAGGGAGATGAAAAGTTATGAAAGTCACAGCTCTAAAGATACTTGCTCTGTCAGTTGTCTTATTGAACCAGCACTCACCCCTCTCGGCTAATAGTCTTAAAAATGACACGGTACGGATTCATCTAGGTTCTGCGACGCCGATTGGTGCATCTCGCGATCCACGTGCGAGAGTCATGCCAGCAGCCTCGGCACTAGTATCCACTCAAGGTCGTCAAAGCGGTATCGGAAGCGGCAGCGAAGGTCTCGGCGATCAGCACGCTCCATGTAGGCGAGCGGTTCGACGAGCTGCTAGAAAGGCTCTGCTTTCGGGACTTGCTATTGGCACTGGCCTTACAACATTAATCACGGCAGATCGATTGCCCTTCCCGCTCACGGACGAGTTTCAAAAACCGCAAGGCAGTCTTGTCGCGAATCCATCTGAATTGCATACCATGCCCCCTAGTGATCCCAATGGTTTTGATAACATTATCATCCAACGTCGCCCCTATATGCGCCATATCCGTGACCTTGGCGTATTCGTTAACAAGTGGTTACAAGAAAACGTAGCTGTTTCCATTCCAATGGAAGACGTTCCACAGAATGAGTTTATTGTATTCAACGATTTTCAATTTTTTGGATCTGTGCGACACGAATCGGCATCCCCCGGAAAGCCAGAAACTTGGAACTTTTCTGACGGCAGTGGGGAGTCGTTGGGCTACGTTCAAAAAACGTCGACAGAAAGTGGAAGCATCTTTTACCTTCATTCGCCGGAGGGCACATTGCTAGGAGAGGCCCATCTGCCTACGGCAGAAACAGCATCAATGGAGAATTCGAAAAGCTCTATAAAAGGGCCAGGGTCCTGGCAAGTTTTCGATAGCGCATTGGATGAAGCGAAGAGCCAAGCGCCACAAGCGGTAAGCTCAGGCCCGCCGTTTTGGAACAGGCCCTTTGTTGCGGGCGATGCGAAAGATTTGGGCAGACAAGAGGGCAAGATTCCAAAAGGCATTGATCCTCGTTTGAGCATTGGAGCGCTCTTAGATGCGCTGCTTTAGCCACTCGAGAAATGGATCGACCTGATCTTGGCGGCCTACAAAGAGTTGGCGCTGCGCCCTCAAATCGACCATCGACATGCGCTTGTGCCAGCGAGGGGCGTTCAGCGTATTGACTCCCACATGAACTTTGATAAGTCCCGGCACATGAACGGAGGCAATGGGCTCATCAAACGCATCATCCCCCAAATAGAGAATCTGTTTAGCGCCACCTTCTCTCTTTAAAGCTCTGAGAGCATCGGCCTTCGTAGGTGCCTGCGGGGGAATCAGATTTAGTAGACCCGGACCAGGTATAAGATAAGGCAAAGGCTGCAGACGACTGGCGCAAGCAATCAAGTCTCGTGTTAAGCGTTTCTTCTGCACAAAATCTGGATAATGAAAACACAAGGAATACGTTTTATTCTCAAGGCGTATATCTGAATTCCACAAAGAAATTTTTTGGGGCCATGATCGCTCGATGATTCGTGCCCACGCTTGAGAAATCGTCTTTGATCGGCCGAGGTTCTTGCGAAAGGGTGCGAAACCCTCCATCCCATGGTTCCCAATCAAGTGGGCCGGTATGGAGCCCATGAGCTTTTTTAAATCAGCCACCGATCGACCCGATAAAATAACTAAGGGGCATCCCCTAGACACACCGAGCGCCGCCAGGGTCTTTAGATGTCGCCTAGTCGTCGCCGACAATCGAGGAAAATGCGGGAGCAGAGTGAGAGGCGCCAAGGTTCCATCAAAATCAAAAACAAGCACCCCACAACCCTTTCTTACGAGCTCAACGAATACGAACTCAGTTTTGACCTTAAATCTTACGAACTCGATTTTCTAAATTTGATACCACAACCAAAGGCCTGGGTAGATGCCTGCGAGACAGGCTTACCTGCGAGAAGTTCTTCGAGAGCATTTCTCAAAAATTGCTTCGAAGCGATAGGCTTTGCAATATCTCCTTCGTAAGCCAGCAGCGAGGCATCGTCGGCATCGGCATCTAAAGCTCCGTGGTAAACCAATTTACCGGCCTTATTAAATAGAAAAAATTCTGGGGTCTTCGAAGCCCCATAAGCTCGAGCAATATTGGATGTAGCATCGACGGCATAGGGAAAGTCCCAAGCCAAAGCCGAAGATTTCGACTTACCCGATGCCACAGTCTTCATACCTTCAAGACCATCTTCGGGATATTTTGTAGAATCGTTGGAGTTAATCGCAATCACACCAACGCCTTTCTTAAGGTACGCATTACCGAGGGTGGTCATGCGATCTTGCCACTTCTTAACGTAGGGGCAATGATTGCATGTAAATACAACCAATGTGCCGTTTTTGCCTTGGGCCTTTTCAATGGTTACCGCCTTGCCCGAAGTGGTTTGCATTTCGGTTTTTAGTTCTTTGATAGAATCTCCAAGCTTCATCGTCTCGGTGACCTGCTCGGCGGCAGATAGTGAAAACGACACCGTCAGTGCAAAAAGACTCGAATATAAAATGGAAACGAGGGGCTTCATGATTTCTCCTTTCGGAAGCGTTGAATGGCTTCTTTCAGTTGCTTTTTAGTTACGGGACCATCAAAACGCTCTAAAATCTCTCCTCTCGCATCATAAATATAGGTAGTCGGCAGAGCGCCTTGAAATTTAGCACGACTCCCCTTTCGCTTCGCAGACTTTTTCTTGATGCGCTCTAAAAAAGCGGGCCATTTCTTATTCACTTCATCCAGAAAAATCTGATCAGGACCTATTTTTCGATAGGTTACAAAATCAACCTTTTGAGATTTTAAAAATTTTAGAACGTCGGGCATATCACTTTCAAAGTCGGTCGATACAAAATGAAATACCGTATCTTTCTTAATGTCTTCGTCAGCTCGAAAGGCCAACAACTCAGGAAATTCTTCTACACAAGGGCCACACCACGACGCCCAAAAATTAACCACCGTCATCGCCTTACCTTTAGTCTTTAAGAGCGACTCATAATCACTGGCGGCAAGGGGCTGAACCTGTGGCTGCTGAAGGTTTATGGGTTTAACTTGTGAAGGCTCAACTGGTGGGGTCTTAGCTTCTAAAGAACGTCCTACGACAGCTGTCGTAACAACGAAGAGACCGAACGTTCCACCTCCCACCAAGAGCCCTACGAGAGCCGGGCTCATTAAGGCTCGAATGAATACGAGAGCCATTACGAAATCCTCCTTGTCACGATTGACAGCGTATCATCCATCCGTGAACCTGGAACGTGAAATCTATGTCATTATCTAAAATTTTAGTTTGCGCTCTGCGCGAAGAATCCAAGACCCAGAAGCTCGAAGGTACGTCGATCGGCATGGTGGACGAACGACGCGTACCACTCGCCCCAGAAACCGTTAAGAAACTTCAGAAAAAAAAATTCGACGTTGCGATTGAAGCAGGCGCCGGCATTGCGGCTGGCTTCTCCGATGCGGACTACGAACGCGAAGGGGCGCGCGTTCTCTCCAAGACAGAAGCCTACCACTCGCCCGTCTGCCTCAAAATTTCAGCACCGAACGATGAAGAGCTGGCTCTCTTTAAACCAGATACTTTGCTGATTGCCGCTCTCAACCCTCATGCCGACGTCGGTCGTCTAAAAAGCTACGCAGGCAAGCGCCTAGATGCTCTCGCCCTTGAGCTTGTTCCGCGTATCTCGCGAGCTCAAGCCATGGACATTCTTTCTTCCCAGGCCAATATCGCTGGCTACCGAGCGGTCTTGGAAGCGGCGACGCTCTATAGTCGCTTTTTTCCCATCATGATGACCTCGGCAGGTGCCGCCAAACCTGCCAAAGTTTTGGTGCTCGGAGCTGGTGTCGCAGGTCTGCAAGCCATTGCCACAGCGCGACGATTGGGAGCCCAAGTCGAAGCTTTCGATATTCGCTCGGAAGTCAAAGAGCAGATTGAATCATTGGGTGCAAAGTTTCTTGCTCTCGATTTTTTAACTGAAGGCAGCGCTGAGGGTGGCTACGCTAAAGCACTCACCGATGAAGAGCGCCGAAAACAACAAGAAGCGCTGCAAGAGGCCATTCCCCGTTTTGATATTGTCATTTCGACGGCCAGTGTGCCGGGGCGCAAAGCGCCCGTTCTCATTTCTAAGACGGCTGTTTCTCGCATGCGTTCGGGTTCGGTTATTCTCGATATGGCCGCTGCCACAGGAGGAAACTGCGAGGTCACAAAACCAGGAGCTCTTCATAAAGAAGGCGGCGTTCTCATCTCTGGCCCCCTTCACCTCGCGTCTCAAGTGGCCGCCGATGCCTCGCGCTTTTTTTCGACTAATATTTACCACCTTCTCTGTCTGTTTTCGACAGAGGCGGGCTTTAAAATTCCTTTAGACGACGAAATCATCGACGCATCGCTTGTCACTTACCAGGGGCAGGTTCGTTTTCCTAAAGTTCGAGGAGATACATGATGAGTGAGACTATGATGGGACTCTACGTATTTGTTTTATCTTGTTTCGTGGGCTACCATGTGGTGTGGGGTGTGACGCCCGCTCTTCATACGCCGCTCATGGCGGTGACCAATGCTATTTCAGCGATTGTAATTGTGGGCGCCTTGTTAGTTGCGGGATTTTCTTTCTCAGAAATGCCGCTTTGGTATGAGATCGTGGGCTTCGCAGCCGTCGCTCTGGCCTCGATTAATATTTTTGGAGGCTTCGTGGTAACCCACCGAATGCTTTCGATGTTTAAGAGAAAAGAAAAATGAATCCATCACTCTTTCATCTCGGCTATTTGTTAGCCACCGTACTCTTTATTTTTAGTTTGAAAGGCCTCGCCTCTCCTAAGACGGCTGTCTTAGGCAATCGTGCCGGCATGTTGGGCATGGCCATAGCCATCGTTTTGACATTGGTGCATCCTGATATTGCACGCTACGATTGGATCATTGGCGGCCTTGCCGTTGGTGCACTGGTCGGCACATTGACGGCGCTAAAGATTCAGATGACCGCGATGCCCCAGCTCGTCGCCGCCCTCCATAGTTTTGTAGGTCTTGCCGCGACTCTCGTAGCATTTGGTACGCATCAGATTCATCTCTCTGACTTAACGACCAATCCTGTGCTCGCCGTTGAAATTGCGCTGGGTGCTGCAATTGGCGCCATCACCTTTACGGGCTCAATTATTGCGTTTGGAAAATTGCAGGAACTTCTGCCGTCTAATCCCCTCATTTTTAGAGGCCAACATCTGCTCAACCTGGCTCTGATCGGGGGCGTTGTGGCCTCAACGATCTGTTATATTCAAGAACCTAGTCTCGTCTATCTGCTCGCCGCGACGACTCTCTCCCTTATTTTAGGTTTTATGATCGTCCTTCCCATTGGGGGAGCCGATATGCCTGTCGTCGTATCGATGCTCAATTCTTACTCGGGTTGGGCGGCATCGGCCACGGGCTTTACACTTCACAACCACTTACTCATCGCCACAGGAGCCTTAGTCGGCAGTAGCGGCGCCATTCTCTCTTACATTATGTGCAAAGCGATGAATCGTTCTTTCATCAGCGTGATTCTAGGCGGATACGGCGTTGAATCCTCGGCTTCGGCCATGGCCTCGGGCCCTCAAAAGGCTGTAAAATCTGCAGCCTCAGAAGATGTGGCCTTTGTTCTTGAGAACGCTTCGAAAGTTTTGATTGTGCCTGGCTACGGCATGGCGGTGGCTCAAGCCCAACATTCAGTCAAAGAGCTCTATCAAGAACTTCAAAAGAAAGGCATCGAGGTGAAGTTTGCCATTCATCCCGTCGCTGGCCGAATGCCCGGCCATATGAATGTACTACTCGCCGAATCTGAAATTCCCTACGATATTGTGTTTGAAATGGAAGATATTAATCCGGAATTTTCGACCTGCGATGTGGCCTTAATTTTAGGAGCCAACGATGTGGTCAATCCCGCCGCTCGAAAAGACAAAACGAGTCCGCTTTACGGCATGCCCATTCTCGATGCGTACAAGGCAAAGCAAGTCTATGTCTTTAAGCGCTCCATGAAGTCGGGCTATGCGGGCGTCGACAACGAGCTCTTTTACTATGACAACTGCGCCCTTGTTTTTGGCGATGCCAAAGCCAGTGTCGACGGTATCAACCGCGCTTTAGCCCACGGTTAATCATTTCCCAGCCGCCTTACGTTGACATGGGCATGCCGGCGGACGAGAATTCTCTCCAGAAGGAGAACCTCTCTATGCCCACCGTCAAAGCCTATGCAGCTGAAACTTCAAAGAGCCCCCTCGCCCCTCGAACTATCGAGCGACGAGAGCCGCGAGCCAAAGATGTTGAGATCGAAATTTTATATTGCGGCGTGTGTCATTCAGACATTCACCAGGCGCGAGACGAATGGGGTGGCTCTATGTTTCCCATGGTCCCCGGACACGAGATTGTGGGTAAAATCACACGGGTAGGTGACGACGTCACAAAATTTAAGGTTGGGGATTTAGCGGGTGTCGGTTGCTTGGTAGATTCGTGCCGCACTTGCCCCTCCTGCCACGAAGGCCTCGAGCAATACTGCGAATCAGGATTCGTCGGCACCTACAACGGTTTAGAGCGCGACAGCAAAAAGCCTACCTATGGGGGCTACTCATCGAGCATTGTTGTGCAAGAAGATTTCACGCTGCGCATTCCAGCCAATCTTGATTTGAAACGAGTCGCCCCTCTTTTGTGTGCGGGCATCACGACCTACTCCCCTCTCAAACATTGGAAAGTTTCTAAAGGCCAGAAGGTTGGTATCGTAGGACTCGGCGGCCTCGGCCATATGGGCGTCAAACTCGCGCGCTCCTTTGGCGCCGAAGTGAGCGTGTTTACCACCTCGCCTTCGAAGCGTGACGATGCTCTACGATTAGGAGCCCACCACGTGATTGTGTCGAAAGATGAGAGCGCCATGACTTCTCAAGCCAATCGCTACGATTTTATTCTGAATACCATCTCAGCGCCCCATGATTACAATACCTACCTAAACTGTTTGAAACGAGATGGCGCTATGACCCTCGTCGGCGTGCCTGAGCAACCAATTCCGGTGGCGGCATTTTCGCTCATCATGAAACGTCGCAGCCTCTCAGGCTCACTCATTGGCGGTTTACCCCAAACCCAAGAGATGCTCGATTATTGCGCAAAGCATGAGATCATGTCCGACGTCGAGCTCATTCCAATCCAGAAGATCAATGAGGCATACGATCGCATGTTGAAAGCCGATGTGAAGTATCGCTTCGTTATTGATATGAAGAGTTTGACGTAGACGAAGCTCTGGTCGTTATTGTGGCCACGCAGTATGTAGAGTCTTTTAGAGCAGATGCGATCAGCGACATTATGGATCGATTTTCGCGAGAAGTATCACCCTGTCGCAAGCTGAAGAAGCAAGTGACTCGGCGGCAAATCTCCACTTGATTATGCAAATACCTCGTTTGAGGATCTCTATCTTGAGAAATTATTGTAGACAATGGCTTTCGCTGTAGCAGCCATATAACCATACCTTATTGACCATATAAGAATATCATGAGATGGTAGAGCCATGAAGACAACGGTCAATCTACCTCCGTCCTTGCTTTCCAAGGCAAAGCGGCATGCCTTAGAGCATGGCCTCACGCTGAAGGAAGTTATTGAGAGAGGAATTCAATTGGTGCTGGCTAAGAGAGAGGTCTCCAAAGGTTTCAAACTAAAAGACTTCAGCGTTTCCGGAAATGGCCTTCAACCGGGCATGTCTTTCTCGGATTGGGATTCGATTCGAAAAAAAATCTATAAGGGACGCGGGGAGTGATCGCCGTTGATACCAATATTCTGGTTTATGCCCACCGAAAGGACTCCGAGTGGCATAAGAAAGCTGTTAGTAAAATCAAAGAACTGGCAGAATCGCAAGACGCATGGGGTATTCCCCTTCCTTGTCTTCATGAGTTTTATTCTATCGTTACCCATCCCAAGATATTTTCACCTCCCTCGTCGAGTGAGCAGGCGATCAAACAGATGGATGAATGGTTAAGAAGTCCGAGTATCGTCACTCCGTCTGAGGGGAAACAGTATTGGCCCATTTTAAGAGGCCTTTTGTCTGAGGGCAAAATTGCAGGACCTCTTGTTCACGATGCGCGAGTAGCTGCCATTTGCATAGAATCAGGGTTCTCTGAATTGTGGACTGCAGATCGAGATTTTTCTCGATTTTCGATTCGAGTTAAAAATCCTTTGATTTATTGAATGCCATCGCTGTCCATACGAATTGACAATAAACAGGTATACGACGGCAATAGTCGCTTCTTGGGCTAGCTATTCGTCGATCGAAGAAAGCCAGATCGATCTGGACGCCTTTATGAAAAAATATAACGAAGAGCGAACGAATCAGGGCAAATTCTGCCTTGGCAGAACACCGATGGAAACGTTTACTGCAGGTATCGCGTTATATGAAAAATATGTGCCGCAACAAAATTCAATTGCCGCGGAGAATCAAGTGGCCTAGAAAAAATTTCGCTCACCAAGAGCGTCATGTAAACGCAAGTCTAAGCCAGAGTATCTAAGCCAGAGCATCTAATGTTTGTATTACTTAATCTCATACGTCTTTTTCTTGGCACCACCTGCGGC
>CAZRCG010000006.1:0-167954 GCA_964598565.1 uncultured Bacteriovoracaceae bacterium | reverse complement strand
CCCTCCTTGAAAGATTTCCAAAGAGAAAAGTCTAGCGAGAAACTCCGAAAACCTCACGGCTGTCCGGTAGGAATTGAGTGATTTCAAGCGCTTAACCTTGCATCTGGAGCGTCTTCGAGGGGTTTTGGCGGCGCGGAGCCAGGATTGGCCAGGCCCTGGCGAAGAAGGGTTGCCATAATGAATCGTAGGGCTTCATGAGCCGTTCCTTGAAACTGAGTCTGTCGGCGAAATAACTCTACGAGAAGACGAATCAAAAGCGAGATCGCCATGTGAATTTCGATGGCATTTCTATTTCTCTGCGGAGGCTCCCTCAATTGAAGATGTTGTTTCAACCATCGAAATAAAAGCTCCACCGACCACCTCGCTTTGTAAATGTCGGCAATTCTTTGTGCGGAAGATTCGAAGTCTGAAGTGATGAAATCAAAGATTCTCTTGGTTTCGGGATCTCGATAAACAATATGACGAAACTTTATTTCCTTTGAAACTTGGGGATGCATCTTCAAGCGACTTTTTGAGGGTCGATACTCTTGATCCAAGAGAACGCCTTCTTTGTCCTGAAATTTGCGAGGGTAGCGGAAGAGATGGTCGATGCGAAGCTGCGTTGTTTTCTTAAGTCACGTGACGAAATGAGAGCCCGCCTTCATGATCTCATTCCAAAAGCCGAGATCTGCGTAGGCACGATCAAAGACATAAACCGCTTGTGGAGCGAATTTTAGCCTCTTGGCAGTAAATCGTCGACCTAGCCCACATTTTCAAAAAATCTTGATCTGGTAGTTTGGAGGCAGGGGGGAGTTATGGAGCATGCGATATTGAAGAAGAAGTTGAGCACGTTTAAGACCGCGAAAGGAATTTTAGTTCGAGTGAGTGATGAGGTATTAATAGAAGTTCTTCGAGCCTGGGAGCAATGGCCCGGTAAAGCGTCGGATATGGCCAAGGAGCTTGGTTTAACGATGCGGCAGATGATGGTGCTGGTGGAAAAGGCCAAGAAGCGACTGCGGGATGGGGCAATTGCGATGGAGGACTTTAAGGAGATTAAGATCGAGGCTCCTGTTTCGCTCGCCTCAGGTCTGAATGGTGGTATTGAATTGGCCTGGGATCAGGGGCGAGTGATTCGCTTTTCTCAGGTAGAGCAGCTGATTGATTTTCTGAAGAAAGTAGCTTGAAGAGATGATCGCCCTGAATCGTAGGACCAAGATTTTTGTTTGCAAGGAGGCGACCGATATGCGGTCGTCTTATGATTCGCTATTTCATCGAGTGAAAAGTCTTTTAAGCAAGGATCCCTTTTCAGGGCATTTATTTCTTTTTGTGAATAGTCGAAGGACGAGTTGCAAATGTCTTTATTATGATGGGACGGGGCTGGTGATTTTATCGAAGCGACTGGAGCGAGGGACCTTTTCGAAGATCAATCCGTTCTATCAAAGAGAGATTGTTTTAACGGAGGCCGAATTTGGACTTTTCTTTGAAGGAGCGAATTTGGAGAAGCGATTTATTGAGAGTCCGCGAGAGATCAAGAAAAATTCATTGCGAGTAAATTCTCTATTGTCAGCAGCTTAAGTTTTGCGCGACAGTTATTTTCAGAGTGCAGCAGCAAAATCTTTTTGATCCTGTGCCTGTCGAGCGTCTGCAGATGCAGACGAAAGAAGATCTCATTCTATTTATTAAGCTTCAAGAAGACGTGAACAATCAGTTGCGCAAGCACGTTGAGTATCTAGAGGCTTTAGGCCGGGAGCTGAAGAGTCGGACGCTGTTTGTGCAGGATCAGTATATTGTTTTAAAAAATAAACTCTATGGAAAGAGCTCGGAGAAATTGGCTTCTGAGGTGAAAGAAGATTCTTCGAAGGAGGAGTCCCTAAAGCCAAAGAGAAGGCGTGTTCAATTGCCATCGGAGCGTTATCCAGAAGCTCCTCTGATTGAGAGCTCACGAACCGTCGACACAGAAAAAGACTTGCGTCTCGTCGTTTAGGCCGTTAGCGAAGAGTCCGTGGGAGTCTCTCGCTGCATGAAATTTGGGGTATTTGGAAGTAATGCGTTCATTTGGCTGGCTTTGATGGTGCAGCTATCAAGCCCTTCGCCGTTAAGGGCGGCAGTGTCCCCGGATCAGGTTCAGGTAAGTCGCTCTATTTATCCTGTGGGCCCCAAGGCGAGTGAGCTGCAGAGACGTGAGTGGATTTGTCGCGTTTTGTTGGGACAGACTTCGAAGGCGAGCGCGGCGAGGGGCCCAAGACTTGTGCAGTTGGGGGCAGGGCTGCCTTTGAGTAAGGGCTCTATGCCTTCAGAAGGTGAGATAGTTAGCAGTCTGGAAGAACTTGGAAAGGCCCTACACCTAGAAATTAAAAAGCAAAAGGCTCGTCAAAAGAGGGACGGGGTTAGGATGCATGCGTCTAGTGATATTCTTGTGGATTTTCGCACGTCGCTACCTGACGAACCCCAATGGTTCCCGCATTATTATCTTCCAATATCGAGGTTATTTTTTGATGGGTCAGATAAAGGCACTCACGATAGAGAGAGACTTTCCCACCATTTATTTCCAGCGACTATGAGCCCTGACCGGTTTATCACTCGTGCCGATGACTTAGCGCTTGTCACAGATTTTTGGACGCTCCCTTGGGGCTTTGTAATGAGTGAGCCTTCGAATACGTCTTACTCTCTTGATGTACTGACGGGCCTGCTTTCACTTTTTGACGATGCTTTTGAGAGACATCCAAGAATGGTTAAGAATTATATTCACGATAAAATCTCTGGGTATCTGTCTGCGACATCGATTTCGAGTAGTCCGAGAGATATTCAGTCTAAGGAGATTAATTTTATCCACCAGTGGTTTTGGCTGAATCCTGCGCGGAAACTAGAGCTGATGGAAACTATTTTATCGACTCCCCAGGCGGTTGACTTACTTCAGGATGTTCGACCGATATCTCAGCGCACGCCTTTGGAGCTTGATAAGAGCCACATAGTATCGATGATGATCACGGACTTCTATGTAGCTTTGACGGCGGTAGCCAATCGCAGCGAGTTGCATCGATTTTCGACGATATTGAATCGCCTTCACATTCCAACCAAAATTCTTACGCCAGACGATACGTCGGGGCAGTTGCTTCTTCGATGGGCGCAACTAGTTCTGGAGCGAACTTTAAAAGCGCCTGAGAGTTCGCCCGCGGAGCCACCTTCTTTTCGGCTTTATGAAAAGGAGGTGTTTCATGAACTCTTTGGCCGAAATCTTCATGATATCGAACGGCCGTGGTTTAGGCGGTTCGATGATCTTTATTTTCAAGCGAGGGCGATGCAGTGTAGCCAAAACTGTTTAAGCGTTAGAGACCTACTCAGGTGGCCATAAAAAATTCGGCCCCAGACTAAAAAAATCCCCTATCGCATCGGCGATTTGACTTTGTTCTTCCGCCAATAGATAGGGATGCATGGGAAGCGTGATAGGACGCCTGCGGCGGCGCGCTCTGCATGCGGATACGACGCTGCAGTCGTTACATCGTGCAATGCTTTTTGTTGGGGGAGAGTTCTAGGATAATGAATGGCCGTGGGAATGCCTCGATCTTTTAAGGACGTGGCCAAAGAATCACGCTGCTCACATTCAATAGTAAACTGAGCCCACGCCGAGCGATGCTAGGCCGAAGGCACCGGTACCTTAAGGACAGGAATTACGATTACGGCCTTCAAATAGGTGGCATTATCGTAGCCAGTTGGAAGGACATCCTTTATATGTAAAATTATGAGGGAATCTTTCTTACCATTCCATCGACAGAGTATTGGAGACGAAGAAATCGAGAGCGTCGTTAGGGTTTTGCGCTCACCATGGGTAACATCCGGCCCAGAAGTCGATGCTTTTGAGAAAGAATTTGCTGCTTATGTAGGCGCTAAGCATGCGCTGGCGGTGAATTCTTGCACGGCCGCTTTACATCTTGCATTGGAAGCAATGGGAATTGGGGGGGGTGATGAAGTATTAGTTCCTACAATGACTTTTGCAGCCAGTGCTGAAACGGTGCTCTATCTAAAGGCCCGGCCAGTTCTGGTGGATATCGATCCTCACAGTCTTTTGATGGATCTGCGTGATGCTGAGGCAAAGATTAGCTCTAAGACAAAGGCGATTATGCCCGTGCATGTGGCGGGCTTGCCTTCTGCGATGCCAGCGTGGATTGAATTAGCGAAAGTAAGAAATATTCAATTAGTGGAAGATGCAGCTCATGCTTTCCCTGCAAAGTCGAGTGGCCGATGGATCGGTTCTATCTCTAACGCGACCTGCTTTTCTTTTTACGCCACCAAGACGATCACGACAGGAGAAGGCGGAATGCTCACGCTGAATAGTGATGCTCATTATCGGCGGGCCAAGAGAATGAGAAGCCATGGGTTAGACCGAGATGTCTGGAGTCGATCGGGCTCCCAGGACCCTTGGCGTTACGATATAGTTTCACCTGGCTTTAAATACAATATGACCGATATTGCCGGAGCCATGGGACGGGTGCAGCTACGCAAAGCGGAAGAGATGCGGCAGAAGAGGCAAGAAATAGCGGCCTTTTATAATGCTCATTTTGGAAATTGTGAGGCCCTTGAATGCCCAGCAAGCAATCAGGCTGCGGGAGATCTTCATTCCTGGCATCTTTATACTTTGAGGCTTAGACCTGAGGTTCTTCGAATTGAGCGGGATCAATTCATTCGTGAGCTAAAAAATAGAAATATTGGTGCGAGTGTTCATTGGATTCCTTTGCATTTGCATACATTGTATCGAGAGCGCTTTGGGTATACGCCCGAAGCTTTGCCTCAGGCCACGGGAATTTCCTCTCGTATTTTTTCTCTGCCCATATATCCAGATATGAGTGAACGGGATCGACTTGATGTTGTAGAAGCCGTGCATTTAATTTTGCAAACTTTTAAGCGTTGAGGATGCATTTTTGAAGAGGCTCTTAGACATTCTCGTGTCGGGTTTACTCCTCATTCTTTTGTCTCCTCTTTTTCTTATTGTAAGCTTATTGATTTGCTGTCTTGACGGTTTCCCGATCTTTTTTCTGCAAGAGCGATCAGGTAGATTTTTCATGCCGTTTCGAATTATAAAATTTCGAACGATGCGAACGAGTCGATCGGGGCCTCTTGTCACTGCGTCGTCAGATACAAGAACCACAAATCTTGGGCGGTGGCTTCGTAGTACAAAAATCGATGAGCTGCCCCAGCTTTGGAATGTTTTTATGGGTGATATGAGCCTTGTTGGGCCTCGACCAGAGATCCCATTTTTTACAGAGCACTATGAGCAGCTTTTTCAAGAGATTCTGAAGGTTAGACCCGGAATTACCGATTGGACATCGCTTCAGCTTATAGATGAGGCCTCGCTTTTGGGCTCTAAGCCAGATCCTGAAAAATTTTATCTTGAAGTTCTTCTTCCTCGTAAAGCGGCATGGCAGATTCTTTATGCTCGCGGTACTAGTTTGCACGAAGATTTCTGCATTTTGTGGTGGACGGCTAGATCTTTAGCAGTTTCTTCGAATCGCGAGCCCTTGCGGCAGCGTCTGATGAAGCGGCCGGAATATGCCAAGCTTTTGCAGGAAGAAAGTGATCTTCATGTCTCGCATTCCTGTTGAAGACGGTTCTAAATTTAAAAAAATACTACTGCGAGATACCTCGTTCTTAAGTTTTCTACTGCTCGTTTCAAAGTCAGTAGGGCTTATTCTTGTGCCCCTATTGGCCAAGTACTTATCGGTCACCGACTTTGGGGTTTTGGCTATGATGAATCTTTTGATCATCGTTGGCGAGCTGTTGACACGGTGGGGTATGACCAATGGTCTTTACAAATTTTATCAACCTCAAATCGATGGAGCAGTGGCGAAACAGGTCGTCTGGAATTCGCTTATCATCACTCTACTGCTTTCGTCGCTTGTGGTTTCTGGAATGGCTTTTTTTGCTGATGGCTTGAGCTATCTGCTTACGGGAGATTCTGCTTACTCAGAGCTGGTATACTGGACGTTGCTGACTGTTTGGGTGCATGCACTGAATGAAATTCCTCGTAGCATTTTGCGAGCCGATCGAAAAATGAAGGACTTCTCGATGCTCTCTATGAGCCATGCGATGATCTTGCTGATATCGACGCTGGTGCTACTACGCCTGGATTCCAATGGTTTACGTGCATTTATAATTGCGATCTTTGTTACAGAGATGATGAGCACCGGCTTTGGCTTTTTCCTGATTCGAAATAGTATTGGTGGCTCTGTAGATTGGCATTTGATGAAGAAGTTGGGCTGCTACAGCGCACCCTTTGTTTTTCAGCAAATGGAAGGGGCCGGCATTGTTCCATTGAGTCAGTATCTCATTCGATTCTTCTTTGGGCTTGAAGCGGCGGGACTGGTCAATATGGCTCGGAGATTCTCATTGCCGATGATCGTTTTGTGTAAATCGCTTCAAGATACCTGGGCGCCACTCAAGTTTAGTATGCATAGAGACGTCGACTCGCCGGTCCACTATTTTGGAAGGCTCTCGTCTCAAGTACTCATTATGCTTTTTGCAGCTTGGACGCTCAATTTTCTCTGGGGAGCTGAAGGTGTTCGCTTGTTGACACCGTCAACCTTTCATTCGGCAGAGCAGTATTTGCCCCTATTCACCCTTATTCCAGTGGTTCACACCATTTATCTACTTGCTTCGACGGGTTTAGAACTGGGTCAGAAGACTATGATCGTCTCGTTCATTCATGTGCTTGGATTGGGTCTGGTGTTTTTGATTGTTTGGATAGCTAGTCAAAAAGAGGATCTCACGCTTGCCTGCATGGCTCCCGCATTGGCTTGGGCCTTTATGGCCTTAGCTATTCTGCGCTGGTCTCAGCGTTCATTTCGAATTGTCTTTGAGTGGAAAACCGTAGCGACCATCTTCGGTGTGGCAATCACACAATGGGTTGTTTGGGATCTCTATCTGGAGGCCACGGGGAGCCTTCAGTCCATGATTCGGACTTTGGGCTTAAGCCTCTGTTCCCTGGGTTCATATGGCTTGGTTTGGAGGCTATTATTGCGGACTCCTCTGAATTCTTCCAAAAAATCAGAAACTGTCGACTCACAAGGCATAGAAAAATAGATGCCGCTAAGACAATAAAGAAACTAAGAATAGTATTCATCAGCTTTAAGGGCCTGGACGGATAGAGTGGAAGCGTTGGAGGTTCAATGACTAAGAACATAAGGTCATTTCTCTTGGACTCGATCTGAGCTAGTTCGTATTGATGACTGAGTAAGTCTAGTAGCCCGTTGAGCC
Source organism: uncultured Bacteriovoracaceae bacterium (assembly GCA_964598565.1). Lineage (GTDB taxonomy): Bacteria > Bdellovibrionota > UBA2394 > UBA2394 > UBA2394 > CAZRCG01. The sequence goes on along the minus strand of CAZRCG010000006.1, from coordinate 160,727 downwards.
GTACAAATTCTCTCTTGGCCCGGATCAGCTCAGACTCAATACTTCGTCCGGCTTGAACACTTCGACCGTCTCCGCGCTGAAGAGCTGTTAAGCGGCTTTCGGCTTCATCGACTGTTCTTTCCTGCTCTTTAAGGCGTTCCTTAACGAATGCTTCAGTTACTTTACTTTGGGTGACGAGGTTCTCCGTTAGAAAATTCTGCAATACCTCAAGATAATTATTCAAAACATCACGTGCCAATGACGGGTCCTGGGCCTCATAGCTAAGATGTAGAACGCCACCTTCACTTCGGACCGAAAAATATTTTCTTAGTCGAATAAATCCGGATTCTTCCTGAGAAGCACCAATGGGGGCGCCGTCTGTTGCAAGAAGCTTTTGCCCCAGACCCTTATGATGGAGCGCCTTAACTGCCATAAAACGTGTCTTAAGCATTTGTTGAAACTGCTGCGTTTCAGAGTTCACTCCGCCACTGTTGAGTAAACCACCTAAACCTGAGGCGCCGCCTAGCTGGCCAAGAACTGCGTCAAAGCCACTTTTGGCGCTTGAAGACTTTGGCATAATTGTGGCTTGCGAGATAAAGACTGGCGAGATGACTCGATAGTTTATATAGCCCGTTAAAAGGCAGCCTAAGCTTGCGACAAAAATAAGGTAAAAGCGTAGACGCCAAATAAGAAGAAGCGCTGATTTAAGGCTAAGGTTAGAGGATTCTTGATTCAAACCCAGGCAAACCCTTTTTTTCAGATCTTCAAAAAGCATAGGACACTCTATCGCAGGGCCTCTTTCAGGTCCAAGTTCAAAGAAGATTCAGAAATAAAAAGGGGTCCAGACCATAGATTCAAGCGAAGGCTGGCCAGAAAGAGACCTGTGCCAATGGCCAAATCCTTATCAAAGAAATTAGTGCGAAAGAGCAGAGAAAAACTTAGAGCCAAGGCTATAAGGATGACAATTTGGTTGAGAGGATCTTGTTCGTTCAAGAGTCGCTTTGCATAGAGAAAGCCAATGAATAAAAATCCGAGAAACAAGAGTAGAGGAAAAAAGCCCCAATAAATGAGAATCTGTAAGTAGGCATTGTGGCTCCCCACTGGTTTTCCGATTATATTTTTTAGCCCTACGCTGGTGGCCCAGTGCTGCCAATAATGGCCTACACCGACGCCATATCCAAGAAAATCAGAGAAGTGCTTGGCCGTTACACTGTACAACATCATTCGAGACTCTTTTTTCTCTCCCGTATTTGTATTGACGGCAGTGACCCGTTTCAAAATCACATCGGGAAGAGTGACTGCGAATACACCGACGCCTAATGTGGCCGCCCAAATCATGTGACTAATCTTGAATTTGCGAAAGCGCATGATCACTAAAGTGCCCAGAATGAGCGTAACAAGCCCTGTTCTAGACATTAAAGAAAAGCTGGAAAAACCAATGAAGAGGGCTAGGCCGACAAAAGCCAGGCCTTTTGACGACCGCAGCCCAAATTGACTACCGTAGTGCAGACAAATCAGAGAAGAAATTGACATCAAAAGAGCTAGATGGTTCCAGTTCACCTTGATTGCAAAGCCAGCCATGGCCAGAGCTCTCGCCTCTGAAGCCATATAAGCATTTTCTGCAATCGATTGTGCCAAGACGTTGTAGACGGAAGAAAGGAGAATAAATGAAAACACTATTCCCATCGCAATGAAACCCCTTACCGCCCATTGAAGATTCTCACGAGACGAAACAGCGGACCCTAGCATGATGGCTCCGACGACCATTTGAAAAACTTGGGATACTTCACCAAAGCGCCGATCGCTATGGAACGATTCAAAGATCCAGGCAGAGAGGCCGAAAGCGAAGAGAGTCATAGAGAGCGGATTAAAGCAAAGGCTATTCAATGCGGGGAGGCGCCTCAATAAAACGTAAAGGCTCAGAAAGGCAAACAAAACCCATACGAGACTCATCGAGCCTAGATTGATGTGATCTTGAAATGGAAGAGTAAATACAAGAGAGAAAAGCAAAAGTCGTTCAAGCCAATTCCAGAATGACTGATCTAGGGTATTCAAGAAATCTCTCGCTTTGATTTCACAGCTGAAAAAACAATGGTCGGGGCAAGCCGCAGATGGTCGTAGTCTTTAAAGCTCAATTGGAAGAAGGGATCGAAGCGTTTTAGAGGTTCTTGGTCGGACTCCTTTGTTTTCATGGACCAAGCCAGCCGTCTTAATCTCATAAGAGTCAGAAAAGCCCAGTGGTAGAGCTGACTAGAAAGCTTGCGCGGGCCCAGGGGCAGAAGACTTCCCATAGAATGATAGAGAGAGTTTTGACCAGGATAGAGCCGTTCAATTCGAAGATTCGCAGATTCCAAAAGCGATTTAAGGCCCCAATGGGTCATGTGAAAATACGAGCTGTGAAACGGTTTATAGAAGGCGACAGATCCGACAAAACGACCGCCATCTTTTAGAACTCGCGAAGCCTCTTTGATGGCCGTAAAGGGATTGTGTAGGTGCTCCAATACCTCGAAAGCCAAAACCATATCAAAACTCTCGTCACGCACAGGCAGGTGGTGAGCATCGGCCAAAAAATCAACCCCCTCCATAGGATCAATATCCATTGAAAAGGTCTCATAGCCTAAGTGCGTGAGTGCTTTTTTTTCGTCGCTCGGTCCGCCGCCAATACATAAAGCTTTTAGCAACTGCGAAGATTGAGCTCGCCCGATGAGTTCTCCCAATCGGAGATCTTTCCAGTGTCCGAGTGCCCAACTTTTTCCGGCGCCGCGCCGTGAAAAGGCCTTCAGGCCTTTCTCAGCAAGATCTAGCGGCAAAAAACTCGAAGGTAGAAAACAAGGGATCGATTCAATAAGAGGATAGATTCGTCCTTCGGAGGATTCAAAGTGTTTCCCCTTGTTCTTCAAAGGTCTATGGCTAAAAGGACAGCATAGAAGTTCTTCAATGGAGCTAGACGCTGGAGGGGAGCAGTCAGTCTGGGCGGCATTCAACATAAGTCTTTCTACCAATAAGGCTTGAATAGGCCTCAATACTTTTTTCTAGCGGATTGTGAATTTCTTGCCAATTTCTAGCATTCGATCCCAAGCGCTTTCTCAGCTCGACATTCGTGGCCAATTCAAACATTTGGTCAGTAATAGCCTCGTCCGATTCCTCTGTCAGCCAAAGCTCGTGCTGATTACGACCAAACTCCGCCGAGAATCCTTTAAAGCGCGACAGTAGCAGAGGAAGGCCGCTAGCCATGGCTTCTGGAAGGACATTGGGCATGCCTTCAAGTTCCGAGAAAAAAACGAAAATATCAGCGGCCTGGTACCATTTTTCGATCTTTGCAGCAGCCGGGTAGCGATAAACACAATCATTCTTCGTTAGCGTACTACTAAGCCTATCCCAGGCCTCGTAAAAAAATTTAAATTCCTCAATCTCTCTCTGTTCGTTACCGACTAGAGCGAGAGAGCCCGAACCGCCGCGTGTTTTATATAGTTTCCACGCAGACAAGAGTTTCTGAACTCCTTTTCTCTGCACGATCAGACCGACGAAAAGAAAGAGGGGCTCAGTGAGATGCTCAATTTCCAATTCGCTTCGTCTATCTTTCTTCTCGTCTATGGTTGGCGGTCGAAATCGAACGAGATTTACACCATTGGGAATGACGACGATTCGGCGCGAGTCAATGCCCCACATAATGAGTTCTTCTTTCAAATACGAGCTGCTCGTAACTATTAGGCTATGAATCTTCAAAAGGCTCTTGTGAGCTAGTCTTGATAAAAATGTTCTCACTCTCGGTCGTCGCCTTGACTTTCTAGTCTCGTCCGCCAAAGCCATCGTACTCACATAGATGACCTGAATTCCTCTCATGCGCAGGAGAGGAACGAAGAGGAGCTGCCAGAGACTCAGACCTAAGTGAATCAGAGTCTTAGGGGGAACTGCTGTCGTGAAGAAACTCCAAAGGCAGCGCCGCGCAAAATGATCGGGAGAAGAGGCGCAGAGTCGAAGAACTTGGAAGTCTTGCTCTCGGCTTAGGCCTTCATCAACCGGAGATTTTGAATGAGTGGCAAAAAGAAGCCGATGGCCTCGACTCCTAAACTGGGGGCTGTAGCGCATAAAGCGCTCGACAGGGCCAGCCCACACTGGGGGAAAGTTGAACGAAATAATGCAAACATCAAAAGACTCTCTCATGACGATCGAAGCGAGGCAATTTTTCGGCCTAAAGTGAGCCCTCGATGGAGGACCTCATCTGAATTGATATAAGCCCAATCACCAAAACGTCCCACGGAGTAAATATCAAATCCGCCGAGCCAACCCTTCAAAGCTTGCACAGCTGATTCACGCCCATGCGAAGGAACTGGATAGGCATATCGAAGATCTAAGACTCGACTGGCATGCACTTCGCTCTTTGACTTGATGATTTGCATCGACAGGAGGTTTTCAATGACCCACGCGGCCAAGTCCGCACGCCCTAGCGGTTTGTCGGGTGAATAAGATACTTCCGCCATGATGCCGTGACGAGGCTGAGATCTCAGAAAGTCGGAAGAATTATGGTTAATGGCCGTCTTATGAGCGGCGATTTCGGCCTCAGCACTATAGACACGTTGAATGGGCGTATCGACAGGGTGATTAATAACGATCAAAGCAACCTTTAGAGAGAGATAGTCCAGTTCAGATGTCCATCGATTCAAATGGTCGGGAGCATCAACTAAGAGATTGACGAGTTCCGTGAGGGGTAGACTAGAAACAAGTCTTTTATATTCAATCGATTCCCCAGTCAGAGTGAAGGCCTTTTTTTCATGGTGATTGATACGATTGATGGCGCATTGATAGCGAACAGCCTTAATGTCACGACCCAGAGCTTTAAAAATTTCGCCGAAACCCCCTCGTGCCGGATAGGCGACCAAAGTGTCTGATTGAAGAGGTTTTCGAGCGCCCCCACTTGTTTGGAAGCTCTCTTTAACGCCCTCTGGAGCTGCGACTCTTTCTGCGGTCCAAGAGGCTGTTAGCTTTCTTAGGTCGCGTCCCCATAATTTCTCATTATAGGGCAACATAAAGTGGCGTGCGATACCCGATCCAAAACGACTTTCAATGAATGCTCGGTAATCTGCTAGTTCCGTGCCATCTTTTCTTTGGGTATGAACCTCATCAAGTCCATGAATACAGTCTTCAACGATGTCTTGATGAGAGAGAGATCTAAAGTTTTTTTGGAACGGATAATCAATCATCTGTCCTCGAACAAAACAGCGTGCTTCTCGCTTTTGTTCGCTCATCTCGAGTGCGTTGAATACCAGGCTTCGAACTTCAGGATGAGGCGTATGAAAGGAATGCCCACCCAAATCAAAAGTAGCTCCCTCCCATTCAAGTGTGCCAGATACTCCCCCCAAATCCGAAGCCTTTTCAACTAGTAAAAAATCGCGCTGAAGTTCAAGAGCCACCCCAAGTCCGGCCGGGCCAGCTCCGATAATAAGTGTATCAACTTGTTCACTCATAAATGTTTACCCTCTGCTTTTCCTTCCAACTTTATGGTCGGATAGAGAATTGGTTTCAAAAGTGATTTGACCTTAATGGGCATGGAAAGCCTGAGCCAATGAGGGAAGAGCGCCAAGCCTAGGGCTGATAGAGGGCTTACATAAGATTTAAGGGGGTAGTGAAACGACTTAAGAGCTTTGATTCGTAAGATATGGTGCTGAATTTCTCGATGTCGAGATGAAAAGCCATGGTAAAAAAACTGTTGAGGATGTCGTTTCACTGTCACGAGAATTTCAGGAATATTTGCTACAAAGCCTCTCTTAGCTAGACGAATGAAAATGTCCCGATCCAAAAGAAAGTGCCGCTTTTCATTATAGCCACCGATTTCATCAAGAGCCGTTTTCTTCATGATCACCGACGAGTGGTGAAATGGTTGACCCCAGGTAAGTGCCGCTCTTAAGTCGGCATCTGCAAGTGGATGGCAAATATCTTCGCTGCGATTTTCAACTTGACGCCAAACCCTGTACCAAGTCCCAACTAAAACAGATTCTGGATTCTCTGCTAAGAATTTCATCTGTCTTAAAAGGCGATCCTCGTGCGATACATCATCGGAATCGTTTATCGCGATCCACTCTCCTCGGCATTTAGCGAGGCCATAATTGAGAGCTCTGGCTCGACCTAGGCGCCCAGGCGAGAAAAAGTGAATGCGAGGATCTCTTGCTGCAAGATTCTGGACAATCGAAGCTGTTTGATCACTGCTGCCATCGTCGACTACCACGATTTCGAAGTTCGAAAAAGTCTGATTGAGGAGCGCATCTAGCGATTCTTGAATCGTCGTCATGGCATTGTAAGCGGTGATCAGTGCAGAGACCTTAGGACGATTCTCCGTGAGGCTCTCAGAGGGCATGATTCTGCCTCTTCCATTCGTTAATCACGAATCGTCTCTTTCCACTCTTAGCACAAGGAATCTCTGTTACCACTTCGAACTCCATTTCAAGGTCTGCTCCAGCCTCGTACAAAGTATTCTGCATTTTTTGTAGAGCGGCGCTGGTGATCTCTTTCGACGGAACCAGATAGATAGTGATATGACCTGGTCTTCGTTGGACTACCTGGAAGTTTTTTATCTCGTGAAAGTATTCAAAGATCCCTGTGAAAAAATGCACAATAAGATGATTGCCCGACCGCGTCATTACAATATCGGTATCTCGTCCCTCGATTTGCAGCATCAGAGGACTTCTACGTCCACAGGGGCATTCTCTATGATCACCCAGCATGCCGCGATCTTCTACTCGATAGCGGATAAGTGGCATTGCTCCCGCTTGAAGTCGAGTCAAAAGCAGGTGGCCCGATTGCCCTGGAGGGAGTGGCTGACCGCTGTCATCGACCACTTCAACGAGAACAAATGGGCTGTAAAGATGATAGTTGTTTTCGTGCCCGCATTGCGCAGCGACCGTTATGCCTTCGGCGCAACCGTAAGAATCGTAGACCTTTGTTTGAAAGGCTTTCTCGAGGCTTCGACGATAATGGGCGTAGAGATTGTCTCCCCACGATGAGACGGCTCGAAGCTTTATCTCCCTTTTGGTCTCAAGCGCTCGGCTCGCTAGTCGGTAGAGACTGCCAGCGTAGCCATGAACAAAGTGGATTTGTTGGTTCTCAATTTCGTTGAGAGCAGAGTCCATTTCCTCGTCTCGCAACTCTCGTCCAGAGACATAGGAGCAACCCAAGAGTCGATCTTTCATCGTCTTAAAAAAGCCACGTTCAAGAGACATTCCGAATTGCAGATGTCGGTCTCCGAAAGTCCAGCCGCTCATTTCTAAAGAAAAAAGATGGCATGAATAGAGAATGCCGGTGGTGTCAGAATCTTCGAGAACGACTAGATTGGTTCCAGTCGAGCCTGATGACGAAACTTCATGCTGTCTGAAGGGTGTCGACCTCGTGGTTCGTTGCGGATAGTTCTTGCGTATCAAGTCTTTTGTGAGAATGGGTAGCAAGCAAATATCAGAGATGTGACGAATCGAAGAGGGTTGCAGTTTCTTTTGATCCATCAGATTGCGAAAGAGAGGAATCTCCTGGTAAGCGGTCTCCACTAGGCTCTGAAGCGCTTTAAGCTGATATTGCTCTGTTTGATCTTTGGTCCAATACTGACTTGAGCGTAATAGCTCGAGTTTGCGACGGCATCCAAAGCCGTGGAAATGGTCTGCTAACGGAAATGCAACTTTTTTGGCAAACGATTTGCGAAGATCATCGGTCACATTGAATTCATGATTTGCCAAAAGACCCACCCTTTCTATTTTTAAGGGAGGGTGGGATCAAAGTAAAGAGCGGTGTCGCCAAAGGCCCAGAGGGGCGTTTCTCGATACCGCCCCCGAGGGTTTTGGCGACGCCGGGATCAAGTTTGGCAATATTATCTTTATTACCTTTTAGCCCTGGTTTCGCTTTTTTGTATTCGACCGATTCAATCGTCAGGTAGATTTGGCAGATGAGTTCTTTCGATCAAGAACCTCTCCGTGTCGCCTATGTTGTTGGCGCTTTAGGCTGCGGAGGGAGCGAACGCCAGCTATTACTTCTGTTACAAGAGATGGCCAGGCGACAAAAATCTGAATGGGGTCGACAATCTGATGAGCCAGGAATTGAGCCTCATATCATTGTATGGCGCTATGATTTGAACGATGCCTTGTGTTCGGATTTTAATGAGCTACCATTCCCAATTCATCAAGTTTCTCGTTCTGGCGGGCACCTTGGACGCCTGTGGTCCTTTCTGAAAATCATCTCTGAAATTAGACCGAAGGTGGTCAAGTCGGTCAGTTTTTATATGAATTTCCCAGTCGCCTTAACTTTTCTGATCCCGTCTACTCGTAGGCGATGGGGTACTTTTCGAAGTAACTACTATTCTGAGTTGCACGGCTCCGGGGTCTTGCGGGGGCTGCTATGCAGTCTTTTTCCTCGTCGAGCTTATGCCAATAGTCAGGTAACGGTTGATATTCTTAGAACTCAAGTTCGGTGGTTGCGTCCGTCGAGAGTTCTTTATTTTTCGAACGGAGTCGATGAGCGGAAGTTCAGCCCTTCGCAGGAGACGCGAAAGCCAACGGAATGTATTCGATTAATCAGTGTGGGTACTTTGAAGCCAGGTAAGCGTTGGTTTGAGCTCTTTCGATTATTGCGAGAAAAAGATCGGCTTTATCCGTGGGGAAATTGGAGACTTACTCTTGTGGGATCGGGAGAATTAGAAGAAAGCCTTCGTAAGCAGGCTGGAGAGCTCGGTCTAACTGAAAAGATTGACTTCGTCGGCCACCAGGATTGTGTTGAGCAATGGCTTCAAAAGTCGGATATCTTTGTTTTCTATTCAGCCTTTGAGGGACAGCCAAATGTAGTTCTAGAAGCCATGAGTTGTGGACTTCCAGTGCTCTCTACGCCGGTGGGGGATCTAAAGTCGGTGATTAAGCACCGACAAAACGGCTTTTTGGCGGAGGATTTTGGAGATTTTGTTTCGCTGTTGCAGGAACTTATGACCGACAGTGGCCTAAGAGAAAAAATAGGACAGCAGGCGCGGCATACCATTGAAACTCAAGCATCGGCCTCGGATTGCCTAGAGCGAGAGGAAGCAAAGTTGAAAGAGTCTGTCTATTAACAAAGGGAGCCTGGGCAATGTGTGGAATAGTTGGCGAATTTGATTCTTTAGGCCGTGAGCCCTTGAATGAAGTAGAACATTCGCAGCTATTGATGCGTTTGAAACATCGAGGGCCTGATGGTCACGGCGCTTATCACGAAGAGTATTTATTTCTGGGGCAAACTCGCTTAAGCATCCTCGATCTAAGTGAAGGTGGTCGGCAGCCTTTCGTTTGTCCTCAAACTCAAGTCGTGGTTGTTTTTAACGGCGAAATTTATAATCACCGCGAGCTCCGCGCCGGTTTGGAATCGAGAGGCTATCGTTTTGAGTCGACGACCGATGGGATTATTTTGCCAGCTCTCTATAGAGAATACGGCGCTTCGTTCGCTAGACTACTTAAGGGAATTTTTGCAATTGCCGTCTACGACCAAAAGCATAAAAGCCTTGTTCTTTCGCGCGATCGATTTGGTATTAAGCCCCTCTATTTTTCCTGGAAGAATGGCCGATTATCGTTTGCAAGTGAAATAAAAGGAATATCCCGCCACTCAAAGATGGATGATCAAGCCATTTATGATTATCTTAGTCTAGGTTATATACCGGAACCAGCTACGGGTCTTAAGGACATTGTAGCGTTGGAACCAGGCCATTCACTGGAGTGCCGAGATGGAGATCTTCGTTTTTTTGAATCGACCTATTATAGAAGCCCCTCGTTTTTGGCGCAGGATTTTACTCAAGAGAATTTCGATTCCTTATTAGCGAACGCTGTTAGATCGCAGCTGCAGGCGGATGTTCCTGTTGGAGCCTTTCTTAGTGGCGGTTTAGATTCTTCAAGTGTGGTTTGTGCAGCCTCGCGTGAGCTTGAACGTTTATCCACCTTCTGTGTCCGCTTTCAAGATCAGGGTTATGATGAATCCCCTTACGCCAGAATGGTGGCTGAGGCTTGTGGGACTGATCACCATGAATTTACTATTCAAAGTGGCGCTGCCGAAGTGGATACGATTCATGAGCTTTTGGGCCATTTCGATCAACCCTTTGGAGATTCGTCTCTCATTCCGACTTATTTCATATCGCGGGAAATTCGAAAAAGGGTCACCGTGGCTCTGTCGGGCGATGGGGGAGATGAAATTTTGGGGGGCTACCATAGCTTCGACTTGCATGCGATTCTCTACTCATTGCGCTCTCTTCCGCGACTTGTGAGAAAACAACTGTTTTCGTTATTTCAAGTTCCTTGGCTGGCCAGGACGAATCTAGGAATGCGAATGGGTAAAGCCTTACGTTGGAGTTTAGAAGAGTGGTCTGTTTTTATGACCGAGAGTCAGTCGTGGCTGAATAGCCACGACAAGTCAAAGGCTCTTAAGAAAGATTTCTTGCAGGGACAAGATCGAGACCTGATGAGCCTAGAGCGCTTAGCCGACAATCTATTAACAGTAGATTTTAGCAAGAGAGATCGGTCAGAGATTTGGGAACTCCTTACTCGCTGGCTTTTACGCTACGGACTGCCTGGTGATATGCTCAAGAAAGTTGATATGATGTCGATGAAGAATGGTTTAGAGGTTCGTCTTCCGTTATTGGATGAGGACCTGGTCGATTTTTGCCGAGCGCTTCCTTGGGAACAAAAGAGGAAAGGTAGACTTGGAAAGATGCCGCTTCGACGTTACTTATCGGGCAAGATTCCCGACGCTGTCGTCAGAAAGCCAAAGTGGGGTTTTGCAATTCCTTTGGATACCTACTGCTCACCGGCGTTCTTAAGCTATATTGAAGATCAGTTATTGGGCAGCACAATACTTCATCCTATTTTTGAGAAAAGGACTCTAGAGACGTGGGTGCGGGCCTTTGGAGAAAAATCACGCCTTGGGAAGACCATCTCTCGACAGTCTCTTTATCAGAGAATTTTTCTATGTCTCTCCCTTGCTAGATTTTTGGAGAATCAACGTTCAAAGGTTCCGAATAGCGTTCGGATGAGTAAAAGCGATCGCTCATTTGAAGTGGGTCAGTCCCTTTCTCTGTGAAGGAATTCTCATAAGCGTAGCTTAAATATTTTTCAGAGCGCAGGGGCAGGCTAGCTAAGAGGTCAGCAATGCTTCGTCCCGCATTACCTTTGCCATAGAGACTAGATGGAGAAGGCCGAGGCAGATTCAGGATGCTTTGTATAGCGCTGGATATAGCTCGGCGATCATGCGAGCAGTCTATAACATTGGGGCCGCGTTCTCGAAATGATTGGCGATTGCCAATATTAACAGCGGGCACTCCTAAAAAGGAACATTCTCGTATCGCAACACTTGAATTTCCGACGATTCCTCGGCTCGAGAGACAGAGCTTGAGAAAGTCCTCACCCGTCATATTCTTAAAAAAGTGAATCATGGAGGCGTCATTGAATTCTCGGAAGGTTCGGATCTCTTTAGAGGTCCAGTCGCTGCCTGCATCCACGTTTGGCCAAAACCAAAGAGTTGGAATTCTTAGGTCGCGAATCGCATGCAGCGTTTCGATCACCTGATGTCGGGCATCATGATACTCGGTTGTCACTGGGTGTTGCATCACGATTAGAAAATCCTTTTGAATGTCTAACCAGGTTCCAACTCCTCCATATTTCTTGAAGGGATCAAAATCTAGATGCGGATTGCGTTGCACTCGAGCCGCAATATCAATCGAGGGGCATCCTGTTAAAAATACACGGTCTTGGCTTTCCCCCATTCTAATGACATAGGACCGAGCTTGTTCAGTCGAGACGAAATGATAGTTGGCCAGTTTGGTAATGGAGTGGCGCACTTTCTCATCGATAGATCCTGTGACTTCTCCGCCTTGAATGTGAACGAGCGGAATATTCATATAGGCTGCTGCGATGGCGGTGGCCATGGTTTCATAGCGGTCCGCAATCGTAACCACCATATCGGGTTGTAAATTGTCAAAAACAGACGACAATTCCACAAGGCCTAAGCCAGTGGATTTAGCGGAAGTGACGAGATTTTCTCCTTCAAGAACCATAAACACTCTCGCCGCAATGGGAAAACCATCGTTCGTGATGAATGAGACGGTATTGCCGTAGCGATCCAAGAGAGCTGAAGCAGCCACGATCAGTTGTAGTTCAAGTTCAGGATATTCCCGAATCGCTTCTAAGGCGGTACGAACTCTCGAGTAACTAGGTCGTGCGGTAATGACGACCGCAATTTTACGTTTTTTCTTATTAGCAAGTGACTGCGGCATTTTTTGAACCCTTTAGTTTATCTGCCGACTTCAATATAATTTCACAAGCCTTTTCAGTGGATCGCCTGGGATAGGCATAGTAGTCTCGAATATAGGCTCGCGCTTGTTCCCGAAATTCACCCTGCAGTCCCAAGTCGGAAGTGGCCAATCGGGCGGCTTTCAAAAGACTCTCATACGAATTCACGCGTTGAACAGAACCCTTCTTAAAATAGTCGTGTCGATGGATAGCGGCTTCAGGGGGAAGTGTATCAATTGCTATCACAGGCAAGTCCATCACTAAAGCATCGAGTCCTGCCGAGGATGAAACAGTGATCAAGGCGCTCACTTTTTCGAGGTAGTCATAAATTTCCAAACGGCCGAGACGAGAGCCCCACGAGCCTCTTCGCAAAATTAGATTTTTGGGTCGGACGCCATGTCCATTGACATAGTAATCCTCTCGATCTTTTCGGTTGAGCTTCACAATCCATTCCAGATCGGGGCTCTCTTCAGCGGCGCGTATAAGAATCTTTATGAAAGCTAGGTGCTCTTCGAGACTCACAAGATCTCCGACTCCTGAAGTAGCTACCAGTAAGCGTTTTGGCTTTTCGAAAGAGCCCGATCGAGTAGATCGAAAGATGCTATCAAGACCTGGTGATCCGGAAACTTCGACATGGGGCAAACCACAGGTGCGCATGATTTGAGCTGAGCTTTCTCCCCAAGCTAGCATAAGATCGACCCAAGCGCCCTCCCACTGAGGATCCTTCTCAAGGACTCCCCCATGCTGAATGCAGACACTCAAAATCTGATAACGTTTCGCCAAAAGGGAGATCAGCTTTCCTTCCAGCGCATAGTGATTTCCTACAAAAATCAAGCGTGGCTGTATCTGTCGAAATAAATGGTGAATCCGTTTTGAGAGCTCCAAGAGATGAAACCAATGAGTTTGAAAAACAATTAAGAATTCTCTGATCACTTGGTCAGAAGATAATCCGTAGAATTGTTTGGGCAGGGTTGTCTCTAAGGCGGCTCTCCACTTCAAAAAGAGGGCAGTCGATTGTGAAAGATCCTGCCTGTCTAGGTCAGCGCTAAACTCTTCTATAGAAGAATAGGGTTCATTCATGGCGGCTAACGACTTGTGTAGCTGTTCTATTGTTGTGAAGGTCGCCACGCTTTGGGCATGCTTATCTCGAAGGGTTTGGGAAATGGCGACCATGTCCGGTAGGTGAGCAAGGGTTCTAGGAAAAAAGCAAAACGACCCCGGTAATAAGACAGTGTCTTTTGTGGATATTCGAGCTTGAAAAGTCCTTCGCCTTATTCTTTGGAGGCGGTAGCGCCATTTCCAAAGGGGAGGGGATAGAACTTTCGATCGACTCGTTTCCGATTCAGGGAGTGTGAGCCTTTGAACCACTCTTAGCAGTAACGGATATCGCATCGCTTCAAGCCAGGGGATATCGCGATTCTCAGGTTCTAGAGCCTTGGCAAGTTCGTTTACCATTTCTCCCACTTCGGCAAAGAGTGCCATATTGGGTGGAAGCTTCGACATCTTAAGATCTCAATTCCATTCCTAAAGCACTTAGAATTTGATGGTCTGACAAGTCAGCCGAGAGCGATGAACTGAAGATGAGTCTCAGATTCTTAAAGTGAATCGTTGAATAAAGATTGAAATCAGCAGGTTCTTTAGGAGGGTTTAGAACGACGATGGTCGAAAGACTAGGGGCCTCGATCAAGGCTTCTTGTAGTTGACGAGCAGATGGTTTGCGAAGAACGAGAGGAGGCTTCATAGTTGTAGGCTCTCCCATTTTACGCTGCGATTTGAACGATAGGCTGCATCGACCAAGGCCATCGATCGATAGCCATCGTCAGAAAAACTACTCATGTCTTGGCACTCGAGCTGTTGTCTAAAATGGCGTAGAAATAGAACTCGAGGATCTCGACGTCTTTCTTCTTTTCTTAAATCCCAGTGGTGCCATCTGAGAGAAGAGTACTCATAATAGGGGCGTCGAGAAAAAAATCGAAGCCCATGGTCATCAATAAGAATCTGCCCATGTTCTCCCCAGATTCGAGTGTGACTACCACCCTGACCCCGAACGGCACTTGATCCGGACAGGGTGCCCAGCTCGCCTCGTGTGCCTCGAAATAAAAGGGCGACGGCATCTTCTACTTCGATGGGATGAGATTGAGTTGCTAGGCTCGCCATGACGGCTTCTACTTCTAAGTTACTTATTTTTTGAAGCGAGTTAAGGGCATGGACGAGATACATGGTTAAAAAGCCGCCGCCAGCTTCTGTTAGACTTCCGCGCCAAGACATCTGACCATCGACAAACCAATAGTGTCGAGGCCGGTCTCTATGAAATTCCATGGAGGCTCCGTGAAGTTCTCCTAAAATTCCTGCGTCGACTAGCTGTTTGGCGCGTTGCACTTTGGCTTCAAATTCAAAGGGAAAAAAAGTCGAGAGTGCTCGTTGTCTCTGCTGAGCCATCAGTCGCATTTCTTTCGCTTGGGCCACAGAGATTGCCATCGGTTTTTCAACCAAGACATGCTTTCTAGCCTCTAAGGCTTGCAAGGTAAAAGGATGATGAAGATGATGAGGAATCGCTAAGAAGACGCAATCAATAGAGGGGTCTTGAAGCAGGCTCTCGTACGATTGATGGGCGGTCACTTGATAACGTCTTGAATAGGCATCACTCTTCTTTTTGTCCGTATCCAAAACAGCCTGCAAATAGAAGGCTTTACTTTCACTAATAGCCTTTGCGTTTGCTCCCGCGATATCTCCGCAGCCTACTAAGGCAATAGAAAGAGGCTTCAACGCAGAATCAAAAGTTGGTTCCGCAAACCGAGCTTTCATAGCCTTCAAGGTTCTGAGCACCTCTTGGCTCTGCCGCCAGTCAATTAAGGCGCCACTGCATGGATGATTGGCGGCTAACGCGTCTTGTTTATCTCTAATAAAAAAAGCGGGATAAGAAGAGGGCAGGTCCTTACAGCCGATGGATATCTCACTGACCTCGGTGAGCGACAATCGACCACTAAGAATGAGGTCCTGAATTCGTTGGCCCTCTTGTTGATACGAAGGAGCCCCTTGCTGAGCCAGCTCCTGAATATTTCGAATATGAGCCCCAATGATTTCTAGTTGCTTCTCAGCAAAAGCCCCATCAAATCGCAGGGCTTCATAGATTGCGCGTGTCGATCCAAGAATGACAATTCTGGCTTTCTCAGAGACCAGTTCCGAGGCCATCAGTAGTGCTTTTGGATCGCCGGTTGCTTCAATCACTAGAGTCGGTCGTATACGCTTGAGTTTCTCTAAGTGATCTTGCGATTCAAGACTTAAACCCCTGCTTTCCTTAAAACGATCTAAGGTGTTTTGCGTTCGCGACATCGCCCAGACTTCAGCTCCAAATGATCGAGCCAATAGAGTTGCTAAGCGTCCAATCACTCCTTGGCCCATCACCATCACGCGATCTTTTTCGCTCAGTCGACCCATTCGAAGTCCTTGCATGGCAATGATAGCAAGGTGAAGATGGGCGGCCTCTTCAAGAGGAAGTTTCTTATCAACTTTGACGACTTGATCTGGCTGGAAAACTCGATGGGAGGAGTGGAAAAAGGGTCCCGCAACAAGGTCGCCTTTTCGAAAGGCCCCACGCAAAGATCGGCTCGATCTTTCTACAATGCCCACTCCTGAGGCCATGGGGGTATAGGGAAAATCGGAGCGTGTATTTGGCAGTCCCAGAAAAAGAGCTCGCTCCGTTCCGGTATTCAAGCACGTGAAGAGACTTCGGGCTTCAAGCTCGCCGCGACCCATTCCTAACTCGCTCACGACTTCAAAACAACTGTGTCCGGGGCTTATACATTGCAACTTTAGATTCTGAAGAATTCGCTTCTGGTGAGCGAGTGATCGGAGTTTTACCGCAAGGCGTGGGTGGCGATCGACTCGTGGAATGGCCCAGGCTTTAAATTCGTCAAAGAGTCGCCGAGGTGACATCGCTTATTTCTCGTGATGGGAGAACAGACTCCATCTTAGAATAGATATTTAAGCTTTCTACTTGGTCTTCTAGAAGTGGCAATCGATGAGCATCGTTGTTCAAGAAAGCTTCTGTTTGCCGATAGAGGCCTGGTTTGAAATCTCGATCCATTGGATCCTTCATTTCAATTTCTTGAAGGTCAAAAAACCCCATTCTTTGGATAAATAACTTTTCTAGCGGTCGCAGAATATATCGATTCTTGCGAGTCAGTAATTCCACACCCCAGCGGCCAGGAGCTCCCCAGTTAGCATGGTACGAAAAAGACGCGCCCTTCTCGGTCAAGCCCGCGCCTACATAGATCGTACCTCGCTGGCGCCAGGGAAGGGGTGCACCAAAATAGGACTTCAAAGTCGCTGGCGCGCCGCCCAAATAGAATGCGAGATCCACAACATGGCAGGAGTTGTGAAAAAACCATTCTTCTTTAAGGGCTTGATCGCATGACTTTGATTCTAATTTGTATCCAAGCTCCGTAAATTCGAAGTGAAAAGAAGTGAGGCCACCATCGTCTTCGATCATCTGCCGAGCTTTTTGGGTGGATTCATAGAATCTTCGATTATAGCCAACAAAAACTCTATTCTTCCCGGCATATCGTAAAAGAGATGAGAGATCTCCAGGTCGCGCCATGCCTGGCTTCTCGACGAGAATAGATCCATATCCAAACTGCAAAAGAGATATCGTAGCTCTACTCAACTCGAGCTCAGATACAGCAACGATCGCTCGCTGTGTCGCAGCTTTCTCTCGAACGGCAGGCGGCTGACCTTTAAGATAAGATTCCAATCCTCCCGACAAGGCTTTAACACCAGTTGCTTGACTGAAAGCCGCTGCCTTTTCTTGAGATCGCCCTACCGCAATAAAGGGAATGGTCATCGCTGTTAAGACTTTGGCGTAAGCAATGGCCATTGGACCGCAGCCAACAATTAAGATCGGCGCATTCAATTTATTGTGGAGGGGGCTGTCGTAGGCCATTATCATTTCACTTTCCTATAAAAGCATTTGCTCATGTAAAAGCATTCGCTTTCGTCAGCCCAAGAGAGGCCAACTTCGTATAGAGTGGTTTCAGCAGCTGCAAATGAATCAAGGCCGACTCTCGAAGAGGCGTTAAAGAACATTCTCCCTCTCTCAGAAGATCCTCAACCAGCAAGTTCGTTAGGCGGCTCTGCCTTGGGATTTCAATATCTCGCTCGCTCCACTGCCAATTCTGCTCCTCGCTAGCCTCCCATAGTTTTCGTTCAGGCTCTCGAATCAAAAAACGCTTTCGCTCCGATTGAAGCTCTACCAGAATGGGGATTTCGCTTTCCTGAAAGCAGGTCATGGTGGCGCGAGATCCTTTTGAAAACTGTGCGACCAGCATGCCGCTCATCTCGAAAAAACCTCTTCGCTTGCTCTCTACAAGGTCCTTTTCAAGAAATTCGGTCGACAATTCAAAATGAAGATCATCACAAACATAAGCCATATAATCAACATGATGGATGGCGTTGGTGATTAAGCCGTAGCGGCCACCAAACGCCTGAAACTGAACCTTTTGACCTTTCAAAGACTTCCGCAAGTCCTGAAAAAAGGGCATCTGCCTCATGCAACAATTGACCCAGGTTCTGGTGACACTTGCTCTACAAAGCTCTTCTATTTGCTCGTAATCAGATAATTGCGTGAAAAGAATCTTCTCTAAAACAAGGTAATCTACTTTCGTGGTCTTCAGTAGTTCGCGGACGACTTCAGCTCGACAGTCCGCGTTGGTAGCTACAATCGCTACGGAGAGGCCTTTCGGAAGCGAGGATAACGATGAGTAAAAGTGGACTTGGTGCGCAGCCTTCGCAAGCTCGCTCGCGTATCGCTCCTTCGCTCGATTTGTGGATTCGGTAGAAGGTTCGACAACATGAATAGAGAGAGCCTCGTTTACTAGAGCCAGCGCCTGCAGGTGTCGGCTACCCACCTGGCCTGCCCCTATGACAGCAATATTTTTCACGCTTCTACTATTTCTTAGATGGGCCAAATTAGTCTAGAGCGAACTTTAAGGCGCTGTCGTAGCCTTCAAGGTGCGGCGATAGCATTTTCTATTTGAAATAGCGAGACGCTCAATTAGCCGATCGCCTTGCCCTTAAAAGCTGAAAGAATCGCTTGATATGGAGCAGTGTCTTTGGGGGTGCAATCAGAAGGGTGCTTCCTATGAGCCAGGTAATGCTCGGGATTAAGTAATGACAGTAGGTGGGGAGAGTCTGCTGATTCAAAATGAAATGAACCACGCTAACAACGAGAGCCAGCGCGATACAAAAAAATGCTTGAGGCGCATGAATGGCCAGTGGAAAGGTCTTCTTCACTAGGAGACTTGAGATTATGACGCTGGTTAGCCCACCGATAAGCTGAGCTACGGCCGCAGCCAAAAGGCCGAAGTCAGCGAAGGTCATTAAAAAGCCGAAATTGAGAATGGTTGCGCTAAGAAAAATGAGACTGATCCATTTAGTTCGTTTGCTATAAAAGAGTTCGTTGCCTATGGATGAGTAAATAAATTGCATCCAGGTTGCTGAGGCCAAAATGCCTACAATACCCGCTGATTCTAGGTAGCGTGTATTTAAAGCAAATCGGATGAATAAATAGCCAAAGGCTGACGCTGAAATTACGAAGAAGGCCCCTAAAGTCATGACAACTTGATTGACTTCTAGAATCTTCGCGTAGGCTGCAGACTCAGTGTCGTTCTTTCTCCAAGAAAAATAAATCGGACCGTAGGCGAATGAAAAGGCGCTGCCGATCAGTTGCAGGGGGCTCACAATTTTTGCTGCCAGAGCTAATTCGCCAATTAGATTGGGGGTGCCTATCGCCCCCAGAACCCAACGATTCAAAAATTGTTGGGCCCACACAGCTCCATGGTAGGGCACTAACGGGAGTCCGTAGTTTAAGGCCTCTTTCCATAAATGCCATTGGAATCGGCCCAAGAGATCTTCACGAATATTAATGAGCGCAATAATGAAAAAGAGAAATGTCGAAACAAGTGTTGCTTGAAAAATGCCTTCAACTCCTTTTCCTAGGATCAAAACAAAAAAAAGATTAAGTAAAATGGATACGAGGCCGGAGGCTATTGTTAATTTGGCGTGGAAGGCAGATTTTTCTCTCACCTGTAAAATTCGCTTTTGCCAAGTGCCGGGAATTTGAAAGATGGTCGTCCATAAACTGTAACCAAGGTAGGGCTCTAGAGGGATATGGGGGAATAGGGTTTCAAAATACAATTGGGCTAGTCCGTACACAAGGCCCACAACCACGAGCATGGTCACCGCAGTCGATAGAGCAATTGTAGCAACCAAATCGCGAAAGCCTTGGCCCTCGCCGGTATCGAAATAGACTCTTTGTAAGGCCCCGGAAAAGCCAAAATGTATCAGAATGAGAAGTAGGGCTTGACCTGTTGAGTAAAGTTCGAGAATTCCCATTTCAGAGGGCGATAAATAGTGTGTATAGAGGGGAACCAAAAAAAAACTAATGACCTGAGGAATATAAGACCCAAGCCCATAGTTCAAAGTCGCCTGAAGTAGACGACCGCGAGAAGAAGTCACTTTTGCCTGGCCTTCCGTCATGAGACTTCGATAACCTTAACTGACTTAGTTCGATGAAATCGATTTCAAAAATCGTTGTTGTGGCGGATTCGCTTTCAATGCCTCGGGCCAGCGAAGAAGATCCGAAGAGGATCGAATTGACTTGGGAAGCTACTTGGCCAAGCCATCTGGAGGCTGAATTGTGGAAACAGGGCAATGTCTGCGCGCGGGTCATTAATTGTGGGGCGCGCTCTCGAACGGTCGATAGCATTTGCTATGAGGATTTTTACGAGCATTTTGTTTTAAAAGAGCCATCTTGCGTGGTCATGCAGGTTGGCATTGTCGACTGCTCTCCTCGAATTTTCTCTCGTTTAGAGAGACGGATTATCGGGAGCTCCTATGTTCCCGATTCACTCCGCAAGTCGATAATTAGTCGAAGAAAACGAGAACGACAGAAATTAACGGCAAAAAATCCATTAGCGAAAGTTTATACCTCGCCCGATCGCTTTCGAGGCTGCCTTGAAATGATTGCGCAAAAAGTAAAAGATCTAAAGGCCCGACCAAAGATCATTGTCCTCCCTATCATGGCCGAGCCTCGTGTGATGGAGAATAAATCGCCTGGGATTATGTCGAATATTCGGTTCTATAATCAAATGCTGACGCAATTTACCAACGGCTTAGAAGCTGAGCTCTACCAAGGAAAGCTCATTTCGGCGCCTCGGCCCGATCTATTTTGGAGTGATGGCTACCATCTCAGTTCTGCAGGGCATGCGTTATTAGCTTCTGAGCTGAGTTTGATAGTCGAGAAATGGCTATGACTGGCTCATTACATGAGAAAAAAAGAGATTCGATTCTTCTTTTGGGCTTGATGATCGACGATGCTCTGGTGGGCTACCGGGGCCAGATCCACACTTTGAAGCGTTTGCTGCAGGCGCGTGGAGAAAAAATTCGAAGCTCGACGAGATATCGTCATCCATTGGCTCGACTTCTCGACTTAATTCGAGCTCTTTTAGTGAATCGGCTCAATTGTCCCCAAGTCATCTTTGATGTCTATGGCGGACGAAGCTTCGTCATTGAGTCCGCTGTCATTATTGTGGCTCGATGTCTTGCCTATCGCGTGACGGTGATTCTTCGGGGAGGGGCCTTAGTCGACTTTGCGAAGCGATGGCCTCGATGGCATTCATGGGTTATGCGATATGCAACCGGAATCGTCTCGCCTTCAGAGTTTTTAGCAAGCGCCTATCGGTCCATGGGCTTTCGTGTTGTGGTCATTCGAAATATGATCCACGAAGCCGCTTATCATTTTCAGCCGCGAAAAGTAGTTCGGCTTTCTGTTTTATGGATGCGAACATTTCATGAAGCCTACAATCCTGAAATGGCCATTCGCGTTTTGAAGCGGCTAACCAAGAAGTTTTCTTTTATAGAGTTCGTCATGGCCGGGGCTGCGAATGCTCACCGTGAAAAGTTGATAGAGGAGTGTCGCCAGCAAGACCTACTCAAATTTTTGGAGTTTCCTGGATTTTTGAATGAAGAGAAGAAAAAATATTTTTTTGATCGCTGTGATATCTTCATCAATACGAATAGAATCGATAATATGCCTGTAACCGTTATCGAAGCCGCCGCCAGTGGGTGTGCTATCGTAGCAACAAAGATTGGAGGTATTCCGTTTATTCTCAAACACGAAGAGACGGCTCTCTTAGTTGGCGACGACGATGACGAGGCAATGGCCGAGGCTATTGAGCGCTACTTGACGGAGCCAAGTCTAGCAGCACGAGTGAGCCTGCAAGCCTATCAAGAGCTTGCAAGGCCTTCATTTTCGGACGAAATTTACTCGCAGTGGAGAGCGTATTTAGGGAAGACTGCTTAAATGTGTGGAATCGCGGGACTTTATAATTTTGATACTCAGCACTTGAGCGACGAATCAGTCCTGCGGGCGATGGGACTTGCCATGATTCATCGCGGACCAGACGACGGGGACATCTTTACGGATGGGTCTTTGGGCCTTGTCTCTCGCCGCTTGTCCATCGTCGATTTGTCTGCAAAGGCGCGCATGCCCTTTAGAAGTCAAAGTGGTCGTTTTGTCATTGTCTACAATGGTGAAGTCTATAACTATCGCGAACTGGCGCAAAACTATCTCTCATCGCTGAGTTTGAGGTCGCATTCAGATACTGAAGTTATCGTGGAGCTCTATGAGCGAATGGGGTCTTCGGTTTTGGATCTTTTTAACGGAATGTTTGCAATTGCGATCTGGGATCTTGAAAAAAAAGAACTTTTTTTGGCCAGAGATCGCTTCGGGATTAAGCCACTCTATTATTATTTCGATGCGAAGCGATTTCTCTTCGCCTCTGAGGAGAAATGCCTTTTTGCCGCAGGCATAGACTGCGAATGGAACAAGGAAACATTCGAAGAGCTACTTTGCTTCCGTTATAGCGCCGGAGAGCGAACGCCCTTTGTTGGGATCAAGCGCCTCTTGCCGGGCCATACTTTGAAGGTTTCGTCTCGAGGTCTTGAAAGCCGACAATGGTGGTCGCTTGCAGACCGAATTCGTCATCAGCAAGAAGGTGATGGCCAGTTGTCTTTTGAAGCTGCCAAAAGGAAGTTTGAGAATCTCTTGGAGGATTCAGTTAAGTATCGTCTGATTAGCGACGTGCCAGTGGGGCTCATGTTGAGTGGAGGGCTTGATTCAAGTTCTATAGCAAAAGTTTTAGGTGATATGGGGCATCTCTCCTTACAAAGTTTTACCGTATCGTTTCAGGATAGGGGCTATGATGAAAGTCATTTGGCTCGTCTTGTGGCTGAAAAATATGGTTTGCAAGGTCAGAGCCTTGAGCTTCGAGCGGCGGATTTACCAAGAATCCTAGAGGAAGCATCTTATTTCAACGATGAGCCATTGATTCATGGCAACGACCCCCATGTTTTGGCGCTTTCACGTTTCGCAAAAAGCAAAGTCAAAGTTCTTATCAGCGGCGAGGGCGCCGATGAGACCCTGGCGGGATATATTAGGTATTCTGCCTTGCGATTCCCTTCTCTTTTAAGATTTTTGCTACCCCTGACAAACGGCCTCTCGCCGGTTCGTTCGAGAAAGTTGAAAACCATACTCGATCACGGTGGGCTTGAAGCTTTACAGCTTTTTAATTCAGCAAATGTATTTCCATGGGATCTGGCTTCTCTAGGGTTTCGATCGTCGATTCCATTTGCGAATCGGCTGGGGCTTTTGGATACTGCGCGCGAGATTTATCCCGGCGATCGAATGCGGCAAACCATGTTTGTTGATATGCATAGTTTCTTGGAGTCGGTTTTGCACCGTAACGACCGAATGACTATGGCGGCTTCAATTGAGTGTCGCGTTCCCTTTCTAGACTACCGGCTCGTGGAGTTAAGCGCTGCCTTACCGAGCTCGTATCTGATGAAATTTTTCGTCGGAAAAAGACTTCTGCGTGAAACGGTAGCACGAGATCTTCCTAAGGCAGTAAGAGCGGCCCCCAAGTGGGGATTCGGAGTTCCATGGAATGACTATTTGGAACGAGTTGAAGTTTTTAGAGACTTCATGGTTTCATTGAATCAGAAGACGTGGATCAGGGAATTGCTGCCGGAGTTTTCGTTAGAAAGAGCGGGCGCCGATCTCAAACGTCAGCTATTTTTTTTGGCTCATTGGGAGAATACGACGCTCCCACGTTTTCGAGGCTTAGCGGCTGAGGCTCGTCGCCGATTCGAGCCTGGCGAGATCTTGATATCGAATACGTCGCCCGTAAAAATCAATGAGTCCCTTAGCGAAACCAAAAGCGTAGCCAGCATGAATTAGAATGAAAACGATCGGAAGCCGAACAAGTGTTTTCAAATCATGTGATGGAATGGCTCTGAGACAGGCGATGATAATCGCAAGCAGGTAAATACTTGCCATGATCAGAGCATAGGGTTGGTAGAGAAAAAGAGAACTTATAAGACTAGAGTAAAATACGAAGGGTGCCGCCTGTCTTAAAGAGGCAAAGCGCCCGATCTTGCGTAAAACGGCGATGCGCCAGTAGCCGTATTGAAAAAACTGTTTCCATAGTTGTGAGGGATATTCCCGAACATGATAGTAACTGCGAATTCGTGGACTAATAAAATTTTTTAATCCCCTAAGTTGAACTCGGAGAAGAAATTCGTCATCTTGATTTCGTACCAAGTCTTCATCGTAAAGCCCAACTTCATCAAATAAGTGGCGGCGAAAAATAGGGAAAGCCGAGCCGAAAGCATAGCCCTCAAAGTCTGGGTATCGATGAGTAGCATTGCCTATGCCCAGAGGATGCGACATAGCAAGAGCCACGGCCTTTCCAAACGGTCGGGATGCCGTGGGTAGAACGGGCCCCCCAGTGCCGACGATATGAGGATAGGCTTGAAAAAGCTTCATGGCTTCTTCGAAATAGTTGCTTTCAATCCGGGTATGGCCCCCGATAATTGCTATGAAGTCGCCTCTGGATTCTCGAATGCCGATATTGAAGGCCGAGGCAACAAAGCGCCTTGGATTTTGCAGCAATCGAATTCTGGGATTTTCTCGGCTAAGGGATTCGCAAAGTTCGCGAGTTCCATCATCCGACAAACCATCGATCAAAAGAATCTCAAAATGATCAGATGAGAGTGTCTGATTGAGAATCGACTCAATGGTTGAACGAAGATAAACCACTTCATTTCTGATGGGAACAATCACCGAAATGAGTGGCGTTTCACTCATGGTTTCATCGCGGATTGATTCGTACAACGAAGTCCATACCGTAGCCTGCAATAGGAATGATTCTGTAACTTGAGGCATTCTCTAACGAATTAAGGATTGTAAGAATGCGTTCCAGTCGGAAAAGCGTAATATCACAACCGCGCAGTTTATAGCGGGCGATTCTTAAGCTGCCACGAATGAATGTCCATTTAGGAAATGAAACGACAATGCTTTGCCGAGCCATGGAAAGGGCCTTTTCCAAAAAGCTTTTGGTGTCGGCAACATAGTCCATAACACCCATCGCGATAATATGATCGTAGCGCTTTTCGTCCGGCATTTCTTCAAACGACAAGACCTCGAAGTTAGTCTGAGGATAGTCTCTTGAAATCACCTGAGCTTTCTGAATCATGGTTTCAGAGAAATCAATGCCGTCGTAGGACTTAACTCCCAAGTTAATAAAATGACGTGCATAGCGGCCATCACCACATCCTATATCGAGAACGCTGACTCCCTGATGCGGGCTCGTAAGCTTAAGTGCCAGTCGCTCTCGTTCGTGAAGATCACGCCAGATTTCTCTCTTCAGGCGTTTAAGAGCTAACCATGAAGAGTCATCATACGAAGAAATAAATTTATCGGCATAGTCCTCAAAGTAGTCCCTCGCACCACCTGATTTTGGGTCTAAAGCTTTCGTCGACATGAATGCGGCCTCCTTTTACAAAATTGCAGTAATCTCCACAGGTCGTAAAGTGAAAATCTTTAAGGATCTGACGCAGTCGACTTTTCATGCGGTGTCGAAAGAGTCCCTGGTGAAGCCGAGTTCTCCACGGCACTGGAGGTCCATTTTCAAAATCGCGGGCATTAATCTCATAGGGATGCATATAGAGGACCACGGGCTTTCCTAACCGATTTCGGGCTTTCATCAGGTACTGCGTAATGGGTAAAGGTAATAAGCGAAGATATCCGCCTCCAGCAAACGGAAAGGATATGATTCGCGATCGATAGACTGTGAGTGGAATCTCTAATATGCCACTCGTCTCTTCAAAGAAGGGATCTAGCGGAATTTGGTCAAATCCATAGCGCTTCATTCTCACGGGCATCATTGAGCTGTCATAAAGAATTCCAGAGTCGTGAAGCACTTCAAAGAACCAAGGCATTGACGAGCGAACTGAAAAGTCAGGGGCTCGATAACCAATGACTTTTTTGCCGGCAATTCCTTCGATGAGATCTAAAGATTGAGTGAGATCACTCCTAAACTCCTTTTCGTCCATGGAAAAAAGGGGGCGATGCGAATGCCCGTGAGAAGCAATCTCATGGCCGCATCGATCAATAGATCTGACGAGGTTTGGAAAATCTCGTGCCACATATCCCTGCACGAAAAAAGTGGCAGAGACGCCATGTTCTTGCAGGATCTCTAAAAGACTTTCGGTATTTTTGACAACTCTATCGGTGACGGGATGGTCGAAATCCCAAGTTGACTGAAACCAATCTTCGATGTCGAAAGTGAGGAGATTCATGATGTTGGCCTTTTTGTAATAACCGCAAGCCAATGAGTTTTTAGAAAGGGAATGAGGGACAGGAAAACGGCGGCCTTTGAGCTGTAACGACCGGTGGCCCGAACCATGGGGGACAGGGTTGTCGATCGGCGAAAGGTGATTGAATGTCCTTCAAAAAGCCTACGAAGACGGGCACGCGAAACGGCCCTTACATTTTTATTCCAAGGATTGTTGATAAAAAAATCATAGGAAACAATGAGTCCTCCAGGTTTTGTCACGCGAAGCATCTCAGACGCCACGCGTGCCTGAAGCTCTAGGTCCAGAATGGACGAAAAGACCGTGGACTGAACCACAATATCATAAAAATCTGCTGGGTCACTCAGCTGGTCGGCCGATTCAAGAGCTATATTGACGGAGGATGGCAGCCTTGTGCGCGCATCGTTAAGTCTATCTTCTAAAATATCTACTCCGCGTAGAAGGCGAGGCGTGGCGCCCCAACGAATCCAATCGAGAAGACCCAAGCCCGAATTGCAACCAATTTCAAGAACTTTTCTGTCACGCAAAGTTTCAAAATGGCTTCCAAGGAGCCTTAAGAAATCTCGCTCGCGCTCTTGAGCTAAAAGAAGCTGCCCTGGATTCAAAGAGCCGTAACGAAGTTCTTCGCTGCCGCGGCGGCTGTAAACCTCTTGGATACGTTGAATTTCGTTTTGTCTAGCCGACGCGGACATCAAAGCCTTCCTCTTTAAGCGTATTTTTGATTTCAGAAATACTTGTTAACCCAAAGTGTAAACAGGTTCCAAGGGCTACAGCGTCACATCCTGTTTTTCGAAAAACCTCGACGATATCGCTTGGCTTTGCAGCTCCACCACTGGCAACAACGGGAACTTGACTGGCTTGGCTTACAGCGTCGACGAGAGGCAGATCAAAGCCCTGGCGCATACCATCTTGGTCAATGGACGTGAGCAAGATTTCACCCACTCCAAGATCACATAAGCGCTTAACCCATTCTACGACATTCAGGCCCGTTGACTCTCGGCCATTCTCAATCATGGCAGTCCATTTATTGGGCTCAACTTGCTTCGCTTCAATGGCAGCAACTACGCACTGGCGTCCGCAGTTAAGTGCAATCTCTTCTACGAGGTGAGGAGTCTTCACGGCGGCTGAGTTTAAAGTGATCTTGTCAGCACCTGCAGCTAAGGCTGTGTGTACGTCGTCGATAGTGCGCAGGCCGCCGCCGACTGTAATGGGAATAAAAATATCTTCTGCCGAAGCTTCAATAAGCGGGAACATTGAATTGCGACCATAAAGACTCGCTACAATGTCTAAAAATATAATCTCATCGATCTTTTCTTGATAGTATTTGCGCCCCATCATGGCCGGTTCGCCAACAACTCGCAAACCCTCAAGGTTAATGCCACGTATAACATTTTTACCTTTGATGTCGAGACGGGCGATGATTCTTTTCATGAACTACGAGACTTGATGTTTGAGAGCCCATTGACCGTCTCTCTTTTCCCATAGGTGTGGTGATCGATTTCGGTCAATGGCTTCCCAGAAATCCTTCTCAGAGATTTGGATATAGTCCAGAAACTCATGGAAATATTTTTTCGGAAATTCGCCATCATATTTACGTACGAGAGCCACAGCTTCCTCTCGCGTGATATGACCATCTCGAATTTCATGAGCCGCATCGTTCATGGCACGACCTTGGCCGAACTTGATGAACATCGTGTAATAGTGAAAGCCATCAATTCGGTCATCCAAGCTAGCATATTTTGAATAGGTTCCCTCGGAACGTTCAGGGTTCGGCTTAAACCCACAATGCTCGACGGCATAGTAGTAGTTCTCCTGGGGCTTCCATTCATGATAATAAGACATATAGTGAATCTCGATATTAAGCTTTTCAGCCTCAGATCGAAGAATGGGTTTGTAGGGTGCTAAATCGGAGGCTTGGATGCCCATGCGAGATAGATCCTTTTCGGAAAGCCCACCAAAAAAATAGGTCTGATCAGGTTCGCCGGTATAGTGGGCTCGATCCATTAAAGGGCTCTGAGTTTCAGATAGTTTATTGTGATATTCGGCTTGATTCTCGCCATACATAATCAAAGGCACTTGATACTTGAGAGCCATTTGAGGGGCCAAATTCTTTTGGCCAATAATGAAAGGCTGAAATGGATTTAGAAGATTCAGAAAAGCCAACTTTGTTAACTTAGAATGGATCTCAGGGTTTGGTGTAAAAAGAATATTGTCGAATCCACCTTTGAAAAGCCAGCTCTGAAAATTCTTCCAACCAATTTCAGTATAAATATGGGGAGCCCAAGTGACCGTCAGAGGATGCATGCCATAGCGTTTCTTCAAAACATGGGAGACATAGGCACTATCTTTCCCACCGCTGCCAGGAACAATCACGTCAAACGAGCCATCGTTACGTCGATGTTTGTCTAATAGCTGGACCAGCTCGTCTTCACGCTGCATCCAGTTGGTATTCTTTTTTATCTCCAAAAATTTGCAAGGGTGACAGATTCCGTCGCTATCAAATGCTGCCGTTTCAATTTTTGTAGATTGCTTTTGCAACTCAGGTGATGTGGATGGTCGTTGGTTAGACATCACACAATTCTGGCAAAAAACAACCTTCTCTGGCAGGCCATGCAGAGTGAGTGTCTGACTTGAAAAACCTGAAGATTTATAGGTGAAAGTGGTGAGACTCTTGTCTGGTTCGGTATTTATGGGCTCCATTTGCAAAAAGTATAGAGAAGTTTCAGACCAGCCGCATCAGATTTTTCAGGATGAAACTGAAATCCGACAAGATTTTCGTATTGTAGGGCTGCAATGAAAGTTTCGCCATAATGAGCTTTTGCTATAATGGAATGCTCAAGAGGAGTGTCGAAGACAAAAGAGTGAACAAAATAGTATCGAGAGTGGGCAAATTCTGAGTCAAAAAAAGAAGAGGAATTCCAAATCAAGGGAGTCCAGCCAATATGCGGCAAACGTAGATTGTCGGACTCACAACGGATGGATCGAACCTTGCCAGAAATGAGGCCCAAGCCTTTTCGTTCACCAAACTCTTCACCGTAATCCGAGAGAATTTGCATGCCGCAACAAATCCCAAGAAGGGGTCTCACTTTTCTTTTAGAAAATTCAATGACGATTTCTGCTAGGCCTCGACTTTCAAGCTTTGCCATGCAGGCCCCATAAGCCCCGACACCGGGTAAAATGGCTCGATCACTTGCCAAGATCTCGTCGGCATCTGAACTCAGTAAGACTCTCGTATCCGCATCCACGACTTTGCGAAGGGCATTGAGTACCGACTTCTTATTGCCAGAGCCGTAATCAATAACGACAATCGACTTCATTTTTTACCCTGCTTATCGAAAAGAATTCTGGCGAGTTCCAGATCTAGGGCGTCATTAATATCAATGGACCTTTCAGGGGGCATCACAAAGCCAAGGCAAGGCTGGCCAATAAGCTGGCCTCGTTCGAGCACCGAGCGACGAGTGAGATAGATCGATCCGTTTCTGACATAGCTTTTGTCAAGTTCGTGGGCCGCCATGGGTTCATTGTTAGGTTCTTGCTCTAAAGGGCCCCAACGGGAGACTATGCCATCGTTGAGGACTTTGGCCTTAGTCGGATGAAAGGCATGTGGCAACTCCATGAGACTGACGACGCTCTCTGCCTGGGAGCCTTGCAGTAGAGAGATAGCTTTTTCAATATCTTCGACCCGCGTAAAAGGAGATGTGGGCTGTAGGATCATGAGGGCATCAGGTTTCGGGATATCCTTGAAAAGAGAGGTCCAATTTTCGAGGGCATGCAAAACATAGTCGATGGCCAATGATTTGTCGTTCGAAAGACATTCGGGCCTGCGTAAGGCGACAATACCACTAAGATGCGTGGTAAGATGCGAAGCATAATCGAGTATGGCTTCATCGTCGCTGCTTGCCACGACTCCACAAAATCGTTTGCTGTTTAAAGCCAGTTCAAGAGCCCACTGGAATAAGGGCCGTCCACCAAGTTCTACTCGATTCTTCCCTGGCAGGCGCTTAGAGCCTGCTCGAGCTGGTACGATCGCTGCTACTGAAAGCTTCTTCATTGGTTCAATCTTTCTGTAAGCTTTTGAAGCATAAAAAACTCGGTCTTTTCAAACGATTCAAACGTATTGCCTCCGATATGCGGGCTCAGGATGAGTCTCGAAGACTTGCGCGCATAGCAAGCCAATGGATGATTAGCAGAGAATATCGCTTCTGAATCAAGAACATCCAGAGCGGCTCCTGCCAGTCGCTTTGATTCGAGAGCTTCGAGTAGCGCGGTTTCATCGACGATTTCTCCCCGTGAGGTATTGACGAAATAGGCGCCGGTTTTCATCAGAGAAAATCTCTCAGAGTTCATAAACTTTCTCGTGCTTTCGTTTAAAGACAGATGAATTGAGATGATATCCGAACGACTCAGAAGTGTATCAAGATCCAGCCATTCTATGCCTGACAAATCTTTTTGAGGAGATAGATCGAAGCCAAGAACGCGAGCTCCTAGAGCTGACAAGGTGGACGCCATCATCCGTCCGAGGCGCCCAACGCCGATGAGGCCCACCGTTTTTCCATGAATCTCGCGGCCTCTAAAGTGATCTCGATTCCAATTACCTTTCTTAGCATCTTCGACACTCGACGGAATATGCCTCAACAGAGCAAGTAAGAGTCCCAAAGTTAGCTCGGCGGTTGCATAAATTTCTTTTAAGAAATCATTTTCACTTTTCAACGTTAAAAGCTCGATGCCGAGTCGGCGAGCTTGAGACTCGTCAACGTGATTTGCGCAGGTCACCGGAATGACGAAAAAGCGAGTTCGGACGGACATGAAAGTCTTGAGTCGATCAGCCGGAAGCTGAAGTCCAAAGCGAAACCATAGAATATCAAAATTGTGAAAGAGCTCTTCGAGGGGGGGCTGAGGTGAGTCAAAAACAGAAACGTCAAACAGCGTTTCCATTTTGTCACGAGCACTTTTTGAAAAGTCCTGACTTTCGAGCAACGCTAATCGCAAACGAGCTGTCATAAGGCAGGCGGCGAGATGTCATTTATATGAAAGAAGTCGCCTTTCTTTTTATTAAGAGTAAGTTTTCTTCCGACCAGCTCTTTGTAGCGATTAACAGAAATGCCAAGGTTTGGCTTTCGTGCTGACAAATGTTGTCGTTCAATCGTCATTCCTTCGCTAAGGTCGACGGCAGCAACCAGTCCCTTTGTGAAAATATCGCGGGTTGTTGTTATCTCGGCCGATATCTCCTCTTTAGACTGATTCGCTATTAGTGCCTTTTCGAGCCATCGAATTGAGTTCACCAGTATCTTAGCCTCATCGACCGTAAGAGAGGACGAGGCGTCGGGGCCGAACATTTCGCGAGAAAATGTCAGGTGAAACTCAAGTATGTGAGCTCCTAACGTAACGGCGGCCAATCCGGCTGCTGGATGGGCAGAGTGATCTGAAAATCCCACGGGGACGCCATATCGCGATTGCAACTGAGCAATTAAGTGGAGTCCAAGCTTTTCGGGTGGGCAGGGATAGAGCGAAGTGCACTGCAAAATTGCAAAGGGATTGGTGGCGCGTATGAGGTTGATGGAACGATCGAGGTCGTTCCAATTGCAAAGGCCTGTGGAAAGGAGAAGCGGAGCTCTGGTTTCACAGAGTCTTTCCAGTAACAAGGGGTTTAATAATTCGCCTGAGCCTATCTTCCATGCTGGCATTCCAATTTCACACAATAGATCGACTGCTTCAGTTGAGAAAGGCGAGCTCAAAAAGATGAGTCCTTTTTGGCGAGCATGTTCTGCCAGCTCTTTCCACTGCGTAAGTGAGAACTCCATTCGCCTCCAATAGTCAAACCGAGAAGCGTCCTGAGTCCTTAAAGGAATTCGCCAGGGCTCTTGAGGTGAACTTTCCGACTCAGCAATATGAGTTTGAAATTTCACGGCATTGGCGCCGATAGAGGCTGCTGCATCAATGAATGAATGGGCCAATCCCAAGCTACCCTCATGGGCCTGCGCAATTTCAGCGATAATAAAAGTGGCATGTCCCTGTCCGATTAGGCGCTTGTCTATTGTAATTAATGAAGACATCATTTTCTCTTTTCAAACTAATGTACGAGGCTCGTTGTTGTCGTCAATCTTGAAATCATTTGAGAGTCCACTACACGTTTAGTCGAACTTTCATCCCCCAGAATTCGGTGGTCAATAAGATCAACACCATATTTAAGTTCTTCTGCCAAAGCTTCGGAATCGACTTGTTCTAGAGATTTGAGGAGGTGGCTAAGAAAAAAATCGAAGCCCTCTAAATTGACGCGAGTCTTCAGTCGAAAAATTTTCTCCATGGGCGAAGGGGCCAAATCCTCTAAACTCCAATAAAGTTCCTCGCAAAGTTTCTCGCCGGGTCTTAGTCCCGTGAACTGAATCTGATGGTTATATCGGTTCAGCGGATCTGATAATTGAATCATACGTTTGGCGAGTTCATAAATCGACACGGGTTTACCCATATCAAGCATATAGATTTCGCCATTGTGGCCGTGCGTAGCGGCCTGCAAAATAAGCTCGACGGCCTCGTGGCAGGTAATGAAGAATCGCGTAGCATCGGGGCTAGTTACGGTTAGAGGCTCTTGATTCGTTAACTGGTTTCGAAAGATTTCGACCACAGAGCCGCTACTACCTAAGACATTTCCAAAACGTACTGAAATAAATTGGGTTGTCTTTGTTTGGCGGGCAATATTCTGAATCACCAACTCCGCGGCTCGTTTCGAATAGCCCATAATGCTTTTAGGCCGGACGGCTTTATCTGTAGAAATCATGACGAATCGAGAGCCAGAAAATTCCAATGTAGTCTCCGCTATAATTTTGGTTCCAAAGATATTATTTCGAATGGCTTCTCTGGCGTTGCCTTCCATAAGATTTACGTGCTTGTGGGCAGCGGCATGGAAGACCAGTTGAGGTCGATAGCGGCTGAAAATGGATCGAATGCCCGATGGGTCTAGAAGATCGGCCACAAGGGGTACAAGAACGACTTTCTTTGAAAGCTTTCGCAACTCCGCTTCGATTTTAAAGAGATTATACTCTGATCTTTCTAAGACAATGAGCGAACGAGGTTCGTAGCTCAAGATTTGTCGACATAGTTCGCTGCCAATAGAGCCACCTCCACCCGTAACCAAAACCGTTTTCCCTTGAAGCTTGCGAGATATATCTTCGCGACTGAGTCGAATGGCATCTCGGTCTAAGAGGTCTTCGATTTCAATGGGACGCAGTTCATTGAGGCTGGCGCCTGAATGAAGAATATCATAGGTAGATGGAACCGTTTTAAACTTGACCTTGGCCTGAGTACAGATATCGACAATTTCACCCATTCTTTTTTTTGATAAAGACGGAATGGAGACATAGACTTCATCAATAGAATGTTCAGCACAGAGCTCAGGAATGTCCTTGCAGCTTCCTAAAACAGGCAGGCCGATGAAAGTCATCCCCGATTTCTTTGGAGCGTCGTCGACAAAGCCAACCACATCGACCCTGGCGCGCTCACTGGTTCGAATCTGACGTACTAAATTGATACCGCAGTCTCCAGCGCCGACAATCAATACTCGAGACAAGCCATTCTTTGATTGTAAGCGAGAAGTTTCATATAGAAATCGCTTCAACATACGTGCACCGGCCAAAGCCAAGAGAGTTTGAAGAAAATCAACCAACATTACTGTCCAGGGAAAGTCAGCTGAAGGAATTGAGAGAGAGTAGAGAAACAGAATTAGGTGCGCCGTGCTCGAAGCTTTGACAATTGTAAGCATGTCGCTGATTGAGGCATATTTCCACCAGCCACGGTTGAGGCCATAGTATTGGTAAACGCCGACCTTAATGATCACAGCAACGAGCAAATAGTGAAACAGAGAGGGCAAAATAGAAGGGGGGAGTTGGAAATTATAGATTATTTGAAAGGCACAAAGAGCCGACAGTAGCGCAAGAAAAGATTGCAAAAATACCAGTACAGCAGGTCTTAAACGATCAAAGAATGTGGACATTCTATAAAGACCTCATCGATTGAAGAAAAGTTGCGTCGTCTTTTTCGTTTTCATAAAAATCATACAAGGCCTTAGCGACGGTTTTCTGCTCATCTTGTTTCAAATAGGGATGCATAGGAAGTGAGAGCACCTCTTGAGCCATTTGCTCAGCCACCGGGCATTTAGCCGAGAGTCCTAAATCTGTTACGGCCTTCTGCTGATGCAAGGCTTTAGGATAGTGTATCGTATAGGGGATCTTTTTTGATTGTAAATACTGAACGAGCCGATCGCGATTTTTTACCCGAATCGTATACTGGGCCCAAGCGGATTGGTGGCCGTCTCGTAAGTGCGGCAGAATGATAGCCCGCGATACTTCCAGGGGATTTAAAAGCTCTTGATAAGTGAGCGCAACTTGATTTCGGCTTTCAAGTTCCTCTTTGAAGATTTCAAGCTTGGCAAGCAGAATGGCGGCTTGCAGAGTATCGAGGCGGCTATTAATACCAACTTCGTCGTGTTGATAGCGAATACTTTGACCATGAGAGCGCAGACGTTTGAGTCGATCTGACCAGATATCGTTATCGGTAAACAAGGCGCCACCATCGCCATAGCATCCGAGAGGTTTGGATGGAAAAAAACTCGTGGTCGCCAGATTACTCCACCCACACGATTTTTGGTTTTGGGCTTTAGCTCCGAAACTTTGAGCGGCATCTTCGATGATGGCTACGGAGCTACCGTGAAAATTCTTTGTCAGTGCCTCGGTATCGGGGATTTGCCCAAAGAGCGAAACTGGAATAATAGCTTTGGTGCGCGAATTGACCAGACCGGCCGCATGCTCCACGTCGATATGAAAGTAGTTTTCGTCAATGTCAGCAAATCGAGGAAGGGCTCCAACTAAGAGAATGGTTTCAACTGTGGCAAAAAAACTAAAGGCTGGTGTGATGACCTCGTCTCCTGGGCCAATGCCAAGCGCCATCAGCGCCAGCTGCAGAGCGTCCGTGCCATTGGCGCACGAAATGCAGTGCTTGCGATTGGACCATGCCGCCAGTGTCTGCTCGAGCTCATAAACTTCGGGCCCTAGAATAAAATGACCTTCTTGCAGGACCTTTTCTAAACGCCGACTGAGGCGCTGCCCTAAAACTTCTCTTTGAGTCTCAAGATCTAAAAACTTCATATCGATAAGCCTGAAAGCGGATAAAGCTGTGAATCTCGTTCATGGTAGTGTCGACCCGTAACAGGGCATTTCCATTGCATAGCGGTGTCATTGATGAGTCGGTGGCCCTCTTCACTCATCCAGCCAATCACTTTCGCTGGATTGCCTACGGCCAGAGCATAGGCTGGTATAGAGCGAAGAACGACGGCTCCTGCACCCACGAAACTGTATTCGCCCAGCGTGATACCACAAAGAATAGTAGAGTTAGCTCCCAAGGTTGCCCCTCGTCGAACAATAGTTGTTTTATATTCCGACTTTCGCGAAACGTGTGCTCTCGGATTCATCACGTTCGTAAAAACCATAGAAGGACCACAGAAAACATCATCTTCCAGAATCACATCATCGTAAACAGACACATTATTCTGAATGCGCACATTGTTGCCAATGGTTACACGATTTCCAACGAAAACATTTTGACCCAAAACACAAGAGTGGCCAATCGTTGCGCCAGAGGAAATATGGCAAAAATGCCAGACTTTGGTTCCTTGCCCGATTCTTGCCCCCTCATCAATGACCGCCGTTTGGTGAATCTGTAGGGAGCCCATTTTTAGACAATAGTCATTTCCTAGGCTGAGACTCAATTCAATCTTTAGGGACCCATCAAGTTCGTGCTAGCGTCGATTCAATGATGAATCCACTCAGAGTAGGTCTTGTCGGCTTAGGGCGCATTAGCGATCGGCATATTAAAGCCATTCAAGCGCAGCCAAAACTTTTCGAACTGGTTGCGGTATGTGATACAAACGAGGAGCGTCTACGATCGTTAGCCACCTCGTTGAAGGCCGAGCCGTATAGACGTTTTGAGGTCCTTGTCGAGAACGCTCAATTAGATTTGGTGAGTCTCTGTACACCTAGTGGCTTGCACGCTCAACAAACAATCGCGGCGGCTCAAAAAGGCTTACATGTAATTACGGAAAAGCCGATGGCCACTCGATGGAAAGATGGTGTTCGCATGGTTGAGGCTTGTGATCAGAATCAGGTAAATCTTTTTGTCGTTAAGCAGAATCGTTTGAACTCGACCTTACAGGCGCTGAAACGAGCTATTTCCCAGAATCGCTTCGGGAAGATTTTTTACGTAGTAGCGAATGTTTTCTGGTCGAGGCCTCAGACCTACTATGATTCTGATTCGTGGCGAGGGACTTGGGAGTTCGACGGAGGCGCTTTGATGAATCAGGCAAGTCACTATGTCGATCTATTGGATTGGTTGGTCGGTCCTGTCGAGTCTGTACAGGCTCAAACGGCAACATTGGCTCGACACATTGAAGTAGAAGATACGGCAGCGGTGATATTAAAGTGGCGAAGCGGACCACTGGGAACAATCAATGTTTCGATGTTGAGCTTTCGCCAAAATCTGGAGGGTTCCCTCACGATTTTAGGAGAAAATGGAACTGTGCGGGTGGGTGGCATCGCTTTAAATAAAATTTTGCATTGGGAGTTTGCTGATGAGACGGCAGACGACGCAGTTTTTAAAGAGACAGGTTACTCGACGGACTCCGTCTATGGCTTTGGTCACGAACTCTATTATAAGAATGTTGGCTACAGCCTTAGGGGTGACGAAGCTCCTGTCGCAAGTGGACGTGAAGGATTACGGTCTTTGGAGTTGTTGGTAGCAAGCTATTTGTCAGCTCGTCGTTCGGAACGCGTGATTCTACCACTAGAGTATTAACCCGGATAAATCATAAAATTTCTGCTGGGGCGACGGATCCAGGGGCGTCAAGCAGCCTCGCTACACAATTTTTCATTTATCTGGCTTTAAAGGCGGCGTCGGCTAAACCTGAATTGCTGTCTTAGCTCGACCGCCCGTTTAATTCGTGACAAAATCCGCGAATGAAGCGAATCCTTCGAGGCATCAAATACCGGATGCAGGCGATCTATTTTTTTTTGGAATATCATTTATATAAGCTTTTGGGCATTTCAGAGCGGATCTTCGCCGTGAATGGTGCCAAAATGCTTCTGCCGCTCAGTCCCTTTGTGCGGGGTAATGATAGGCGTTTGAACCAAAAAGAGCCTTATACGGTTCGCCTATTGCAAGAAATCTTGAAGCCCGGAGACACGGTGATTGAGTGCGGAGCCTGTCTTGGGGAGTTTTCTTTGCTGATCAGTCGACTCATTGGTTCGTCGGGGAAGCTCTTCTCATTCGAGCCGATGCCAAACTATAGACGCTTTCTTCAAACAAATATTCAGCTGAATCATTTAGAGAATATAGAATTGGTTCCGCTGGCGGTAGGGCTAACAAACTCTCGGCCTATTGATGTTTCTGTTGAAGATGAGGCATCCTATACGAGCATCTCTAAGCTTTGGGATTTCAAACCAAAGATGCAGATCAACTCGATTTCGTCTCGAGCAGGTCTTGAAAGAGTTGATGTGATCGCCCTGTCCGACTTCGTTCGCTCTCGAGGTTTGAAGGTTAATTTGCTATTTACCGATATTGAAGGCTGTGAAACTTTGGTCTTTCAGGATCTGATTCAGAATTGGCCTCGAGAGGAATGGCCTATGATTTATTTTGAGAGCCATCAGCAAATCTACGGAAACGAGATTTTGAAATCGATTTTTGATTCCTTTGAAGTAGCCGGTTTTCGAAGAAGATTTATTACGACCAATCATTTCTTACTCATCCCTAAAGAATTGAAAGGAGATGGGAGCGCTTACCTAAAATATTTACATGAGATTCAATCACATCAAAAAGAAAGGGCCGAGCTTATTCCCTAGAAAATAAAAGTTATCCACAGAAAATCAGAGAATTTCAGAATTTCAACTCCGAACTGGCTCTAACGAAAAAGCCACCATTTACCCCAATTACGAAAGTAAACAGAAGGGCCACGGACCTCAAGCATTCTCTCAGCAGGAAAATCAAAATGAGATTCTGCATTGATGAAAATCCGCATTTGTGAAGACGCAATTAAAAAATAATCGATAGGGAGCTTGACGCAGTCATAGAGCTGCTTTGCAAATAATCCACAAAGGCGGCGTCGAGTCGAAGAGATCCCAAGAAAGTCAGACCGAAGCCTAGCGTATAACCTCGATCATTGAGCTTACGGTCGCCAAAGAAACCAGCGCGCATCACCAAAAGAGGTGACACAGAATATTCTAAGCCCAAGCGCCCCTGATGTGTTGACTGAGAAAAATTTCGTTCGAGGTCGGCGCCGATGCGAAAGCTTCGAGTGTTGAGACTGACGCCGCCCTGAAGCACGACGGGAATTTCGGATGAACTGCTTCGACTTCGGTGAGCGCTTTGAACAGCTAAACCAATAGCAATCATATCGAGAGGAAATACCAGGATGCCGGGATTCAAAGCAAAAGCCCAGTACTTCTCTTGCGCGGGGTTTCGTCGAACATGAATTATCTCGTGACCTAAAGCGACAAAGACTATGTCGCGTATATTCAGCGACGGCACGAGATGAAAGCTCTCTCGGCGGCGTTCGGGTAGCAAAAGGCTCGATGCCAAAAATCCGAAACCAAGAGGGTCCTCAGTCTTCGTATCACTAAAGCCTATACGCCAATTGGTGCGTCTTTTCCAACGGCCCTGATCGACCAGAAAATGATTCTCGCCAAAGATTCGGCGTTCGCTGCGAAATCGAGCCAGGCCTGCAGGGTTGAGTCCAAAAGCGGACGCTCCCTCTGCAATGGCCGTATAGGCCCCGCCGGCGCCAAGACTCTGACTGCTGTGTCGATTCGAATCTAACGCATAAAGCGAGTCGACGAGGCCGATCGCAAATAAGCTGATCACAATGAGGCTTGCGAGACATCCAGAACGCGCGAGATATTGAACGCTGCCTCCAACTTTTGTAGCCAGCCGTAACACATTGAGACTCATGGGTGCGACTCTTAGCGGTCGTCGGTTCGTTGTCGTAGACACCCGCTTAGGGAATCTTGCTTTTGCAGGAGCGTCAACCTGAATTATTCTCGTTGAAATTGATTCGCAGCGAGCGAGAAGATCGCTAGAAAGAATTCTTATGTTTTGGGGCCATAAGCCATGTGTTCACTTCGTCGGTATCGGCGGATCGGGCATGAGCGGCATTGCAGAGATCATTCACAGCGCCGGCATTCCTGTCACCGGATCGGACGCTCATGAGTCGTCAACGACAAGGCGACTTCAGAAAGACGGAATGACCGTCCATATCGGGCACCAAGCCGATAATCTTAGAGATGCCACTTGCGTGGTGGTATCGACGGCCATTTCTTCGAGCAATATTGAGGTTCTCACCGCGCGAAGCAAGGGTCTACCTGTTATGGCCAGAGCTGAGATGCTCGCCGAATTGATGCGTTTGAAACGTGGTGTCGCTGTCGCAGGTTCTCATGGCAAGACCACAACGACATCGATGGTGGGCCAGTTTGTATCCTCGCTCGATCCTTCGGTGGTGGTTGGAGGGCGGCTTCAACATTGGAATGCATCGAGTTTGTCGGGCCAGGGCGATTTATTTGTGATTGAAGCCGATGAGAGCGACCGCAGTTTCTTAAAATTCTCTCCTGTCTATACTATTGTGACCAATATCGACCGAGAGCATCTCGACGTGTACCGAGACCTCGACGATGTGAAGCAAACCTTTTTAGAATTCATGAATCGAACCGCCTTTTTTGGAATGAACTGGATTTGTTTAGATTGTCCCGTTTTACGTTCTTTGAAAGACGATCTTTCCAAACCGTTTTCTACGTATGGGCAATCGGCCGACGCTGACTTGGTGATTCAGAATATGACTTTTACGTCTGAGGCTTCGCGCTGGAATTTAAGTTTTCGAAATGAACATCTGGGAGAGTTTGAAGTTCCTGCCGTTGGAAAACATATCGTTCTCAATGCCACGGCGGCAATTGGCATAGGCCTTTCTTTGGGCTTGTCGGTGATGGAGTTGAAGGAGCGGGCGCGACAATTTGTGGCCGCCGATCGGCGTTTGCAGGTTCATTTTGATGACGGGCGGCGCGCGGTCGTCGAAGACTATGGACATCATCCGACCGAGATTCGAGTCACTCTAGAGGCGCTAGCCCTTAAGT
This sequence comes from uncultured Bacteriovoracaceae bacterium, assembly GCA_964598565.1. Taxonomy (GTDB): domain Bacteria; phylum Bdellovibrionota; class UBA2394; order UBA2394; family UBA2394; genus CAZRCG01. The sequence goes on along the minus strand of CAZRCG010000006.1, from coordinate 120,607 downwards.
ACCCTCATCGAAAGCTTCGTGTCGTGTTTCAGCCGCATCGTTATTCTCGTACTAAGGCGCTTTTTCACGATTTTGCCCCAAGCTTTTCGGGATTGGCGCACGAAGTTTTTTTACTGCCTATTTATGCGGCTAACGAATCACCTGTGGCAGATATCAGCTCCCAGACGCTGGCGAAGACTTTCGCGCAAACACCCGTCGTCGTTCTCGACGATTTTCCGAATGAATCGCAGATGAGGCAGTGGGCGCAAGATGACAATCAAGTCATTCTTATTTTAGGCGCGGGACCGCTGAGCCCGGTGGCTGCCGCGATGGCCGCTATTCTCGGTAAAAGCACGTGAGCTAAGTCGGTGATTTTCTTTGACGAAGGGGTGAGGCCTTCGTCACACTTAAGAGGTGGGGGAGAAAAAGTCGTATGGCACCACCTGGTTTTCAGGGGGATTGCGTATGCTTGGAAGTCGACAAGGTCGGCGGCCGAAGCCCGATAGACGCGCCAATAAACGCCTCGATAATCGTTCTGACGACTGGCGAGGGGCTCGGTTTCTCTGGATAGCCTGCAGTATTACCATTTCAGCGAGTCTTTTCTTTTTTGGGGTGAAGACCTTGTATCCAAAAATTCAGGCCTTCTACGGCGAGGTCACATCGACCCTAGCTGCCATTGTCGACGACTGGGGAGGTATACGTGTTGAAACAATGGAAGTATCCATTGTGCCCGACTCGCAAGATCCTCTGATGATGTCGTATCGAGCGCATATCGAAGAAGAGTTGAAGCCCTTGCGAGGCCAGAGCTTCTGGTTGATAAGTCCCACCGACTTGCAAAAATCGTGGAATAAATATCCGTGGATTGAACAAGCGACCGTCGCACGACGTTTTCCCGATACATTGCAGGTGACGTTGCAGCTTCGCCGACCACGCTTTGTCGTGAAGACACGATCGCAGTGGGCTCTCGTGGATGAGTCGGCTCGCGTGCTTTCGTTATCTCGAGAAATTCCTGGTCTCTATACCGAGCTGCCCATTGTGTTTGGGCGAGAAGCCCTCTATTCGCGAGCCACCACCTTAGAGGGTCTCAATCGCAATGTAGATTCAGAGGCCAAACATTTTAAAGAGCTTACCGAACTCGTGGAGCAGCTCGCTTCAAGGCTTGAACTCGAGACGGAGTCGATTCAATTGAATGACGATGCTTGGCACAACGAGACGGTTGCGCAGCTTCGCGTGAAGCGTAAGGACTCCCTCGAATTTTATTCACTTTCGTTGTCGCTCTCGACATGGAGAGCGCGTTTTCAGAGTTTGCAGTTTGTGCTTTCTGATTTGCGTCGCCGTCAGTGGGTAGACGCCGAGATTAAAGGTCAATTTGAAGAGCGCTGGATTGTAAGCCAACGCCCGAATGAAGGAGGATTAAACTAAATGGCCCGAGAATTTCCCGTGCTAGCCGCCGTGGATTTAGGAAGCTCTAAGGTTTCTGTTTTATTGTGTGAAATGACCCCAGATGGTTTAGAAGTCATCGGTTTTGGTCATCGAGAATCTCAAGGCATGCGCCGCGGAGTGGTGGCCCATTTAGATTCGATGGTCGTCTCTGTGAGCGAAGCCTTTGAAGAGGCACGAACCCTGGCTCATCGTGAGCCCGATGTCGTGGTAACGGGTATTTCAGGCAATCATGTTCAGACCAATGCGTCGAATGGCATGGTGCCTGTGCGCGGAACTGAGATTACGGCGCAAGAGATTTCAAAAGCGATTGAGGCCGGCTCGGCCATTGCGATGCCGGTAGATCGCGAGATTATCCAGGTTGTTCCAGAAGAATTCATTCTCGATGGACAAGAAGGCATTCGAGACCCATTGGGTATGTTTGGAAAGCGCCTAGAAGTTCGACTTCAAATTATTTCAGGGGCGGTGACTCCGCTTGAAAATATTCGTCGTTGTCTTTCGAAGTCGGGTCTTAAGGTGAGTCATTTCGTTTCTAATGCTCTTGCCAGTAGTGCATCGACGCTGCGAAACGACGAAAAAGAGAGTGGCGTTTGCATTATTGATATGGGCGCCGCCGCTACGGATATTGCCGTTTTTCAAGAGGGCTCGTTTCGATGGCTTCGTTCGCTTCCGGTGGGCGGCCTGCACCTGACTAACGATTTGGCGGTAGGGTTGAAAACAACTCTCGCTGAAGCTCAAAAACTGAAGCATCACTACGGTATCGCTCTATCGGACTATCTAGATGAAGAAGTAGAGATTCCAGGCCTTGCCGATATGGAGCCACGTCGCATCTATCGACGACTTCTGTCGACTATTTTGCAGCCTCGGGTGGATGAGATTTTGAATTTAATTAAAAACGAGTTGAGCCATCAAGGCATGGACGAAACTTTGGCGTCTGGCTTGGTGCTTACCGGGGGCACCTCTCTGCTAAAGGGTCTTTTGCCTTCGGCCGAACGAATCTTTCGATTACCCGTTCGACTTGGAAAGCCAGAGGGTCTCAGAGGTCTAAGTGACTTGGTGGCTTCGCCCACGTGTGCGACCGTGGTGGGCCTTGCGGAAACCGCATTGCAGATGAGCGACGAATTACAGTTTCATGCGGGACTTTTTCAACAAAAAGGCATTGGCAAAGTACGTCGTCAACTGGGACGATGGATGAGGGATTTTTTTTAGGAGGGGAAATATATGTCTAAGAAAGAAGTGATCGACCTTGGTTCTCTAGGAGCCAAAATTAAGGTGATCGGCGTAGGTGGCGGTGGTGGAAATGCCGTCAATACGATGATTCGCGAAGGTTTAAGTGGCGTCGAATTTGTGGCCGCCAATACAGATGCGCAAGCTCTGAAGGCAACACTGGCGCCTCACAAAGTGCAGCTCGGCATGGGGCTCACCAAGGGTTTGGGTGCTGGAGCCAATCCTGAAGTTGCCCGAGAAGCGGCGCTTAACGATGCTCAAGTTATTTCGGAACTTCTTGAAGGCTCCGATATGGTTTTTGTAACCTGCGGCCTCGGAGGTGGAACAGGCACCGGGGCGGGTCCTGTCATCGCTCAAATTGCAAAATCGATGGGAATTCTTACCGTGGGTGTTGTTACGAAGCCGTTTATTTTCGAGGGCAAGAGACGACGACGTCAGGCTGAAGAGGGTCTTCAGTCGATGAAAGATAATGTGGATACTCTTATTACGATTCCGAATCAGCGCTTGTTGACTCTGGCGAGTGAGCAGATGACCTTGTTGGATGCGTTTCGGCGGGTCGACGAAGTTTTGCTGTCGGCGGTAAAGGGGATCAGCGATTTGATCAATATTCATGGCATGGTGAACGTCGATTTTGCAGACGTACGTACTGTTATGAGTGAAATGGGTATGGCGCTTATGGGTACCGGAGAAGCTCGCGGCGACAATCGTGCCATTCTGGCGGCTCAACATGCTATATCATCGCCCCTGCTAGAAGACGTTTCTATTAATGGCGCGACGGGTATTTTAATCAATATTACGGGGACGTCTTCAATGACTCTTTATGAAGTGAACGCGGCGGCGACTTTGGTGCAAGAAGCAGCCCATGAAGATGCCAATATTATTTTTGGTGCCGTGATTGATGATGCTCTTCAAGACAAAATTCGAGTGACCGTCATTGCCACGGGCTTTAACCGCGAGACTCAGCGTGTGGCTGACAAGGTCACGGTATCGGAGCCTCGAGCTGAGATGAATCAACCTCTGCCCATAACTGCTCGTGAAAATGGGTCAGTTCTAGCTCCCATCGAGGGGCGAACTGAGGGTCGAGCGGCGCTCAACTTGGCCGTACAAGCTCAAGATATTCCAGCGTTTGGGCGGGCTAAGAGGTCGATTCCTCTGTTTGAAGATGACTCTTTTGAGGTGCCGACATTTATGCGCAAGCCCCTTGACCCCTAGGCGCCCTGTCGCCGAAGTAGTAAAGGCGGAGTAACGGAGGCGCCGAGAGATGTTGGCATTCCAAGTTTTTTCGATTCTGAGAGGGCAGTTGGACCCAGTAGATATTTATTTCAAATAGACGTCCGCCGGGTCTTATGTCGTAAAAATTATCAGGTAAATCGACAAATCCCTTTCTTGATCTTCGTGCTCGATGGGCGCTTTAATGCCCGTATCCCATGACGACGAGGAACTACGGCGAAAAGGTTTACGAAGGTAAGGCTAAGATTGTCTATAAAAGCCCCGAAGGTCATTACCTGCATTATTTTAAAGATTCGGCCACCGCGTTTAATGCGCAAAAGAAAGCGACCTTCGAAGGTAAAGGCTCTCTTAACGCTCGATTTTCGGCTTATTTTTTCGACTGTTTGAGCCATGCCAAAGTGGCCCATCACTTTTTAAGGCTGGTCGACGAACGCACCATTGAGACCTTGGCCTTAAAAATGATTCCACTGGAGATTGTGCTCAGAAATCGCGTAGCAGGCTCTCTGGCCAAACGATTGGGAGAAAAAGAGGGCCGAGTTTTGCCGGAACCCATGATTGAATTTTTTGTGAAGGACGATGCAAATGGAGATCCTCAGATCTCAGAAGAGGCTTGGCTTAGTTTTCGATTGCGCACCAAACCCGACGCGGCGAAGGAACTGCAAGAAATGAAGTCCTTGGCCATTCAAGTTAATAGAACCTTGCGTCCGTTGCTCAATCAAAAAGGCCTTGATTTAGTGGATTTTAAAATTGAAGTGGGCTGGGACGCAAAAGGTGTTTTGCGTGTGGCCGATGAGATTTCTCCAGACACGGCGCGTATTTGGGATGCAGGAAATGGCGAGCGACTCGATAAAGACCGCTTTCGTTTTGACTTGGGTGATTTGCTAGAAGGCTATCGTAAAGTTATGGATCGCTTAGTTCCCAGAACCGCTCCGGTCTCCAATTCGGTCGAGTCAAAGGGAGTGAAAACCTAATGGCTCGCTTCGCAGTGGAAATTCGAGTGCGTTTTAAAGATGGAATTTTAGATCCACAAGCTGAAGCGGTGGAGACAGCCCTGAAACGACTCAAGTTTGATCAGGTGGTGACGGTCTCCGTTGAGAAGGCGTTTGTATTAACGATAGAAGCTGCATCACCAGGCGAGGCTCTTGCTCTTGGGCGCTCGATGGCACGAGACTTATTGGCCAATATTGTGATGGAAGATTTTGATATTCGGCTCGTTAAGGACGAGTCGTGAAAGATGAGTCGTGCTGAAAGGGCCTATCCTCTTTAGCCGAGAACGAGGAGATCAGCGATAGATCATGAAATCGTGGGCCGTTATACAATTTCCGGGCTCTAACTGTGATCACGACGCGTATCGCGTCTTGCAAGCGCTGTCGCAAGAGTTTCAGTCTTTCAAAGCGGTGATGCATTGGCATGATGACCCGGTGGAGCCGGGGCAGTATGAGGTCATCATTCTTCCGGGTGGTTTTAGTTACGGCGATTATTTGCGGGCCGGGGCAATTGCTCGTTTGAGCCGCGCCTTAGAGCATTTTTCAGACTGTGTAGAGGCCGGGGCGCACGTCTTGGGAATTTGCAATGGTTTTCAGATCCTTCTCGAGATGCGTTTGCTTCCCGGATATTTGCAGGTGAATGAATCTATGCGTTTTATTTCTAAGACATCGGCACTCACGGTATGCGGCGAGGCATTTCCTTGGTTGACGCAGAGCGATCGTACAAGCTCCTTTCATTTTCCGATCGCTCATCGATTTGGAAATTACCATGCCTCTGAGATCGATCGCTCTGAAGTGCATCCGGTTTTAGTGTACGATGAAAATCCCAACGGTTCGTGGGAGTCCACGGCCGGCATCTATCGTCGTCTTGGCAAAGGCTCGCTCTTAGGTTTGATGCCACACCCAGAACGAGCTTTTTTTTCAGTCACTCGAAATAGCGAGGGCCGGCGCTTTTTTACCAATGCGGTCGAAGGGTTAAGATCGCTATGACAGCTGTAGCACCTATAGATATTCACTCGCTCGCGCTTTCGCTTGGGCTGCGTGAAGATGAGTATCAAACGATTCTAAAGATACTGCGCCGCGAGCCGAGTGTTTCAGAAGTTCAGATGATCGCGGTGATGTGGAGTGAGCACTGCTCTTACAAATCATCCAAGAAGCATTTAAAAAAATTGATTACGAAAAGCGATATTGTTCTTCAGGGGCCTGGAGAAAATGCCGGGCTTGTCGCGTACGGCACATCGCATGCGATCGCATTCAAAATTGAGAGCCATAATCATCCTAGTTTTGTGGAGCCTTTTCAAGGAGCGGCCACAGGGATAGGGGGTATTTTGCGTGATATCTTCACCATGGGAGCGAGACCTGTCGCTCTAGGAAATTATTTGCGTTTTGGAGATTTAGAGTCTGACCTGCACCGCCATCTTCGAGAAGGTGTGGTTTCTGGTATTGCGCATTATGGCAATTGTATGGGCATTCCAGTACTGGGCGGGCATATCGCAAGCGATAAAACCTTCAACGGCAATATTTTGGTGAATGTTTTTTGTATGGGATTAGCGCGACGTGAAGAATTATTTCGATCGAATACTGCAAAACCTGGCCAAAGTATTATGATATGGGGCGCACGTACGGGTCGCGATGGAATTCATGGCGCCTCGTTACTGGCATCGAGCGAATTTGATGAGAACGCCGGCGAGAGCGTGGAGCAAAAAATTCGTGTGCAGGTAGGCGATCCTTTCAAAGAAAAAGTGCTAATGGAAGCCACGCTCGAAGCGATGCGCACCTTAAGAGATGATTTGGCGGCTATTCAAGATATGGGCGCCGCGGGCTTGACGTCGTCAACAACCGAAATGGCGACGCGCTCGGGAGTGGGTATGACGATTGAATTATCGAAAGTACCGACGCGCGAAACAGGCATGAAGGCTTGGGAACTTCTCTTGTCGGAATCTCAAGAGCGCATGCTTGCGGTGGTTCAGAAAGGTTCGGAGAAACGATTTGAAGAGATTCTGAAAAAATGGGGTTGTGAATCGGCGGTGATTGGCGAGACCACGGCTGATACCGCTCTAATAATGCGATTTGAAGATGAAGAGGTCGTGAACCTTCCTATTGCTGATCTCATCGAGGCTCCACCGGCTCCACTGCCTGAACCAGCAACACGAGTACGCGCTACGAACGCGATGGCTGAAGCGCCCGCAGATATCAGAGGCGAGGCCGATATTCTCTTAACTCTTCTTAATGACGCTCGAATCGCAAGCAAAGCGAGTGTCTATGAGCGTTACGATACCACCGTGGGTAATGCCACGGTGCTTGGGCCCGGGCATGAGGCGGCCGTGCTCTGGTTGCCGACCGAAGAGCGACCGCAGGGCGGAATTGCCTTTAAGGGCTTCGCCGAAGAATGCTTGGCGGTGGACTATCCGAAAGAGGCCGCCCAGTTAGCGCTGATGAAATCGCTTCGCTCGTTGTTTATCGTGGGTGCCAAGCCACTCGCGTATACTGACGGTATCAATGTAGGCCATGCCTTAGATCCTGAAGTTCAATGGGCCTTGCAAGAGACGGTTGAAGGTTATAATGCTGTGGCTGAGATATTTAATACGCCCTGCATTTCTGGAAATGTTTCGATGTACAATCAAACAGCCCGAGGTGACGAGAAGATTTCTATTTTGCCTACGAACTTTGTTGTCGCGGTAGGAGAGATTTTGTCGGTGGATCAGGCGGTGCCGTCGGTCTTTCAGCGCGATGGCTCGGAAGTTTGGTTGCTCTCGATACCGGGCTCTCCGAATCGAATTCCCTGTGGTTCGTATTACGCGCGCCGATTTTGGGGCTCTGCAAACGGTTTGCCCTATCTGAATTTGAAACGAGAGCTCGATTTGTGGGCCGTACTTCAAGACCTTCAAGAGAAGCGTCTGCTGCTGAGTGCGCGCGATTGTGGGGCAGGGGGTTTGGCGGTCTCGTTAGCCAAGGCCTGCTTACTGTCGAGGCAGGGCTGGACGATGTCGAAGACCCCTGTGGGTTTTGATGGAGATTTAACAAAGACCCAGGCCCGGCGTGATTATTTACTTTTTTCTGAAGACCAAGGGCGAGTCGTCATTGAGATTGAAGGCCGAAGTCGCACCGAAGTGATGAAGTTGGCAGAGAGGCGAGGGCTAGAGGTTCGAAAATTGGGTCAGACAATTTCGGAGCCCCGATTTTCTTTGCGACCGACCTTGAGTATAGACTTAGAGAAGCTCGAAAGAGCTTGGGAGACTTGTTTTGAGCGATAAAGAATGGCGCGATAAGTGCGGAATTTTTGCAGCCTGGAATATTCCCGAGTCGGCTCATATAACCTACTTGGGTCTCTTCGCGCTTCAACATCGCGGTCAAGAAGGTGCTGGCATTGTGTCATCCAACGGCGGTCGATTTCAAGGCCACCGCGGCGAGGGGCTTGTCTATAATGTGTTTTCGAAAGCTCAGCTGGCGAATCTTCCCGGCGATAAAAGTATAGGGCATGTGCGCTACTCAACCGCGGGCGGAAGTGTGGCAAAAAATATACAACCGCTTTGGGTGGAGAGTTCTGATAGCGAAGTGGCGATTGCCCACAATGGTAATCTCACAAACGCCGTTGCGATTCGTAAAGAAATGGAAGCGCAAGGCTCTGTATTTCAGACGCGAGTGGATACCGAAGTGATTTTGCATTTGATGGCGGCCGCAAAGGGCACGGCGCTTGAGAAACTCCAATCTGCTTTAGCGCGAGTGGAAGGTGCCTTTAGTTTAGTCGTTCTGGTGCGCGAAGGCTTAACCACGAAACTTTTTGCAGTGAAAGATCCCCATGGATTTAGACCCTTGGTACTGGGGACCTTAGATTCGGGCTTTGTGATGGCGTCTGAAACCTGTGCTTTCGATTTGATAGGGGCCGATCTGGTGAGAGAATTGAAACCGGGAGAAATTGTGGAGTTCTCCACCGAATACGAACAGTCTGCAACCCCGTACAAGATTCATTCTTTGAAAGTTCAAACGCCTGCGCCTTGTATTTTTGAATGGATTTACTTTTCTCGACCCGATTCAAAAGTTTTTGGAGAAGTTGTTTATGATCAGCGCAAGAAAATGGGTCAGATTCTTGCGCGAGAAGATCGTGCTAAGGGCTTCCAGGCAGATATGGTTATGGGTGTTCCTGACTCAGGCATACCGGCCGCCATTGGTTATGCGCAAGAGAGTGGACTGCCGTTTGAAATGGGAATTATTCGCAACCACTATATTGGGCGTACGTTCATCGAGCCGCTGCAGAGCATTCGCGATTTTTCAGTGCGTGTGAAACAGAATCCGGTGCGAGAATTGCTCAAGGGTAAGCGTATTGTGGTGATTGACGATAGTCTGGTTCGAGGCACGACATCAAAAAAGATTAATAAGTTTTTGCGCGATGCTGGAGCCGCCGAAATTCATATGCGCATTGCCGCACCACCGACGATTTCGCCTTGTTATTACGGCATCGATACACCCGAGCGAAAAGAATTGATCGCTGCCAACAAGACCGTTGAGGAGATCCGTTCATTCGTTCTGGCGGATTCGCTTAACTATCTCACCATGGAATCAATTTACGAGAGCCTGAAGCCCAAAAGTTCCATGTGTGACGCCTGTTTTACCCGGAATTATCCTGTACCCCCCGTGGATATTCCAGGATATTAGGGCGTAGCTATCATCGGGGCGTAGCTTAGCCTGTCCCACCGAAGGTGGGCCTAGATGGAGAGAGCGCGAAGCGTTCTAGCCAGGCTGATCAAGTCTTGATAGTTTTTTGTGGTCATCGGGGCGTAGCTCAGCCTGGCTAGAGCGCTACGTTCGGGACGTAGAAGTCGGAGGTTCGAATCCTCTCGCCCCGAGTCTTCAATTATGCTCTGAAGAAAAAGCGGTTGGTTTCTTTCCGGAGTTTGTCGCCCATCTATACAATAAAACAAGAATTGATTTGCTACATCTAAAGAAGATTCCGGTCGAACGAGTATCTGTAAAAAGAAATATTCATATTGTTCTTAGAAACTCAACGACTGAGAATAGCTTTGTAAAAAAATAGCCCATTGCATACGGAATTATTGCTCCCCCCTGAGTTGAACGCTCGCCTCTGAACCTATATTGGCACGGCTCTTGCAAGTTAGAGGGTATGGACCCAGGGATAAAACGGAAGCCTTTACCTCTAATAGTGGGCTTTCGCCTCATGATCTGTCGTTGGCCGATGCTCCCTCTCTGGTCGATAGTGGTGCTAGTCTTTTCTCTAACGGCTTTACAACCTTACGATGTTTTCGCGAAGAGTTGTCAAAAAAGCATTCGAAAGTTCGCAGCCTGGTCTGATCTGCGGGGCCGTAAGCTTTTAGGCTTTCAATCTGGCGTGCTCAGCATCTCGGGAGCTGTTGGACTCTCCAGCCATCCAGAGGCTAGTCTTTCTCAAGATATCAGCGTGCTGGATGCTATGTTAGAGCGCTACAGACAGTACCCTGTTCGTATGAAAGTTATAGATGCTGCGTTGGCCATTATTGATCGACGAGTAGAAGCGTTCAAGTCGATTGCCGCATCTTCAAATCAGCAAGAGATTGTCTCAGTTCCTACGGCCATCTCTATCTACAGAGATCAAGTGGAACTTCCTGATACAGAAAGTGTTCGCGTGCAACGACGACTGTTCAATGTCGCCGGTGAGCTCGATCAAGATAAGATTGTCAGAAATCAACTAGTTAAACTCAAGCAGAGATGGAGTGAGCAACAGGCCGTCGATCATTTGTACCTAGAACTTGCGAGTCAGATGATTCCTGACAATGAGGAGTCCGCTACACAAGAAAGACGGTCTCGGCTTTTAAACATTAAAGCAGAAGCAGATTCTTTGATGTCGGAAGACGTTTACAGGCCACCGACTGAGATTCTAACACGCTTTCGAAATATTTTTCTCTGGGAGTCAGCAACACATCGTGGCTTGTGGAGGCGAACGGTTGCCACGACTGAACGAGGCTTGTCGGCGCTTTGGAATAAATTACAACATGCTCACGTGAAGATTGAGAGCATTATGATTCCCTCACGAACCTATACGACCCTTGTTGCATTTCTTGCAATTGTGGCAACGGCTGTTACGTTAACGACACAGAAATCAAGTTACATCCATGAAACCTATATTATGTCGGACGATGATCGAATAGCGCTGCGGCATCAGAGAGAAAGAGAAAAAATTATTACGTTTGGGCGAAACGCTCCAGATCTAGAGACCTTTTTTACGAAATTGGTGCGTGAGTTTGCGACGATGACTTATCCTGATGAGTCCATCCACTTGGCTCTGCAGTTCATTCTGGGTGAACGTGCGAGTCTTGAGCCGGACGATTCAACTTCGGAAGCGGAGCGTCGATTCTATGCTCCAGCCAAACGACTTGCCGAAAGTATTATTATCGCCGTTATTGGTAACTCAGAAGATCAAGAGTCAGGTATTGCCGCTCGCCTCCAGCTACGTGATGATAACGGTTCAAAGTTGGAAGAACTTGCCAAAAGCGATTTGAACAAGGTATTTCGTGATGCCGAAGCTAGGCTCAAGCAAGCGCCTAAGGCGAAAGTGGATTAATGGCGGGATGTTTTGGACTAAAGGAAATCCGGCCTCTTTCATCGGAGGCCGTTTCTAAAAATTTGACGGGGCCCAAAGAACTGAAAGCCATTTAAGGCCCATCATAAAGCGTTGGTGCATTCGCGCGTTAAGAGGCACGCGATAGAGACTGAAAAAAATCCCATAAGGCGTTTAAGTCCCATGGACCTTTCATCTTGTTGCTGTGCAGAGGTGGTGAGGCCATATATTCGTAAAACAAATCGTCGTGTTGATCGACCTTGACGATCCAGGCAATGAGGTCGTCGACTGTTTTGAAGGACGCTGCGTTGATGAAGGCGCGAGGGTTGAAATCGAGGTGTACCAGAGGATCGCCCCAGTAAATGGGAATACTATGTGCGAGAAAAGGGTCCAGAATCTTTTCTGTCAGATAGCCAGGATAACTTGAGTTTTCAAAGGCGAGACTGAATTTATAATTTTTTTGAAATTTAATTTTCTCACTAAAAAATACTTCGGGTTCCTTTGGTAAAGACCAGTTCATGGTATTGAGATGAGAACCCGCGCTGTCGACAGGCTTATAAGCCGAAAGAGCCCGAAAAAAATCGTCTCGAAAGCTGCCATGAGGATTGCTGACAATAAAATTGCAAAAGCCATTTTTGGATTGAAGAATAGTTTTCGGATCGGGCCTCGGATGAATTAAAAAGTTCCAGTCTGAGATGACTTTAAATTCGGCCCAGCGTGCATAGTACTCTAAGACATAGAGGGGCAAGCGGTAGTGCCTGGGATCCTCTAGACGGTCGAAAGTGATCGCATAATCAAAGCGATTAAAATCGGGTCTGATATTCTCACCCGTATAGTAAATGGTCCTAGCGTTCGTCGGAGTTTCGAACGCTTCTCCAAAGTCTCCCACCATCACAAAGTCGGGGGCAGACGTTTCATCAAGTTCGACGTAGTGATTGAAAAACCAACGAAAAAATTGCTCACATCTCGGAAATAGACCGTCAAATCGAAGTTTGAGAACAGGCTTCATAGTAAACGTTTCTCGAACGACATTACCACTAGCTCTATGTCACTCCTAAGCAACAAGAGGTTTGTACTTTACAGGCTTAGGGGCGACCTGACCAAATCGCTTCAGCCGATCTTCTTCGTAGTCGGAGTAGTTGCCCTCAAAATACGTTACCTTCGAATCACCTTCAAACGCCAATATGGCGGTGGCCACTCGATCGAGAAACCATCGATCATGACTAATAATCACAGCGCAGCCGGCATAATTTTGAAGCGCTTCTTCAAGAGCGCGCAGCGTATTGACGTCGAGATCATTGGAAGGCTCATCTAAGAGCATAAGGTTAGATCCCGATCGCAACATCTTTGCCAGCTGAACACGGTTGCGTTCTCCGCCCGAGAGTTGGCCCACTTTTTTCTGCTGATCGTTTCCGCTAAACTGATAGCGAGACACATAGGCACGAGAATTCACTTCTTTTTTTCCGAGAACGACGATTTCATCGCCACCAGAAATCTCTTCCCACACCGTTTTCTTGGGATCCAAATTTTCTCGGGTCTGATCAGAGTAGGCAATGAGAACGGTTTCTCCAATCGTGATGGAGCCTGAATCCGGTTTCTCTTGGCCTGTGATCATTTTAAAGAGCGTCGTTTTACCTGCGCCATTCGGACCGATAATGCCCACGATTCCTCCGCGAGGAAGTTTGAAGCTCAATTGATCAATCAAGAGTTTGTTGCCGAAAGACTTCGTGACCTTGTTAAATTCCACCACCGATGAGCCCAAACGAGGGCCTGGTGGAATATAAATTTGAAGGTCGTCCACCTGCGAGGTTTTTTCGCCCTCCGCCAAGAGCTGTTCATAGGCGGCGACACGAGCTTTATTTTTGGCACGGCGCGCGGCAGGCGTCATGCGTATCCATTCGAGTTCGCGCTGAAGACTTCGTTGGCGATGCGCATCCGACTGTTTGTCGACGCGTTCTCGTTCTTCTTTCTGAGCGAGCCAAGAGCTATAGTTACCCTTAAACGGAATGCCCTCTCCTCGATCGAGTTCTAAAATCCAGCCCGCCACATTATCGAGAAAGTAACGATCATGTGTTACGGCGATGACGGTACCCTTGTATTCGTGCAAGTGTCGTTCTAACCAAGCCACACTTTCGGCGTCTAAATGGTTGGTGGGTTCGTCAAGTAAGAGAATATCGGGTGCCTCTAACAAAAGGCGACACAGAGCCACTCGTCGTTTTTCACCGCCCGACAAATGAGTGACCCCTTCATCAAGGGGTGGCAGGCGTAAGGCCTGAGAGGCCACTTCGAGAGTACGTTCCATTTCCCAACCATTTGCACTATCGATTTTTTCTTGTACGGCCGCTTGTCGAGCAATAAGTTTTTCCATGGCAGCGTCGTCCATGGGTTCTGCAAATGCCGCATTGATCTCGGCAAACTCGGCCAAAAGAGCGCCCACCTCCTTCAGGCCCATGGCAATATTTTGCCGTACGGTTTTGGAGGTATCGAGTTCAGGCTCTTGTTGTAAAATTCCGACCGAGTACCCGTCCGATCGCAAGACTTCTCCGTCAAAGTCATGATCGAGGCCTGCAATAATCTTTAAAAGAGAGGATTTTCCTGAACCATTGAGCCCCAAAACGCCTATTTTGGCCCCATAGTAGAATGAAAGGTAGATATCCTTCAGAATCTGACGTTTAGGGGGCACAATTTTGCTAACCTTTTTGAGGGTAAAAATAATCTTTTCAGACATAGAGAAACCTTAAAGCGATTGAGAAGTCCGTTCAACTCATTATAATGAGATATCATGCCGTCACGCTGTATTCTTTGTGCACTTTTGGCTTCTATCGTTATGTCGCTGTGGGCCTCACTCAGTCAGGGGCAATTATTGACCGAAACCCTTCAGCCGCTACAGCCGGTCCAGTCGACTGAGCCCACCCCATCGTCCACGGCCTCCAAACCTAAAGTCGTCTACCGAGAAAAGTCTTATTATGACTTTGAAGATTCTTTGATTAACGGCAATTTGAGAAAACCCGATGGTTCTTTTGTTTTTCGCAAAAATCAGTCGACTTTTTCGAGCGCACTCAATCTTAAGCGTTCGTTTATTCCTGAACTGCGCGAGTCCACAAAGTCTACCCGATGAGGATGGGGCGAACGGTCATAGATCTTGCATTTGCAGGGGTTGTCTGCGTGGGGTTTACTTTTGCGACCACGACCTATGCGGCGTCTAGCTTTGAAACTCTAAGAAAGTCGATGAAGCCCATCAAGGTTTTAGAGGCCTCCTTTACGCAAGAGGTGAAAGATACTCTCTTTCCGGGTGATGAAGAAAAGGCGGAGGGGCGATTGCGGTTGGAGAGGCCTGACTCAGTGCTTTGGACTTACACTAAACCTGAGAAGCGAGTGATTCGATATTCTAAACGTCGGCTAGAGATTGAAGAGGGCGAGCATCGCGATATCGTCGATGTTACGAGCGATATTACACTAGAGGCCGCTTTTTCATTTTTATGGGGCGATCTTAAATCGCAGCACTTTTCGGTGAAATCTACGGGGCCATCGTCGTTTACTCTGCTGCCAAAATCACCGCTACCATCGAATTCCAACTCTCAATCAAACTCTCAATTGAAGTCCATGGGGGCTGCCCAGACGGCTGCCACCGAAGCGTCATTTAAAAAAATTGATTTTGTGATTAAAGATGGTTTTGTACGCGAGGCGTCAATTTTGTCGGTGACCGACTCGGTGAGCCTTTTAAAGTTTAGTGATTGGAAGGCGAGCCGCTAAGAGTAGGATGCGCTCGCTTGAGAAGGCTTCGTTTCTCGATGGCCCCACAAAATAGAGTTTAGCGACAGCAGCACGAGGCGCAACGTGTCACGATCGAGCCCCTGATTTTACTGGAGATTTCGTGGCGATCTTTTATCCTCATAGTAGGGGGAATTTGTGTCATTTCGTCTTCAGATTAAGAATCTCGTTTCCCAAGAGATTCGTCATCAGGCTAGTCCTGCTTCAACGCTCCTTATTGGGCGTTCGAAGATTTGCGATATCGTGCTCAACGACTCCCTCTTGTCGCGCCAGCACTGCTCGCTTGAAATTAAATCGCCATCGCACTGCGAACTCATCGATTTGCAATCGGCCAATGGCTCGTTTGTCGATGGACAAAAGATCGATCGAAAAGAACTGACCGCTCAGTCGACCTTTCGAATAGGGGATCATGAGATTCGACTTCTTCATTTTGAGATTCCCAAAGCGATTGATTCGGAAGATTTAACGCCCGTGGTTTCTGAAGTAGTTCTTGCGCTAGAAGAAGCAGCTGCGGCACCTGCCCCTCGCGACTCGGCGCCCACCCCTCGCGCCGCGAGTCCGTCTTTACCGAGCTCTTCGGTTCCCGTGGAGCCTTCACACCGAGATGCGGTGCCGACAGCTCCTGATGCCGAGGTCAGTTTAAAAACACCGGCCTTTTTAAAGCAGGCTAAGCCGAAGGCCCTCTTTCAAACAAAAGATTGGCTACAGGTGTCGTTGCTTTGGAAAGACAAGCTCGTCAATTTAAAGTGTTTTGATCGAGGCGATATTGTTCGCATCGGAGAAGACGAATCAAACGACTTTGCCTTGTCGCTTCCGTCGATACCTAAAAGTTTTTATTTTATGAAAGTTCTGCCTACAGGTATTGAATTGGTACTTCATCCGGCTATGAAGGGCTTGGTGGAGACCAAATCGGGCACTGTGGAGCTGGATGATCTGCGGGCTCAAGCACGACAGACGTCTCTCGGTCTGGCTGTGCTGGTTCCCTTTAGCGATCGCTGTCTCATCGAAATGGGGCCCTTTAGCTTTTTTATTCAGGTACAGAAACTTTCGCTCATCAAGCCGCTGACAGCACCGCTTGTTCGAGATCCGCTCTACGTTTCTGTACTGTCGTTGTGCTTTGCTCTTTTTGCCTTCGCTTGGATTGCTGTGCAAGGTCTGGAGTCGGCTCCAAAAGAAGAGGCCGCCAAAGAAGCCGAGAATTTGGTGACATTGGCGCCTCCCACAGAGCTGCCTAAAGTAACTCCAACCCCACCGCCGCCTCCTCCGGCGAAAAAGGCTCCAGAGTCTGGAGCGAGGCAATCTACAAAGGCTGATTTATCGGGCACCGAAGGGGCGGGTGCACGAGCGGCGGGAGAAGAAGGTAAAGCGGGTCGCACCACAGGTAGGGCCAATGTGCGCGCTCGACCCTTAGGGATGGTGACAAATTCAGATAAGCCGCTGCGTTCAGTGCCCAAGGGGGCCTTTGGCAAAGAAAGTAATGCCAGCTTAGCGCGACGAGGTTTACGCCCCGATGAAGGGGTGGGGTCGGGAAAGCCCAAGCCCAAAGGCACAGGTACACAAGCTCCGTCTGCCAAGCCGAAACCGGTCGTTAAGGTTGAAGACACAGGAATTTCGGGAGCCCTTTCGTCTAGAAGTGGCGGTGGTGGAACCGCTAACTCCGGAGGGGCCTTGTCGGGCTCTGGTTTAGGCGGCGAATTAGAGGGCTCGGTTCAAGGACTAGAGCGTGGATCTGATTTGGACGCTCGGGGGTCTGGTGGGCGTGGTGCCAAAGGCTTAGGGCTTGGAGGCGGAGGGACGTCAGTGGAGGTTGGCGGTCTCTCGACCAAGGGACAAGGAGGCGGATCCAAGGGCTTTGGTTTAGGAACCTCCGGCAAAAAAGGGGATGCCGATGTGTCGTACTCTGCACGAGATGTAGAAGTACGAGACGGTCTGACACGTGAAGAAATCGAAGCAGTCGTTCGCAAGAATGCCGCTGATATTCAAACCTGTTATGAACAGACCCTTGCGGGTGGGACCACCGTTACGGGTCGCCTTAAAGTGGAGTGGTTTGTCAATCGATTGGGTCGCGCCGAGGCGATTCGCTTGGGAAGTGGCCCAGCCAATGCTGGGGCCCTCTTTGAATGCATTGGGGCTCGCATTCGCTCGTGGGAATTTCCCAAACCTCGTGGTGGATCGGGAGCTCAAGTTTCGTGGCCATGGGTATTTCGAAAGGGATAGGATCTGAGATCAATGCCAAGACGAATGATTAAGATAATGCGGCCTATTTTTATAACAAGCAAGAAGCCTGCACCCGCGCTTTGCCTACTCGTACCACGCTGTTTCTCGGTGCTGCTCGGCTCTCTTGTTTTGGCGACTACGTTCTTTGGTTCGAACCTCTACGCAAATAGCAATGCGAATGACGAGGGCGCCAACCCTGCGAGCATGCGCCCGAGTTCTTTTCATCCTGGGGCAGTTCGTAAAGGATTTTATACGGGCCTGTCGACAGGCCGTCTGATGTATACGAGTTCCGAACGCAATCTCTATAAAGATGGTTGGGTCGTAGGTTTTAAGGCGGGCTATGATCTATGGCGCTACTTGGGTCTGGAAGGCTTGTTTAAATTTTCAGCTCACTCCTCCACGACGGGTTCCACGTTGGCAAATACACCCGCCAGTTTTTTTGTTTATCAGGCCATTGGGCAGCTTCGAGGGGCCTATCCCATTTTGAATCGACTCTATATTCAAGGGGCGGCGGGCGGGGGGCTCTATATGTCGTCGCCCAATCAGAACTCTCTCTATGGTTCAGGGCGCGGCATGATTTACGGAGAGTTGGGCCTGGAATATTTTATGAGAAGTCGAGGTATTTCTGTGGGCCTCGACCCGTCATTTGCATTTGTTCAAAATTTCGATGGCATGATTCTTCAGGCGACGGGCTTTCTGCGCTATACCTTTTAAATGTTATATTCCATGACGGGCTTCGGCTCGGCACAAGGTTGTCTTCGGTCGGGGGCTTTGGGCTTCGAACTGCGAGTCGACATCAAAAGTTTGAACTCACGATTTTTGGATTTAGCTCTGCGCACTCCTAAGGGGTTGGCGGCTTTCGAACCCGATATGGCGCGATTTTTGCGCGCCCGTTTGAAACGCGGGCGAGTCGATGTGAATGTTTACATGAAGCAAACCGAGGGGCCATCGCCTTCGGTGACCTTAGACCATGGTGTGCTTCGACATCTGTATCAGCAATTAGAGGCCTTTCGAGCCAGCGTTCCTATGGCCGAGCCAGTGCGACTGAGCGATCTTCTGCATTTTGAAGAATTGGTGACTCGACAACAAGAAGAGGTTCAGGGTGTCTTCTCCTGGGACACGATCTTACCGGTCTTTTCTGAGGCGCTCGATGGCTTAGTCGCAGAACGACGACGTGAAGGCGAGCATCTTGAGAGTCTTTTAAAAGAACATCATGCCAAGCTCTTGCAAGGTTTCGAAGCCTTTGTGATGGAAGTGCCAAGGCTTTTGAAAGAGCAGAAGATGCGGTGGCGTGAGCGCCTAGATGTTCTCATCGAGGGCCAGCGATTCTCCGAAGAGCGCTTGGAACAAGAATTTGTGCTCTGGCTAGGTCGAAGCGATTTTCAAGAAGAACTCGATCGCTTGAAAGAGCATTTGAGAGCCTTCCAGGAGGCGCTTGCCGGTCAGACGTCTGCAAAGCAATTAGAATTTTTGACGCAAGAACTTCAACGTGAGGTTAATACCTTAGGCGCCAAATGCTCGGATGGTCTTATGATTCACCGCATCGTTGAAATGAAGACCACCATTGAACGAATTCGTGAACAGCTTCAGAATGGGGAATAGCTATGGAGTTAGGTCCAATCATTGTAGAGCGAGGGTATATTTTGGCAGTGTCCGCGCCCAGTGGCACGGGCAAGACAAGTCTTTGCGATCGTTTGGCTGAAGATCATGCGTTTGCGACTCGCTCGATTTCTGTAACGACTAGGCCTCAGCGTGAGGGGGAATTATCGAAGCGCGATTATGAGTTTGTCGATGAAGAACGGTTTAAGAAACTCGAAAGCGAAGGTCACTTTCTTGAAACCGCTCAGGTCTTCAAGAATTGGTACGGCACCCCTCGGCAGCCCGTCGAAGACGCCCTTTCTAAAGGGCGTGTGATTGTCATGGATATTGATACGGTGGGGGCCTTACGCATTAAAAGTCTCAAGCCTCAGGACACGGTATTACTTTTTATTGTGCCGCCTTCGATGGCCGAACTTGAGAAGCGCTTGCGAGCGCGAGGCAAGAACTCGGCCGACGACCTCTCGCATCGTCTCAAAATGGCCGAGAGTGAGATTCGAGATGCCTCCAAGTTCGATTATATTATTCAAAACTGCGATTTCGCCCGTGCCTACCGAGAGCTCGAAGGTATCGTCGTGGCCGAGCGACAGCGAGTCAGCAGATTGAAGGCCCCTTGGGCCTTAGCTTAAAATTGGCATAGGTTCTTGTTGCAGAAAGGCGACCAGGCTCGCTATGCATCATATATGGCGCGTATTACTGTCGAAGACTGTCTTAAGAACTGTAAAAGTCGTTTTGAACTCGTTCACGTCGGTTCGCAAAGAGCCAGGCAATTGTTGAAAGGTTCCAGAGCCTTAGTAGACAATACCTTTACTCAAAACCGCTTGATCGTCTTGTCCTTGAGAGAAGTGGCAGCGGGTTTTGTAAAGCGATCGCCTTCGAATGGTTCGCTTCAAACTAAAGTCTAGAGCCGTCGCTAGTTTCTGATAGTCTAAATTGGTGAACATACTTGGGGACCTGCTCAAAGAGGTCAAAGCTGCTCATCCCGATTTTAAAGTCGAGCCCCTTGAGAAGGCTTTTGATATCGCCGTGCGTTGCCATGGCAATCAGACCCGAAAAAGTGGCGAGCCCTATATTGTTCATCCGGTCGAAGTCGTTCGCATTCTATTGAAAATGAATTTAGACCTGCCTTCACTGGTGGCGGGTTTACTACACGATACCGTAGAAGATACTTTTCTTACACTGGACGATATCAAGAGAGATTTTGGAGCCGACATCGCATTTCTCGTCGATGGTGTGACCAAACTTTCGAAACTTTCGTTTCACTCGAAAGCCACCGCGCAAGCTGAAAACTTTCGAAAGATGATTTTGGCCATGGGTAAAGATGTCCGCGTGATTCTCATTAAACTCGCCGACCGTCTTCACAATATGCGCACGCTTCAATTCATGAGCTCTGAGAAGCAAATTGAAATTGCCGAAGAGACTGAAGATATCTATGCGCCTCTAGCGCATCGCTTGGGAATTCATTGGATCAAAATTGAGCTCGAAGATCTATGTCTTCGATATGCAAAGCCCGATGTTTATTTTCGCCTGGTTCAGCTGGTTGCCAAAACACGAAAGGCGCGTGAGAAATACGTCGAAGAAGTCATGAATGTCTTGCAGGAACGAATGAAGGAGAGCGTTGGATCACGTTTCGAAATTTCGGGTCGTTCTAAAAACTTTTATTCCATTTATAAAAAGATGGAGAAAAATCAGGTTCCCTTTGAGCAAGTTCATGATTTGTTGGCGTTTCGTATTGTCTGTGACGATATTCGGGGTTGCTATCAGGCCCTCGGAATTGTGCATTCGATGTGGAAGCCGGTTCCCGGACGCTTTAAAGATTATATCGCGATGCCGAAGGCCAATCTTTATCAAAGTTTGCATACCACCGTGATCAGCCCGTCGGGCGAGAGAATGGAGATTCAAATTCGTACGTTCGAGATGCATCGAATTGCAGAGCAGGGGATTGCAGCGCACTGGACCTACAAAGAAGACGGCTCGGTCTCGGCAGGCGACTTGCAGAAGTTTGCTTGGCTTCGAAAGCTTTTAGAAGATCAAGAAGAGGTGAAAGACTCACACGAGTTCATGAAGACTCTTAAGATTGATCTTTTTGAAGAAGAGGTTTTTGTGTTTACCCCGAAAGGCGACGTTATGGCGCTGCCAAAGGGGGCCACGCCGGTCGATTTCGCCTATTCGATTCACTCTAAAGTTGGTGATCGTTGTGTGGGGGCAAAAGTCAACGGCCGCATCGTGCCGCTGAGAGAAAAGCTTCGAAGCGGGGACGAAGTAGAGATCGTCACTTCAGAGGCGCAGAGCCCGCGCAAAGATTGGCTCGAGTTTGTGGTGACAAGCCGAGCTAAAAATAAAATTCGGCAAATTATTAAGAAAGAGCAGCGAGATCGATCACATGAGCTCGGCGTAAAATTGCTAGAGCGCGAGCTGAAGCGAGTAAAACTCAATCTGAATCGCCTGAAGAAAGACGGTAAGCTCAATGAGTGGGCTTCGTCGGTGGGTGCATCCAACGAAGAAGATCTGCTGACAAAAATTGGATACGGCAAATTATTGGCTCTCGATATTGCGCGATCTTTTTCAAAGTTAGCGGGAGGAGCTGATGTAAATCTAGAGGCGTCCCCTGATGAAGACGCAGGCAAAGAGGGGTCGGGATCATTCATTCGAAATATTTTCAAGAGGGTCACGCAAAAGAAGTCTCGTTCGCCGGTGCGAGTTCAAGGCATTGAGAATATGCTCATTCGTTTTGCGAAATGTTGTAATCCACTGCCAGGCGAACCCATTATTGGTTTTGTTTCTATAGGACGTGGCATCTCAGTGCATTCGTCTGACTGTGAAAAAGCCCTGACCTTTGATTCGGCGCGAAAAGTGGAGCTGGACTGGGAACGTGGAGATGAGTCTCAAGAGTTTCGAGCTTCCATTCGAGTCTTGTCGGTTGATAAGCCTGGCATCCTGGCTCAGGTAACTAAAACGGTATCGAACCTTGATGGCAATATAACATCGGCCAATGTTGAAACCTCTCGCGATAAGCGAGCTTCGATTGAGTTAGAAGTCGTAGTAAAAAATATTTCGCATCTTCATATTATTTTGCAAAATTTAGAGAAGATTGATGGAATTATCTCGGCAGAAAGAAGTCGAGGGTAGGTGAGACAGTGCCAGACAATCATTGCGGGCTTTCTAAGCCAATGAAACTATTGAACTTATTAAAAACAGGCGACTCCGCAGGTTTATTGGACCAGCTTATAATGGCACCTAAGGATGGTCTTTAGTGGCGCAGCGTTAGTCGCCAAACCCTCTTTCTAGGGTAGGAGGGCGCTCGTGATACACTAGGGGGTAGTGGCCACGACTCCAGAAAACCTTCCAGTCGCTGATTCTGGAGCTCAGTATTTTCGGGTGCCGGTCGATCTTTATCGAGAGGGCAATATCTTAGATAAAGATCTCTTTATGCTCTATCAGGGTAACTACTTGGTGTATCGAGCGAAGGGGAGCCGATGGACGGCAGAGGACGCTGAAAAGCTGCAAGAGTTTGGCGCCCAAGAGTTGTTTATTTTATGTGAAACCGAGATTGAGCACTTTCAGTTTTTGGAGAGCAATCTTAGTCGCTTGTTGAGCGAACCTAAAGCGCCTCTCATCAAGAAAACATCCGCCCTGTATCAGTGTGCCACGGGAATTGCTGAAAATATATTTAAGAATCCCTCAAGCTCAGAGACGTTTACTAAAACTAAGAAGGTGGTGAATCACACCATAGAGCTTTTAGCGAAAGACTCGGAAGCCTTCGTAAGTATGATCACTCTTTCGTCGCACGATTACTATACCTATACCCATTGTGTAAACGTGATGACCTTTACTCTGGGCCTGCTTTCGTCACTTGGAATTCGCGATCGCAAGATCTTGGAAGAAGCGGCCATAGGGGCGTTTTTGCATGATGTAGGTAAAACGAAAGTGCCGCTGGCCGTATTGAATAAACCAGGGCCCCTCACCGAAGATGAGTGGCGCATCATGAAGAAGCATCCTGAATGGGGCATTGATTTGCTTCACGCCCGGCCGATTCCTGAACGAGGCAAAGATATTATTCTTCAGCATCACGAAAAGGTAAATGGCATAGGCTACCCTTACGGGCTTCGAGGCGATAAAATTCAAATGGTTTCGCAGGTCGTTTCAATCTGTGATGCCTACGATGCCATGACGACGAATCGCTGTTATCAACGGGCTAAAACGCCCTTTGAGGCCTTTTCTATCATCACTCAGCAAATGGCCGGCCATTTTAATTCTCGTATCGTCGAGCATTTCATTTTACTTCTCAACGTCGATAAAAAACGCTAGTTTTTTTTCTGTGGGGTTTTATGGGGTCGATATCTAGGGGTTCTGGCTATTATTGTCTTTTAGGATTATTGGCGTTTCACGAAGTCGCATCGGCGCGAGATGGCGACGATGGGGCGAGTGGGCCGCAGGGCTGTTTTTCAGAATTTAGACGGCTGACATCTGAGAAATCGCTGTCACATAGCAACTATGAAACGTTGGGAGAGGTTCTTGGAAAGCAATCTCCTTTGAAAGTTTATTTTGAATTTGCGAGACGAGTTTTCAAGCTCTCGCCCTCGGCAGCGGCCTTGTCGCGATCTTTGTTGCAAAGGCCCTATTCAGGCTCGTTCGACGACTATCTTGAGGTGATTCGTTTATTAGAAGCCAGGCCGTCGCTCGCCCGTAGTACGCAGCGGTGGTTGACGTTGGTGCTTGAGAATTTAGGAGCGCCGGTAATTGAAGAGACAATCGTCGGTCATAATAAGGTGATTCGCATTGCCGAAGCTCATTGGAGCGAAGCCATGCCTTGGATTTTTTTAGCCCCAGAGCCTCAAGACACTAGCGCTGCATTATTGTTAGCCACCCACGCCAGCGATCTCTTTATTCATCCTAAGCAGGCGAAAAAGGTGACCACACAGATTCAAGAGGCGATCAAGGCATTGACGCACGGCCGAAGGCAGATTGTTTCACTAAGCGAGGAGGGCGGTATTGTAGATGCTAGTGTCGTATTGGACCATTCCCTCAGTTTTGAGGCCGCCTTGCGAGCGGCAATTTCTCTGATTTTACGTGTTAACAACGATTCAGTCGCCTTATCAGCCGCACAATCCCTCGCTCGAGATTTACTCGAGGTTAGATTGCCCTCGGTCCTACGCCTACGGTTTTCAGAAAATCCAAAGCGCGACCAGCAGCGCCTTCGTCTTCTGTCCGAACTATGTTTTGAATTGCAGAAGGGGTTGATGTCTCTAATTAACTGACGCGGTGTAGGGCTTCAAAAGTTGAAGTAACGCATCTTTTGAAGCGGCACCTACCATTTGATTAACTTCTTTGCCACCGACAAAAACTTTAAGGGTCGGAATACTACGTATCGAAAGCTTGCTCGGAACTTCAGCGTTATCGTCGACGTTCATCTTTAAGATTTTAACTTTACCGCCCAATTCTTTGGACACGTCTTCAATAATAGGCGCTATGGCTCGACACGGCGCACACCAGGGCGCCCAGAAATCGACGAGAACGGGAACCGACGATTCGAGTACTTCTTTTTGAAAACTTTGATCGCTAACCTCAGTAACGGATGAATCTGCTGCCATGCTTCATAGAACGTGAAACTGCCTCTGGTGTAAAGTGGAGTATGGCCGAAGTGAAGCCCCAGCCTAAAGCGCCATCGGCGCAAGCTACAAAGAAAATCGCGTGGGACTGTGTGGTTAAGTCGGCACCCCTTCAGGGACTTCTTCTGCTGGCTAAAATCGCTGCACAACGTGGATCTGGGCTCTTAACCGTCGAGCGGGACGCCCTGAAAAAGCAGATTGGCTTTGTAGAAGGCAGTCCTGTGATTGTGCGTTCGAACGATCCCGAAGACAGTTTTCTGCGATTTCTGTCGGTTGAGAAAGTTCTCTCTCTCGAGCAATTAAAAACGATCGTCAAAGATTACGAGGTCTTACAGCCAAAACCAGATATTCGAGTCTATCTTATTCAGGCGGCTGGCATGGATGGGGCCCGCATGGCGGAACTTCAGAATCTCTATTCGATTTATCGTTTGCTACAGACAACACCACAGCTTCTGGGACGCTGGTCGTTTCAGGAGCTCGATAAATGCCATTCATTTGGTTCTGATCTCATGACGTGGCCCACGCCCTTTGGCGCTCATCTTATGGAGAAGCTTCGCAGTCTCAAAGATAGTTTGTTTATGGGGCATGAGAGCCTTAGGCGAGAAGGATCTGCCAAAGTAACGGTCGATCAATTTTACTTTCCTCTCAAAGACGAGGAGGAAAAAGCATTTCAAGAGATGAAAGTGAAGATTAAATCACCTTCCACGTTGCAAGGTTTGAAATTGAAACTCCTTCTGCTGTTGCAGATAGGTGGAGGCCTCGAGTGGAAAAATGAAGAGGCCGAAGAAGTCTATGAGGCCGCTGAGCCTCATATTTTGGAAAAAGAGCTATTGAACTTGCGAGCTATGGCTCCCAAGAAGCGCTATCACGAAATTTTAGGCTTAGGACTGATCGAAACAGACGACAAGATTCGAAGCACTTTCAATCGGCTCATCCGTCGTTTTCATCCCGACCGAATGCCAACTCCCGAGCTACGAAAGCTCGCCGAGGCGACTTTTCCTATTATCAACTTGGCTTACGATACGATGATTCATCCTGGTAAGCGCGCTGAGTTTATTGCGGCGATGGAACTTGAACAGATGGGGGGTGTTGAGGCCCTTCAGAAGAGAGTAGAAGCTGAGATGCAGATTCCTCACGCGCAGCAGCTTCTTCGCAAGCGGCATTTTAAGCACGCGCTCGAGCTTCTCGATTCGATTCGAGAAGTTATGCCCACTGACGGAGAGATCTTAGCTGACCGAGTTTACGCTGAAATGATGTGGATGATTGAAACGAAACAAAATCTCAAGGGAGAGATAGGCCGTCTTCGACAGTGGATCAATCAAGCCTTAGAAAATCGAGCAACGTATGCGTCGGGCTATTATTATCGAGGAATGTTATCAAAAATGGATGGCCAATTGGAGCAAGCCGTGAAAGATTTTGATCGAGCGATTGCCATTGATCCTAATCACAGCGAGGCTCAATCAGAGGCGCGAGTATTGAGAATGAGAATTCAAAAGAAAGTCTAACGTGAGAAAGTTTGTTCATAAAAAATTTAGCCAGAGAAAGTTTGTCTCATGAACTCCTATTTTCCTGTCATTGTGGTAGTGCTGTTGATTTTGGCATGGGCGCTAGAAATCGATTTGTGGCGCCGCTCCACCCTCGAGTCTCGATTATGGGCGCAGCGAATTCTCTTTCTGGCGGCTTTTGCATCTGCCGTATTTATTGGTTCTTGGTTTTTCTCAAAACACGCTTTGGTAATCACGGCCGCTGTGGAGGGGCAGCTTCTCCTGGCTTCTATACTTACGTGGGTTGCATGGTTTTTTTCGCTGCGATCGAGTCTTAACTCAATCAATTTTTTTCTCATTCCACTGGTGGCTCTTTTTTGGAGCTATGTTCAGATCTTTGGAGACTCTGTGGAATACTCCGTTATGGTATCGCCATGGCTCTGGCTTCATATCGCCTTGGCGCTAAGTGGGGAAATTCTGTTAATCGTGGCGGCACTAGTAGCCATGGCTTATTTGGCGGCCGATTGGACTTTGAGAAAGAAAGTTCCGTCCATTTTTGTTGCCCGCATGGCAAGTCTCGCAGATTTTGAACGTGTCCTGGTGCAGACTTTGCAGTGGGGGTTTTGCTTGATGACGGGTGGCCTGGTTTTAGGAATTTTCTTCGCCAATCAGTTTTGGGATGGCCAGTGGTTAGCGGACCCTAAGGTCTTAGTGGCCATGGCGACGTGGCTTACCTATGCCATCATTCTTGGCCTTCGATGGCGAGGTATGCTCACTCATGGAAAATCTCTGTCTTGGGCGGCCCTTGTGGTTTTTGTTTTATTGCTCTTTCTTGCTTTGGGTATGGATACAATTCTTCCATCCCGGCATCCCTTTCAGAGGTCAATGATGGAGATCTATGACACTTAGGGGTCGACTTTCTATTGTAGGTCTCGATTTTCAAGAGGCCAGTTTGGATATGCGCGTGAAGGGGCTTCAAACGCTGATCGACCTTCGTAGTTCCATTTTGCCATCGGTCGCTGAGTTTGTGGAGATATCGACCTGCAATCGCGTTGAGATTGTATCGTTTGACGCTGGGGACTCTCAGCGAATTATTAATGCCTGGTCTGACTTGGTAGGATCCAAAGAGGCCTTTGTTTGCTATCAAGATTTTGATGCTGTCCGACATTTGTTTCGGGTGGCTTCCAGTTTGGAGTCGATGGTAGTGGGTGAGACACAAATCATCGGTCAGGTCAAAGCGGCCTATGAACGTGCCAGTGAAAGTCGCAGTGCGGGTACCATTCTTCACCGACTCTTTCAGAGGGCCTTTCGCGTGGCAAAAAAGATTCGGTCTGAAACAGAAGTGGGACGATTTCCGGTAAGTATTCCCTCCATCGCAGTGAAACTGGCTGAGAAAGTGGTGGGAGATTTAAGTCGCAAGACAGTGGCCGTCGTAGGACTCGGCGATATGGGCCGCCTAGCCGCGGAGTACTTTGGCTCATTGCAGCCTCAGCGCTTGCTATTGCTCAGTCGGCGTCAGGAAATAAGCCATGATCTAGTAGCAAAACTTAGGGCTGAGAAAGTTCAGGCAGTCGTAGCACAAGATGTCGCCTCCGTTCTTAGTCAGGCTCAAGTGATTGTATCGGCGGCTTCCACAGAAGTTTCTTTAGATGCCCGGCAATTGGAAGGCCTGTCTCAACGGGTCTTTATCGATTTGTCTGTGCCGACGAGTTTGAATGTTGCCGACTGGGGAGATCATTACCATTTTTCTATTGATGACCTTCGAAAAATTGCTGAGGAGAATCGATCGTTTCGCCAAGCTGAGCTTGATAGAGCTGAGACCATTATTCAGCAAGAGACCGAGCGTTTTTGGCAGTCTCTCAAAGCTTTCTTATTTCAAGATATCTTTGAGAGTTTAGAAGAGAAGTTGAAGGTTATTCGTCAAGAAGAGTTGAAAGAGTTGCGAAGTCGATTGTCGGATCTTTCCGAGTCTGATTGGATAATGATTGAAAAGACTGCGCAGCGAATGATTTACCGAGTCTTGCAGGAGCCCATGCAGACCGTGAAGCAGCAACTTGAGACGTCGGATAATCGAGAAGGAGAGGGGCTGGTGTCTTACTTTCGACACCTCTTTAAGGTTTAGAGTGAGAGGGGCGTTTTGAAATCGCGACCCAAGGTATAACGATTGAGCCAGAATGCGAACGATGGATAAGATAACCTAATGTCGAGTCGAACCTATATTTTAGGAACGCGAGCTTCGCCGCTGGCTCTTTGGCAGGCTCAGTTTGTGCAATGGTTGATGGAAGAACGATGGCCGGAGGACCACTTTACGGTGGTGGGTATTAAAACGAGTGGCGATGATACATCGATCTCAATTTCAGAGCAGGGTGGTAAAGGGCTTTATGTGAAGGAGCTTCAACAGGCTCTTATTGAAAAGCGTGTCGATTTTTGTGTGCATAGTCTTAAAGATTATCCGACGGTGGCTCAAAATGGTTTGGCTCTCGCTGCCATTGTGGAGCGCGGTGAGGTGCGAGACGTTTTCTTAAGCCGAGATCGTCGGCCCCTGTCGGCGTTCAATGAAACCATGAAAATTGGAACCTCAAGCTTGCGTCGTACGAGCCTTTTAAGATCAATCGATAATCGATCTGCCATTGTTCCTATTCGAGGCAATGTCGACACTCGGATTCGAAAGATGAAAGAGGGAGAAGTAGACGGACTCATTTTAGCAGCGGCGGGTCTTCTGCGCTTGGGTCTCGAAAATGAGATTACAGAATATTTAGATCCTCGTCTCTTTATTCCATCGCCCGGCCAAGGTGCGATTGCGGTGGAGTGTCGATCAGACGATGAAGATTTACGTATCAAGCTTCGCCGTATTCATCATGACGAGAGCGGACAAGCGGTAGATGCCGAACGAGCTTTTCTACGAGTCTTGGGCGCTGACTGCCATTTGCCTATTGGAGCCTGGTGCGAGATTGAGCAGTTTCAAATGCGGCTTCAGGCCTTTGTGGGTAATCTTGATGGCACCATGGTTCTTATGGACCGAGCCGTGGCGCCTGTGGGCTATGCCCAAGATTTGGGCGAGGTCTTGGCCGATCGATTTTTATGCTACGGCGCAAAAGAAATTCTAAACAAACTTTCCTCGTCATCCTGAGGGGGCCTCGAAAGCCCACCGTAGTGAAGAGCCTAAAGGCTTCACTACGGAAAGCGGCTAGGGCTTCGGGATTTTCTATTAAGGAGTTTACGGTATTAAAGTACAAGCGAGTCTCATGGAAACCCAAGCAATGCCACTATGATCACCTCTTGGTGACTTCTGCACGTGCGGTCCATTTTTTGCCGAAGACCTTGAAAGCCACTCACGTCATTGCCATCGGCGCTCAAACCGCCAAAGCTCTGAAAGAAAGATTTAAGGCGGCCGCATTTTGGAGTCGGCTCACCGTGCTTCAGCAAAGCGATCAGAAGGGCGTTCTTCGTCTGGTAAAGACTCTACGTGGAACACTGCTGTATCCGCATTCGTCGCTCGCCGAACCATGGTTGCAGTGTGGCTTGCGTGGAAAGCGAGGCTCTCCGCTGCTCGTGGAGGAGGGTATCCACTACGAGACCAGCCTCGTGGCGATTCAATCGCGATTGAGAGATTATATAGATCAGCGCAGACGCTTAAGTCGTCACGGCCGGCTTAAACTTTCGAGTCGGCATCGTGGTTACAGTCTCCCCAGTCGGCGCAGTAGCCTCGATCGTCACGATGATACCACGAGTCTCTCACGCAACTTCATTTTTGTGGTGACCAGCCCTTCGGCGTTTAAGGCCCTTGTGTCTAGTGTTTCAGTGCGCCGCTTAACAAGCCTGCGAGCTCGTTTCGTTACGCTGGGAGCCACCACGGCCGCTGTTGTTAGACAAGCTGGCTTGAAACCAAGTATAGCTCGTAAGGCCGATCTCGTCGTCGCGGTGGAAGACGAAGTTAGAAAAGTTTTTTAATTGTGATTAAAGGTTGAAACGACCAAGGAGCGTGCTCCATGCCTGTGCCCTATACTCACCCGATTGCCTCAGGGCAAATCACAGGCCGCAGGCCCACTCGTATTCATCACTGAATTCACAACCGTTACAGGGTCCTGTGTGGCCGCACTCAAGCTTTTGTTGAGTTTGACGGAATCTTCAAGTGCGGAAACCAAGACTGAATAATTTATAACGTGTTCTGAAAGGACCCCCATAATGGGTGTATCGACTGCCGTCGATAGCTGGTCGCATAAATGAGAAGTCTCGGTTGATAGTCTGCAATGTCTGAAGATGGGCCGTCATTGATAGCGTTCTGAAGACCAGACTCAATATCAGAAAACCATTTTGTAATAGTCTCAGCTGCTAAGGGTATTAGAGAGCTATTCTCTCGAAATTGACCTTTTCCGGCCACAGTCAACACGCCAAAGTTGAAGGCGGTTCATCTAGAGGAAAGTTCGCATGAGAAACAAGAAGAACTGAACCAGCAAAGCCCAAAGGACGCCGTCGCAGAGATAACTGCGCCTCAGTCGCGCTATATCCTAAAATCAATTCGCCTGATGGCAGTTCAATATTACGGTTCGGCAAAAATAGAGAGCTACTTTAGAGTCTGAAGTAGAAAAAAGTACCCTCAAATCTCTACGCGGCTCGCTTCAGCTTTTTCTTCTGAATCCAGAGGCGCAGTCGATTCTCTTGCTCCGCAGGAATATTAAGAAATTTTATACCGATGCCGGTGGGATGGTGCTCCGACCAGCCATCTTGAACCCATCTCACCTCTCCATCACCCGAAATCGTGAGTCCAGTCTCTAAAAACAAATGAAAGCGCAGACGTTCACCCATCTGTGCGGGAGGATTCAATTTCACAAACATACCGTGGCTACTCATGTTGGTGGTGGATGTGCGAAGCAACTCAGAATCATAGCCGGGAAGCTCGAGCGTCACCTCGGTTTTTAATCGGTAGCGATTGGTAGTGACGAAGGCTCCTTGAAACTGTTTTTTCAACCGAATCCAGAGGTGCTTCAAGTGCATGCGCTTAAGCTGAATGATATAAATGGCAATGATCACCAAAATAAATAGTCCGGCCCACAGCAGAAAGGCTGCCTGCATCGGTCTCTCATCAGAGTTCTGAATGCCTTCGGAAATACCCCGAAGAAAGGATCTTTTGTCCATGACCTCATTATATCAAAGAGTGAGCGTGACAATGCTTTCGATATGATGCGTCTGGGGAAATAGATCAACGACTGTCCAACGTTTGATTTTATAAGGCGATTTTTTACGCAGTTGGATAAGGTCTCGTACCAAAGTTTCAGGATGGCACGAGACGTAAACGATGATCGGCGGCATAAGTTGACTGAGGGCCTGTATTTCACGAAGGGCCCCCAGACGGGGCGGATCGAGCAATACAAAATCGACGGCTCTTCTATCGCGAATGAACTCTAAGACGCCGTCATGAGAATCCATACATTTCCATTCAATGTCCGATGAATTTTTCTTAGCCCATTCAATCGCGGGGGCATAATTCTCAATGCCTGTTACCTTTTCAAACATCGTCTTCAGAGGCAGTGAAAAATTTCCGACGCCACAGAATAAATCAAGCGCGTGCCGTCTGAAATGCTGGCCTACAGCATCTTCCTTGATTCGCTGCCACATGAGTTGATTGACACTTTCATTGGCTTGAGTGAAGCAATCAGGGCCAAAGCGAATCATGCATCCATCGATTTCATAATATCCAGCGTCGTCGACCAAGGCATGATTGGAATAGCTTTGATTCCAATTCTTGGTATCG
Organism: uncultured Bacteriovoracaceae bacterium; assembly: GCA_964598565.1. Taxonomy (GTDB): domain Bacteria; phylum Bdellovibrionota; class UBA2394; order UBA2394; family UBA2394; genus CAZRCG01. Next base: position 88,766 of record CAZRCG010000006.1, on the reverse strand, counting down.
CCTAAAGACCGGGCACGATCACTCAAAGCGTCAAAGAAACCGTCTACCAAGATAGGGCATTCTTCAAGGTGCAGTAGGTCATGAGAGTGGGGTTTAAAAAAATGGAGCTTATGGTCTTGAACTTGCAATCGCACTCGATGTCGATAGTGGTAGGCGTGAGGTGACGTAATTTGATCGAATATTATCGATTCGAGCTGAGGGGCTAGGGGAGAACGTCGAATCCAATGTTTGATGATGCGCATTTTCCAGGCGCGCTGTTCGTCGTTCGCGAGATGCTGAAAATCACAGCCTCCGCATGCATCAAAGTGTTTGCAGGGAGCCTGTACACGCGAAGGCCCAGGTTCAATCAGTCTGACGAGGCGAGCACGCCATCGCCCTTTTTTCTGTTCTAATAACTGACATTCGATCTTGTCGCCACGAGCCGTTTTGGGAACAAAAATCTCGGTGTTTTGGACGCGCCCGAGGCCCTCACCAAAAGATCCCAGTCCTTCAATCGTCACTTCCAAAATATCGCCCTGTTGATGCACCATGCCAGCCTCTCAAGGCCTGATAGTTCGAAAGACTCGGCGTGTCAATGAAGGTTCGTTAAAGGAAGATCTCCTCAATCGAGCGATCAATGTTAGAATAGTCAAGTAGGTATGGAAGCCTTGCAGTTAAAACATGACTTAGAGTCTATCGTGACATTGACGGTGCAAATACTGGATGCCGCTCGTTCTGGTAATCCTGTCTTGCTCGAACAATCAACGTTGCATCGCGATCTTGTTTTGCACCGTCTCGAAACATCGCTGCAGAACTCCCACCATCTCGATGAGGTTTTACGCCTAAAGGCAGCCGATTCGATATCCATGGTTCAGGGCCTCGATGAGGAAATTAAAGGTTTAGTCGCCTATCAATACTCGAAGACAAAAAGGGATCTTAAATTTCTTGAGACCCTCAAAAAAGAGTTGTTGGTGGAAAGCAGTAGTCAAAAGGGGCAGCGACTAAAGGCACGGGGATAAACACAAGGGGTTTTTGCGCGGAGGAAATTACAGTATGGAATCAACATTGAAGTCGATAGAGATAGACGGAGAATTGAAAGAGTTTGATTCAAATCTCACCTTTGGTTTGATCTCTGATCAGATTCGTGGCTCATTGTCCGCCGATCGAGTTCTTGCGGAGATTTTTGTGGATGATCGATCGATCGATATTTCTGAAGAGGAGCAGTTAAATAGTCAATTCGTGAAAGATCTGGGTCGTGTGGTGCTGAGAACGCGCAATGTGGACGATCTGTTTCGCGAGTCGCTTCAATCGGCGCCCTCGATATGTCAGGTATTGGTACAAGATTGTGACGATGTGCAGACGTTTATGAACAATAGTCAGTTTGAAGAAGCTCATGAGCGTGTGATTGAAATGACGGCTCTCTTGGAGTGGTTGATTCAGTTGATGATGGGTGCTCAATCGTTGGGCGATGTCGAGGCGAATCGTGAAAAATGGTCTAAGACAGACCTCATGGAATCGATTACGCGAATGCAGTACCAGTTGGTTCAGATCCATTTCTATTTAGGGTCGCAAAACTGGGACGAGTTTCGCAAGGCTCTTGATGGCACCTTCAAGTCGGAACTCACCGTGTGGAAATCTATTTTCGACGTTTTGGCGAAACAATGGTCTCCTCGCGGCGTGGCGCGCGAGTCATAAGATCGTGTAAACTTTGTCGGGGCTCTTTGCCTCGGTAGCAAATTGAAAAAACCTCTTTTGTAATGGGTAGATCCAGCTTGAATTTCTTCGCCAGTTTCATGACGTGCAGCAAGGTGAAGGGACCTTCACAGGTGGACCCTATATCCTGCTGAGCTTCTTCCACCGTCATTCCCTTTGCTAAACGTAAACCCACCTGGCGATTGCGACTGAGGTCGCCTGTGGCCGTGAGCCAAAGATCTCCAATACCCGCCAAACCAAATGCCGTCGTCGCCTGACCTCCCAAAAAGGTAGAAAGAATCTGTAGTTCTCGAAGTCCGCGAGTCAGAAGAGCCGCTCGAGCATTCTGACCTAATTTTAATCCGTCGGAAAGACCGCAGGCTATCGCCAAGACATTCTTCAAGGCTCCACATGCCTCGACACCTTGGGGATCTTCACTAGCATAAAGCCGCAGATCAGGGGATGAAAGTTTATGGGCCCAGTGCTTAGCCAAGTCAAAATTTCGAGAAGCCATCACAGCGGCAGCCGGCTTATGCTGAAGAATTTCTGCGGCAAACGTGGGCCCTGATAAGGACAGTATCGGACACGCCAAGCTTTTGGGCGCAAAACTTGAAAAGGGGCTCAAGCTCTTCGGGTCAATGCCTTTAGAGGCATTGATTACCAGAGCTATTGGTCGATCTTTGAGTTGCGCCACAATCGAAGGCAGAGCACGAAAGGGACAGGCCAGCACTGCCACGGTGGCGCTGTTGAAGACCGCAGACCACTGCGTGGAGTTCGATTGAGAGTGTAGAAATTGGGCACTTTCAAACTTAGATTGCCAAAGTTTATGAAGTGCGGATCCCCAGGGTCCTTGCCCCACAATCACCAGGTGACGCGCCGCCCCTGCGAACCGATGGGCCATTCGCTTCGGTGCAGAGCGGTGAGAACGAGCGGCTATGCCACTGCTTTTAGGAGATTGCTGGGCCATCTGAGAACTTTAGCAGGACTTCTGGCACAATAAAAAGGGGGGATTCACGTGGCCTTTGTTTTGAAGTCAACGCAAGCTTTGGTGGATCAAGGCGATCTGGAGTTTGCGTTAAGCGAAATGCGTAATCGACTGGCCGATGCCGATGATCCTGTCGAAGGTTGTCGTTTGGCAGAAGACCTCGCTCAAATTTATTATTTGCTTGAGAGAGAGTCACCTCAGGTCGCTGATATTCACGACAAGGCCTTGCACTACGCCAAGCTTGCGGGTGAAGGGTATATCAAGCTGGGGATGGCCCCTGCAGCTCTACGTGTCTATCATTGGTTGCGTCAGCGTGCGGGCTCTGAGGTAGAAGCGTCAGACCTGCTGTCGCAGTTTGCACGCGCTTTCGGGCAACGACGTCAGACTCGAAAAACGGATGATACGCTTCCGCCGCCCACCCCATTTCAAGAAATTAAGGCCTCGATATCGTTTGAGACAGAGGATTTTTCAATGTCCCGTTTGTTATCACCGGTGACGCCACCACGGGCCTTCTCTATATTCTCTCAGTTTAAGCCTCAAGAGCTAGAAATTTTGATTCATCGATCAGATTACAAAACCCTACATGCCGAACAGATCGTCTTTGATAGGGGAGATCAACCCGATGCTTTTTATTTAGTATTGGAAGGCGATCTTGAAAAGCAAAAAGAAAGCGGCTCTATCACATTGAAGCCCGAAGATTTTTTTGGAGATCTCACTTTCTTTTCAGGAGTGCAACGGCAAAGTCGTGTCATCGCCTGGAGCCCTTCGGCCGTCCTTCGATTTGAAAGAGGACTTTTTCGTTCGTTGCTTTCCGATTTTCCTCATTTGAAAGAGCGATTCTATCAAATGTACGAAAGGCGACTCTATCTATCATGTTTAAAAGATCACGAGCTGTTCAAGCCATTCTCTCAAGAGGCCTTGGTCGATTTATATGATGCCGCGCTTGCGACGAATATTCCTAAAGATCGTGCTTTAGCGAAAGGTGGTCAGCGCGCCGATCGATTGTACTTTATTGTTCAGGGGCGAGTAGAAGAATCGCTTGAGTCTGGGGCGGGCGATATCAGAATTGCAGGCGATTTTGTGGGCTTGAATGATTACTTGGGCAGCCGAAATTTTTTGTCGACTTGGATGGCAAAGACCGATCTTTATTTGTTGGAGTGGCGACGCGATCTCATTCTCGATTTTCTGTTGCGTTATCCAGAGTATCGAAAGAGGCTGTCCTCAGCGACAAAAGCCTATTCAGAAGAGAGTATTCTCTGGGATTAAGTCCCTGGACTCTTTACAGACGACCTCATCCTATGTTCAATGGGAGCCATGAATCTACAAGGAAAGCGAGCGTTGATCATGGGCTTGGCGAATGAGCGAAGCATCGCGTTTGGAATTGCGCAGGCCTTAAAGGAACAAGGTGCCGAGCTAGGGTTGACCTATTTAGAAGCGATGGAGAAGCGCGTGAAGCCGCTGGCGGATGAATGGGGCGTCAAACTTTGCGAGAAATGTGATGTTTCGAGCGACGATGATCTTCGGCGTTTAGGTCAAGCCGTGAAGGCCGTATGGGACAACCGACTGGACATTTTAATACACTCCGTGGCCTTTGCAGATCGAGCCGATTTAGAAAGAGATTTTGTCATGACCTCGAGAGCCGGATTCCAAATGGCGATGGATATTTCTGTCTATTCTTTAGTGGGAGCCTGCCAGGCTCTGTGGGAGCCTCTACGTTATGCCAAGGGCTCGGTCGTTACTCTGTCGTACTACGGAGCCGAGAGAGTGATTCCCAATTATAATGTGATGGGGGTGGCTAAGGCAGGTCTGGAGGCGTCGGTTCGGTATTTAGCGGCTGATGGAGGGCCTCATGGCATTCGAGTGAATGCAATTTCAGCCGGGCCCATTCGTACTTTGGCGGCAAGTGGTGTGAAAGATTTTCGTTCCATGCTTTCGAAAGTTGAAGAAAAGGCGCCCTTACGAAAAAATGTTACCATCGATGAGGTCGGAGATTTGGCAGCGTTTTTAGCATCAGATAAGTCTCGATCAATCACGGGCGAAGTCATTTACGCCGACTCTGGATTTCATATCATGGGACTCTGAGATAAGGGATAGGGCCTTTAGAGCTTCGGCGACAGTGTCTAAGGTGCTAGAATCTCTTTCTTCCAATAATCACCTTCTCGCGTAAATAAATAGCGTTGGTGAATGCGAAATTTCTGCCCCAACCAAAGCTCCACACGCTCGGGAATCAAAAAGTAAGCGCCCCAGTGAGGAGGGCGAGGGACTTCAAGATCTATATATTTTTGAGAAATCTCAGAGAGTTTTGACTCTAAGGATTCATACGATTCAATGGGGGCGCTTTGATTGGATGCCCAAGCCCCGAGCTGACTCTCACGAGGCCGACTTCTCCAGTAGGTATCTGAGAAGTTGGCCGGCGCTCTTTCTACGCGCCCTGCAATACGGGCCTGCTTAAAGAGTGTCTTCCAATAAAAACAAAGTTCGGCGTACGGAATAGAGTTCAAATCGTGAGCTTTAGGACTTTCATAGTTTGTCACAAAGGCCAGACGGCCCTCGTGAAAGCCCTTGGTCAGTACGAATCGAACACTCGGCTGATGGTTGGCTTTTGTAGTTGCAAGGGCTGCGGCCGTAGCTTCGATTTCGCCCGCCTTCTCGGCTTCTTGGATCCAGTTTTCGATTTGGGTGAGAGGAGAAATCATGTTTACCGCCATAAAGCAACTTATAGACCCAAGCGGAATTCTTGAATATTAGAAAACGAAAATCGTGCGCCAAATGATACCGTGATCCGATTTATATCCTTATCTGCCAATCAAAAATCTCACTCCAAAACGGAGAGAATCTCATCGGGCGTGAAGGCCCGTCGATAAGAGCCGCTTTTGAAGCTTATAACGAGGTCTTCAAATAGGGGTGGAGAGCTTACGGTATTCTTCAGAGATTCCGCAAATTCAGACAGTTCATCGATTCGCTCGAGAGCCTGATTCTGTACAGAGAAGCTTAAAGTCGTATCGTCTTCTATAGTTTGGCGCAGCCGTGCCAGGGCCTCACTCGGGCCACCATCGCCAGATCCTGAAAGGCCCTGGGCTAGCTTATTCATCTCGGAGTGATAGACAGGGCCTAAGAGGTTCTCTAGCGACTTCATCTTAGAAGCTACTTCAAGATTGTGGATGATTGGGCGAGGTTCTTGGGTCTGAACGAAAAACATTTTGGCATTGGTGAACGCCAGGGCAAGGGTCTCTTTGTCATCTTGAGATAAGTCTTCGATGGCGATTTGACTTATTCGCATTTCCGAGTGGCCATCGCCCACATCGACTCGCGATGCAGCGAGTATCTCGGACGTTCCAGATCCAAATGATTCATCTACAAACGAATTAATATCGTCTTCGGTAGATTCTCGATTATCTCGCAGCGCTCTTGAAAGTGCCGATTCGATTGCGCCGCGAAGAAAATGAAGATCATCCTGAGTAAGCGAGATATCAGTATTCGAAAGAGGGGCCTCTTCGAGCTCTCTATCGAGTCCTAAAAATTCAGGTTGAACAAGCCCGACTTCTTGCGACGCCCGCCCCTGAACCCGGTCGAGATAGTTTTTATAGAGTGACGTGTCTATCTCGTACGAAATGGCTGGTCCCCGAAATTCATGACGGCGCTGGCTATCGACCAGTGAGCCTGAGCCCAGGGTCTTCAGGCGCTCAATTTGAGTGGGACTTTCGTGTGAAGGAAGCAGCTCTATAGGGCTTTTCGGCGTCTCGATCCTTGCTTGGTTTCTTTGACCTTCAATGGAGCGCCTATCTGAACCTCGAGCGATGCCGGCATACGATTGAGAAGACGATCGAACCGATAATAGTCCTGCCAAGCTATCGTAGTTGTTCTTAGAGAGTCGCATAGATCTTAAGATCTATCGGCAGCGCGTCATAAAACATCGTCTAAATCTTCGGCAATGAGGAAAAATCTCATTATTTTAGAGGGTTAAGGCCCCATTAACGGGGGCTTATTCTCGTGGTCTGACACTTCGCTTACGAACTGATGCGAATTCGCTGAAGTACGCTCACAAAGAGTCCCGCCGTTCCTTGGACATCCGGAGATAATAGCAAGAACGGATCATTCTCAATCAGAGACAAATAGGTTTTATCGTCCCATGAAAATTGAAAGTGATTGGTCATGTAGGGTATGACAAAATCCTTTAAGTGCGTCGACATCGATACTAAACGAAACGACGAATGAGATCCCCGAATAAAATGGTCGATCTGGTTTTCATTCTCACTCTTATCCAGGGTATGACTGGCATAAATGATATAGCCACCCAATTTCAACTTTCGACCGGCTTCTCTCAAGAGAGCGGCTTGCAGTTTTTGAAGACGAGATGATTCTTCTTTGCTCAGCTTCCACTTTAACTCAGGATGATGGGCTAAGAGTCCCAAACCCGTGGAGGGAGCCTGAATGACACAGGTATCAAGACTCTTTACTTCGCCGATCTGGTTATCGGACAATAGTCTGAAGTTATCGATAGGAGCGCGCTCGGCCATTTCTTTAAACCGCCGAATATTTTTTGGGTCACTTTCGTAGACAAAGAGAGAGCCCGTATTTTTCATCATGGTGGCCATAGTGAGAGCCGCCTCACCCGATCCTGCATTGAGTGCTAAAATACGTTGACCCGGACGCGCGTTCGACAAAAGGGCGATGAGCTGCGAGCTTTCTTCATGAATCTCATAGAGACCCTTCCCGTACGATGGATGGGATGACAGTAGTTCGGGTTTCGCCACATCAAAAGACCAAGGACTAAGCGACGAACGTTTGATCTTGAGGTCCTTAGCGACCTGACTCTCAGAGAATCCTACCAAATCGGCCCGCAAGAAATTGAGGCGCACCGTCGTCTTGGGGCGCATCGACAGAATAGAGAATAGTTTATGCACGCGGTCACGCTGATAGCGCTCCAAAAGCAATTCTTCGGCTAGAGCGGGTAGTTCCTGCTTACGCATCGCCGACAGGAGTTTCTCGAGCGTGGCTTCGCGACTGTCAGCGGCTTCAATGCCCGCCGTATCAAAAAATCGGTCGAGCGCGACGTCAAACGACTCGGCCTTGGGCTTCCACTGTGCCATAAATGGCTCAAAAGGCTGGCTCAACGACTTTGCGTCGATTTTTTTGGCGTCTCCTTTTTTAGAAAGGTCTACCTTTTTGGCGTCCCCTTTTTTGGCAGTCAGAGGCTTTCTTTCTATCGTGGGACTTTCCATTTTCTTTAAACTTTTTGAAGCGAGGGCCTTTCCAGCTTTGCTCGTTAACACCACTTTTGACGCTGCTTCTTTGACCGACTTTGGGACCGTGCTTTTTATGGCGGCGGTCTTGGAAGATTTAGACGATGATTTTGAAGAGACAGCCTTCGGGGGCTTTTTGGCGGCCTTGGTGGCAGGGTTTTTAAGTGAACGTGATTTCTGCTTTAAGGCTCGGGCGCTCTTCATTCTGGTCTTCGACTCCTTTTTCTTTCCTTTAAATAGCTTTAGCAGGCTTATTAACCCCATGGAGCCCCTTCACGTTAAGAAGAACTTCCAAGCATTTCAAGAAGAAAAGCCCCGAAAGATAAATTCCGCTGATTTAGGCATCGACCCACAACTTGCTGGCCCATTAGGGTAGATTCCATGCAAAATCGTCTTGCCAACGAAAGTTCCCCCTATTTGTTGCAGCACAAAGACAATCCTGTCGATTGGTATGCCTGGGGCCCCGAGCCACTTGAAAGAGCGCGTTCTGAAAACAAACCCATTTTCTTAAGTATCGGCTATTCGACCTGTCATTGGTGTCATGTCATGGAGCGTGAAAGCTTTTGCGACGAGCGGGTGGCCAAAATCCTCAAAGACCACTTCATTTCGATCAAGCTCGACCGAGAGGAGCGCCCCGATTTAGATCATGTCTATATGTCCGCCTTGCAAATGATGACAGGACAGGGAGGCTGGCCCTTAACAATATTTTTGACCCCCGACCTCAAACCGTTCTTTGGGGGAACCTACTTTGCTCCTGATGCTCGCTATGGGCGCCCACCTTTTCGAGATGTTTTGCTGCGGGTAGCGGCCACGTTTCAAGAACAACGAGACCTTGTGGCCAAGAACGCTCTTCAAGTGGCACATTTATTGGCGCAGGAATCCCAGTTCTTTGATCGCGTCGACGAGATAGATGATCAACTCGAAAATAAAGTGCTTCTCAATATCAAAGCGCAGATCGACGCTGAAGAAGGGGGCTTAGGCACGGCCCCTAAGTTTTTTCATGTCGATGCCTTTCGACTATTGATTCGTGAATCTCGGCGATTCAAAGGTCATGAAGAGTCGTTCGACCTTAGCTATCGCAGTTATCTAAAAATGGCGGCGGGCGGTATTTTTGATCAACTTGAAGGGGGATTTCATCGTTACTCAACCGATCGCGCTTGGAAGGTGCCGCATTTTGAGAAGATGCTCTATGACAATGCCTTGATGCTGCTCTGGGGAGCCGAACTCCTGGAGCTCAGAACCTGTGCGCGAGTGGAACGAGTCCTAAAGAAAACGGTTGAGTGGATTCGTCGTGAGATGACGGCCAGCGACGGAGGTTTTTTCTCGGCCATCGATGCCGACAGCGACCATGAAGAAGGCCTCTTTTATACGTGGAGTCTGGATGAATGGGCGCAGGTCCTCGGAGCCGGCGGACATAGTATTGAGCAGCAACAAGAGCTGGCTCGCTTATTTCGTTTCGATGACGAGGGGGCCGTTTTAGAAGGTCGGCGAGTTTTGGTGACTAAAGAAGCACTCTCTCTCGCCGAAGAAGAATCGCTTTTAGGCGCTCTCGAGTCTTTGAAGCGCGCACGAATGCAGCGGACTCGACCACTGACCGACACAAAAATTCAAGCATCGTGGAACGGGCTTATGATCTCGGCACTCGCAAGGGCTTCGACTGTCGTTGGCATCGAAGATTGGCGAGCGATGGCAGAAAGGGCTGCCAACCGACTTTGGACTCTTCATAATACGGACAAAGGGGGGCTTTGGCATCTGGCAGATTCGCGTCAGGCGTTCTCTTTCTTAGAAGATTCGGCCTACGGAGCTTTGGGATTTTTAGATCTCGCTCAATCAATGAAAGGCGAGGCGTCTCAGCTCTGGCTTGATCGGGCCCGTGTGACGGTGGACCGTCTAATCAAAACCTTTTCAGATGAAACGCAGGGTGGCTTCTGGTTTACGGCTGAGAGTGTCTCGGATCTTTTGGTGCGATATAAGACGGTGCGCGATGGGGCTCTGCCGTCGGCCTATGCCGTAGCGATCGAAGCTCTGTATAAATTGGCGGCGCTCACGCATGAGGCGACTTATAAAGAGCGGGCGGACAATGCTTTTAAGGCGGTGGGTAAGACGGCGTTGGATTCACCAGGAGGCTTTCACCGTTTGGTTCTTGCTCTGCAGAGTCGTTCATAGAGGTAAACTTTCAGGGGTTTCTCTTGGCGAAGAATATCGTCTCAGGTTTAATAGTGGAGAATGTTTTTTCTTCTAAAGACTCTGAATAGTCTTATTAAACTTTTGAACTCTGAAACAGCCCCTTCGCAATTGTCAGCTGGAATGACGTTTGGAATGTTGGTGGGTCTCAGCCCCTTTCTCAGTTTGCACAATCTCTTTATTTTTATGATTGTCTGTTTGTTCCGAGTGAACTTCTCCATGTTTTTTATGAGCTTAGCGTTCTTTAGTATTCTGGGGTTTTTTGGCGACCCCATCTTTGATCGATTGGGCTACTGGCTACTGGTTGATTTTACTTCTTTGCGTCCGTTTTGGATTAGCATTACCACGGGAGCCATTTGGCCCTTTTTCAATTTCAACAATACCATTGTCATGGGATCGCTCGGCTTTGGACTCTTGCTCTTCGTACCGCTCTTTGTCGCGGGCATTCATTTTATAAAAATTTATCGAAGTAAATGGCGCGAGCAGATTCAAAAGAGTGCCTTGGTCAAGTCGCTCAAGGCAACTCCGCTGTATGGAGTCTATTTAAAATACGAAAACTTCCGTAACCGTTTGAGTGCTTTTTCATGATTCGATTTAAGGTGTTCATTCCCGCGTTTCTTTTGGTGGTTTTGGTGGCCTTTGTGGTTTTGTACCGCATCGATGCTTGGGTGAAAGGTTGGATTGAAGATGGTATATCCGCCATCACGGATACTAAAACAGATATCCGATCTCTCACGATTTCGTTTAAGAATTCAAGCCTAACGATCGATCGACTCGAGATCGCTTCCAAGAATGATGAATGGAAGAATCTCTTGGAGTTCGAAGATATCGTCGTCGATTTTCAAGCGCTTCCTCTTTTGAGAAAACGAGTCGTTGTAGACGATTTTTCACTGAAGGGTATCCAGTGGGGCACGAAGCGTCGTACCTCCGGGCGACTTCCTCCTCGAAAAAAATCTAAAGAGCCATCGTGGTTCAGCGAGCAGTTGGACGTGGCGATGGGCTCACTAAAAAAGGAGATGGCTAAAACCCCGGTTTCTAAATGGACAAACTTTAGTCTGCCCGATAGCCCGCGTGAGTTGCTGAAAGAATTTAATCTCGAATCTGAAAAAGTGTTTATGGCGATGGTGGATACCTCTCAGAAGCTCAGAGGCGAGTGGGTAGAGCGCTATAAGGCTTTTAGGGATATTTCAGAATATCAACGGCGGGCTCGAGAAGTAAAAGCCCTTACGTCTAATCCACCGCAAGATCCTCAGGCCATTGTCTCAGCCCTTCAGACGGCGAGAGAACTACAAACCTTTTTTGAGGATGAAAAGAAAAAGGTTGATGAGCTGATGGGAGCGGCTCGCAGCGATTATTCACGCGTCAAGGCAGACTATGATAAGGCGGAGGCCGCTCTCAAGGCGGATATCGAGCGGGCCCAGCGGCTGGTAGGTCTTGAAGACCTTCAAGTCTCTAATCTTTCGCGACTTCTTTTTGGGGATGTATGGATTCAGCGCGCCGAAGAGGTTCTTCGCTTTCATGCCAAACTACGGCGATTTATGACGGCTTCGTCACCCGATCCGAAGGTTGAAGTGAAACAGCGCGCCAAAGGACGAGATATTATTTTTGTAACAGAAAAAAAACAGCCCTCCTTTGTGTGGGCAAAGTCTGAGTTTAGTGTGAAGGGTCTTCAAGATGGCGATCGTAAAGTGGTCAATCAGCTTTACCAGCTCAAGGTGCGAGATGTGAACTCTAATCCGAAGCTTTATGGAAAGCCGACACTCGTAGCGTTAAAAGCTGAACTGAAAGACTCCTTGCTCGAGCGAGCTTCGTTCACTGCTGATCTTAATTATACGGAGGCAGTCGATCGAGAGCGCTTTAAAACTTCGGTTGAAGGAATCAAGATTGAGGCATGGCCGGTCGGGATTCCCCGTCTATTTCCAGTTCGATTGGGAGAGGGGATGCTGGCAAGCGATTCGGATCTTCGTTTTGAAGGCAGTGATTTTTCATGGGCGACTAAAGTATCGTTTGCGAACGTGCGCTGGGATTTTTCAGAGGTGCCCAACAAGGGTATTTTAGTGCCGATCTTGCAAGATATCTTTAAAGGGGTGAACGATTTCTTTCTGACAATCACCATGAAACTCAATGACAAGGATCTTGGATTCTCTGTCGAGAGCAATATGGACGCTCTCGTAAAACAAGGTATTGAGGCTCAGCTAAAGAAAAAGTTGAGTGATCTTCAAGCGCGACTTCAGAGAGAAATTGAGAACCGCTTAGACGTTTATAAAAAGAAATCACTCGATGAATTAGACCGATTCTCGAGTGATGTGCAGGCCAAGGCCAATGAATTGCAGTCGCTCTTGGATGCGCAAGTGCGTGAGGTGAAAAAACTCGAAGCCGACTTGAAAGCCCGTTCTCAGCGTGCGGTTGAGTCTAAAGTGGGTGAGGGACTTCAAAACCTTCAGAAAAAGCTGCCTTCGGTGCCGAATCTCTTTCATCGTTAGTCCACCCAGATGGAAAGACAGAATGTCACTATGACTTATCACGCAAACCCGGATGTAGAAAGGCAGGCAGACCTATCTTGCCATTGCCTTAAAAGAGTCTCTACACTTCAAGAGACGTTCATTTTCTTCTGCCATTTTAAGTTGGGCGTCTAAGAAAACTCCTAAACCTTTTCCACGATGATAACTCAGTCGCACGGCCTGTGGGGAGCCGTCTGAATTCTCTTTCACAACGAAGCGTGGATTCAAAAAGGCGCCCTCCTTGGGCAAATTTAATTTTGCAGTGGCAGCATTAATCCCGACCCTCCACTGTCGATGTAAATCACCATAGACTCCTAGTGTCTCAAAAAGCGACTTGGCCATCTCATAATTGCCGGTAGATTTTGCTTCTTGAATATCTCGCCACAAGGTGCCTAAGTCGTTACGAATCTTAGCGAGGTCAGTGATTTCAACGAGAGGTGTGCCTGATTCTGAGTAAGAGATTTTTAATGATCCACCTGCCAGCAAATGGTTGAGTATCACTTGCCGACCCCATTGGTGGGCTTGATTAATTCGCTCCGTGGTGTCAGCAAGAAGTCGATAGCTACCAATATGGCTCGTAAAAAAATCGACCACAACCAATTCAGTAAAAGTTGCAAAGGCCTCAGGCGTCATCTTCGGGAGGATCTCAAGCTCGATTAATTTAGGGTCAAGCACGTGGTAAAGAGCGGCAATTTCAGCTCGCGCTTCTTCGAGAGAGCTATAATAGTCCTTGAGATTTAAATCGGTGATTCCTTCCATATTTTTTCCTGAGCCATGGCCCAAAATTTCGTGAAATTCCACCATAAGATCCCCCGCAAGAACGTCGTTCCACTCACTCAATGCCTCCCAGTATCGGGGATGATAGAATGTTCTGTTTTCTAGCGCAGCCTCTGCTTTGTCCTTCGGGCCGATCGGATTCATAACATTGATGGCGGTAAAACTTTTTGAGCCCAAACGCTCTCGAATCGACGGATCATTGGGAAGGTTAACCCCAGAAAATGGAGTTTCTCCGCTGGCACCGCCACTAAAGAGAAGATAGGCACCTTCAGCATGGGGTGGCGTAAAACCAGGAGCCTTTTTGTAGGCAGGGTTCACAGGCATCTGTTCTTCGAAGTAGTTTGAATTGGAGCGAATCTGTTTTGTACGGTGAAGTGTCTCAGGGTTCTGTGTTTTCAAAAGAATAAAGCCTTCCCAAGCTCCCCGCTTGCCTAGGCGATCATCATAAACTTCTTTGAAGCCAATAACGAAGTCGATGTCGACGGGTTGGTATTGAACCCAAAGCTCTTCGGCTGCTAAATCATCTTTGGGATCTCCAGTTTCAATAGCCTTTTGAAAAGCCGAAATGATCGTCTTTTCCTCCTCGGTAGCAAATTGTTTCGCCCGTTCAAAATAATAGTGCACCGCCCGAAGTTCGCGATCGAAACGCCCATTTATGCGATGGAGCTCCACTTTGACTTCATTACCTTCTTTATAGGGATAACTAAGGAAGTGATCTCTCAAGTTCTCAGGTAGGGATTCGAGATCGGCTTGTGTCACACCATCGCCATAGTAATTGCTATTGGTGTCGGCGATTAAATCCGCGGGGGCATTCGCTTGATAAGCTCTCCTATAAGACAGATCAAAAATATTTCTCTCAAGCGACTTGGCTTGGTCGACGAGCGACAGAATGACGCCCTTTTTCTTAGCAGCAGCCTCCGCACTTTCCGCCATTCTAAGAAAAGTCTTAAAATCTAGATCCTCAGGAATGAACTTCTCATTCTTTTTCTTATCGTAGTTTCCATGGCTTCGGAGCACCTTAAAAAAGTATTGCTCAAGCGCAGCTTTTTGAACTGGAGAAAGATATTCGGAATGAGCGTAAATACCCTCTAAGAGTCGTCTAATTTCGAGACCACCCTTTGAATGTTGAGTCCATGCGATGTCTCGACCAGCCGAGATAGCTTTACTCAAATAGTAAGCAAAAAGTTTTCGATGAAGGGGGAGGAGGTCAAAATCGGGAGTCACCAGTTGCTTAACGACATAGATACCCTGGCGAGCGACTTTGGTTCTGGGCGGGGTTCCACCCCTGAGATTATCTGTTGAAAATACGAATGAAAGAAAAAAAACAATCGATGCCAATAACGACGAATTCACGAAGTCACCCCCAAACCAATACTGAAAGCCACTAAAACTTAAAAACCCTAAAGGATTAGAACCATGAGTGATCTGTCAGATCAAGAAGAATCAGTGGCAGCATTAAAATGAGACGGGTGATCTGAGAGCAAAAAAAGATGCCCCGTCGACATGTGTAAACCTGAAGCAGGTGATGTTAGAGGAGATATGGTATTTTCTTATCAGTCTTTTGAACAAGTGTACGAATAATTAACCAAAATCAACACGAGAGTCTTCTTGAGTGGTGGCCAGTACCTCTTCAATAGTGGTCACCCCCTGAAGAATCTTCAAGAGGCCATCGTAGCGCATGGGTTTAAAGCCCTTGGCGATGGCCGACTTTCGTAAATGAACTGCATCGGGGGTCTTTAAAATGACCGATCGCAGTTCATCATCAATGGGTAGAAGTTCGTAGATACCCACTCGACCACGGTAGCCCGTATGATAGCATTCGTCGCAGCCCACGGCTTTGTAGACGGTGGCTTTCGAAGGAATTTTGTCTAAGCCCAAACGAGCCAATTGATCGCTCGTCGCTTGATGGGGGATTCGGCAAGCGGAACAAATACGGCGCACGAGTCGTTGAGCCACAATACCAATAAGCGAGGTGGATACAAGAAAGGGCTCTACGCCCATATCGACCAAACGGGTCACCGATGAACAGGCATCGTTGGTGTGAATCGAAGATAAAACCAAGTGACCTGTGAGAGAGGCCTGGACGGCAATCTCGGCGGTTTCTCGATCTCGAATTTCTCCGATGAGCACCACATCGGGGTCTTGACGTAAAATTGATCGAAGACCATTCGCAAAGGTGAGTCCGATCTTTTCATTAACTTGAATTTGTCCAATGCCGGGCAATTGGTATTCAATGGGGTCTTCTACCGTAATAATATTAATATCTTCTTTGTTAATTTTTGAGAGGGCCGCATACAAGGTGGTCGTTTTTCCTGAGCCCGTAGGGCCAGTGACCAAAATGATTCCAAAAGGTTTCGTGATAAGTTCTTCGGTCGCACGAAGCATAGACTCTTCAAATCCCAAATTCGTCAAATCGAGAACAATCGACGATTTGTCGAGAATACGCATAACGATGCGCTCGCCATGAGCTGTCGGCAGGGTCGATAGACGCAGGTCAACGTCCTTGCCGGCGATCTTGATTCGAATGCGACCGTCTTGAGGTAAACGCTTCTCCGCAATATTAAGAGCCCCCAAGAGTTTGATGCGCGAGCCTACCGAGTTTTGAAGTCTCTTTGGAATTTTCAAAATATCGTAGAGATTGCCGTCGATTCGAAACCGAACCGATACTTCTCGCTCGTAGGGCTCGACGTGAATATCACTGGCTCGCTCTTTGACGGCTCTAAACAGAATCGAATTGACCAGCCGAATAATTGGGGCCTCATCTTCGGAATCTAAGAGATCGACGGGCTCTTGAAGTGCGCCGTCATCAATAACATCTTGGCCTAAGTCTTCCATCGATGTATCGGTCGTGCTGGCTCGATCGTACGATCGATTGATTGCTTCTACAATCACGGCGCTCGGGGTGGCCGCTACTTGCACCGGCATCTCCAAAAGAAGTCGAATATCATCAAGCGCAGTCGCGTTGAGCGGATCGGAGGTGACCACCAAAACTCCATTATGGCGGTAGGCTATAGGAAGCATCTGAAATTTTTTTGCGAAACGGGTCGGAACTTTCTTAATGAGTTCTTCGGGAATATCTCGGTCGTGAATGGATCGTACAAATGGTATGCCCAGTTGTTTGGCTAGCAACTCAAGAAGTTGGGCTTCGGTGATCGCCTTCATTTGCATGAGAACTTCACCGAGTCGAGTGGAGCCGCCGCGTTCTTGCTGAATCTGCAAGGCTTGAGCCAGTTGGTCTTCGTTAATGAATTCGGCTTTAATGAGTAGCTCGCCTAGATCGAGTTCTTCTGCTGAATCAATATGAATGCTGCGGTCCGCTAAACTTTCTCGCAATCGCTCACGGTGAGAAATCAAGTTGCTATCTCTGTCACCGGGATGCTCTTTTGGATTCGACGTCTGACGATCGGTCGTCTCAAGAGTGGGAGAGATGGGTTCGGTCAGTTGGAGAACGTCGGTTTTTTCTTCAGACATAATGGTCGATTCTCCTCGAAGAGTTCTTCTCGAAGGCTTCTCCTTTAAGGGTTCTCACCCGGAGGAGGGGTATCAATGAAAAAATCTTCAGCACCTTCGGGCGGTGGTAAATCGAGCGGTGAAGGAGGCAGCCCGAGAGGAGGGGGCATGCCATCGAGAACATCTGAACCTGGAGAAGGCCGAAAACTTTCCGCGGGGCTTACTGAGCCTGACGATGGTGTCGACATGCGAGGCACAAAGATCTTTTCATGCGCTGGTTCGGGCGACGTAGCGGGTGCAGTTGAACTATCGGAAGTGGCGGGTACGAGCGAAGAATTCGCCTCGCCCGCTGTCTCAGGTGCCGTCTTAGAGTTTGCTTCGGACTCGTTCTTCAAAAGCGAATCCAAGGGATCTTTGTCACTGTCTGAAACTGGCGTCTTTGCCTCAGCAGGAACATGAGATTGATCGAGGCTCTTCACATACTCAGGGTCGAGTAGTTTCTTTTGCACATCGGTTAAGCCCAAAGAAGGAACCCCCTTCATTTCGCCGATTCCAATATCCTTTAAGAAACCCTCTCGGTCTTTAAGTTTTCTAAAGAACTGATCATTCATATCGCCCGTATTGCGAATAATATAGGGGGTTAAAAACAATATGAGGTTTACTTTTTCTGTATCGGTCGACCTTGTTTTAAATAACCAGCCTAAAATGGGAATATCCCCCAAGAAGGGCACCTTCGATACGACGGTTCGCTTTCGATCGCGCATGAGGCCGCCAATGACGACCGTTTGTTGATCTTTGATAATGACTGTCGTGCTTACTTCGCGTTTTACGGTTGAAATATTGCCATCCGGAAATTTTTCGCCCGCATCGTCAATTTTTTGATCAATCTTTAAAGTTAAATAATCACCCGCATTGATTTGAGGTTTGATCTTCAGCTCCGTCGCTACTCGCATTCGTGTAATATTGCGAGAGACATTGCCTCCGGTGGTGGTTTCGGTTCCGGCGAGCTGAGGGACTTCATTTCCGATGATGATCGATGCCTCTTCGTTTGCCGTGGCCAGAATATGGGGCGTCGATAAAACATTTACCCCGGTATTAACGGCCGCCAGTTGAAGAACTGCCGACAGCAGCGGCAGCTCCATCGTTTTAGAAGCACCGGTACTATCGCGGTAGTTTACTTCGTAATTGCCGCCCGACCTAAAACCCAGAGCCATACCTGTTAGCATCTTGGGATCTCGCATGGCTCCGGTAAGAAGTGAATCAAAGCCTAGACCGTTGAGTGTTCCCACGATGCCTGAGTTGGGGCCCGTGCCACGTTGTAACGCCGAGGTTTGAGCGAGAGGGCCTGCGGCCTGAATGCCGAAACTGGAGCCCTTTGAAACTGACGCCTCTAAAATCGCACCCTCGATAAATACCTGACGTCGTCGAATATCTAATTTTCGAATAATGGACTTAAGAATTTCGAAGTCACGAGGAGAACTCTGAATGACCAGCGAGTTGGTGGCTTCGTCGGCGGTAATTTTAACGTCTCCAAGATTTGCCACATCAGGCTCAGCAGACCCGGGCATCGGAGGCATATTTGGCATGGGGGTAGGAAAGCGGGAGGTCGTGCCTTTGGCCGCTGTGAGCGCCGAAAGTGTTGCCGCAATGTCTTTCGCTTTCACATTTTGAACGGGATACACGTGAATGCGCCCACCGCCACTTTCGGTAGGTACATCAATACGAGTGACAAAACGCCGTACTTGCTCAATGCCCCGTTCACTACCAAGTACAATAAGAGAATTTGTTCGTTCGTCGGCAACCACCTTTTGAATCACGCCGTCCGACTCAGCACCCCGTCGACGACGCGCCGCTGGACCAGAGGGGGCCGCGGACGAGCCCGATGGGAAAAAGTCGCTTACTTTCTTAGCGATATCTTGGGCGGAGGCATTTCTGAGAGTGATGATCTCTATTTGCTCCTGGAATCCTTCGACATCGAGGATATTCAAGATACGAATAACTCGACGAATATTGAACGCATAATCGCTCACAATGAGTGTATTGGTGGGAGGATGAACGATCAGATCGCCACCTGTGCGAGACAACAAGGTGCGCACCGCCGTTTGAATATCGTTCGCCTGAAGATATTTAAGCGTGATGATGCGGGTGACATAACTGTCGTCGTTGGGAGTGACACCGTCCATGACAGGAACAGCCGATTTTCGCGCGTTGGCGGCTTTCTCTAGTTTTAAATAGGCCCCGGCAGGATAGACCACGTAACCGCGAACTTCGAGAGCCGAAAGAAAGGCGCCCCAAGCTTCTTGCAGCGTGACTTCGGTTGGAGAAATAATTGTGATTTTTCCCTGAAGGCCTGCTGGATCATAAATGAATTTTTTCTTCAAACGCTCGGCGAAATATTTCACTAACTCTTCCATTTCGACCTGAACAAAATCCATGCGCAGTTTTTCATGGCTATTGGGAATCGCACCGGCGGGAAGATCGGAAACCCTTTTGCCAGAATTGGACGTTACTTTTTTGGCTTCCGGAAACTCAACAGCGCGAGCTTGTGGGCTTGGACGTTCTGGTGCCGCGGGGGCTGGTTGAGGTTCGAGAGGTTCGAGCTCTTCGTCGAAAAGGCCTCCCATATCGGGGGCGCTCCCTTCGTTTTCGATGAAATCATCTTGAGCTTCAAGTGAAAGAGGAAGCAGGGCGACGATCGCCAAAACCTTAACGAATTTCATAAGTATAGTTTATCCTTTGTCCATTGCGGACTAAATCGATGGAAATAGATTTTTCATTGCGCAATGCGGTAAAAAGACCCGTCGCTTTCTCAAATGTATCGAGATCGACGCCATTGACGCGACGAATGATATCGTTATCCTTCATTTGGAGTTTTTGGTAAATGCTCCCATCACGAATTTGAAAGACTTTGAAGCCCTCGGTCTTGCCTTCAGGTGTAATATTTGGAACCATTCGTGCCTGCGTGAGCACTAAATTGAAATTAGCAAGCACATCGTCGACGGTGCTCTGAGGAATCACATAACGATTGGGGCTGAGTTCTTCAAAATCTGTGGCAGGCGAAATGCCTATCGTGGGTTGGCTCGATAGAGGTTTAGACGCAGAAAGTTTGCTTTCGGCCGCTTTTAGTTCAAGACTTTCTAATCGTGCGCCGTTTTCTAATATAACGCGATGCCGCTCAATTTTGTGGATTCGAGCGCTCAGCACTTGCTCACCCAAAGCATAATACTGGGCTCCTTTTTGGCTACGCTCGCGAATCAGAGCGACCGAGAAACGAGAGTTTTGAAAAACGACCGTGCCAATAAGTTCCAGAGGCAGCTGACTCGGTACAATCGCTGTGGTGGCATTTGTAAAGGCGTTTCGAAGACGGCCCGGAGCTTCAGAATCAAAGAGGTTTCGAGAGGTGATCACCTGGGTATTAGTCTCTTTGGGGGCGGTGAGGGGTTCAGTACTAATTTTTCGCGGCGGAGCTTCGATCGGAAAATAGTAGTAGGCCACCACCGTATTGATGGCTCTGGCAAGAAAATAAGTAACGGTCACCAAGGTGGCCCAGCGCCACAGCGCCGACTGATGCCTCTGCATGGTTTGAAGCAGCGATGAAAAGAAGAGCCCTATTTTTTGCATCTCAGTTTACTTTATCGGAAATATCACACTTTGAGAAAAGAAATGGCCATCGTTATCTAAATGTCATTCGCTGGAGATTGGGAGGGTTGATGAAGCATCGTTGTTGATGGCGTATTTGAGATTACCGCTGATGGACGTGTGGGGGGCTTTTGTGCAGGATGAATATCATGTCATCGGTGCGGCGTATTATTTTTTTGTTGGCGGCGGCGGCGGGATGCGCAGCGCTGCTTTGGTCTGCGAATGATTTTTTTGCACTTCTTAGTGGCGATCGACTTGGTGCGTCGGCCTGTACCATTAGTGCCTACTGGAACTGCGATCGAGCCAGTCTCTCAGCGGCGGGGTCGATTTTTTCGATACCGATTGGCGTCTTTGGGGCCTTTTGGTTTTTGCTAGCGGCGATTTTGGCCCTCTTGGGTACACGCTATCTTCGCGGCTGGCTGGCCTTTGGTATGGCCATGGCCATTTTTATGGGCGCGTATTTAGTTATTGTCGTCGAAGCAGGTTGCGTCGTGTGTTATGTCTCCTATGGGCTGATTGGGTTGATGGCGGTGATTGGTTGGAAGGGCTTTTCTCGCATCATCTCTGTGCGAGCCGCTGTGACGGCCGTCTTTGTGGTCGTTTTGGGTCTTGCCGCCTTTGTAGCCCATGAGCGATCGATTTTGTCGAAGCGATTTTCGGAAGAGGAGTTCTCTCGATGGCTGGCTTATGAAGAAGTCGTGCCTTTGGTTTCGCCGTTAATGAATAAGGCCAGTGATCAAAGTCGACTGACCGTCGTAAAATTTTCGGATTTTGGTTGCCCTTTCTGTGCTAAAGCCAATCAAGTCATTGTTCCGTTCATAAAGAGTCAGCCCGATATTACCTATGTTTTTTTTCCGTATCCCTTAGATTCTGCGTGCAATTCAAAGTTGCCTCGTCCCGTGCATCCTTATTCCTGTGAGTGGTCAAAGGCGGTTCTCTGTGCTCAACAGCAAGATAAATCATGGGCCTTGCACGACGCGATCTTCGAAAGAGTTTTGAAGGGACAACGGCTGGTTTCAATGGGGGAGTGGTTCCCCGAAATTGGGATCGACCGAGGGGCGCTTGATCGATGTATGCAAGAGCCCGAGACCCAAGAGCGTCTATTGTCGATCGTGCGTGTGGGCCAAGAACTTAATATAGAGAGCACACCCACCTTTTTCTTAAATGGCAGGCGGTTCTCGGGTTTGGTCCCGATGGGGCTCTTGCAGCGGTTTCTCCATGAAGTTCGTTAATGAAACTGTTGCCAAACACTGTTTTGGGGCTAGGGCATTGGCAAAACGAGCTCTAGGGCAGATTCTTTTGTGTGCGACATTCGCAGCTTGCATCGGTCAGCCGCTCGTAGCTCAACCTCTCGGCGACAGGCCCTCGGTGACGATTCGAGGTCAAACTATCTATTTGCGTTTGGCGATTAGCCCGAACGAATGGCAGCGCGGTCTTATGTACGAAAAGAAATTGGCCGATCATGAAGGGATGCTTTTCATAGGGCAAAGAGCTGAGCTTCGAAGTTTTTGGATGAAAAATACTCTCATTTCTCTCGATATGATTTTTATTCGAGTTGAATTAGATGCCCAAAAGAAGCCGCGTTGGATTGTCGATTCTCTCATTGAAAATGCAGAACCTCTGACGGAATCTCCACAGCGCTCAAAGAATCCGGTTCATCATGTTCTTGAAATTCGCGGTGGTCTTGCCAAGCATTGGAAGATTCGTGCTGGAGATTTGATCACGCCAAACGACTCATTGAAACGGCGGATTCAGTCTGATGGGCCCTAAATACAAACTCGATTTCGGCCCTGAGTTTTAGCTTCGTAAAGCTTCTCATCCGCTTTGGCCAGAAGGTTTTCGATTGTCTTAAACTGAGCCCTCGTATCATTATCGACGGTTCCAATGCCCATCGAAATCGTTATAGGAATTGATTTGTTATTGAACATGAGTTTCAACCTGTCGATACCCTGTCGAAGATGTTCGGCCAAAATGAAGGCTTGTTTGTGATCACAATCTCTTAAGAAAATCACAAATTCTTCACCCCCAAATCGCGCCACAATATCATGGCGTCGCGTGTTCTGGGTGAGATGCTGAGCCACTTTCTTCAAGACAAAATCGCCCGCTAAGTGGCCGTGGGTATCGTTGACCAATTTGAAATGGTCGAGATCGCATACAATAATCGACATGAGGCCTTCGTTGCGCAGAATATACGAGAATTCTCCCTGAAGGCGGTCTAGAAAAAATCTCTTATTGTAGGCTCCCGTTAAAAAATCTTTCGTGGCGGCGTCGAATAGCTCTGCCAGAAACTTTCGTTGAACATCTTCTTGTAGGTGATACTTACATATAAACGAGGAACCTACTTGAATTTGATCCCCCTCATTGAGGATGCAGCGATCGGTTTTGCGGCCATTGACGAGAGTCCCATTGGTACTAGCCAAATCGACTAAAAGCGTTTTCTCTTTGGTAATGACAAGCTTGCAGTGATGTCTGGAAACAAGATCATCTTCTACCATCAAATCGCAGTGTTCGCCTCGACCGACCATGAATTCTTCTTTTTCGAGGGGATACGATCGACCAATCTGCGGGCCCGAAATCACAAGTAGGGCGGGAGTCGTTTCTGCAGCAATAGGATCAATCGACTCAATGGGACTAACAATCGTTCGTTCCATGAATTGTGATTCTTCGTCGACCGAGCTGTCTTCAGAGTCGATGGGTGGAATAAAGCGTCCCTTGTTCACTCTTTTATTGTAAAGGGCCTTAGTCGTTAACGGTATGGGGGGGCTTGTGAACCTTGAAATAATAGTCTAATAAAGCCCTCTATGGCATACAGCGCAAAAAGATCGTTTCCTCGGAGCCAGTTTTCTGAGGCCCTACGTATTGTTTCTTCTCGAGGCATTGAATATGCCACAGCTCAAGATTTAGGGGCGGGAGGCCTTCAGCTCTTATCAGACGCCGACTTTCCCATTGGAATGTCCTTGCTGATTTGTTTCACGCTGCGCCGCGGTGCCGAAATGTCTCAAAAGCAAGAACGTCAGGCGGTTGTCACCTATTGTCGTCGTGTCGCTCAGGGCTATCAAGTGGGTGTCCAGTTTCTTAGGCCGCATTCTGACTCAGCGGCATTTTCTCAAGAGCTTGGGCCTTTTTGATACAAAACTTGGGGGGTGAGGCTCATTCACTTCCATAAGAGCGGCAAGAAGGATGCCAGAAAAGTGACAAATATAGTGCCAGTTTAACACTGCAGGTCATGTTTTGGAATGAGTTACAATGAGGCAGATGTTTTCTCTCTGTCTCACCTTTCTTGTGGCCGCGACGCCCTGGCAAAACGGTTCTCAAGCTTCCGCCCCCTGGGTCTCTCGTGAACGAGAAAATGCTCGCCAAATTTTCTTTAAAAGTTTGAACGATGGTCTGTCGGCTATCACACCTTCGTCTAATTCCAAGGGTAACTCGTCAAAGACATCTTCCAAGCGATCGGCATCGAAAGCGGCCACGGCGATTGCATCTTCGACTGTACCTTCGACGTCAACCACGACTTCTACGCCAGGTACCGCTTCTGGTGCAGATTCCTCCACAGTCATCGCTCCCACCACAGTCACCGTCGAGGAGCGTGCGGACCTCAAAGAAATTCCATGGGCCTCGCATCGCACGCTCTATCCTCGCATCAAAAAGCAAGCCAGTTGGCTTTGGCCCGTTGAGAACGCAAGAATTATTTCAGGTTTCGGCCTACGACGGGGTCGCGTGCATGAGGGACTCGATCTTCGTGCGGCTTACGGGACGCCGGTGCGTTCGACCTTACCGGGTCGCGTTGTTTTTTCGGGTACGATGTCGGGCTATGGAAAGACCGTGGTCGTATACCATGGTGATGGCTGGTCGAGTCTTTACGCGCATCTTTCAGAGCTGAGTCTGCGTCGCGGAGCTTCGGTAGATCGTGGGGATATAGTGGGAAGCGCGGGTCAGAGTGGTCGTACCTCAGGACCCCATTTACATTTTGAGGTCCGTCGCGACGGTAGTCCGGTAAATCCTGTTTCACTCAGTTTTTCGGAGTGGCCCTATATGGCTTCGCACAAGGCGAAGTAGTGACGGTTGACGTGTGTAATCAATGAGGCAATCAACAAGCAAATGGTGATGTATCTGCCTCGCTCACGATGGCCATCGATCCAAATGGGGAGATGCCCTGGTTGTTCCTCTTTTTCTGAGCTGGGTGCGTACTTCTTTCTTCCCACGAATCGTTATGACGATTTCATAAACGAATGACAAGTTGGAGTCATTCTAGGGCCCATGGGTGGGTTTGGTCGCTGACCACTCGTTTGAGCTTGGGGATGACTTCTCATCGTGGTTTTTCGTCTGGCAGCCGTAGAGAATTTTTCCCCTAGAGTCGATTGAGAAACTGCTGTTTCTTACGCGCTCGTTTAGGAAGCTTTTTTGCGGAGCCTCTTTTTTTTGTCGATACCTTTGGATAAAGCGGCAGGTCTTCCATTTCTAGTTTTTCGAAGGCAATGAAGTTGTCGTCATTTTCTTCGAGATTGGCGCGAAGTCTCGACAAAAATTCTTGGCACGATACGACCCAGCACGAATACGTCTCGACGGTGGTGGCAATCTGACGATCGTTCGTGACCACCACAAAAGCGCCAGGCTTTGCCTCACATTCCCCAATAATCCAGTCGTCGGCCGTAACGCCTCGGTGAGTAAAAACGATGTCAATCGCGCCATAACGGTCTCGAGGTTGAAAGACGGCCGCCTCTTCAGAACCGTCGAAGACGATGGTGATCGCCACCTCTTTGGTGGCTTGGTAGGCGCTCAATTGCCGTAAAAGAGCTCCACGCTGGGCTTCAAGGGTCGTGGACGATGTATCTTTAAAGACAGCATGCAGAAGATTATAGCCATCGATGAGAAGAGGCAGCACCTTTTTGATCATGACAGAACAAAAGACTCTCGTCTAACTTCATCCTATGGATGCTCCGTCAATTAAACGACGTTACTTACGTCGAGATCTCTCAATTCCTATTAAATTTGTGGTGGACGGAGAAGCCCGTTCTTGTTTAACCACCACGCTTGGGGAAGGGGGGCTTTATGCGCAGACCTTACTTCCGCCCCCTTTAGCCGCGCTAATTCGTGTATCGTTTGAGTTGCCTGATGGTCACCCCATTGAAGTAACGGGAGAAGTGCGGCATTCTCTCGAACATAGTTATGGCTCTCTGCCGGCAGGCTTTGGTATTCAGTTTTTAGACCTCAAAGAGTCCGATCGACAGCGAATCATTTCACTTGTCGACGAAGAAGACGGTGCGTAGGACGAAGAGAGTAGTGCGTAGTTTTAGGGGTTTGATGGCGACGAACCATGGCGACTCAATCGAGACGGCTTGGTCCTCGCGCAAGATGATGGCGGCATAGCCAAGTGGTAAGGCAAGGGTCTGCAAAATCCTCATCCCCGGTTCAAATCCGGGTGCCGCCTTGTTTAAAGGCCAGGCTATTTATAAGGGCGCTACAGGGCCATCTCCTCAAAATCCTGGTTATGCAATTGCGTGCAATACGTGCTCTAGACCAATTTCAATTGGACTGATCATCTTTAGGGTGCGCTCACAGATAATTGATATTTGGCACAGTCTTTGCTCTCTATATAGAGCGTATGATCTTTAGCTTGTGTACGTCGTTAGAAACCTGCTTATCGGCGTGCAAATTATCGCAGCCATTTTTGCGTCTCCTTACCGTAGGTTTCGCTGTCTTCATGGCCATTTTACTGCAAGCCTCGGTAGCCGATGATTCTTGGTCGCCCACGGAGATACGCCTCATCGAACGCGCTCTCCAACAGAGTCCTTTAGAGCTTTCGTCGGAGGTGACGGCTCAAGTCTACGAACGATCGCCGCAAGCTTATCAGGCCAAAATACAAGAGTGGAATAATTCGTCGGTCTTACAGCGCTATGGGGATTCGCTGGATGTCGTGACACTTACCGAGAGTCTTCTTGTATTGGCGGCAGTTCCGTTCGCTGTTCAGAAACTGAAAACGTTCTTATCGTCCAAAACTAATTTGGCCCCCAGTTTTCAAAACGCAGGTTTAAGATCATCCAGGCTCCTTAGCCTGTCGAGTGGGGGCCTTCAAGAATCGAAGATACAAGAATGGATGACCTCTAAAAAATTATCGGCGCCTGATAGATCGTTGATTCGCAATCAGTCGCCCGCATTTCAACAGACTCTTCATGCGGCGCGCCGACAAAATCAGATGTTGGTCTCAATAAAGAAAGCCTTTGAAAAAGACTATGGTCGTGTGGGATCACTTATCTTGAAGCCGTGGGAACAGACCATCAATGCCGTCGAAGCACTAGGTGCAAAAAGGCAGAGTGCCATCGAAGCGGGCTCATGGACACTTTCAAGTGAAAAGACCTATCGAAACCATTTGAGACAAACGGTTCGGAGTTTTCAAGAACGTCGACAGGTGCTGCGAGCATCTCGAGAGATGAGTGGCTCCGAGTGGAGAAGTTATTCAGATTTTCGTTCTTGTGGGTCTCGTCTTAAAGGCCTGAGTCTTGCAGCCGGCCTGCTCGCCGGAGGTTCTCTGATACATCAGTTAGGTTCTAAGTCTTTAGAGTCTGAACTGAACGCTTGGGCTCTTGCCGCCGAATCAAACGACCTTCAGCAACGTGAAATTATTTCAGAGGCCCTTCAGACAGAAATGATTCACGTCATGACAACTCCGTTTCATGCGCAAGTCGGGAAAGCCATGGGGGCGTCATGGGAGTCCCTAAATAGGCATTTGCTAAATGCGGGGTATCCGGGAGTTGAAATTGTGAGTCGACCCGAGATGATCTCGCAGCCTTCGAAAGATGATGGGTCAGGCCGTCGTGCCTACGGAATCATTGTTAAGAATAATAGCCAACAATTCGACCGAGGTCTTTTGGTTGAGTTTAAAGAGACGGTGGTTTCGAGCCCATGGCCTAAGCCTGCGGGGGGCTCAAAAGCTCCTCAAGAATCGTCTCAAGAATCACCCCAGGAATTGCCTCAAAAATCTCAATGGATTTTTTCGGGTATCAAGCCACTGCCCGCCTCTCACGATATCATCGGCTACTCCTCGAACGTAGGCCCTGCCGACTCACCCGTTTTTCACGGCTTTAGTCCTGAACGTGCGGCGCGCCTTATAGAGGTGATCCAGCCGTAATAACTGCCATCTTCAATCACCCAATCGGCTGCCGCATAGTGACATTCCCCCATTCGCTATCGTCAGGGCTGATTTCGTTTTAGTTCTGCGAGGGCCAGTTGCAGCGCCGGCACCAAAGGATCTTCAGGAAATCGAGAAATAAATTGGCTATAGGCTGTGAGTGCTCGCATTCGAAAGCCTTGGGCATGCAAGCAGTAAGCCTCGGATAGTAAACGCTCTCGAGTCGCCAATTTAGTCGATCGCATCAAGCGCTCGCACGATGAGGTGATGGCCCCGGTCGCAAGTTCCAAGAAATCGACACGCGTCAGCAAGTCTTCGTCAAAGGGGCTGATTTCAAGAGCGCGCTTATAACTTTGTAGGGCGGCTTCGAGGTTCTTCTGCGCCTCATGATTTTCTCCCTGACTCTTCCAGTATTGAAAGGTGCCGACGGCTGCAGGAGAGGCAGAAGGTGTAAGTGAGTCAATCGGCGCCACGACCACTTGATTCGTTGTCAGAGGTTCATCCTGCCACCTACGAATATAATCGTAGCTCATGAATGACGCTAAAAATACACCCACCAAGAGAATGAACTGTAGAAAGCCCGTTTGAATACGTCTCACCATATGAGGATCATAAATAAGCTTCTCATGCCACTGAAGTTGATGCGGGCGAACGAGGGGTCGAAGCGACTGTGTTTCGGTACCCGGCTCTGAAACGTCGAGAAGAAGGTCTTCATCTAAGCCGCCTACATCTAAAATATCTTGCCAGCCTTCGCTGATTGCCACGGGGCTTCTAACCTCAAAGTCTTGAGAGAAAAGCTTTCTCAAAAAACGAGCCGTCATACGCGCGTCGCTATGCGAATAATGCTCGTGCATAAAAAGTCGAACGTCTTCACTCATCTCAGCGGCCGACGAATACCGATTTTTTGTTTTAGCGGCCAAAGCCTTCAAAACAATTTTTTCAAGACCTGCCGTTACATCACCTCGAATTTTTCGAATGGGTGGAATGACTCCCTTTTTCACGGCCTCTAGGGTTTCTAACTCATCGGGGCGGTAGAAAAGATTCTTCGAGGTGAGAAGCTCATAAAAAACCGTTCCTAAACTAAATACATCGCTTTGAGCGGTGAGCGGTTTGCCGCTGGCTTGCTCCGGAGACATATACGAAAATTTGCCTTTTAGAACGCCACTTCGCGTTTCTTCCCGTCGCGAGGAGCTCACCGCTTTGGCAATGCCAAAATCGAGAATTTTTACTTCGCCGTTGTAGCTCACGAGCACATTCGGAGGAGAAATATCTCGGTGAACGATATTGAGCGGATTCCCAAACGTATCTTGTAGGGTATGAGCGTAGTGCAAACCTAAACAACACTGATAAATGATATTGCAGACCACATCGATGGGTATAAAAATTTTAAGCTCGGCTGATTTTTTAAGAACCGCGCTTAAGTCTCTGCCAAAGACGTATTCCATGGCTAAAAAGTAAGACTCTTCAATTTGTCCAAAGTCTAATACGCGAACCACCTGAGGATGTTTCATCGACAGGGAGAGCTTGGCTTCTTCCAAAAACATTTTTACAAAATCAGGATTGTCTGAATAATCCTTCAAAATTTTCTTGAGAGTGAAAATTCGGCCTTGAGTGGATTTGGCTCGATAGACCTGAGCCATACCGCCCTTGGCCAGCGGTTCTATAATTTGGTAACGTCCAAAAACCTGCGGTGCTTGAGGGGGAGGTGGCAGTGGAGCGCCTGGCTTCTCAGTCATGCGCCCTCTTGGTAGGATTAGTATGGATGGGGCGGGCCTCGATATCTGGCCCTGCACCGGTCCCTATGCTTAAATGTCTGCCTGCGTCTGGCCCCGTGCCTGGCGAGCGTGATACGAGTCTCGATTCAATGGCGTTCATGATATCTTTCTCCCATTGTCCCGACGAGGGTACCTCTTGCCAGCTATTGTTGATCAAAACCTGCTCTTCAGCATGCGCAGAGATCATGCTGCTTTCCCCACTGGATGAGAACTCTTGTTGAATTCGAAGGGTGATTCTGAAGCGATTGTCAGGTGAATTGTTTTGCCACTCGGTTACAAAGAGACCTCGGGCCATATCTTCTACTCTAAGCTCCATGCCCTCGATCCACAGAAGGCTGTCGCGAGTTGCTTTTGTGACAGAGGTGAACGGCAGAAAAATGCGCTTAAAATTGAGGGCATCTGATGTACGAACAGGTTCTTGATGGGCGGCACATCCCGTTAAACCCAGTAGGCCCAGCGCCACGACTACAGGCACAGCAATCCCGTAGGAAAAAATAGCGAAATGAGAACGCGTTTTAGAATCTCTTTTAATCAGACTTTGGTAATCCACTTGCTATATTGTGAGTCCACGCCGGTCACAATGTCAAAAAATCGTCGCTGAACTTCAAGAGTTATTGGGCCAGGCCTTCCTGTGCCAATGGCACGCATATCAATCTCGGCCACAGGAGTAATCTCGGCCGCCGTGCCGGTCAAAAAAACCTCGTCCGCATTATAAAGTTCATCGCGGGTGAGACGACGCTCGACCACCGTGAGGTTCATGTCCTTTAAAATATGACCCACTGTGTCACGAGTAATTCCGGACAATACGGTCTCAACGGACGGAGTGAATATTTTGCCTCGACTGTAGAGAAAAATATTCTCTCCGGTGCCTTCGGCTACATAACCTTCAGGGTCAAGCATCAGCGCTTCATCAAAGCCCATCGATCGAGCTTCTGCTTTTGCCATAACACCGTTAATATAATTTCCCGTAAATTTAGCCTTGGTCATCGCGATATTGGGATGATGTCTTGTGAAGGACGAAATTTTAAGTCGCGAGCCCTTTTTCATGGCATTGTCCCCGAGGTACTTGCCCCAATCCATCGCGATAATCGCTACCGAAAAAGGATGCGTCTGAGGATCAAAATACACGCCCAAGGGGCCAGCATCCAAAAATCCGAGAGGTCGCAGGTAGCAGGCGCCAAAACCTGATTCTTTCACCGTGAGTCGACAAGCTTCTACAAGCTCGTCCAGCGTATATTTGAGCGGCAAAACTCCTGTATGACAGCTCTGAATGAAACGAAGCATATGGTCTTCGCAACGAAAAATGCCAATCGATCCGTCCGTCAGTTTGTAAGCTCGAATCCCTTCAAAAGCCGCAAGGCCGTAGTGCAGCGAATGTGCGGTAATATGAACATTCGTATCTTCCGCATTTTTGAGCTCACCATTAAACCAAATTTTTTTGCCGAGCTTGGAACCGTAAGGTTTTGTGGTCACAGCCGCCTCACCTTCATTTGCCTTTGTGTGTGGTACGATCTTTGACATAGCGACCCTCCTTCATTTTAGTTAGAACCTGTTCTAAGTTCCTTTTCAAGCAGTGATTTTAGCAAGGCCGGATTGGCTTTGCCAGCGAGAGCTTTCTGGCACTGTCCCATAAGAAAACCAAAAATCTTTTCTTTACCCGATCTAAAATCGTTTACTTGCGTGGGATGAGCTGCCAATACGCTTCGTAGTGCAGACACCAACGCGCTTTCATCGCTGATTTGAGCGAGATTTTTCTCAGAGATAATTTCATCGGCCGATTTTTTGGAAATCATCATCTCTTCAAAAACATCTTTGGCCAGATTCAGAGAGAGCGTACCATCTTTAATACGCTTCAGTAGCAGAGTGAGGGCCGGAGCGTCCGGATAAAACGTCGCGATATCTCGTTCTGGATCTGCAATCTTTGCCAGAACATGGGTTTGAATGAAATTCGATGCCAATTGAGCGTCATTAATACCCGTGGCAGTCGTCTCATACAAATCAGCTAAATCTCGTGAAGCCGTTAGCACTTCGGCATCGTAAAGACTGCGACCATAGGTGGTCATAAAATGATCCATCGTTTCCATCGGTAGGCGAGGCAGTTTGGCTTTTATCTCAGGCCAGAGGCTCTCATCAAGAATAAGCGGCAGCAAATCTGGCTCTGGCATATAGCGATAGTCCGAGGCCTCTTCTTTAGAGCGCATACTATGCGATTTGTTTTGTTCGGCATCCCAGAGTCTCGTTTCTTGAGATAGGGTGCCGCCCTGTTCCAAGACATCAAATTGCCTCAGGGCTTCGTACTCGATCGCTTTCTCAAGATTGCGAAAGCTGTTGATGTTCTTAAGTTCCACACGAGTACCAAATGCTTTTTGACTTAGAGGCCTCAAGCTCACATTGGCATCAACACGAAAATTACCTTCTTCTAAATTTCCATCGCATACGTTGCAGGTTCTCAAAATAAGTCTCAAAGCTTTCAAATAAGCGGCAGCCTCTTCGGCCGATCGCAGTTCGGGCTCTGAAACAATCTCAATAAGTGGCACGCTCGAGCGATTAAGGTCTACCAAGCTAGCGCCTCGTTCTTCAAAATGAAGATTTTTTCCCGCATCTTCTTCGATATGGATGCGCGTCAGCCCGATCGATTTCTTTTCGCCTTTAAAATAAAAAGGCACACGGCCCTTTAAAGCATAGGGTCGATCGTACTGCGAAATTTGATAGCCCTTGGGTAGATCAGGATAAAAATAATGCTTACGAGAAAAAATTGACACTTTTTGAATGGAGCACTCCAGAGCCATAGCCACAAGAAGCGCTTGGCGGACGGCTTCTTCATTGAGAACAGGCAGCGCTCCTGGCAGTCCGGTGCATATGGTTGAAACAGCGGTATTAGGATTTTCTCCAAACTGATTCGATGCCGCGCTCATCAATTTAGTATGAGTTCGAAGCTGCGCATGAACTTCGAGTCCAATTACTAGCTCATAACGATCGAGAATTTCGCTCAGCATGCTAAGGCCCTCTTCTTAAACGGACACGCTCTTTCAAATGCCCCGACTGCCTCAAAGAGGCGAGCCTCTTGGTAGGGGCCCGCAATGAATTGTCCGCCTACCGGCAGATTGAGTGAATCATAGCCCATAGGAAAAGCAATCGCAGGCACTCCGCCTAAATTGCAAGACACCGTAAAAATATCCAATAAATAAAGTTGGAGTGGATCATTCACTTTTGATCCAAGCGGAAAAGCGCTCACGGGTGACACAGGTGTGAAAAGCACGTCCACCTTTTTAAAGGCTTCTAAAAATTCTTGCTGAATTTTCGATCGCACAAACTGAGCTTTCGAATAAAATGCATCGTAGTAGCCCGAGCTAAGCGCAAAAGTTCCTAACATAATGCGGCGTTTGACTTCTTCTCCAAAGCCTTCCGTTCGTGACTCGGCAATCAGATCTTTGAGCGATTGATACGAGCGAGCGCGATGTCCGTAACGAATGCCATCGTAGCGTGCTAGATTGCTCGCCGCCTCTGCGGTGGCGACAAGATAATAGGCCGCAATGCCGTAAGGACTATGGGGCAGTGAGACTTCTGAAAGAATGGCGCCTTGCGATTTAAAAAGATCGATCGCTTGTTCGCAGTATTTCTGAATATCGGCACTAACGCCGTCTTTTAAAAAATACTCTTTGGGCAAACCAATGCGTAGACCCTTCAAAGTGCCACGAGCGACGGCATCGGTATATGACGGTACGGCCGCTGGCGCCGTTGTGGCGTCGCGAGGATCTCGTCCGGCAATGACTTGAGCCAGCGCGGCGCAGTCGAGTGCGTCGTCTGCAAAAGGGCCCACCTGATCAAGCGAACTTGCAAATGCAATCACCCCGGAGCGAGAGACTCGTCCATAGGTGGGTTTAAGGCCCGTCAGACCACAAAAGGCGGCGGGCAAGCGAATACTGCCGCCGGTATCTGTGCCCAGAGAACCAACACAGGTTTCAGCCGCTACGGCTGATGCGGAGCCGCCGCTACTGCCCCCTGGCGTGCGCGTTAAATCAAAGGGATTTCTCGCGGGTCCAAACGGCCCATTTTCATTCGAAGAACCCATGGCGAATTCATCACAGTGCGCACGCCCCACAAAAAAAGCGCCGGCCTCCTCGAGGCGCTCAGTCACAGTAGCCGAGCGAGGCGCACGATAGTTTTCCAGCATACGAGAGGCGGCTGACAGGCGTTTGCCTCGAATAGAAATCATATCTTTGATGGCGATTGGCATGCACGACAGCGGTTTGGCTTCATCAAACGTAAGATCCGCAGCCCGCTCAAAGTCGTCTTCAAAAATTTCTAAATAGCAGTTGAGCTTCTCATTCTTCTTTCGCACGTCTAACAGCAAGCTACGAAAGTAATCACGCGGATGAATTTCTTTCGAAATAAATTTTCTTCGTAAGTCAAAAAGTCTACCCATGGCAGCGATTACCTTTCAATAATAGAGGGCACTTCAAACATTAAGCCCTCCGGCAGTCCTGCCGAGGCTGGTGAATTGCTCAGCGCCTCCGAGTTGCTCAGGTTGAGTTTGGCAACGCTGTTCGCACGGTTGCCTTCCAGATCATCCGCTCTTAGGGACTGGCCAAACGTCCAACCTTCGGCTTCAAAAAATGCCGACAAAATATGAAACTGACCCATCGAACGCGCTTCGTCAGCCGTCATCGGCACCTCGTTGAGCTGCTCCACGTAATGAAGAATTTTCTCTAAATGGGAAGATATTCGCTCTTTCTCGTCGTTTTTTACTTTGAGATAGGCAAGCGATGCAATTTTTTCGACATCCATGGTCATGGTGTCCAATTTGGTCGAAGTCGCCCTAAAACTCAAGGATCCATCTGTTGACAGCGATTGGCCTGCGTGAAAACTATCCTCTATGAATATAAAAGCGACCGATATTCGCAAAGGCTATGTCTTAAAGTACAAGAACCGTATGGTGAAGGTCATTTCGGCAACTCACCATACGCCGGGCAATTTACGCGCTATGATGCAAGTCGAAATGAAAGATATTCTTTCGAACAGCAATGTGTCTCATCGATTTCGATCGGATGATACCGTCGAAAAACTAAATTTGGACGTCATCACCATGGAATTTCTTTATAAAGATGGGGATGCCTACGTTTTCATGAATCCTGATAACTACGAACAAAATCCCGTGCCTGCGGAGTTTGTCGATAGTATTGCGGGTTATTTACTTCCCAATTCGAAGGTGACTATCTCGTATATTGAAGGGCAACCGGTGAGCGTCGAACCTCCCGCACGCGTCACGCTGAAAGTCGTCGAGACAGAGCCAGGCATCCGCAACGCCACCGCCACTAATGTGAACAAAGCGGCGAAGCTAGAGACAGGTATTACGGTAGGGGTTCCTGCCTTCATCAACGAGGGAGAGTCCATCATCGTGAACACAGAGACCGGCGAATACATGAGTCGCGCCTAACAGGGCCGAGACCCGTTAGCATAGTGAGTTTCTATTTAGAGCCCATCCGAAAAATGGCTATCTGTTGCGGCTGGCCGCAAAGGTCGCCAGCCGCACTCTTGTGCCCTCTGCAAACTAGTCTCCGCTAATATTCTACCTTTATACTATAGTGCGAGGTTCGGCCTTAAGATACACGAGTAGCGCGCGTGCCAGCGTTCTGATCTCCTTAAGAATCGCGGTGCGGCTGAAGTGTTTGCGATGTAAGCGACACTGCGTTTTCAAAAATGGGGTGTCCGAGAGCGTCGTCCATAGAAGAATCGAGTGAAAGAGAGAGCGAACGGCAAAGAGCATTTCCGAAGGACTTAAAGAGCGTTTGATCGACCTCTGCAAGATAGCAGAAAGGCCCTCATAGCCAGGGGGGCCCACCGTGCTTTTTTTACAGATATCTTGAAAGTTGGCTTCGTAACCCTCTTCGACTGGAGACATAAAGACACGCATGACCGTGCGCACATCGCTCGATAAACGTAACATTCGCTCACAAAAAGCGACACTGGCATCCTCGAAGCCCAAATCGGAGCGCGCTATCTCGTCGGCGATTTCTCGGAGATGCCGATTGGAGTTTTGAAGAATCTGCCACAGCAATTCTTGTTTCGAACGAAAGTGATAATTGATGGCAGCAATGTTTACTCCTGCTTCTTTCGCGATATCACGCACAGAAGTGCTGCCATAGCCTTGATTCGAAAACATCTGCGAGGCGACTCGAAGAATTTTCTCTCGAGTCGATTTAGTATCTTTTTTGGTTCGTAGGCGAGACATCGGTCTATGCCTTCACGGACTGAAGCACTTTGAGGGACTGTTCTCTGCTCGATCGCCCCATTTTTTGACCACACCAGCGGGCGATATCTTCGGTGATCATGTAGGCGCAGGGTACCCAAATTAAAGAGAGTAACGTACCGCTCACTAAGCCCCATGCCAGCGACATACACATGGGAATAATAAATTCATCCGCACCTCCCATGCCATACGCTGTGGGAATGAGGCCGGCGACGGTTGTGACCGACGTCACCACCACGGCACGAAGGCGTCGCGTGGCGGCTTCAAGAACAATTTCTAGTAGGCTTCGATCGCTCTCTTTGCGTAGCTCATCAATGAAGCTAATGAGAATGATACCCGTATTTACGATGATTCCACCGAGACCCAAAATGCCAATAAGCGCGAGAAAGCTGATGGGGCGATCGTGAAAGAAAAACGCGACGGATACGCCGACAATGCCGAGAGGAATGGTGCTCAAAATGATCAGAGGTCTGAGATACGAATTAAATTGAAGAACGAGCAGGCCAAAAATGGCGAGCAGAGAAAGCATTAGAGCCCGAAAGAGCGACTGCATAGACTCTTGAGTTTTTTCTCCCTCACCCCCTAGCTCGAGGCTTACTTCTGGATAGTCCGCTTGAATGGCAGCATAGGCGGCCAAGGCTATTTCATTAGCTTCTACTGCGGTGAGTTCATCAAGGTTCACATTGGCGGTCACGGTTTTAGATCGTTTGTAGTCAAAGCGTTGAATCTGGGGTTCGCCCACTACCTTTTTAAAGGTGGCCACGGTCGATAGAGGAATCAAATTTCCCTGAGGATCTCGAATCTTAATGAGATTCAAGCTCTCTAAAGACTCACGTCCTTCGGGGTTAAACTGAACGACGAGATCCACCTTTTTGTTGTTCAAGGTGATATCCGATACTTTCGTCCCTGCAATCGCCGTTCGCACGGTCTCTCCAATATGGGCCAGATTTAATCCCAAGCGAGCTGCCTTTTGATAGTCGACGCTGACGAAAACTTCTTCGTCGCCAATGATCTCGTTGACCTGCGCATCAAAAATACCGGGCGTCTCCCGAAGCTTGTCGACGATAGACTGCGCAACCGCTTGTAATGCCGCTGCGTCGTTCGAGCGAAAACTAATATTTACGGGATCCCCAATAGGAGGTCCCATGATTTCCACTTCAGCGCCAATTTTTTCTATACCGGGTATCGTGATGGCTCGTAGATCGGCCAAAGTTTTCTTGTAGGGAACTGTATCTTTTAGCTCGTCTGAAATAAAAATATAGAGCAGACCAAAGCGAGCCCCTTTCTTTGCTTTAGGATCATTGGGGTCAAACGCAGACTCTCCAGCAATGACTTTAATATGTTCAATGCCCGCTCCAAACTTGTCTTGGACTTTCTGGGCCAGTCGCGCCAGCGCTTCAGACGTTTTTGTTACAGGAGTGCCTACGGGCATTTCAACACGCATTAAGTAGCGTTTTGCTTGATCAGCCGGAAATAAAATCAAATCATTGCCTTTCACAAGCAAGAGCATCGACCCCAGAAGAATCGCCGTATAGACGCCAAACGTTATTATGCGATGCTTAACGACAAGGGTCATCAGGCGCGCAAAGGGGGGCTCTATCCAACGAGTGAACCAATCATGATGTTCACTTCGAGATTCTGAGGATGATTTTAATGAGGAGTCTGAGGGCAGCTTAAGCTTGAGCCATCCCAATCGTGTTGGTAGCAGAAAAAATGCTTCAAACAAACTGAAGGCAAGAGCAAAACTAATGATGATGGGAAGACTTCGGATAAATTGACCCATACCCCCCGTTGTCACCAGCATCGGTACGAACGCAAAAATAGTGGTGAGCGTCGTCATGGTAATGGGTAAGGAAAGTTGCTGAACCGTTTTTAAAAGCGCTTCGCGCGTGGGCAAGCCTTTCTTTTGTAGAAAGATAGTATTCTCTGCGACGACAACCGCATTATCGACGAGCATGCCTAGCGCAATAATGAGTGCCAGAATGCTCATAGAGTTTAGCGTGAGGCCTGCGGTATTCATAAAGCCCACGGTCGCTAGCATCGCGAGTGGTAGCGATAGCCCCGCCACAAATCCATGACGTCCTGGCAAAAACAGCATGAGAAATAAGAATACCAAGACAAGTCCCACCACCGCGTTAGATCCTAAAATTGTGATGCGTTGATGGGTCTGTTCGCCGGAGTTAAAGTAAATATTAAACTTAAGATCGTCTTTATATTTTTCTCTAAAACTACCAATGATGGTTTCGACGTCGCTCGAAAGAGAGCGAATATCCGCGCCGCCTCGCTTCTTCGCCGCCAGCATAGTAGCAGGCTCTTGGCCATATCGGTAAAGAATGTCTTGCTCGGGCTCGTTGTCCGAGAGCTGAGCGATATCCTTCAGAAGAACAGGCCGGCCTGAAAACGTCGATCGCACGACAAGCGTTTCAAGGTCAGAAATACTATGAACTTTACCCTCAATTCTTAAAAGGCGCTGATCCCTTGCCGATTTAATCTCTCCGCCAGGAATTGTCACGTTTCTCGATCGAATCGCGCCGACAACCTCATCGATACCAATATTGAAAGCCTGTAGTTTTTTGGGATCTAACTGAATGGTAAATTGTCTCGGCGCATAGCCGAGTGGAAGAACCTCTACAATGCCGGGATGCTCCTCAATGACCTCTTTGAGTTCATCGGCCACCCGATTTCGCAGTCGATTATCATTGGACCCCACAATCGCTAACTCGATCACAGGCCATTCTTCAGTTTTTATTTCAACAAACGCCGGCAGTTCATCTAAATCGCCGGGCAGGTCTCTCGTTCGATCGATGGCTCGCTGAAGATCGCCCATGACTTCTTGAACGGAATAACGATCGATATCTACTTCGATGAAAATTTGGCTGAAGCCAGGCTTTGACAGGGATCGAACCATTTTAATGCCGCGTACACTTCGAATTTCATCTTCGATTGGCTTTGTAATCTTCGTCTCTACTTCGGTGGCTGAGGCCCCTGGATAGTTGGTGGTGACAATTGCGTTGCCAACATTCACATTAGGAAATTCTTCGGTATGAATTTGAAGAAGATTGAGACCTCCGTAAACGGCAAAAATAAGAGTCACGACATACGTAAATTTTTTATTATCGAGAAAAAACTGGGCAAGGCGTTCCATGGAGACGTCCTTTCATAGTTCCAAGCACGAAAGTTTAGTGAGAGTCTTTTTAAAGTCGAGTACGGTCACCAGAATCTCTTCTTGCAGCGAGATCTCTTGAAGTCGACTTTGGTAGTACGCGTTCTGATCATGGATGAGGTCGTTAATAGACGCTCTTGCTTGGTCAAACTTTCGCTTTTTTGATCGCACGGCTTTTTCAAGCGCCAGCGAGCTCTTCTGCTGAGCCTCTAGTTGGCGATAGAGAAGAGGGAGTGTTTGAGACCATTGGCTTCGCTTAGAGTTCAGCTGATATTGAAGTCTTTGACTTTCAGCATCCAAGCGAAGGTGGTTCGATTCCATCATTTTTCGTCGACTTGTGAAACGATCGCCCTCCAGAGGTAAACTCAACTGAACACCAACCTCATAGCCCAGCTTGGTATCGTCACGCCAATCATCGAAGGCTCCACCAAGCGACGACCGTGCTCCACTCGTTTGCAATTGCGCGAAGCCCTGAACGGTTGGTAGATGCGAATACTGCGCCGAACGCGTTCGGCCATCTCGCTCTGTTTGCAAGAGGGCTACGACATCGTCCCAATCGGATCGCAGCCATTCATTCGATGGATTGGCGGCGCACGACTGAGCGTCGGCCACTCTTTCTCGCAGTAATGAACCAAGATCGAGGGGGTCCGCCGCCTTCCACTCCACCGGCAGGGGGCCCAACAGCTCTTCAATCGTCGTTAAGAGCCCCACTTTCTGCTGGGTTAAAAAATCAAGATCGCGCTGGCGTTGCAGCCACTGCGCTTCGAGTAGCGCGACATCGCCTTCGTCAGCCGCCGATTGACGCCGACGCTGTCGAGCATCGGTCAGCTGCACATCCGAGCCCCTCAGAAGCTCCTTAGATACTCGAAGGCGTTCATTGGTCGCAAGCCATCGCCAATAGAGAATGCGAATATCAGACTCCAACGATTTTCGTTGAAGCGTTTCGCGAAGTTCAGCACCTTTCTCGCTGGCGACAAGGGCTGACAACAGAGCTCGATCGGCAATACCAAATAGATTATTCCACAAATCAAACTGGGCTCTCACCAGGCCTCGCACCTGAGTGGCATCGTAAACCTGGGAAGCTTCTACGCTGATCTGCCTCGCCTGAGCTTCACCTATGATTTCAACGCCGAAAGGTAGTCGTCGGCTTATCCGCAGTGCGCTTTGAAGCTGCGGGCTTATTACAGGCTCAAGGGCTGAAATGGCTCGCTCTTTCGTGTTCAAATAAGATATCGAGGGGCTGAGCGTGCTTTCAAACCTCTCTCGCAGCAGAGAACGCTCAAGCTCTCTATCGGCTCTCTGGGCTCGAATCGATTGTATAGCCGGGCTTGTCTCTTGAAGCCGTTCCAAAAGAATTTTCTCCGACAAGCTCGGAGGGGGAGGTAATTTGTCGTCTGCGGTTACGAGAAAGAAAACGAATAAAGGCGAGACCAGCGTCAGCGTCACCCGATGATTTTCAAACAAACGTTTGATTGTGTCAAGTTGCAGGCTATAAATCGCGCTCAAATATTCGTGACATTCCATCTTTCCAATGGAGGCAGCCCACATCGTTGATGCGCATAGCCCGGGGATCATTCGAAAGATAAAGCATCTCAGCTTAAGGAACATCGGCGGCCAGTCGTTCAAATTTACGAACTTCGGCTTCGTCAACGACGTTTGAAGACTTTATCTCAATTGCAAAGGGTCTTGCTCTGCCCCGCTCGATAATCTAGGCGACTAGGATTTTTTAAGAACTCAGTCTCTTGGTCTGGGTTGAGGAGGTCAATTCAGATGGCTTTCGTGTCGGGGAGTAGGGATTCAATGAACGTAGATTTTCCTGTGGAACGGGCTCCAAAAAGAAAGAAACTGCGCGTCAGAGGAATATTAAGAAGCCGCTGGACCATACCCAATAATGGTCCGCCATTTATTGGGTATGG
Organism: uncultured Bacteriovoracaceae bacterium; assembly: GCA_964598565.1. Taxonomy (GTDB): domain Bacteria; phylum Bdellovibrionota; class UBA2394; order UBA2394; family UBA2394; genus CAZRCG01. The sequence goes on along the minus strand of CAZRCG010000006.1, from coordinate 48,086 downwards.
TCAGGCCAAGACGATGAACAGGCTTAGGCTTCTCCCTCCTCGCCTATCTTCTTAAAATCCTCTGGCCAGTCATCGGGCGGGGGGCAAATGACCTCATGTTTCTTCCATAGTAATTTCCAAGCATGCAGACCAAAGCGCGAATTCCAAGCGGGACCTCCGTAGAGTCGATCGCCCACAAGGGGATGACCGAGATGCGCAAAGCCGGCGCGTATTTGGTGTCGCTTGCCACGGCCGAGAAGTTCCACTTCGAGGAGGCTGCGATCTCGATCGGTTTTGAGCATAGTCCACTGACAGCGACCTCGAACTTTTTCCGGACCTGTTTCAGCTACGGTTACTTTTTGAGACCGCTTATATCGACTCGAAAAATAGAGCGTGAAATCTCCCGATCGGCAAAGGCCCTTCACATAGGTCAAATATATTTTTCGTATAGCTCCTGAACGAATATCATCTCTCAGATGCATATAGGAGCTTTCGGTTCTTGCAACTAACAGGCATCCCGAGGTCCTCTGATCGAGACGATGCGCAATGCCCGAGTCAGGAATCGACTTCTGCTCGGGATACTGCTCTAACAACCAAGCTTCCAAGCTTTGCCCCTCAGAAATATCATCTGAATCATCCATCACAAGAGGCCCTTTAGGGCTTATGTCATAGACGCCGCTTATTTCATCATCATGAAATAAGCCGTGAGGGTCTTTCACTGGCTCCGAAGATGCCTTGGCCGAAAGCGTATGGTAACCTGCCGGCTTGGCGACCACCATCCACTCTTGTTTTGAAATTAAAATCTTGGGCTCAATACCATCTCTCATCGGGGGCTTCGTCATTGTGAGCCTTCAGGTCGTCCCACTTTCTCAGTGACGCCCATATCGTTATCGCTGTTAAAGCGTTCGGCAATTTCATCTCGCTCTTCTTCGGTTAAGCTCGACTTTGAGGTGACCATAATCGATTGCTCTTTCATGGTTTTCATATCTTGCGCTGACGCATGAACAATACCATTTGAATCGATGCTAAAAATCACATTAATTTCAGGCTCTCCCGCTTTTAGGGGAGGAATATCAGTGAGCGTGAATTCTCCCAGTAAAATATTGTCGATGGCGACTTTGCTTTCACCCTGCAGGACCTGAATTTTCACCGATGTCTGCCCCTCGCTCACCGTCGTAAAGACATGACTGGCTTCGGTCGGAATGGTCGAATTTTTGGGTATCAGAAAGTTGGTATAACCACCGGCTGTTCGAATACCCAAACTGAAGGGAGTCACATCGAGAAGAGTCACAGGCATTTCTTCTTCTAGAAGAGTGGCGCCCATAATGGCGGCCCCAAGAGCTACAGCCTCATCCGGATGAATATTTTTCGATGGAACGCGTTCAAAGAATTCCCGCACCTTTTGCTGAACCAACGGCATGCGAGTCATACCCCCCACCAACAAAACATCATCGATTTCTCCCACTTTGAGAGCTGCCATATCGAGGGCGTCCCGACAAATGCGGATAGTTTCATCGACCAAGTCTTGAGTGATTCGCTCAAGATCAAGTCGATGAAGCGTCATCTTCAAATGTTTCGCCTCACCGTTGATGGTAATGAGAAAGGGTAAGTTCACTTCGGTCTCAAGCAGAGTCGACAGCTGGCTCTTAGCGGTTTCAGCAGCATCTTTCAGACGCTGAAGGGCCATTCGATCATCTTTCAGTGAAATGCCATGGTCTGCTTCAAACGATTTCGAAATAAAATCGATAAGTCGTTGATCAAAGTCTTCTCCACCCAGAAAGGTATTTCCTGCGGTCGCCAATACTTCGAAGGTATCGCGAGAAATATCGAGTATTGAAACATCAAACGTACCCCCACCCAAATCGTAAACCACAATCTTTTTGTCCATACGACGCTTGTATCCGAAGGCAAGAGCCGCCGCCGTAGGTTCATTGATAATACGCAGCACCTCGAGGCCGGCAATGAAACCTGCGTCTTTGGTTGCCTGCCTCTGACCATCTGAAAAATAGGCTGGCACGGTAATCACGGCCTTATCTATTTTGGTGTGAAGACTCTCCTCGGCGATCTCTTTAATTTGCTTTAAAATGAGCGCCGAAATTTCAGAGATTGGATGATTGCGGCCAAAAATAGATATTCTCGGATCTCTATTGGGGCCTTGAACAATTTTATAGGGCACCGATTTTATTGCCTTTTGCACCTCGGGAGCCTCGAAGCCTCGCCCGATTAGCCGCTTCGCGGAGTAGACCGTATTTTCAGCATTCGTAATCGATTGGCGCTTGGCAATATGACCAATGAGTTTAGACCCATTGGCCGTGAAGGCCACGACGGAAGGAAAGGTGCGATAGCCTCCATGTTGCTCAATAACTCTGGGCCCATCTTTGTCGGCTATCGCCACACAAGAATAGGTCGTTCCTAAATCAATACCCAAAACGATCTCTGACACGCTTTCAGTTTAACGCCGATGCCAGTTGAAATCTCTCAAAAAGTCCTCATGAGTGAAAGTCGTTACGACTTAAAGTCTTCGAGACTCAAAGACGTCAAGAGCCAGCGCCGCAAGAGGTGCCATTTCGACAGATCAATGCACTGCGCCACGGCTTAAGAACTTTTCGCGCGGTAGGCGATAGGCAGTCAAGGATGCAGGTTTCGTTTTTGGCGTCGAGGTGCACCGAACGGGAGATCGGTGATAGGCCCATTTTACCCTAGTTTATTTCAATCGCTGAATGAGTTTTTCAGCCGACGAGTTTTTTGGATTTCTATTCAGAGCCTCTTTAGCTTCTTTCATAGCCGCCTTTTTCTCGCCCCGATTTTCATAAAGCCGTGCAAGCCATAAGCACGGATCACTATCTTGCGGACGAGCCGACTTTAAGCGTTGCAACAAGACTTCGGCTTCGTGGTAGCGATCTTCCATTTTTCGTTCGACAATACATCGACTAAAAATAATTTTAGCATCCAGAGACTCTGGTTCGAGTCGCAAGAGTTCTTCCGATTTTCGCAAAATGGCCTGAGAAGCGCCTGAGGAAGTAATCTCATTTTTCAATTCTTGAATTTCTCTTTGAGATCTCTCTCGAAAGGCGGCGGCTTGAATTCTTTGGTGAGCCGCCTTATAAGTGTCTCGTTTAGGTTCTAATTTGACGGCCTCTACAAAATGCATATAAGCGTCCCAAGCAAAGCCGTTCTTTTCAAAATCAAGGCCCTTCTTGTAAGCGGCTTCTGCTTTTCCCCATCGCTCCATCTCTTTCGATAACTGCGTGGGTGGCTTCGGCTTGGACGAGGCTTTGAACGTGGAGCCGTCGCCTTGAATCGGTCTGGTTTTGGCCGGTGTATCTTTAAGCTTCAGAAGTTTATCGAGAGCTTCCTTAGAGTAGGGGTCTTTCAGTTTGGAGTAAGCCTTCTGAATGCGACTGAACAAACTTTCGAGCTTGCGCTTGTAGGGGCCAAGTTCCTTACGGTAATGCTTATCAGGATGGAGCGACCGAGAAAGATCGTGGTAGCGCAAACGAACGGTTTCAATCGAAACGCCTACCTTTAAGTCGAGGATGAGATACGGATTATCATCGTTTGCCTTCGCGAGGCTCAGCAAAATCATGCGTCTAAAATCTCGATCAATTTTTTTTAGTTCAGGAACTTTGTCGTCTTCGTCAAGTTGCTTTTCAATGGCATTGCCGTCAATAGTTGTGCTCTTCATTGACTCCGAATTGGTTGGCGTATGATCAGACCCCACAGAATGATTTTATCGATGATCGTGAAAAAAGACAGCGTTAAGCTGAGCGTTAGGTTTAACGTGAAGCCCGATAGTAATCTCAACGTTAAGCTCGTGGATGAAAGCGATCGAAAACTTCCATAAGCCGCTGTTTCGAAACATTCAGATATTTTTGAGTGGTCGAGAGCGATGCATGGCCCAAGATGTCTTGAATGAAACGAAGATGGGCCCCGGCATCTAGAAGGTGGGTGGCAATCGAATGCCGAAAGAGGTGAGGATGCAAATGCTTTTTGTGCGAAATCTTTAGCGAAAGGTCTCGAAGTTGTTTACGTACCCAACGATCTGACAGCGGCTTCGCGGGATCTCTCTGAGACGAAAAAATATAGCGATTCACGACAGGCATCGCCTGGCTTTGTAGGGTCGAAGTGCCACTGCGCGAAGGGGTACCTCGAATAGTTTCATCCCAAATTTTGCGCGCTTCTTGCAATCGCTCGACCAGAGATTTTGGCAGCGGACAGATTCGCCATTTCCGGCCTTTGCCATAGAGTCGGATCGAGGGGGGATTCATCTCCAGATCGGACCACTGAGCATGACAGGCCTCAGAAACACGTGCCCCCGTCGCATAAAGAAATTCCACAAAAAGCTGTACCTTAGATTCAGCGCTTAAAGTCTCGGCCACTTCATCGTAGCTGAGCGTACGCGGTAATTTTCGATGCCCACGGAGTTTAGGAATCTCTAGTCGAGGTAAATCGATCTGGCGATTACGCGCCTTCAGGCTTTGAAAAAATACTCGATATGTCGAGTAGGCTCTCTTTTGAGAGTTTATCGAAAGGGTTTTTGAAATATGGTGGCAAAATTTATTCCAGATGTTAACGCAGAGAGGCTGGCCCTCTAAAAAATTTTCTAAGCGCTTAAGATCTGTGCATCGTGCTCGGTGACTATGGGGGCTAAATCGTTCGAAGGCCACTGCGTCGTTAAGGTAGTTTTCAATGGCTCTTTGAAATGACTTAAAATCCACGTATCTAAGTCTCCCAGGCTGCACTCCACGCGTTCGGCAATGCGCTCTGCTTTAGAGAGTTTTCGCCTCTTCGGGGGTCGGCCAGCAGGCGACCCTTCTTTTATTGTAGCGTTAGCGTGGCTTTCAGGGGGAGACGAAGGTAAGAGACCAAAATTAAAATTCATGGGCTGAAAATACCGAGAATCTGATTCTATAAGAAAGCGCACCATCGACCTTAAACACGAGGTTTCAGGCAGACAAGGATACCCCAGCACGCGAAGGGCGACATAATGGCCCGAGGCAATCGCCTCCGTATAACCTTCAGACCCAGAAATTTGCCCGGCAACAAATACGGGGCCAAGCGTCGAGCTTTCGAGATTTTTAAGTTCGAGATGATCGCGGCAATGCTTCGGTGTATTGACAAACGTATTGCGATGCATCGCTCCAAGGCGAACAAAATCCGCCGAGCCCATACCCGGAAGTTCTCGAAATACGCGCTGCTGCTCGGGCCACTTCATGCGGGTTTGAAAGCCCACCATATTGAGAAGCTCCCCACTGGCTCGTTCGCGACGAAATTGAATCACGGCATGGGCCTGGTAACGAGGGGCAAAGGCCTCGCGCCGAGGGGATGGCCATTCGCTCATCGAAAGACCCACGGGACGCATGCAGCTGTAGGCCAAGGTTTCTTCGCCGCGTGAGGCGAGTTCTTCGACGGGCAGGCAGCCTTCGAAAAATCGAAGTTCGTCCGTCATATGCGATTCCATTTTCTCTGCTTTCAAAAGTTGCTCTCGAAAATAATGATACTCACTTTGCGTTAACGGCAAGTTTAGATAGTCTTGTCCGTCCTGATGGCGATTCCCCCAAAAGAAGAAATCAAGATCGAGAGAATCCAAGCTCACAACCGGGGCGGTGGCATCGTAAAAATAAAGTGATTCATCCCCCAGATGTCGGCAGAGATCTTGTGCCAGAGCATCCGACGTGAGAGGGCCGCTGGCAATAATGACAGGAATTGGCACACGAGGAATCTCTTTCACCTCTAGCCCCATCTTTGTGATGAACGAATGAGAAGAAATCGCATGTTCAGCAGCCTCACTAAAGGCCTCTCGATGCACGGCCAAGGCTTTTCCGCCTGGAACTCGAGACTGAAGAGCCAATTTGAGTAAGGGCGAGCCTAGTCGCCTGAGTTCTTCTTTCATCAGACCATGTGCTGAGCGCGTCTCGAGCGATTTAAAGCTGTTGCTGCAAACTAACTCTGCAGCTCCCGGTAATCGGTGGGCAGGTGAAAAGCGTTGAGGTTTCTGCTCGAGCAATAAAACGCGACGACCTTCTGCCGCAATGCGAAGCGCAGCCTCCGACCCTGCGAGTCCCGCTCCAATGACGACGACATCGTAGTTTGCAGCCAGCTCAGGCCATGACGCTGAAAGGGGTGTCAACGGTTTTTCTGTCACGCGAGTGACTCTGGACGCTAAACGAATAAAAGATCAAGCATGATTTACAGCATTCGAATGCTTGTCATTTTGAATTTCTTGTAAGAAATGAGAAATGATTCACAATAGTTAAGGAATCTTGGGAAGCAATGACAATAGAATGACAAAACGAACTACAAAATCTAAAAAACCAAAAGCGGAATCTCTTCAAACCGAGAGTTCTCCATCTCAAAAAAAATCCGTGGCAGCCCCCACACCAAGTTCTCGCGGCGCCAAACGAGTCTTTGTCATCGTCGAATCACCGACGAAAGCTAAGACCATCAAGAAATTTTTGCCCCCCGGCTTTCATGTAGAAGCTTGTGTCGGGCATATTCGCGATCTGCCCGCATCGGCCAAAGAAATTCCTGAAAAATACAAAAAAGAAAAGTGGGCGAGTCTCGGCATTAATGTCGATTCCGATTTCACACCTCTCTATGTAATTCCGTCGGCGAAGGCCAAAGTGATTCGCCATTTAAAAGAATGTTTGCGCGATGCCGATGAGTTGATTCTCGCTACCGACGAGGACCGTGAAGGAGAAAGTATCTCTCATCATTTGGTCGAGGTTTTAAAGCCGACCATTCCGGTGAAACGAATGGTCTTTCACGAAATTACTCGCAAGGCGATCGAAGACTCGCTGAATAATTTTAGAGAGGTCGATCGTAAACTGGTTGAGGCCCAAGAGTCTCGTCGTATACTCGATCGTCTTTATGGGTATTCGCTTTCGCCGCTCTTATGGACCAAAATTGCGTATGGTCTTAGTGCAGGTCGTGTTCAGTCGGTGGCGACCCGCCTTATTGTTGAGCGTGAAGAAGAGCGCATGCGATTTAAGAAGGCGTCCTATTGTGGAATGTTAGCGACGCTCTCACAGGCTAAAACTCCATCGGACCCTCAGAAAGACGCCGCCAGTTTCGAAGCCAAATTAGTTAAAATAAATGAGCAGCGAATTGCCACTGGAAAAGATTTTGACGAACAAACCGGAAAACTTTTTGAAGGCAAAGATATTCGTCTCTTATTAAAGCCCGAAGCTGAGACACTGAAGCAATCGCTTAAGGCGCAATCATTTACTGTGGCCGATCTTCAAGAAAAGCCCTTTGCTCGAAAACCGGCCCCGCCTTTTATTACATCGACCCTCCAGCAAGAGGCGAATCGTAAGCTGGGTCTTTCGGGGCGCGAAGCGATGAGAGTGGCGCAGGGTCTTTACGAAAAAGGGTTTATCACCTATATGCGTACCGACTCGGTGACGCTGTCGCAAGAGGCGCTCGATGGTGCGAGGCGAGCGATTCAAAAACTTTATGGTGCCGACTTTCTTTCCGATGGCCCAAGGCAATATCAATCGAAGTCTCGAGGCGCGCAAGAAGCACATGAAGCCATACGACCGGCGGGCTCCGATTTTAAAACAGCCAGTGAGAGTGGTTTGTCGGGTCTCGAGATGCAGCTCTATGATTTGATTTGGAAACGAACCATGGCCACGCAAATGGCAGACTCCAAGCAGATGACCACCACGGTTTCTATTCGAGCGGGCGAGGCAGAGTTTCAGGCCACCGGCACGCGCATTTTGTTTCCAGGATTTTTACGCTGTTATGTGGAAGGCCGGGATGATACCGACGCCGCGCTCGAAGAGCGTGAAGTTTTGCTGCCTGCACTGAAAGTGGGCCAAAATCTGGTCCATTCAGAGCTCGAGGTTACGGAGCATGAGACCAAACCTCCGGCACGATTCACTGAGGCCACGCTTATTCAAACTCTTGAAAAAGAGGGCATCGGTCGACCGTCCACTTATGCCGCCATTATTTCGACGATCATCGATCGTGGTTATGTTCGTCGTGGGGGCAATGCTCTTGTGCCGACCTTCACCGCGTTTGCCGTCACTCGTTTATTGAAGAAGCACTTTAATGAGCTCATTGATTTGCGATTTACGGCCCAGATGGAAGATACCTTGGACGATATTGCTGAGGGAAAAAAACCTTATCTTCAGTTTTTGAGAGATTTTTATTCCGAGCCCAAGCGAGGTCTTCGAGCACAAATTGCGGCTCAATCAAAACATATTGATCCCGACGAGTCTCGTTCGGTCGCTCTCGAAAAATTTCCTGATATTCAATTTCGTATCGGTAAGTTTGGACCTTACTTTTCGAAGCGAGAGGCCGCTTCCGGTGGCTCCGAGGGAGTCGAAGTTCGAGCCTCTCTTCCTGAAGACCTCGCTCCCGCCGATGTGGACGTAGCGGTACTTGATCAACTGATTCAGCAGAAGAAAGACGGCCCGCCCCATTTGGGCATCGATCCTCAAAGTGGCAAGAAGGTCTACGCCATGACGGGTCGCTATGGTCCCTATTTGCAATTGGGCGAAGCCGAAGACGCCGATGCGGCTGCTCCCAAAAAGAAATCTAAAACGAAATCAAAAAAAGCATCGCAGACACCAAAGAAACAAGAAGAACCTGCCGATACTGCCGAGCTCGCATTCAAAGTGAAGCGCTCCGTTGTACCTAAGGGCGTGAACCCCGCCAATCTGACGCTTGAGGAGGCCTTAGGTTATCTTTATTTACCGCGCACTCTCGGCCAGAACGCCGAGGGCCACACCGTCAAGGCCGGCCTGGGCCGCTTCGGGCCCTATGTCGTGCGCAGTGGAGGCGATCTTGAAAAGCCCGAATATCGTTCGCTAAAAAAAGAAGACAATGTTTTGAATATATCACTCCAGCGAGCCCTCGATATTTTCCAAGAAGAGCGTACCCGCGGAGGCGGCCGTGGTCGCACCAAACGACAGGCCCTCAAAACCCTCGGCGATCATCCTCTCGAAAAAAAGCCCCTCGAAATTTTTGATGGGCCCTACGGGCCCTATGTGAAGTGTGGCAAAGTCAATGCCTCCATTCCCAAGGGCGAAACCATCGAAACCCTGACCCTCGAACGCGCCATCGAACTTATTGAGGCGCGTAGATAAGGTTTCGCGAACCTGCCAGGCGATGGCAGGAGGCCCCCTTATGGTGTGAACGTTTCGGGATCATTTCGAGTGTTCGGATTGGTCGGTGCATCAGGCCCAGGTGCTTGCCCTTCAGCGCGAGGTTGTTGCGCTGAAGTTGCAGCGGCCATGCTAGCCATAGTTTCTCGAGCTTTTATCAATCTTGGATTTAAGCGGTCATCTACATAAGGCATATCAGCAACACTAAAGAGCACTTTAGAGAATTTTATTTCTTGTGTTGCGCTCACTATTTCAAACACGACTTGATCGTCTCCTGATTCTATATCTCCTATCTTTTGTACTCGATAAGACAGTTTGTCACCAGGAGCGTAGCGAAAGCCGCCTCTCGGATCTAAAAGTTCAGTAGCCTCTGCAAGGAGATATCTCGCCATATAAGAATTTGTCCCCCGAACTCCCAGGAAGGCCGAATAAGCCCGTTTTTCAAGTAGTTTCTCCATTGATTCATCTAACACCAGTTCGGAGATGCCGTGCTCTCTAAGCCGTGGAAAGTCTTTCAGCGCGGCTGAAAACTTCTGTTGCATGAGTTTTTTGATATCGTCGACTGGCTGAAGTATAAAGTTAGCTTGAATTCTGGCAAAAACGGCCTCTTCAAAATGACGGCGAACTTCCTCTACCACTGCCGCTCTTTGCACGTAATCAAGGCTATTCACTGCAGCCTTTTCCGCCGCCGTTGGAGGTCTACCCAAAACACTTTCTAGATCTCGGGCTAATTGTTGATTGTGATGCAAAAAGCCCGCGATTGTCTTGTCGGCAAGGTTGCTCGTCATTACAACCAACATTTTTTCTGCTATGTGGATCTGGCTCTTTTGATCTTGAATTCTTCCTGTATCGATGAACTGCATGACCTTTCTCAACACATCCCGATGGGCCTTTTCGATTTCATCCAAAACCAGTACAAATTCTTTTCCACCACGACGTCGAATGACCATCGGCAAGAGCGGTTCGTCATCGTAGCCAATATAAGTCGCTGAGCCCCCGGTGAGCCGTGTCCCTAAGTGCGCTTCTGAATATTCCGATAATGGAATGATTTCAATGGCATCTTCTTCCCCTGGAAATACGGCCGCTGCAATTTCTATAGCAGTCGAAGTCTTTCCAGTGCCCGTGGGGCCGTGAAAGGCAACGACAACAGGATTGGGTTTGCCACCCAGCCAGTGAAGCCGGGTCATTCTCATTGTTTCATCGATGGCTTCAGCTTGGCTGGCACCCAAGATTCTTTGCTTGACCATCGCTCCCGCTTCGAAGAGTCGTCGCGTCGTAATCTCATCGGTACGAGCTTGACTGCCACTGTATCCTTGGGACGCTAGTTGCAGGTCAGATATCGTAAGTTCGAGTTTGATCATGGCAGATGCGCCGCTCTCGTGAAAGGCTGCGAGCTCGGTCCTCAATTCGGTATCTATGTTTTTGAGATCCTCTTCTATGTGCAGCGCATTGGCTGCCCTATGCGCCGCAACTTTGTTTGACTGCAGTTTTTTTAGCTTTGCTTGCAATGTAATAATCTTCGTCGCCGCGGTTTTTGCTGCGACAAATCGATTTTCTAACTCTGTAAGCTCACGTTCTTTTTCTTCTTTCTGCGCCTTGATACGAAGCTTTTCGGTTTGGTCATCAGTTAATTCTTCGTCGAGGCTTAAATTCTGGATATCCTGGCTCAACAACTGAAGACTTGCGGGGCCTAGTTCGTTGGCGGTTGTAGCTTCTCGCAGAGCGTATTCTACTAAATCCTTGGCGCCAACTACGAAGTCATTAGCGCTAAAGTCCCGACCTATCTTGATGATTCGGTCAATGCTGGCATCGTCCGTGGGAATGGACACAGAAGGATACTTCTTCACAACTTCCTTTAAGGCGAGTCGTACAGCCCTTCGTTTGTCGTCTGCGGAAAGCTCAGCTATTTTGATGGGATGAGAGTGGTTTGCAATGAGTTCATCAGCTTTAAGTTTAGTCGCATTTTGCGTTTCAAAGACGAACGAAACTCTAGCGTCAGTAATATAGTTTCGAACCACCGCAAGTAGGCCAGGCTTGTTTTGGCCGCCTGCGGAAGATTCGGCCGCAAAAAGTTCGTCGGCGTTCTGTAGATGAACAATCACTCGTCCCCCAGCCTCTTTTAAGCGTGTGTTGATCGCTGAATCTAGAATATCAGAGGGTGAGAGGGGTTTTCCTAGTTCCAGAGTAATTGGACCTTTCATGGCCAGAGTTCGAGTGTCGACGGTAATTAACTGGGAGTGAGCATCGTTTGTTAAAGCATTGACGATGGCATTCCAAACCAAGGATTTTCCAGAGCCGACTGGCCCATGCAAAATGATATGTCGTTGAGAATTGGCGGGAGATGTATTCGAAAGTATTTCGATTGCTTGTCTTACCTGCTGTGGTCGACTGCCTAAAAGCTGAGGCAGATTATCGCCTGTAGGAGTCATCGTACGAATGAAGCGAGCACACGCTTCTGCCTCGGGAGTGGCAGCGAGTACAGAGTTATTGAGTGGAAGAAATCTCATCAGGAGAGCAACACAAACCATAACAGCGACCTCCACCATAAAATTTCTTGCTACCGCTGTGGGGAAATATACCGTTACGCGTTTCAAGGCGTTGGAGTGAGACTTGCAGGCTGACATTTTTGTCGGGGACTCGAATAAAGGTCGAATGGAATCAAGTATTGAACGCATGAAATCTCCCTTGTTAGCTCTTGTTCTTAACTCAGCCGCGATAGAGTGCAAGCCCTATGCCAAAGAAATACAACAGAGATCAAAAATACCGTTTAAATTGAGCGGCTGGTGGCCCTAAAGTCTAAGCGCCGTCTCTCAGAGGCTCGATCGCCAAGTCTCTGAGAGTGTTGACATTTGCTAAATTATCGAAGTGACGCTATACGGTCTCGCATGTGGAATACTCTTCGCAATATTACCCAACCTGTCTCTTTAACCGGTAAATTCTCCGCGCACGAATCGCAGATAGGGATCCCGCGAGCCGCCCCATGGGTCCTGAGGTCGCTGAATGTCATACTAACGACTTCGCTTGTGATAATTTCGCTCACTATAGTGGACTTTCTAACGGGCCTCCATGCCCTTCAAGGTCAGCCGCTTCCGTCTCAATCGGCTGTTCAACCAGTAGAAGGCGCACAGACGGACGCCAGTGGTGCCGGTCCCTTACTAGAAAGTTTATCTCTGCCGGCGGGTATGTCTCGTTCTGCGGCCGAGAGCTTAATGATGAGATCGTTACCTCTGATGATTGCAGATGTTAAGCAAGGGAGGACGGATGCCAATAAGATCCGATCTGTAATCGCAGCACTAGAGCTGGTCCCTTATCCTAGACAGAGAAGCGCTTTGGCCGCAGCTCTGCGAAGCAATATGACCGAGCTCATACGAAACTTTCGTCAATCTACTCGGGAGGCCATCGACAGAGTCGAGGTCGTCGATATTGAGCAGCGAGGCGTGATTGTTCTGAATCCCTCTCAACTGATGGTTCGTGAATTCTATTCTCGCGACGAAAGTCTGCTAAGGGTGATCGATTTTCCCTCTCGAGAAGAGAGTCGCCTTCCTTTATATATGCAATTGATCAGCAAAGAAGAGTTGGAAGCCTTTATCGAACGAGTGAAAAGTGAAAAACAATCTGCCAGCGAAACAGCGGCACCCACCAACGCTAACGCAGAGATTTCGAAACTAGCTGCGGGCGACAATGTGCCACCCACAGAAGATGATTCCACGAAAAGGGGCGCTATCGTCGTCAGCGATGATGAAATTGAGGCGCGGCTTTTGAAGGAATTTCCCCTCTATATTGTGAAAGAAGACTCCATAAACGAATCTGTAGTCGAGAAAATTGAGGAGTATCAGCGGGTTTTTTTGTCGGTTGCACGCGGGCGCGCAATCATTACGATGCGACGTACTCAGCTCGACGAGGTGGTGCAAATGGCGAGTAGAGCCAATCAGACTCGAGAGAGTTTGAACGCTGCAGAGACTGAGCTGGCGGCATTTCTTCCGAAGATCCAAAATGCTACCACTTGGGATGAAGTTCTAGGCTTGTCGCAGGCTCTCGGTGCAATGACAATAGGTGCCTCTGTGAAGGCATCCGAGGGGCTCGCTTTGACAAATATTGCTCCAGTCGTTCCTGATTCTGCTTCTAACGCTGAAGTGAAAAAGCCTGAGGCTATTATAGAGCAAGCGCCGGCAGACGACGACACTGAGTCTCAGGAAGATTGGTTCCCTTCTGTTATTTTTGAAATTCGCAACTCCAATATCTATTTAACCCTCTCGACGGATCGGCCGATTGCTTCAATCTTGAGTCAGGAGCCTTTTATTAAAGGAGTAGAAGAGATAATGGCGGAGCCTGCCATGGTGATGAATTCGGAAGACGAGGCCCTTGAGGTTGAGAGTCGCAATGAGCTGACGAATATCATTGCGGAGATTGAAGCGCTTATTGAGCCCGTTCAAAAACATATCATTGTCCCGCGGTTTTGAGTTTATTGAGCTAAGCTCCATTAGGAACTGTTTTTTTTGCTATGGGTTCATAAATTCTTGACAGTAAGTAAGGGATAAGGATTTAAAAGAGGTGAAAAGGGTTTTTGGGATTGTGAATTTTTTGGTGGGCTAAGAAGTAGTTTGAGTTGAAAAGATCGGTGGCATTGAAGTTGACCGACTCACTTCAAAGACAGCCAAAAAAGCGAAGCAAGTGGACCTTGAGATAACAAAAGAAAAATCTTTTGAGATTCGTCTTGAGTTCCCCTATATTTTGAGTTATTCGCAATCGGAAGGGTGATTCCCTTCAAAATTGTTTAGGTTTTTGGATTTAGATTTTTGTATGTGTGATGCATACGAATTAAAAAATGAAATATGGGTCTTAGATCTAGGTTTCATGGGGTAGCTGACTTTAATGAAATGTGAACTGGTCTTGATTAGGAGAAAACGCATGAAAACAACACAAGCAAAAAATATTCTCGGTGGTTTAGCAGCCCTTTTGGTCTGCACTGCCTCGGTCGCCCAAGTGGCTCCACGAGCCGCAGCTACGGTGCCAGTGGAGGCGGCCCTAGCATTGGCTGTAAGTCAAGCACCTCAGATTACGATGACGCCTACCGTGATGACTCAGATTCAAGGTGTTCAAACAGTTGCCCAGGCAGAGGTTATTTTGGCGCAGCTAGGAATTGCAAACCCAGGCGCTACGTTGGCAAACATTATGGCGAGCCCTGCTTTGGATCCTTATGCCGCTAAGGCTAGTGTTGGGATTGATTTCGATATGGGCGGCGACATTGCTGGGTTGAGCTCTAACAGTTTGACGGCGACATTATCTGCAAAGCCTTGTGGTTTAGCCGCTCTTGCGGATGCTCCTAGCACCAACATTCAGACGGAGCGTTTGGCAAAAGGTATCGAAGCTCAAACTGTAAAGGTGGCGTACGATACTGTAGGATTTGTGGCGAATGGCGAACTTTTGCCCAACGTACTAGGCCTTGCATATAGTGGCGATGTCGCTGTTGTGAGCGGTCTTGGGGCTTTGATGCCTAACTTTGTGAAAGCCATGCAAGCTGAGAAACAAAATGCGTTGACTGGGAAGCCTGCTAACGTTGTGTGTGCGCTTAATACTGCGGCTAAACAAGCTCTTGCGCAGAATGGTGTCACGGGCACTGAGGGTTCGACACAGGCCGCTCAGTTGGCAGCAGCATGTGGGATTACTTTTGGACAATCCCAAGCAAATATGGCTCTAGCCGGAACCCCTTCGGTTGAAACCGTTTTGAGTGTTTGCGGCGCTTGATTTAGTTTTGATTTGTAGCAGGGATGAATCCCTGCATGATTCTTGTGTTGGGACCCCATCCAAAAATTTTGGATGGGGTCTTGTTTTTTTGTCCGATATCCGTCATTAAACGTCATTTGACGGCGCTTAGGGGGTTAATAGCCTATGCGACCCAAAGACGACCCTGCCGTAGCCGAAAAGGCAAAAGTATGGCATATCTCTTGCTCATAAGATGTCCAATATGCTGATCAAGTTTAGACCTAGTGGCCCTTTGATAGTGCTATTGCAGAGCCTATGGTCTTTGAGCCTTCTATTTGCGCTTGTGAGCTTGAGTCAGTCCTTAAGTGCTGCGACACCCGTTACCCAATCAGTACCTTCACAAGCACCCTCAGCCGAAGAGGTTGGAGAGATTTTTAAGGCCTACGGTCTTGCAGTGTCTCAGGGAACTTCACTTGCGGAGCATCACGAAGCTGTTGACAAGGTTCTAAAGAATTACCCGGTTGTGCAAACTCTCTCTGTGGACCGGCTTAGTTTTTTACGATCTAGCCTACGAGTTTTGTTGAACCATTATTTGAAGTGGAATGAGGCCGGTGAACTGGCCGACTACAATTTGAACTGGGATGAGAGTTTAATGGCCTTTTTTGAACTCGAGGGTGATCGCCCAAGTTTGCTCGCGTTTGTTTTCGATGAGTTGCTCAATGATTCGGCTCAAGTGGAACGCCTTTTAAGTGATGGCGGGCCGCTTAATACTTTAGCGGTATGGCCACAATACAGCCGTGATTTATTAAGCGAGGGTGATCCCGTTTTGTTCAATCAGCTAAGACAAAACGATCGTCCTATGGGTGACTCAGCTGACGAGTCTTCTCTTGACTATGCCACCATCAGAGATTGGACAGCCCAGGTATCAAAAACACTGCGTACCATTGCGGCGGCAGTTGTTGGCGAGGGTCAGAAGTTTAGTCAAGGCCGCGGTCTATCGTCACCGATCGTTGTTTTTCGTCCGTTATTTTTAGAACGTATTCAGCGCTTAATTCGTTTGAACAAGGGTAAGTTTGTTCGCGCCTTCTTGCCGGAGGCCATGAATTTTTCGAGCACGGAGCTTCAAGAATTTTTAAAACGTCAGGGTTTGTTTGACGAGCTAGAAGAACTCAAATTTGAAAAGAGTTTGTTCGAAAAAGACCGGGACTTTTCATCTCCGCGTTATTTTCGTTTTGGCAGTAGCTTAGAGTCCATCGCGAATGGCCGGTTACGAGTGGTTGAAGAGAAACTTGCTGTGGAGCCGAGCCCGGTTTTCAGCACGAATTTTTTTGAGACCTTTGCCAACGAGAGTGAGATATCAGAAGAAGCTCTCCTTGAAGCCGTAAAGAGAAGTGCCGGGAATATTTTGTCGAGGGATGTGCGGGCCTTTATGGCCGAAAAGCCTGCTGCCAGACTGAGAGGATTTGGAGATTTCTCAAAGCTGCCCCTGACAGAGACCGAAAGAAAGGCCATTCGCTCTCATTTTTTACAACGGATTCAGCCACTTTTTGATCAGGTATCTTTTGATGAACTGCCGAATCGAGAGCTTGTGGCTCAGTATCCGTTTGTGAATCCAGAGAGTTTTCTTGGCTCAATGTATTTCTATATTCCAAACAACCAAGACCCAAAAAAGATTGTATGGCTTCAGCGCTCAAGCCGACTAAATCTTGAGTCGGGTATTTCTATAAAGCTGTCGCCAAAAGATTTTATTATGAAGAAGAATCGAGCAGCTGAAGCTTATGTGGACGCCCACCTCTCGAGGCTGACAGCCGATGAGGTGAGCTTGTCACTTGAAGATATAGTGGCTGACGGTGATTGGTACGGAGCTTCGGGCTTTAGTCAAGCTGGCGCGAAACAGACTAAGAGCGGTCGATGGTTCGATCCTATTTTAAAGCGGCAGCGAGAATCGCCGACACGAGCCTTTGACTTCGACGCCGAGGTGCAACCCAAATATGAATTAGCGATGCGGATTTTGTCGCATGCCCCAGGTCGTGATAAGGATGAGAGCCTTCATGTAAACGACGCCTATCTTCTGACCTGGCAACTCAAGGCACTCGAAGCTCTGGCCTTTAATCGGATATTTGTTCCCACCTATGGGCAGAATTGGCTGGATGAAAAGAAAGAGCCCCCCGAAGAAGATTTGATACGCGATACGAAGTTGTTGGAGTGGTGGCGTCGCAGTGTAGATGCCATCGGATGGCCAATTATCACATCCCTATCAAGCGTGGATGAGATTAGAGAATGGAAAGATCGAGTCAGAAATTTTTTGATTAAAAAAGAAGAACTTCTGCCGGGAATCTCACTGGACGCTATAGGCTGCTTCGATGGGCAGTATGACGAGAGAAGCAAACAGTGGCTTGGAAGTCGCGAGATCACAGCGATGGACGCCCATGAGTTCTCACAGCTGAAAAAACCGGACGCCTTTAAGTCGTCATCGTTTAGGGGCTCACTTGCGGAGCTCATCGTATTGTCCGAAGCCTGTCTGACAAAGTTGAGGAGACAAGCAAGCATTTATCAACAGACTCTTCTTAGCGAATTTCGCTTAAGTGTTCGACGTGCCATTCTTGTCGATCTTGAAAATGCTGTTCGCGTCAGGATGTTGGTGCAAGACCACCTCGAAGGAAAAAAGGGTGAGCCTACTTGGCATGCCTATATTCAATCATTGAACGAGCGACTCCCTCTTGCCAAAGACGAGAAGAGTCTTACCAATGCGAACCCTCGTATTCTCGAGCTGAGAAGGAAACTTCTTGAAGAGGGGTCGAGCACGGCGGCCGAGCTACAAGTATTACATAAAGTGTTAACGCTGCCTCATCATAGGCGTTCTGAGGACCCATCGCTTGAGGAGCTGGCAACTCAAGTCGCGTTGTGGATGGATGAATCTAGCCGGCAGAGTTTTTTAAACGAAGGTTCTTTTCGAGGCCTGATTGACTTGTTGACGGAGTTTCAGAATGAGAAAACAAATCGGGTTTCGTTTCTTCGCTTTAATTTTGTCGAGTTAGATGCTCTTCGTTATATTACCAAGCGGTATGGTTGGACGCGTCCAGCCTTCATAGACTCTCAATACGGCGACTCGGATTCTGTCACAAATTGGATTGTGCGACATTCCGTCGAGGCTGGAGACAGCGTCTGGCGTTTTAAGAATCTAAGTTTGTCTCGAAGTTTGGAGCTCATTGATTTAGCGGAGTCTGCGGCGCGCGCTGAAGCGTATTTGCCAACCCTGTGGGGGCAAGATTGGAAACAGCACCTTCCTCAGGCAGCAGATTCTGAAGGCTATGTCATGCCGGCGACATTGGCGAATACGGTAAACAAAGAAGTGCCTCGCGTTCAGAGCGTTTTGCTCGATTTTCAGCGACGAGCGTCGGGTTTTATGATGTTCAATACGAAACAGCAGTTTTTTGAACCCCCAAGAGAGCTTCGACCCTTGTTTGAGGCTCAGTCTGGCACATTGAAACGACTGGGTGCTTGGAAAATTCCTACCGACGAGAAGCATTTAGAGCATCTCATGAGTCTTGCAGCTGTCGACCATTTTAGATTGACCGTTGAACCCGTATTTCGAGCCTCGTTGACGAACTTGAAACCGCAAGAGCGAATGGCCCAGGAGCGTCTCTTAGAGGAACAAAAAGAAGATAAATCCAGAATTCCACCCGTGCTTATCGAATTTTGGAGAAAGAGCCAGAGTTTAAGCCATGCTTTGAAATCTGCCAAAGATCTGGGCTGGCATGAAGGTTCGCCGATTCTGCATGTCTATGCGGCGAAAGAGCTGTCGAATGTTCATAGTTCACTCGTCGCGATGATCAAGTACACAGGCCTACGGCCCGTGGATTTTTTCTTACAGGATTTTTTTGGTTTGAAGGGTCTCAGTCAATCGGACTCTGTTCAATCTATTTTTACAAAGGGTTCGACGAATTATCTTCCGCTGGCGCTGCAAGCGGTAGGTTTTTCGATGACCTCGAAAGGAATTCAAGAAGCCCTTCGCATTATCGAAAAAGAGAATAAGCAGCTGTTAGATGAAATGAGAGAGTCCTCCAAAAACTTTATTGAATCGGGTCGTGACCTGTTGAATACCCTTGAAACTTCGTCGGTGTTTTCACGTGAAGAATACTTAGCCCTAATTCAAAAAATAGAAGAAGACCAAGAATTTAAGAATCTACTCTTAGGCCTCATGCATGGTCAAACGGCCAAGGGCTTTGAGGTGAGTGAGGAAGAGGCTCACGACATTTTGTCGGTGCTTGAGTGGCAACCGCAAGAGATTGAAAAAAGAGGCGGTATGTCGAAAGTGTTAGGTCAGTTGTCGGCTCTGAGACGCTTTTTAAGTCAAACGTCTATTTTGTTTCCTGACTATCAGAACTCTCTTTCTGAAAGTCTATTGAAATATGCTGTTCCAATTTTAGTCGATGAAATACGTCAGTTGAGGCTCGACTCCAAAGAGTCAAATGTTCTTCACGGGGATGCTCTGTTTGTGCAGGATCTCATTAAGAAGAGGCTGCAACTATTTGATGGCGTTTTGGACTCTGGAGTTCAACTGAGCAATCTCTTGCCTCTTTTGACACGCGCCCAGACCCAAGGCGTATTTTCGTATCAGAGATTTGAGCGCCAACTGCAAAGTCTTTTGGGACTTTACTTCGATGCCCAAAGAATTCTCTACGGAAAAAAATTTGACCCGTTTGCTTTTCAATTTCGTATTACGGAAATGGTGGGTCTGCGGGGTGGCATGAAAGATGCGAAGGCAAAGGCTGCGATGAGACGCTATCTTGTGCTTTTGAATGAGCGAAAGCAAAGCCTCTTAAATGATCTGTTCTCTGAGCTGCCCGATGATATGCATGATGACTATGAGGTCGTTCGCATACGCTCGCTGTTTACAAGAGCTGTTGAAGATCAAGATATTCGAGTGCTCGATGCTCGAGTATTTGGCGAGGGTATTAAGCCTTTACTTGAGCTTATGGCGTTTCATGAGATTCCGTTCAGCATTATCACTCGTGGGCAGCCCGGGTCAGATCCTCGCTACTCCTATTCTAGAGATATCTCTGACTTTGAAAAACAGTGGCGCAAGAAGGTGGGTATTGAAGAAAATATTATGGGCACGATTTTTTGGGATCATCTCATCGATAGGCTTGCCCAAAAAAAGTCATTGGTGCGTGTCCTGAAGCGACGCCTTGAAGGGCTCAATGAGTTATTGAGAGATATTGGTATTAATCGCCAGGTCGCAAGTGATGAACTCGCATTGCTTTTCGACTCGATGGATTCCGAGGGCTTATTTCCGGCGGACCTTCTATTTGAGGCACTCTTAGAGGTATCGCGCATTCGACGCTCGCGCGTGGATCCGAGACTTCAGGGTGCGGGCCATCTGTATTCTAACGATGAGTTTCTGAAACAGGACCAAGTTGTAAGTGATACTCGAGAGATTCAGTCTCGACTTACGGCCGTCTTAGATCGCTTACCAGAACAGATAGAGGCTGAGGGCCGTTCACTCATCGTTCGCCAGTCGCCGCAAATTAAGAATCTGTTTAACGCTTTGCTAGAGCCCTGGTTCTTTGATGGACCAAAATTATTGGCCGGCCAAGTAAAGGGATTGTCCGCGATGCTTCCATCCGCATCAGGAACGTCAGGCACTCGGAGCGCTGGGCCCATTTATTTGCTTCACGATGAAATGCGTCTCGAGGCAACCGAGCAGGAAGAGCGTTGGATGGCCTTAGTGCTTCAGGCGGTTCATCGAGTGGTCGTAGACCCCCAGGGTAAAGGCCTTCATCTAGAGAGTCGCCTGGTGCCTTACGGACACAGTGAACTTTCGACGATCTTAAAAGCGGGAGACGCGCCCTCTCAGTTTCGTTTTAACCAGGCGATACGTAATGATTTACTTTCTTTTTTGGCAGGTCAGAAGACAGAATTTTTTGAGCCCAGACGACGAAAAGAAAGTATCATTGCAGTTCAACGTCATATTTTTGGATCTCGATTGTTTGCGGTGAAGCCGCGACTTCAATTGGCGGACATTCGACTCGATGACCTCGTAGATCAGCTTCTCAGCATGAACTTGAAAGAACGGTTATACGCCGAAGGTCAGACCAAAACGTTTATAGCCGCTGAAGCTCGCGATAAGGCTCTTCGAGCTGCTATTCAAGAATCAAGCACAGAAAAGTCATGGCTGGCCTTGTTGCGCGAGCCGGCGTTTATTGAGAAATCCTTTAAGAATACGACCATAACGAAAGATGAGTGGGGCTCGGCTGCCGTACAGATGCAGATCCATCATATTTTCGACACGGCGACAGCTCTAGAAGTGGTATTTTCTCAGATCGCAAAGGGCGCCTATGAAACTACGCCCAACGTTTTGAACGACAAGGTTTTTATGCCCCCTCTTACAAGACATTTTGCAGAGCTCGCTCGGCTCGATCGCCTTTTGGGATGGGACTTAGATAAGACAGCCGCTTCGATACTCAATCGAAATAGACGCGAACTGCGAGACGACTACGAACAGATGAAATTGAGTCGAGAGACCCGGACTCGAGAAGATCGCAATTGGCTATTTAGACTAGGGGCTGACGTAGGCCATATGTTTTATTCAGGAGCGTTGCGTATGAGAGACTCCGCTTATCGGCTTGTCGTAGAAAATCTAGGGGTTCATGCCGCGACGCTTGTCGCTGGCGAGGAAGGTTTTGAAGCATCGGTTCGCTTTTTCGGTCAGTTTGAGAATTCAAGTTTCACTGAGGAGCGCCTTGAGGAAGATGATATCTTAACGGCGCCCCGGGTTGTGGCCGACAGCACTGAACTCTTTATCACGATGATGAGTTTTGGCGCCTACCATGGAGTAAAAGCGCTCGCTTCGCCAGTGACTCGCCGTGTAGGTCAAGGAATCGAGCAGCTGGGGCAGAAAGAGTTTGTAAAGCAGGGTCTTGCAAGAGTCGACAGGCCCATGAGGTTGGTAAGTTCTGTTCAGCGATCTTTCACTAAGCCTCGGTCATTTTATGGCGCTATGCTTCCCACCGATCAAGCTCTCGCCAATTCAGTGAATCAATTTGCCAAGATTAAGCTCATGCAGCCGAGACTTTTGGAGGTCGCTTCAAGTTCTTATAGGAAGGACATGGCTCGGCTGATGGCCAGTCGCTTGCAATCATGTGTGGCTCATCCGACTGTCTGCTCTGCTTTTGTAAAACAGTGGTTCAAGACCTACAAACTCGTGATGGCCTCTCTCGGAGCTCGAATTGGCATCGATGCGGGTATTCTCGCTATGGGTCAGCTGATTGCCTTTAAATTGGCGCTGGGAAGTTTACCTCCCGATAGCGCTGATTTGATGAAAATGAGTTTTGGAGAGAATATAAAAATTCTAGCAGCCTTCATGGCGACTCATGGCCTTTTGGGGCGTTGGCCTTTATTAAACAAGTCGTTTTCTACCATCATCATGAACGATATTTGGGGCCAGATGTCTGAGAACAATGCCACGTGGCTGTTGAACTCCTCAGAAACATTTCGATCATTAATGTCGGGTGAATGGGCGGAAGAGCTTTTTATTCCAAGCTGGTTGATCTCTCCGGACCTTGAAATTCGCAGACCCGAGTTTGAGCGCTATATGAAACTCGGTGATTTCTCTCGGGCGAGCGATGAAGAGAAAGAAGAAATTATTGAGAGGATTCGACAAGATCCTGAGGGCCAACAAATTTTAGACGACTATCAAATGGCGGTGATGGCAAAAACGAAAGGAATTTCGGGACTGTTCTTGGCGGGTATTATTACGGGGGGGCCTCGGTTTGGTATGGTGATGAATCGTCGAGCTGCTGGGCGTATGGAAGAACAGTCTCGAGATGTTATTTCGTCGGAGCGCTTGGCGGATCTCTCGATGACACAAGTTCTTGGGGCCGCGTATGGGCCCAATCCGCGCCAGACTTGGATTAACCTCGTCGAGAAGCGCGTGGCCTATCTCAGTGAATTGCCACAGTATCAGGGCAGAAATCGGCAAGAAATTCACAAAGAGGCTGTGGAACAGCTCAAGAAAAGTTTTTGGCAGGTCCATATGTATACCGATCCTGAAACGGCCGTAGCGGTTGGCTTAAGTGAATTGGCAGAAAAAACTGGCATGAGCGTACAAGCTTTGGCGGCCATGTTCAGACCCTTCAGTAAGCAGGGTCACGAATTTGCCTATCGTCAAGAACATGGTGTCATTTTGAATAGGCAAGATCTTAAAACTGATTGGAAGATTGTCGAAGAGGCTATGGAACGTGGCATTGTGAGAGCCGAAGAGATGGCTCATCGACATCTTGTCTTACGACTATCAGAACGAGATCCCACGGCTGAAGTGGGCATGGAAAAGGGAATGAGACTGATGGAAGCGGTTCTGACTCGCCTAGAAGAGCATCAGAAAAAGGAAAGCTCAAAATCGCCTTACGAAATCTTATTGGAGACCCTTTCATTAATGGGCGAGCCCAATTATCACAAGACGATAGAAGGGCAGATTTTTATTTATAAGATTTTAATTCCTACGTTGAGGGAGCGTCAGATGCTCGTCAATGCTGGCAAACAGACCGATGTGGAAACCGTTTTTGGTGTTCCGATGAATCCCGGTGGGCAGAGCCCACGATTACTCGAGGCCCTTGAACGGATTGATCCGTCTGGAATGGCCAAAGGGGTGATGACGGCTGAGCATTCTCGACAACCCGCTGTTCAAGAATCTGTGATATCTGAAGGTCGATCGGTGACTCGATTCTCAGATCTACAGGGGCGCATTTTAGGTTATATAACGATTGAGCATGGCCGGCGTGTTTTGATTTTGACCGACTCTCAAGTGAGAATTGAGATCCCTTCCGAAGTGGATGTGTCAATGACAATGGCGGGTCGAATTATTCTCCAGCGTCTAGGAGAGAATCCGGAGATACTGGCACCAGACCAACTGCTAGCTCGCGATCACCACGCGGCCTACAATCTGAGTGTCTCTCGCTTTACAGAAAATCCCATCTACCTCGACCAGCAGATTCAAGTCGCCAAAGAGCAGGGTTTATCACCGAGGGTACGTATTGCTGAGTATTGGATTCGAGAGCCGAAACCCTGGACGGAAGGTGCGGCAGCACCGTCTCCAAAATCTGGTACCCATCGTAAAGTATCCGTAGTGGTTTCTGAAATTGCAGAGGGCCTGCGTTTTATTTACTTACCGAATGGGAATACGGGTATTCGCTATGAAGATCCACAGGGCGGTCGTTTTAGTAGAAGTTTTATACTACCCAGCGGATGGAGTTTCGTGAATTTTAAAGACCAGGTTCTTACCTTGAAAGATCGTTTTGGCTTTTTAACAAAGATTAATTTCGCTGAGTCACGAGTTCGCTTTTACGAGGCTGTGGCGGGTGTAGAAACAGAAATATTACAATTTCATTTGGCGTTGTCGAGAAAAGGGGCCAAGGAGCCTATGACATTCGAGGCTTTTCAAACCATGTTGAAAACTTTTTCGGGGTTCTTACCAACCGAAGTTTTAATGGCCTCTAAACTGAGAATGCAGAAACCTCTACTGGAGTTAAAACCATCAGAGCGAGAGATGGTGATTAAACGTCTCGAGTTTTATGAAGAACGTCACGATTTACAGGTGCTCGATCTTTCGCCCTCGTCTGCTGATCGCTGGGGGCTAAAGACGTCACGTATCATGGCGGCCGCACGAGATAGACAGCTGATTATTCGTCCTGAGACTCCCACCGCTTCGTTTGATGCGGCCACTCGTCAGACGATTGAGTCTCGACCCTTGCCACCCAACTTGTCCGCAGAGCAGCTTATAGATGCCACGCCTCGAGAGCAGTTTTGGTGGATTGTAAAGATGCCCCAATCGGCCGCGTTTTCGAAGCTGCAGGCCACTATGGGAAGTCGGGATATTCCGTCAGATTTTGTGGCGGCCCAGGTATCGAGAGCTCGAGGAATCTCTGATTTAAGCCCCACCGAAAAAACCGAAGTGACTTGGCGGTATCTCGTGTCTCAGGCAACCTCGAGACAACTAAAAGAGGCTCTTACCACTGAAGAAATTAGCCACGCGTATCGGCGCGGCGAGGCTATTCGCTATTACGAGCAGGTCGCAGAGCGCGTCTCTCAGGGTCAAATCGCACGACGACTCGACAGCGTACGAAGCGAATTAGGCGTTACGGAAACGAGCCCCCTTGAGGCCGTCCGCAGGGAGCGTGTGGAAGGCTTTTTAGCAGAGCAACTGACGCTTGCTTCGAGTGAGCTTACAACAACACAAGCACGCCAAGCTCGTAATTTTTTAACATCTGTTATCACCGAAACTGAAATTAGACAGTTGTATGTTGAACAGGTGCTGGCGGGGCGGCTGCAGTTTGGAGAAACGTGGCGAGCTGAATTAGCGGAACTTGGCCGGCGCCAATTGAAACCAGGAGAATCCGCTACAGAAGCCATTCTTCTTTCGAAGGGCATTGAAAATTTCTCCTTATCGACGCTGTTGTTTCACCTCGGTAGAGAATCTTTAATACCGGTTCTAGAGGCCAGAGTGTCGTCGCGTTTGGGTTCAGGATTTCAGAGAGGTGGTTTTATTCCCCACTCGGATTCAGCATGGATACAGTTAAAGGACTTGTCAGAGAAGTTGATGATTTTGGAGCGAGCGGGCCTTCATCCCAGTGAGTAGCCTGGCCACAGAGAATAGCCTGGCCACAAAAAACCCCGTAGTCTTGCGACCCGGGGTCTTGATCTGTGAGCTCTTGCAAACTCAAAGTTTTGGTTCGGTGACCAACCTTCTCTGTTGAAGATGCTTTGCTAGGCGTCTTCTTTCGAGAAGGTAGTCACCGTACGTAAATCACATGGATTCATTTTCACGGCACCACCTCCTTTCTTATCCCATTGGGATATGAGCCCTTGTTTTCTGCCCGAGGCCCTGGAAGCTTTTCTAAAGGCTTCGTGCCATGGTTCTTGCAGACCAAAGACCTTAATTTCACCCTATCATGAAGACTCGAATTTTGAAAAGCTTCCGGGCGCCTGACGCGTGGGAGAGAGATGGAGAAATCGAAAATAGTAGCCATAAGCTCCGACCAGGAGCGTCGGAATGAACTGCACCATATGATAGACAATCGCAATAGACGCCGCCTGGGTGGGAGGCACCTTAAAGTAGGTGAGAATCGCAATGGCACCGAGCTCGAAGGTTCCAAAATTTCCCGGACTTGATGGAATAGCGACCGCCACGGTGATTCCAGCAACCACCATGAGGGCCTTAAAAAAAGAGAGTGGTTCTCCAAGACCGAAGGCAATGAGCGTGACAACAAAACCTTGCAGACACCATCCCAGCCATGAAAGGGCGAGGCAGGGCAGAAGACTTTTGAGATGAATCAAAGGTTTCAGCCCCTGAGAAATATGAAGACGTATTTTCAGAATTCTATCGAGCCATTTATGATGAGATTGGTGGGGTAGTCTGGTGGCGACAAGCAGGCTGATCACTACTAAGACAAATCCTAAGAGCACCATCTTGATGGGCGGCACAATCCCTCGCACGCCTAAGACAATCACAGCCGTATAAAGAAGGACGAGCATCGTCACAAAATCAATGAAACGATCTGCTGCCATGGCGCCAACGCCGCGTGCGGCACTTAGGCTGCAAAGACGATGTAAATAAAATATTCTGAAGGGCTCTCCGAGGCGCGCTGGGAGGGTCGCATTGAAGAAAAACGAAATGCGCAGACTCCAAAATGCAGTCCAATAAGGTACGGCAGTGAGTTGGTTCACGATGATATGCCAGCGTTTGGCTAAAACGAAATTGTGAAGATTGATCAAAACCAAGCTCATCACTAAAATGGGCAGACTCATCGAGCGAAGAGAGGCCCAGAGCTCGGCCCAGTGGACCTTGCGAAAGGCCAACCACAAACAGAGCACGCTAATAGACAAGCCCGTTACAATAACGATGCGTTTTCGATGACGTTTCACGAGTCTTTCAACATTTCATCGAAAAACGCTTCTTGTCACTAATTAGAACTTTCCATTAGAAGTCGGGTCGATATGTCTGAATTTCAGGAACTAGCGCGACTTCTTTGCCAGCTGGCTTTTTATCACCGGAGGCGCTTCTTTTCGTTGTGGAATCGCAGCGCGGTGGCCACTGAGGGGGATCATGAAATTAAGAGATCTTGGTCGCAGCGACTTTCTCTATGTCTGCAGTGGATCGCGGAGGAGCAGTGGGATTTGCCGGAAGCGCCTCGCCTTGTGAGGCCGCTACGATTCGTGTCGATGGTCGATGCGGACTATCCGTCCGATCTTTTTGAGCTGCCACAGCCGCCCCTGGGCCTCTTTGTCGAGGGGGATTTGGATCTTAAGGCGCTCAGGGCTGGACTGGTGGGCTCTCGCGTGCCGACCGCGTATGCCCTGCGCATGACACGAGAAGCGGTGGGAGTTTTGGTGAAGCAGGGGGTGACCATCGTGAGTGGCGGGGCGATTGGTATTGACACAATTGCCCATGAGGCGGCGCTCGATCATCACGGTATCACATGGGTGGTTTTAGGGGGAGGGCACTACGAGTTATATCCCCGTCAAAACGTTAATCTGTTTCGTGAGGTGGTGATGGCGGGTGGGGCGCTGATTAGTGAGTATCCGCCCTATTTTAAGGCACAGAAATACAGCTTTCCAGAGCGAAACCGATTGATTGCTGCGCTGTCTGATCGCTTAGTATTGTCGCAGGCCCACGAACGAAGTGGGTCGCTGTCGACGGCCCGCTGCGCTCTCGATTTGGGTCGGGAAATTCATGTGCTTCAACCATTACCCGACGATGAAAATTTCGCGGGCAGTCAAACTTTGATTCAGCTGGGAGCGCGATCGTTTGTACGGGGCGAAGAGCTATTGATCACAGCAACCACTTAGTGACGTTGAACCTCTTTAAAAGCTCATCCCAAAACCTAAATAGCTCGACATTTGACCTGTGGTATCGGCCTCACCGCGGCCAGCGCCTAGGGCTTTTACATAATGGTAAAAGAAAATATCGCCGGTCACAGGTATGAGCGAGATGTAAAATTGATCGTTCAAAAAATATCGTGCTTCTGCGCGCATTTGTATGCCGAACCGATACGCGTAGATATTCTTAATCGAAGCACCCGTTTCGCGGGCTGATGAGATACGCATTGAAACACTAGGCCCAAAGCCCCCCACAAACCAAAGCCGTGGCATTGATTTTATCAGAGGCATCATCAAATGGGCTTGAGGGGCGAGCGTTAAATCATGGCTGTACACGCGAACGACGCCACTGGCGCCATCGGCAATGGACTCACTTCGTAAGCCATACTGAAAAGGTAGCGACCAGTAGCGACCTCCCACTTCAAGTTGCGTCGAGAAATTAGGTGAATGAAGGCCATTGCGATCGGCGGGGGTTGCCATCCCTAAGCCAAGGGTACCGTAGTTCAACGAACGAGGACCTTGAAACGTTGCTTCATCAAGATCTTGTTGTTTGGCGGCGTCGGAGCTTTCGTCGAGTTGCTGATCTTCAAGAAATACGATATCGGAGATGGCCGTTTTAAAGGAGGCTCCCTGTCGAAATGAATCTTCGGCGCTGAGAACGTAGGCCGTAGCGACTCGTTCCGATACGTTTACCACAACAAGCTCGGCACTATTTACTTGAGGAAGATCTTTGTTGATGGTTTCAGAAATTTCATCCGTTCGGTAAACGAAGAGTCGATCGTTGACCTCAAGACCATCGCGACCGCCTCGATTGAGATAGACTAATTCGAAGGGGCCAATAAGGGCTCCATCAGAAGCGCCTTTGATGATTTTGCCGCGGATCATTTTTCGGGGCTGCTTGGGAGCCAAAGCCACAGATACTTCACTTAGGGGTGCGATTTTATCGCCTTTTGAAATATCCATCGAAGCATCGTAGATTTGGGCGACGATGGAATTACCTACCACTTTGGTGACTTCGCAAAAGCCTTTAAGCCGAACTTCTTTACCTATTTCACGGTCGAATTCACCCGGAATTGATACGGGGCCAATATCTGTGAAAATGGCAAATGCATCGCCTACGGACACCGAAGGATTTTTTAAACTCAAATAGATGGTATCTCGGTTGGTCAATAAGCTCGACGAAGCGTAAGCCCCAGAGACATGGCCTGCCCAGTCTTGAGAATCCAGAATGAGACTCTCTACGATAATTTTGGGAGGACTCTTGTGAAAGTTGTCGCGCTGTATACGTAAGTCATCTTGGGCTCGTAAGGTGTGAGGTGCTGCGAGGGCGATTGCCAGGCCCCCTAAGGTGAGACTTGAAAAGAAGGTGGTTGTCAGGCGCTTTAACAATTGTGGCTGGCTCATGGATGATTCTCCAAAGGTTGAGGGTCGTCTAAAAATTGGGGGCCGTCTATCTGTGCAAGTTGCGCTTGGGCGCGCGAAAAACGGTCGCCTTTAGGATAAAACCGTAGAACCTTGCTGAACTCATCTCTTGCGAGAGAAATCTCGTTCTTTTGAAGGTAGACTTCTCCCATCCAGTAGAGGGCATTGTCCGCAAGCTCTGATTCAGGAAAGCTTTTGGCAAAGTTTTCCATGACGATTAGCGCCTCGTCTAATTGGTCGTTGCGAATATGGCGAAGGCCCTCGGCATAAAGTTGTTTTTGAGTGTCACTGGCTTTTGCCGGACGTGACGGTTGCTTTGAAGGTTTTGCAGCTGCCAGGGGAGAGTTCAACGAGAAAACAGTCATAGTGCCTATACAGAAGCCTAAGTCGCGAGTAAATCGAAGGCATCGAGAGAGCCATTGAGAGAAATGAACAGATCGAACCGCAGATCGAGTGAAGAAAGCCATTGTTTTTAGTATAGCGACGATTTCTTCTATATTCTAAAGAAATTCAAGGGCTTGTAATGCGGCGCGTTAGCGCATAGAATCAGGAGAAATTTTTGGGGGGGCTCTTGTGGCCAAAGGCTTCTTGACGTATGAAACAGAGCAAGCTGTCATTCACTGCTGGAGTGAAGCTCTCTTCTCATCGTTTTGAGAGGGAGCTCTTTAGAGGTTAGAGATGGGCGGTTTAATTTTTTAATGTTCCTTAACTAAATTTTAGGACTAAATTTTTGGAGGTTGGTGTCGAATGGCAGAACTCAATAAAGAAAAGTTTCAACAGATGGTCGAGAATGGGGAGATCACTCCCAATATTCAGTTGACCGGAATGGACCTGCGCGAAGTTAATTTGCGAAGTGCCTTTTTAATTGGGGCCAATATGCGTGGAGCCCGACTTCAAAAAAGTAATTTAGCATGCGCTAATTTAGAGGGTGCCAATTTAGAAGAGGCAGATCTTCGCAATTGCAATTTAAGCTACACGAGCTTTCGCAATGCGAACCTTAAGAATGCCAATTTAAAAAGCGCTTACTTCGAGTATACCGATTTCCGTGGTGCCAATCTTCAAGGTGCCAATTTCGAAGATACATCCGGCCAAAAAATAATTTAAGGGGGCGAGTCTAATACCTTAGCAGCGTCGCGCCCCACGTGAATCCGGCGCCAAACGAGGCCAGTAAAACAAGATCCCCTTGTTTGACCTGGCCCTTTCGTTCGGCATCGCGCAGTGCCGTTGGAATGGTCGCAGCCGTTGTATTGCCGAAGCGATCTAAGTTAATGGCCGTTTTTTCGATAGGCATTTTGAGGCGCTCACAGGCGGCTTCGATAATTCTGAGATTCGCTTGGTGAGGCACGAAGAGATCAATCGCCTCGACACTCACATTGTTTTTAATGAGCAACTGCGATGCAATATCCGCCATATCAATGACGGCCCGCTTAAAAACGCTTCGCCCATCTTGATAAACGTAGTGCTCGCCAGCAGCGATGGTCTCGGGCGTTGCGGGATAACGAGAGCCTCCCACCTTTGAGTACAGGCAGTGAATGCCAGAGCCATCCGTTCGCATGAGGCTATCGATCCAACCGCGACGATCATCCGAGGGCTCGACAAGAGTGGCGCTTCCACCATCTCCAAAAATAATGCATGAGGCTCGATCTTTAAAATTGAGAATGGCCGACATTTTTTCGGCGGCCACAACCAGAACCTTCGTCGCACGTTTGGATGCGATGAAGGCATGGGCCGTGTCGAGGGTATATAAAAATCCTGAACAGGCTGCATTGATATCGTAGGCAAAAGCTTTTGTTGCTCCTAGCCCCGACTGAATGAGGCAAGCAGACGCGGGAAACGTGTGGTCAGGTGTGATGGTAGCGCAGAGAATGAGATCGAGCTCTTTGGGATCTACCTTTAGTCGAGAGAGCAAGGTTTTAGAGGCCTCGATGCCCATATAGCTTGGGGTTTCGTGGTCGAGCGAGCGTCGACGCTCGGAAATGCCAGTGCGCTCTCGAATCCAGGTATCATTGGTATCTACGACCTTACTGAGGTCGTCGTTGGTGATCACCTGACTTGGAAAATAATCTTCAATACCCGCAATGCGCGAAAGGGGATTCTTGTCTTTCATTGCCACTGTGGAGAACTCTAGATATAACGGTGCCTTAAGTAAAGTTGCAGGAGGTTCTTATGGTTATGACATCGGTATTTTCATCATGGTTGGTTCTTTTTTCGGCGTCTCTTGCGGCCATACCGAAAGCTCAGACCGCAAAAAATGAATTTGTATTTAATAATCGTGGGGAGCCTGAAACCATTGATCCCGCCAAAGCCACAGGCGTGCCCGACAATACCATTGTGGTTCAGTTGTTTGAAGGTTTACTCGCAAAAAAAGCCGATTGGGTCACCCTTATTCCCGGCCATGCGGAGGCGATGCCCAAGGTCTCAACAGATGGAAAGGTTTATACCTTTCGACTGCGGGAAAACCTCAAGTGGTCGGATGGTTCTGCGATCACCTCTCAAGATTATGTCTACTCGTGGATGCGAGCCATTCACCCAAATACACTCGCTCAGTACGCGTTCTGGTTGACCGATAATATTGTGGGGGCGATGGATTATTTTAAGAATCCCAGTGAAGAGAACGCGAAGAAGGTGGGCATTGTCGCTCTGGACCCTCGGACTCTGCAGGTCACGCTCAATAAGCCGCTGGGATACTTCAAGGCTATCGTAGCGGAGTCGATTTTTTTTCCAGTTAAAAAATCTGTTGTAGAAAAGTTTGGGGATGGTTGGACGAGACCGGGTAACCTCGTATCCGCGGGCCCCTACAAGCTTTTAGAATGGAAAGTGCAAGATCGAATTGTTTTGGTAAAAGATCCGCATTATTACGATGCTGCTAAGGTCACCATGGATAAAGTAGTGGCCTTACCACTCGAAGATCGTCAGACGGCCTTAAATCTTTTCCGCCAAGGAAAACTTGATTGGACGGGTCATAACGGTTTTCCGAATTCGTTGGTGCCCGTCATCGCTAAGTCGGGAGACCCGACCCTGAGATTATTTCCTGGCTTCACAAGCTATTACTACTGGCTGAATACCCGAAAGGAGCCTCTGAATAATCCACTTGTCAGACAGGCCCTCGCGTTGGCGATTGACCGAGAGACAATCGTGAACCAGGTGACAAAGGGCGGAGAAACTGCAGCAGACTTTTCTGTGCCACCCAATACAGGCAACTATATAAGTCCGAAGGGCCTAAGTAGTGGCAACTATGCGAAAGATGTGGAGCGTGCCAAGAAATTGTTGGAGGAGGCTGGCTATGGACCAGGTAAAAAATCTATTCGTCCTTTGAAGCTCATTTACAATACAGATGAGAATCACAAGAAGGTGGCCCAAGCCGTCCAGAATATGGTCAAGAAAGCACTGGGAATTGACCTCGTACTACAAAATTTAGAATGGAAAGTATATTTGAAAACCCAAGAAGCGGGTGATTTTGATATGTCACGTGCGGGTTGGCAGGGAGACTATCCGGACCCAGCCGCTTTTCTTGAGAACAGTTTGTCGTTTGCCGGAAACAATCACTCTGGATGGAAGAATCCTGAATTCGATAAGCTTTTTGATCAGGCGAATCGTACAAATGACGAAGCCAAACGTTTGAATCTGCTGAACCAGGCGGAGGCTTTGGTGCTGAAAGACGTACCGTTTATCAACGTTTATATGTATACGAATTTTCATTTGCTGCGACCTGAGATTCATGGTTTTGAGAAAAATCTCATTGATAGACCGTTCATCCGTTACATTAGTAAAAAATAGGGGCAGAGGGGATGGCCCGATATATTTTAAAGCGGCTTTGGGCCGCTGTGATCACACTCTTTGTTATCATCACGTTGTCGTTTTTTATGATGAAAGCGGCTCCAGGGGGACCCTTTTCAAGAGAGCGCGCCTTTCCTCCTGAGGTGCTTAAAAATATTGAGGCCAAGTATAATTTAGATAAGCCGTTGTTAGTTCAATACGGCATCTATCTTAAGCGAATTGTCTTCGATTTTGATTTAGGCCCCTCAACCCGTTATGCCGATCGATCCGTGAACGAGCTTGTGGCGTCAGGACTGGGTTACAGTATGCGCATTGGTTTTGGAGCCTTGCTCGTGGCCTTGCTCGTAGGCCTTACCGCAGGCTTATTGGCGGCACTGAAACATAATAAATGGGTCGACCACCTGGCCATGAGTTTTGCGATGATCGGCGTATCGGTGCCAGATTTTGTGTTGGCAAATATTCTCATTCTCATTTTTGCCCTCGGCTTGCAGTGGTTGCCCGCCGCTGTTATTGAAGATTGGACGGGTTATATTTTACCTTGCGTGACGCTCGGTTTAATTTACGCAGCGTCGATTGCGCGGCTCACGCGCGGAGGCATGCTAGAAATTTTGAATCAAGATTTTGTACGCACGGCGAGGGCGAAAGGCTTGTCGGAGGGGCTAATTGTGAGACGGCATACGTTACGCGGTGGCTTGCTTCCGACGGTGACCTATCTTGGCCCCGCGACGGCAGGCATGCTCACGGGCAGCCTTGTAGTGGAAAAGATTTTTAGTATTCCTGGGCTTGGACGATTTCTTATCGATGCCGCCATTAATCGTGATTATACGATGGCGATGGGCGCGACGATTGTGTTCGCCTGCTTGCTTATCGGCATGAATATCTTGGTCGACTGTATTTACGGATTTCTTGATCCCAGGATTTCCTACTCATGAAAGGGCGTTCGCTTTGGTACGATGCCTATCGACGTTTGCTTAAAAACCGAGCGGCCCTCGCAGGCTTTTGTTTTGTCGTGTTGATGGTTGCGGGCGCTTTGCTCGGCCCGTTGTTTATTAGCCACAGTTATGACGATACTGATTTTAGTCGGGTAAGCCACCCGCCCTTTTTGACAAACCTTGAGGCCTTTTATGAAGCTACGGGCATTGAACTCATTGAAAGTGACTTTGTAAAGATTGGGCCTTTGTTTTGGAATTCGGTCCACTGGCTTGGCACAGACGATCTCGGACGCGATTTGCTCGTTCGTATTTTGCATGGGGCTCGGGTGTCGTTGGCGGTGGGGTTTTTGGCAGCGCTCGTGAGCTTAGTGATTGGTATTATTATGGGCTCCATGGCGGGTTATTTTGGAGGTTGGATTGATTTTCAGATCACCCGCCTCATTGATTTGCTTTATTCGATGCCTTTCATGTTTTTTGTGATCTTGCTGATGGCGATCGCAGGCCGCTCTTTCTATTTATTGTTTATTGCCATTGGAGCGGTGTCTTGGCTGACCACGGCACGTATTGTGCGCGGGCAAATTATGTCGCTTAAGAATTCAGAGTTTGTAGAGGCTGCACGAGCTAGCGGATCGGGCCCCTTGATCATCATGTTTCGACATTTGATGCCCAATACCTTAGGTCCTATCGTCGTTTATTTTTCACTCTTGGTGCCACGTCTTATGCTTGAAGAGTCTTTTTTAAGTTATCTCGGGTTGGGGGTGCAAGCCCCGATGGCCTCGTGGGGCTCTCTGGTTGCGGACGCCCAGTCGTATATTGGGCTCTATCCTTGGATGGTGATCTTTCCAGGGCTCGCGCTCACGTTGACGCTCTTTAGTCTCAACTTTTTTGGAGATGGTCTGCGCGACGCTCTTGACCCGCGTCTCAAGGGGAGGACCTAGGTGGCGCCCCTCTTAGAAATTAAGAACCTCATGGTCGAATTTCAATCGGACGACGAGTCACGACCCGTTCAGGCGGTTGACGATGTTTCGTTTAGCGTCGAAGCGGGAGAGATTTTAGGTATTGTCGGAGAGAGTGGTAGCGGTAAATCAGTCTCGTGTCTGTCGTTGATGCGTTTACTACCGATGCCACCGGCTCGTATTTTGGGGGGAGAGATTTTTTTTCAAGGTCAAGATCTTCTCAAAGCGAGTGACGCTCAGATGAGAGAACTGCGCGGTCGCGACATCACGATGATTTTTCAAGATCCCTTTACCTCACTGAATCCCTATTTGAAAATTTCGACTCAGATGATGGAAGTGCTCGAAGTGCATACAAAACTGACGGACGCAGCGGCGAGGCGACGCTGTGTCGAAGTGCTTGAGCAGTTGGGCATCCCTGAGCCTGCCATTCGATTTGATTCGTATCCCCATCAGCTTTCGGGCGGCCTTAAACAGCGCATCATGATTGCGATGTCGCTTTTGCTAGAGCCAAAAATCTTAATTGCCGATGAGCCGACGACCGCTCTTGATGTGACCATTCAAGCTCAGATTTTAGATTTACTGCGCAAGATCAATAAAGACTTCGGTACGAGTATTATTCTCATCACGCATGATTTGGGAGTTGTAGCGGGTCTATGTGATCGTATTCAAGTCATGTATGCAGGGCGAATTATTGAACGAGCCAGACCCGAAGATATTTTTTATCGACCAAGGCATCCTTATACGCGAGGTCTTTTAGATTCTATACCTCGACTTGATTTTAAACGGGGCCAGCGTTTGTCGCCCATTTTGGGAAGCCCGCCCGATCTCACCCAACGAAAAGACGCCTGTTCGTTTGCTCCGCGCTGTCTTCGAGCCGAAGATCGATGCCGTCGCGAGAAACCTCATACGACCTGGGATGATTCACGATCGTTTGAATGTCATTTTCCTCTGAAGGAGACCCAACCATAATGTCTTCGATCTCAGAAAATCCATCGTTCGCACCGTCTGCGCTGAACCAGCCTTTAACGACGGCGTCTGCTCCCACCGAACTTCTGAGAGCGGAGGAGATTCGCGTTCATTTTCCCGTTGGTCGGGGTGGTATTTTTAAACGTGATCGACGTACGGTGAAGGCCGTCGATGGATTATCGTTGTCGATAGCACCGGGCGAAACTCTCGGGCTCGTAGGGGAGAGTGGATCTGGAAAATCGACGATGGGGCGTGCTCTCTTACGCTTGATATCTCTGACATCGGGCTCCCTGTTCTTTGAGGGCACCAATATTGCGGCCCTTAAGGGCGAGGGTCTGAAGCAATTTCGATCGAAAGCTCAGATGGTCTTCCAGAATCCCTACAGCAGTTTGAATCCCAGAATGACTGTGGGAACTATTATAGAAGAGCCGTTGCGAGCACTTACACCGATGACGAAATCTCAGAGAGCGCAGCGCGTGAAAGAGCTTCTCGACGAGGTACATTTAAGTCCTAAGTTTTTAAATCGCTATCCGCATGAGTTTAGCGGGGGTCAGAGACAGAGAATCAATATTGCCAGGGCTCTAGCAGTATCTCCGCGCCTCGTCATTGCCGATGAGCCGGTGTCGGCACTCGACGTTTCTATTCAGGCGCAAATTATCAACCTCTTACTCGAGCTTCAAGAACGCTATCATATGGCGATGATATTTATTGCCCATGATTTATCGGTCGTGAAAGCACTCAGCCATCGGGTGGCCGTGATGTATTTGGGACGGATTGTTGAAATTGGAGCGGCCGACTCTGTCTTTTCTAATCCCAAGCATCCTTATACCCAGGCCTTGTTGTCGGCTGTTCCCGAACCCGATCCTCAGATTGAAAGACATAAAAAAACTCTCGTACTTCAGGGCGATATTCCGTCACCCATCCATCCACCATCGGGCTGTCCTTTTCACACGCGCTGTCCTAGGGCCATTGCTGCGTGTCGATCGATTGTACCTTCGCTCAGAGTTTATCAAGAAGATCGACGAGTGGCCTGTGATTTAGTGGAGTGATTTCATTATGAAGCGTTTCATCGTAACTACTTGCGTGACGTGTGGGGGTCTTGGCTATTTTCCAAAAGGTTCTGGCACGGTCGCCTCAATGGTAGCCGTTGGATTTTGGTGGTGGCTCTTAGAACGCTTCCAATGGCCTTGGGTATTGGGATTAATCATTCTTATCACCATCATCTCAGCGCTGGTGATTCCGTTTTACGAGTTAACCTTACAGTCAAAAGATTCTGGAACCATCGTGATTGACGAGTGGATTGGTATGGGAATCGCGATGATCACAGCCGGATCAGACTGGCGACTCCTCCTCACAGCCTTCGTTGCATTTAGAGTGTTTGATATTGTGAAGCCATGGGGCGTTCGTTATTTTGACCAGCGTTACTTGAAAGGCTGGGGCGTGGTTTTAGATGACTGCGTTGCAGGCGTTTACGCTCTCGTGGTCGTGGAGGTAGTGAAACTGTGGCTGATGTAGAAATTTTGTGTACGGGTAATGAGTTGCTCGATGGCTCGATTGTCGATACGAATTCGCAGTTTGTAGCTCAAACACTTCGATCGTTTGGTCTGCAGATTGGCCGCATCACTGTTATTCCCGACGACTTCTCGGCGATTGTCGAAGCGGTTCGTGATTCAGCGATGCGCAGCAAATTTTTGATTGTTTCGGGGGGGCTTGGGCCGACCACCGATGATCTTACTCTCGAAGCTGTGGCAGCATCGATCGGTCGGCGATTAATTGTCTCGAAGGAGGCTCGCCGCAATGTGCTTACAAGGCTTAAGGTTCTAGGTCGAAAAAAAATTAATTCAGGGCACAAGAAGCAGATGATGATTCCACAAGGCGCTCATGTATTGCCCAATGCAGAGGGAACGGCTCCAGGAATTTTCTTAAGTGCCTTTGATTCTCAGATTTTTTTTCTGCCGGGCGTTCCTCGAGAATTTCGATGGATATTTAACCAATCGATTGTTCCTCGCTTACGCCGCTATTCCAAGGGACCGGGCGAACATCTGCTGATCTTTAAAGTTTTTGGCTGGGCAGAAAGTGAATTGAACGAGCTGATGAAAAAGGCCCCCATACCGAGCGGGGTCACCACAGGCTATCGCACTCATCTGCCAGAGAACCATTTAAAATTTTTTGTAAGAGCCTCTAGCGAGACTCTCGCCCGTCGACGCTTGGAGCCATTGGCGAAATGGCTCAGGGCCAAGCTAGGACGCTCGCTGTTTGCTGAAGGCAGCGAGAGCTTTGAAGACGCTTGCGTAAAACATCTATTAAAAGCAAAACAGCGAATTGTTTTGGCCGAAAGTTGCAGCGGGGGACTCCTTTCTTCGATGATCACGTCCGTACCAGGATCTTCCGCGGTTCTTGATCGATCATTCGTTACCTACAGCAACGACGCTAAAATAGAATGTTTATCCGTAAAACCACAAACGCTTGCTGCGCATGGAGCAGTAAGCGAAGAAGTAGCCAAAGAGATGGTCTGCGGCGCCTTGCACTACTCCAAGGCCGATATTGCCATTGCGATAACAGGGATTGCAGGGCCCGGTGGAGGTACAGCGTCTAAACCTGTGGGTACAATTTGGATTGCGGCAGCTCGACGAGGCAAGCGCTCTTTACCAGCTTCACTACGCACCAAAAAGTTAGAACTTCGATTTGATCGCCACTTGAATCAAAAATTTTCTGTCTATGAGGCACTTCAGTTAGGCTGTGAATTGTGTTCGTAGCTAAGGGCTGAAGGCTTAGAGAATTTTTCATTTGTAATTGAGATACAGATGAAAGAGTCTCAACACTCAGTCCTTGACTAAACACAATGGGGGATAAGAATTTCGAGTTGATTCATTTAAAGAGACTGTCGCCAAAATCCATTTTCTGGCGCTGTTGAGAAATGCCCAGATGCGAGGCGCCGAGTTCAGCTGAAGGCTGGCTATTCGCCAGATGAGCAACGGATCTCGGGCCATCTATCTCAGCGTAAAAGAGTTCATTGATTGACATTTTAGCCGCAGCTTTTTAGGTTTTCCTGAGTTCCGCGGGTAGTCTTTGCCCATAAGGGAGGTGTTATATGCAATTTGTAATGTTTAGGGCCAGGATGAAAAGGCGCATTCCATTTAGCGGCCTGATAGCAAATACTTTACTGTTTGTAATCTTTCTCTCTTTTAGCAGTCTGTCGGTTCATGCCGAAAAAACTAATACTCCGGGATTTATGTATTCCGGCACACGTGGTTACTGGTTCTCTCCGAACTACGTCGAAGAGAGTATTGATGAGCTTTCGGCAAGAAGGCGCCTAACCCTGATTGAGTTCCTGTTTCTTGGTTACCTTGACGCGCATACTGCTCAGGGCCAAGGTGCTAAGTTGGCCGATCGAGGTACTCCAGTTCAATACGCAGACTGGATTCTCCAAGACTTGAGGATTTGGCATGAGACCTTTGGCCAACTTCTTAAGGGTACCTTGCAAGCGAACTACGATTTCGTACTGGCTCAGGCCGGGAAGTTGAAATTGGATGGGTCTTCTGAGTCTATCGACTCCATCCGTAAGACAATGAAGGTGGCATGCGACTTCGCTCTAGCGAGTTTTATAAACAGGTAGGAATGCCCTTTTCATCTGTGACTGACGATGAGAGATACGACCCATGAATCTGTATCGAACTTACGAATGAAAGATTCTCGAATACAATTTTAAGGTGTCGGCGCAGGCGCATCCTTAGAGCCTGCAAAGACGGCAAACCGCGCGTCTGGAAATCCCGCGAATCCGGCATTATAAAAAACTTTTTTGACGATCTGAAAGGGTAGGCGCCTGTCGCCAGAGATATTGATGCGTGAGAGTTCTTTTGAAATCTCCTCATCTGATTTGCCCAAGTTTTTCAGTTCGGTGGTTTTTCTCTCACGGTAGGCTTTGAGTGCTGTTTGAAGTTTCGGAACGGCCCACTCTGCTTGCTCGGCGACGCGGGGGGTTCCTGCGATGAAAAGATCTTCGAGAGTTATGCGATCGAGTGAAACGATAAGACTAGGGGCACGTTCGAGGGTGCCCGTATTCGAAGCTTCAGGAAGCTCAAGACCCTTAGGAAGAATAATGAGCTCTCCCTCTGCCGAAAAACTTTGCAAAAGAAAAATGACCATAATGGCAAACATGTCGACCATCGACGTCAAATAGAGGCCGGCATAGACCCCTTTCTTTTCAAAGCCCGTGCGTCGTTTAACGGTGGGGTTGATGCGCTTTGCTGGAGCAATGATCGCCATCTTAGAGCCCCCCTAAAGAAATATGAGCAAGCTTCATCGAGAAGAGCGCATCGAGGACTGCAATAACGTCTTCATAAATAACATCATCCGCGGCTCGTAGACTTATTTTTGGATCGGTTGTTTTTTTAAACTGCGCCTCAAGTTTAGCGAGCTCTAAGCCTGCATCGGTTAATGCAAAAATTTTAAGTGATTTTCCGTCCTCTTTTACCTCGACGGTCTCTCGAGTCACAAGAATATCAAAATCGCGATCTTCCTTCGTTTGGTTGACAGAAGAAACATCACTGTGCGCGATGAGCGTTTCTCCCGAAGGCTGAGTCATGGCAGACATCTTTGAAATCTGCACCCACACGGCAGTCATTAGCAGAAAGAGAATGCAGACAGACAGAAGATCTATGAATGGAATGAGATTTAACTCGGAGTCGACGCCTTTTCGGCCTTTTCCTGATGACTCAATCGATACACCCATGGTGGAGCTCTCCCCTTTTCTTTCTTACTAGTCGTCGTAACGGAGTAAGCTTCGTGTTTCAAAC
This sequence comes from uncultured Bacteriovoracaceae bacterium, assembly GCA_964598565.1. Classification (GTDB taxonomy): domain Bacteria; phylum Bdellovibrionota; class UBA2394; order UBA2394; family UBA2394; genus CAZRCG01. The sequence continues at coordinate 7,569 of CAZRCG010000006.1, read as the reverse complement.
GCTACTTCTTTTAACTCATCTAAGAGACTCTGAGTCTTACCTTGTAAAAGCGCATACATGACGAGAGCAAAAATCGCGACGATAAGACCATAGGCCGTACAGTTCATCGCTTCCGATATACCCATCGCGAGTAACTCGGCTTTTTGGGAAGGGTCAATCTTAGCGGCGGCGGCAAAAGCTGAAATAAGACCCGAGATGGTTCCAAGCAGGCCGAGTAGCGTGGCAATATTGGCGAGCATCGAAAGATACGAAGTGCGTCGCTCAATAGGGTGACTTTCACGTACGAGAGAGGCTTCAATCATGGCCTCGACATCTTCACGACTGCCCTTAGCGAGCGCTCGGACGATCAAGCTTTTTGCGAGTCGAGCGGCGGGCGCGGCCACGGTATCGCAGAACTGAGAAGCTGATTGTAAATCTCGACGTTGTACCGACGGCGCAAGTTGGCTCAAGAACGCACGAACATTCATCGATGATTTCATATAGAGAAAATAAAGTCGCTCGAGGGTGATGGCGACCGCCAATATGAAGATGACATGAATCGGGTAAATAAAAACCCCACCGGCTTCGAGGGCATCACGTGCTTTAATAATAAGTTCCATGAATTTCTCCTTCCTCCGCTCTATTTAAGCAGAGGCCTTGGGCTTAAATTTGTCTTTATGAGCGACGAGAAAGTTCATGCTTTCGAGGACGACCTCGTTGATATCGTCGATAATACGCTGGGTACGACCTTGTAAGAAGGCATAAGCCAAGAGCGAGGGAATAGCGATGATGAGGCCGAATGCTGTACAGTGCATGGCTTCGGCGATTCCGGCGGCAAGTAGGGTGGCCTTTTCATTAGGATCGGCTTGAGCCGCTCCACCAAACGATATGATCAGACCCGAGATGGTTCCGAGCAGGCCGAGTAGCGTGGCAATATTGGCGAGCATCGAAAGATAGGCGGTTCGCTTCTCAAGCTCTGGAAAATGTTTAGAGGCCGAAGCATCGATGGCCAGCTGAACCTCAGAATCTTTGAGAGACTTTTCAAAGGCTCTGAAGCCCGATTGTACGATATGATGAACAATTGTGGTGCCTGCCACCGATAAATTGCCAGAGAAGATGGCATTTCGCACTTCAGATAAAATGCTCGCTTTGTCGAAGTTTGTTTTGATAAAGAGCGTTTGCAGTCGATCAATCACAATAATGAGGGCGATGAGGCCTACGAATGCAATGGGGTACATGAAAATGCCCCCCGATTCAAAGCGCTGCCAGAGCGTCATCGATGCTAAAGCTTCTGTACCGGCGGTTGCTGCTGATTCCATGAAATTCCTCCCAAACAGATTCGTTATCTCTTCATTTTCAAAGTGCTGCCCGCCATAAGCAAGGGAAAAGCTTGAAAGGATTGAGCCTTTTTCATGACGCCCTGCGCAAAAGGGGGCATTAAGCGGGCTGCTCGATTTGTTGACCAAGTGCGTTGATTCGGGAAGCATGTTTAGGTGACAATTGGGGACACAACTTACGTAAGGCGTTTCTTTTCTCTCTATAGTAATGAAGAAAAAGACAAGGTGAGGGGACATGCCTTTTATCCGACCGATTATCTAAGTGCCTTAGTGCCCAATGAGACGGCCTATGTGGGGGTTTTGCGAAGTCCGCATACCACAGCGACGTTCAAGAAAATTGATACCAGCGCCCTTAAGTCCAATGAAGATATTATCGAGATTATCACCGCAAAAAATATTCCGAATAATCGTCCCTTCGGTTCGGGTAAATCTCGAAGCCAACTCATTTTAGCCGACGGCGAAGTACGCTACTTGGGAGAGCCTATTGCCCTCATTGTTGCAAAAACGCCCGAGGCCTTGGCTTCGGCCCAGGATCAAATTCAAATTGATTGGACGGTTAAAAAGCCTATGGCGCCTGAGTCGGTCTTTACGGCTAAAGCCCATCACGGGAAATTGCCGGCCAAGAATTCGAAGCGAAAATTGACTACGTTGGAGCTAAATTTTTCGTATCCTTCACTACAGGCGAGATATTTAGAGAGCGAGAGTGGTTGGTTGCGATATTACGATGGAAATTTTGAGTTTCATATTGGGGCGTTACTGAGTGAGTCGCAGCGAACATGGGTATCAGAGGTTTTAGATATTCCTCTTTCGGCTATCTCGGCGAAAGAAAGCTATTTAGGAGGTCAGTTCGGAGGTCGTCAGCAACGAGAACTCATTGTCTTTTTGGCGCTCGCTGCTTCGGTTACCAAGCGATCTGTGGCCCTTCGCTTTCACCGGCGAGAGCAAGACACGGGTAGTTATGGATTTAGTGGTCATATGGCGTTGGTGCTCGATGAGGATAAGCGAACGGCGATTGCTCTTAAGGGATCTATTCAAATGGAGGCGGGTGCCTACGAGGGCAATGCCCGCATCACTCTAGAAAAAGCTTTAGAGCATGCGAGCTCTATTTATGATTTTGAAGCCCTTGATATAGAGGGCGAAGTGGTCTTGACTCCCACATTTCCTCGGCGCGCTTTGAAAGGTGAGGGACTGACAGCCATTACCTGGGTGGTCGAGCAATTGATGGAGCGTGCGGCCCAGCATTTTGAAATGGGAGCCTTGGAGTTTCGAGGCCTTCATGTAGGGGAAGACCACGAACTGAGTGCCAAAGTGCTTCAAGAAGTTGAGAAAATTGAAAAGCCTTTTAAGTTAGTGCCTCTTGATCGCAATCGCCCTGTATGGGCAGAACGCGAGATTAAAGGAAGAGGATTCGGTTTTCAGGTATTTCGGCCCACCTTCATGAAGGAGTTTGATTTTTCGGACGTGACGATTCAGCTTCTTCACTCCGGAGCATTTATGATTCGTACGTCGAATCTCACTCTCGATCTTCATATGAAGGCGGCCTTGTCTGAAGTCGCTGCGACCGTTTTAAAAACCCATCCGAAGGCCTTCACGGTGGAAGGGCAGATGCGAGATTTGTTTGAAAAGGCCGCTCGTCGAGAGACATATCCTGAGTTTTATTATTTGGCTCAGGCAACCTGGTATGCGGCTGATGCTCTGAAGAAAAAAATCTTAGTGGCCGCTGCAAAAACCATGGGCTCAAAAGATCTAGAGCTGCAAGATGGGGCCGTTCTTGAGAATGCCGGCAAGCGTAAAATGGGATATCGAGAGCTGGCGTTTACGCATGGGCAAGCCGATTTGACTGCCAGCTTTCAGCTCAAAGAGATTGAAAAACCGCACGGATGCTCCGCTGGTGCTACCGCGACGGTCACGTTTCATCCACTGACGGGAGAGCTGAGAGTAGACTCTGTTCGTATGGTGATTGATGCTGGTCCCGTTCTTTACCGCGATGGTTTAGAGACTCAGTTAGATGCCTCGATTTCTTGGGCCATTGCGGCGTTGTTTTCGAGCGAATCGCTTGAAGAGCAGCCGATACCTACGACCATGGATGAACCCCAAGACTTAAGTCTTGTGACTATTGGATATCCGCTCAAAGACTATGCTGACAAACCACCCACTTATTTTGGAGCTCGTGGCGTAACGTCGGTTATGATGTCAACCGTGCTGGCGGCTTTGGTGAATGCGATTCAGAACGCTAAAGAAATGCCGTTAACGTGCATTCCTATGTCGGGAGAGTTTATGTATCCGAAAAAGAGAAATACGGTGGTTCATACCCTTCCGTTTCGGAGGAATCCTTCATGATCATTGAGTGGACGCTGAATCATCGCCCCCTTCGATCGGAAGTTTCTCCCTTTCGAAGACTAGTGGATCATTTGAGAGAGGACCTTCGTCTTTTAGGAACCAAAGAAGGGTGCCGCGGCGGCAAGTGTGGTTCGTGCACCATTTGGGTGAACGGTCGTGTGGCCAATGCCTGTCTTATATTAATGGGACAGATGGATGGCCATGAGGTGGTGACGGTTGAAGGTATTAATGAGAAAGATCGATTCACTCCGGTTCAAGAGGCTTTTCTAACAAGCTCCGCCATTGAGTGTGGATTTTGTACGCCCGGAATGATTATGTCGGCCACTGAATTACTCGATAAGAATGAGAATCCTAATCGATTAGAGATTCGCGAGGCCATGAAGGGTCATCTCTGTGCCTGCATTGGTTATGAGCGAATTCTCGAGGCCATTGAAGGTGTGGCGCTTCCACCCGCGTCGGAAGGGTCCGCCAGAATGAAAGTTCAGAAACGTTGAGAGGGTTTAGGTCTTATGGAATTTCTTAATCCTCGATATTTGTCAGATGCCTTTGAACTCATGGATTCTCGTGGTTCTGGTTTAAAGATATGTGCTGGGCTCACTCACTTACTTCGTTTTTATCAGAGCTTTCCTCTCGATTTAGAAACTAAACCTTCGGCGCTGATGCATATTGGTCGACTGGAGGCGCTGAGAGAATGTCGAGAAGAGTATCGTCGCTATGTGATGGGCGCGACGACCAGTATTACAGAGCTCGAAAGCGATCCGATGCTTTTGAGATATGCCCCAGCGTTGGTCACGGCAGCTCAGGCCACCAGTACGCCTCAAATTCGTAACCGTCGTACGCTGGGCGGTGAAGTTGCGTGGGGCGCCTATCATAGCCCTATTATTACGACGCTCATGGCTCTTGAAGCGGGTATTCGTATTCGTTACAAGGGCGAAAAAGAGGCTCAGGGACGAGAAGAATTTATTGCCATAGCGGACTTATACGAGGGCGATCGAGAGCGTACAAACTCTGATGGAAAAAAGATTATTTGTCGCCACGCCAAATCGGAGTCGTCGCATCTTGTGATGAAAGTTTCACTCTCGGAAGAGATTTTGAAACGACCCGGAGCTTTTAATTTCTTTCGTTCTTTGACGCCGAAGATTTCGACCGAAAACTCCGGGGTGGTCTTGGCCGTAAGTGGGGTGCAGCATAATGGCACAGTATTAGAAGCTCATGTGTCAGCATCGGGGCTGTGGCTGTTGCCACTACGATTAAAACTCCCGCTGGAGGGGCTGAAGCTGCAGGAGCACTTTATCTATGAGAAGCTCTATTCGTTTTGTGAGCGAAGTTCATTTGAAAAATATCGACGCGAGGGGCCTTCGGCTCCTCAGTTGGGCCTCATTGTCTTTGGTTTGCTGAAAGAAGGCTTCGCTCAATTTTTAGGGCGTTGATTTGATGCGTCATGAAAATTATTTACTAATGAAGCCGGGCATTTGATTGCAGAGACCCGTTCGTGACACAATGGACTGTGGAAACTCTGGTCCAAGATGATTTTAGGCGATTCTTAGAACAGGTTGATTGGGCTCGATTGGAGAAGTTACGTGCGCCCACATCGCTGTCGAAGGCGCTACACCATCTAGGCCTCAAAGAAATTGTCGTCATCCGAAAAGAAATGCGCCAAACCGCCGAGCGAGTTTGGATCACCGTTCCTACCTGGCTAAAAGAAGAATCTGCTTTTGTAAAAAGTGTACGCGCCAACGAAATCGGTCATGAGATTTTCAAGGCCTTTAATGAAGAGCTTCTCGAGGAATGTTATCGGCTTCAAGAGTCGATTATTCGAACCGATAAACTAGGTCTGTCGACCATTATGGTTCCCTTGGTTCTTCAGGGTGAGAAGATTGGTTTTCTGCGCATGGGAGGATTCGTCCTCGATACGGGGGCTGAAGCCGATACCGTCTTAACAGAGCGATTGAAAATACTCATGTGGGAAGGTGCCGAGCTTCAAAAGGCGATAGGCGAGTGGCGTCAGTTGCCTCGTTTCACCACCGATAAACGAGCTATCGTTGTTCAAATGCTTGAGTTGGTGGCGAAAGAAATTGTCGAGTTTCTGAACGAAACTCTGTCGGCCAAAGAGCGCGAAGATTCGATTCACAAGCAGACATTCAATCAAATTGTGACCTCGCATCCGCCGCTTCGCGGACTTTTAAAGAAGCTCCCTCAGATGGCCCAGGCGGATAGCCCGGTTTTGATTGTCGGTGAGCCTGGAACGGGGCGTGAACTCTTGTGTTCGATACTCCACGATTTAAGCCCCCGCAAATCAAAAGTTTTGAAGAGTATTCACTGCTCGGCAGTCGCCGAGAATTTGCTAGAAGCGGAGTTTTTTGGCTACGAAAAGGGTGCGATGCTGGGAGCTTACTCGGCGAAGCCGGGGCTCTTTGAGATTTGTCAGGGGGGTACGCTGTACTTGAGTGAGATTGCTGATTTATCGCTTTCACTTCAACATAAAATTTTACGAGTTTTTCAAGAAAAATCGTTCCACCGTTTGGGTGGGCAGCAAGCGCTGCCTTTCGATGTACGTATTGTCGCAAGTACCCAAAGAAATTTACGTCGCTTGGTGCAAATGGGCGCCTTTCGTGAAGAGTTATTTTTCTGTTTAAATGTGATCGATATTGAAATTCCTCCTCTTCGACAACGCAAAGAAGATATTCCCTTACTCGCCGAGTATTTTCTGCAAGAGTTTTTAAAACAAATGTCGAAAGAGGGCATTCAGTGGCGAGAAGAAGCGCTATTGAAATTGTCCGCTCATTCGTTTCCAGGAAATATTCGCGAACTGCGAAACGAAGTTGAGCGTCTCGTGGCTGTAAAAGACTCTCACAGCTTGATTGAAGTGAAAGATCTAAGCGTAAAAATAGTGGAAGCGCTGTCACCCATCGATGAAATCGAAAAGGGAGTTACTCTTAAAGCCATCGTCGATGACTATGAACGAAAAATTGTGGGAGAGGCGCTAACCAAATATCATTGGAACAAATCTCGTGTGGCGGAACTTTTTCAAATAACGCGGCAGGGGCTTTTAAAAAAAATATCTAAATATAAACTCGATAAACGGAAAAAGTTTTAAAAAGGGGAGTATTCCTATGAGAACTCACAGACGAGCATCCATGGTGTATAGACTAGGTATTTTAGGCATGAGCTTGATGGTGGCGGGCTGTTGGTCTAAAGACTATGATGAGCCCGGTCGTATTGAAGTCGAGCGACAGCCTACCGAGGTGGTGCTGAGCGCTGATTTTGCGAGAGTATGGGCCGCCACTCAAGCGGTTCTGTCAAAGTTTCCCATTACAAAGCGAGAAGCTCAAATCACACAATCACGAGGCTTTGTACAGACCGACTGGATTCGCGGTAAATCAGATACGCTCTATCATGGCTTTGATCGCAATCGTATTCCGTATGTCATTCGTTATCGATTTCTTGTCACCGTTTCAGGCGAGGCCCGTATTAATCGAATGAAGGTATCTGTTCAAAACACCGAGCAATATCTCGACGATATGATTACCGCGGGGGTAGACGCTCAGGGCGGTATTCACTCTTGGATTCGTACGGAGTCTAGCACCCTCAAAGAGAATGCCATTTTGAAACAGATTGAAAAACTCGTGCTCGATCCTCGATTTAAAGTTGAGTGATTCAAAGCATTGCCCGCAGGGCGAGGGCGTTTAGATTCTTCATTAAAGTAGACCTCGAGCCGGTATTATTTTCGGGTCTTGGATTTCCCCGACTGCTTGAATTTGAGCAGTCTTCGAACGGCTTTGCCACACGGTCCTGACTCTCCGGCGGACGCGGCTTCACCCATGATGATTCCTAAATTTTCTCCCGTCAATTTTTGTGCACGCTCTCTGAGGGTTTTAATTTGATCATAGTGAGCGGCGAGGGAGGAGAGTCG
>CAZRCG010000005.1:0-179370 GCA_964598565.1 uncultured Bacteriovoracaceae bacterium | reverse complement strand
TTAGCCCATCAATTCGGAACTTTCAAACACTCCAGTTTTCGGGGGGAAGGTCACTGGATGAAATTGAAGAAAAATTGATTCATAAGCTACCAGGAGAGCCATGGAAGGGGCCTTAAGAATTCGTTATATTTACATATTTATAATATGTCGTTACACTAAAGTATGGCGTCACCTAAAAAGCTTATCAATATGCGACTTGATAAAAATTTACTCGAACAAGCTAAACGCGTTTTGGGCAAGACCGAAACAACAGAGACGGTCGAAACAGCGCTCTGGAATTTAGTCCACAATCGCCGGGCGTTCGACTCTCTGAAGAAGTACAGCAGGAAGGCCGCATGGAAAGGGTTTGATGGTTCCCCTAAGATCTGAGAGTTTCTTTTTTGATACGAATGTGTTTATTCGCATTCTTCGAGAGCCTGGGGCGCTCTCCACCTTGGAGCCCCTTTTTGAATGCGCTCAGTACTTGTATGTCGTCAATAAAATTGTCTTGATGGAGCTGTGGGCAGGTAGCAAAACTCAGGAAGAATTTAAAATATTACGGGCACTTCAGACGTCTCACCAGCTGATCGGACTTGATGATCATCGATTTATAGAGGCTGGGACCATTCTCTCCAGGCTTCATAGCTCTCAGGAGGGCTCGGCACGACGGAGAAGGGGCCTAACCTGGGATATATTGCTTGCTCTAAGCGCTCGCGATCATCGAGCGTTCCTCGTCACAGAAAACCTGGATGATTTCAAGAGAATCCGAAATGTGATTGATTTTGAATACTGCAGCCTAGACCAAATCGCCCAAGTTACTGGGTCGATGTCAAGATAGACCTCTTGGCACAATACCTGCAACACTTCGTCTTTAGAAGAACTCTCGATGCTCACACTGGCACTTGCACTTAATCTAATGGCTGGCGGCCTTGCCCACGATTGCTGGGCGGCGATCCGCGGCGCCGGTCGCGCGGTGGTGGCGTCTTTAAAGCGCACGGATCAGGCCTTTTCGAATCAGTTCTCCAGTCCGGCGCCTGTACCAGTTGAAGCTGCACCTCGACTCACAGAAAATAATCTAATTCTAGAAAGCGCGAATTTGCTGGTTTATCGACTGCCAGGCACTTTGGATGATCCCAGGTCGCGAGCTTTAAAGTTTAGACCCCACACGGAAGTGGATCGTCTGAAGAATGAAGCTGCTAACTTAAGAGCCTTGTCAGATTTGCCTTTCGTTCCTCAATTATATGCAGAAATCGCCGCCAACTCAGACAGAGAAATTTCGTGGCCAGGCATTGAAGTGGCGTTTATTGAAGGGCCTACGCTAGAGAAGGAACGGCGTGAAACGAAAAAAGCGCCAGACCCAACCACACTTCGGTTGCGCCTCAAAGACATTCTGAACGACGCGCTTGAGATAGCCACGATGATTCATCGTATTCATCAGCGCCATTTTTATGTCTTAGACTTAAAGCCGTCGAATATGATTCGCTCTGACCGTGGCTTCGTCTTGATCGACTTAGAAACTCTGATTTCGCTGCGCACGTCTCGCCCACCATCTGAATGGCCTTCTCGACTTGCGAGCTATTTTTTTGGGGCTCCAGAGCTCTTGTCAGTACATGAAGAGGCCCTCCTAGAATTGAAGACATCCCCTGACCTATTTCGCTATTTTGATTACTACTCTTTAGCCATGATGGTCGTCGATGGTGCCATACGAACGAATCCAAAAGCCATAGATCGATCGGCCGCGCGTGCTGCCCACGCACTTCTTAACGAGTCTTCCCACAAGAAGAAAGATCAGCTCTTGAAAGGCTTTTCCGCTGGCATCGATGCACGTTTCGATGCCGACTTGAGAAGCTTTCTTGGTCGCTTAACCACCCCGACAAATGATTATCCCTCTGCAGAAAACATTCAAGAAGCTATCCAACAGTTCATCGCTCAGCTTAATAACGAGCTTGATGACCGCCCTCATTAAGAGCTCATCCTAAAAGTGGCTATCTATTTTGGCTAGGCTCTAAATAAGCGTTACCTAGAATCGCTTAGCGAACCAGCTTACGTCGAACATCGGCGAGCCTTCGATCGGCCTTTTGGGCGAGCTCGCTGCGTGGGTCGGCCGTCTCAAACGATCTCTTATAATATTGCTCTGCCGCCATCAGATCATCGGCCTCAAATTCGTAGACTCTTGCCTGATTGTAGAACTGCGTCGCCTTGGGTGTGGTGACTTTGGCAATCTGCGCTTTTAATTCTTTTGCACCGCTGTAATGAGGTGCCATATCACTAAAGAGATATAATTGCTTCCAGGCTTGCTCGTAGGTCTGCGTCTGCAAACTTCGCTCGACTTCGATTTTAGTGGCGGCAAATGTTTGATCGAGCATTTGATTGAGCTCTAAGAGCTTACCTTTCACCTCGGGCACTCGAGATGATTTTGCATGCTTCGACAAGAAACTTTGAATCGCTTCATAGGCTTTACCGGCTTCTCCCAAGTTTAAAAGAAGACTAATTTCTTCAAGCGCCCGACCTTCTTCTAAGTCCACAGCCTTTTCTCTTTCTACCTTGGCGGTCGCATCTCGTAGTTTAAGCTCGAGCTGAACAATTCGCCCCTCCCACTTCTCGAGCTCTGCTCGAGCGACCGTCTCTAAAAAGGGGGCGATCTTAATCACTTCTAAAAGCTTTTCTTGAACTGTGCGCGCGTGGTTGAGCGCTGCCTGAGAATCTCGGGTATCAAGAATCGACTGATAGTAGGTTTCAATTTTTTCGATCGACTGTGCAAACTGCTTTTCATCGTCACTTAACTCGTCGGTCGATTGCAAACGGCCTTCTTGTTTTGACACTTTCTCGAGCTGTTCTACTAGGTCACGATAGTTTTTATCTTCGGGATGAGTTTCACTAAACAGCTTCGCTAAGCCGAGCGCCAAACGGTAGCGCTTGGCAGCAATAAGCTCATTTAATTTATCGCTTAAGACCGCTTCAATCTTAGAAGGATCACTTGTTAGCGTTGCAATTTTTTCTACTAATGTCGGATCATCAAGAACCACTTGCACAATGGCGCCTGGAAGATTCGCTATCATCTCACGCTGATTTTCAGGAAGAAGCTCGAGTACCGCACTATTTTCAATTTTATTCATGAAGAGGGCTTTGGCCTCGTCAGGAGAAAGCTGATCGATTTTCGTTTGAGCCTCTGATTCTAAAATATCTTTGAGCTGTGTTAATTCTTGAGACACCTTCTGACCCACGAGGGCCACGGCAGACGATGTGACGGCCTCTTTCTGACTATATAGCGCTAGCGCGCCGGCGACCGCTAAGAGCGCCACCACCAAAAACAAACGAGATTTTTTCTTTCGAGGTGTTGGCGCTGCAGACGCTGTATCAGCCATCACCGACGACTGAGGCAAACCCTTAGACAGTACGCCATCGGGCAAAAACTCAAAAAGGGCGTCGCCCACTTGAACAATATCGTGGGCTTTCAGTAGAGATTCTCGCTCGAGCTTGCCATTCACTTTAATGCCGTTGGTGCTCTGAAGGTCGACAATCTTGACGCCATCGGCAGACTCTTGAATTTCAGCATGAAATCGAGAGACATTCGAATCATCAATAATAACTTCGTTCTTCGTGTCTCTTCCCAATCGAAGGGGCAGGTGGCCTAAATGAAAGGCTCGCGCATTCACGTTGCCATCAAGAACCACGATGCGGCCCCCGGCCTGTTCGTCGTTCGTATAATCAAAGTGCGCAGTTTTATTTTCGGTTTGGGGTGCTTCATCTTCACCGTGACTCCCCTCCTCGAGGGCTTGATCTATCGCGGTACAATCGCCTAAGTCAACGCTCGCTGAGTTATCTGCGCACACGGTAGGCTCGACTCGCTCGGTACTTTCGTAAGAGGTCTTTTCGTAAGAGCTGTTCTCGTATGACGTTGCTTCGTCGGGATTCTCCTCGTTGACGGCGGCGGCGTCGTCAGTCTCAGAACTCACTTCGTCCGTAAGATTGGCCTCAACAAGAGGCTCCGAAACACGAGATTCCGAAATAGGATGTACCGATGTATAGCGCTGGGTGGATGTAAGCTGCTGGGTTATTTCAACCATCTCATTTCGAGTGAGCGTATAAACCTCGGTCGCCTCTTCTTTTGCGGGCTCATCGACCACCTCATCGGCAAAGACCTCGTTAACAAAATCACCATCGACATGATCCGATGATTCCGCAGCCTTATGGTCTAGGCCGATCAGTTCTAAAAATGACTGGTGGTTACTCATAATTAGCGAAGTTTCTTTCTCTCTTCAGCTTTCTCAATGCCCGCCATCGATTTGGTGCGATACTCTGAATCGTCAGAAGCCACCAAGAGAACCTCTTGCCATTTAAGAATCGCAATATCGTAGTAGTAGTTCTCAAAGGCTCGGGTACCTTCTTTAAATCGTTGTTCCACCAAATCACTCTGTCGCTTGATCACCCGAGCGAGAGCACCCTGCACTTCGGCGGCGGGAGGTAATTTTCGAAAACACTCATAGGCTTGTCGAAAGTTGCCAAGATCTTCTCGCTCGAGACAGCGCTCGAATGCTTTTCGATCAAACTCCACAGACGCCAATGCCGCATGAGGCGACGACATATCGGCCTCCAGAGACGATGTGCTCTGATTGCCCGAGCTTACGATTAGTCCTAAGAGACCCAGGCTAATAACGGCCGCTGCAACCACTTTCTTTTTTTGAGGCGATTCGAGCGCCTGAAATCTAGCCACTAAGCTGGTGCCACTTCCAAACCACTGCATAATATTGTCGGTTAGTTTTTTTGCGGCTTTTGATTCAGTGGTTTTTCGATGACGAATAAAAAAGAGCCCGACGAGATCCCCAATTTTAATGGCGTCGCTGTCGCAAAGCTCTGCTCTATCCATCACGCTACCGTTGACGACAATGCCGTTGCGAGACTTGAGATCTTCGAGAGTGGCTTGGCCATCTTTTAGTGTGAGCAGCGCATGGTAGCGCGAGACACTTTTGTGATCGATCACGATATCGTTATCAGGCGCTCGACCTATACGAATCATCTTGCCTACAAGGCGATAATCTTTGCCGGCGATATTTAACCACAGCTCGGATGCAATTTTTGTTTCAAATTGAGTCTTCACAAAATCCATAGCACTGCTTCGCAAGCGAGCACCTGTCGTTAAGACTCGACTGTTCATACCTCGAATTGGTTGACCCATTCAACCTCCTCGGTTTTGCTGTGGATTTAGAGCATCAAAAGAGACGCCACATATTCCTCGTTCAGGAATAATGGCATGCCTCGCACTTGAACGATTCGGTCAGACATCGAAAGAGCTCGTTCTATGACCTCACTCGATTGACTCAGATCGTTCAACAGACCCATGAGCTCACCTTGAAGATGCGAATCTCCAATCACTTCCGTGATATGAGCATGGGGGTGCTCGAGATTGACAGGAATGATCTCGGCTAACGCCTCAGAACCTGCCAGAAAATGATTATCTCGATCTACCACCATCACGGGTCTATCCTCCATCAGCACTACCTGCTGAAAGAGAGCTTGCAAGAAGCTTGCCTCCGATGGCCCGCTGGCGACGTTCGAGCTAATGCTTTGATTTCCCTTAGCTAATAATCGATTCATCTCTTGCACAAGGGGCTCAAAGGCCGCAAAAGATGCCGGCGGTGCAAGGCTTTGCACAGTCCCAGAAATGGCCAACGATACCCCTTCGGTCACCTGAGTCACTCCTTTGCGAATCCAAACCATTAAAACGACCCACAGAAGGCCTAGAAGCCCCATCGAGAAGAAGAAGCTTTTGAGCGCTAAAGCCTGCAAACTTTGCATACTCTGGCGGGCTTCGGAAGGCTCATAAGTCAAACGCGCAACACCCACCGTCAAATACTGGCCAGGATCATCGCGCCATTCTCTAACAGGAACGACGAAATCGCAGGTCTCGGCACCAAGCTCTAATATTCGATAGTCGCAGTTGTCGGCAGCATCCCCCTGATACAATGCAATTTCCATCAAATCGTCCGACGGTTTGGCGGACCCCACCGGGCATACCACCTTGCCCTGACTGTCGAGTAACTGCGCGGCTCGAACGCCGGGGGCTTGCTTTAAAAATTCACAATCCAAAAGAAAATGCGAGCCTTCGGCAAGCTCTCGCTTGTTGCGATCGCCCAAGTTTCTCGCGGCTCGCGAGGCCGATTGAAACGCTTGGGAATAAAGCGAAGTCTTCGCCTCACTAAGCAGCGGCAACACGATAAGACCGTGAATCAACATGGCCATGAGGGCAAAAAGAATTAAGGCACGCATGCGAAAATCGAGCGATTCGAATCGCTGCCACAGCGCTGCCACCCCACTCGTCACTCGGCCCGCGAGTTGGTTCTGAGGCTTGCTCGAAGAATGGGAGAGAGCTGCTTCGTGAACAGAATCGTGATCAGCCTCAGAATTTGTCGCCGACACTTCACTCTCTTCATTCACACAACGAAACGTGAATTCTCCCACCTGAACCAAATCATTCGACTTAAGAAACGCCTCTTTAATTCGAAGGCGATTCACTCGAATGCCGTTCGAGCTTCCTAGGTCTCGAATGCCTACGGCTGCATCGGATGAAACAAAAAACTCTCCATGCTGACGAGACACCGACGACGAGCGAAGCAAAAGAAAAGGCTCATCGCCCTTTTCACGACCAAAGCGCAGGCCATCTTCAATTTCAAAACTTTGACCTTTGGCCGGACCCTTTACACAGAGAATTCTCATGAGCCTCCCCACGCAAGCTCGTCTCCAATGGCAAGAGACAGAACGTTAGCAGACAAAGGGCCCTGCGGAATTTCAATCACATAGGCAATGCCCCCCAAGATAAATCGAAATGGCACGACAATTCGCTTGGGAGGAGTATTCGGGTAAATCGCTTGAACTATTCTGCGGCGATCACAAAAAACAATATGAATTGAAAACTTCATACCCCACGTATGAATGGTGGGGAAGAATCCCATAAAAGGGAGCGAAAAAACGGCCGCATAGTCGCTTGGCGCCTCGGAAAATTTGAGAAGACCCCTGGCACGCTGGGCCGACGTCGTCATCTCTTCAACCCGCTTTGCCAAAATCGTATCGCTCCGTAGACAGGTGAGCATTAGCCACCAAAAATATTCTGAAACCAAGGTTGATTGTAAACGATATCGCAGATCATCGGTCCTAAGATCACAATAAAAACGGCAGGAAAAATACAGACGATCAGTGGAATGAGAAGCTTTTGAGTCGCCTTCGCGCCTTCGCGCTCCGCTTTTTGAAAACGATCGCTTCTGAGTTGATCGCTCTGCGCTCTTAGAACGGGCCCAATGGGAGTTCCCATCTGATCGGCCTGAATCAAAATGGTCGCGAACGATGACAGCTCCTGCAACTGTACTCGGTCCGCCAAATTTCTGAGCGCCTCAGCGCGACCCGTGCCGAGTTGAAGCTCCTTCAGCATTTGCGAAAATTCATCTTTAAGCGGCCCTTCTTTCGCGAAGTAAATCACGCGAGAAATTGCGGCCATAAAATCAAGGCCCGCCGCTTCGACCGAAAGAGTCAGCAAATCCAAGACGCCGGGCAATTGTCGCAAAATCGATTTCTGTCGTCGCTTCACAATATCGTAAATCGCATAGTCAGGAATAAAAAACCCAGCAATCATCAACGCCAGTGCTTTCAGCAGCGACGGTGCCGAGCCAAACTGCATCAGAAACAGAAGTCCAAACCCACAAAATACCAGCGATGAAATAATTTTAAGACCTACAAATTCATCAGCATCAAATTGATCATCGACGGCCGCCGCGATGAACTTCGATTTCATTTTTCTGCGGTAGTCGGGCATTTTAATTTGCTGAATACGGGGTACCAGCAACCGATAAAAAGGCGCCAGCATGCCTAATATCCAGTGGCGGTATTGTCGGGAGGCGACTTCCACCCCCAGGCGCTGCTGGGCGGCCAGCAACTCACTGTCAGGAAACAGATTATGAACCAACTGATAGCCAAGGTAGCCTGAGGCCCCCAAACCAAGAAAGAGCCAAAAATATTCCATCAAGAGAGCGAGAGACATAGACTTCTCTATTATAATGCAAAGAGCCCTTCGGCACCGCGGCATAGGGCGTATAAACAAGAAAATAGCTGTGTCATCACCGACCCTCTATCGTCTAATCTTATTCGCAGTATGACTCCCTCCAATCAGGCATTGATAAGCGTTTACAGTAGACAACTGAAGAAGGCTCTCAAGCATTTGACGCATAGTTTGCGGAAAGTTGAAAAACTACCGGTAAGTGGAATTGATGATGATGAGGAAAGCCTAGAGACCTGGGAATCGTTTACGGCTCGATTCGCTGGAGTCGTCGATATTTTTTTAACCAAGTACTTAAAGGCGAGAGTTTTAGAAGACGATCCTGGATTTGACGGTACTCTGCGAGATTGTGTGGATCACGCCGAAAAGAAGCGATGGATTGCGTCTGCCGACCGATGGATGGAACTGAGAGGCTTTCGAAATTCAGCCGCTCACGATTACGCCGAAGAAGATTTGGCTGAATTCTTGGAGTCCATCCGAAAGGCTGCTCCAGAGGTTTTGGATATTGAAAAGCTTTTAGGATGAGATTAAAGAAATCAGACCAGGCCAAGATCATTCAAACCTTAAAAGGCCTTCTGCCTCGAGAATCTCAGGTCTATCTCTTTGGCAGTCGAGTTCGTGAAGAAACTCGCGGCGGAGATATCGATTTGTTGTGTATCTTGCCTTCTTCGCAGGATATTCGCCCCATTAAGAGCCAAAAAAACCAGATTCTTGAGTCTTTAAAGCACGAAATCGGTGATCGCCGTATCGACCTTCGAATTTGTGTAGAATCCGATTTTGACGACGATCCCTTTCTTCAATCTATCCGCAGCACGATGGTCGAACTCAAAAGCTAAGAGCCCATCCGAAAAGTGGTTTCGTTGTGAGGCCCAATTTACGGGTCACAATCCGTAATTGTCAGAGCGTCACAAATGTGAATTGTGACGCCGAAACTGTCTTATTGGTTCTGGGCTTGTCGACATCTTTCCGCTAAGAAAATAGTGACATTTTATGCCCTCGATCAAACTACATGGTGTTCGACAGAACAACCTTAAGAACCTCTCCCTAGAAATACCGCTCGAAAAGTTGGTATGTATTACGGGGCCGAGTGGCTCGGGCAAAAGTAGCCTTGCGTTTGAGACACTCTATGCCGAAGGCTATCGTCGCTATGTCGAATCACTTTCAACCTATGCCCGCCAATTTTTAGAACGCCTGCCTCGGCCAGATTTAGATTCGATTGAAAATATTTGCCCTTCGATTGCTCTTCAGCAAACGAATCCTGTTCGAAATTCTCGATCGACTGTAGGAACGACTACCGAAATTTACGATTACTTGAGAGTGCTCTATTCGAAGATTGCCGAAGCGTATTGTCCTAGCTGCAACAAAAAGATTAAGGCCGAGACCGCTCAAAGTGCGGCGGAAGAAATTATGGCATCCCTTGGTGGCGAGCAGAGGGCGTATATTGGTTTTCCTTTAGCGACCGAGGCGAGCGCTCAACAGCTCTTAGAGCGCGGATTTTTGCGACGTCTCAAAAATTCTCGAGATGCCGAAGCGCTCTCTTTAGAAGATCATCCGAGTGAGAAACTCAAACCCCAATCTCTTATTGTCTACGATCGATTGGTTTTATCGGCGGGGGAGCGCCATCGTCTCATTGAATCTCTCGAGGGCTCCTTTCGCGAAGGCGGAGGCAATGCCTTTGTGATGCTTGTCGACTCAAAGAAACTACTCAAGTTTAGCTCTGACTTTCGCTGTGCCGCTTGCGATGAATCGTTGCCCAAGCCAACACCCCTTTTGTTTTCGTTTAACTCGCCGCTCGGCGCCTGCGCTCACTGTAAGGGCTTTGGAAACACACTCGAATATGACGAAAAACTGATCGTACCCAACGCACGATTGTCGCTCGAAAAAGGGGCTATCGAACCGTTTACGAAGCCTTTTCTTAAACCAGCGCTTAAGAAACTTCTTGAATTTGCAAAGAAAGAAAAGATTGCCTTAAACATAAGCTGGCAAGATCTTTCTGTCGCCGATCAGAAAAAAATTCTTTCGGGATCAGGCAAATACAAAGGTGTATTCGGAGTTTTTAAACTCGCTGAGAAGAAGCGCTACAAAGTTCATGTAAGGGTTTTTCTGCGTCGCTATCAGTCGGCGTTTCTTTGTACCGAATGTCACGGCGCACGACTTCGATCGGAAGCCCTACAGTTTAAGGTGAAGGGCAAATCGTTACATGATTTATGCCTACTACCCCTGAACACGCTTGAAACATGGTTGAACGAAAGCAAGTGGACGCCGCTTGAGCAAGAAATCTCTAAAGAGGTCTTTCGCCAGGTCGGCGGTCGACTTCGCTTCATTAATCGCATGGGTCTCAGTTATTTGACCCTACAGCGCCTCACCAAATCGCTCTCGGGCGGAGAATGTCAACGCATCAATCTCGCCAACCAACTGGGCGCCGAGCTCTCTGGAACTCTCTACGTACTTGACGAGCCGAGCGTGGGCCTGCACCCGAGCGACCGAGATCGGTTGATTCAATCACTGCGAGAACTCATTGCTCTTGGAAATACGGCCGTCGTGGTCGAACATGATCTCACCACGGTAGAGGCGGCCGAGGAGATTATCGAGCTAGGCCCAGGCAGCGGTCGACACGGAGGGGCCATTGTATTTCAAGGGAGTCGAAAGGCGTTCTTAGAATCTTCAACGCTTACGGCTCAGTATATTCGCGGAGAAAAAAAGATCGAGATCCCCACGCGCAATTTGACTGAGCCTACCAAACGTCTCAGCCTTTATGGGGCCTGTGAGAACAATTTAAAGTCCGTCACTCTTCACGTGCCTCTCAACCGCTTGGTCAGCGTGGCCGGTGTGTCGGGCAGCGGAAAGAGTACGCTGATTCACCAGACCCTCCACAATGCGTTGGCCCGTCTTTATCATCACGCTCTGGAGCCTATCGGGCGCTTTGAAAAAATTTTTGGAACAGAGCACTTAAAAGGTGTCGTCTTATTAGACCAAAGCCCTCCAACTCGAAGCTCTCGAAGTATTCCGCTGACGATGATTGGCGCTTACGACGATGTACGAAGTCTGTTTGCCGCGACCACTCAAGCCAAGCATCTGCATCTTGAGCCCAAACACTTTTCGTTCAATGTCAATGCAGGGCGCTGCGAAACCTGCGGTGGAGAAGGCGTCGTACGAACAGAAATGTTTTTTTTGGACGATCTCTTTTTGCCCTGCGATGATTGCGAAGGAAAGCGCTTCAAAAAACCCGTTCTTCAGGCTTTGTATCGTGGAAAATCGATCGATCAGATTTTTAAGATGACCGTCAAAGAAGCTAAACTATTTTTTTCAGACCAACGAGGTCTTGTGGAGCGCTTTGAGCTGCTGGAGCGCGTGGGCTTAGACTATCTTTTGTTAGGCCAAGGTAGCCAAACTCTGTCGGGTGGTGAATCTCAACGCATGAAAATCGCTTCGGAACTGCTCGATCGTCGCAAGAAAGGACTTCTCTATATTCTTGATGAACCCACCACCGGATTGCACATGAGCGAGGTGAGCCTTTTGATTCGACTCCTACGAGATCTGGTCGATCAAGGCAATACCGTCGTCGTTATCGAACACCAAGTCGATGTGCTTCGCGCATCTGATTGGCTTATCGAAATGGGCCCAGACGCTGGCGAGGCGGGTGGCCATATTGTCGCCCACGGCCTGCCTGAAGCCGTGGCTCAACTGAAGACTCGCACGGCGCCTTATTTACGGAGCAGCGAGGAAGCCAAGACCGCAGACGTCCATTTTGTGGCGCGCTCTTAAAGCTTTCTTTCGAGGCGACTCAGCTCTTTGCGAAGCTCGCCTCTCAGCTCGTGGCGAACGGAGTTCAAGAAAGAGTTCATCTGTTCTTTCATGCGTTTAATTTTTTCACGCATTGCCAAAATAACATCGACGCCCTCAAGATTAACTCCGAGGTCTCGCTGTAAATCGACCGCCACCCTCAATCTCTCAAAATTTTCAGCATCCACAAAGCGCTTTGTCGTATCTGTAAATTCAAAGAGCCCTTCACTTTCAAATACCTTCAGCTCGTGGGTATCCAGCTTTAGTTTCTTTGATACCTCTTGTCGACTTCGACGCTTCATACGAGTTCTAGATGTACCCATAGATCACCTCTCTTCTTTCCATCCCATGAATAATGTCCTAACTGTTTCAAAATAATAGTTCGCACCGGTTGACGACTGCCTTGCCACGAAAGCTTCCCCATTTCTTTTACACTCACTTTGCCTCGCCCTTGGCATAGTGCGCAGCGCGACCGGCGAAGAACCCCCTGACCTCGACAATCGTCGCATGTCTTTTTCCATTGAAAATTGCCGCGCCTAATCGCCTCATAGCCCACTCCAGCGCACCTCTTACAGGTTTCAGAAATTGAGCCAGAACGCTTGTTCTGGCTTCGACAGCCACCGCAAGCTTTGTCGACATTAAAAGTAATCTCTTTTTCAAAACCAAATTCTATTTCTCGAGATGTCACACGAAGATTTAAGTCGGCTCTCAAATTTTCACGTCGATTTGTTTTTGTTTTCGTCGTTCTTTCTTCTGTCCAATCTGTAACAAACTGAGTCAGCGAGGTCGGCATGGGACGCGACGACTTCCATCGTCCCGATTGCTCGACCGGTCCCATTTCAGTTTTTAATCGTCGTCTCAGTCGAGAGGCTCTCGTATCGTCTGACAAATAGCGATACGCTTCGTGAATTCGCTTAAAAGACTCTTCAGCGTAAAGATCTTCTGGATTTAAATCGGGATGAAAACGCCGGGCCAAACGCCGATAGGCAGACCTAATTTCTTCAGAGTCTGCGAGATAGTGGAGTTCTAAATCGGCAAAGTAATTGCGGATCATAGCCTTATCTATTGTATAATCACTCTATGTTTCTGGGCATTGACCAAGGCACGACAGGTACGACCGCTCTCTTACTTTCAAAGAAAGGTAAAGTTATTGGCACCTTGACCGTTGCCGTGCCGCAGCACTTTCCTCAACCCGGTTGGGTCGAGCATGATCCAAATGAGCTTTGGAAATCCGTTCAGAAGGCTGTGACGGGTCTGCTGAGAAAAACCAAGGTGTCTGCCAAAAAGATTTTAGGTGTCGGCATCACTAATCAGAGAGAGACGGTGACTCTTTTTGATGACTCTAAAGCTCTGCATCGATTCATTGTGTGGCAAGATCGTCGAACCTCTGATATTTGTAAATCACTCGAACCATTAGCATCGCTCGTCGAAAGTCGTGCCGGCCTTCCCATTGATCCTTATTTTTCAGCGTCGAAGATTCTTTGGCTCAAGCGAAAACTGAATCTCTCCTCTCGCGGCTCATTGTCGTCCATTCGTTTTCGTACCGTAGAAAGCTTTCTCTTAGAAAAACTTACTGGCGTCGATGCCACCGAACTCACTAATGCCTCGAGAACCTCACTTCTGAATTTGCATTCGTTACGTTGGGATCACGATCTGTGCTCGGCGTTTGAAGTTCCACTCGCATGGTGCCCGCCTCTAATACCATCAGAGGGCTACGACTTTAAAACCAAAGATGTCGGCTTTTTGCCTGAAGGCATTCCCGTTGTTGCGGCCCTTGGCGATCAACAGGCCGCACTTTTTGGACAATGCGCCTGGAATCGCGGCGAAGGCAAAATCACCTTTGGCACTGGCTCGTTTATTCTTCTCAACGTAGGGCCCGAACCGGCTCGTGACTCGCAAGGTCTTGTATCAACCCTGGCGCTGGCGCGCGCTAGTGGTGAACGCACATTTGCTTTAGAAGGCTCGGTATTTAATTGTGGCTCTTGGCTCGATTGGCTTGCGAATGAACTCGTTCTTTTTAAGAACTCCAAAGACTCAGAAGCTCTTGCGAAACAATGTCGTAGCTCTAGCGGCGTCTTAATTGTTCCTGCGCTGACGGGTCTCGGGGCTCCGTTTTGGAAACCCCAGGCTCGCGCAATGATCAGCGGAATCAGTCGGGGCTCGGGCCGAGCGGAAATCGCACGTGCCTCGTTAGAAGCTCTCGCTTTTCAGAATAAAGCGCTCATCGACGCCATGATGAAGGCGGGCTTTGGAGGTACGCTTCCATCCACACAGTGGAAAGTTGATGGCGGCGTCGTACGGAACAATTTGCTGATGCAGATACAAGCTGATTTGTTGGGGACTCCGCTGGTGCGACCAAAAAATCTCGAGGCCACCGCGCTTGGCGTTGCTTCTCTCGCTGCGCTCAGCTTGGGGGCTTTTTCGCTGTCCGATTTAAAATCTCACTGGAAAGCTGAAAAAGTATTCGAGCCTCATGACAGCGCTCGTCAGCCATTACTCGATCATTTTCAGGACTGGTTCAAGCTAGCGAAATCTTAAAGGCACTGTCAGCGACGAGGCCAAAAACTTTACGATTCCGCGTCGCCGCTATAGCGACAATACGGATTATTCGAGAGCTCTTCGTGAAATACATCTTCAAATGGCGCCCACACCAACTTCTTAGCGAGAATATTTTCCTCAATCCAAAATTTATCGAGGGCCACAATCGGAATCGACACATAGATAGTGTCTTCTTCGTTAAGGAGCGCCTTAGCAATGGCCGAGAGAATCGTTCCGTTGGTAAACTCTTCAAACCAGGTTCGCCTAAAGTAACCCTTGGGTTTTTCGCGCCGAAGATGTCCCCAAAGTCTCTTTGCCGTAGACATGCGTTGATCGCAGCGCTCATCATCGACATTTTTTTGTAAGTAGTTAGTAATATTTTTTAGCTGCGCAGCGACTGAGCCAATATAGACAGCATATGCTTCTTCCAACGCGTATTCTTTATGACCACGTTTCAAGGGATAGTGTGCCTCAGCCTCATCAACCACAACACCAGGCTGTGAAAATAAAGTGTCCGACCGGCCTTGAAACCACTCTTTTAGAGGCCTCAACGACTGTCTGCGGTCGATAAAATGCGCTTTATAGGCATGGAAAGCCTCATGAAAAAGTCCATCGATCGCAATGGGGTCGTCGACTTCATCGATAGCCTTAAGCATGCCCGACTCATCAAACAGCTCGGTCGGAAGAATGAGCAGATCTTTCTCTGACGAGTAACTCACATGCGAGCCCGGCTTGATCCACTTGGTGGCCGCAATGCCTCGTCTCAAAAAATCAAAGTCATATGGACTCCCTCGAAGACTTTCGAGAAACTGTTGAGCGCGCCATGATCCCGCCAAGAGACCCGGGGAATCCGCGCCACTTATGAGAGCCGCCATAAACAACCCGAAAATGATTGAAGTTTTCAAAAACCACCCCTCCCAAGGATGTAATTATTACACAGTGCGCTAGCAGGAGATGTCAATATGAATCGAACTTCACCCGGAATTGAAAGCCTCGAAAAATCCCCACGACAATTGGGACTCTCGAAAAAATCGCGGGTTGCCGTGCTTTGCCACCCGTCATCGGTAACGCCGAACTATCGGCATCTGGCTGATATCGCTGAGAAAAATTTTCAACTCACGGCCTTTTTCGGACCTCAGCATGGTATTTTTGGTGAGACTCAAGACAATATGATTGAGTGGCAAGACAGCCGCGACAGTCTGGGACGGCCCATCTACTCTCTCTACGGCGAGCGTCGAAAGCCGACGCTTGAGTCACTGCAAGATACAGACGCCCTCATCGTCGATCTTTTTGATGTGGGGTCGCGCTACTATACGTTCATTTACACTCTTGCCTACTGCCTTGAGGTAGCGGCGCTGACAAAAACGAAAGTGATCATTTTAGATCGACCCAATCCTCTGGGTGGTCAGTTTATCGAAGGTCCCATTCTCGATACCGCGTTTAAGTCATTTGTCGGCCTCTACCCCATACCCGTATGCCATGGTATGACGGTGGGCGAACTAGCTCTCTTCTTTGCCAGTTCGATGGAGGCTCGCCCGGAAATTCAAATTGTCCCACTGAAACGCTGGAAGCGCTCGCAGCTCTTTCCGTCGACGGGTCTGCCCTGGACTCTTCCCTCTCCGAACATGCCCAATTGGGAGGCAGCGCGCTTGTATCCAGGAGGCTGCCTTCTTGAAGCCACTACCTTATCAGAAGGTCGAGGCACCACGCGCCCCTTTGAACTCATCGGAGCGCCGTTCTTCAAATGGCACGACATTGAGGCCCATTACCTCAAGCTCTGTAAATCATTGAAGATGAATCCGGTTCGGTTTCACCGGCAGGGCTTCATTCCGACATTTCATAAGTACCATGGGGAGGTTTGCTTTGGGGCCCTTCAAGTGGCCCCGGCCAAAAATTTTTGGCCCTTGCGCCATATGATTGTTCTACTGCGAATCTTTCGCGATCTTTATCAAGACCAATGGTCGTGGAAATCGCCTCCCTATGAATATGAATACGAAAAACTTCCCATCGATATTCTTGCCGGAGGGCAAAAAGTTCGCCATACCATCGATGGTAAGTTAAGTTTGGAGCGGCTTTTCGAATCGTTTAGGGACGATGAAGAGTCGTTTAAAAAACAGCGTAAACCTTTTCTTCTTTATTAGAGAATCGGGAAAATCGAGAAAGAGTCTGAGCGAATATAGGCGCTATCGCGACCCCTCAAGGGACGAAGCGTATGAATGACGATGAATGTATCCGAAACCTCATTTAGTGGCCTGCAGGGGGCCAGTGATCTCTATTTTGTGGCCCAGCACTTTGACTCGGGGCTTATCGTACTGCCGCCCACCACGGACCTCTTTGAAGCCAAAGAAACCTTAGAGTTTTTTCTAAGTGATCAGCCCTCTGCATCCTCACGGATTTTGGTATTTCCACACTTTGAGAATCTCTATTCACCTGTCAAGCAAGATCCTTTCATTGTGGCAACACGTTTAGAAACCCAGAGTCGCCTAGCTCTCGATCGTTCAAAAGTTTTTGTTCTCACCAATTTTGAAGCTCTCTCTCAAAAAACGGCGACGCCGGCTAATTTTGAGAAATTTATTATTCATATTTCTAAATCCCAGTGGATTGAGCGCGATTCGCTTGTGAGCCAGCTCAAAGATTCTGGCTACCGTCAAGACGCCTTGGCTGAGGATAAGGGCTTCTTCTCAGTGCGTGGCAATTTGGTCGATGTTTTTTTGTACTCTCACGAAAGGCCTTTTCGAATAGAGTTTTTTGGTGATGAAATTGTGTCGATCAGAGACTTCGACGCTGACACCCAGCGCTCTCTCAGCGATAGAGATTCCCTGACGATTTCACCGCGTTCGGAGATGCTCTTTCATTTTTCAGATTGGCCTTCGATTCGAGAGCGTATTCGTTCAT
The DNA here is from genome assembly GCA_964598565.1 of uncultured Bacteriovoracaceae bacterium. Classification (GTDB taxonomy): domain Bacteria; phylum Bdellovibrionota; class UBA2394; order UBA2394; family UBA2394; genus CAZRCG01. Next base: position 162,131 of record CAZRCG010000005.1, on the reverse strand, counting down.
TTTCTAATGAACAGGCCTTCGATCCTCTCGAGCGGGATCGCTTATTGACTGATCTGGAAAATCGATTTGAGCCCTTAGAGCCCCGATGGATTCTCCCGGGCCTTATGACAGAAACAGGTAGCCTCATCGATTATCTTCCGCCCAAAACGCCGCTGGTTACGGTGGACGAAGAAGCCTCGCTCAAAGGGCTTCAACTCAGTCAAAAACAGGAAGATAAGCGCCAGGCCGATATCAAACAACTTCACTACTCTGCCGAGTTGCTTCGATTCGATGTTAGCTCTGCACTACAAGCACCTCATTGTCGCCTCTACAAAGAACTTAAGCCAGACTCCGTGGTCTACGATGTCTCTACCCACGAGACGCTTCGTCTTAAATTGCGAGAAAAGAAAAATTTTAGCCCCCTGCTCGACTCTCTTCATTCGTTTGTAGAGTCTGATTTTAAAACAAGTATTGTTCTGCACAATGCGAAGCGAGAAACGGCACTGCGCAGCTCGGTAGACACTTGGCCCAGCATCGACTGGAAGAGAGGCCCTCTCTTTCCGGGATTTTCTTCACCCACGTTTAGAAAGGCGATCATCAATGAGCGAGATATTTTTGGAACCCGACGCTCGTTAAGCTCTCGGCAAAGAGCGCTATCTTCAAGTGAAGATTTTCTACGCCAGTTTTCAGATCTTAAAGGGGGCGATTTCGTCATTCACGAAGACCATGGCATCGCACGCTTTCTTGGTCTTCAAAAACTTAACCTTATGGGCTTTGAAGGCGAGTTTCTTGTTCTTGAATATCTCAATGCTGATAAGCTCTATGTTCCGGTTTATCGTTTTGACAAAGTCACTCGCTATGTCAGTGAAGGTCAAGCTTCTCCCAGACTCGACCGGCTTGGCAGCCAAGATTTTCTTAAACGCAGATCTAAGATTAAAAATGATATCTTCAAAATCGCCCACGAACTTCTTGAGATTGCCGCGCAGCGACGACTGAAAGAAGTAGCTCGTTCCATATCTTTCGATCACGAAGCCTATCAGGCCTTTTGCTCTGGATTTCCTTATGATCTGACGATCGATCAAGAAAATGCCATCGACGCCATTGAAGGCGATTTTCAGAAGCCCTTTCCGATGGATCGCCTTATCTGTGGAGATGTGGGCTTTGGAAAAACCGAAGTAGCCCTTCGTGCCGCGATGATTACGGCCTTGCACGGCAAACAAGTGGCCGTTCTCGCTCCCACCACCCTTCTCGTCGAACAACACTACAAAAATTTTCAGGCTCGATTTTCAGCCGTGGGAATTCCTGTGGCGAGACTTTCCCGATTTGTGTCACCGAAAGACGTTAAAGAGACTTTGCAATCGCTCGACAGTGGCCACCTGAGGGTGGTGATTGGTACGCATCGACTATTGCAAACTGATATTGTCTTTAAACAGCTTGGCCTTATTGTGATTGATGAAGAACAACGCTTCGGTGTTAAGCATAAAGAGCGCCTCAAAAAATTTCGATCAGATATCGACGTTTTAACGCTTTCGGCAACGCCCATTCCGCGAACGCTACAAATGTCGATGGTCGGCATTCGCGACCTAAGCTTGATTGCTAGCCCCCCTGAGAATCGAGAAGAGGTCAGAACCTTTGTGGGAACTTACGATGAAGCTCTCATTAAAAATGCCATTCTGAAAGAATTGGGCCGTGGCGGACAAATTCTTGTTGTTCACAATCGAGTCAAAAGCATCGCCGGGGTGGCAGACAGAATACAGCGCTTGGTGCCTGACGTACCTCTGGTCGTAGCTCACGGGCAACTCCCCGAAGACGATCTCGAGAACCGCATGATGGCATTTGTCAGCCAGAAAGCGAAAATTTTAGTAGCCACCTCCATCATTGAAAACGGGCTCGATATTCCATCGGCCAATACTCTTATTGTTGATCATGCCGAGCTCTTCGGCTTAAGCGAGCTTTATCAACTTCGCGGTCGAGTGGGCCGCAGTCACTTGAATGCCTTTGCCTATTTTTTGGTGCATGAAACCACCGAGTTAACGCCCGACGCCTCCAAGCGCTTGCAGGTTATCGCAACGCATACAGCTCTCGGCAGTGGATTTAAAATTTCAACGCATGATATGGAAATTCGAGGCGCCGGCAACCTCTTGGGCGATGCTCAGTCAGGCATCGTGGCTGAAGTGGGCCTCGAGCTTTATACCCAAATGCTGGAAGAAACTCTCAACGAACTTCGTAATCACAAATCGCAGGAGGCGTTACCCGAAATGAATGCCGGATTCCCTGCATTTATTCCTGAGTCTTATATTCCCGATATCGTGGTGCGAATTTCGACCTACAAGCAGATTAACTCCCTCAGAAGCCTGTCCGAGCTGATGAACTTTGAAAGCGAGCTCTTAGATCGTTTTGGTCTCTACTCTGAGCCTTTAGAAAACTTATGTGGCCTCATGCAACTTCGAATCTTGGCGCATCATTTGCACGCCAGTCATATCGATTTATATCCCGGTCGCTTGCAGCTTACATTTCGAAATACAACGCCCTTAGAGCCTTCAAAGTTGGTTCGCATCCTATCGAAGTCTGTCACTTTAGATCCCAAGGGTCGTCTATCGTTTGGTTACCCTTCGTCATGGGCTACAGACGGCAAAGTCGATAAAGATATTAAGATCTGTCGAGATTTTCTGAAACAGCTTTTGGACCTGGCAGGAATTACTCTAGAATATGAGACATGAGTAGATCTAAGAACTTTGATGTCCTTCACATTTATAGGCTTTTCTTTCGCATCCCCCTTTGGCGCGTTTTTTCCTCGCGCTTGGCTGGGCTCGCTATCGTGAGCTCTGTGACTATGGCCTGCCAGTCTCGACCCACGCTCCCGCCTCCCCAGGCTGACGGCTCGCTCGTATTGGCTCGACTGGGCGATGATGTTATTACAGATCACGCCTTGAAGCATCGAATTGAAGATATCGAAAGCCAATATCCTGTAAAATACTCCACGCATCCACAAAAAATGGAGCTCCTTCAAGAACTCATCAATTTGGAACTTCTCTATAAAGAAGCTCTTGCTAGGGGCATGCAGAATGATTTTGTTTTTAAAGCAAAAATGGCAGACGCTTATTTGGCACGACTATCACAAGAAGCTCTGCGTGCTATGCCGGCTGATGCGGTGAAGAAGTTTTATCTCGATAATCGAAATGATATCGATCAAATTTCAGCTCGCCACATTCTATTAAAATGGCCTACAGAAAAAAGCAAAGTTGACCGTGAGTCCATTCGAAAGAAAATGGAGGGTATTTTAAAACAGGTCAAGGCTGAGCCCGCCTCGTTTGGTCGTTTGGCCCGCGAACACTCTGAAGATACCTCCTCTCAGTCTGAGGGCGAGCTTGGTTTTTTTAATTTCGCGCAGATGGTGGAGCCATTTTCGAAGGCCGCTTTTGCTCTTAAGAAAGTTGGCGATATTTCTCCGATCGTAGAAAGCCAGTTTGGACTTCATATCATTCAGCTCAGCGGAGAAAAACGCAGCCTCGAACATTTTGAGGGAGCCATTCGTGACCAACTCGTACGTAACAGTCAGCAAGAGCGCTACAATAAAGAGCTGACACGCTTAAGAGGCCTCACGAAAATTGAAGTCTACGAAGAAACGCTACGTACGCTTTCACCCTTGCCCGAGGTGATGCTTACAGATCCTAAAGAGCTTATTCCTGAGAACTTTAGTCCGGGCACTGAGGACAAAGAGCCATCAAAGAAATAACGTGAGAGCCTATTTCAACAATGTTTAGAGCTCATCCGAAAAGTGGATTTCTATTGCGGCTGGCTGCTAGCAAAGTGATCGTGCCGGCACTCGTGCTTGCTCTAGGCTTAGGAGCTGCGTCTTGCATGCCTGCATTTCATGACGATGATATCATCGTCGAAGTCAATGGACGCGGCGTGAATGTCGAAGAGTTTAACCAAACTCGCGCCATATTTCTCATCGGAGACGAAAGCCCCTCAAGCGACGATAGGTTGTCGACGCGAAATACGGTTCTTAAGTATCTCATTCGTCGAGCCGTCATTCTCTCCACGGCGAGCGACCAGAGCTTTCAGCCTGACGAGACGAAGTGGAACACTTATTTAAAATCGATGCAAGACAGCTGGCCTACCACAGCCCTCGAAGAAATGCTTCTCGAGAGAAAAATGACTCTTGAGCAGTGGCATCAAAGAATTAAAGAGGATTTTATTATTGCAGAGTTTTTGAACGGTCTTACTCCCAAACCCTCTAAGCCTAGCCTAAGCGCCAAACTTGCTTACTATGAGAAAAATGGAGATCAGTTTCAACAAAAACCACGCGCTGAAGTAATCATCGCTGTAGCACCCACGCGCGAGCTGATCGAAACCGTGAGAGAGAAAATCAAAAACAAGCGGCAGGAACTAATCGACGACTTTAAGAATACTCCGCACGAGCAATCGTTCTCCCCTCAGATGATTAGTTCAGGGGCTCTTAGCGAAGAACTGGATACTCTTGTTTTTAAAACGCCCGCTGGGCGAGTCTCTCATACTCTCGAAACGTCCGAAGGCTTTAAAGTCGTCTACGTCGTACGACGTTTTCCGTCGCTGATTCTTTCATTTGACCAGGTACGCCACGGCATCGAGACAGCACTGCAAGAGGAGTACCGCCAAGAGGCCCTGGCTCGTTTGCAGGAAGAATGGCTGCGAAAGGCCTCTATTCGCTACAATCGAAAGCTGATTGCCAGTATGTAGCCCCCAACGAATACCTCAGACCAAGAGGCAGCAGAAAGGCCGTGATGCCCCTCTCTGGCCGATATTCCATAAGCCCCTCCTCAAAAACCCATTTTTCTGGTAAGTTGCCCCCCTATGTGGACCGCTATTCTTCTGTCATTAGTTGCGATCGTAAATGCACCCTCCATTCGTGAAACTATTGAAGTACGCATCGGCAGTCGCATTGTCTCGACCTTCGATATTCAAGAACTTGCCGATCATCTGATATTGCAGAATCCTTTAATGGAACGAAAAGTAGCCACCCAGGCTGCACGAGAGCGCTTAATTGAACGCGTTCTAATTGAAGAGTATTTGGCTCGTTTTGAAATGCAAGCGACCGATCGTGAGGTCAACCAGATGGCCAGCGCACGAAATCTTAGTTCTTTCATGAGAGAAGAACTTCGATCAGAGATGAATCGAAGTCGTTTCAACAGCCTTGCCTTTCGTAACGCTGCTAAGACTCCAACGACCGGAGAACTTCGCGAGTATTTCAATAAAAACAAGGCTGCGTTCTCCAACAATTTTGAAGTGACCTTGGCCGAATGTCGCATTTCAGAACAATCCAATAATTCGGAGGTAGCAAAAAAAATTAATTACTATAGTAAGAACCCTAAAGCGTTTTCGACATGTGTTGCAAAAGACAGCGTAGGCCCCACCAAAGATCAAGGCGGCCTCATAGGCACGGTGCGTTCAGGTGATTTGACTCCTGATCTTGAGGCCTTAGTATTTTCCTTAGAGTCGGGGGACGTCACAGTTGTGAAAATGCCTCAAATGTCTCAAATTATTAAAGTGCTCAAGAAAGTTGATCTTGGCCCTGTGACATTTGATTCCGTTAAAGATCGCGTACGAGCCGAGTTTGAAGAAGATATAGCCAAGCTCGAAGTTGAAAAACTCCTTACCCGACTCAAAGCAGATCCTACCATCATTGTTCGAGGTTCTTAGTCATTTCAAAAGAGCGCCGGCCCAACGATTCTCTCGCCAATTCCGCCTTGGGGTCGTCAATGCCCACTCCATTCTCGAGAATTAAATCGTCTCGCCCTGATTCTGCCCTGGCTATTTCGGTGGGTGATCCCTGCGGCATTGGACCTGAAATTACAGTGAAGGCCCTTAGAGCTTTTTTTGAACAAACAGGTCCAACCACCTCTCGTGCCCATAAAATTTCAAAGCCACCCATAGTCCATGTCTTTGGCGCACCCGCCTCTTTTTTAAAGTCCGAAATCTCTCAACTGCGCTCGTGGGAACTAGCCGGGCTGCTTGTCTTCCATATCATTGGAAAGGGCTCGTTTCAGGCAGGAAAGCCCTCGAAAGCGAGTGGCGTTCTTGCTCTTCAGGCCCTCCAAGCGGCTATCTCATTTTGTAGCAACCATACTGGGCCTGGCATTGACACCCGCGTAGGTCGCGTCTTCCAAGGTGAGCGTCGTGCAAGCCAGAGTCAAAGAGGACGAGCGGCGCTCGTGACGGGCCCCTTAGACAAATATTATGTATCGCTCAGTCACAAAAATTTCGAAGGCCATACCGAATATCTTCAAAAAGCTCTGCGCGCCAAAGAAGTAACGATGATTTTAAGTGGCAAAACGCTCACCGTCGCCCTTGTGACAACGCATCTGCCTCTGAGAAAAGTGGCCAGCTGCGTGAATAAAAAAACCATTCTTCGTACGCTGCGACATCTTCATGAATTCTTAAGTACCAAAACTAGTAAACCCCATCTCGCCGTGCTCGGATTAAATCCACATGCTTCCGATCAGGGTTTGTTTGGCAATGAAGAAGCTCGTATCATTGAGCCGGCGGTTCGATTGGCTCGGGCCAGGGGACTTTCGGTAGAAGGTCCGTTTCCTGCTGATTCGTTCTTTGCCTATGACGCTTATCGCTTCGACGGCATTGTCGCGCAATATCATGATCAAGGGCTCATTCCTTTGAAGATGATGGATTTTTCTAATGCCATCAATGTGACCATGGGCTTGCCTTTCTTGCGCGTATCGGTAGACCACGGGCCCGCATTTTCTTTGGCCAGAAAAAGACGTGCTCATATGGAGAGTTTATTGAATGCCTTGCAATATGCCTCTCAGTGGTGCGATCTTAACGCCAAATGAGTACGATAGCAGACAAAGAATCCTCTCCTACCTCTGCCGAACGCTTTATCGAAGTTATCGGAGCTCGAGAGCACAATCTAAAAAATATTAATGTAAAAATTCCTAAAAACAAATTCGTCGTCGTCACGGGCCCCAGCGGCAGCGGAAAATCCTCTCTCGCCTTCGATACTATTTTTGCAGAAGGTCAGCGTCGTTATATCGAAAGCTTATCAGCCTATGCGCGACAATTTGTAGAACAACTCAAAAAACCAGAAGTCGATGCTATCCGTGGCATTTGTCCGTCGATCGCGATTCAGCAAAAGAGTTTTTCCAAGAATCCACGCTCCACGGCGGGCACCCTTACAGAAATTTATGATTTTCTTCGCTTGCTCTTTAGTCGTGTCGGCAAAGCCCAGTGTCCCGACTGCCACATCGAGCTTTCCAATACCTCTCTCGATGAAATCCACCGTCAGGTGATGCGACTCAAGCCAGAATCGCGCATCAATATTCTAACGCTTGTGGCCAACAAGCGAAAGGGAGAGTTCGCGGAAGAAATCAAAAGCCTTATTCAACAAGGGATTGTGCGAGCTCGTATTGATGGCTCCGATATTTCTCTGACCAAAGGGATGCTCCTTGAAAAGCAAAAACCTCATACAATTGAAGCGTATATCGATCGCCTCCACGTTAAAGAAAGTTCTCAGGCTCGCATTCGAGAAGCTTTAGAGTTGGCCACTTCCCTCTTTGACGGTCTCGTCATCATTGAGCTGCTGGATAGTGGCGAACGGCTGCTCTTTGGCAAACGCTTGAGCTGCCCCGAATGTCGAAAGGCCTTTCCCGAGCTTAGCCCGAGGCTATTTTCTTTTAATTCGCCGCTCGGCGCTTGTGCTCACTGCCACGGCTTAGGTTTTTTGGTCTCCGAAGATGAAAGTTCTCCTGAAAAAATTTGCGAGGTATGCGACGGACGCCGACTTAACAAGATTGCTCGTTCCGTCTATATCGACGGCAAAGATATATCAGATATCAACGAAATGCCCGTTACCGACGCACGCGCGTTTACCTCTCGTCTAGCGTTTGAAGGCAATCAGAAGATCATCGCTGATAAGGTGCTGAAAGAAATTTTAGATCGTCTGGGATTTCTCGAGGACGTAGGCGTGGGCTATTTGACCCTATCACGAAGCGCCGCCACGCTAAGCGGCGGCGAAGAACAGCGCCTGCACCTGGCAACTCAGATGGGCTCTAAACTTACCGGCGTAGCCTATATTTTAGACGAGCCCAGTATTGGCCTCCACCAAATTGATAATCAGCGACTTTTAAAATCACTGCGAAGTCTGCAAGAGTCGGGCAATACGGTGATTGTGATTGAACATGATTTAGACACAATGTTAGCCGCTGACCATATTATAGATATGGGCCCCGGGGCTGGTCGCTTCGGGGGCTTCATCGTCGATGAGGGGTCTCCTCAAAAACTGAATAAAGGCGTGACGGCAGATTTTCTTCATGGACGTCGTCATTTGCAGAGCCCGGCATCACTGCGATCAGCGAGCGACTGGATCCATATCCATGGTGCGACGAAAAACAATATTGATAATTTAGATATTAAAATTCCCTTAAAAACCTTTACCACCATCACCGGGGTATCCGGCAGTGGCAAGTCGACTCTTGTGATGGATATTTTATATCCCAGTCTTTCGACGGGCCAGCCCATCCACTGTCGGTCGCTGAAAACCGATAGCGAAATCGATAAAGTTATTGCGGTTGATCAATCGGCCATTGGCCGAAGCCCACGTTCAAATCCTGCCACCTATATTGGACTCTTCGATTTAATTCGAGATCTCTTCAAAGACAGCCCCGTCGCTCGCACGCGAGGATACAAAGCCAGCCGCTTTAGTTTTAATCTCAAAGGGGGTCGATGCGAAACGTGTCGCGGTGCTGGATTACTCGATATCGAGATGAATTTTTTGCCCGATGTGAAGGTGACGTGTGAAACATGTTCTGGTCGCCGCTATAACGAACCCACACTTCAAGCGATTTTTAAGGGACGAAATATCTACGAGGTTTTAGAGATGTCGTTCGAAGAGAGCTTAGAATTTTTCTCAGCCATTCCTCAAATTAAGGCCAAAATTCAGACCATGAACGATGTGGGCCTCGGTTATTTGAAGTTAGGGCAGTCCGCCCTCACCTTATCGGGCGGAGAAGCGCAGCGACTGAAGTTGGCCAAAGAACTCTCGCGTAAATCGACTGGCAATACGCTCTATATTTTTGATGAGCCGACCACAGGCCTACACTTCGTCGATATTGAAAAGCTTATCAGCATCATGCAACAACTTGTCGATATGGGAAACAGCGTTGTCACCATCGAGCACCAGCTGGATATCATCCGAGCTTCTGACTATATCATTGATATGGGCCCCGACGGTGGCGCCGGCGGCGGCCGCATTATGGCGGCGGGCACTCCCAACGAAATAGCCCGCCATCCTTCTTCGAAGACAGGTCGTTTCATCGTCGCGTCTTAGGGAATTCGAGATCCGAATTCTTTCCGGTTGAAATGCCAAAGATTAAAATCATGATTCATTCTGTTCACGACAAACTGATAATAAGCCTCCCAGTGGGGGGAGCTTCGTCGTTCATGAAAGTGGTAATCGAGACTATGATCGTATTCGGGAAACGGATGGGCCGCACGGATCTGATCATTTAACTTTAGATATCTCTGGATCATATGCAGCCCACCATAGATTGCTCCTCGAAACATATCTCGTTTCTCCGCAGGCTCCACTCTCACCATAGACGAGATCTCAGGAAAGAAATCTGCCGCAAGAGCACTTAATTCTTTCTGCCAGCCTTTCAGGGGATGGGGTGCACTTAAAAAGCGAATTTCGTCTTCCATGAGCATTTCTCTACGGCTTAGGTCCTCATTGATTTTATAAAGGTCAATCCAACGGCGATGGACTTGTATCAAATAAAGCAGCGCTAAATCCCGAACCTCTCCTGTCGAATTTTTCGCAAGTTCAATTAGTTCTGGAAGAAGAACCTGCCAGCGGAGTGGGTAAACAATCTCAAGCAGATTTAATATCTGCAATCCGTCTGACGGATCCGATTTTAGAAATTGTTTCAGAATATCTTTGCCCTGATTCCCAAGCCGGTACCAGGTTCGAGCAATCATTATCTCTGCCCGCGTGATCTCGTAAGAAAGGTAGTAGTTCGCAGTACGACCATAGCCAAGTCTGATATCGTTTAAGCTCATCATCAAAAGGTGTGCAATAGTCTCTGCTGATCCGAGATCAAGAATGTTTTGGCTAAGTTGATCTGACTTTTCGAGATCGCCTCGGCTAAACACCGAGAGAATAGCATGCCACTGATAGGGCCAAAAAAATTCGCCGTCGCTTACCATCGCTGGGCCAGCAATATTCCCCAATCTTCCAGCGGGCACTCGAGTCTCCCGCCGCATCGGGTCTTCTAGGTCGTCAGCCATTAATTTTAGTTGGAGCGAAGTCTCATCCAGATCAAACAATTTTCGTAAACGATCCATAGCCACCATTATTGGTGGCTTCTTCGCCATCGTCTGCTGCCATTCAAAATATTGCTGGGGAGGAATGAACCACCGAACGATGTGCGATCGGTCGACCAACTGCCCATCAAATTTCTGAGCGCCTTGGCCTGGCCACGACAGATACTCCAATTCTGAGAGAAGGTGACGACAGATGTCTGAACGCCTTTCCATTTCGCCGCTTTGATGAGGCCATAAGCCTGAAAACTCATCTCTGATCGAAGCTTTGGCCTGATCAAAAAGAAATCCAAAGAGAATGACAACAATGAATATCGTGGCCATGTTTTGACGAGTCACTGAATGGCTGTTAACCCATCCCTGACCAAAGCGTCAACTGGATAAGAGATCTGCCCTTCACACATCTGGCTGTCGCTGATGCGCAAGGTACCAGTGTGAATTCTGATGGAATAACCGACATTATTTCAGGATCTCTTCGATCAGGTTATCAATATCTCGCTTCAGTTAACAGCACACCAAATACCATCTCACTCTTGACCCAAGAAGATGCCGAACTTGCAGAAGAAATGGCAGAGATTATTCGACTGCAAATTCTCCAACAAGCGGGCGCTAGTGTATTACGCCAAGCCAATCTCAATCACCAGATCGTCATGGACCTGCTGCGACTCTCACTCTCTTAAATACGCGGGGCCAAAGGCCCCGGCAGTATTATCCGAATTATCCGAGAACAACGATTTTGAAAATGATCGGGAGAATAAGTGCGTAAATCGTAAGCGCTTCAATAAACGCCAAACCTAAAATCATAGGTACAAACATATCTTTTGCCGCACCAGGATTACGGGCAATGCCGTCCATTGCACTGGCGACCATTTTACCTTGGCCAAGCGCACAACCTACGGCTGCAAGTCCTAAGCCAATACCCGATGCTAAGGCGAGGTTACTCATGACAGAGGTCGACTCTGCCGCCGCGGCCACTTCTTGACCAAAGGCCACACTGATACCTGCCATCAAAAAAGCACCGAAAGCTGCGGTCATTTGTGTCACTGTTTTAGTTAATTTCATCTCGTTCTCCTTCTTAAATTCTTAGATTGAATTCCCTTTTCTTCGTTACCTCTTCACTTACCCAAAGTCCTAATGGTCGTGCGAGACGGCCAGCTTTATATAAACGGCCGATAGCAACGAAAAAACTAAAGACTGAATAAAACAGACTAAGACTCCTAGACCCATCGCTAAAATGGGAATCAGCAGGGGAACAAGATCCAAAACAGACCCTACTAAAATATGGTCTCCATTAATATTTCCCCAAAGACGTAGGCTTAGCGAAAGAGGTCGAATTAAATGCCCCACCAATTCAATGAGCACGATAAGGCCGGCCACGAAGACCATAAAGGCCGTAATCAAAAAGCTGAATCCCTTGGGCGGTAAGCCTCCCGTAAATTGTTGGAGATAATGAGCGCCGTGCTCTCTAACTCCGAAGTACTGATAAGAAAGAAAGGAACAAAGCGCGATACCAAAGTTGGTATTAATATTTTCGGTGGGTGGCGGAAAGCCTGGGACTAAGCCCATATAGTTCGAGAGAAGCAAAAAAAGAAAATAGGTTCCAATGAGCGGAATATAGCGATCAGAACCATGGCCGATCATATTGTGAAGAATGGACCTCCAAGATCCCACCACCATGGTTGAAATATTCACGATATTCACACCAGGCTCGGGAATAATATGATCGTCGATATTCTTGAGTTTGGATTTGATGACCAGACCAAGACCGGTCAAGGCGGTTGCCACCAAAGCGGCGCCGACGACGTGGTTATATTCTTGAGGAATCCCTACAAGCTGAAAAACTGTTCCGTGTGCTGCCGCCATCTTAAAAACAAATATCCGTCGTTAATAAAATCTGTCCCTAGGGGTTTTTTCACCTACCGCGCGATCGAATCAGACGTAGTGCTTCACCGACCGCCACGACAACAGCCCCAACCATAACGAGGCCTAAACCCAAGGTAAAGGGCAAAACTCGTGGCTTTAAGACCATTAATACCAAAACAATTACCGCCAAAAAACTAAGGCTTTTCGTGGCCAAAAGACCCAGAAAAACTCCCTTGGAAGGGAGACTACCAAGCCCCCGCTTCACGACAAAGTAGGCGAAAATGAGATTCACCAGTGCTAGGCCGCCCCCGATGGCAAACCAGAGCGAATCTTCTCGATCGTAAAAAAAGAGTGCCAAAACGCCCAAGGCCCAAACCACTAAAGTCATCTGAATCACTCGTTTTAAACGAACTATATTCATCTATTTTCCCTTCCGAATCGACTTAACCATTTTCAGCAATAAGATTAGAGCCGAGGCAAAACCCAAAATCATTCCCAAAAGCCCAATCCAAGGACTCGTTCCAAGCTGTTGATCTAACCAAAAACCAAGGAGCAAGGCTGCTGCGACTACAAAGCCAAACTGAGAAAGGGCAAGTGCTAAGGCAAGAAGCTGGCCCCCCATACCTTAAGAACCCTCAAAAACTTCGTCGAGAGCGTCGAAGGTTGCGTGATGAATCACGTCCATTACCTCTTCGCTATGGGCGGATGAAAGGAAGGTAGATTCAAAGGCGCTGGGCGGAAAATAAACTCCTCGCTTAAGAAGCGCCCAAAAAAAGGCCTTAAATTTTTCAGCATCGCTCGATTTCACTTCCTGAAAATGAGTCGGAACTTTCTCTCGAAAGAAAATCGACAGCATTGAACCCGCTTGAGCCACGGATATCGCATAGCCCTTGACCCGAGCATGGGCTTCGATGGCGCTTTTCCAATGGGCGGCGGCGGCATCGAGGCGCTGGTAAAATAGAGCGCCTTCTCGTTCAATAATCGTGAGTGAGGCTAGCCCAGCTGCACAAGAAAGGGGATTTCCTGCTAAGGTGCCGGCTTGATAGACGGGGCCCAAAGGCGCCACTTTTTCCATCCAAGCTCGTTTGCCCCCGTAAGCTCCCACGGGCATTCCACCCCCCACGATTTTTCCAAAACAATAGAGATCAGCTCCTACGCCATAGAGTCCCGCGGCTCCTCGCTGCGAAAGGCGAAAACCCGTCATCACTTCATCAAAAATAAGGAGGGCTCCTGATTGCTCTGTGAGAGCTCGTAGATCGTTCAAAAAGAAGGCGTCTGGCAGAACAACGCCCATATTACCGGTCACGACTTCTAAAATGACGGCCGCAATACGTAAACCCTCGGTCTCAAACGCTTTTTTCAACGCGGCTCGATCGTTAAATGGCAGTACCATGGTTTGCTTCGCTGTTGCCTCCGAGACGCCCGCCGAGTCTGAGAGCGCCAACGTCGCGAGACCACTGCCTGCCGCCACAAGAAATGAATCGCCATGCCCATGATAATGGCCGTCAAATTTTACGACGAGATCTCGACCGGTTGCACCTCGAGCCACACGAATGGCGCTCATGCATGCTTCTGTGCCGGATGTCACAAAGCGAAGCATATCGCAGTCTCCATGAAGACGAAGAAGCGTTTCACCGAGTGCCAACTCCTGCGGGCACGTCACGCCATAACTGAGACCTCCTTGAGCCGCCTCTTCAACGGCTTTTCGAATCTCAGGATGATTATGCCCATGGATAAGAGCTCCCCATGAATTCACTAAATCGATATAGCGGTTTCCATCAAGATCCCAAATATAGGGGCCATCCCCTCGACGAACGGCAAAGGGCTTGCCCCCTACCGAACGAAATGAGCGCACGGGCGAATTCACTCCACCCGGAAAAATACGTCGTGCTTTTTCAAAAAAGGCATTCGATTGATCATAGACCTGGGGCTTCAAAGTAGCTTGGCTCATCGTTGTTCTCGTCTTCTTTCTCTCTCGCGCAGTTCTGATATCAAAGCTGCCACTCGGGTACTGGCTGGATTCTTCTGAATAAATTCTGAAAGTATTTCAATAGCCCGTTGAGGTTCATTCATCATTTCGTAGCAATGGGCCTTCTCAATCACAATTGAGTAGGTATCTGATACGCAGGGCGGTGGCAATATCACGGCTGTCCACTCGAGCGATCGGTCGCATCGCTTCATAGATTGAAAGAGATGAACGGCCAAAATCTGAAGCGACTTAAGAGTGGGGCAGGCACCCTCTTTCAGGGCTTTCTCCCAAGCCACCATCAAAGATTTTTCGGCCATTTCCCAGTCTTCGACTTTAACGAAGAGGTCGGCGAGTCGACTTTGAGTCTCGATATCATCGCTTAATCGTGGTGACGCCTCTCGTAACAATTCTCTCGCTCGGCCTCGCCGCTCTAAACTCGTTATATAGAGATGCGCCAACTCCACACGCCATTGATCTAGCTCCGATCGAAAAAGAGACTCTTGCTGAAACTCTTGAATGATTCGCTCCATCGCTTCTGCCGACTCGGCATAGCGGTGAAACGACAATCGCAAAACATCGATGAGGCCTTTATAAGCTCTAAAGCGGATATCGTCTTTTCGAGAGTGGTCTCTTAGAACTCTCAAATACAGAGTTCTCGCAATCTCAGGTTTGCCGCTGAGCGCTTTGACATCGGCCTCGTCCAAAAGATCGCGGTTGGAGCTCTTGCAGCCCACACCCAATACCATTACCCCGAAAGCCATCGCCAGCGATCGAAGAATCATTCGCCTGTATCGTCGGAAATTCGAGTGACCGAGGTAACTCGCTCTCCCTCATCTAGAGTGACAAGGCGAACACCCTGCGTATTTCTGCCAATCACCGATATATCTTTGGCCTTAAGTCGAACCAGATTCCCACCACTGGTCACCACCATGATCTCGTCGTTTTCTTTAACCTGTAGAGCGGTTACCACGGAGCCATTTCTATCGGAGGTTTTGATCGTGATGATGCCTTTGCCTCCGCGAGATTGACTTCGGTACTCATCGGCATCGGTTCGTTTGCCATAACCAAGCTCACTCACCGTCAATAATTGGGCCTGAGGGTCCACACTGTCCAAACTTACAACTCGATCACTGCGTTCTAGGTCGATACCTCGCACCCCTCGCGCCGATCGACCCATGGGCCGGACTTCATCTTCTGAAAATCGGATGCTCATTCCCTCTTTTGTTGAAAGAAGCAGTTCATTCGCGCCGTCGGTAATCGTTGCCCCTATCAAGCGATCTCCATCGTCAAATTGAATCGCTATGATGCCGGAGGGTCGTGGATTGGAGAACAGCATCAACGATGTCTTCTTGATGACCCCTCTCTCGGTGGCCATAACAACGTATCGATTTTCCTCAAATCGCCTTACGGGCAGAATGCCACAGACTTTTTCGTCGGGAGCCAGTCGTATCAGTTGAACAAACGGTTTACCCTTGGCCGTTCGGCTCGACAAAGGAATCTCGTAGACTTTCAACCACAAGAGTCGCCCGCGATCGGTAAATATCAATAGGTAAGAATGCGTCGACGCTACAAAAACTTTCTCCAAAAAGTCTTCGTCACGAGTTGACATACCCATTTTACCAGTGCCACCGCGGCGCTGCGACCGATACAGCCCTGTCGGCGCTCGCTTGATGTAACCCGTATGCGAGAGGGTCACGACCATTTCTTCTTCCGTAATAAGGTCTTCTCTCACTATCTTAGAGACACTCTCCGTAATTTTCGTTCGGCGATCATCTCCATAGCGCTCTAATACACCCACGGTTTCACTGCGAATCACCGCCATTAATTTGTCTTGCGACCCTAGAAGATCTTTGAGGCCTGCAATTTTTTCTTGAAGCTCTTTCAGCTCCGCCAATATTTTTTCGCGTTCTAGACCCGTGAGGCGCTGCAGGCGCATTTCCAAAATCGCGACCGCCTGCTCCACTGTAAATTCAAATTCTTTTACGAGACCGGTCTTGGCTTCGTCAGCCGTAGGGGATCGACGAATAAGATTGATGACTGCATCAATCTTATCGAGAGCCTTGTGATAACCTTCCAAAATATGAGCTCGCATTTGAGCTTTACGCAGTTCAAAAATGGAGCGCCGAACAACGACTTCTTTTCGATGGCCGATATACGACTGAAGAATTTCCTTCAGATTAAAAATTTTGGGTCGTCGATTGGTAATGGCCAACATCGTTATGCCAAAACTGTCTTGAAGAGACGTCTTGTCATAAAGTTGGTTCAGCACGACATCACCATTGGTCTCGCGCTTCAGCTCGACAACAATGCGAATACCTTCACGGTTACTCTCATCTCTCAGATCAGAAATTCCATCGATGCGTTTATCTCGAACCGCATCGGCAATCTGTTCTACAAGACGTGATTTACTTAACTGGTAGGGAATCTCGGTAATGATAATTCGAGATTTCCCCTTGGCGTCTTCTTCAACCGCTGCCACGCCTCTCATAACAACCGAACCACGTCCGGTTTTATAGGCCGAGATAATACCTTCACGCCCACAAATTAGCGCACCTGTAGGAAAATCGGGGCCCGGGATCATCTCGATAAGTTCATCGATCGTCACATCGGGAGAGTCAATTAGAGCGATGACACCGGTTAGTACTTCTTTAAGATTATGAGGTGGTACATTCGTCGCCATGCCAACGGCAATACCGGTAGTACCATTCACCAAAAAATTAGGAATGAGCGTCGGCAAAATAACCGGCTCTTGTGTTGAACCATCGTAGTTGGGAGTGAAATCGACGGTTTCTTGATCGATCTCATTTAAAAAATCTTCTGCCAATTTTCGAAGTCGAGCTTCGGTATAACGATAAGCAGCTGCATTATCCCCGTCGATAGAGCCAAAGTTACCCTGACCTTCCACGAGAGGGTATCGCATATTCCACTCTTGGGCCAATCGAACCAACGAATCGTAAACCGCCATATCCCCGTGAGGGTGGTATTTTTTGAGCACTTCACCGACAACCCCGGCAGACTTCGAAAATCGTTTCGAAGACAGAAGGTCTTCGCGATACATCGCATACAGAATACGTCGATGTACGGGCTTTAAGCCGTCTCGAATATCGGGAATAGCGCGCCCAATAATGACGCTCATTGCGTAGTCGAGATAAGAGTTTCTCATCTCGTCTTCGATACTTATAACTTTGATGCCTACTTCTTCTGCCACGTTAAACGTCCAAGTTTCTTACTTTTAATGCATTAACCTCAATGAAATTTCGACGATCTTCAACTTCATCTCCCATTAAAGTCGTAAAGAGCGCATCTGCTTGAACAGCGTCATCTACCGACACCTTCAGCAAAACTCTCGTCTCAGCGTTCATCGTAGTATCCCACAACTGCTCAGGATTCATTTCTCCCAAACCTTTATAGCGCTGAATATAAATTCCTTTTTCGCCTCGAGCCCGAACCGCTTTGGCTATCTCTAACGGATTGTAAAAGGTTTGATCATGGGTCTCACGTTCAGCCTGTTTTTCTTGAGACTTAAAATAGGCGGGCAATCGACCCAGCGCACTGATGTCTCTTGCAAGTTCAAATACATTGGCGAGATCCCCCGACTCTAAAGACTCCTTGGTAAGTTCGAAGTCGCGCTGATAGCCCGACTCAAAGCAATAGATCTCGACCTTGTCCTCGACCAACTTCACTTTATAGGATTTTTTTAATACTCGTTGAGAAAGAAGTGTTTCTAGCGACACCCAGAAACTAGCATCAGTAAACTTCTTCAAATCTCCTGCAAACTCTATCAAGGCATAATTTAAAAAATCTAGATCATATCGCTGACTGTGTTTGGCTAATAACGAAGCAAGTCCGTTCGTCTTTTTCACATAAGTACGAAGTAAATCGCCACTCAAAACCTTGTCATTGAAGTGGAGTTCTAGATCTTGAGTGCCTTCATGAAGCAAGAAACTCGCCATAGATTCTTCTTCTTTAAAGTAAGTTTCTTTCTTACCTTTTTTCACACGATACAAAGGAGGTTGTGCGATGTAGAGATGTCCATTTTCGATAATTTGATAAAGCTTTCGATAGAAAAAGGTCAGCAGCAAAGTTCGAATATGCGATCCGTCGAAGTCGGCATCGGTCATCAGAACAATTTTATGGTATCGTAGTTTCTCTAAATTAAAGTCCTCTTCTCCAAACCCCGTTCCTAAAGCGGTGATAAGAGAGCGAATATCTTCGTGACCCAACATCTTATCCAGACGAGCTCGCTCAACATTGAGAATTTTTCCCTTCAAAGGCAGAATCGCTTGAACAGCGCGATTACGGCCGAGTTTGGCTGAACCACCAGCTGAATCTCCCTCTACCAGAAACAGTTCGCACAGACTGGGATTAGACTCTTGGCAATCGGCCAATTTTCCTGGGAGCCCCTGAAAGTCGAGAGCGGATTTTCGTCGCGCCAGTTCGTGAGCTTTCTTCGCCGCTTCACGAGCCCGCGCCGCATCGACGATTTTTTGAATAATCTTTCGAGTAATCGAAGGATTTTCTTCAAAGAAATACTTTAAATATTCGTGCGATGCCGATTGAACAATACCCTTTACATCAGAGTTACCCAGCTTGGTTTTAGTCTGTCCTTCAAACTGAGGATTAGGAACTTTTACAGAGATGATCGCACATAAGCCCTCACGACAATCATCTCCCGTAATCGTTGTCTTCTCATCCGAAGAGTACTGGTTGATAGCTCGAGTGAGGGCCGACTTAAATCCTAAAAGATGGGTGCCACCCTCATGGGTATTGATATTGTTGCAATAACTGAAAACCGTCTCGGTATAGGTATCGTTATACTGAATAGCAACCTCAACGATTGTTTTATCTTTTTCGGTTTTGAAATAAATAACATCGTGAAGCGTTTTCTTTTTTTGATTTAAAAATTCAACAAACGATTTCACGCCACCTTGATAGTAAAACTCATTCGACTTTCCGGTAGCCTCTTCATCAAAAACAATTCGAACGCCATTGTTTAAAAAAGCGAGCTCTCGAAATCGAATTGACAGGGTTTCATAGCTAAATTCTGTCGTTTCAAAAATTTCGTCGTCGGGCCAAAAATGTACGGCCGTTCCAGTTTTATCGGTTATCCCACTTTCAGTAACGGGCGTGAGGGCGCGTCCTTGTGAATACTTTTGTTCAAATATTCGGCCATCTCTTTCGATCCGCAGATCTAATTTTTTTGAAAGCGCATTGACGACTGAAATACCAACGCCGTGAAGCCCTCCAGAAACTTTATAGGCTCCCTCTTGAAACTTACCGCCTGCATGAAGCACCGTCATAACAACTTCGGCGGCATCTTTGCCCTTCATTGTCGGGTGAGGACCCACAGGAATACCTCGTCCGTTGTCGCGAACTGAAATAGACCCGTCTTTATGAAGCACGATATTAATATCGGTACAGTAACCCGCCATTGCTTCATCTATCGAGTTATCCACAACTTCATAGACAAGATGATGCAGGCCTTGTGAGCCGGTAGACCCAATATACATCGCAGGTCGTTTTCGAACTGCTTCGAGCCCTTCGAGTACTTTAATGTCTGAGGCCCCGTACGACGATTTGCCTTTGATAGCTAGAGTTTCATCCATATCTGAAGTTCTGAGCCTAGCGGCCCCTCTTCAAAAATCAAAGCACAATGACAGACTGTTTTTCACTCTCTTGGGACTCGGATTTTGATACCAAAAAACTGCTCAAATCGATGGTTTTTAACTGGGGTAGGCGACTCTGAAAGGCCCTTATTTTTGAGACTTCGGCGGTCGTCATAAAGATTTGACCCGAATAAGCTGATAAATAATGAATTAACGATTCCATTCGCCATTCATCGAGCTCTGAAACAATATCATCTAACAATAAAAGAGGGCTCCACGTTCTATAATGCTTAGTCAGCTCCAGTTGGCATACCTTAAGAGCAATAACGAGCCCGCGAACCTGGCCTTGGCTGGCATAATGACGAGCTTCAAGATTGTTTACTTTAAGCGACCAATCATCTCGGTGAGGGCCTGCGAGACTATAGCCTACCGCCAACTCTGCTGCTTTAAGCTTAAGAAGTTTTTCGCTCAAAGCCTCACGAGGCGAGACTTCTTGGAGAAGCCCATGATCGTAAATTAAAGAAAGTTTCTCCCCTTCCACCTGAAACAGATTTTCGTATACTTCAGGCAGCGTCTCATTAAGTAGGCGGGCACAATGGATGCGCTGTTCATAGACGGGTAAAGCCGCCTCGATGAACTTATCTGTCCATAGTTCATACTCTTCAGATGAAAAATCGCCCTCTTTCATCGTTTTAAGAAGTTTATTTCGCTGTCTCAGAACCGTGTCAAAAATAGACCCTAGTTTTGTGAACGATGGGTCCAGCCCCAGCGCCAACTCATTCAAAAAAAGTCGTCGAGACTCAGGCCCACCCTTGATGAGCAAGAGATCATCAGGAGTAAAGTGAACGCTTCCACCTAAAAGCGGATATTTCGATTTAGATGAGACCTCTTTGCCATCAATCGTTATTTTCTTTCGAGACCCTTCTAGACCAATAATCACTTTAGCTCTTATAGGATTTAGAACTTCGACACTCACAGATGCCTGGGTCTGTCCTGACTGAATGAGCTCTGCACCACGAGAGGTTCGAAAACTTTGAAGCTGTGTTAAAACGGAGAGGGCTTCCAGTAAGGTCGACTTCCCATAGGCGTTCGGCCCCATGATAATATTGGCCTGTGAATGAAAATCTCCCAGCTCTAAATCATTAAAACGACGAAAGTGGAGAAGCCGAAGTGAAGCAATCCGCATAGTTCTCCCACTGTCTGACAAAGCTCTAGTGAGCTTCGTTGCCTAACTGCATAGGCATGACAACATTTAAGGCACCATCAAAATCATGCCCTCGAATAATGCTCGGAGACAAAATATCGGTCATCTCCAATACCACACTGGTTTGCCCCTCCAACGCATGTAAAACATCCATGAAATAGCCCGCATTGAAACCAATCTCGAGTTGGTCGCCAGCATATTCCACCTCTAAATCTTCGAAGGCCTCTCCTAACTTTGGATTACTTGAAGACAATCGCAACTTACCCTTCTCAAATTGAAAACGAACTGATCGCGAGTGTTCCGCTGTCAAAACACTAATACGCTTAAGTGAATTATAAAGTTGGTCGCGTCCAATGACGATTTTTCGATCGTTATTTTTAGGAATGACGGGCGTATAGTCTGGGAAATCTCCATCTAACAGCCTCATGAAAAGGGTGGTTTGCCTCTGAGCATTCCAAAACACCACATTATTCTCCATGAAGCAGCAGTACAAAGTTGGCTCGTCCGTAAGAACGCGTTTCAACTCCAGCAAGCCCTTTCTCGGTAAAATAACACCCTTGCTCATGGTATTTTCTTTAGCAGACTCAATTTCTTGGTCCATCATCGAAAGTCTATGGCCATCGGTAGCTACCATGCGCAAATATACTTTGCCCTTCGATTTTATCTGCTCCAAATAAACGCCGCTTAAATCGTAGCGCGTTTGATCGTTAGATACTGCAAAAATGGTATGGTCCACCATCTGAGCAATTTTCTCAGTCGGTACCGCAAACGCTTCTTCGCTCGCAATTTGAGGCAGTTGGGGAAATTCGTCTGAATCTTGCCCTACTAACTTGAATAAACTTTTTCCGGAGGCCAACTCGATCCAAAAATTTTCAAAAATTTTCAGACGAACAATCGAATTAACGGGCAGTTCCTTCACAATCTCGTACAGACTCTTCGCCGGCACCGCCACTTTACCCGACTGATTTACTTTGGCCGGAAACACGCAGCGCAGGCCAACTTCTAGATCGGTAGCAGAAAACGTCACCGATTCCTCGGAAGCTTCGATAAGGATATGACTTAAAATCGGAATTGTATTTTTGCGATCGACAATCGACTGAGCCCTCTGAAGAGCACGCAACAGAACCTCTCGGTCTACTTCAAATGATGCCAGTTGTCGGTTTGCCATAGCTTAAAGTCATCTCAGTCGTAAACAGGCCTGTACCCTTTGTAAATTGTAAATTAACCGCTATTCGGCTTTCTTGGCTGTTTACAGCGTTAAAACTTTCCTGTTAGCTCTGTTTTGATACTTTTGTCCTGAAGAGGGCCTGTAGCTCAGCTGGGAGAGCACCACAATGGCATTGTGGGGGTCGTCGGTTCGATCCCGTCCAGGTCCACCAATCTACAATGGTCCATTCCGGGTACATGAGTAACACTTTATACCGGAGACATAGGTTACACATTTGAGTTTACCATTTTTGGCCCGAAAGGGTTGTCGAGCGGTTCAAATTTTTTAGAATCTTCGTCAAAATGCAGTTTCTCTGCCAGATCCACCAAGGCTAGCTTTTGCTCTAGAGACACACCCTAAAACCGGAAGAGTCCCGCACCAGCAAGTCATCGCATCCGACCCCTTGATCATCATCGGAAAAAGGCGTTAAAATTACGAGTATGATCGGAAGGCTGCTCAATCCGTTGAAAAACCAGAGTTTCTTTCTTTTTGGAGCCCGGGGCACTGGAAAGACCACTTTCATTGAACGTTTTCTTTCTCAACAGAACTCAGAGGTTCTGACCTTTGACCTCTTAAACCCTAAAATGGCGGATGACCTTTTGATGGATCCAGATCTCTTTAAACGACAGATTCTCGACAAGGAAAACCGAAAGAAAATAATCTACGTCGATGAAGTGCAAAAGGCTCCCAAGCTTCTGGATATCGTTCACCAGCTCATCGTTAAAGAGAATCGAGTATTTATTCTCACGGGTTCCAGTGCGAGGCGCCTCAAACAGGCCGGAGTTAATCTTTTGGCTGGACGTGCGGCAGTCTATCAACTCTTTCCATTTTCTAGTCTTGAATTGGGGCCCTCCTTCCAATTAAATCGCGCACTGGAAAGAGGTCTTTTGCCGCAAGCGTACTTAGCAAATAGCGATGAACATGCGGAAGAGTTTTTGAGAGCCTATGTCCTCACTTATGTGGAGAAAGAAATCCAACTCGAACAATGGGTACGTAAAATTGCTCCTTTTCGGCGATTTTTGGAAGTCGCAGCGCAGATGAGTGGAAAAATAGTCAATCGCTCTTCGATTGCCCGCGATGTAGGTGTCGACGATATGACCATTGCTTCGTATTACGAGATTTTGGAAGATACTCATCTCGGCATCGAGCTGCCCCCGTTTCATAAATCAGTTCGTAAGGCCCAGCGTAGTGCCCCCAAATTTTTCTTATTTGACAATGGAGTAAAGCGATCTCTTGATCGAAGTTTGGTCAGCAAGCTCGTACCGAGAACCTCCGCATTTGGGGACGCTTTCGAGCATTTCATTTTTATGGAACTTGTGAAGGGGGCTTCTTATAAACGGCTTGATTGGCGCTTCTCTTACTTGCGAACCAAGGAAGATGTGGAAATTGATTTGATTATTGATCGCCCCGGAAAACGTCGAGCAATGATTGAAATCAAGAGCAAAGACAAAGTGACTCCAGCAGATGTGAAATCATTAGAAACGCTCGGAAAAGATTCAGATTCTCGAGCGGACCGCTTTCTCGTCTCTCTCGATAAGAACAATCAGCAAATTGCTTCGACCCGAGCGCTCTATTGGAAAAACGCTCTGGAAGAACTTTTAGAACTCTAGAAACTGACTACTTGTAAACGTCGGGGGGTGCGATCCCGATCACTGAGACCCATGACTCCCGTACGGTGAACTCTCTGAGCGGCATCCAGCCCCCCTCCTCGCTGTTGAATAACTGTGTGTAAGCCTAACTATAATCGTCGAGTTTATGAAACCAAAAACCCCTTATTGAATCTAAAACCGTTGTATTGCCAGTCGAATCCATGAAAAACTTCAACCATGAGATTTTTTTTACTTTCTCTCTGTTTAAGCTTTGGTGTGTCCTGTGCAAAATCTGTTGAAGAAGCGAAACCACAAGTTGTTATTGAGAGGACGGGATCTGATATGCAGAGTATCAAGTGTCATTTCACTCCACCTGTTGACCTCGTAGAAAATTTTTTTTCTTTAGCTAAACCCATGAGTCCTCAAGAAGAACATCAATTCTTTGGTTGGACCCCATGTTTCATTGAAGGTCGTTGGAAACGGGGTTCAGAATGGAAATTATTTAAACTTAGACCCACAGGTAGTGCACAGGTGGAGAAGCTTCATATTAAGAGCGAAAATGAACGATATGAGCTTCTTGGCTGTGTGGAATGTTCGGTAGGTTTGCAAGCCCACAATAAATAGTTATCCACAGGGTTTTCTTTTTTTAAGTGAAGAAAAAAAAACCTCGTAGTCATAGGTCCATGCACACTGTGCATAAGTCGCTCTTATAGGCATATAGGCAATTTAAAAGACATATTCGCCTGTCAGGCCTGTCAATAAACCGTGCACAAGGGCCACCTCGGCAAAAACTTATGCACAGCAATGCTTATTTATCCACAAGTTCTGACAGGTTATGCACAGGGCCTGTGTATAACTAATCGAAAGTTATACACAGCTGTGCATAAGTTTAAAAGTTATCAACAGATGCCTGTGCATAACTTATTTTAAACTATGTAAAACTGTGCATAACTTCTAAAAATATAATAATATCAATTGGTTGTGAGTATAAGCCTGTGCATAAACCTGTGCATAACTCTGTGCATAACTTGTTAGCGCTGTGCATAACTTTTTGGGCACAATAGCGATTACGCGGGCAGCTGATTTTCTATTCGAGATACCGATTGCTTTAGGACATGGTCTTTCTTTTGCGACTCGGTCACTTTTCGAATGGCATGCAAGACGGTGGTATGATTTTTACCACCAAAAAGAGTTCCAATATCGGGCAAAGAAAGATGACTATGTTTTCGGCAGAGATACATCGCAATCTGACGAGGGACCGCCAGCTGCCTATTTTTTCTCTCAGAACGAAGGTCATCAAGGGTCACCTGATATTCTTTGGCGACAAGCTTCATAATGTCTTCGGGGTCTCGAGGAGCGCCGGCCATCTCCTTGGCGTCTTCCTTTAATACCTCACGCGCCATTTCGATTGAAATATCAGCACCTGTGAGAGAGGCATAAGCGATCAACTTAAGAAGCGCCCCCTCGAGTTCACGAATATTTGATCGGTATATATTGGCGAGAAAAAAAGCAACATCGTGATTGATCTGAACTTGGTGAATTTCGGCTTTCTTAAAAATGATGGCTACCCGGGTCTCAATTTCTGGCGCTTGAATATCCACAATCAGGCCCATTTCAAATCGACTTCGTAAGCGATGTTCCAAGCCCTCGATCTCTTTTGGGGGGCGATCGGATGAGAGTACGATCTGTTTCTGATGTTCGTAGAGGGCGTTAAAGGTATGAAAAAATTCTTCCTGAGTTCGCTCTTTCCCAGAGATAAATTGGATATCGTCAATAATCAAAACATCGCAGCTTTTTCGGTAACGATCTCGAAATTCTTCCATTTTTTCGAAGCGAATGCTCTCAATCATATGATTCGTGAACTTTTCAAAGGTCGTATAGTGAATGCGTAGAGAAGGAAACTTTTCTTGGATTTTTAGCGCGGTAGCATTCAACAAATGTGTTTTGCCCAGGCCCACGTCACCATAAATAAATAGAGGATTATAGTGTCGACCCGGGGCCTCTGCGACCGTAAAAGCTGCCGCGTGAGCAAATTGGTTTGAGCCACCGACGACGAAAGTTTCGAAGCCGTATTTGCTATTTAACGAGCTATGAGCCGACAACGACTTGCTGCCACCACTACCTTGTGGCTTAGTAGGGGTGGGGCTTTTTGTTTCCACCTTAGATGCCTCAGACAGAGGAACAGAGGGGCTTCGGCCCTCATGATTTCGAGGTTCAACGGCAAACTCAAGCTGGTATAAACCAGCCGACGCCTCAGCAAAATGCTCCTGAATCAGGTTGGAATAGTGGTCAAAAACCCAATCTCGGGTAAAACGATCGGGAAAGCCTAGAATCAACGAGTTGGTTTTTGTGCCCAAGAGGCGAATGGTTAAAATAAAGGACTGAAAATACTGTGGCCGAATGATCTTTTCCAAGGGAATGAGGGTCCGTTGCCAGGCTTCATTCATTTCTTTGGGAATAGTGACTTCCCTTTCTTGATTTTCGTTCGTGTCTGTCATACAAAAATTCGAGGCGTTCAGCTTTAGTGCTTGAATTAGTAATGATGCATTGACGGCCTTGGTCAAAGCTTTTTTGGAGTTAATCGAAAAGAATGAAAAGAACTTATCAACCGAGCAAAATTAAGAGAAAGAGAACCCACGGTTTTCTCTTGAGAATGGATTCACCTGGTGGTCGTAATGTTCTGCGTCGACGACGCGCAAAAGGCCGGAAGAGATTGGCTGTCTCTATTTTTGTGAAATAGGGTCATTGTGGTAATGCCGAGGCGGGGATCGAAAGCCGAGTCCCTACCTAAGTCGTTTATTTTAAGATCTCAGGCTGAATTCTCAATTCTCTTAAATGGCGCGCACTCCGACAGTGGCAAAATCCTTAAGAGGGGCTGCTTTACATTTTACTTAATGGGAGATGGGGCCCCGCGTCTAGGCATTGCTGTATCGCGCAAAGTTTACAAGCGAGCGGTCGATCGAAATCGCGTTAAGCGAGTAATTCGTGAATGGTACCGAAAGAATAAGAAAAATTTGAGGGGGGCAATTCTGGCAAGAATGACGCGCCGCGGAGACTCATTACAGACTGCCAGTATTTCGACAGCGCTCGATCATTTATTAACCCATTTCAAGGGGTCTGATTTGTGAAATCTATATTGAGCATTATAACGCACTGCGTCAGATTATTTTGCCTACGGATGATTGGATTCTATCAAGCAATGAAGCCACTTATCGCGCTATTGGTTCTGTGTTTTGGCGGGCAAACGACTCAATGTTTGTATCCTGAGTCGTGTAGCCATTTCGCACGACGACATCTAAAAGAGGCTTCTTCTGTACGACAAGCCCTAACGACAATTCTTTTACGATTGATTTCTTGTATTGGTTGGAAACGACCATTACTTTCAAAAGGTTAATTATGGATGCGCGCACAATAACAGCTATTTTTTTAATGCTTCTAATTTATATCTACTTTTTCCAACCCAAGCCAGTGGTGCAGGAACCCCCAAAGGCTGTTCAGACAAGCGCTCAGGCTCCTACCTCGTCCGTCCAGACCGAATCGATTTCTGAGATTGCGAAAAGTGAAGTCGACTCGCAGATTTTTGAACTTAGAAATTCGCTGGTCACTATTAAGATTTCAGCTACGGGGGTAGTTCAGTCTGTCGAATTTAATAACTATCAAGACGCCCTCTCAAGTTCAAACCCCAAGGTACTTTCCTTTAATAAGGCTGGCGGATTTAATTCTCAAACCATCGTTGCAGCGGGTCTTTCAGGGCCTTGGAAGCTCGTCAGCCATGACAATACTCAGATCGTTTTGGCCCAGAGTGGCCCCCAAATGAAAGCGACAAGAACTATTACACTGAGGCCCGACCAATACTTCTTGGATTTTAAGGAAGAAGTGGAGAATGTCTCGTCGAAGTCTAATGATTTAAGACTGAAAACTCGCTTGCAATATAGTGAGCCACCCCCGGATGATAAAAAGAACCTTCTCGATAAGTTTATTGCTCCGACGATTGATTATCATGAGGCTCTGTATTGGGTAGATCAGGAAATCGTTCGAGATGCTTTTAAGGACCTCCAGAACTCACAAAAGGCGGGTGAGATTCTCTATGGTGGCTTCAGTGAGAAATATTTTTACTCGGGCATTGCCTTTAAGAATTTTTCAGCTGCAAGTGTATCTATTTCAACAGAGCCTGAGAAGCTTCTGGCGGCCCAGACATTTGAGACTCTGACGCGGACTCTAGCCCCAGGTGAAAAGACTACCTTTGAGTATGGCTACTATCTAGGACCTAAGGATATTCGGCTGCTATCAGAGGCTCAAGTTGAGATGCGTGAGGTCATTAACTACGGCTCTTGGTTGGGGCCGATTGCGCGAGTCTTGTTGGCGCTCTTACATTTCTTTTACGGATGGGTTGCAAACTACGGTGTGGCCATCATTTTGTTGACCATTGTAGTGAAGGGCCTTTTGTTCCCCCTGGCATTTAAATCAGCGATTGCCATGAGAAAGATGCAATTGATTCAGCCTAAGATGAAGGCGCTACAGGAAAAATATAAAGCCGATAAGCAGAAGCTTCAGATGGAACTAATGAGTCTCTATAGGACTGAGAAGGTCAATCCTATTGGGGGTTGTTTGCCTCTTTTGCTTCAGATGCCCGTGTTTTTTGCTCTTTACCGAGTTTTTTATCTTTCTATAGAGTTTAGACACCAACCTTTATTTGGTTGGATTTCAGATCTATCAGCTCACGACCCCTATTTTGTAACACCGGTCTTAATGACTCTTATTATGTGGTATCAGATGAAGATTACCCCCCAGCCCGCTATGTCGGAAGAGAATGAAATGGTGAGGGTCCAAAAGACGATGATGAAGATTATGCCCGTCATGTTTGGTGCGTTTTCTATTTTCTTGCCGGCAGGTTTGAATATTTATCTATTAACCAACGTTCTGATTTCACTGATTCAGCAGATCTATTTAAACAGATATTTAGAGCAGAGGTTTCCAATGCCTCTCATTCCTGCTAAATCTGCCGCGAAATGATCGATACAATTTGCGCTTTGGCTACGCCAAGAGGCCTGGCCGCGCTTGCTATTATTAGATTGTCTGGCCCAGGCGTAGCTCGGTTTATGGAAGAGGCGCTTGGAAGGCAGCTTGAGCACCGAAGGGCGACCTTCGTTCCTCTAAAAAATAGAGCGAATGACTATCTTGATGAGGTTGTAGCCACTTTCTATAAGGGGCCTGCCTCTTATACAGGGGAAGATTTGCTCGAGATTTGCTGCCATGGCAATGAACTCGTTGTGGAAGCTATCCTTAGCGAAATTGTTTCACGTGAAACATGTCGTATGGCAGAGCCAGGAGAGTTTTCTCGAAGAGCCGTCGGCTACGGAAAGTTAAGTCTCTACGATGTGGAGGCCTTAGAGCAAATCTATTTGGCTCAGAACCCGGCAGCGGCAGCTCTATCGGTGAAGCGAAAAATACAGGGCCCAGGTCGTGATTTTGAGGATGCACAAAATCATTTTAGGGAGATTCTTATAGCCCTTCAGTCTCAGCTCGACTTTCAAGAAGAAGAAGTGGGGCCCTTTGATCGAGCGGCGGTAAAAGAGCGGCTTTTAACATTGAGGGCGAACCTAACACGGTGGCTAGGGGCTTTTGAAGCGGAGCAATCATGGTTCAAAATGCCCGTCATCGTTTTGCTGGGCCGACCCAATGCGGGCAAGTCCAGCCTCTTTAATCGTCTGGTGGGTTTTGATCGGGCGATTGTTCATGAAAAACCGGGGACCACTCGAGATACCATCGAAATGCAAATTAATCGTCACGGTCGCACGTATCTTTTAGTGGATACAGCAGGGATTAGGCAGGAGTCTGAAGCTGTTGAGGCTGAGGGTATCAAGCGAGCACTCGATGCCACTAAAAGGGCAGACCTTGTGCTCTGGGTTTCTGAAAACCAGGAAGTGCCAATCAGTGGACTAACCGAGGCTCAGTTATTGAAAGTGGCGTCGAAGGCAGATCTGGCTAGCGCTCAGAACGGGCTTGAAGGGCAGGGTAATTCAGAATGGTTAAAGGTCTCTTCATTAAGCGGTCAGGGACTGGAAAATCTGGAGAAGGTTTTGTTTAGAGAGGTCGAGGCGGCTGCCGATGGTCCACTAGCTTCTAAACGACAAGCCGGACTGATTGAAAAGGCCTCGGAATCTCTGAAGTTGGCCCTCGAGACTTTAGACGGTGGAGGCTATTTGGATTTAGTAACGGAAAAGGTTCTCGAAGCTTCTCAGTTTTTGGGGGAACTTGTTGAGACTGCTGACCACGAAGCCACCCTGAAGGCAATTTTTTCTCGTTTTTGTATCGGCAAGTAATTGTTTCACGTGAAACATTGAAATTGGCGAATGTTTCACGTGAAACATTGGAGCCTTTTGCTATTCTCCAGATGTGAACTACGATGTCATTGTTGTTGGGGCGGGTCATGCTGGAATTGAGGCCGCCTATGGCCCTGCCAAGCTTGGGGCTAAAACCCTCCTTTTGACGATGAATATGGATCAGATTGGCGCGATGTCTTGTAATCCCGCCATCGGGGGTCTCGGAAAGAGCCAACTGGCGAGGGAAGTCGATGCCCTAGGAGGACTTATGTGTCTAATGGCGGACGAAACCGCCATGCAGTACCGAATTTTGAACGAAAGTAAGGGTTCGGCGGTTCGAGCCACGCGAATTCAGGTCGATCGTCACGAATATAGAGCCTCTATGAAGGATTTTTTGGAGAAAGTGGATAATCTTTCGATCAAACAGGCCCAAATTACAAAACTTTTGTTTGAGGGGGGACGGCTGGCGGGGGTGGTGACTGCCCTGAACCAAATATTTAAAGCCCCGGCCGTTGTTATTACGACCGGCACCTTTATGAATGGTAAGGCCCATATCGGCCGAGAGAATTTTGCGTCCGGAAGGGCCGGAGAGCCTCCCTCAGTCGGTCTTTCGAGCTATTTGGCGAGTATTGGGGTGAAAATAGGCCGGCTCAAGACCGGTACAGTCCCTCGAGTTGATCGAAGAACCATCGATTTCTCTAAAACAGAAGAGCAGGAGTCGCATAAACAGTGTGCACCTCTGTCACATTGGAAAAATAGTATAAGAAATGACCTTGTAAGTGCCCATATTGCGTATACGACGCCCGAAACTCACGACATTATTAGGGCTCACCTGCATGAGTCCGCGCTTTATAGCGGAATCATTGAAAGCCGTGGCCCACGCTACTGCCCATCAGTAGAGGACAAAGTGGTGCGATTTGCGGATAAATCGAGACACCAGGTCTTTTTGGAGAGAGAGGGGCGAAGAACCCAAGAGGTTTATGTGGGAGGACTGTCTACAAGTCTCCCCTACTCGGCGCAGCTTAAGTTTTTAAGAACGATTCCTGGCTTGGAAGCGGTTGAGATTATTCGTCCAGGTTATGCCATTGAATACGATACCATCGACGCCAACCAGCTTGATCATGGCCTTCAGCTTAAAGAAATGCCCGGACTCTTTTTTGCTGGCCAGGTCAATGGCACCTCTGGTTACGAAGAAGCCGCCGCCCAAGGCCTGTTGGCAGGGGTGAATGCCGCTTGTTTTGCACTTGGAAAAGAGAGTTTTCGTCTCGACAGATCTGAAGCCTATCTAGGGGTTATGGTGGATGATCTTGTAACAAAAAAACATTCTGAGCCCTATCGTATGTTTACTTCGCGATCGGAATGGAGGCTCTTGCTGAGGCAAGACAATGCAGACCGACGGTTGGGAGAAAAAGCTTACGACCTTGGTTTGATCACCGAGACGCAGATGGAAAAACTTCAGCGCGACTGGAGCCGGCGGGATTCGTTGAAAGAAAAAATAGAGGCCCAAGTCTTTTATCCGAAGGCGGAGTTTAATGAGTGCCTATTGGCGTGTGGTGAAGCAGCTCTGAAAACCGCTGTATCAGCGGCAGATCTGTTGCGACGGCCGTCACTTACCATAGAGAGGGTCTCAAGTTGGATGGGTTTGTCCGTCGACGACTATTCTGACGAAGACCTTCGTTATATTGAATCGGAGATAAAATACGTCGGTTATATTGAGCAGGCAAAACTGAGATTGCGGCAGCTGAACCGCATGATAGATCAAAAATTTCCAAAAGATTTTGATTTTAAAGTTCCGGGACTTTCGCGAGAAGCCAGTGAGATACTGTTGCAGGCTAGGCCTGAATCACTTGTTGAGGCCAGTCGAATTCCGGCCGTCACACCGGCCACCGTTTCAATTTTGGCGATCGCATTGGCACGACGACAGAATAATTCTTCAGATCTTGATAAAGCTGCTTGCCGCGACGCCCACAATTTTGAAATAATATCAAAGAGTTGTTCTGACGATAGTTGCCAGAAAACAGCGGGGGAGAGTTAATAATGTCGATGGAGATGCCAGTCGCTGCGAGTCCAAGAATCATAGCTATTGCGAATCAAAAGGGAGGCGTGGGTAAGACGACGACCTCGGTGAATTTAGCAGCCGCGCTCGCCGTTTTGAATAAACGAGTCTTGTTAATTGATTTAGATCCTCAAGGTAATGCCAGTGGAGGTCTCGGAATTGATCGGCATACCTCCTCTACTATATATGATGTTCTGATTGGCCGAAAAGAGCTTGCCGAATGTATTCAGAAAACCTACCTCCCAGGGCTCGATGTTGTATCTGCCAATCAAAACTTAATTGGCGCCGAGCTCGAGTTGATCAACGCGATTTCAAGAGAAAAGAAACTTAAATCGGCGCTGAAGAAGACGGCTCTTGCATACGATTTTGTTATCTTCGATTGCGCTCCCAGTCTGGGTTTGCTGACCATTAATGCACTGACAGCCAGTCACTCTGTTTTAATTCCAACTCAGTGTGAGTATTTTGCTATGGAGGGTCTCGGTCAGCTCTTGAGCACCTATCAATTGGTTAAAGATGATTTGAATGAGGATCTTGAAATTGAAGGGGTCGTTCTAACAATGTTTGACCCACGAAACAAGCTTACCCATGAAGTCGTGCGAGAAATGAAGCAGCATTTCCCCGAGAAGCTTTTTCGAACTCAGATTCCTCGAAACATAAAGTTGTCCGAGGCGCCTAGTTTTGGAAAGCCTGTTTTACTTTATGATCCTGAATCTAAGGGCGCCCAAGCCTATTTTGACTTAGGCAAGGAAGTTCTTGAAAGAAATGGCATGCCCTATGATCAGTCGATTCAGCTGATAGCATCTGAAGAAGTTGCTGAACCAGCGCCGACAGTGGAAGAGGTGGCGCCAGATGTGGTGCCAGATATGATCGCCGAAGTACCGCCTATGGTGGTTGAAGCGGCGGAAGTTCCAGTTGCCGCCGAAGCCACAGAGGCCGAAGTAAATAGTCCGGTTGAAAGTGTTCCGGTGGAAGATATTCAGGTTGAAATCGTGCATGCAGCACCAAACAATTTGACGCAAAGCGTCGAGGTCGGGGGGTAATTATGGAAGTTCAAACAGAAAAAACAGAGTCTCGAAGTGTCTTGGGGCGAGGAATCGGAAGTCTACTTCCAGAGACCAATAAACGAGGATTTTTTATGTGCCCCCTGGGGGAGCTCTATCCGAACCACGCGCAGCCCCGAAAATATTTTGATGCGGTGAAGCTTGAAGAATTGGCGCAGAGCATTCGAGAAAAAGGAATTTTGCAGCCCATTGTGGCGAAGCGCACCGACAAGGGCTATGTGATCATTGCTGGCGAACGTCGATGGCGTGCTGCGCAATTGGCAGGAAAAAAAGAAGCTCCCGTCATCTTAAAAGATCTTTCAGATAATGAGATCTTAGAGACAGCCCTCATAGAGAATGTGCAGCGCGAAGATCTTAATCCCATTGAGGAGTCTGAATCTTATCAGCGACTCATCTTAGATCTGGGCATGACACAGGAAGAAATTTCAAAACGTGTAGGCAAAGATAGAACCACTATTGCTAACGCACTGCGTCTATTAAAACTTACCCGCGAAGTTCGTGAGAAAATCGTCTCGGGTGATTTAAGTGTGGGGCATGCTCGTTGTCTTATTACTCTAGAAGATAAAGAAACGCAGAATTCCCTTTTAGGCATGATTTTGGAAAAGGGACTTTCCGTACGCCAGGTCGAAGCGCTGGTTAAGAAGGTACGTGAAGGAGGTGTCGCAGCAGGAGAAAAAGCCAGTGCCGAAGCGTCTGCTGAATTGGTTGTTTACGATGATATTGCTCAAAGATTAAGGGGACGACTGTCTACCAAGGTTGATATTCGAAGCCAAACATCGGGTAAGGGCCAGATAATATTACACTTTTCGGACTCTGAAACATTTAACAGGCTCCTTGCTACAATAGAGAGATGAGTCTTATGAATCGACGTGCAACAGCCACCGTGACCCTGCTTGATAAGGGTTGTGAATTTGATGGAAAACTATCGTTCGAAGGCATCGTCCGAGTGGATGGTATCTTTAGAGGAGAAATTTTTTCGCAAGATCATTTAATTATTGGCGATGGCGCTACAGTGGAGGCCACGCTTCAAGTTGGCATTCTGGAGGTTGGCGGTTCGTTTAAGGGAAATATTGTGGCTAGAGAACGAGTCATTATTCATCCCACAGGGCGAGTCGAGGGAAAGATTGAAACACGCGAACTCGAAGTTCACAGGGGCGGCAGATTTGATGGGGAGATGTCGATGTCTCCCTTGGTGGGTGCCGTCGAGGTTCCCGAAGAGGCCATTGTTCATTTTCGACCAAAATCGGCGTAACCGAAACAGATTCGTTACAGGTCAATTCGTTCTAGGGCGATGAGGTGTGGCGCACCCTCATTTTCTTAGGAATTCTACCTTGTTGCTACCACTTTCATGATGTTAGGGTTCTGGCATTAGGACCTATAAGACATGACATTTGATCATACGCTGTTTATTCAAGCTGGGATCTTCATTGCGATTTTCTTCATTCTGAAGGCACTCTATTTTGAGCCCGTGCTCGCCGTATTAAAGAAGCGAGATGCTCTCACCATAGGAAAAGCTTCAGAGACTGACAGTCTCGTCGCGCAGACAGAAGAAATGAGAAAAGATTATCAAGAGCGACTAAGTCGCATTCGCTCAGAACTTGAACGACATCGCGAAGCTGAACTGGCCTCTCTACGGGCGTTGCTTTTTGAAGAGTCTGAGGGATTGAAAAAGACTTTGGAAGCAAAGGCGAAGGAGCACCAAGAATTTCTGTCGAGCCAAGTTGCCGCAGAGCGAACGAAATTTTCCTCACTCACTCAAGAACTTCGAAATGAAATTGTGGGTGTCATGACAGATTTGAAACTGAGGAGCATTTAATGGGCGGCATGTATCACTGGATTAATTTCGCCATTCTTTTCGCGATCGTTTTTTTTGCGGTTCGAAAAATTTTGGGTAGAAAATTTTCTGAAGAGAGAGAAGCTCTGAAATTAGAAATTGAGCTGTCTCAGTCAAAGTATCTCCAGATTAAGGAAGAATTCGACAGGGTGAAGGCGCTCTTATCAGAGGTAGATCGAACCGTGGAGACAATAAAGAAAGAAGCGGCCCACGCCTTAGCGCATGAAATTGAGCGGAGTCGTCAGGAAAATAAATTAGCGTTGGAACGAATGGCCAAAGATTCTGAAACAAAGGTCCGGGCCGAAACAGAGCGAGCGAGACAAGTGCTGGCACAAGAGCTTTTTGAGGCTGCAACACGAGCTGCAGAGGACTCTCTCAAGGGTCAAAAGTCTGCTGATTCGTGGGTGCTCAGTTATCTGCAAAGCGAGACACCAAGGAGTCGATCGAATTATGCCACGTAATCCACTGGTAGCGCGGCGATATAGTCAGGCGTTGGCAGCAACGCTCAGCGACGCCGAAATACTTAAGGCCCGCGATGAGTTTTTGATGCTCCATGAGGTTCTGATTTCGAATCCTATGGTAGGCCGATTTTTGTCGAATCCCGTGATTTCTGAAGAAGAGAAAATCGAAGTTGTGGAATCACTGGCTAAGTTTTTTCCGACCGTTCTACCGTTTTTGATTGCGACCATTCGCATGGGTCGAGAGAGTTTGCTTTCTCAAATGGCAGAAGCATTTGAAAAATTTGTAGAAGAACGTTCGGGGGAGCTGAGTGTTCATCTCGAATTAGCGTCGCAAGATCTGAAGGCGAGTGAGGAAGATATTCGCCTATTTCTTCAAGAGAAATGGAGTCGTGTCATTAAGATTAAGACAGCTATCCGTCCCGAGCTCATTGGAGGTTTCGTAGCGAAGGGTGGCGGTAAGGTTTTGGATGCGAGCGTACGAAATCAACTCAATAGTTTGAGAGCAGAAGTTTTAGCGTAAGGAGTCGTCATGGCAATTCGTGTGGATGAAGTAAGTGAAGTTTTAAAATCGAAGATCAAAAAATTTGAAAAAGTGATCGAAGCCAAAGACACGGGTACCGTTTTGTCGGCAGGCGATGGAGTTGCGCGGGTCTACGGACTTGAGTCGGCCATTGCGGGAGAATTGGTAGAGTTTTCGAGTGGCGTAAGAGGATTGGTCTTAAACTTGGAGGCCGCGAACGTGGGTGTGGCCATTCTTGGAAACTACGAAGCTATTTGTGAGGGAGATTCGGTTAAACGAACGGGCGAGATCGCTTCGGTTCCTGTGGGCGAGGAGCTCTTGGGTCGGGTCGTCGATGCCCTTGGAAATCCTTTAGATGGTAGAGGGCCCATTGTTTCGAAATCTCGTCGCACCATTGAAACGAAGGCTCCCGGGATTGTTCCGCGTCAGAGCGTGAAAGAGCCGCTTCAAACAGGCATCAAGGCCATCGACGCGATGATTCCCATTGGTCGTGGTCAGCGAGAGCTTATCATTGGAGATCGTCAAACAGGAAAGACCGCGATTGCGATCGATACTATTTTAAATCAAAAGGGTTTGGGCGTTTATTGTTTTTATGTGGCCATTGGGCAAAAGCAGTCGAGCGTCGCTCAGGTGGTGGCGAAGTTAGAGCGTGCTGGAGCTATGGAATATACGACCGTCATTTCAGCGCCTGCATCGTCAGCAGCGCCCCTTCAGTTTTTGGCACCCTATTCGGGTTGTGCGATGGCGGAGTACTTTAGAGACTCGGGTCGCCACGCTCTTATTGTCTATGATGATCTTTCGAAGCAAGCCGTTGCCTACCGACAATTGTCGCTTCTTTTGAGACGACCTCCCGGACGAGAAGCGTATCCTGGAGATGTTTTTTATTTGCATTCACGATTACTTGAACGAGCTTGTAAGTTGTCCGATAAAAATGGGGGTGGATCTCTCACCGCACTTCCGATTATCGAAACTCAAGCAGGCGATGTTTCCGCTTATATTCCGACGAATGTTATTTCGATCACCGATGGACAGATTTATCTGGAAACCGATCTCTTTTATTCTGGCGTACGACCTGCGATTAACGTGGGATTGTCGGTGTCTCGGGTGGGGGGTAGTGCTCAAACCAAGGCGATGCGTACGGTGGCGGGACCTTTGCGATTAAGTTTGGCGCAATATCGTGAGCTCGAAGCGTTTGCTCAATTTGGAAGTGATTTAGATGCCGCCACTCAGCAGCAGCTGCGACGGGGCGCTCGTTTAGTAGAAGTTTTAAAGCAGGGGCAGTACCAGCCTCTCAGTGTTGAGAAGCAGGTGGTGATGGTTCTTGCGGGAACTTCAGGGGCTCTCGATGATATACCCCTTAGTCGGTTGAAAGATTTTGAAGAACGACTCTTGGCCAAGCTGGATGCTTCTTATGCAGAAGTTTTGGCAGAGATTCGGGATAAAAAAGTTTTAAGTGACGATGCAAAGACGAAGATTTTAAATCTCATTAAAGAGCTAAAACCTGATTTTATGACTGAGAAATCAGCTTAAGAAACCCATGGCGTCGATAAAGATACTAAAAAAACGTATTGCGAGTGTGAAAAACACTCAAAAGATCACGAAGGCGATGAAGCTCGTATCGGCTGCCAAGTTGCGTCGTGCTCAAGAAAGAGCTCATGCGTCTCGGCCCTATGAATCAGAACTTATTTCCATTGTCAGTGGTGTTCTAGAGGCAACTCCGTGGACGAGTCCATTGTTAGAAGAGCGCAAAGAAGGCAAGACCGCCCTTCTTGTTTGCTCAACAGATCGTGGCCTTTGTGGCAGTTTAAATTCGAATAATTTGAAACAAGCTCTGAGACGAGCTTGTGAGCTTCCGAGAGAGGACATCGAGATTATTGCTCTAGGAAAAAAGGGTGCGGACTTTTTTAAGAAACGAGGCTTTGAAGTTTCAGCCGTTCATTTAGATATGGCTCGTCGAGGAACTTTTGAGACGATCGAAAAAATATCCCTCGAAGTTCAAGCTCTGTTTTTAGAACGAAAGTTTCGCTGCGTAGAGGTTTTTTACTCGCGTTTTGAGTCTGCTTTGATTCAAAGGCCAATTCAATTTTTGTGGTTGCCCTTTACGCCGCCAAAGCGAGAAGAGTCGAAGACATTTTTGTGTGAACCGGAAGGCCCTAAGTTGTTGAACGTGTTGGTTCCAGAACTTCTGACATTTCGATTGTTTAGAGCTGTCTTGGAGTCAGTGGCCTCTGAGTTTGGAGCACGAATGAATGCGATGGAGTCCGCGACGAAGAATGCGAAAGAAGTTATTGAGCGCCTCACTCTCGAGAGAAATCGAGCCAGGCAAGCGGCAATCACGAAAGAACTTATGGAAATCATCGGCGGAGCGGAAGCGCTTTCAGCTTAGGTAAAACTGTAGAGGATTGAAGAGAACGAAAAGAGGACATTATGGAAAAACTTCAGAATCCCCAATTTGGAACTGTTGAACAAGTGATCGGGCCCGTGGTCGATATTCGCTTTGCAGAAGGTGCGCTTCCGCCCATTTATGGAGCGATTTTTGTAACGAATAAGGCCATCAACCAAACCGAAGACAATCTTGTCTTGGAAGTCGCTCAGCACTTAGGAGATAGAACCGTTCGCTGTGTAGCGATGGATGATACGAATGGATTAACTCGAGGTTTGAAAGCCAAGTTCACCGGGGAGCAAATTACCGTGCCCGTAGGAAAAGGCGCTTTAGGTAGAATCTTGAATGTCATTGGTGCTCCCGTCGATGAGCAGGGGCCTGTGAAATCAACGACCCGATGGCCGATTCACCGTGATCCCCCTTCGTATGAAGATCAGGTGACGGAAGTTTCCATGTTTGTGACCGGCATCAAAGTGATCGATCTTTTGGCCCCGTACTCTCGAGGTGGAAAAATCGGACTTTTCGGGGGAGCCGGTGTGGGCAAGACCGTTTTAATTATGGAACTTATCAACAACGTGGCGATGAAGCACGGTGGATACTCCGTATTCGGAGGGGTTGGAGAAAGAACTCGAGAAGGGAACGATTTGTGGATGGAAATGAAAGAGTCAGGAGTTTTGGACAAGACCGTATTGGTTTATGGCCAAATGAACGAGCCTCCCGGAGCGCGTGCGCGCGTGGGCTTAAGTGCTCTTACAGTTGCCGAATATTTCCGTGACCAAGAAAACCAAGACGTTCTCTTGTTTATCGATAATATTTTTCGGTTTACACAGGCGGGTTCTGAGGTGTCAGCGCTTCTCGGTCGTATTCCATCAGCGGTGGGATATCAGCCTACGCTATCGACAGAAATGGGCGAGCTTCAAGAACGTATTACAACCACAAAGAAGGGTTCGATTACTTCCGTTCAGGCGATTTATGTCCCTGCCGATGACTTAACCGACCCTGCACCTGCCACCGCATTTGCCCATTTGGATGCAACGACCGTTTTGAGTCGGGCGATTGCGGAGCTAGGAATTTATCCGGCCGTGGACCCGCTCGATTCTACGAGCCGAATTTTGGACCCACAAGTGGTGGGCATCGAGCACTATGCGATTGCGAGACGCGTTCAGGCAACGCTTCAGCGCTATAAAGATCTGCAAGATATTATTGCGATCTTAGGGATGGAAGAGTTGTCCGACACAGACAAGATTACCGTAGCAAGGGCTCGTAAAATTCAACGGTTTTTAAGCCAACCTTTCTTTGTGGCCCAACAGTTTACTGGGATGGAAGGAAAGTATGTCGAGCTTAAGGATACCATTCGAGGATTTAAAGAGCTTCTTGATGGAAAATATGACGACTTACCGGAACAAGCATTTTATATGGTTGGCTCTATAGAAGAAGCTATCGCGAAGGCGGCGAAGTTGGCAGAGGCGGCCTGATAATTATGAACCTACACATCGCAACTCCCGAAAAAATTGTCTTCAGCGGCTCGGCAACAAGCGTAACCGCAGTCGGTGAAAAGGGGGAGCTGCAGATTTTACCACGGCACGCAGGGCTGGTGACCTTTCTCTATGAGGGAACGGTGAAAGTGGCTTCAGATGCAGGAGATAAGCGGTTTCATGTGGGTTCAGGAATTCTTCGTGTCGATGAAGATCAAGTTGTTTTGCTGACGAAGAAAGTCGCAGAGATTTAGACTCTGGGCCAAATTTCGAGCTTATTTCCTTTATACAATCGGTGATTGATTCAGAGGTCGTATCTTTTCTCAGAAGACCGCCTTGCCGATTCGAATTTCATAGCAGAGACCTCGGACGGCTCCCTCCCGGCCAATGAATGAACCTCCCGATCGTTTTAAGGCTGGCCGGTCGGAGCTTCTGAGAAATGACACGACCCCTGAATCTTTCATCGTTAGTCATAAATGAAAAATCTGGAAGTAAACGTTTCTCATCCGGATATTTCCTTCAGTTCGCACATCGTTCACGCTTCCCACTTTCCGCACAGACCAAAGCAGAGTGAGGCTTTCGATATCCGTTCTCTATCAAGACGCCTGGCTGATAATGGATCGTGGCTTCTTCATGGACATGTTCCGAATTCTTGGAAAATCAAAGATCGAATGATCACGTGGGAGTCGAAAATTGGAACTATGAACCCGTTTCATGGGAAGAAATTATTTCATTCATAGAATCCGCGACAAATCCGCCTGGAGAAAATACAAAATATAATTTACATGTCCTGGGGCCAGGGAATCACTTCGCCCTTTAAGGCGCGCTGTCTCACTTCATCGCTCAGTTCCATAATTCTAAGGAAAAAGCCAGAAAGCCTGATGACAATCGCGTGAGAAGTAGAACTAATCCCAAGAACAGCTCCACCAAATTGAAAAGAAAATCGATCTCGATTTTCAGAACGGACTTCTCCTACTTCGACAATACCGCTATGCGCTAGCAAAGCTTCTGAAAATTCTGCACTCGTAGTCCCAAAGAGCTCCTGAATCTGATTTTGAGAAATTTTAATTTGAGCAAAAGAATCACCGCTTGATGGCTCACTTACAGCTTTTAGGACTCCGTCACGGACAAGGCCCATAAAGCTCTTAAGAATCGGATTTATTTCTCTATTCTCGCCCAAGACGGGAATCCAATGAACCGCTGATCGATGGCTTCGATTTTCATCAGCCATCAGAAATTTTTGAATTGCCTGATCTACACCAAAGCCACGTCTTCGACTAGGCACATTAGTAGGCCGACTAGGCTTTGGAATGGTCACCTTACTTTGGGATAATCTCATTTTTTTCAACTCACTTTCGACCGCTGGTGAATAAACCGTACGAAGCAATGTCAATGCCGGAATCGCTGCCACAGAATCGAATCGATTATTTTTTCGAATATTATGACGAGCTATCGTAGGCACATAGTTAAAAAAGTTATTGGGGCCACCAAGGCTTACAGGAATGATGTGATCTATATGCATTTCATCCATCGTTATCAACTGCCCACTATAAAAGCATTTCCCACTAAATGCTTTAAAGATGGCAGAACGCAGCGCGGGATCAGAAGTCGTCAAATTAGCGCTCTCAGGAAATTCAAACAAACCCATCACTTGGGATGGACTCATTTGTTTAAAATGCGATTGTTTCGAAGTATCCGAACCAATTTTAGAAATCGCTGGTTCTTCTTCGGGAGCCAAAGAATATAGTTCATTTTGACAGGCTTCCACCTCCGAAGCTTTCACAGAGCCAGACCCAGAGAGAGCCAGACCCAGAGAGAGCCAGACCCAGAGAAGACGAAAGTAAAAAAATAAAAGCTCCAAAGGTCATGCGAAAGCCTCTTCGGGGCTGGCCGAGATCAAGCCCATTTTTGGCCAAAACTGATATATTGAACGCTCTGTCCACTAGTATGCATTAACTTGCAAGTTCTGTGCTCAACGAACGGTAGTAATCACGGCTATTTACGTGGCATCAGTGCCCGAATCCTGCATCTTTTTCAGCAATTAGTGCTCCCAATCCTAAATAATTCAGAGCGAACTCGAAGAAATCCGTAGTGAAGAATCCCACACTTAAGATAGGCCTCAAAATCCACCTTCACATACCTAGGAATCCCTTGCCCCTTAAAGCTTTCCCAGCTTCCGCTAGAAAGGTATTCCAATGCTCAGCCACTTCATAAAGAAGAGCTCCTATCTTTCATTCAACCAATCAATAAATTGAGAGCTGATGGAATTGACTCTGAGGAGGATCTAATTTTTAAAGGTCTGTTTTAGCTGTCTCAGAAGGCTTTGGATCTCTGACAAGATTTTACTTAGTTGATTATCATCGAGATCGATCTGGGCTTTAAATCTTTTTTCCGAAAAAGGTGCAGGTGCCAATAAGCTGTTTAGAACTTTTTGGATCTGAGGGGATGCCTTAGAAAACGTTCTTTCAATTTCAATGCGCTTTAGGGTGCTATGCATACTCTTCTCGATGATATTTAATAGTTGCGTTCGAATGTCTTCAATTAAACTCTCTGCGCCTTCGCTAGAATCGTTGGTTTTTTCGGTTTCAGGTGAGGAGGGCCCATCGAGCGAGATGGTCTTACAGTCTTTTATAGTTTCAAGAAGCTCGGCTCCCGTCATCCAACTGTCTACCGCATAAACAACTGCCGGACTTAATTTGGTAAGCAGCACTTTTAAAATTTCAGCCCCTAAGGGTTCC
This sequence comes from uncultured Bacteriovoracaceae bacterium, assembly GCA_964598565.1. Taxonomy (GTDB): domain Bacteria; phylum Bdellovibrionota; class UBA2394; order UBA2394; family UBA2394; genus CAZRCG01. The sequence continues at coordinate 119,552 of CAZRCG010000005.1, read as the reverse complement.
ATTTCCGCATCAAAGCCTTCGAGGATTACATGGGTCTTAGTCGTTCTAAACAAGATTTCAACTTCAACAGCCAGCTTAAGCGGATCACCCTCAGGCAGATTCACGCCTTTTCGAATACTCTTTAAATATTCGGGAAAATATTTCTTTGAGATGAGTGTCGCCTCGTCAATCTGCGGGCAAAGATGGTTTTTGAAGTGGTCAGGGCACTCATTTTCAAGAGACTCGAGCTTGTGCTCAATCTCCTCAAGAACAGCTTCTGCTTCTTCTAAAGATTTGGATGAAAAAATTTCATAATTCCAGCTCATTGCTCTAAACTCCACTCTATCCTAACCACAAACTGCTAATGATTAGCTAGTGACTCTAAGTCTTTACGGCGGATTTTGAACAGTGTGGTGTGGTGGAGCTTACTGACTCTGAATTTTGACCGCGATTTTTCCGTCCTTGTCTTTTGTCACTTTAATCTCAATTTTCTTACCGGGATTTTTCTCTTTGTGGGCTGCGACTTGCTTTGCGACGCTGTTCAGAAAACGTTCTTTATCAGGAGCTTTCGAGCCTTTGCCCTGTGATAGCGAAGCCACTTTATCATAGAGTTTATGAAGGGCCGGCGAAATCTTCGAAGCAGAGACTGTGGGAGTTTTTTTATCTGGTGACGAGGATACGGGTGGTACTGGCGAGGCGGTGGCAGGAGGCTCGGCTTCGAGTACCGATTTTACCTTCTTGAGATAGTTGAGATCTCGGCGAAACGTACCATCTTCAATCTGTTTCAGGGTTTTGTCCCAATGCGACTTATACTGAATATAGCGTTGTTGAAGGGTCTGAAAGAGAAATCGAGACGCGGTTGTTTTAAAGTCGGCCGACTTGAAGGAGCGAAAATATTTCTGGAGTTCAGCATAGTCTTTAGAGGGTTGCTGTTTGATGACCCCCGCGAAATACTGGTCGAAGAGCTGTCGCATTTGTTCCACTTTACGTTGAAAATCCGCCAGCCTTACTTCGACCTTACGCTCATCAGACATTCCCTATTTTAGGGCAGCTTTGAAGGCAGAAGAAGAGTTAATCGCTAGGTAGGGTAAAACTACTATTTCCTTGCCAAGCTCTATTTGAGTATGTTTGAAGTCCCTGGTGTTCTTGACAGCGCTCATTACGGGTTTTGTGATGTCGGCCGCCTCTCAGTCGATGGACGATATTTTCGAGGCTGTGGCTCGCCCCAAGATACGAATCGTCCATGTTCATTCGCGCGATCAAATCTTTGGTATTTCGCACCATTTAGAGACCATCGCACGCCTTAGAAAAAGTACGGGCTCTGACAATATTGATCGAAAGACCTTGAGTAAATGGTTGGCCATATATATGTCCTTTGGACCGCCTCAGATTGAGCTCGAAACCCTTCTCGAAGCTGAAGATCGTGTAGAGAAAATCATCGAGAGTCTAAGAAGCCAATTTTTCCCCGAGATTCAAAAAACCATCGAGGTGGTTTTCTCAGAATCAGGACCCCTTGGTGTCATATCAACATTTCCCAAGGAGATTAATCTGCCGTGGTTGCTGTCGATTTCTCGAGAAGTTTTTCGTTATATGGAATCTGAAGAAGACCTCTATTTTTTTCTCGCCCACGAACTGTTCCATGCCCTGCGTCGATTTCGACGACCCAACGACTATTCTTTGGAGCCCTTGAAGGATGCCTTTAAGGCTCTTCCCTGGCATTTGCCAAAGACTGATCCCTCCTGGAATCGATGGAATCGAAAATTCAAAGATTCTGTTATGCAACGGGTAACTAGCCATCAAATGGAGGAGGTGCAAATGGATATTAAAGCGATGCACCTCGTTATTCAGTTGCAGAAAAATCCCTCTACGATCGGACACTTTGTGGAGAAATTGGCCCATCTTTCTTCACAATCGCTCGTCGTATTGGCGACACATCCCTTTACTCCCGGACGAGCTTCGACCCTCAATGGAGTGGCTCGCCATGCGTTCTCTCATCAGTCGTTTCAAGCGGCCACGCCACTTCCTGACTGCTTTCGAAAACTTGGAGCGAGCCATGAATTCATCGTTATGGATCATCTCTCTCGAACCCAGAGGCTTTTTGCCAGGCTGAAAACCACCCCAATTGGAAAAGAGCCGATTAATTCTTTCTGGAGCCGTATTACGTTCATTGCTTCCCCCGAAAAGTTTGAAGAGCGAGTTGATCGCATTGACGCCAACATTCCTCCAGATCTACTAGGTGGGTCTCCCCTCGTTTTGTCGGCTTACGTTCAGGCACTTGCTGACCATCTCCGTGAGCCGCCCAGTGAGTTAGGCATTTTGAGTCTTAGTCGGTCGCTTCGTAGGAACCTTACATGGGGCGGGATTGTTGCTCGTGACGTAAGACGAAAAATTCGAGAGTTCGTGGATGCGGTGGAACATCGAATTCGTGAAAATCATCCGACATGGAGGAGATATTGGAGAACTCTAGCAGAGCAGGAGCAAATCACCTTCCAGACTCTCACCACCGTGGTAGATATTTCGCACTTACGTCAGTTAGCTCGCCCCCTCTCGGCTGCCGGTTATGATTCCGATGATTATCCTGTGTTTTATCTCGACCATCCCGAACGTTTTGAACAGCTTATGGAGGCCTATCATCGATTTCTTTCGACTCATCACGAGTCTCTGCTTTCTTCCTTGGCCCGGGAGGACCTTGAGAGTCGCCACATCGCTCGTCTCTTTCGAAGATACTCCCAACTTGTCAACTCTATTGTTGAACGATGTCTGGCCAGCCCAGAACTCAAGCACTTTCGGAAACGATGGAATTTCTTCAAAGACCAGTTTCCTAACCAATGGGCAGCGACGCTCTTTTTTCGGTCTGAATCAAACTCAACATTTGCTGTTTTTGGCCGCCCTTTGAGTTTTCTGGAAAAGCTACAAGGTGTGGAGCAAAATACTTGGGGCCTTCGCTGGGTAAAACAGCTTCAGCAAACGACAAATGCTGCGGAACTTCTCACGAAGGTGCGCCAAAGCGTCCATTCAAAAGGTCTCGACGCCGATATTCATTTTGATGCCTTTTCTTTTTATGCAAATAAGCTGGCAAGCTTTTCCCTGAGTGCGACAGAAATTGAAACGATTCTAGAATCTCCCGCTTATTGGCCCCCAAGCTGGAATCCTCGCTACCAAGCAAGCGAAGATCTTCCTCGCTATTTTCAAGAGGATGCCTTTTGGATTGATCAAGAAAGAGCAGCGAGCTACCAAGCCTTCTTAAAAAATCAACTCGAAAGCTTGGAACTTGTTTCAACCTGGTCAGGTGCCTTTCGATGGTGGACCCGGTTCGTAGCTCGAGGAGTGACCGAGACGACGGACGCTTGGATTGAAGCCATATTTGAACGATGTCCAAGCCATCGTCGCGTGTGGCTCGCCAACAATCTATGGAACTTCGGGCGGATCCGCAGCCTAGGCTTTCGGCTCAAACTGTTTCGTGTGGTGCTTGAAAACCATCCAACATGGACTGCCATTCGACATTTAGCCGAAGGCTCCCCAGAGAGAGATGCTTTAGTTTTTGATGCTCTTCACTCTATTTTTGATCGATTTCCTGAGGTTTCTTTGGAACGTCAAGAAGCACTCAATGCACTTGCGACGCAAGGTCAAAGCTCATATGAAGAAACTAAAACAATCACGGAGTGGGACATCACCTCCAGCAACTTTAGCTCGGATATTTCTCGGCCTTCGTCGTTTCTTTTATCGTGGCGAGAGGGGCTCACGCTCCAAATGATAGGCCAGTTCTACGTGGAACTCTCTGAACGTTCCGTCGAAGATCGAATCGCGGTCATTCGCTACTTTTCGTCTCCTGAAGGGGAGCCTCCCATTCTTAAGCTTCGGGATGAACATAAAGATCCTGAGATCAATCGAGCCAAATTTCGGGGGACGACGCGCTATGTTGCTGATTATCTTTCAAGAAAATCAGAGCCCGCCCTTTTTTGTATTAAATACTACTTTGGATTTAGCCGACTGAAAGAAAATTATCGAAGCTCGACGCCTGCCGTACGAGCTCAATTTTTGGATCCTCTAATGATTGGCCCTCGAGGTCTCTTGAGAACCAGGCAGGGTAAGGCAGCGATTAACGATCTGCTCTTCTCCCGACAGTCAGAGTACCGCTCGCTTGCCGGAGATCTTCTGGAGGGGTTTCGTCGATCTCTCCTACGACATGCTATGGCACAAGATGACTCCCATGTAGTGAGCTTTCTACTCGCCTCCATGGTTAACTCTGGGGATGACCAACTCGGAAAAGTTCTTCGGTCTTTGTTTTCTGCAAACACAGCCCTTACGAAGCTGGGCCAGCAGCTGCATTCTTCTCAGCTTCTTTCTGAATTTAATGAAGATCTCAAAGGCTTAAAAGACGAAGCCGCTCGTATCTTTCGAATCAATGTCTATGAGTGGTTGCTCGCTGTGGCGACGACCAATCAACCAAGGGATGCGTTACAGGGCATCGTTTTAGGGCGCATTCTGCGAGTTGGGTCGGTTAAGGTCGCCGTAGAGGCGTGGATCTACGGAAAGAGAAAGGTATTATTCATTATTCAGCCTAACGCCCAGTTTTTGGGAGCTAGTTCTTTTGCGTTGATTCGTGGGGCCTTTGACTATGCGATTGAACGCGGCCATCACAAGTTGAAAGCTGCCGTTCCCATGATTGACCGTGCCAAAGATGTTTTTAGCGGAGAGATCAACCTAGTTCAAGAAAGACAGCGTGCCCGGTTGCTCTCAACGCGCTATGACTCGGCTCGCTTCGATCATCAGACTTTTGATTCCCCAGGAGACTTACCCTTCAAACCTGAGCTTGTCGCCGCTGTCGACTATGCTGATTTTATTCAGCTGGAGGATTTGGGTGCAGAGCAACTCCATCAATTTGCACTCGAAAACATCGAGGCCGAGTGGCCGATTCTCACAGAATCCCTTCAGAGTTCTGATAAGGTGGCTCTTCGTATTTTTGATAGAGACCGTCATGAACGCAATACGCTGCGACAAACAAACGGTCGCAACTTGGTCATTGATGCGGGGCAAGTCACTTCCATATCAGAAAGCGACATGACGACCCTGTGGAATCTTTTGACTGCTGTCGAGTCCTATCAACAAGACTTCATCTCACAAAGTGAATTAGCTCAATTCTTGGCAGAGAATCTTGAAGTGTCTGCTATTCTTCGCCACCGGTCCATTATTCGCAAGGCCATTGCTCGCACATCGAAGGCACTCGGGCCTTTTCGCCTCACGGCTATTCTGTCGCATCTTCAGGGTGAGGGAATTCGCAGTCCGCCAGAATGGCTCGATTATTTAACGGCATTAAACGCGGCTTCCAGTTGGGATAGCTATCTACAGAACCCTTCGGCTGGAATTAAGCAGCGAGTTGCCTCAAGAATTGGAGAGGCTTTGCGACAGCAGTGGGAGAAAATGACACCCTTTCAACGCTGCACTGTGGGCCTGCGCCGTCTTAGCTTTTGATGCAGTTTTTCGCTTCGTTCAATATTTTTGAGACTGACTCACCACATTAGGCTCTGTCCGGCGAATGTCTGAAGTAATTCATTTATAAATTGGTGACCGATTCAAGGGTGAGTTTATTTTCTCAGAAGACCGCCCGTGAGCGTCAGCATTTCAGAACAAAATTCGTAACCGGCTCCTTCGCGGCAAAACAATGAGCCGCTCGATCCACTAAAGGCGTGCCGCTTCACTCGACTAAGAAAAGTTTAAGAAAAAATCGGGGTATTTATAGGGTTATTTACGATGTGATAGGCGCGGATCTCATTATCTTCGTATTAAAAATAGTACATCGTAAGGAGACCTTTCGCTCATGCTAAGCAAAGCTCTTTGGGCCATCAATTCAATTTCTCAGGGCTTTCCAAAAACAGTAAACTGATACTCTTGCGTCGTTGAAACGAACGGAAAGGCTCTTCCTTCTACCCTTGCTGTAGAGAGCTGCGACAGCGCACTTAAGGCGCCGCCACAGGTCGGTCTTCTGATTAATTCAGGATGAAAGCCAATGAGTTCTGTCATCCTGTCGATCCCTTCTGTCCCTAACTGAAATCGTTTTTCTATTTTAATAAAATCTCGGGGCGACTCTACCGCAGCCTCTCGACGCTTCAAAATATCATAGATTCGAGGGTTCAAGTGGTACCAGCTGGCAGCACTATCGGCGTCCGCGGGCCACAAATGATCAGAAAGAAATAGAGAAGAAGATATTCCATCCTTCGTTGACCGCCCCCCTAAAAAAGATATGAAACCCAACGAGTCCACACGACTCTCTTCCTTTTCAATATACCTTCGCCGACCAAACCAACCTTTTCCAGGCTCAAGCCTCGTCCAATAGATTCTTCTTTTAAAATCAGTTCTAAAAACGCCGATATCAGGGCTCATTCGAAAGACATTTATCTGCATAGTCACCTGACTGAGAAAATTCATCAGTATCGTCATATCGGCAGAAAGCTGAGGCGATTTATCAGTCGTCCTTAGTTTGTCCATGACAACCAAGAGATTGGCTCGAAGACTAATAATGAGAGATTCTAAAGTCTCTAAACTCAGAATATCAGCATCCGCAGATCTCGGATCACTTCGAACTAGCATTTCTTCGAAGAGCTCCAATGGCTTTCGAGAAATAAAATTATTACCATCCCGTTCCCGAGCTTCTCGTCCCCTAAGCACGATGGACTCGAGACTTTGCCTTTCTACGGCAAAAATCTCAATCAAGGTTCTGCGGTCATGAGGCGAATGCCATCTGAGAGTATCAAAGTAGGCACTAGCATGGTGAGCGTGATGTTTGGCGCTTTCACTCCAAAGACCCTTCCAGCGACTGGAGGCCTTATGAATTTCAGAAGACGATCGAGCTTCGCCATGGGTCTTCTCAGCGACGGCCTGAACATCTGATACAGAAATTCGTGCTCCATAATGTTCTGCGAGCCGAAAGAGGGCTCTCACTAATCGTATACTCAACTCAAAGAGCTCTTTGGGCGAAGAACGATTAAGAAGGTCCGACCCTCCCTCTGAAAACAAGGAAGCAATCTCCGAAAAGGGTCCCCTCGACAAAATAGCCGCCGTCTCCGCAGAAAGACCTCTCGGTCGCTCTGCTTCATCAACCATTTGCCGCCGCTCCGAACTTCGCTCATCAGATCCAACGCTAGATTCAAGCGATTCACATGGGCCCAAAGTCATAAATGCCGCGATCGATATCTGAATGACCAGAAGTAGTTGTTGTCTCTTGAGTTTATCAGCTTTCATCTACTGCTGCGAAACTTGCCAGAAGCGAAGGAGGATCTCAAGTAAAAGTCGTTGGACCGAAAAAATCCCGAGTAAATCTGACAAAATAGACAAATGCTCGCGGCGCCATCAAATGAAGCAGAAGAATGCAATACCAAGGAGATATAGAAAATGGGCGATGGTGGCACAGTTTTTATGTTCTTTAATGATTCTCTAGTGACGGGCAGGTAAGACTTTAATTCGTAAAAGACGAGGATAACCAGTTGAATTTACTAGATCCCTATTGGACAGCCATGAGGAAAGCTGAGAATTAGCCCCGAGCTTTTACGTGCAGTTGCAAGTCGGTCTAATTCTTGCATCAAAACTGAGATGGAGACCCATGAGCGTGAAGTCCTTTGAAACAAATTGGCGATGTCTATGGCTCAGATCGGTGCAAGCGTGCGTCGTTGTTCTGTTTAGTGTCGTCAGCGGTGAGCAACATGTCGAGGCATCCAGCCTGCGTTATATTGGACCTGAAGAGTCGCCAAGTCATTCGCGTGTGATATCTCCCTGTGTAGATAAGCCCGCGAAGATTTGTGTTGAGTGGACTTTGCGGATGTCAGAAGCCGATGGTTTGCAAGTGACACGCGTGGCCGCGTTTTCAAACCTTGTGACGAAAGTACTTACGGCTTGGTCGACAGATTTCTTTAAATTCTCGATTAAGGAAATGCTGGCCGTACACTCAGAGTTTGATGGGGAGGCGGGGGAGTCGTTAGAGGGCTTTTCCATTTCGTTGGTGCCTCCAGACGCTGATTTTGTAACAAGTGGTCGATCTTTTCAACTGAGTGAAAAATTTAGTGAGGATAAGAGGCAGACCCTTGCAGGGCGCATCTTTCTTAAGAATGCTGACGATTTGGTATCGATGGAGCGAGCCTTAGCCTATGCCGTAGGACGACTCTTCGGTTTGGGCTCTTCGATTGAGCGGCAATCTTTGATGTCCGAGAATTTTAATCAGCCGATGAGTGCGACGCTGAGCGCGATAGATTTAATGTGGCTTTCGTCGATTTATTCTCCTGACCCAGAGAGGGGCGTTTTGAGGGGACGCGTTTTTAATGGCGCGACCCAAAAGCCTTTGCGCGGAGTTTCTGTCTATGCATTACGCAGCAGTCACGCTGAGAATTTTATTGCGTCTCAAGATCGATCGCTCGTTGATCGTCATACCTATACGGGGCCGGATGGCACATTCTTTCTGCCGCAAGTTCCCGAGGGGAGTTACTATATTATAATAGAGTCGCGGGTCGCATTTCCTCTGTCGATCGGCGCATTTGATAGCTGGTTGGGTGGAGACGAGCAATCGTTGGGTTTCGAAACAGAATTCTATGATGGGCTCGAGCGAGAATCTAATTCTGAGCTAGCTCATTCGTTTAGTCCCCAGGCGCTGGGTTACGCAGCCCTGTTGCCTGTGGTGGGCGGCACATCGGTGAACGGTATTACGATTATTACAAATCTCGTGAAGCCTGAAGATACAGCGTTGGTCACGAGCCCTGCTTCACAGGAGGTATTAGCTAAGACATTTCCAGAACCCAAAAATATTAAGGCGCAGGTATTTGAGCCTCTTCCTAGTTTATCCAGCGGGGGATGCAGCATGGGTGTGATAGAGAGGCCCTTAAATTGGGGCATGATCACTTTTTATTTCTTCATAGCGTTGATGGGCTTAAAAGCGATTAGAGCTTCTTCTCGGAAGAATCCTTAGACAGTATTTTTCCCTGCCGAATCAAGGGTTCTGACAAAAGAATCATGTCGCCTTCGATGCCACAGACTTCCACAATTTGATCAATAAATCTCTGGCCGGATTCGGTGCGGCTAAGCTGGCAGATGATATGAATCGCTTGCGACATTTGTCGGCGAAGCGCTGATAGAGTCATAGAGCCACTGAGGGCTAAACTTTCTAAACGAAAAAGAGCCTCTCGAGGCGAGTTGGCATGCAAGGTTGTCATCGAGCCTTCGTGACCTGTATTCATGGCTTGAATGAGGTCGGCCGCTTCGCGGCTGCGAATTTCGCTCACAATCAGACGATCAGGACGCATCCGCAGAGACTCAACAATTGCGGTGCTCAGACCTCCCCTACCCGCCTCTATCGTGACCGCATGAGGATGAGACCACAGAGCTTCGGCCTCTTCTTCGAGGATGATCAGCCTCTCGTGCGCAGAGATTGATGATACCAGTGAACGCATCAAAGACGTCTTGCCGGTGGAGGTACCACCAGAAATCAGAATATTTTTCTTCTCTTGGAGGGCTCTCGACAGAAACTCTATTTGCTCTTGGGTGCCAAAACCGCTCGTGGCAAGCTCCTGAAGTGTATAAAATTGTTCACGGGCCTTGCGAATGGTGAGGTGAGGACTGTCGACCAGAGGCGCGAGCGCCGCCTGAAACCGCAAGCGACGATCGCTTTGCCAGGATATCCAACCTGTAGATTGGTTCGTAAGATTTTTTATTTTTGAAACCAAGAAATCTTCAGACCTAAAAGCCCAGGGGCTCGTGAAAAGCGCTCCTCGATAATCGACCACGATCGGCTTTAAACCATTGATGAGTATTTCATCAAAGCGGTTTTCATCACACAAGTACGACCACAGTTGTTCATCGCTATCAGGGTTGAACGTAAAAGAAGGAGCGAGGCGTAGTAGAGACGCAGGTTTTTTAAGTACTATAATGTGCCCATGAATATTAATCTCGTCTTCCATTTCAAGAGGGCTGTCGAGCGGCGCAGGCTTTCGATTGATACGCACTCGAATATCTCGCCAAGGATTAATCATCCACCAGCGGCCTTCATGAAATTTTATTTCTATAAGAAAGGGGCTTTCAAACGAGCGTAATGTGAGATCGGCAGAGTCATCTGATCCAACCGTAAAGCTATCACTATCAATGAGAGCCTCACGACGCCGAAACTTTAGCGGTTGCTCGTGAGAGACCTTCTCAGCGATTGCAATTTCAATATGATTGAATCTGGTCGGCATGGCATGGTCTACTGACAGCTCTCATCAAAAAAGTTCTCTGTACATTTTCCAGTATCGACGGGCGTGCCGGTGCTGCTACAGCCAGTAGGTTTATAGTCTGATGGAAGGTACTGAGACCCAGCGGCGGTGCCAGGCGTATAACCCGCTGGTTTATCGAGGGACCCCGACGACTCGTAAGGGTTGCAGGGGTCATCTTGTTGCGAGCCACAGGCTTGAAAAAGGGCTAGGCTGGCGATAAAAACCAAGGATGATGCTGGCATCGAGCGTTTCATACCTTCCGTAAAGAGCAAACTTGATGCCGAGCTATGGGGGGCCTAACAAGCCCGTCCGGGCCTTTGCTACGAAATCTTTTCACAGCCCATGACAGCTTTGAAGGCTACGTTTACCATGAAATGGTATGGATAACTCAGTTCTGGGCCCTCCCGGTAAGATCTATGATCCGTATAGAATTCCTGGGGGAATAGCTCTCATTTTATTGGCATTGTCGTTGGCGCTCCATTTGAGCCTTACGTTTATACCGATGCCCAGACTTCCGAGTAAAAGTTCTGAGGTTAATCCATTGCCTTTGATCACACTAAATCTTTCACCCCAGAGAGAAATAATGGAGACGCTTCAACCCACCGCTAAAGAGAAGCCAACCGACGCGCGATTTGAAAGCTCTCGTAACTTAAAAGCGGAACAAGACACCACGGGTGAAGCACCATCATCTGTCGCGGGACTTCGAGGCAAAGAGCGAGCGCAGCCTGTGAGACCAAAGTCGCAGGCACGAGCACCTACCGCCGAGGGAAAGAAAATTATGACGTTTTCAGCGGAAGATCTACGCCGCGAGGAACGAGCGGCCATGCCTCAAGGGACGGGAGCGCTCATGGATTCTGCCGGCTTTAATGAGCGCCTCAAGAAAGCGAGAGAACTCAAAATTTCTGCAGTGGAGTCTGATCGCGGTCAGTTCATTACGAGAATGCAGCGCAAGATTTCACAACATTGGAGCCCTCTCAAAACGGTGACCTCTTCGATGTATAACTATGATTCAGTATCGGTGGAGATTGCCGTGGTTTTGAATCAAAACGGAGAGGTGGTGAATCTCATGGTTACAAATCCATCGCTTTTCTCAGGCTACGATCAAGAGACTGTCAGAGCCTTGCAAGAAGCATCACCTTATCCAAATCCGCCCGATTCTCTAGTGGGGCAAGATGGTCTTGTGCTTATTCCATGGCAGTTTACATTGCATTTGAGACGCGCTGTTTTTGGAGTTCATTAAGGCCCGACCTCAAAAAACATGCAGGTTATGTGGACATCAACTCCTGCAATACTCGAATTCTGTCGACAAAGCGGTGAGAGAATCCACTGTGTCCGCCATTGAACTCGCTCAAACGACACGGCACATTCCATTCTTTGAATAGCATGGCGAGTTTTCGATGACCTAGGTGCAGACCATAGTCGTCTCGATTGCCCGCATCTAAGTGGACGCCTTTGAGTTTTTTAGCGCGCTCCTTCTCTCGAGGAATGAGATGGAGGGGGTCCCAGTCCAGCATGCGCTGAAAAATATCAGGAATAAGCGAACCCGTTTTTAAATCGAAATAGAGATCGGCAAATAGCGGAGGGCCTGCCTTTGGATTCGGAGCGAATGTCGCTGTCAATGTGAGCGCTGCTAGGGCATTTACCTTTCGAGTAGATAAAGCTACCTGACCTTCTCTCGTCGATTGAAAATGAGATTCTAGAAATGGCACTAAGCCACCGGCTAACTCAATTTCGATAATGGCGGGTGAAATAAGAGATGTTAGCAGAGACTCAAATCCAGAATCAGAGGCAGATGCGCCGATACATGAGAATAAATCTGAATGCAAAACTCCAAGTGTTAGGGCTCCAAAGCCGCCACTCGAGTGGCCGAGCAAACCGCGATACAGAGGTTGGCTCGATGGGAAGTAGCGCCTCTCAATCTCAGGCCCAAGTTCGTTGATGAAATAATCTGCCCATAGCCCAGTGACCGGTGAGTTGATGTACTGAGTAGATCCTAAACGAGAAGTGCCATCGACAAAGACGGCGATGAAGGGCTTTAGATTCTTCGCGATGACGGCGGCATCGAAGAGGTGATGAAGGGGCTGTGAAAATGCGGACTCATCACTGAGATACTTCCACGACCGAGAGCCCCAGCCAGAAAAGATATAAAAGAGCGGAAGGGACTCTAAGGGGCTGTGGAGGCAGTTCTGAGGGGGGAGATAGATAGCCGCCTTTCGTCGACTGGGATCTTTCATCAAATTGTGGGTCAGAGCCTGGCTATCAATTTCCATCCATTCAATCATGCGACCATTTTATGACGAGGCGAATTCTTTGAGATACTAAGAAAAGCGTGTAAATCCCCAGCATGACACTACCCTCGTTGACTCTAAAGAGATTCCAAGCTGGCCCTTCACTCGGCCGACACCCCTGGGTTTATGGCCATGATATTCAGCCTCCTGCCACTGAAATTCCGTCGGGTTCTGAAGTGGAAGTGAGAACTTTTGAAGGTCGATTTATTGGCTATGGTTTGTACAACTCGCGAAGTCATATTCGATGTCGCCTCTACTCCTTCACTGAAGAAGAACGATTGGATGAGTCCTTTTGGGAGAAAGCGGTCGTTGCGGCTCTGCGTTTGAGACAAAAAATTTTGCCGACCCTAGAGACGGGCCGACTTATTTTTAGTGAAGGGGATGGGCTTTCAGGCCTCATCGTAGACGCATTCGCGGGGCATCTTGTCGTTCAGATCACCAGTCTAGGAATTCATCAGAGGCGAGACTTATTTTTCTCGCTTTTAAAATCTAAGTTAAATCCCCAGTCGATTTCACTGCGAATGGAAGGCGGCGTTCTCAAATCAGAGGGTCTTGAAGCCACGAGTCAGCCAGAGTGGATCTATGGAGACAATCCCCATGTGCCCGTGGAGATTGCGGAATCGTCCATTCGGTTTTTAGTCGATCTTGAAAACTCTCAGAAGACAGGATTTTATTTAGATCAGCGTGACAATCGAAGCCGACTCTATTCGTTGGCCAAGGGCAAACGCATTTTAGATTTATTTACCTATGTGGGAGGGTTTGCATTAACGGCTGCGGGTGCTGGCGCCGAGTCGGTAGTGGGTATCGATAGCTCTCAACCGGCAATAGACTTGGCCAAAAAAAATGCGACGCTCAACAACCTTAACGTAGAATTTTTATGTGATGATGTTTTTAGTTATTTGGAGCGCGCTCAGTCGGAAGGACGGGTATTCGATGTGGTTGTGGTGGATCCGCCAAGATATTCTCCAAAAAAAGGATCCAAAGAGAAGGCCCTTCAAAATTATTATCGGCTAAACCGCATGGCACTGCAGGTGGTGGCACCCAGAGGTATTCTAATTTCGTGTAGTTGTTCGCAACAGATAAAACGACATGATTTTCGTGCGATCTTAGCCGCCGTATGTCGTAAAGAAGGCCGACGCGCGAGGCTTTTTTTTCAGGGTTCTCAAGCGATGGATCATCCTATCGACCTTGCGTGCCCAGAGACAGAGTATTTAAAGGCGTTCTTTTGTGAACTTGATTGATCAATCCCAGTCTGTGACAAAAGATTTATGATGGAAGTTTGTATCGAAAGCCCCTTAGGCCTTATGACTCTGTGTTTTGAAGACGATGAGTTGATCTCTGCGCTTTGGAGAGATGACGAAAGTGAGTCGTCACTTCGAAGGGCTCAAAAGTTGTTGAATAAGCCACTTGCGAAAGACGCATCGATTTCTCGAAACAAGCTGAGTCGGGGCCAGCAAGCTATAGTTAATAAGGTGAAAGACTTTTTCAAGCATGGACGATGGTCATGTCACGTGGTCTCGGGTGTTGGCGGTGGCCAACTAAAGGGTACGCCGTTTCAGAAACAAGTATGGAATGAGCTGACGAGAATTCCGTTTGCAGAAACTCGGTCTTACGGAGATATCGCCAAGGCCATTCGCAAACCCCGATCGGCGAGAGCTGTCGGCATGGCTTGCGCCAAAAATCCATTGCCGATCATTGTGCCTTGTCATCGCGTCGTCGGGCATTCTGGCAAATTGACAGGCTTCTCAGCGGGCCTTTGGCGAAAGCAGTGGCTTTTAGACTTTGAAAGTCGAATCCGTACCGGGCAATCCCCACAGCTTTAAAGTTTGAGCCTCTTCTTGAGGCGATCGCACTTTTTTATATTTTGCCGAGCGTTTACCCTTCACCCGAGCTTCGCATGCTTTCCAGGTAGAATCTCGCGCGAGAATACCGTCGATATAGCTTAGGTAATACGGCTCTGCATCGGGCAGCGCCTCATCAACGTGAAGATCTACGGTATAGTCTGCGCGACTTCCTCGGTAAAGCTCAAAGACTTGGTCGGCGGCTGCCAAAGAGGCTAACTCGTCACAGCGCTCATTTCCCGGAATGCCTCGGTGTCCGCGCACATGATGAATAATAATCGAGCGAAGCCACTGATCAGAAAATTGTTCCCAAAGGTCACGATTTTTCACGGGATCGCCGGTTGCGGTGATCCATCCTCGACGCCTCCAACCCGGCAACCAATCTTGCAGAGCTTGCATGACATATTTTGAGTCGGTGTACACATGGACGTCGGGTATCTCTTTAGACCGATCAGAGCTCGATATAAAATCGTCCTCAAATAAGAGCTGAAGGGCTCGAAGCAAGGCCAAAATTTCCATGCGGTTATTCGTCGTTTCCTTTGCGGACTCGACGAATTCTACAACCCGCTCAGCGCTTGCTATAATGAAAGCGGCCGCTCCAGGGCCAGGATTTCCCAGACAAGCCCCATCGCAAAAAATAATAATATCTGATGGTTTTGGTGACGGCGTTGATTGTTTCATGTGCGCATGGCTCGTTGAATCTCTCTGTCGGCTTGCTTCTTCTTTAGATCTTGGCGTTTGTCATGAGATTTTTTCCCCTTGGCTAGACCCAACAGAACTTTAGCGTAGGAATTTTTGAAATACATTTTAAGCGGTATGAGTGTAAGACCCTTTTGAAGTTCTCCAATAAGTTTTACGATTTCACGACGATGCATGAGCACCTTACGAGCCCGCCGAGGGTCATGGTTGTTACGGTTACCCTGTGTGTATTCGGAAATATGAACATTCTGAAGATAAATCTCAGAGCCTCTAAAGGCTGCATAACCATCGGTTAGATTAGCCTTGCCTGCACGGCATGACTTTACTTCTGTTCCCTTTAGAACAAGGCCCGCTTCAAAAGTCTCTATAACGGCATAGTCAAATCGAGCTTTTCGATTTTCGGAGATCAACTTTTCGCCCACGAAGAATCTTTACCGCGCTAGTGAGAGGGGGCAAGGTTTTTATCGATCTTGGAGACTTTGAAACATTTCCCACCACTGAGCCACAGAGATTTCTTCAGCTCGTATAGAGTCAGAAAATTGAAATCTGGCCTGCAGATCAGAGAAACTGTAATCCGTTGATTTTAATGTATTTCTTAGGGTTTTTCGCTTCTGTGCAAAAGCCATCTTCAGAAATCGTTTGTAGTCTTTCGTCAGCGGGGGCCGTGTTGACCGACGAAATCCACGAATCACCTGAGACTCGACTCTTGGAGGAGGTGCAAAAGCGCTTGCGGGCACTGTGCTAAGGCTTTCAATGCGATATTGGCTTTGCGTCAAAACGGTGAAGCTCGAAAAATCTCGAGTGCCGGGCTGTGCGGTCAGTCGCTCACAAACTTCTTTCTGCAACATAAACACAAAGTGTTCAATAGCATCTGAGTTTAAGGCGATCTGTTTCACCATTTCTGAACCACTCTCGTAAGGCAGATTTCCAATGAGTGAAAAATTGCTGGGCCGCTTCCCATCAATTTCAAAATTCCACTGTAGAAAATCAGACCCAAGCAAGCTGACTTGTGATGACGTGGTGTGAAGAGCTGCTAAGTTTGGATCGATCTCAAAAATTTGAAATTGCTTAAAGCGCTCTTGGAGGCGATTGGTTAAGGCGCCGCGGCCAGGCCCTATCTCGGCGAAGTCCTCAGGCGGTTGAAAAGCGTCACAAATAGACTGGATCACCTGAGTATCTGTCAAAAAATGTTGCCCCCATTTTTGCCGGCTCATAGAGAGGCCGCCTTTCGCTTTTTTTGAGGACGTGTGGTGGCATGAATGTCGGAGCGAAGCGAAGAAAACTCATTGTTCAAAAAATGTCGGTACGCCCGAAATCCAATCATAGCAGCATTGTCGGTACACAAAGAAGCTCGGGGGACGACAATATCAGAGAGCGAACACTTAGATCGTAAATCTTCAAGTTTATTGCGCAGTGCCAGATTGGAAGCAACCCCTCCGACAACGGCCAACGACTTGTACGAATCTTGAGTGAGTGCGAGAGAGACTTTTTGAATGAGATGTCTAAAGAGCGCCTCTTGGTAATGAAAGGCGAGCTCAGAAACGTCTAAGGCAGAGAGTGAGCCCCGTTTTTGTACGATACGAACGAGCTCACTTTTTAACCCACTAAAACTAAAATCTAAGTCTTTCGTTTGAACGCTTCCAAATTTTATAAAATTAATGATTGGCCTACTAGGGTCGGGTAATGGCAAGTCGGAGGCTGGCCAAGCCCGTGCCGCAAGTTCCAGCTGAGGACCGCCGGGAAATCCTAGCCCGAGAAGCTTGGCTCCTTTGTCAAAGGCTTCTCCGACGGCATCATCGAGCGTTTCTCCAATGAGGGTAAAGTTGTCAAAGTCGTCGACTCGATAAAGACTGGTATGACCGCCCGATACCATGAGCGCCAGCAGCGGCAATTTGGGTTGTGATTCGATGAACAAACTACAGAGATGTCCCTCGATATGATTTACCCCAATAAAAGGGCGATCAAACAAGCACGCCAAAGTTTTAGCGGCACAATGACCTATGAGCAAAGAGCCCACCAGACCAGGGCGATCGGTCGCAGAAAAAAAATGGAAGTCATGAAGTTCTAAGCCACTTTCGTCGAGAACTTTTCGAAGACAGGGCAAAATATTTTGTAAGTGCGCCCGCGAAGCTAATTCGGGAACAATGCCCCCGAACTTCTCATGAACCTCATTTTGGCTTTGAACAGAGAAGCTAAGAAGCGTGGGCCATGGGTCAGATGGCTTTGCTTCCAATGCAGCCACCGACATATCGTCGCATGACGATTCGAATGCCAAAAATCGAACGGTAGAATTGAAGGCGGTGGGGGTCTGCGAAGCTACCATGGTCGACCATTTAGACCGAGACAGGTCTTGTTGGCAATGGGCGCATCAAAAAGCTGAGGCCTTGCTGGCGACCCTTTCGCTCAGCCTCACAACGAAACCACTTTTCGGACGGGTTCTTGGTCTTATTTACATTCCGAGTTGCGAAGTTTAGCAAAGGCAGCGGCCTCTTTCTGAAGGCCCAGCTCTTTCAGAGCGGCAATTTGCTTGGCCATGGCATCACATTTTTTGTCAGATCGTGGATAACGATCGATCAGGTCCTGAAAGTGAGCGACCGCCTGTTTGTAAAGCTTTTGGGCCATGAAGCCATCTCCCAACCAAAAGAGCGCATTGTCAGCCAATGGGTGTTTGGGATTTTTAGAAGCAAAATTCGCAAAAGCTCTCTCCGCCGATTTGAAGTCGCCGTCTTGATGGGCCTTGAGTCCACGGTCGTATTCCGACTGAGGGCCCGCAGCTTCTTCGGTCGTAGAAGTGCTCGCCAGTGTCTTGGTCTGCCGCTGAAGAGTGCGAATATCCTCTGACAGCGCTTCGGTTTTCGTCGTTAGGCGCTTATTCTCAAACTCAAGACTTTCAACTTTTCCAGATAAGACGGTGAGATCATTTCTCAAAGAGCCCACCTGAGTGCGAACATCCGCTAGGCGCTGGCCTTGAAGTAGCTCGCGGTCGGAACCTACCGGAGAACCGGTCTTTACTTCTAAAGAAGCTGTGCGCTTCTCTAGTTCGGCCATTTGATTGTCTAGATCATCAAATCGCTGTGCGCATCCCGTCAAACCTACAAAAAATACCAAACCAGTAAAGATGCGCACTTTCAATAGACCTGCTTACTTACTTCGCCAAAATGACAAACTCACCGCGGCGATTCCGAGAGTAGGCAGCTTCATCGCGGCCCGAGTCAATAGGACGTTCTTCGCCCCAGCTCTTCATCTCTAATTTTGAACGGCCAACACCATTGGCAACTAAATAATCAACAACCGTTCTAGCGCGACGTTCACCGAGAGCCACATTGTATTCGTTGGTGCCTCGCTCGTCGCAGTGGCCTTCCACCAAGACGCGCATTTTAGGATTGTCCTTAATTACTTCGGCATTCGCCTTCAGCGTATCTTTCGCGTCGCTCGTCAGTTCTGCACGATCGAAATCAAAATAAATTCGCTCAAGAAGGCCTAAGCCAATTCCACCTGTTCGCTTGTCATCGTAACCTGTTTCACCACCGGCACTGCTTGAAGTACCTTTCTTCTTCGCAGAACAACCAGAGAGCGCTAATGCGAGTCCCATAAAAGTTACCGTGATAAATGTCATTGATTTCATCTTCATAAAAAACTCTCCTCGTATCCACTTTACGTCTTACGACCAAAAAATAAGAAGCCTTTCTTAATGTAGGCCTCATATCAAATCTTAGGGAGGAGCGTTTTATCTGTCAAAAAAAGACTTTAAAATCACCTGTTTGGCTTGTGCCGATTACAAAGGCACCGACCGATTCATAGAGTTCAAGGGACTCTTCATAGGGATAGCCTGATGAGTTGTGTCGTCCTGCAGAAACGATGATGACTCTAGGCTTTAGTATCCTCATCAGATTCTCTGACGCAGTGTTTCGCTCGCTATGCCGAGTCACCTTAAGCCAAGCGATACCCTGAGGGGGAGCGTGGTAGTTTGATTGCTGAAGGTGACGCTGCAAATGAGGCCAGTACATGGTGGGCATCTCCCCTAGAGAGAGAGCTATTAACTCTTTTGTGCTTTCGCGAACTATAACGGTAGCAAGATGCATCAGTCGAGCCGTGGGCTGTATCCTCGGCGGAGATCTCCAAGACTCCATACAGATGTCTTGATGACACCATCGCTGCTGTGAGTCAGATACGAGATTTCGAACTGGTTTAAGGCGCGGGTCATTTTGTGGGGTCCAAAGAGCCTTCCAGGGAAAGAACGGGGCCCACGTTTGCCAGAATCCAAAGTGAGATTTGTGAAGATGGCTAAGAGCTAACACAGACGGCGAGAACCAACCGGTGAGTGTGAGGTAGCGAATAATCTTTTGAGACCCCACTCGCGATGATCCGCCGTCGATGAAAAATCGACGCCCCGGCGCGTTTAGCACCAGAGCATCGCCTTGGCCAACGTCGAGTACCGACAGTTGGTGGCGACTTGGAGCCGGCTCGGAAATATAGGACACCGCGATGAGTTGACCCCAAGAATAGGCAAAATAAAGCGCGAGAGCGAGTAGTGCTCTCTTATGTCGCTTGCGTCGTAAACACCACGCAATGGCTATGAGCGCCGCGGTAGACGCGAGTATTCCAGGAAAATGCGGTGTTGAGAGCGCCTGCAGAGGCTGCTCAATTAACGAAAGAGTTTTAAAAAATGAATGCAGTGCGTTATCAGCCAATCGATCGATAGAGTCGCTCACCGTTCCAGCGACGAGCAGCGGCACAATCAGACAGAGAAAGGGAATGAACATAAAGATACCACAGAGCCAACCCAGCCAGTGACACGGAATCTCCAGCCAGTGAAGCAAGGGTATAGCAAAGCATGCTGGCAGTACATAGGTTAGGGGGGCCTTGCAGTGAGAACTTTCAGAAAGAACCCAAGATGTCCAAAAGCTCAGCAAATAGGTCGATTGAAAAGAGGCGGTGGGGTGCCAAAGAAAAAGCAAAATGCCGACAATCGCGAGCAAGTCTTTATTAGGGAAGCGATGAATTTTGGGAACATAGTAAGCGACAAAGAGTGTTGCGATGGCAAGTAGTAGAGCTCGAAGGAGGGATAGTTCTTCCCCACAAATGAACGTGAAGAAAATGAGAATACCTGTGAGAACTATCCGCCAGGAGAGCATGCCCACGGGCACAAACCAGGAGCTATATTTCAGAATTGGTAGGCTAACTCCCTTAAGCCAAATCAAATGAGAGCCAGATACCACAATGGCGTGAGAGAGGCTGACAAGGTTTAGAAGTCGCCACTCTTCGGGTAACAATGCTTGGCCTTCGGCCAGAAAAAGCGCCTTTCGCATTCGACTGGCCGTTTCGTAAGGCGTTGTTACAAGGCTTCTACAGCCTTCGCGAAGTTTCTGTACCAGTGTTGGCTCTAGAGTCTCATCCGCCTTCGCCAGCCATTTTAGATGACCAATTAGTGACTGGTCGCTTAAGCGACGCTCCATGGACCAGTGATGGGCTAACTCGATCATGGCTCTAGGCCGAAGAACGGCTCTACCCTCGATGACGCTCCCCTCCGCATGAGAGTCCATGGTGGTATAAACCGGATGTTTGAGGGGTTCGCCGTCGAGCTGATCAAGCCTTGCAATCGAATAGGTGGCCTCTTGCTTGATGACGAACACTCGCACTTGTCGAGATGAGCCACTGTCATGGGCAATCCACACCGGAGAATTACCGGCCTTGTAATTGGGCAGAGCGATAAGAAATCCTAGAAACAAGCCGATTCCAACGAGAGGCCACCGATATCGAGCGGCGATAGCGATACCCATAATCGCCGCTGTCAGAAGTAGAGACGACGGATGAGCTGCCAATCCAGCGCCCATCACCAACAGAATCCATAAAAGCTCGATAGATGACACTTCGATGATACGTATCAAGAATCAGACCGAGACAATGAATGTGACGAAACGAAGCTAGACGTGAAGACGCCGGTCGTTATTTCCGATGCTTATCGACTTTGTGATCGTAAGCTTCTTTCGCCCAGCGACCGATTTCAAACTGCAGATTTATATTGAACATATACCCAATCCACGGGCGAGAATCCGCCGTAAAAGTTCTCTTAGCAATCTGACCCATGATGATGCGGGGATTTAGCATGAGCCGCAGATTGAACTTATCGGTGATATAAAATTGAGGTCCAATGGCGCCGCTCAACAAAAGGGCAAACGAATTTTTATCGTTCGTATCAAAGACGGTGCCGTCTTCTCGAATGGGATCAGACGGACTGCCCAAAAGTGCATAGTGCATGCCTGCATTTACATTCCAAACGAAAGCCGAAAGAGCGTCTCGGTAGGCCCCCGGTTTCTGACCTTCTAGGCCTAACATTAAATTTCCCTGATAAATGGTAGGGCTCCATCCAAACTCAGGAGTTATCGTTAAGTCGACGAGCGTATCGTCCAAACGTTTTAATTTCATGGGAAACCCAAACGATACATAGCCACGGAAGCGTTTCTTTTGAACGACAGCGCCGGCAATGTCTTCGTAAAGTGGCGTTTGAGCAAGGCCTGTTCCGAGTCCAAAATAAGGGTCTGGCCATTGAATGTCGAATGTGGAGGCAACGAGCATCAGTGAAATTAAAATCACGAATCTATCTTCTCGGCGGTGTCTCTCAATGTCAATCGAAGCGCTCGGACTACCCTTCGGGGGAGCTCTTGTTCTAGTTCGTCATCAGAAGCCAAGAGAATTTGATCGATGGACTGAAATCGATTCAGAAGTTGAGTTTTCAATCGAAGCGTTAGACCTGGCACGGCATCAAGTGCAGAGCGACTGATCATTTTTGTCTTTCGGTCCCGATGAAACGAAATCGCAAATCGGTGCGCCTCATCTCGCAGTCGAGATAGCAAAAGCTCTGAGGGCGAGCCAGCTTTCAGCAATAGGGGATTTTTTTGCCCCGGTTTAAAGACTCTCTCTCGGTTCTGCGGATTGAGTGGGTCAATCGTCTCCCCATCTCGAGCTTTGGCTAGCGAAACAATATCAAGACAGTCCAAAAAATCTTTCGCTTTTAAAATATCTAGTGCGGCTGACAATTGACCCTTGCCTCCATCGATAACCAGTAAATCGGGCAAATCGTCTTTTGTCTTATAGCGACGCTCCAAGGCCTCTTTCATCGAATGAAAATCATCGACTTGATCTAGTGACATTTTAATTTTTCTATAGAGCGACTTGTCTGGCAAGCCTTCATAAAAGCGGACGACAGAGGCAACATTCTCGAGTCCCTGGTGATGTGAAATATCAACACAGTCCATGCGAAGCGGAATTCGAGTTAGATTGAGCGTCGTTTGAAGCGCCGCCAAGGTGGAGGCATTCTTTCGCTGCCGTTCCATCGCTGCCTCCAGATGTCGCAGAGCATTTTCGTGAGCGAGGGTAAGAAAGCGTCGCTTCTCTTCCGATCGAGGAATTAACACGGGCACTTCAATTTCTAAGAGCCCGCTATCGACAATGTGAGGCACGAGAATTTCATCGGGAACAAAAACTTCGGACGAATAATAACGTTGCAAAAATTCAAGAACGAGACTGTCTCGATCGAGCGCTAAGGCATCAAATTCAAAAGCTCTCTTATCGAGAACAAGACCGTGTCGTACGAACATAAGAACAATCACCGTCTTATCTCCAGATTCAGCAATGCCTAAGACATCTTGATTGAGCTCTCTTTGCTGTTGTTCCATACCAAGAATGCCTTTGCCCTCGATCGTCGTTTCAATCGCTTGAATTCGATCTCTTAAGCGGGCCGCCTCTTCATAATTTTCTTGATGGGCAGCCAGGTCCATTTGACGCCGAAGATCCTGAAGGACCGCCTCTTCTTGACCTTTTAAAAAGGCAATCGCACTTTGAACGAGTACTTTGTAGGACTCTTTATCAATATAGCCCACGCAAGGAGCCAGGCATCGTTTGATATCGTACTCTAGGCAAGGACGAGATCGATTATAGAGTTTGTGATCACTACAAGTACGAAGGGGAAACATCTTCTGCATAAAATCGAGGGTAATTCTCAGCTGCGAAGCTGACGAAAATGGCCCTAGGTAAAACGCCTTATCTTTTCGAATTCGACGAACCATCTCCATTTTGGGCCATTCATGAGACAGGTCGACTCGAATGCTGAGATAGCGTTTATCGTCTTTAAGCAAAATATTGTAGGGAGGCTTATATTTTTTAATGAGCTCATTTTCAAGAATGAGAGCTTCATGCTCATTATGAACCACGAGAGTTCGGATCTCGACCGTATGAGCTTGAATAAACCGAATAAAGGCGCGTCCATCGCCTTCACCTTGAAAATAATGGCGCACGCGAGAACGGAGTTTTTTGGATTTACCAACATAGAGAACCTTAGATTCTCCGCCCTCTCGAGCCCCTCCAATAAACAGGTAGACTCCTGGCGCCACGGGAATTTCTTCGAGTCGGTCTGGGCCGACAGAGATTTCATGGGGCTTTATGGTCATCCTACAACCCGAGATTTTTTGAGCTCAAGAATTCGGTCTCTGAGTTTGGAGGCCAACTCAAAATCTAAATTTTTAACGGCTTCTTTCTTTTCCGCTTCGAGTTTTTCAATATCATGATCAAAAATCTCCAAGGGCTGGCTGAGGGCGCTTTCAACAAAGCCTCGCTCTTTAGCGACATCACTTAACGATTTCATGTCTCGGCGCACAATGCTCGTCGGATCAATCCCATGATCTTGGTTATATTGTATTTGAATGGCTCGCCGACGTTCAGTCTCTTCAATACAAGCCTGCATAGAGGCTGTGATTTCATCAGCAAACATCAAGACGCGACCGTTGAGATGTCTTGCCGCTCGGCCACAGGTTTGGAGGAGAGATCGACGAGAGCGTAAAAAGCCCTCTTTGTCGGCATCTAAAATACATACCAAGGATACTTCGGGAAGGTCCAAGCCCTCTCGTAGCAAATTGATACCGATGAGAGCATCGAAAACCCCGAGGCGAAGATCTTTAAGAAGCTGAGATCGCTCCATGGTCTCGACATCGGCGTGCATATAGCGCACGCGAAACCCGGCTCCCTGCAGATATTCGGTTAAGTGCTCGGCACTGCGCTTCGTCAGAGTGGTGATGAGAGTTCTCTCTTGAGACAAGACTTGCTTTCGTAACTCTTCCATCACTCGGTCTACTTGATTGAGCGCAGGCAATACCTCGATCTTGGGGTCTAGCAGTCCGGTCGGCCGGATTATTTGTTCAATGAGATAATCTCGACAGCGAGCGAGTTCTTCATCTCCAGGAGTGGCTGATACATAAATGGTCTGGCCTCGACGAGTTTCAAACTCTTCACGTTTCAATGGGCGGTTGTCGAGCGCCGACGGCATGCGAAAACCATGCTCTACCAGAACTGTCTTTCGAGCTTGATCGCCTCGATACATTCCGCCGACTTGGGGCAGAGTGGCGTGACTCTCGTCGACGAACAGCAGGTAATCTTTGGGAAAGTAATCGAATAGCGTATAAGGCGATTCACCTGGCTTTCGCCCTGTGAGATGCCGAGAGTAGTTTTCGATACCTAAGCAGAAGCCAGCTTGTTCCAACATTTCAATATCGTAGGTCGCCCGCTGTTCTAGCCGTTTAGCTTCGACGATCTTGCCACGGTTTCTTAGTTCCGGCAGCCAGTCTGCCAACTCTTTTTTTATGCTTGAGATGGCGTGTTTGAGGGTTTCCGGCCAGGTAATATAATGGCTGGTTGGATAAACAGAAATGGACGCCATTTTTTGAATCGTGGAGCCCGTGACAGCATCAATCTCTGAAAGGGCGTCGATCTCATTTCCAAATAGCTCAATGCGATAGGCTCGTCTTTCTTCTGAAGCCGGAAAAATATCGACGGTGTCACCGCGGACCCGAAAAGCTCCACGATGAAAATCAAAATCGTTTCGATTGTAACCAATCAATACAAGATGCTCAATGATCTGGTCTCGCGATATCGATTGATTTTTCTCCAATGAAAGAAAGAGCTTTGAATACGCTTCAGGATGACCCAATCCGTAAATGCATGAGACGGATGCAACGATAATAACATCTCGTCGCTCTAAAAGAGATCGTGTGGCGGAGTGACGCATTTTATCGATGGTTTCGTTGATGGAGGAATCTTTCTCAATATAGGTGTCGGTGGTCGGTACATAGGCTTCAGGTTGATAGTAGTCGTAGAAGCTTACGAAATATTCCACGGCGTTTTCAGGAAAAAGCTCTCGAAATTCCAGATAAAGTTGAGAGGCGAGGGTCTTGTTGTGGGCCATGATGAGCGTAGGGCGATTAAGCTTTGCAATCACATTCGCCATCGTAAACGTTTTGCCTGACCCTGTGATGCCCAACAAAACCTGCTCGGGCACACCCGCCTCAATATTGGTTAAGAGACTGGCAATAGCCTCAGGCTGTGAGCCCATCGGCTTAAAGGGCGATTTCAATAAAAAGGGACGCGAGTTCACAGGTCTACAGCAGATTGAATCCGTCGCAGGGTTTCATCGGCCCCCAAAATGGTTGCAAGAGGCACTAGTTCAGGCCCCGCCTCGACGCCCGTCAAGGCCACGCGAAAGGGAAAGAAAAGTTCCTTTCCCTTTACGTTCAAATCTTTGCCGGCCTTTTGAATAGAACCTTTCAGCGCTGTTTCGATAGGCTCAGAAGATGTCAGAGCCGCCTTGAGGTGGCTAAGGCCCAGGCTTAATAGTTGTTTGTTCTTCTCACCTTGGAGGAAAGACAAAGAAGTGCTCGACGCTAGGTCTGGCGTTTGTAAGAAACTTTCGACGCGTCGAAAGTCTTCAAGTGTCTCGCTATCTTTTCTCACGAGATCGAGTGCCGACTTCCATACAGAAGCCCACTTGGTTTCCTTCACAGGAACCAAAGACTCAATCTCCTCCAAACTCATGGAGCCAATATGGTGCTGATTCAAAAACTTCAGTTTTTGAAAATCAAATAGGGCTCGGCCCTTGTGAACGCGACTCAGGTCAAATAGTTTTTCGAGTTCGTTAAGGGTAAATTTTTCACCGGTTTTGGCAGTGTCGCCAGGAGACCAACCGAGCAGAGCTAAATAGTTTGTGATACCTGCCGGAATAAACCCTTGGGATCGCAGGTCTGCTATCGAAAGGGATCCTTCACGTTTACTCAATTTACCGCCATCTTCCGAGCCAATCATGGGTAGGTGAGCAAAGACGGGTGTCTCATAACCCATCGCTTGAAAAATTAAGACCTGCCGAAAAGTATTCGACAAATGATCTTCACCACGAATGATATGGGTCATTTCTTGAACCGCATCATCAATTGCGTTCGCAAAAAGAAAAACCGGCACTCCACTTGATCGACACAGAACGAAGTCTCCCAAGACATCGCGGCTCATCGAAACGTCACCTCGAATCACGTCTTGAATGGCAACGTCTTTGCCTTCGGCAACGTGCATGCGCCATACATAAGGTTCTGTCTGAGCGCGCTTTTCGGAGTCGGCCTCTGAAATGTTAAGACAGCGACCGACGTACTTAATAATTTTTTTTTGTGCTGACAAAAGCTTTCTGTCTTCATCAATTTGTTCAGCACTGCAAAAGCAGCGGTAGACCCGAGTTTGTTGTTTTAGGCGCTTCAATTCCGTTTTGTAAATCTCATAACGCTCCGAACAGCGATAAGGTCCCAGCGGGCCGCCGACATCGGGGCCTTCATCCCAGTTGAGTTGTAGCCATTTCAAGTCTTCAATAATCGAGGCCTCAGAGCCAGCCACGAGTCGGTCTTGGTCAGTATCTTCAATGCGAAGAATGAAACGACCGGAATATCGTTTAGCGTACAAATAGGCAAATAGGGCAGTTCGAGCATTTCCTAAATGAAGAAAGCCCGACGGTGAGGGTGCAAAGCGAGTTCGTATGGTTTTCACCCATCCCTTTTAGCGTCAACCGGTGGCCAACGTCAAAAGGCATACCGCTTGAGCTGCGATACCTTCTTGGCGGCCTACGAAGCCAAGCTTTTCTGTGGTCGTGGCTTTGACTTGAACGAGAGAGCTCTGAATGTCGAGAGCTTTGGCCATAGTCTCTGCCATAGGTCGATAAAATGACCGAACTTTGGGGGCCTCTAGCATGAGGCAAGAATCAATCGATAAAATAGTAGCCCCCTTAGCTCGCACCAGTTCTCCGCTGTATTTCAAAAATCCAATCGATGCCGCATTCTTCCATTTGGGGTCCGACGGAGGAAAGTGAATGCCGATATCGCCTTCGCCTAAGGCCCCAAGAATGGAGTCGACGACGGCATGTATCAAGGCATCGGCGTCGGAGTGTCCGACAAGGCCATGTGTATGGGGAATTTCGACTCCTCCCAACATAAGCTTTCGCCCTTCGGCAAATTCGTGAACATCAAAGCCTAGGCCAATTCGAAGAGATGACATCATAACGTAGGAGTCTCCGCTTTGCGTAGATCGTAGGGCAGATCCGAGACCGTGGTAACTTTTATATTTGAAGCGTCGCCCTCAATGCTTAAAACTTTTCCGCCTATCGACTCCAGCATCGAGGCATCATCCGTAAATTCCTCATTCGAAGAGGCATAGCGTTGGTGGGCTGATAAAATCACAGTACGTTTAAAGAACTGAGGGGTCTGTACTCGGATGAGTCTAGATCTGGGGTGAGTTTTTGCCACAAAGCCATTCTCATCAATCTCTTTGATGGTATCAACCAGCTTAAGAGCGGGAATCACTGCGTCTGTGCGTAAAGAAGCCTGATCGAGCCGCCACAAAAAATCGCGCGACAAAAAGGGCCTTGCCCCATCATGAATGCAAACGCGGTCGGTCGGTCGAAGAGCCTCTAGTCCCAAACGTACAGAGTCTTGTCGACGCGCTCCCCCCGATACAAGAGTGATCGGTGATTTCAAATGGGCGCTTTCAAGAATATCCGCGAATGCAAGGCGACTCGCTTCGCTCACCACGAGGGCAATTTCGTTTAGTGGCAAACAAAGCAGGGCCTGCAGTGTCGAAAGAATAAGAGGCTGCCCGTTCAGATCAATGAGGGCTTTGGACTTAAAATTGTCTGAGGGTCGATTTGATGAGCCAAGGCTCTCTCGAAATCGCCGACTGTCGCCAGCGGCAACAACCACCGCCGATAAAGAACTCGAAGAAGGCCGCATCCGGAGACTTTCATCGGCCCCCGGCTGCTGCCAAAGCGACGGTTCGTTAGGACTATTTGGCGTAGAGGCCTTCAACTTGAGACTCAACCGTAGGCTCGTCACTGCCCTCTGCAATGGCGAGTTCCTTTACTAAAAGCCCTTTTGCGAGCTCTAGCATCTTCTTCTCACCAAATGAGAGAACCTTATCTTGTCGAATAACGCAGAGATCGCGAACGACTTCGCAAATTTCGAAAATGGAGCCAGTTTTAATCTTCTCCATGTATTCTCGATAGCGTCGATTCCAGGTGGTCAATTCTACGACAATCTCTTTCTTTCGTAGCATTCCATAGACTTGCTCAATTTCAGCCTCGGAGGCTGTGGGTCTAAGACCAACATTTTGAACTTTATCAAGGGGAACCATAACGGTCACGCCGGTTTCAAAAATACGAACCATATAAAAAGAGATTTTTCTTCCCGCGATTTCTTTGGTTTCAATTGTTTGAACCTGGCCCACTCCGTGGCCCGGGTAGACTACTTTTTGGCCTACTTCAAAGACTGACGGCAATTCAGACCGTGGTTTAACGTGAGTGATCGATTTAGCGAATGGTGACGGACGAGCGGCAAGACGTGATGATCTCATTAAATTAATACCCCTTACTCCAAAATAACTAAGCTCTTAAACAATAGCCGAGCAAAAAAGCTGGATTACCCTATGATTACCTAACGATTATCCCTAAGTCCGCACGATAGATGCAGAACGAGGATGCAAATTCTTAACATAGTTACTTGTCGTTGTAAACAGAGAACTAATAATAGAAGTATTTGTGACCATTTAGGCTAACTTAAGCCTACTTAGGTCGATGAAGGCGTTCAAATTCTTCGTTGCCCGTAATCGACACTTCTAAGCCTGCGGCCTTGTAGGATCGCAATTTTGCGGCGATAGCGAGAACCGATGGATAGAATGGTACCACCTCTTTGTCTAAAAAGGCTTTCAAGGCTTTGTTTTTTCGATCGGCATCGTCTTTAAGGTTTTTATGGGTGAAGATCCCGAGTGCTTCGTAGCTTTCGAGGCTATAGGCTTTGCCAAACTCGAAATTCTCGGTCGCCAACACGACTTTCTTAAATTTGAGACTTTTTAAAGCTTGAGCCGATGGCAGTTTTTCTAGCGCATCGATCGATTCGAGGCCATGTAGATCGAGGAGCACCAGAAAGCCAAATTCGGGAGATGGCTCTTCCATCAGGCCCGCCAGAGAATAGCGATCGGCTGCCAAATTGCGATGAAAATAAAGCCTCGACAGAAAATTGCCGGGGAGGGTTGCTTCAATATGGCGAATTGTTTTTGGTTCTTCTTCAATACCCCGCATGATCGCATTGGCCTTCTGCAGACCATGACTCTCGAGGCGAGACGTAGCCGTTAGGGTATTACTAAAATAGAGCGGCTTATGTCGCACTTTGAGCAATGGATTATCAGGCCCCTTGAGATAAAATGCCAAAAAGAAATCGACAGCATGGGATGCGCCTACGTCCACCAGAATGAGCTCGTCGGGCCTCCGGTTTAAAAGAAGCTTCTGCATGTTCTCAATCATTCTCAGATTTCGATTGGCCCGACGCTCAAGGAGCTCTGGACTCGCTTCGGCATCGTAGACACTCGGATCGAAGGGATGATCTCCAAACAGGGTTGAGTCCGGAAGTGCCATGAGGTCGAAGGGCTTGAAAGGTTTGCCTCGATACTCGAGGTCAGATTCTATCGGAATGGTCGATCGACCTCTCAGCACGGTTTCAATGTAAGCGGGTTTGATATGATACGCTGACGGCGCCCGTTTATTGAGAGCCACAATGACATTGCTGCTCGCATAGCGCTGTATCCAAGATTGTAGTTCGACCGGTAATGGTGCTTCTTTAGTCTTGGTGGTAACTGCAAGAGGCTTCTTTTTGGTCGTGGGAGCTTCAACTTGTTTTTGGGGCGCAACGGACTCGCTGGGTTTCGGTGCTGAGAAGGTGAACGATAACATACATATCAGCCAATAAGTCATAGGAATAATTATAGGGTGTCGCTGGGTTTCTGTTGATTCTTATGTGGCGCCTGAATAGGTTTTGGCAATGGGAGAGGGTATGGGATTGTCGTGTAGACTCGTCATTTTGGTTCTTAGTATTGGGGCAGGATTTTCTCAGGTTCAGGGGCAGGAGGATATTGTCAATCCTGTGGTGACAGATCCGGACCATCCGGGAGATTTTCCGTTAGATCCTGTCGATACGCCCCTCGATTTTGGTTATAGCTCGTATCCTCTGACGATGAACAATAGGCGGGGTTCGCTCTATGATATTTCTAGGGCGCTTCTCTATGAGACACTGACATTTTACGGTGTTGCCCATATTGCAAGGTCAAAAAACTACCGTGTTCGCTATCAGGGCTTGGCCTCGAAGTTTGGATACTTCACAGATCTTGATGACGCGGTGGTCAATCAGGCGATTGCCGAGTTCTCTCGCTACTTCAACGCGCATCTCTGCAGTATGCCTGTGGCGCAAAACTTTTATAAAGCCTTTAACCAACTGCCTCGATCGGGCAACTCTTTGCTGAGTGAGCGACTAGCGATGAGGTTTAAGAATGACTTTGCTTGGGCCTTACTTGGCAACTCGCTACCGCGGGAACCCAACCAGGTGATGCTGCTGAACTCCCAGTGGAACGTTCTGAAGCAGCTTGCGGCCGGCACCTCGGTTTTGCAAGGCGATCGGGAGCTTAGGTCGCTGGTAGCCATGGTATCGGATCTGCTGAATCTTGGCAAAACGCTGAACAAAGTAAATTGTTTCGTCGATATTCGACCCAATCCGCGCGAGGAGATCAAAAAGCGAACGCTCATTCGCCAGATTCTCGAGATGAGGCGATACCTCGATTTTAGATACGACGAATATCAAGAAATCGTCGATCGCTTCAAAGAAGAGGGACAAAAATTTCTTCGAGGACGTGCTGTGGGTAATGATATGCTGGTCGTACCGGCTGCCGATAGTGCGCCTGATTGATCCGCTGTGCCGTTGCGCGATCTCCTCGATTTTTTAAAGGTTTAAAGCTATAGGTTTCGGCATGTTTGAGCATATTCAAACCTATCGGCGTTATGATCCAGCCGCCAGGAGCTTTCTAGAAATTTTAATTTGTTATCCTGGGCCTAAGGCGATTTTGTTTCATCGCGTCGCTCACTTCTTGTGGCGTTTCGATATTCCCTTGGTGCCTCGAATTTTGTCGGAGCTGTCGCGATGGCTGACTGGAATTGATATTCATCCCGGAGCCGTCATTGGTCGAAACCTTGTCATTGATCACGGTATGGGGGTGGTGATCGGAGAAACAGCCGAAATCGGCGATCACGTCATACTCTATCAGGGGGTAACGCTCGGAGGAACCACCCTTCATCCCGGTAAGCGGCATCCTACTTTAGAAGATGGTGTGGTTGTGGGTGCCGGAGCAAAGGTCTTAGGTAATATTCGAGTCGGAAAGTGTTCTCGCATTGGAGCAAATTCTGTGGTGATTGATCCTGTGCCTGCAGAATCGACGGTCGTAGGAATTCCGGGGCGCATTATTCACAGCGGCATTCGAGAAGGTGATGAGCTTTGCCATGACCGTATCAAGGAGGTTTTATGAAAATTTATAAAAGCATCATCGATACCATCGGACGCACACCGCTCGTCGAGTGTGGAAAAATAGGAAAAGATCTGCCGGGTCGTATTGTTTTAAAGTTGGAATTTTTCAATCCGTTCGGGTCTGTCAAAGATCGAATTGCGCTAGCCATGATTGAAGAAGCTGAACGAAGCGGGGCTTTGGTTCCGGGAATGCAAATCATTGAGCCGACGAGTGGCAATACAGGTATTGGCCTTGCCTTTGTATGTGCGGCCAAGTCTTACCCCATCACGTTGGTAATGCCAGAGACAATGTCTTATGAGCGGCGCACGCTCCTGTTAATGTTAGGTGCGAATCTTGTTCTCACACCCGGGACCTTGGGAATGCGCGGTGCGGTGGCCAAAGCTCAGGAATTGTTTGATGTGACGCCCAAGGCGTTTATGCCACGGCAGTTCGAGAATCCTGCTAATCCCGCCATTCATCAAGCAACCACCGCCGAAGAAATTTGGACTGATACCGAAGGTGGCGTTGATATCGTTGTTTGTGGTGTGGGGACGGGTGGCACATTCTCAGGGGTTGGCACGGTTCTAAAGTCTCGAAAGCCCGGACTGCAGATGGTGGCTGTTGAACCCTTTGAGTCGAGCGTGATTTCGGGTGAGACTCCTGGGCCGCACAAAATTCAAGGCATTGGGGCAGGTTTCGTACCTCAAAATTTAGATCGAAGCCTCGTTGACTCGGTGGAAAGAGTCTCCAGCGAAGAAGCCTTGGCAATGTCGAGGCGCATCATTCGAGAAGAAGGTATACCCTTAGGCATCAGCTCGGGAGCTGCCATCGTGGCAGCCCTTCGATTAGCCCAGCGGGAAGAAAATCGCGGCAAGATGATTGTGACGATTATACCCAGCTCTACGGAGCGGTATCTCTCGACCCCTCTGTGCGAAGCTGCCCGACATCAAGCGAAAGCCTTGCCTACCGCTGAGGTCAATCCCGACTATCTCTCTGCCAGTGTCGCTACCCCGACAAAATGCTGATTTGCTCGCTTTACGTATCGACCCCGAGCTAAAAGCCAGAATGGCCTTCTCAGCAAGCCATTTTATTTTTTGGCATGGGTATTTAATGAAAGACCATTGCGCTTTGTTCAAAGTTTGAAGACAGAGTTCCGGGGTCCCAACAACTTGGGCAGTGGGGCTAATGGTTATTGGGGATGGGGAATTGTCACCTGTGGAGAAGGGGATCCCCTGGGTGAAATTCGCAAGATCGTGCCCCCTCACCATAAATTTCAGCGGATCAATTCGGTCAATTTGCAAGATGTCTTAACGAAAAGCTTCCCTGATTTCTTTAGCCCTGAAGAGCGCCGACGGGGTGCTCATCTGACAATTCGAAATGCTTTTATGACAGAAGAGTGACATGATCTTGCCAGCACCTATCGAAAGACATCTCTGACTCCATGAGAGCGCGGTACTAAACATTTCCATCTCTCGCTCAACCTCGTTTCGGAGGATTTCGCTTTACCCACTCGGAGGCCAGCGCCTTCGCACGATCAAAATCTTTCGAGCTTATTTCTGCTTTCGAGCTCGCGGGTGTTTCGGCGGCCAGTTGGTTCATCTGTTGCACGCGCTCGTGACTAGGCGGATGTGTGCTGAGAGCATCCGTCACGCTCGAGAGCAAGGGCACTCCTTTGGTTCGATGCTCTTCCTCCATTTTTTGCAATTTTTTATAAAAGAGGCCGATATGGTCTTTGGAATATCCCGCAGCGAGGGCCGTACGAAAGCCAATTCGGTCGGCTTCCATTTCATCTTCTCGAGAGTTCGCCATGAACGCAAATCGTTGAACGAGAAGACCTCCGCCCGCGCCAGCTGCGGCCCCCAGGGCTGTCGCTTTAGCGAGGCAGGCCGTGTCTTTCGGCGGGCATAAGAGTTTTCCAAGGCCGAAACCGGCCGCACTTCCGAGAACCCCACCGCCTAAACCAAAGAGCCACGATTTTTTTTGTTCTCGCTTGGCTTTCTCCATTCTCTCAGCTGCATGCCGGGCTTGAATATGACCGATTTCATGACCCACGACTCCCGCAAGTTCTGCCTCAGAGCCGGCAAGATCTAATAATGGAGCGGTTACGAATACTGTGCCGGCCGGCAGCGCGAAGGCGTTTACATACGGCACACCGACCACCGTGAAATTGTAGTGGTAGGGATTACCCCCTAAATTGTTCGATCTGACCACGCGCTGACCCAGGCCGCTGATATAAGATTGAAGCTCTGCATTCGGTAAGGCGGGATATTGCTTCTTAATTTCTGGCAGCGCTTCTTGAGTGAGTTTGCGCTCTTCGTCTGGAGTCAGTGCGGCTGCTTGGCCCGTATTATCGCCTTCTCGATAGCGGGTATATTCTTTCGGCGCACACGCGCTAAGCAGTACGGGAAGTGAGGCTAAAAAGAGTCGGCGCGAGTGGCGAGTAGCTATCATGGATTCAAGTAAGGTTTCGAGCTCGCGAAGGGCATCTTGTTCTTTCATGATTACTCCCAATAATTCTTACTGTGGCTTCATTTCTTCTGTAGACGCAGGTTTTTGTCTTTCACGGTTTTTCGCATCGACGATTTATAAGATCGAATTCTTCTTAGCAAAGCCACATCAGAGGTAGAGCCGCCGGCTCCTAAAATTTGAGCGGCTAAGATACCCGCATTGTAGGCATTGCCTATGGCTACTGTCGCGACCGGGACGCCTTTGGGCATTTGAACGATAGAGAGAAGAGCATCTTGCCCTTGAAGAGCGCCAAGAGGCACCGGCACTCCGATGACGGGTATTTCAGCATAGCTTGCCAACATGCCAGGTAAATGGGCCGCGCCGCCAGCCCCTGCGATGATCACCCGAATTCCTTTTTTAAAGGCCTGCTTTGCAAAGCGCGACATTTCGTCGGGGGTGCGATGCGCCGATAAAATTTGAGTTTGATAAGAAACTTTAAAAGAATCGAGAGCGGCACCGGCCTCTTTCATCACAGGCAGATCAGAATCACTGCCCATGACAATAGCCACCCGAACCACCGAAGACATTTTTTTTTGTTTGGCACGACGATGAATCATTTTCGAAGCCTAGTCTAATAGGCTTATCTTCGTCGCTAAAGGAAAATGATCCGAAACTCCTAATCCCGTAAGCGGGTCCCATGACAGTGGTATTTCTTCTTTGGTTTGAGATAGAGGTGTCGCAACGGCCCGACTTTCGAGAATCTTTAATGTTTTTTGTTTTGGCGGGCGTAGCAACAGCATATCAAAAAACGACCATTCTTTTTTGGGAGGATAATACATGGTTCCCTTACAAGATTTGCAGTTCTCACGGTGGGCGATGCGCCAAGGGCCCGCCGAGAATAGCTCAATGAGCCGATGCCTTCGCTCTTCAGTACTCGGTATATTAAAGTCACCACCGACGATCACCAGATCGGACGTCGATTTTTGGGATACAAGAGACATCAATTGAGTGAGCGCCTCTTTACGTCGCGCTGTCGGATGATAGGGTGCCGGCAAATGAAGAACAAAGACGCTCACGGGCTGTGACGCCCAGATAAAAGATGCTTCCAAAAATCCGCGGGCGTCTATAAGGGCTTTGTTGGTGGAAACCTGGGATGAAGAGTTCATGTTTTTCAGTTTAATAGGATGAAGCGTAGGACTGCGGTTGGGGTGCAGCGGGAGGCGAGCTAAGATAGCCACGTCAATGCCTCGATAATCACTCCCTTCTATCAGTATGGAACTATCATAGTTTAAATCGGCCAGGTGATCGTTGCGGAGGCGCTCTAAAACGGCCCGATTTTCTACTTCTTGAAGAAGTAATAAATCAGGTCCTTTACCGTCATTTACGGAGCGAATGGTATGGGCTAAGGCCCTAAGTTTCTTCTCAAGTGCCGCTTCAGACCAGTCGAGGGTCAAACACTTTTCGCGCCAAGATTTGCGTTTGATTTTATAGCAAATTTCTCGCACTTTTCGGCTTTGCTTTTTGGCGAGAGGTAGAAAGGTTTCGTCTTGAGTGATTGGGTCATCATGCGTGTCGAAAAGATTTTCGACATTAAAGGTCATCACCCAAAGATCTTTGGGGTGAGGCGAGTTTTTAGCATTTACGGGCCAGGCAAAAGCGGCCAACCAAAGGTAGAGGGTAGTCAGAAAAGGTACGGTGAGGGGCGATCGGTTCATCATTCGAAGGCCGAGACAACGTGAATCTTGGTAGGACGTCAAGAACTGCGTGTATGCGTACTGCGAGGACTCTCTTGACGAAGCCATCCGCTTTCGGGGCGGAAACTTATTCAACTATAGATCAATTGTAGATATCGTTTGCAATGCATGTTATGGGGATACCATTGTTTGGATAGGCACCTATTTTATATCATGATTTGGGAAGATTTGATGAAATGGCGATTTTTGAAACTCTGCGGGCTATGGCTCTCGGCTCTTGCTCCGCTTATGGTAAATGCGGCTGATACGATTTTGGTTGAGCCGCGGTATTTGCGCGACGATTTAAGATCCTGCGCGGCGGCCCTTATAGCTGCGCAAGGGTCGTTAGTGGCGGGTGTAAGCGCTCGTGCCCCTGTGATTGTGCTCGTCAATAAATACTCCAGCATGGCGGATATCACTGGCCATCTGGCATCCCTAAAAGAGGCTGCACCGGAGTTGCGTGTAGTGCATGTACATAGCCGATGGCCGATCCCTAAAGCTTTAAAGGGCTCCTTCAATCCGACAGGGATCGATGTGGATCTGCGAGTGGAGAGTGGAGAATCTTTCCCGGATGCCCTACGCCGTATTAGCCAAGCAATTCTTGCTGAGGGGCAGCCTGTCGCCGTGATTCCGAGCGTCGAGCCGGGCGTCGTTTTAGGAAACCACTTGGCCCGTATTTTAGGGCGCGTTCCCGGGCAATCCCTTCCTTACAATTCCCGCCCAAGACGATGGGTACATAAGGGCCAAATGGCCAGAGCGTTTCGTCCCGATCTGGCTGCCCCGACCTTAGAGGCACGCTCTGCGCAAGAGGCGCTGCAGTGGGTTCAAGACCAAGGGTTCTTGTACAAGGACAACCGAGGGGTATTTGTTAAGCCAGCAGAAAGTGCCGCCTCTGATTTGGGGGCCGCTTGTTTCAACTGCGGTCAGATTGCATCGCAGGTGGAGGCTGTTTTAACGGGGATGAGCGTCTTTGAGATCCCCAACAGATCCGCGATTGTTCAACCCTTGGTGGGGGGCGATGAGCATGCGGTGGACGCCGTGACACTTTTTTATGAGGGGCGTTTTTATACGATCATAACGGGCATCTGGCGCTATGGAAAAGTCGCTGAAAAACAAGAGGATGGTCGAAGCTTACCCCTCTACCATGTGGATCAATTGGTGGACCCTTGGAAGGAAGACGATACGGCCCGATTGGTCGCCATGCACCAGGCTGCTATTGAAGATTTAAATTTGAGGGTGGGTATAACTCATGGGGAGTTTAAAGATAAAATCATTGAAATTGCGCAGCGTCCCGCAGGCTCATTCATTCCGTGGATCGAAGCTCACTCAACAAGCGAAGACCCTTTTGTACTGGACTTAGAAGCTAGATTGGCGCCCGAGAAGTTTTTGGCGCGCTTTAGTCAGCCTGGGCGTTCTACTCAGAATTTGGTAGCGGGCGATCATACGGTCATGGTCTATAGACGAACGAAACATACGGGCTTAGTTGAATTGAAGGCGAGACCTGGCATTGTTCAGCTTCGTGATGATCAAATTCAGCGGTTGCGTAGCTTGCCAGGCGTCATTCGATTCACTTTCTCTTATGAGCATGGTCAGGTCAGCACTCCCACGAAAGATCTTTTATCGCGCCTAGGTTTGGTGGTGGTAGCTCACGAAAACAAAGAGACCTTTCAGACAACGCTCGATGAGGTCGTGGCGATGGATAACAATGGCTACTTTTACCAGGGACCCAACTAAAGGAAAGAGCCCGCGATCCGCCGGTTCATTTGCACCGGTTCATTTGCACTTCGCAGTGGTTGCCCATATCGTGTCGCAGGCTTTGCGAGGTTGCCAGCCCACCTATCGACAAAAACCGAGCAATTATAGAGGCTTAATAGCAGTGGCGCGCAGCCCGAGGGATGGCACCAATCCTGCATAATGAGAGTGCGTGGCTTTGTTCGGCAGGGTCACGGAAGACAGATTTTTGAAGTGAAGAAAGGAAGTGACTATGAAAACATTAACTTTGATGAGTTTTTTGATGGCTAGTATTTCGTTTAATGCCTTTGCAAGTCAGTGCCAAACTGGCTCAAGCGAGGCCTCTGCTAAAAGCGCAAGTTCGAATGCTGACGCTGATGCTGAGCGATTGAACCACTTTTCGAAAGGTGAAGAGTCTGCCAAAGTTGAGACTAAGTAAGTTCTTTAACGAATCATTTGTGTTTATTATGTGACGAGAGCTCTTGAAAACAGGAGCTCTCTTTTTTTTCAGACTGCCACGGATAGATCTGCTGCGTGATGGTATTTACGGTCCATCTTAAAGGATCGCACTCTGAGCGTTGGCCTGGTAAAATGACCAACATATCTCCTCGAATATAAGAAAGGGCTCGGGCGACGGGCTTACTCGCCTCAATGGGTATGCCTCGCTGACTCAGCGTTTGCTTTAAAATATTGACCGCTTGCTTTTCAGCCAGTCGCATATTTTCACCCCGCACCCATTGAGACAAAATAATCACGCTAGCGGATACAGCGAAAGCGCAAATGCCTAGGCGAATTTCAAGACGTAATGGGAAAATCACGCCAGCTATCTAGAGCACTAGCCACAAGCTGTCAAACGCGCTTTCGTCTAAAGGGTATAACTCGTTCATTTCGTTTGTGATTTAGAATCTCTGCAATAAGGTTAAAGACCCGAAGATCCATCAGGAGGCTGGCATGCCCAACCGGCAAAGTTTCGTTGCGAGCGCCAGCGAGTTGGCATGAACTTGGAGGACAAATCGTATCATATTTCGCAGCAATAGAGACCACCTCTGTTTTTCCACCCTCCTCGCCATTACTCTGAAGGCTTTTCACAAGGCTTGAGCCAGGACGCATTTGCCATAGACCAGGCGAGAAAATTCCAAAGGGCACCATTCCAAGATAGGCCGATCGAGTTCCTTGAAAAGGAGCGCCTAAAGTCACCAGACGTTCCACTCGATTGTGACCGCCAAGGCGCTTTATGTAATAGAGCGCGATGAGTCCCCCCATGCTGTGGCCAATAATATCGACTTTATGATGGGGATAGTCGCGGTTGTGTCGCTTCAAGAATCGTTCAATTTTGGTGGCAAGATGGTGTGCCGACTCACGAATATCGCCAACATTGAAAATGCCAAAATCAATTGAAATAACGTCGTGACCTAATTTGCGTAAGAATTTTTCTAAAGGATTTAGTACCCCACGGGTACCCATGAAGCCCTGTACAAGAATGACAGGATTGTAGTCTGTCGAGCGTTTGAGCAAATTCTTCTTAACGCGGTTTCCTTTGAGATTGTGACGCCAATAATCGAGGCTATGGAATACGTCGAAGGCTACGTCTTTTATAAAAAGACCCAAGTGCGAAACGAGTCGGAGACTCTTTGGATCCACAGTCCCTTCAGTATATGCCTGTGGGCAAATAGAAGCAAATTTTGATGCAGGGCCGTAGGTTAATTAGCTTAAATTACTGGGAGCATGGGGCGTCGGATCGAGCTTATGGAAGGAGTCGGCCCTACCCTACTAAGGTCGAGCTTTTACATGGGTCTTTGAAAGTTTCTGATGAACACCTTCCTCAGCCAGGGAGGGAGGCTGTGTCTGATAGGGTTCGTCGGGGTCGTTCTGAAAATGAGAAAAATTTGAGCCTCCCTGTGAGGAGATGCCTGAATACCTTAATGCAAAATCATCGGGGTTCGATGACTGACGCAGAGCTTCGTCGTACGAGATGATGCCATCGGTGAGAAGCTGAGTGAGAGATTGATCAAAGGTTTGCATGCCGTATGAGACGAAACTCTCTTCAATGGCTTGGCTGAGTTCACGCGTTCGATCTGGATCTTCAATCATCTCGCGAGTTCTGGCATTGTTGACAAGAATTTCTACAGCGGGGACGCGTCCGCTCCCCTCTTTTCGCGGAACTAAACGTTGAGATACGATCGCACGAATCACACTCGCCAGCTGCATGCGAATTTGCTTTTGCTGGTAGGGAGGGAATGCAGATAAAATTCGATTGATGGTTTCTCCGGCATCTAACGTGTGCAGGGTGCTAAGCACAAGATGCCCTGTTTCAGCCGCCGCGATAGCAATTTCCATGGTTTCTGAATCTCGCATCTCAC
This sequence comes from uncultured Bacteriovoracaceae bacterium, assembly GCA_964598565.1. Classification (GTDB taxonomy): domain Bacteria; phylum Bdellovibrionota; class UBA2394; order UBA2394; family UBA2394; genus CAZRCG01. The sequence goes on along the minus strand of CAZRCG010000005.1, from coordinate 79,570 downwards.
CCACCAGAATGACATCAGGATCTTGTCGCAGTGCCGACCGCAGCGCGAGATGAAAGCCCATGGTGTCGACCCCAACCTCTCGCTGATTGATCAGAGATTTTTTGTCTCTTAGTAAATATTCAATAGGTTCTTCGATCGTCACGATATGGCAACTTCGTTGTTCATTAATATAGTCGACCATTGCCGCCAGTGTAGTCGATTTTCCGCTACCGGTAGCGCCAGTGACTAAGATTAATCCGCGTTCGTGCATAGCGACTTTCTGCAATGTCGAAGGCATCATAAGGTCATTCAAGTTCTTTACGTTGACCGGAATTACTCGCAGAACCATTCCCAATGCACCCCGTTGTTGAAAAACATTCACCCGAAATCGACCGAGGCCACTGACGCCGTAAGCCAAATCGAGCTCATTAAAATCTTGAAACTTCAGTCGTTGTTGAGGGGTCATGATACCGTGGGCCATTCGGGCCAACTCTTCGGAGGGTATCTGTGGCGCACTGGTTAAGGGGACGAGCTGACCATCAATACGAAAAATAGGAGGTTGACCTGACTTTAAATGAATGTCGGAGGCATTGGCTTTGAGGGCAATTTTTAAAATATCATTGAGTTGCAAGACCGAGTTCTCCCCTTCCCTATTCTAACTGTGATTTCATGATTCACGGTAGATGGGGACTTTAGCTTCGGTGCCCTGCGTCACATCAGATCGGTCGGGCAAAAGTGCCCTAAACGAAAGGCGCATGACGACATTTTTTGGTGCTTCGCTGCTCGTCGATTCGGTTGGTAGACTGAGTCTATGTCTCAAGATCAAGGTCACCTTCAAATACCAGAAGTACTTCCTCTGTTACCTGTGCGGGATGTCGTCATATTTCCGTATATGATTCTGCCACTGTTCGTTGGAAGAACGTCATCTATCAACGCCGTTAATGAAGCGCTCAATAAAGATCGTCTTCTCTTTCTGTCCTCTCAGAAAGATATGAACGAAGAGAATCCTACTCCGGGCGGCATTCATCGCGTGGGCTGTGTAGCCATGATCATGCGCATGAATAAACTTCCTGATGACGGAAAAATTAAGATTCTTGTTCAGGGACTTCAGAAAGGAGAGATCACCGATTTCGTTCAAGACTCTCCTAACTTTTTAGTTCGTGTTCAGAAGCTGACCGATATCAAGTGGGATGATCGTCCGCTCGAATCCGAGGCGTTGATTCGAAATGTGAAAGCCCTCTTAGAAAAAGTGATCTCGATGGGCAAAGTATTGTCTCCCGATATCTTGGTCGTTTTAGACGAAGTAACGGAGCCCGGACGGCTAGCTGATTTGGTAGCCAGCAATCTTGGTCTCAAAGTCGAAGAGAGTCAGAAGATTCTTGAGACGCACGACCCCATTCATCGCCTTCGTCGAGTGAATGAAGCGCTGACACGTGAAGTAGAAGTTCTTGAGATGCAGCAACGTATTCAGTCGCAGGCAAAAGACGAAATGACAAAGAGTCAGAGAGACTACTTCTTGAGAGAGCAAATGCGAGCGATACGCAGTGAACTCGGAGATTCGGATTCAAAGACAGAAGAGGTTGAAGAGCTTAGAGCCAAGATTACGAATGCTAAGATGACTATCGATGCTGAACGTGAAACTTTAAAGCAATTAAAGCGCCTCGAAAATATGCATGCGGACTCCGCCGAAGCGTCTATTATTCGAACCTATCTTGATTGGATGGTGGACTTACCTTGGTCGAAGGCGACCGACGATAATCTTAATTTGTCTGAGGCAAAAAAGATTCTAGACGAAGACCATTTCGACTTAGAGAAAATTAAAGAAAGAATTTTGGACCATCTTGGGGTCTGTAAATTAAAGAAAACCATTCGCGGGCCTATCTTATGTTTTGTGGGGCCTCCCGGGGTCGGAAAAACATCGCTTGGTAAGAGTATCGCAAGAACCATGGGGCGAAAGTTTGTGCGCTTGAGCCTCGGCGGTATTAAAGACGAATCTGAGATTCGCGGTCATCGCCGAACCTATGTGGGTGCGATGCCCGGGCGAGTAATTCAGAGCTTGCGCCAGGCAGGATCAAACAATCCCGTGATCATGCTCGACGAAATTGACAAGCTTGGTATGGACTATCGAGGCGATCCTGCATCAGCCCTGTTGGAAGTGCTAGACCCTGAGCAAAACAATACGTTCAGAGATCATTACGTCAATTTGCCGGTCGATTTGAGTAATGTCATGTTCATCTGTACGGCGAATATGTTGGATTCGATTCCTGGACCTCTGCGCGATCGAATGGAAGTGATTAGCTTGTCGGGTTATACCCAAGAAGACAAACTCGAGATTTCTCGGCGATATCTTATTCCTAAACAGAAGAAAGAGACTGGTCTAAAAGAAGACGATATTGAAATTTCAGACGTGACGCTTAAGGCTTTGATTCGAGGATATACGCGCGAAGCGGGCTTAAGAAACCTAGAGAGAGAAATTGCGTCTCTGTGCCGAAAAGTAGCGCGTGCCAAAGCTGAAGAGCTCGATGCATTTACCGCCAGAAGTATTAAGCCTAAGCAATTGGGTAAATATCTTGGACCCAATAAATTTATTGATGATCCCATGAGAGAGATTTCGGAAGTTGGAGTTGCAACGGGTCTTGCCTGGACAGCCGCTGGCGGAGAGACCTTGACGCTCGAAAGCACCTTTGTCGACGGTAAAGGAAGCATTGAGCTGACCGGTCAGTTGGGCGACGTCATGAAAGAATCCGCACGAGCGGCTCTTTCTTATGTCAAAACGCGGGCCGAAGAGTTTGGTTTAGGAAAAGCCTTTTTTTCGGAGCATGATTTGCATCTGCATTTTCCGGCCGCAGCGATTCCAAAGGACGGGCCGTCTGCAGGCATCACCATTGCTACAACCCTCATTTCGCTTTTGACCGATATTCCCATTAATCGCGATATCGCGATGACGGGGGAAGTGACACTGCACGGGCGGGTTTTGCCTGTAGGGGGCATCAAGGAGAAGATTCTGGCGGCGTATCGCTATGATATTTTCCATGTGATTATTCCTGAAGCTTGCGAGAAGGATCTAATCGAGCTACCCAAGCACGTACGGTCAAAGATGAAGATCAGCCTCGTCAAAGACATGGATCAAGTATTGAGCCTGGCACTGATTGGAAAGCTGCCAAACCATCTTCATAAAAAGATGAAGCGCAAGCATTCGACGAGTTTGCAGTCGACAGTGCAATGAGGAATGATAAATTGGAGCCATGCGAACCCATGAGCTCCGTGAGTCTTTCTTAAGCTTCTTTGAATCGAAAGGGCATCGAAGGGATCGATCGTCTCCTTTGATTCCTCACAACGACCCTACCCTGCTTTTTGCAAATGCAGGTATGAATCAATTTAAAGATCTGTTTACTGGCAAAGAAAGTCGATCTTATCTCAGAGCCACGACATGCCAGAAATGTGTGAGGGCGGGAGGCAAGCACAACGATTTAGAACAGGTGGGTTTTACGCGACGCCACCATACTTTTTTTGAAATGCTCGGCAATTTTTCATTTGGAGATTATTTTAAGGCAGATGCTATAGAATTTGCCTGGGAATATCTCACTAAGACCTTAGGCCTCTCTAAGAAAGATCTTTGGATCTCAGTTTTTGAAAAAGATGATGAAGCCGAAACCCTGTGGATGAAAATCGCGGGTCTTTCGAAAGATCGAATTGTGCGAATGGGAGAGAAAGATAATTTTTGGGCCATGGGAGAGACGGGACCTTGTGGACCCTGTTCTGAGATCTATGTTGATCGTGGGGAGCGCTACGGAAAAGACGAGACCATCTTCAGTGGGGGCGAGCGCTTTCTTGAAATTTGGAATTTAGTGTTCATGCAATATGAGCGTCTGGCCGACGGCACCATGACGCCACTTCCCAAACCATCGGTTGATACGGGCATGGGCTTGGAGCGCTTGGCCTCGGTCGTGCAGAATGTCGAAAGTAATTATCTTGGCGATGGCATGTTTCGAATTTTGAAGGGTTTTGGCGAGATTACGCGCACGCCCTATGGGCAAAGTGACGATAAAGATATTGCGCTCAGAGTGCTTACCGATCATATCCGCTCGGTTTCTTTTTTGATGGCCGATGGTGTACAGCCGAGCAATGAGGGGCGAGGCTATGTACTTCGACGTATTTTAAGACGCGCGATTCGCTATGGTAAAAAGCTGGGTTGCGAGCGACCTTTCTTTCACGAAGGCGTTCATATTTTAGAATCCGAGATGGGCGCTGCTTATCCTGAGCTTGTTCAAAATTCTTCGGCCATTCGTAAGATGATTCATCTTGAAGAAGAAAAGTTTTTTGAAACCCTCGATCATGGATTAAAACTTTTAGAATCTAAAACTACCTCAATGAAGGTGGGCGATGTGCTTTCTGGCCCTGTGGCCTTTCAGCTCTACGATACCTTTGGTTTTCCAGTAGACCTCACGGAGATTCTCTTAAAAGAGCAAGGTTTTGGTTTAGATCACAGAGGTTTTGAACAAGAGCTTGAGAAGCAGCGTGAGCGCTCGCGACAATCGTGGAAGGGCAGTGGCGAAGAAACGGTCTCAGAAGTGTACCAGGCCTTAGTGAAGGACGGGCTTACGTCACATTTTGTTGGCTATGAGAGCCTCAGAGAGTCGACGAGAGTGTCGGGAGTTTTAGTAGGAGGAAAGAATGTCCAAGGAGCTGAAGAGGGTCAGCGGGCCGAGATTATTCTAGAAAAGACTCCGTTTTATCCTGAAGGCGGTGGACAGGTCGGAGATCAAGGGGTGATTCACGGCAAGGGATTTAGGTTTCACGTCATGGAGACCAAAAAGCATGCGGGTCTGATTGTTCATAAGGGAGTCGTCGTAGAGGGCCGCATGCATTTTGGCGATGGAGTAGACGCGCGTGTTGACGAAGACCTGCGATTGAAGACGCGTATTAACCATACCATCACGCACGTCTTGCATGCCACCTTGCAGGAGGTTTTGGGCGACCATATTAAACAGGCCGGAAGTCTTGTGAATGCAGAGTACTTGCGCTTTGACTTTACGCATCCTCAAGCCCTCACGCAGAGTGAAATCGATCGTATTGAGACAACAGTGAATGAGCGCATTCGATCGAATGCCTCTGTCTCTACAGCACAGCAGAGTCTTGAGGCCGCCATTGCGGGCGGTGCGAAAGCTTTTTTTGATGAGAAATACGGCGATGAAGTTCGAGTGATTTCAGTGGGAGCTTTTTCAAAGGAACTCTGTGGTGGGACGCACGCGCAGATGTTGGGAGAAGCGGGGCTCTTTAAGATCACCGCAGAATCAGGCGTATCCTCGGGCGTGCGCCGCATTGTCGCTGCGACAGGCTCACGAGCCTATGAATTTGTGCGCCAAGAAGAAGAAGTGCTTTATCAGCTTGAAGCGCTCCTGAAATCTCCTGCAAAAGATCTCGTTCTACGCGTCGAGAAACTTTTGAAGGAGCGAGCAGAACTACAGAAAAGAGTCTCTCAGCCCTCTGTCGCTGTAGCTGATGAAGCCACTGTTTTATCTGTGGGAGACTGGCGCGGATTTGTGAAAGTCGTGACAACGGAAGATGCAAAATCGTTACGTGCATTATCCGATCTTTATAAGCAAAAGATTAAAGAGGGCTTCGTTGTTTTAGGTGCCGTCGTGGAATCTAAGGTCACTATTTTAATAGCGGTCACAGACGAAACAGCAGGCAGGTTTCAAACTCAGAAATTGGTTCAGTCGCTCAACAGCGCCTTTGAAGGGCGCGGCGGCGGCAAGCCAACCTTCGCCCAAATTGGAGGCACTCGAGTTGAGGAGCTCACTCAGGACCGTCTGGAAGCGTTGGTCAGAGACCACTTAAAATCACTTTTGTGATGCCTTTAGATGCTTGGTACACCCATGTACGCTCTTGAAAATACGGAATCTTCAGGGCGAAATCATTTAAATCTTTGATTTAACAGGGAATTGAGGAGGTTTTCGGAGTTTCTCGCTAGACTTTTCTCTTTGGAAATCTTTCAAGGAGGGGAAATCTATGTCCGAAAATGGGGAGTCGCTGTCGCGGCTCAAAGAATGTTTTTCAGCTATGGAAGATCCGAGAATAAATCGGCGCAAGCGACATTCACTTTTGAATGTGGTGTTGATCGCTCTATGTGCTGTGATTTGTGGCGAGAAGGGCTGGGAGAATATCGCTGAGTGGGCTGAAGACTATGACGATTTTTTAAAGACCTTTCTGGATCTGCCGAACGGCACGCCATCGAAAGACACCTTTCGGCGCGTCTTCATGGTGCTTGATCCGAAGTCGTTCTACGAGAGTTTCATTCGATTTATGAATTTGGCAGCAGAAAGTTCCCAGGGAGAGATTGTAGCGATCGATGGCAAGACACTGCGTCGCTCTTTTGATCAGGCTCGTCTTCAAAGCCCGCTTCATATGCTTACAGCATGGGCTGTCAAAAATCAGGTGGTCTTAGGTCAGATGAAAGCAGAAGACAAGACGAACGAAATCACAACGATTCCTGAGCTTCTGAAGCTTCTGAAACTTAAAGGTGCTGTTGTCACGGTGGATGCTCTCAATTGTCAGAAGTCTGTGGCAGAGGCGATCAAGGCTCAGGGGGCCGACTATGTGCTCACAGTCAAAAGCAATCAGCCCACTTTGCATAGTCGAGTGAAGAGGCGATTTGAGCACTATGAATCGATTCAGTATGAAGACGTTGTGTTCCAATACACGGAAGACACGAACAAAGATCATGGTCGTATTGAGCTCAGAAAATATTGGCAGGCGACGATTGACTGGAAGCACACCCAGATCGAGTGGAAAGGATTACAAACGATTGGAATGGTGGAAGCTCATCGAACGATAGGAGATAAGACCAGTGTGGAGAGGCGTTATTTTTTAAGCAGTCTTCCCTTAGACGTCGAGCGATTTTCTGAGGCCGTGCGTAGTCACTGGTAAATTGAAAGTACTCATTATTTGCTCGATATCTTTTTCAAAGAAGATGATTGTCGGATCCGAGACAAGACCGCAGCCGAGAATTTTTCTGCTCTTCGCAAAATGGCTCTAAGTCTGCTTAAGCGAGCGCCAGAACCATGGAAAAAGGGAGAGAAAACCAGATTCAGTATGGCCGGAAAAGGAAGACATGCCGCGAGAAGACCCGAAAAATATCTCAGCAAAGTCCTTTTAAGCGGAATTTAAATGATTTCGCCCTGATTAACTCACAGAGTTGCTGTTGAATTTATTTTTGGTTTTCTCGAAGCCGAACTAATTAAGAGGAATTTGCCCGGCGATGCCCTTCAACTTTTCCTTTTGCTGGCTGTTCCAGGTGGCGGCAAAGGCGGCGGGATTTTTCTGAGCATCACTTACGATCTGTTTGAGTTTATCAACGTTGCCGCCGGTATCATGGATGAGCTTGGTAAAAATTTCGGCTGCTAAGGCATAGATTTGTTCGTTAACTTCGACGCTTCCACCAAGGCTCTCCAACTTACGAGCAGCCTCGCGACCGTCGTTCGATTTATTGATTTCATTGTTCCGTAAGCTGGGGGTTGTGAGCATGGTCTGAACCTGGGTTAACGCTTTCATAACGTCGGGATCACTTGTCTGAGAGAAGCTGAACGTAGGCCAGACGACTCCAAGACCCAGGGTGACCGCCAATAAGAGGATGGAAGGAATTAATAGCTTAGGAACCAAGACAAATAATTCAATTTTCACCCCTTAATTCTATCGTGATTTGCGATCTTTACTAGCCCTCCGCCTGTTGCGACCTGGTCAGCAATCTCTGTAATATTTTCAGAACCTTGAGGGGGTTGGATGCAGCTCCATTAAATTGTAAACCTTAGCGTTTTAAGCTTGAACTTCAGCTCGCTTTGCGCTTCGGTACAGAATGTCGAAATTTTTTAATCAGCCTAAAGGGTTGTACATTCTGTTTCTTACGGAAATGTGGGAGCGTTTTTCTTACTATGGCATGAGGGCGCTTCTGGTTCTCTATATGACCCAGTATCTCTTGCTAGACCCGGAGAGAGCGCGGCAGGTCTTTGGTTATACAGAACTTGAAACTCTCCTCATTTCTGTTTTTGGCGAGATGAATATTCAGCAGATGAGCTCCCAGATTTACGGTATTTATACGGGGCTGGTGTACTTCACTCCGCTGTTTGGGGGCGTCTTAGCTGACCGCTTTTTGGGTCGCCATAAGACAGTTTACGTTGGGGGTGTGCTGATGGCGATCGGCCATTTTTTAATGGCGTCGGAGCAGTGCTTTTTAATTGCACTGTTATTTTTGATCTTGGGTAACGGAGCCTTTAAGCCGAATATTTCGACCCAGGTGGGAGATCTTTATGAAGAAGGTGACCCACGCCGCGATGGGGCCTTCACCATTTTTTATATGGGCATTAACCTTGGGGCATTCTTCTCGCCCTTGGTTTGTGGGACTTTGGGGCAAAAAGTAGGTTGGCATTACGGATTTGGGGCCGCCGGTATAGGTATGATTTTGGGACTTATTATTTACTATTTTGGCTCTCATCATATTCCTAAAAGGCAAGTTCTTCAGAAGGACATTGTCGACAAGGTTCCTTTGAGCAGGTCTGATTGGCAGCGGATCGGTGTCATTGTTCTATGCTGTGCTCTCAATATTGTCTTTTGGGCGATTTTCGAACAACAGGGCAATACCCTTCAGCTTTGGTCTGAAGAAAAGACCGACTGGAATTTCTTTGGAGTGGATGTTCCATCTACCTTCTATCAGTCACTGAACCCTCTTTATATATTCATTTTTGCTCCTGTTTTGACATCATTCTGGTTGTGGCAGGGTAAAAAACAACCTTCGAGTGTCACAAAGATGGGCATTGGCTGCATGCTCGCAGGCTTCGCTTATATATTTATGATCATTGCGGCTCGCGTGGTGGGCGATGTACCTGGTGAGAAGGGCTCACTGTTTTGGTTGGCAGCCACGACATGGATTTTCTCAATTGGAGAATTGTATCTGTCGCCGATCGGTCTTGCCTTCGTGGCACGTGTTTCGCCTCCACAGGTTGTCTCGACCATGATGGGATTTTGGTTTCTATCGAGTTTCTTTGGTAACTACGCCACAGGGTATTTGGGCACTTTTTATTCTGTTATGTCGAAGGATATGTTCTTCGGGCTGTTGACCGTATTGGGCGTCGTGACGGGATTGCTTTTCTTCTTGCTCAGCAAGCCTGTGAATCGAGTTGTAGCGAAGCATTTCGAATAGAAGTCTTTACGACAGAGAGACTGAGATCCCACGTGAATTGGGTCTATCTTGAGACCCTTGACCTGGACTACTAATCGAGTCGCTTATAGGCGAGGGCCGTTTTGTTTTTTGGCTCGATTTTTAGGGCTTTGTCCCAGGCCTTAGAGGCCTCTTTTCGTTTGCCTGATGCATAGTGAGTGACGCCGAGGGCGATCCAGAAAGGGGCGTATTTCTTTGCCAGTTTTTCATTTTTCTTAAAAATCTTAAGGGCTTTTTTGGGATCTCCCGATTCACGAACGCAGGTCGCCAGTTTCGTGACGATATCGATATAGCTTGGAGCTAAATCGACCGCTTTTTCGAAGGCGGCGATGGCTTCGGTATATTCTCCAACACTGTGATAGAGATTTCCAATGTCGGCATGCATATTGGCAAGACGAGCTACAAGCATGGCATCCATTGCCCCACGTCCGGAAGCACCGTACTTTTTCAGGTGCACATAGATGGCCTTAGACTTCTGCGAAAGCCCCAAGTTATTGTAGAGAACCGCAAGATTGAGTGCGGCTTCCATATAACTCGAGTTAATGGCCAATGCCCGTTTTAATGCGACCTCGGCAAAATTAAATTTTCCAAGATCAGAGTACAAGACGCCCAGTAGATTATAAACGTCGGCTAACTTGTGGCGTTTTATAATAGAGAGAAGAAGTGTTTCTGCACGGTCATGTTGACGCGTTCGCAAATAATCTCGCGCTAAAGAAATCTGCTTTTGAAGCTCACCAAAATCGCTGGCCATGCTCAATCATAGGATGAGTCTGCATAGCGATCGAGACATTTCTCGTCACAATCTGAGGTCATTTGAACAGCTCCAGCGCTTAAGACCCCAGAATTCAAAGAGAACTTTTGTTATGAGGCCTCTGGCACGACCCTTGTAGTAGTGAAGCCTCGTGGTTCGGGAAACGGGGAAAAATCATGCGTTCATCGAGGATGGTCAGCCTATTCGCTACGGGTTGTATCGCCACAGGCTATTTTATTCACAGCATCAAAGTATCCGCTCAGACAGAGTTTCAAGAAATTAAAGCTGAGTCGCTTCTCAACAAAGTATCGAGTGGTGACCGCGATGTCTTTAAGGCCGACAACTTGATCGTGAAGCCCAATCAAAAGCTCATCTTCGACAGACCTGCCACTGTCTTAGTCAATACGGTCGACTTGCAAACAGAGAGCCAGATTGATACGGAAGGCCATCCGGTCGAGTTTCTTGTAAAGAGTGAATTTTGCTCGGACGATGCGTTAATTGATGCTTCGTTTCAGAATGTCTTTGAGAACGATATCGATGGGCAGGGCGCTCCTGGCAAAGATGGTCTTGATGGAAAAAGAGGCGAGAATGGCGCGAAGGCCCTCGATAACTTGAAGGGTACGCCTGGGGAATTTGGTGTAGCAGGAAGCGACGGCACCAGTGGGGGTAATGGAAGAGAGATTGAGATTTTAGCCGACAAAATTTGTGGGGATCTCTATTTGAAAACGAATGGGGGAGATGGAGGTCGCGGTGGCCATGGAGGAGACGGAGGATGGGGAGGTGCAGGCCTTGGGGGCTCGGATGCTCGTACGCTTTATTATTTTAAGAAGCTCGACAATCAAAGCCCTGAATCAATAGCTCAACTAGCAGCCCTAATGAATATTCCCTACGCGGGGCAGGCCCTTCTCATTCTCTGGCTCTTCAATGGCATAAAAATCGGAAATGGCTTTGATGGTTTTCGCGGTGGTAACGGAGGTCACGGCGGGAATGGGGGGCATGGCGGCGGCGGCGGGGATGGAGGAAATATTCAGGTACTTTACGGCTCGCAAGTCGCCGGCAGCAAATTCTATGTGAGCGCAAAAGGAGGCGCCGGTGGAGTCGGTGGCACGGCGGGCATCGGAGGGCGCGGCGGTGAAGGTGGTGAGGGCGGACAAAGGGGAGATATCTGGGCGCGTGAAGGTAAGCCAGGCGATGCGGGTGATGCAGGGCTTCCGGGCATTTCTGGCAGTGGCGGAAAGCCTGGAACGGCCGGTAGAATAAAAATTGTGCGACAAGGTAACTCGAAGCGATTTCAGTGCTTCATTGAGTATCGAATGATTTTGGGCGAAGGTATGGAGAAGGACTTTGCTCAGGAAATTTATCGTTCATGCTTAGCATCTTGAGGCAGATCTATTTTTTTTGTTGGCTAGGCCTGAGTCTAGGGGGCTCAGGCCTAGCCACGATCGGCACCTATACCTATGGCGATGAGAATCGAGACGATATTGAAACTCGAGACAATATTCAGACTCCGGGCGACTTCGAAACTCCAGCCGGCCAAACCGTATTCGATGTGATGAGAATCGATGAAGGCCAGAGTCAACAATTGCCACCGTTTCGCTCGATCATCATCAATCGTTTAATTGCGGAGCGCGGCTCGAAGATTGAAATTGCCGTTCAAAATTCTGGGGGAGACGGGGGAGGCGGTCAGCCAGGAGCTCCCGGAGGCGACGGAACCTTTAGTCCCATTTGGATTCGAGAAATCGTCGGCGATATTGTGATCGAAGCTCGAGGGGGCGATGGTGGTGCCGGCGTCACGGGGCGAGATGGGAACCAGGGTCGAACAGGAGATGCCGGGCGACGAGGAAGGACGCTGTTCTATGGTTTGATTTATTTGAGTCGCGGTGAAGATGGCTCCCCGGGGTATCCTGGTGAAAACGGAGAAGACGGGGGCAGCGGTGGAGACGGTGGTCGAGGTGGCCAGATCGTCGTGGTCTACGCAAAAAAATCTTCAGATAGTTCCATAGTGGTTGATGCGAGTGGTGGTCAAGGCGGCCCCGGAGGTCGAGGAGGCCTGGGTGGTCTAGGCGGTAACGGCGGCCGGGGTGCCGAGCGAGGTTGGGGTGGTGGTCGACAAGGGCCCATGGGGCCCCAAGGAATGCATGGACGTAGCGGCGCGCCAGGGCGTCCTGGGCATCCAGGCCAAGTGTCGATGTATCATATTTCTGAAGCGCTCTTTGATTGTCTGTCATTCATCGAAATGGAATTGGAGTTTGAGGATATTCCCTTCGAAGAGCGCAGCGCCCAGCACTACGAGACGTGTCGAGAGATCGCTTTGAAAGACAGAGAAGTCATACGAAATATCCAGAGTCAATCAGACAATCAGATCTCTGCTATTCAAGATCTTTTATCGCAGCCGCTACCATTTCATTTCGCATCCGATGGACGTGACGGAGTGTCGGCACCAACGTCGTTTGGTTTTCCGCCCTTTGATGGTAGTTCCGCTAGCTCAGGAGGCGGAATCACTTTGGTGTTTAGAGACTTGCCTGACCGAGCGACCATTTCAGCACGAGGAGGTCGAGGCGGCGATGGCGCCCAAGGCGTGAAAGGGCGCGATGGACGTGGCGGAAGCGACGGACGACGCGGCGGGCTCTTTCGTAAATCGAAACTGGGAGAAAACGGCGAAAATGGCGAAAATGGCGGCTCGGGATCTCACGGGGGAGCCGGAGGCCACGGAGGCCATGTACGCGTGGTATGGCTCACTACATCGGCCGAAGACTACGATGCGAATTGGCGGCAGCGATTTGAGGTGACTGTCTCAGGAGGGCTAGGGGGTCATGGAGGCTTAGGAGGTATTGGGGGTCGTGGAGGCTTAGGGGGCGAGGGAGGCAAACGCTTTTTGATAAAAGATCGGCGCGACGATGGTCAGCCTGGACTACCCGGCCTGCCTGGCCTCGACGGCTTAGATGGCGTGTTGGGCGATGATGGCCATGTAGAATTTATTGAGATCGAGAACGAGTTCGATTGGATTATCGAAGACCTTGTGAGCCGCTAAGAGTGGCGTATAAGTTACCTCTGAATGCCTTCAAAATTAAAAGAGGTAAGGCGAGCCTCTCGTATGTTTTCGGTGCAGAGGATGCAAATCTACCTCGTGTCATTGATATTGATTTCACGCTCGAACGATAGTCGATCATGTTGCAGGCCTAATCGTCGATCGAGACCAGTTGGAGGCTGGACAAGTGATGTAAGTTTCAGAAGTCATTCAGGCAAAAGTTTTGGCGTAATCACGGCTCGAGAAGATCACGATATTTTGAGTCTGAATAGCGTTCCGTGAAAAAGCTTGTAAGCTCTTCGGCCTTTGAATTGTCTTTTGAGAGTTTTAAACAGCGAATTTGTCTGGCAAGGGCTTCTTCTGCCTGAGGGAGATGACTATAAAATTGAACGAGCTCACCGTAGCGACGGGCCGCAGAATCGTAGAGCTCCTTTTTTTCATAGAAGCGTGCAATACCAAAAATTTTATCGGCCAATTGATTCTCGGCTCGTTCAATCCACTGCTGTGCTTCATCTTTCTTTGCGTAATTCGGATATTCCGCGAGCAAGCGAGTGAATGTGTCAAGGGTTTGGCCGGTGGCGCGCGCATCTCGCTGGGGTGTGGAAGGCATTTGTTTGGCATACGAAAGGCCAAGTCGAAACAGGGCATCCGGGACTTCGGGCTGGCCAGGAAACGTTCGGATGAACTCTTGGTACGCTGTGGCGGCAGCGTTATAAGATTCTTCTTCAAAATACGAATCGGCAATTTTTAGAACCGCTTGAACTTGGAGAGGACTTTGGGCGAACTCGGTTTTAATACGAGTAAACTGCGTTCGTGCTTCTTCGTAGAAGCCGCGATCCATAAGTCGATTGCCTTCAGCGAGAGTGCCAGAATCGGACGTCAAATCGTTGTTGTGTGTGCTGCAGGCGACGATCACAGAAAGACATGTCAGCAGCAACCCATAAAATGATTTCATATGAATCGAGATCATGGCTGAACTATAGGCAGGCGTTTCTTTGAAATCCAGAGTTCATTGGAGGCTGAGAAAAAACCACAGTTCGACCCAAAGATGCAGAATGAGAGCGGGCCACAAGCTTCGACTTTGATAGGTTATCCAGGTGAGAATAGGCGATAAGAGTAGCAAGCCCCACGCTTCTAGTTCAGGTTTTGAGTGGTGATAGAGCACCTCAAAAGAAAGAATGATCAGCAGAGCGAGTTTCTCGGCCACCATCTTCGGAATTTGGACTTCCTTTTTTAGCAATACGATGAAAGCTCCCAAGAAGAATCCGCGGTGCAGAAATTCCCAACCTGGAATAGTCGAGAGAGTGAAAACTGCAAAGAAGGAAATTCGTTCAGAGGTGGGGCGCCCAAAGTAGTAGTTTTGAATGCCCTCGTGTTGAGAAAATATATAGATGAGAATGGGACTGGCGACTAGAACGACGGCGCTCCACAGAGTGGTTGCTCTCGTAAAGTGGGGTCGACCCAAGTAAAGGTTGCTCAGGGACATTTTAAAAATGGCTAGCGCTAAAAAAAGGGGAGCGCCAATTTGCAATCCCATATCGAAGAGCCGCCACTCACCAACAAGAAATCGTTCGTAGTGATAATGACAGAGGTTTTGAATGGCCACTAGGCTTACAAACAAAAGACTAAGAGATTTCAAGGGCCCTCCTTAAAGTGCAAATCGAGCAAGTGTCGAAACTCAAGCACAGACGAATCGCCACAGGCACTAAAGCCGACTCTAAACTTAGAAAAATTAGCGTATTTTGTGCCGCCTTGAAATGGTTGATATGGAAATTGTCTTCGCCGGGTGGTGTGGCTATGTATAAGAGCGGATGAGTCACCTAAGGGCCTATATTCAAGTGACCAAGCCCACCATCGTTTTTTTGGTGGCCGTCACTGGCTTCACGACCATGATGGCCGAGGGCAGTCTGTTTCAGCAGCCAGGCCCGATGTTGCTTGCCCTCATGTTGATTGTGATGGCGGCGGGATCCGCCAATGCATTCAACCAATTTATTGATCGGGATATAGACGTTCTTATGGAGCGAACGCGCAAGCGTCGGCCCCTACCTCAGCAACATCTCAGCGCGATGAGTGTTTTAATTTTTGCGTTGATAACCGCGGTGATTTCAACGGCAGGACTCTGGATTTTTTTTAATGCTTTGAGTGCTATGCTAAGTCTAGGCACCATTTTATTTTATGTAGGCGTCTATACGCTTTGGCTGAAGCGGCGCCATCCCTACAATATTGTGATTGGCGGTATTGCCGGGTCGACGGCTCCCCTGATTGCGTCAGCCGCAGCGACCAATTCGTTGTCATGGATTTCGTGGTTGGGTTTCTCTGTGATTTTCATGTGGACCCCCCCTCACTTTTGGGCCCTCGCACTGGCTATCAAAGACGACTATGCCAAGGTGAAGATCCCTATGCTGCCAAACGTTTATGGAGATCGACGTACCAAGTGGGAAATTTATAGTTATACCATCTTGTTGCTACCTCTCACAGTTCCGACGCTCTACAAGTTAGAGTTTCATCCCGTTCTCGTGGGCACCGCCTTTCTGCTGTGGCTCTGGTATTTTGTCGAAACTTTGCGACAGCTTCCTAAGAGTACCAAGGCGGCCTACTATAAATTATTTTATGTTTCTATTTTTTACCTGCTTCTCTATTTCACGGTGCTTGCGGTTGAAGGCATGCTTCGTTATGGGGGTAATTTGTTTGTATGAAATCAAGCATCGTTCTCTTTCTGATTGTTTTTGTAGATTTGTTGGGCTTCGGATTGGTGATTCCGATGCTCCCTGTTTTTGCTCGCACCCTTGATGCAAGCGCGGCCCATGTAGGCATTTTGATGTTTGTTTATTCATTTATGCAGATGGTGGTCTCTCCGTATTGGGGATCTTTATCAGACTGCTGGGGTCGAAAGCCCATTTTGATTTTGACGGTGATTGGCCAAGCGCTCTGCTATGGGGCCGCAGGATTTTCGGAGACCTTTTTTGAACTCATGTTAACGCGAGCTCTGGCAGGACTTTTTGCAGGCAATATCTCGACGGCGAATGCGTATATGGCAGATCTGACTGGCCCTGCCGACAGAGCGAAGGGAATGGGCTTGCTCGGAGCAGCCTTTGGAATGGGTTTTGTATTGGGCCCTCTTTTTGGAGGGCTCCTCTTAGGGTTTGGAACGGCATGGCCCTTTTGGGCAGCCTCTTTGATATGTTTAACCAATGCCGTCGTCGCCATTTTTGTTTTGAAAGAAAGTTCGACGTTTGAGCTGCGTCAGAAGAGTCGACGAAGACTATCGTGGGCCGAGTTCGTCGGCCTAGCGACTTCGAGACGACTTTTCCCCTATATCGTGGCAGCTTTTTTTCTCACGATAGCGTTGACCCAGCTTGAAGTGACGTTCACGTTTTATGCGATGGACCGCTTTGGACTATCGGCTCACGAAGCCCTCTACGTATTGGGAGCCATGGGGCTCATGATGGCGATTGTTCAGGGTGGCTTTATTGGTCGACTCAACAAGCGCTACCAAGAAATTCGATTGGCGCTTACCGGCATTGTTCTTTTGGTCGCAGGCCTTTCGTTGATGATATTCGTAACGCATTGGTCAGGCCTAGCGGCGGCATTAATGGTTTTGGCTGTGGGCTATAGTCTTACCAATCCCTGCCTGATGGCCATGGTTTCAAAGTCGGCAGAAGCGCAGCGACAGGGCGCCTCGTTTGGCCTCTATCAATCGGCCTCTAGTTTAGCGCGGATTTTGGGGCCTATTTCTGCAGGCATTTTATATGATCATCGCCAAGAGTACCCTTATATTCTGTCGGCTCTTTTAGCGATGGCGGCCGGCTGCTTGTTGATTCCGAAGTTATTTCCAGATAGTTAGAGGCTTCCGTTACTCCGCCTTTACTACTTCGGCGACAGGGCCTTAGAGTGCAATTATGTCATCACTTGTTTTAGTTCGCCATGGGCAATCGCAGTGGAATTTAGAGAATCGCTTTACAGGCTGGGTGGATGTTCCTCTATCCGACCAAGGCATTAAAGAGGCGAAGGCTGCAGGACAAAAAATTCAATCTTTGGGTGTGGTATTTGATTTCGCTCATACGTCGAGACTTCAGCGAGCTCAAAAGACTCTAGATTTGATTCTTGAAGTCTTAGGGCAGAAGATGCCCCGCTGGGAGGACTCCGCTTTGAATGAGCGTTTTTATGGAGACCTTCAAGGGCTCAACAAAGATGAAACACGGCAAAAATTTGGCGAGGAGCAAGTTCATTTATGGCGGCGTAGTTTTGATATTGCACCTCCTAACGGAGAAAGCCTCAAAGATACCAGCCGCCGAACAATTCCTTACTTTAACCACTATGTTCTGCCCGCACTGAAGGAGGGCAAGAATGTTTTGATTGCGGCCCACGGCAATTCGCTGCGGTCGATTATTATGGCGATAGAAAATTTAAGCCCCGAAGAAATTTTGAAACGGGAGCTAGCGACGGGCGATCCGCTCGTCTACGAAATGAGCGCTACAGGTCTTCGCCAAAATAAGTAACGATACAATCGGCTCCCGCTCTAAAAATAGAGATCAGTGACTCCTCAATCGCTTGAGACCGATTGACCAATTTATTTTTGGCCATCAGTTCAATCATGGCAGCTTCCCCGCTGACTTGATAGGCTACCACGGGCACTTCGCTGGAGGCTCCAAAATCCGAAATAATATCGAGATACCAAGAAGCGGGCTTCACCATAACCATATCGGCGCCTTCTTCTAAATCTAAAACGAGCTCACGCATTGCTTCTCGTCGATTCGCGAAATTCATCTGATACGATTTTTTATCGCCCTTTACTTTGGCATCGAGAGTCTCCCTAAACGGACCATAAAGGCACGAGGCATATTTAGCGGTATAAGAAAGAATCGCAGTATCCGTAAAACCATTTTCATCGAGGACAAGCCGAATGCCGGCCACGCGACCATCCATCATATCCGAGGGCGAAACAATAAGCGCGCCTAGATCGGCATGTAAGTTGGCCATTTCGGCTAAGACAGAAACGGTTTCATCATTGAGAACGCGGTCACCATCCATCAAGCCATCATGTCCATGGGTGGTATAAGGATCTAGAGCAATATCAGTAGCGAGCAGTAGGCTTGGAAAAGAACGTCTCAGAATTTTCAAAGCTTGAGGAACGGGTCCGTTTGAGTCAAGAGCGCCACTTCCCTTGGCATCTTTTTTTGCAACGACACCAAAGAGAAGAAGCTTCTCTAGCCCTTTCTTAAGCAGACCTTCGGCTACTTTCGGAAGCTCATCCACAGAAACAGTTCGCATTCCAGAGACAATCGAATGGCGTTTGTTGATCTTTTTTCCTTCGGATATGAAGAGTGGATAAATTATTTTATCTCGACGCAGCTCCGTTTCACTTGCGAGCGAACGAAACGCCGCAGTCTGCCGCAGGCGACGCGGTCGACTTACCAAATCAAGGGGGTCTAAAAGGTTCATACCCATTCATATCATTTGAATGAATGCAGGCGCTACGCTAATGTTTGAGAGTGAATCCTGTTCGTTTTCTTACAGCGGCCGCACTCTTTGATGGTCATGATGCAGCGATTAATGTGATTCGTCGTGTGCTACAAGATCAAGGGGCGGAGGTGATTCATTTGGGTCACAATCGAAGTGTCCATGAAATTGCCAAGGCTGCCCTTGAGGAAGATGTCGATGCCATTGCCATCAGTTCTTACCAAGGTGGGCATAACGAATTTTTTTGCTATCTCTTCGATACCTTAAAGACAGCTGGTGCCGGCCATATTCGTATTTTTGGAGGAGGTGGCGGTGTCATTCTGCCCGAAGAAATCGAAGCCTTGCATCGTTACGGTATTGCAAGGATCTATTCTCCAGATGACGGCTTTAAGTTGGGCCTTGAAGGCATGGCCAAAGAGATGGTTGAGCAGGCCTTGAAAGCGCGCGCTGCACGTCCGCAGGCCAAAGTTGTCTTAGAACGAACTGTATGGGGGCGCACGCTTACCGCCCTTGAGAATGGCGCAGCGTTTAATCTGGCGGTTGGAGCAAGTCCCTCGCCTTCTGTGGTTCTTGGAATTACGGGCACCGGGGGTGCAGGAAAAAGTTCGCTCACCGATGAGCTCGTCTTGCGATTTCTTCACGAGTTTTCGGATATTTCCATCGTGATTTATTCTTTAGATCCCTCCAAAAAGAAAACAGGAGGAGCGTTATTAGGCGATCGCATTCGCATGAACAGTCTCGATGATTCACGAGTTTTCATGCGTTCGCTGGCGACGCGAGGAGCACGAGAAGAGATTGTTCCGTCGTTGTCGTCTATCGTGGCCGCCTCGCGTGCGATGTCTTTTGATGTGATCATCGTGGAAACGCCTGGCATTGGTCAGGGGGCAAGCGCGATCACAGAGGTTTCAGATGTCTCCCTCTATGTCATGACCTCCGAATATGGAGCCGCCACGCAGCTAGAGAAAATCGACATGATTGATTTAGCTGATTTTATCGCCATCAATAAGTTTGATCGACGGGGCAGCGATGATGCCCTTCGCGAAGTACGCAAGCAGTATAGGCGCTCTCATAAATGCTTTCATGAACCGGCCGATGAACGGCTGCCTATTTTCGGAACACGCTGTAATGTTTTTAACGACAAAGGAGTCACGTCTCTTTATCGATCACTTCGAGACACTTTGGGTGAGAAAAATCCCCGTTTGGCAAAGGGTCAGCGTGAATTTTTAGGAGACAACGATCGACTAAGTCCCATTGTTCCGCCTGAGCGCCATCTGTATTTGACGGAGATTGCTAAAACCGTTCGCGACTACAAAGAGAGCCTACTAAAAGAAGCTGAAAAAGCGCGTAAGGCCCAAGCCCTTTTGGTTGCCAGTCAAGACCACGATTTAGATGGCTTTGGCCTCGATCGAACGAAGTTAAAGACTTGCGCCGATAAGCAGCTAGCCGAGCTTAGCTCGCAGAGCCAGGAGGTTCTTCGCCAGTGGGAAGATCTTCGTAAGCGTTATCAAGCGGCGACCGTGATCTATAAAGTTCGAGGCAAAGATTTAGAGGTTCCGCAGCGTTTCGAAACCTTGAGTGGATCGTCTCTTAAACGAGTGACGCTTCCATCTTTTGTAAACTGGGACCAAATCATTTTATTCTGTGGACTAGAAAATATTCCCGGGCGATTCCCCTTTGTAGGGGGCATTTATCCCTTCAAAAGAACAGAAGAAGAACCGCGACGACAATTTGCTGGTGAAGGCTCCCCCGCGCGAACGAATCAGCGATTTCATTTTTTATCGCGAAACGACCGGGCGAAGCGTCTTTCGACAGCCTTTGATTCCGTCACCTTGTATGGTGAAGATCCTGCCATCAGACCGGATATTTACGGTAAGGTTGGTGAATCGGGTGTAAGTGTTGCGACCCTTGAAGACATGAAGATTTTGTATCAGGGTTTTGATTTATGTGATCCGATGACCTCGGTCTCAATGACTATCAACGG
Organism: uncultured Bacteriovoracaceae bacterium; assembly: GCA_964598565.1. Classification (GTDB taxonomy): domain Bacteria; phylum Bdellovibrionota; class UBA2394; order UBA2394; family UBA2394; genus CAZRCG01. Next base: position 59,157 of record CAZRCG010000005.1, on the reverse strand, counting down.
CCCCGCCCCCATGATTTTGGCTTTCTATTTGATGACGGCCATCCATCAGGCTCGTGAAAAGATTGAGCGCGACAAGGGACGTGCGTTGACAGATTCAGAGTTTGATGCGGTGAAGCGAGAAACTCTCAAGCAGATTCGAGGTACCGTTCAAGCCGATATTCTTAAAGAAGATCAGGCGCAAAATACCTGTATTTTTTCTACCGAATTTGCGCTTCGCATGATGGCCGATGTTCAGGAGTATTTTATTGAGAATGGTATTCGAAACTACTATTCGGTGAGCATATCAGGTTACCACATTGCAGAAGCGGGAGCGAATCCCATTACTCAGTTGGCCTTTACGTTGGCGAATGGTTTCACCTATGTAGAATATTTTCGCGCTCGGGGCATGAAAGTCGATGATTTTGCCCCTAATCTTTCGTTCTTTTTTAGCAATGGTTTAGACGCAGAGTATTCAGTGATCGGACGAGTCGCACGCCGAATCTGGGCGGTGGCTATGAAAAATCTCTATGGAGCCAATGAGCGCTCGCAGATGCTGAAATACCATATTCAAACATCGGGGCGAAGTCTCCATGCGGCAGAAATTGAGTTTAATGATATTCGCACCACGCTCCAGGCCTTAACCGCGATTTACGATAATTGTAATTCTCTTCACACCAATGCGTATGACGAGGCCATTACAACTCCTACCGAAGAAAGCGTTCGTAGGGCGATGGCTATTCAAATGATTATCCAGGGCGAATTCGGTAACAGTCGCACCGAAAATATTCTTCAGGGATCTTATGTGATTCAGGAGCTTACCGATTTAGTGGAGGAAGCTGTTTTGTCAGAGTTCGAGCGACTTTCGCTTCGAGGTGGTGTACTTGGCGCGATGGAGATGCAGTATCAGCGATCGAAGATTCAAGATGAGAGTCTGCTTTACGAAAAATTAAAACACTCAGGTGATTTAAAAGTCGTGGGAGTAAATACGTTTATACCCGAAGCAGGAGCTGTACGCGGAAAGATTCCGTTAGCACGCTCCAATGAAAGCGAGAAGAATAGCCGTTTGCGAGATGTAGAAGCTTTCCGAAAGAAGAATGAAAATCACTCCAAGCAAGCACTCGATCGATTGAAGCAAGTGGCCCTTCAGGGGGGAAATATTTTTGCCGAGTTGGTCGAAGCGGCTCAGGTCTGTAGTTTAGGAGAGATGTCGAAAGCTCTCTACGAAGTGGGCGGACGTTATCGGCGCAATGTTTAGGGGTTAAAGCAACGCCGGGCCTTGGGCCTGGTAGCGCGTCTGTTCGCTCTCGAAAAGAGGCTTAAGATAATGAAGATAAATATAGTCTTCGGCTGTCACTAATTTCATGGTTCTTTCAAAATTGTCGACGATGGCATCTCGTTTTGATTCATAGAGATCTTTGCTGAGAGTCTCAAATCTAAAATCTTCCGTAAGAGTAATAATACCATCCGTATTGAACCAGGTTCCGATATCGGGAGTGCCCCAGAAGACAGGAATAGTGCCCGTCGCAAAGCAATCGGTAATTTTTTCTGAAAAGATCGATGGATAAGTATCGTTTTCCATTTGAACAGAAAACATATAGTCCGCAAGTGCGGCATCTTTGCGTGCGACAGGATTATGTCCTGTTCCAAAGAGATCGACTTTTCCCGAGAGCTTCTGGGCCCACTGCAAGCGATAGAGGTGGCCAGGACACATCATTTTTGTGGAGGTGATCATGGAGCAGAGTTTTGATTTTTCGTAGATCTTTTTTTGTTGTACCAAAGGTACCGCATTGGTGATGCAGAATCTAAATTTGTTAGAGAGCCCTAAGAGTCTACGATCGTGTGTAAAGATCAGCTCGTAGTTTTGAGAGAGCGATTTAGCGTATTGAGGCAGATTGTAGATAAGCTGAGGTTGAATAGCCGATGATTCAAGTATCCAGCCAAAGCGGCGTTTGCCTCGAGAAAGCTCCGGCTTCAAAAGACCATTGTCGATATGAATAGAAATATCCGCAGAGCCATCTCGAACCCATTCAACATACTGCGGTCGATTATGGGCGGACGAACAGACGTCGTGTTGAAAACCGCCACCCACCATATTCAGCTTTAAAGGGTTCATAAGCAGTTTCTATTATAAAGGTGAAATCGCGACCGGTGTTCCGTGTCAGCGTACTTACTGGTGAACAATGCTCTTCAGTAGGCGATTCATCCCCTGTATATAACGAAGCCAATTCGGAAGTAGTTTTAGTGCCCCAAGCCTAGAGCTGAAATCAAGGCCATGACTCTGACCATCGATAACGCAGCGCACAAATAAGAGTCTCTGGCGAAGAGACGGGCTAGCAGCAGCCCAAAGATAGGCCATTTCCATATCGACGAGTCGACAGCCATTGGTTTGGTAAACTTCAAGTTTATCACGTGCCGTTTTTAGAAGTGTCTTCGATGTATAGAGGGGGGCTTGAGGAAGGTGGAGAAAATCTGCTGCTCGCGAAATATTTTCTGTAATTTGTGGCCCATGTTTAGGCCCTTGAACAGACGAGATAATAAAGGCATCGCCTGGCCGTAAGGTGGGATCCAAAGCTCCTGCCGAGCCAAAGACAATAATCAAGGGTTCGGCGGACGATTCTAGTTGGCCTACTAAGTTCGAAGCCGCGCGCTCACCCATACCAAACGCCGTGGTCGAAAATTGAAACGAAGGGGGGATCTCAAATCGAAGAGGAGCCCACAAAGAATCTAACGCCATCAAGACGTCTTGATCATCTTGGCGGCTTCTTCGATATGTTCTTGTTCCTCTCGAATACGAGTACGAAGCATTTCTTCGAGAGCAATATTGCCCTCACACAAAGGAAGAAGACCAACATAAAGCTCTAAGGCATGTCGCTCAAATTCTAGGCTTTCTTGAAGAATATCCAATACGCCATGCTTATGAGTTTCAGGTACAGGTCGCGTCTTTACCGAAGGATGACCGCCGAGAGCGGTTATTTTTTCGCCAAGGCTGGCAGCATGTTGAAATGATTCCATAGCCAAATCTCTAAAATATTTCACGATCGGAATTCGATTGGGGCCCGTAATCATGAGTGAGTAATGCAAGTATCGGGTCACTCCTGATAGCTCGATCTCTAAAATTTCATCGAGTTTTTTAATAATGATTTCCTGACTCATAGAACCTCCAGCCAAACTAATGTATCAATTGCGGCGACCCCCAGCAAGACCCAGCGCCATCGAATTGAGGCATGCACAATTCGAGTCATGGGATGCCCCAAAACCTGCGAAACGCGGTCCCAGAGCGGTACTATGGCCAGAAAGATCCAAATAACGCCTGGTACCCGGCGAAAGTCCCAAGCACCATCGCTCTGCCCTCGCAGAGAGAGAACGGCAAAAGACGCGAGTGCCCAAGAGCTCGGGGGCCAACCCAAGAGGTCTGTCATCATGAGGTCAAAAACAGAAAGAATTGCGAGACGAATGAGACCCTGAAAGCGAAAAATAAGGCAGAGTTTTAAAATATAAGCGAAGGTCAACACAGTGAATTAGGTCCGGCCCGTTTCTAACGTGGTCTCTAACCATGTACAGAGTTGCGACGCGAGTTCATGGTTCGATAAAGTTGTTGCGATAAGTTTTCCGCCGGCATTCACCAAAATTGCCCGACGATATGCACCTCGCAACATGGCTAAGCTATTGGCGACAACAAGGTCACAAAATTTTTTTTCATTCCACTGTTGTACTCGTTGATGTAGCTCGTTCTGGTTTCCTTCAGCTTCTAATTTAAAGCCTACTTTTATCAAGCCACGCGCCTGAACAGCGTCGATAATTTTTTCGCTCGGTATCAAGGTCACCGAAAGTTTGCGGCGAGACGATGTCTTTCCCTTGAGAGGTTTAGAGACAGAATAATCGAGGGCGGCAGCCGCAAAAATGGCAGCTACAGGCTTCAGTGCGCGAACTCTCTCGAGAGTAAGGCGCTTCATTTCGGCCACCGTCTCGACAGGAAGATAGTCTATCCTAGATGGAAACTCCACAGAGGTGACTCCTTTGACGACGCATGGAATGGCTCCTCGGCGATAGAGCTCTGAAGCAATGGATAAGGCCGTCGCTCCTGACGATCGATTCGATACAAATCGAACAGAGTCAATGGGCGACAACGTAGCGCCCGCAGTGACAATGATATTTTTTGATTTGAGTGGGCCATTCGCCAGAATATGCAGACTGCGCTGAACAATATCGTCTACAGGGGGGCTCTTGCGTTTGCCCTCGTCGACCACAGGCTCTAAAATATGGAGGGCTTTAATCTTCGTGAGCTGCTGGTTTCGCTCTTGAAATAAGGGATTTTGCCAAAGCTGCTCATGCATTGAGGGCACTAAAATAATCGGCTTTCGACCCAATAAACTTTGCAGCGTGGTAAGGGCGGCTTCATCGGCCAAACCAGCCGACAAGCGACCTATTAAGTCTAAAGTGGCGGGAAAGACGACGGCCGCATCAGCCCCCGACAAATGTTCGGCAGATCCCGATAGCTGAGTCAGCACGGGTTGCTTCGACGCCCACTCGAAAATAAGAGGCTGAACAAAGTTCTGCGCTGCACGTGTCATAATGACTCGCACTTCAGCTCCATAGCGGCGAAATTCTCGAATCAGTTTCACCGCGTCAACGCAGGCAATGCCACCACCCACAACGATATCAATGGACTGCCCCTTCAAATGAGCGCCCAGCTCTACAATATCGCGGTCATCTATAAGACTCATAGTATGGCCCTCAGCATGGCTGATCATAGTTCGTCGTCGAGCGCCAAGCACGCCCAAAAATCGAACTAAAATCGAATCGACGTTTCAACCACAAAGCCTGAGGCTATCGGATTTGCCGTTGTTTGGACGAATGATCCCACCAAATCTATTTTAGGAGCGAGCATGCCCCCGCCGACGGCCCAATAGTTTTGTCCCGATTCAGCATCCCAGTGAAAGCCTCCACGAATGACAAAAAATTCGCGCAACAGAAATTCGGCACCGGTCGAATAATTCCAGTCCGCTCCAGGAGTTTGAAATAAGCGATCCGCATCGAAGCCCACTCGAAAGCTCTTCACTTTGGCATACATAATTCCTAAATGAATCGCGGGTGGAAATACGGAGTCTTTTGCCATATCTAACAGAGACTTGGAAAAAGCTCCCACCGTCAGCCCGGCGTGAAGAGGTATCAGAACTCCGAGGCCATTGGTAAAGTGCCAGCCTTTATTCGAGGAGACATTGCGCATTTGAGCTATTTCGCCAGACACCCCTGCTACGACCCAGGGAGTTTTATAGGCCAAAGCAAACTGATATTGTTGGCGGCTGGCCGGCTTCCAATTCGTCCAGGAGAATCGCAGTCCTCCAATAATATCGGAAGAGCCATCAATGATTGAAGCAGACCACTTTCTACCGTTGCCGGGCGGATCACTCCACTCCCCGCCGATCGATGAAACGCCTTGAAGGTACATGAGGCCGGCAGGATTTGTAGAAATGGCATCGTGCCCAGAAGCCATTGCCGCCGAGGTGCCGGCAAAACCGAGTGTCGAGGCGCCATAATTCAGTCGAGGTGGAAACGGGGGGGGCTCGCCGGCTGCCAGGGGGCCTACTAGCCCCAATGAAAGGCCGGTCCAAAGGCAGAAATGTATGCCAAAAAGGGTTAAGTGGGTGATGCAGAGGGTCAAAAGAAGATTTGACGCGCTTTTGGCCCTATCTAAAGTTAAATTTTTGTCCCCTTGGACTAGAAAGTGTGGGGCCCTCTTTACACGACGAGTCGAGATCATTAGAATTTTGAGACTACATCGATTCGAGCCTCGTGCGAAATCATTAGGTGAGATCTTGGTGTGAATGAACAAAGTGTCATTTTTGGCCTGAAGGCTGGGAGTGGTGCAGTTAACCGCAACGATCCAGGGAGGTAGCGGAGAAACTGAAGTAAAATTTTGGTTGATCTGTCATCCACGAATCATTAAGTATCGCGCCGGTGGCGAGGGGTTTTTAACAGAGGCCCCGTAGAACGACAGCAAGGATGGTATATGTTGAATAAAAAGAAATTGGCCGATTATAAGAAAGTGCTCCAGGTCCGCTTAGGCGAGCTGCTTACAGAAGCTGATCAAGCCGTAAAAGACATCTCGGAGTCTAATGCCGACACTTCGTCCGATCCTACAGATCAAGCTGTTCAGGAGTTAGATCGAAATCGATTGCTAAGATTTAAAGACCGTGAGCGAAAGCTCATTCGCAAGATCGAAAAGGCCATCAACAGAATTGATGAAGGCACGTATGGAGCTTGTGAAGCCTGCGCCTCTCAAATATCTGAGTCGCGGTTAAAAGCCCGACCTATGGCGACGCTTTGTATCGACTGTGCAACTGAGCTAGAGAGCGAAAAAGCTAAGAGCCGTCTTTTTGGTGCGGAGTCGACGCTGTCGAGCGTGAGTGAGTCCGATGAAGACGAAGAGGCCAATGCCGGTTGATACCAATCGGTTGCCTGTCCCGGTTGATGGCGCTCGTGGAAGGGCTATAACCTTCCACGAAGCATATATGCGCTAAGAAACTGTAGTGATTGTTTCGGCGCTCGAGCGGTTGGCAACAGAGTAGTCTGTTTGAATGGTAAATTCGGGCGTTGCGGTCTTACGTTGAAGGTATCGCTCGAGTCTCTCTTCGATTTTGGCATCCAGCCGGCCTCGAGAGTTTTCAATGCTTTGTTTGACTTGAGTATTCATAGCGGCACCCTCTGATTCCGTGAGATCGCCTTTCTGAACAAGTTTGGTAACGAATAAATCGAGATCATTTTGTGTTTTTATTTGGGTATCAATAGCCCCAACGATAAATTTTTGAACAAAATCGTAGAGACTGTTCTGGCTGTTTCTTACCAGGGTTTTCAGTAATTCTACGGGAAGAACGCTCTGACTGGTTTTCTCTTGTTCGTACAAGACCTGCGTCAAAATAAGTGCCGTAACGTCTGCCTTTGTATTGTTATCGACGACTAAGATATCTTGTCCATCGCGAAGCATCTTCGCTAGACCATCTAAGGTCACGTAGCAGCTATCTTGCGTGTCGTAGAGTTTTCTATTTTGATACTTCTTTATGACGCGAACTGACTCAGTCATTGTTTCCCCCCCCGAAAACCAAACATTTCTTCGTGCGAACTTGACTCGAAAGGGCCTTGCCAAGAATCTCTCTTGAAGTTCACGAAGATCATTACTAAAATCTCAATCCCCTTTCACTATTACAGAGCCCAGGGAACGAAGCGTCAAGCAATTTCAATGGATGTCGTTGACCGCTGCGTCATTGCTTTCTTACACTGCGTATGTGTTGCCACATCATTATCTCGGTGTTCTGGTATTATTGCTGTTAGGAATTCTTGTGGGCGTCGGGGCCTTGAGTGTCTCACGCTTTCTTGGCGCGAGGCGTTATTATCCAAAAAAAGAATCTCCCTATGAATGTGGCATACCCTCGGTGGGCGCCGAGGGCGAAAAGTTCAGCGTGAAATTCTATTTGGTCGCTGTATCTTTCATTCTTTTCGATATTGAAGCCGTTTTTCTTATTCCTTTTGCGCTCCAGTTCAGGAACTTTGTTCAAAGCGGTGAGGTCGCGTTCATGTTGACCTTAGGAGGCATTTTTATTGTTATTCTCACCCTCGGTTTAATTTACGAGTGGAGAAAGGGACTTTTAGATTGGAACCGATAGCGTTTTTGCGGTCGTTACCCCCCTGGATGCTCGACCTAGCGTTTCTCATGGGAAAGATTGGGCTTCTTTTCGGCATTAGTTTCGGCGCTGTGGCACCTGTTATGGTGTGGGTAGAGCGACGGGTATGTGCGCTGATTCAAGATCGTTATGGTCCCAACCGAGTAGGGCCTTTCGGCCTTTTGCAGTCGCTAGCTGACGGCATCAAGCTTTTACTTAAGGAGGACTTACGTCCCAAAGAGGTTCGTCCGTTTTTCTTTATTCTGGCTCCTATTTTATCTGTCATTCCGGCGGCGATGGCGTTTGCCGTCATACCTTTTGGCCCCCCAACGACATTGGGGGGCATTTTTGATGAGCCCAGGCGTTTGCAAATTGCAGAACTAAATGTGGGATTCCTCTATATTTTAGCGATCACATCTCTGAGCGTGTACTCGATCGCCTTGGCGGGCTGGGCGAGTAACAATAAATATAGCGTGATGGGAGCCCTTCGCGCGTCGGCTCAAATGATTAGCTATGAATTGGCTGCCGGCTTGGCGCTAGTCGGAGTCATAATATTGGCCGGATCTGTAGATCTCGTAACAATTGTTCAGCAACAGGAACGCGTTTGGAATTTTCTACCCGGCATCTTGGCGTTCGTCGTTTTTCTCCCCGCTATTTTTGCTGAAACCAATCGGACTCCATTTGATTTAGCAGAGTCTGAAGCGGAGCTTGTGGCCGGCTTTCATACGGAGTATTCGGGAATGAAGTTTGGTCTCTTTTTTCTAGCCGAATATGTCAATATGACAACCGTATCGGCGCTCACCGTCGCTCTCTTTTTAGGGGGCTGGCAGTTTTTGCCGTTTGTGACATGGGCCGATGTGGGTATCGACATCGAGCAGTTCTTTATGATTCCCAGTCTTTGGTTTTTGGCAAAGATCGGCGTCTTATTGTTCTTTTTCGTGTGGGTTCGATGGACCATTCCTAGGTTTCGATACGATCAATTAATGAATTTAGGTTGGAAAACGCTCATTCCGATAGGCATTTTTAATTTAGTGATAGTGGCGGCCTATGTGGCCGTGAAAGGGTAGATTTTGGCTCCGGCATTGTTTTGGATTTTGTCGCTGTTGATCTTGGTAACGGGAGCTTTAGTCGCCCTGCGGCCTAGGCCAATTGAGAGTGCGATGTGGCTCATCTTGAATTTTTTCTTTCTGTCGGCCCTTTACGCTCTCATCGGTGCGCACCTCGTCGCCGTGATTCAGATTTTAGTCTATGCCGGGGCTATTATGGTGCTCTTTGTATTCGTCATTCTTCTATTGAATCTGGACCCACGTGAACTGGGCGATGAGGGCTCGATGCCACGAAGTAGTTTCGTCCTCTTTTTGTCTGTAGTGACTTTTACATTATTGGCCATGCGCGTTGCTCACCCCCATTTGCTTAAGCCTCTCGAAGAGCTCCCTGACGCAGCTCAGTTTGGAACGGTCGAGGCACTCTCTATAGACCTCTTACGCAATCATTACTTTGTTTTTGAAGTCGCCGGCATCCTGTTGTTGCTCGCGATCATTGCCGTCGGTCTATTAGCGTATCGCCGACCAAGGGAGCTCAAGTCATGATTTCGGTGGCACACCTTCTCTTTCTCAGCTTGGGACTTTTTTCTCTGGGAGCTGCGGGCTTTGTTTTGAGAAAAAATGCCTTGAGCATGATGATTTGCTTGGAGCTCATGCTGAGTGCGGCAACGATGGCTTTTGTTACGTTTTCTCGGATGCATCAAAACGAAACTGGTAATGTGCTTTATTTTTTAGTGATTACGGTCGCGGCCTGTGAAAGTGCTGTGGGCCTGGCTCTTGTGCTGAATGTATTTAGGATTAAGCGCTCCATTCGTTTATCAGATATTCGAGAATTGGAAGGTTGAGGCATGCAGACACTGTGGGCTTTTCTATTAGTTGGTGCTCCTTTATTAGGGGCGGCACTGTGGTTTTGGTCGGGCAAACGATGGGCAACATGGGGTTCGGTCGCTACGGTTGGCGTCAGCTTTATTTCGTTGATCGTATTAGCAACACAGAACGCTCTGCCCTTAAGAGTCCATCTTTTTGAATGGTTTCAGTTATCACCCAGCCATACGGTTTCATTCTCACTGCTATTTGATGCCCTTTCAGTGTCTTTAGGCTTGGTAGTGACCGGAGTAGGTACGTTGATTCATTTGTATGCAACGTCCTATATGGAGAAAGATGAGAGCTTTGGTCGATTTTTTAGCTATCTCAACTTGTTTGTTTTCTCGATGTTGCTTTTGGTGTTTTCAGACAGCTTAGTGGGTTTGTTTTTAGGATGGGAAGGCGTGGGACTTTGTTCGTACCTTCTCATTAGCTTCTGGTTTTCAGACAAAGCCAATGCCGAAGCTGGCAAGAAAGCGTTCATCGCGAACCGAGTGGGCGATTTTGGTTTTCTGATCGCACTATTTGCTCTCTTTAAAGTTTTTGGCAGTTTGTCGGTGCCAGATATTTTGGCGGCTTTGGAAGCAGGCAACTTATCGATGGATCAAATGTGGTGGACTAAGTTGGCGTGTTTCGGACTTATTCTAGGAGCCACCGGCAAGAGTGCGCAAATTCCTCTTTATGTATGGCTACCCGATGCGATGGCGGGACCCACACCCGTTTCAGCGCTCATTCATGCGGCAACGATGGTGACGGCAGGCATTTATATGATTTGTCGGTTGCAGCCCCTCTTTCTTGCCAATATGGAGACGCTTTATGTTGTCTCTTATATAGGGGCATTCACCGCGTTTTTTGCGGCCACCATTGCGGTATTTCAAAACGATATAAAGAAAGTTCTCGCCTATTCGACGATCTCACAACTGGGCTATATGTTTTTAGCGGTCGGCCTGGTAGCGCCTGTGACAGGATTTTTTCATCTCATTACACACGCTTTTTTTAAGGCACTTCTATTTCTCGGAGCTGGTTCGGTGATTCATGGTTTGCATCACGAGCAAGACATGCGAAAAATGGGAGCTCTCAGAACCCAAATGCCGATCACGTTTTGGACGATGACTATAGGGGTTCTCGCCATTGCAGGGATTCCACCCTTGTCGGGATTCGTAAGTAAAGATGCCATTTTGCATGTGGTTTCGATGTCGAACCAACCTACGCTCATTGTTTTGGCCTTTGCCTCCGCCTTTTTAACGGCGTTTTATATGGGCCGACTGTGGGTTATGACGTTCTTTGGAACTTTCCGAGGAGATCATCCAGCTCATGAGTCGCCTTGGAAAATGACCAGCGTCTTGGTTGTATTGGCCGTGCTCTCTGTTGTTGGAGGTCTTCTAAACTGGCCTCATTTGTGGGGTGGCAATGACTTTTTGTTGAATGCGTTTTCGCCCATCGTGCTTGAGCTGATTCGTGGAGAGCATACACTTTCCCACTCACTTATTTTGGCCGCTGTCTCGACGGCCATTGGGGCGTCGGGTTTGGCGTTGGCGTATGCAAAGTATCGGCATTTCAAAGGAGACGATTTTCGATCAGATTGGTTCAGTCTGTTTAAAGCTAAGTACTATGTTGACGAATTCTATGAACATATCGTTGTCAGAAATCTGAAACAGATTGGGTGGGTACTTTGGCGAGGTGTCGATGGTCTACTCATCGATGGAGCCTTAAACGGCCTGGGCCGAGGCGCTCTGCGTTTGTCAGAGAGAATGCGAGGACTACAGAAAGGATTTACCCAAGACTATGCTCTTTGGATTTGGGTGGGATTTGTCATTTTAGTGGCCAGTACTTGGTGGCTTCAGCCGTGAGATATCATGAGGGCGTCCAGCTAGCGAAAGTGGTGAGGAAGTGAATTCAAATTATTTATTGGTTCTGTTTTTGTTTCCCTTTGTCTCGACTCTCTTGGTGGGATTGTCGAGAGGTAAAGTTGCGCCGTGGATTTCGGTAAGCCTTGCGGCTACCTATTTTTTCATTGTCTTGGTGGGCTTACCGCCTGGGCAACTTCGCTTCAGCCTGCCCTGGTTTGAAGGGCTTAATTACAGTTTGTTTCTTGATAGCTATAGCTATTTTCTCATTCTTCTATCGGCGTTTTTAACGTGGGTGGCTCTCGCGTTCTCTGTAAAATCTGTTCAAGAGAAACAGGTGGCTTACCATGCGCTGTTTCATGGTCTTCAGGCGACTGTGGTAGCCAGTCTGTTGTGTGATGACTTACTGTTTTTTTATATCTTTTGGGAAGCCATGCTCATTCCGATGTATTTTATTATCGGCATCTGGGGTGGAACAAGACGCAAGTATGCGGCGCTGAAATTTTTCTTATATACCCTCGCAGGTTCTTTGGTGATGCTAGTGGGGCTCGTCAGTCTTTACGTTCTCTACTATCAGCAAACACAGGAATGGAATTTCTCATTTCAGATATTAAGAGATTATTTTTTAACCAAGCCTTTAGATCTTTCTGTCCAACGATGGATTTTCTTGAGCATGGTTTTGTCGTTCGTCATTAAGGTACCGTTATTTCCGTTTCATACCTGGTTGCCGGATGCTCACGTAGAAGCGCCGACGGCCGGCTCCGTGGTGCTTGCGGGCATTTTGCTGAAGCTCGGCACTTATGGCTTAATGCGCTTTGCAATTCCGTTGTTTCCTGAGGCTGCACGAGATCTGGCCCCTTATCTGGTGGCCTTATCGGTGGTGGGTATCGTCGTGGGAGCTCTTATTGCGTGGAGGCAAACCGATATCAAGAAGCTGATCGCTTATAGTTCGGTATCTCATTTGGGTTTTGTGACTCTTGGTATCTTCATGATGAATGAAACGGCGTGGAACGGCGCCTACTTTCAAATGATTAACCACGGCATCTCTACGGGAGCGCTCTTTCTTCTGGTAGGTTTTATATACGATCAAGCACATACCAGAGATATTCATGCCTTTGGTGGCCTGGCGAAATCACTTCCGATTTTTTCTACTATTTTTATTATTATTTCGCTTAGTTCTATGGCGCTTCCCGGTACGAATGGTTTCATCGGAGAGTTTCTGATTCTGTTGGGCAGCTTTCAGTCTACGGTGGCGCCTTGGATTTTCGTGGTGATAGCGAGCAGTGGCGTTATTCTAGGGGCCATCTATATGTTGCACCTCATTCAGAAGGTTTGTTTTGGTAAAGAACGAGCCAATTTTAAGCTTAATGATTTTGTTTGGAAGGATCTTTTTCTTTACGGCCCCTTTGTTGTTTTAGTTTTTGTGCTGGGTATTTTTCCTGAGTTGCTCTTGTCGTCCATTCGAGAGAGCACCACACAGATTTTTGGTTTTATTGAGAAGGGATGGGGCGGATGACTCTTTTTGATTCACTTCTGCGAGATTCAATAAGTTATTTGCCAGTTCTAGCGTGGGCTGCCTTGGGACTAGGCCTGCTTACGATTCAAATTTTATTGCCCAGACATCGATGGTTGTATTGGTTTGCGGCAGTGTCGCTCTTAGGCATTGCTGTGCTCACTCGTCTATGGCCCGTGGGTCATTCGTCGGAGCTCTTGTTTACGATGTCGGTGGTTTTTGACTCGTTTGCGCAGAACATTATGATTATTGGGGCTCTATCATTTTTGGGCGCGTTGATGATGCTTTCGTTTCGAATGAACAGCGATAGTCCTATTCTCAAGTCGGCATTCGAGCAACTTCCAGAACTTCTGATTTGTCTCATGTTCTCAGGGTTTGGTCTGGGAGTCTTGGTGACATCGGTGCACATGAGTTCTCTTTTTTTAGGGCTAGAAACCTTATCGATTGGCCTTTATGCGGCCTGTGGATTCTTTAGAACAGACAGCCGATCGGCGGAATCAGGATTTAAGTATCTTATGATGGGCGCATTCTCTACGGTGATTCTCTTGTTCGGGCTTGCCTTTTTGTATGGAGCCACTGGCTTTGGCTCATTTGCTGAAATTAAGGCCGTCTTGGAGGCAGGCTTATCTGACAGCCAAGCGATTCTTTTGCAGATTTCGATTTTATTTTTAGTGGTGGCCTTTGCGTTTAAACTCACACTCGTTCCATTTCATTTTTATGCGCCCGATGTTTATGAAGGCGCGCCTTCACCCGTTACTTTTTTACTCACCACGGTGGTGAAGATGGGAGCGATGGCAGCGGCATTCCGTTTATTTGGCGATTGTCTTTCGAGCGCGGCCTATCTTTGGCAGGGTCTCATCGTCATCTTGGGACTCGCATCTATTTTAGTAGGAAATATAATGGCTATTCAGCAAAGGTCGCTTAAGAAGCTGCTGACGTTTTCAGGTATTTCGCATTCTGGCTTCATGGTCTTGACGTTGGCGGTCCCGGTAGCTGCAGGGACTGAACCCCTTCTTTTGTATATGGCGGCGTATACCTTTATGAATATCGGACTTTTCGCGACTCTTGTATATTTGGAACCGTCTCCGAAGCCTTTGATGTTGGACGATCTGAAAGGCCTTGTAGAAACTCGTTTTTGGCCAGCGGTGTTGATGGCGATTTTTCTTTTGGGATTAGCAGGATTACCACCGTTTGCAGGATTTTTGATCAAATTTTGGGTGTTGAAAGCTTTGGTGGTCGAAGGCCACTGGGCCATTGCCTTGGTGGCGGCAGTTGGCGGTATTATTGGTGCGGCGTATTATTTGAGAGTATTGATGCAGATCTTTATGAGTGATGAAAAAGCTAATTTGCCTGAGAACCCCGCTCTAGGCGTTTCTAAGGTTCTTTATGCGGCCATATTCTTTGGAGCTGTTATGACGCTCTGCGGCGGTTTTCGTCCGCAGATCTACACCGATTGGATTTTAGGCGTTCTAGCATTAAAATAAGAGGGATTGGGCGATTCTAAAAACAATAAGGGGGAAGGGGCTGATGACCTCTTGTCACAGCTTTTTGATCTTGATGAAGGATTAAACGCGGGACAAGAGTTTACTGCGCCAACAAAGGTTGAAGAGACCGTCGTTGTTAAGGCGGCCGACTCATCGTCGAGCGAGACTTCCGTCGATGGATTATTTCACGACGACGCGCCAAGTACTGCGCCATTGGGTGGTTCTTTGTCAGAGACTCAAACGCCACCCTTTGAAGAAGACGCTGCCCGCACTCAGCCGATGGAGGCTTTTTCTGAGCGCGAAGCTACTCAGATGCTAGAGATGCCAGTATTAGACGAGTCTCCAGACGATACTGACAAGACTCAAAGCTTTGAACCAGCGGCTGGATCTCCCGAGGACATCGCCGAGCAATTAATTGATGATGTCTTGTCGTCTGACGAAGCGAAGAGCGATAAAATTCGTATTACCAAAACCTCGGTCGAGCCGCCGCAATCATCACAACCTTCTGACAATGAACCTGAGCTTGAGCTAATGGATGTCGATGATGACGGCCCAGCGGATGAGCCAAAGGCCAGCGCTGCGAGAGAAACCAAATCAGCGCACCAGGCGCAACCAAACGATGAGGCAGACCCCATTGATTTAGCACTGTCTAACTTTGAAAAAGCTCGAGAAGGTTCTAATCCGGGTGCGCAAACGTTTCTGCCCGACGGGGCGATTGCAGAAGAGGTCTCCGCTGCAGATTTTCAGGCTGAGAAAAGTCAGAAAGCGCATGGAGGTAAGAAGAAGCTAGATTTGTCGATGTTAGCTTCGATGGGCCCCCTATCGCGCCGCTCAAAAAAGGTTTTTGTTATTACGATGTCTTCTATTGGCATCTTGCTCGTGTTGGGTGTTTCGCTAACTAAACTCTGGTCTGAAGAAGGTTTGTTTGGCTTCAGGGTTGTAGGGCTTGACGTGGTTCGCGCGTATACTCCTCCCACAGCAGAGACAATGAACGAGATTCAAAAAGTTCTTCAGGGTGCTGAGTTGGCTCGGCTAGAAGATAGCGCTGAACAGTTGCCTGAGTGGGTTCAGAAGGTGTCGAACCTGTTGACCATAGACGAACGAAACGAAGAAGCTGCTGTCATGGGGCTCGAGATTTCGGGTCGACTAATATATTGGTACGGCGTCGGTAGTCAGTGGCCTGCGGATTTCGAGAAATTTAACGAGAGACTTGTTGTTATTCAGCAGAAGAAGGGCGCTCTACAGCGCCAATCTGTGATCAGTCGCGCTAAAGTTTGGCGCGCTATGGCTGTTGAAGATCTTCCTACAGCTTTGGCGGAACTACGAGGCACCACGAGCTCCTCGGATGCAACTGAAAATATGTTTTTGGCACGATATATTGAGTGGAAGCTGAAGGGCGTCGTCGCCGAATCAAAACAGGTGGCTCCTAAAGGGCGGCTCTACGAGTTTCTTTTGGCGCATATGTCTGGCGACAGGCAGGAGATCAGCCGTTTAGCAAAGAAGGCCTATTTGCCGGCAGAAGTTGAAATGTTCAAATTTGAGAAACCCACGAAGAAAAAAATAGTGGACGCTGAGACTTTGCTAAAGCGGGTTGAAAAATATCCAGCGCTTCGACTGCATGTCTTAGATTCTGTGGCTGACGCGCATTCTGCTCTTGGAGACAGCCGGCAGGCGAGAGAGTTGTGGAAAGAAGTGCTTAAACTCGGGCCACGTCTCGGGCGTGTGTGGCTCAAAGTGGCCGAGAGCTTCCAAGATGAAGCAACGTGGGATGAAGCTCTTAATGCGTATCAAGCAGCTCAGAAAGGTAATGTTTTAACAGAAGCAGGCTATGCCAAGTATATCAGTCTGCTTCGCATTCGAAATCGAGTGGTCGATGCGCTCCAGGCGTTTGAAGAGGGAATTAAAATCTACACGGACAGCGCCTTGCTGCACCTCGAGAAAGGCTTAGTGCAGGCTGCGATTTTTCAAGAAGAGCAGGCTAAGCAAAGTTTTTTAAAGGCCTTAGAACTAAAACCCAATTTGGAGGCTGCTCAGTTTGGCTTGGTCCAACTTGCGCTGTATCGGAGAGATTGGATTGAAGCAGAAACGCTTCTGAAAAATATTTCTGAAAGCAGTCCGAAATACGCAGAAAGTCTGGTCAGCTTGGCACAGATCGCCGTAGAGCAGAATCGCTATAAAGATGCCGAAACCACCTATCGCCGGGCCATTGAGATGAATCCCAAGTTAGAGCGCTCGTATGTGGATCTCGTGGATCTCTATTTAACGGATGAACGTGACGACAAGGCGATGGAGCTTGTTGAGCGAGGTATGGAGCAGATACCCAAATCTCCCCTTCTTCAAATCGCCAAAGCAAAAGTTTTGGAATTTCGAGGGGATGTATCGGGTGCGCTAGACACTGTTGAAGGAGTGAGGCGAATTCACGACCACTTACCTGAGGTCAATTTTGCTTACGCGAAGCTTCTCATCCAAAGAAAAGAGATTCGAAAAGCTTTCGAAACTCTTGATCTGTTTAAAACTCAGCAGGCTCACTTGCCAGAGGTCGGCTATCTTAAAGTGAGAGCTTTTCTTACCGAGCCCGAAAATCCTTTGGGTTTAGGGTCTTCAGAAATGGCGTCGAAGGTGATTGATGATGTTCTACGAAAGAAACCCGATGACTTGAGATATCGCCTGGCAGCTGCCGAAGTGGCTTTGTCGCTGCAAGATAAGAAGGGGGCTGTTCAACACATTGATTTGATGATGAAGGCACGACCTGATTATGCCCCCGCGCTTGTAATTCGAGCTGATTTTTTCAGAGATGATGGCGATTGTAAAAGTGCGATTACTCTCTACGAGGACGCAAGTCGCCAGACACGAAATAAGTCTCCCATCTACAAGAAGATGGCCCAATGCTATCGTTCGGAAGGTAAGACCGCCCTTGCGATTGACTATTTCCAAAAGGTGACTCAGGCCGATTCAAAAGATGTGGAGTCTTTCTTGGAACTTGGGCGACTTTTAAGTGAGGAAGGTCGCTATTCGGCTTCGATGAAAGCCCTCAATAACGTAATTCGTTTGAATCCGAAGGTGCCCGAAGCTCATTATCTTTTGGGCTTTGTTCACAAAGAGCTGGGCAATCGCAAGGATGCCGTCATCAGCTTCAATCGATTTCTAGAGATTTCGCCCAATGCCATGGAAGCTGCCACCGTACGTGACGAGGTTTTCTTTTTAAAGGGCGGACTGTCTAATCCTTGATTTCTCGTTTTGGCGCAGGATTTTTTGCGCAAACATGGCTAGAATCGGTCAATGTTTGACATTAAGAATCTCACGGACGATTTTTCTCGGTATGAGAGATCTTGGGCCAGGCGGCATCAGTCTGCTTTGTCCGAAGCTGTACTAAGACTGAAGGACTTGCTTTCGAAGCGTCGCGAGCTCATCCATTCTCATGAACTCTTACTATCTGAAAGAAATAAAGCCGCTCAAGAAGTAGGACGCCGTAAGAAGGCAGGAGAAGATATTGCTCCCCTGCTTGAACAGCAACGAAAGTTGGCGGATACACTGAAAGCTTCCGAGGAGCAAAGCACTCAGTTCAACCAAGAGCTTCAATCAATTTTGGCTAGCCTACCCAATACGCCCCAAGATGCAGTGCCCGATGGAATCAGCTCGCAAGATAATCAAGAGATTCATAAGTGGGGCCAGCCCCGAATATTTTCATTCGAGCCCCTGCCCCACGAAGTATTAGGAGAGAAAAGGGGATGGTTTGATTTTGATCGAGCCACTCAGATAACAGGCGCTCGTTTTTCAGTGTCTAAGGGGATTGCTGCAAAAATGGAACGTAGCCTTATTCAGTGGATGCTTGATATTCACACCAAAGAGCATGGTTACACAGAGATTCAACCGCCTCTTATCGTCAATGAAGATTCCTTGTTTGGGACGGGCAATCTTCCCAAGTTTAAGGAAGATCTCTTTAAACTTGAGAGCCATTCCTATTTTCTTATACCAACAGCCGAAGTGCCGCTGACCAATTTGCATGCTCGCTCTGAGTTGTCGATGAGTCAGCTCACGCTAAGTTACACAGCGTATACGCCCTGTTTTCGTTCTGAGGCAGGCGCCTCAGGTAAAGATATGAAGGGACTCATTCGTCAGCACCAGTTTAATAAAGTCGAACTAGTAAAAATATCGACTGCGGAGAATTCTGAGGTTGAGCATATGAAGATGCGTCGAGATGCTGAGCGTCTTTTGGAGCTTCTTGAGCTGCCCTATCGCACCGTGGTCTTGTGTTCAGGAGATATGGGTTTTGCCTCTACAAAAACATATGATTTGGAAGTGTGGTTACCTTCTCAGAAGACCTTTAGAGAAATTTCATCGATTAGTAACTGTGGTGATTTTCAGGCGAGGCGAATGAATACGAGAGTGCGAGGCGCGGATGGTAAACTTCACTTTGTTCATACCCTCAACGGCAGCGGTTTAGCGGTGGGTCGAACGCTCATTGCGATTTTAGAAAATTACCAAAATGAAGATAGTACCGTCACCGTACCTAAGGTATTGCGCCCTTACTTCGACGGCGCAGACAGGCTCTAAAATGGGCTCTCCCGTATTAGAAAGTTTCTGGATCGAAGGCCCCCTCCAACATAAGATACGCGTTCGCTCGTGGAAGACAAATGATGCGACTAAAAGCTTATTGGTCGTTCATGGTTACTCTGAGCACTCGCTTTGTTACTTACCACTGGTCGACTTTTTCAGTAATAACCAGTTTAACGTCTACAGTTTCGATCACTTGGGTCACGGACAAAGTGAGGGTGTTCGCTCGCGCATCGATGATTTTGAACACTATCTTGAAACTTTAGACGCTGTTCATAAACGATTTTCCGCGGATTGGTTGAACCAAGATCTTTATTGTATGGGCCACAGCTTGGGAGGGCTTATCGCGCTACGCTATGTGCAGACGCG
Organism: uncultured Bacteriovoracaceae bacterium; assembly: GCA_964598565.1. GTDB lineage: Bacteria > Bdellovibrionota > UBA2394 > UBA2394 > UBA2394 > CAZRCG01. Next base: position 39,846 of record CAZRCG010000005.1, on the reverse strand, counting down.
AGCCTTCGTTCCTTGGAAGAAACTCGCGCTGTCGTCTCCCTTGTTGGGACTTTATGGATTTTCTTATCGAGTGTTACCCTGGCTCAAAATTCTAACGAGTGCACTGCCCAATATTTCTTGGGAGAGCGAGTCGAAGCTGACCTCGGCTTTAACGCATGATGAAGATCGAGTGAGGGAGCGCTTGGCAGACCCTTTAATTAGGCCGCGCATTTCGATTCCTTGGGTACGAGAAATATTAAAAGCTCGTGAAAGAGCTTTTCAAGAGATTGATCGTGTCAAAATTCCCGTAGGGCTTTTTCAAGCAGGCGACGAAAGAATTACAGATAAATTGGAAGCGCGACGATTTGGAAAACTCTTGTTCGAACGAAATCAGTCTTCGGGCCTCATTAAAGAGTACGAGGGCTGGTATCATGAACTCTCTAATGAAGTCCAAAGGCTTGATTTTTTTTCCGATTTGGCCGCATGGCTTCGTCGATAAACCCCCGACGACTCAGCGCTGTTTACTTCATTTTTTGGCTGTACTCATACTTTTGACCCATTGTCAGCTTGCGTCATTTACCTTATGACTGACGTGAGAGGTGACACTATGTTTGACGTGATCAAATTGACCGATATCGATCGAGACAGCAGTAACCGCGGACGCGATGATTCTAGTCGCCGAGAGATTCCCAGAGACCATCGCCGAGAGCATCGTGTAGAAGTTATGGAGATAAAGCCCCTTTGGTGGTTGGAAGGCTCAGACCCTACGGAAGATCGCCCCATTAGCGAGAATCATTGAGACTCGGCGAAGTCTGACGAATTTTATTTCTGATAAGTTTCATGTGTAAGTGGCGTACTGACTGGAGGATGGCGACTCCTCTCAGAAGACCGCCACAGCGCTAGACACTTGCGACCAAAAATTTCGGCCGGCTCCCTCGCGGCCAACAAGTTAATCTCTTGCTCCACTTAAGGCGGGTCGACAAAAATCTGGAATCGATGTACCCAAGTCCAATATGACTCCCGTAATGCAAGTGATGACTTTATGCACGGTTACTGTATTTTTTGCTTCTTCGTCACTCTGTGGTGCGGATGAATATTGCCAACACCTTCTGCCGAGAGTTGTTCAAGACAACGAGGGACCGGGTGACAATTCCAAAACAGATTCATATGAAGAAAGGGTTTCGGCCCATTTGAATACACCCTTACGTTCAGTCCAAACAAATTAGAATCTTTTGTTGGTCTGTGTGGCTGGATTATCTTATATGTTGAATTTAATTCAGGACTTTCTCTCAACGAGCGCTTCCAAGAAAAATCTGACCTGGCATTTATTCAAGAGGCCCACGAGCTACTTAGAAGAGATCAGTCTACGAAATTGGACCAAGATTTTCTAAATACAGCTTATGGTAAGGTTGGGGTTAATGTTGCTGACTGGCTGAATCTTTCGGTTCAGGAAATCGTTCAACGGGTCCAAGAGATCATGAAAAGTGTAATTGCAAAACCGGCTGGAAATTCGGGTGCGAGTCAATTCACCTTGGGGCCCTTGCGATAAAATTCGTCAGACTTCGCTGAGATTAACTTGCGTCAATCTTTGCCCGTGGCTCGACCTGAAAAGTGGTATGTCCAATTCCGTATTTGTCGTGAATGAAAACGTTGAGCCCGTCGATAAGATCATGAGTCTCCTGGAGTGTTTCTACAGTAGCTTCGATATGGGCCGTCATCGCAAAAAGGTGTGAGGTAATTTCCCAGATATGAAAGTCGTGAATATTGACTATCTGAGGGAAGGCCTCTTTCAGGCGAGCCTCTACCGCTTCAGGATCCATATGTTTGGGGGTCCCTTCTAGCAGGACGTGAACGGCTTCCGAAACAAGTCGTAGGGACATAATCGAGAGTATAATCGCGACGACCAGACCAGCAGCGGCATCAAACCAGGTCAATTCGGTCGTGATCACGAGAACGGCACTGAGAGTGACTATGACAGAAGAGAGTGCATCGCCCAGTAGGTGAAAGTAGGCACTGCGAATATTTAAATTATGATTGTGCGCCCCGTGGAGGACTTTGATCATCACTAGGTTTACTGCTAGACCTAGAAGGCTAATGACAAACATGGCCATCGATTGAATTTCATGGCCGTGCGTCAGTCGATTATAAGCGGATAGGACAATGGTAGCGGCCAGTACGATCAATAAGAGTCCGTTAAACAGCGCTGCGAGGACTTCAAGTCGATAGTAGCCATAAGACCTAGACTTCGATTTAAGGCGCTCAGCCAAATAGCTGGCCAAGAGGGTTACCGTGACGGCCCCTAAATCGCCCAATACATGATAGGAGTCAGCCAATAGCGCCAGGCTACCCGACCACCACGCGCCCAGGAACTCGGTTAGAAAAAGACCGAAACCTATAAAAAAGGTGATTCTGAGCCTTTTAAGAGCTTTAGGCCGTAGTTGAGAGTCAGGGGCTTCCGGATGTTCGTGGGGCCGGGGGCGATGTGAGATCAAGCACTCCTTTGCCATTTATTTTCCTTACTCTTCGATCTAAAAGATGAGTTCATATGACAGAGACCTCTATGAGAATAAACGAAGACCCTTCGATCTCCCACCTAAAAAAGGTGGGCCCATTTGTATCGAGAGAAGTGAGGGTGGGGAGCCTGCTCATGGGTGGTCGAAATCCTATTGTTGTTCAGTCGATGACTACGAGTGATACCATGAATATCGCGGCGACAGTCGAGCAAATAATAGCATTGGCTAATGTGGGATGCCAGTTGGTTCGAATCACAGCGCCAACGGTTCAAGATGCGGAAGCGCTGAAAGAAATTCGGGCCGAGTTAACTCGGCGAGGCTGCAATATTCCGTTGGCAGCCGATATTCATTTTGTGCCAGCGGCTGCGATGGTGGCCGCAGCCCATGTCGAGAAGGTCCGCATTAATCCTGGAAATTATGCCGATCGTAAAATGTTTAAAGTGCGAGACTATAGCGCCAGCGAATATCAAGAAGAACTCGAACGTATTCATGACAAGTTTAAGCCTCTGGTGATCAAGCTGAAGTCGTTGGGTAGGGCGCTTAGAATTGGCACTAACCACGGTTCATTGTCAGACCGCATTATGAATCGCTATGGAGACAGCCCCGAAGGGATGGTTCAGAGTGCTTTTGAGTTTGCAGACATTTGCCGACTCTATGGCTTTCATAATTTTTGTTTTTCGATGAAAGCCAGCAATGTTTCTGTGATGGTGCAGGCTTATCGGCTTCTTGTGCAGCGGCAGCTTGAGCGCGGTTGGGATTATCCACTTCATCTTGGCGTCACCGAGGCTGGTGATGGCGAAGATGGCCGAGTTAAATCCGCTCTTGGCATTGGCCTTTTGTTGTCGGAGGGAATTGGAGACACGATACGAGTTTCGTTGACCGAAGCATCTGTGAAAGAGATTCCGGTGGCGAGAGCATTGGCGGAAGCGTTTCCTAAAGAGAAGAGGATTTTTGCATCGTTAGCCAAGCACGATTCGAGTACCGTATCGAGCGAAAATCGAGAGGCTGTAGACTACGATGGAGTTCCAGAAGTGTGGAGCCGCGTGTCGGATTTAGAGCAGCTTAAAAATAATATTGAAACGAGTTCTCTCCGCCCGGACGTTCTTTTGTTTGATGGAGATGAGAATCTTCTTTCTGAGATACACCATCTTCGAATTCGAGTTCAAAGTATATGGGGCTCAAAGAGTCTTCCAAAAATCGCGCTGCATAGGAAGCAACCGGTGGAAGCGGCGATGAAAAGGCGACTTGAATCGTCAGTCGATTTCATTCTATCGGACGTGGGCGAAATATTTTCTAAATGCGATTCTCTGGTGCTTCGTGAGCCTGAGCGTCTTCAGAATCCTAGCAAGGAGATCGCGTACATAAAGCTTGAGACATCTAATGATGGCGTTGTTTCTCTCACCTCAACGTTAAGTGCTGTGGCTCGATGTGGGCATGCTTTTCTCGATACCAAGTGTCGGGGTCTGTTGGTCGAAGGACTTTCTTGGGCGGAGGGATTAAGTTTATCGTATTCAGTCTTACAGGCGGCTCGCCGAAGAATGTCAAAGACGGAGTATATTTCATGCCCGTCATGTGGCCGCACACTTTTTGATTTGGAAGAGACCACGGCTCGCATCAAAGCCATGACGTCGCATTTGTCGGGCGTCAAAATTGCCGTTATGGGTTGCATTGTGAACGGGCCTGGCGAAATGGCAGACGCCGATTTTGGTTATGTTGGTGGGGCTCCGGGCCGTGTAAATCTCTACGTGGGCAAAGAATGTGTGGAGCGCAATATCACTTCGTCCGAAGCTCCCCAGCGTTTGGTAGATTTGATTCGAAAATATGGTCGATGGGTAGAACCAAGCCTAGAGCCTGTGCACGAGAAATCCTCCTCTGCAACTAGGGCTTAGCGTATCCAGCCGAGTTCTCGAGCCGTAAACTCGTTGATCATAACCTCTGTCAGATTAAGGGGATCTCGCTTTTCGAGCGGACCGAGTGGAATAGCAAGGGCCGTGAGATCCGCTTTAAGCTGTGGAAATAGAGGATTTAGCTCCGGTTGCGCAAAGCCATCAGAAAGTCGTGGCAGTTCAGAGCCAGGTTCCAGTTTGCTTTTCGCCCCAAACAAGAACGCGATTCCTTGAGCCATCCACATATGTAGATTTTGCGGGCTCTGAAACGGAATGGCAGCTCGAATGACGACGGTCGATTTCCAGGCATGAATCAGGGGGCGAATGGGTTTCGGACTTTCTACTAACAAAATTATTAGATGGGGAGAATCGTCAGATATCTCAGACTGACGAGCTTCTTCAATCATCTCAACCACGATTTCTGGTTCGATGGAGCTTTCTAGTGAGGTGGCTAGGTTCTTCGAGATCTCGATGGTGCGAAGAGGTTCCCAGATGGTTTGAACAACGAGAGCGTTTGTTTTGGTATATCGAAGAAACTCATTCGAGAAAAAAGTCTCCAGGGCTGGCTGATTGGGGTTTTCAACCTGAAGGCGGTTCACAAAAGTGGTTGTTGTCGTAGACAAGCTTTTGGCCGCTGTCAGAATACGAACTTGTTTTGTGGGAAATAATGGATGAAATGACTTGGATACTTCATCGTTGGCTCGCAAAAAATGAAACCAAAATGCGAAAGCCAATAAGAAAGCGGCAAATGGTACCACTCCAATTCTAAGAATTGATCTTGTAATCTTATAAACTCGAGATTTAAGAGACGATTGAAAGGCCAAGTCAGAAATAACAAGGGTGTTCTTCTGATGCAGGCCCTTTGGAGAGGCCTGTTTGGTCTCTTTGCTATTTGGTAAGTTGAGCGGAATGCCTGGCTTCGTATGGGCTGAATTCGACAGATCGCCAGTTTTTATGAGGGTCCTGGCTTCAAAAGCATCCTGTTCTTCCTCAGATATAATCTCAATTGAAGGGCGAAGATTCTGAAGACTCTCCTTGTGGTCGCGGCCGAGAGAAGAAAATCTCAGTTTCTGATCGATACGCAGCTGACTAGTGTTGGTAGAGATTTTCAAGGGCGATACCACCGTCTGATTATGGCTGAGGTCTTGGTCGACGATGGTTGCGTCGGAACTGTTTTGGTAATTTGGTCGATACGATAGCTCTTGGTTAGCGCTAATCGAAGAGATCCTCATCATCTCCGCGATGAGATCTCGTTCTGCAGAAAGTTCTTTCTTAAATTTTTTCTCCAGTAGCTGCGAGAGCGCTTTCTTAGATGCCGTCCTACTTTCTCTCAGCAGAAAATCGGTTCCTTCAGTCTCTTTGATAATATCTCTTAGGCGGTGAAAAAACTCGGCAGCGGTTTGCGGGCGGCGAGATGGGCTCTTTGCCAAACATTCCGATAAAAACTGGATCATGGGTTCAGAAATTTTAGGGCCTTTGTCTCTTAATAGGGGTGCGATAGACTCGGGTTCTGAGGGAATTCGCCATAGATCGTCGAGCGTCGTAATAGAAAACGGATGTTTTCCAGTCAGTAAAATATAATAAACCAACGATAGACTATAGATATCGCTCGATCGCTGTGCGGGATCATTAATGGCCTGCTCGGGCGGCATGAAGGGAATTTTGCCTATAGCGTGCTGAGGAATAATCGGTTGCAGACGATGCTCGGCGGTTGCAATGCCAAAATCTGTAAGCTTCACTTCACCTGAATAGGAGATAAGAATATTCCCAAGACTCAAGTCTCGATGAATTATATTCAGCTCGCGGTTTTTGCTGTCTTTCAGATCGTGAGCAAAAGCTAGAGCTCGAATCACTTCAAAGACAATATAATGTCCAAGCACGGGGGGTAACTTTATCTGACGGGCTATTTGATCGAGACTGCGCCCATGGACATATTCCATAGAAATAAAGAATTCCGAGCGATAGCTGCCGAGATCGTATACAGAGGCAATATTGGGGTGAGTGAGTAAGACTCCGACTTTTGCCTCATGAATTAAGAGATTTACAAATGGCTTGTTGGAGCTGAGATGCGGATGTAGCTTCTTAACGGCGATAATACGGCCGTTTAATTCTTCTTTTAGGCAGGTGGCTAGAAAGACCTGGGCCATACCCCCTTCGCCGACCTTGGCATGGATAGCATAGTGGCCAAAGCGGATCGGCGTGGGCAGGACTTCCATTCCTCTATTTTCGTCTATTTTCGTGCAGATCGCCCAAAATTCATCATGACAAATTCATTCTCTTCGAGCAGTTTTAACGCATTGCAATGGGTTGTAGCCCCCACCGCGGGGCGTTACAGCTCATTTAAAAAGATGCCGATCATGCCCAGATAGCTCAGTCGGTAGAGCAGAGGACTGAAAATCCTCGTGTCGCTGGTTCGATTCCGGCTCTGGGCACATTTTTTTGGGGATAAAAGACAAAATGAAAAGTGTCGGTAGAAAATTGAGCGGTGCATCGGTAGAAAAATTACCGGTCAACCTACTCCTTTACCGATATTGCTCTGCTATCGTAGAAACTGGAAGGATCCTCGGCCAAAAGACAAGGACGGTCATGGAGATTTATAGCGAGACGATAGCGGGTTTGAAAAGTGAGAAGGATATCGAAGCTAAAGTTAAAGGGTACCGCGCGGAGGGATATTTTCCTCAAGTCTCCCACAGCAAAGAGCGATCGAGCCACATTCGCCATCGTCGAGCGATCTAACGGCAAAAATTAAGACACTTAAATCTGAACCGTTGGAAGCAATCAATAAACGCTTTCTCGCCAAGAAGATAAATTTTGCTCAAGCAAGGCAATTAGCATCTGAAGTTGTCGATCAAATTCAACCTAAGACTGCGGTTCTGCATAACCAGGCAAATCTCAAATTGTTGGATGAATATTGGGAAACTGAATATGCACAGCGGGATATTGTGGACGTTCGATCTGCTTGGAATCGCTTGATGAGAGCCGTCGAATCGGTTGGACATTATTCGCTCATGGCTGCGGGACGCGATGAGCTTCAACAGGAAATCGACAAGAGCTTTAAGGGTAATAAACAAAGATCAATCGTGTCGGCCTTAAATCAGCTTCTCAAATTCACTGGAAGAAATATCAAGCTGCCTGACAGTGTTCGAATCTGATATCGGAGCAAAACGCGCTGGAAATTTCTTAGCGGACTCAATCTGTTCGTAGTCGACTTCATCATCCAATTCAGCCGCGTTGGGAACAACGAAGATTGGACCAATGATGCTGTTAGGATTCTTGCTTTGAGTCTGAAGAGGTGAGTCCAAAAACCCCAACTCCTCTTTTAATTTTTTTCATCGACGCCGCCGCTTCCAGCTATCGGGTGAGCCACCGCCCATCCTTGTCAACAGGCTCTGTTGGACATTGAGCATCGCCTTAATCGAATTGTGGGCTATCAGGACCTTGGAGCTTTACTAAGGAAAATGAAGCCGTTATATGAATTGAACAGCGAGGAAACCAAAGTCCTAAGGAACGTAGCTTGATGGCCATCTCCTTCCAATTTCCACTAAATTTCGGACTCCGTTGGCTTGTTGATCTCAAAATCCCTCACAGATTCGGCATGATTCTTGCTTTCTAGGGTCATTAGGGATTGTAGATAGCGTGGAGTTTTAGTTTTATGATTATTTTAAGAAAAATCAGTATCTCAGTAGCCATCTTTGCAGTGTTTCATAGTTTGCCTTTATGGCAATCAAAACTAGTCGCCTCGGATGCGAAATGCTTAGAAAGTATGAGAGCTCTCCAGGGCTTTTCTAAGCGAGTCGACAACCTGGGAGAACACAGGGCCATTTTTTATCAGCCGCTTTCAAGATCTACGGGCTTCTTTGGGCTTAAGAGTTGGGCTTACGCGGTCAACCATGCCACAGATTTTCGGCCTAGGGCTCGGGGTCAGAAGCCTGGAGACTATGATCTTACTATTAGTCATCCTGCAGTATTATTGAATGTCGCACGTCGTGGGAATCAGGGTATGAGGCCTTTGGTGATTTATGATTTGAGCGTTTTAAAGGCGTTGGCTAATTTGGGAATTCGTCAAGAGCTGCAGTCAACAAAAGGGACGATATATCCTCTGGTTGCTCTTCATTCAGATATCACTGGCACGCCAGCGTCGGAAATTCCAGTAGGCATTCAGGATCTTCTGACTAGTTTGCGAGACGGAAAATACTTAGAGAACTTAGGTTTAGGCAGCACTCCAAAGCCATTCGTAGCCCCCCCTTTTCAGATTATCAAACAAAGAGGTGAACTACAGGCTCAAGAGGGAATCGATCTATTAGATGAATTATCTCGCAGAGGTAAAGTGGCGCTCATTCAATTTGAAGATAGTGATCAAATTCAGATTATTATTCCTGGAGGCAACGGGCCAGTGAGTTTGCCTGATGTCCCCTTTCTCCAGCGCGCTCGTAACTTACGTACTCTTAAGGAGCTTGTGAGTAGCATGAGCGACTCAGCACCCAACACGATAGAGATGGCCTCCCAAACACCTCGCAATTCAATTTCTGATGCCGGAGTGACGCCGGAGACTACCCTGAATATCACTCAGGAGGACTTGGATGCTTTATCAATGGAGATGGGGCCTGATTTTGTGGCGAGGATTCGAGCAGAAAGAGAGTGGGCCACGACTGATGAAGCGAAGCGGGTGGGAGCTGCGGTAGCCCGGCAAAGAGCTGAAAATGAACCGCGTAAGTTGGCCCCCTCAGGCCGAGTCGCCTCAAGGCCTGTCGCCTCAACGTCCGAAGTCATCACGCAGGCAGACATAGATAATGCCGAAAAGAAATTTATTGAAAGTATTGAAGGTATTATCTTGGCCGAAGGGATTGACAGTGCTTCAAACGCTTGGTTGCAGTCAGCCAAGGAATTTCTAGATTTCGTGAGAACCATGAATGATGTACAGCGGTATTCACTAGCTAAGAAATGGAAAGACTCGTCAAGTATTTCTGATATTCATAGTGTGCTACAACTGATCGATAAGAAATCGACTTTGTTTGAAACCTATCATGAAGCCTTCGAACTTTTAGATATTAATAGGGCTTTAGGCCTGCCGGTCTTTGAATCTATCGGGGATAGACTCATTAAAGATCGACTTCAACAATTTCAAAGTACGATCGTCGGTATGAAAAGCGAAGGAGATGTTAAACGAGAAATCGTTAGGATCTTTTTTGGTGGGGCCGACAGGCGTTTGGATTTATCACATACTTCTCATGTGAAATGGCATGCCGACATTTTACAGGATGCAAAAGATATGCAAGTAACCGTCGAAGATTTGTTTACGATAGGGGATCGGCTTCTTGCCTTGTCGAAAGTCATCGAACAGGGGCAAAAGCCGAATAGCCTCCATCCCATCAATGTGGAGGGCATTTCGTTTGTTTTGATTTCAGGTCTTCGCATTTTTGTGAAAGTAATGGGCAAGGAGCTATTAGTTATTGGGTTGTCGTCTCATTCGGAGGCAGAAGGAAAGGCCAGAGAGTTAAGGCAGCGGCTGGGTCAGCTTGAGAGCCGCTGATGGCCTTCGAGAACCGTGCCCTTAGTCCGCCTGAGGGCTCAGAGTCCGATTGATTCGGCTGTCTGCCCACGTCACTAAACTTCGTGAATAGCTTGCGTTTCATTAAAGCGAAAGCGGGGGCCATAGATACCATTCTTGGCTCGCTTGCCAGCGCCGATGACCATGACCACCAGGGCGTCGTTCGGTAGCTTCAGCAATCGTTGAATACGCGCGGAGTCGATGCCCTCCATAGGACAAGAATCATAGCCAGAGGCGCGAAATGCTAACATCAAGGTTTGGCTCGCAAGCGCCGTCGTTTTGGTGGCCCAGATCTTCATGTCATTCAAGCTAGAGGGCTCGCGTGGAATTGGTTTGAAAAAGCCTAGCACCGCCACCACCATTTTCTTGAAAAACCCCAGCACACCGAATGGTCCTTGGCAGTAGGTCCAAGGGACAATTTTCGAATAGTAGGTTCTGGCTGAGTGAGGAATACGGTAGCCACTGGTCTCGGTCACTTGATCAAAGGCTTGCAAGATTTTCTTCGAATTCTCTTTCCAAGTATTAGTTCGCGCAACGCATACAATCAATGTTTGGGCGGTGCTGGCGGCGGGCTGCGATAGACAGGCTTCGACGAGCTTGGCTTTGGCGAGAGGGTCTTTCACCCAGTAAAAATCCCACGGCTGAAGATTCGAAGAGTTAGCCGAAAGCAGCGCCATCGATAAACAGCGACGCACCGTCTCGTCAGGAATGGGCTCTGACTCGAAGACACGTACGCTACGCCGGCTGGTCACAATATCTTCAAATGCCTGCCATGACACAGGTTTTGCCAGCTCGATGTATCGTTCGGTAGGAGGTTTTGAAAGAATATTACCGTCTCTGGTCACCTGAAAGTCCCCAATCTGGGCTAAGTATCCCGCAGATCGTCAGGCCAAGCAATATCTGCCGTATGTCACTTGTGTTGGAGTGAAAATTGCAGTTATTTCAGGCGCCATTTAAAGAAGGACTCAATTTTAAACCCTTAATATTACTTCACTTTTTTTGAAGCCCTCTGGCACGAGATTTGCTCTCTTGAGGGATATGGCCCTCAGCCCTCATCTTAGCCGACTTTTGTTGATGGGCGTCTGTGCTTTGATTGCCTCTTGTGGCAAAGAGCGAACGCTCGTCGTCGATGAAGTGTGGCAAGTGGGTCTTCCAGCTCAATCACCGATGCCTGCTATCGTTTTAGATGTTTTAGAAGATTATCAAAATAACGACGCTTTCGTTCTTCGACTTACGTATCAGGTGGCGGCAGACTCCACGCAGGTCCTCAGAGAAAAATGTTTCGCTCAGTCGATGGCTATACGTGCGGTAGTCGTTGGGCGCGAGATCTCAGTATCAGGCCGTTGCAACGAAATTTTAACGTCAGAGATTAATCTCAGTAGTGAAGAGCTAAAGGCCTTGAGCCAATCTGAAGTCGTTGTTCATTTCAATGATAGGCCGTTAGTTTTCACCATGCCTCGGAATATTTTTGGAGGGAGCCTTCCTCAAGAAAATAAGCATCTCTGTTTCGAAGGTGCGAGTGCCAAATCGGCGCTCATTTGGAACCCCAACCCAAATTCATTTGTCCAGATTGAAAGTCGAAGCTATGCCAATGAAATTCCAGACAGCGGCTCATGGCGACCTGGTTTAGATTTTCTTCAGATACTGGTTCCTAATGTCAGTGATCTCGCCACGACCGAAGTAAAGTCTGAACTTCTTCCTATGCAGTTCACACGTGAAGAGGTAACGAGACTCACCAATCCGTTTGCATTTGCAGACGCCGACTTTCAGGTGGATCTCAAGCTCCGAGCCATCGGAATTTTTTCAAGCCAAGTAGTATCTCGGTGCCCCTAGTCGCAATAGGCAGGGAGTTTCTGCACAGTCTTAGCAAAGACAGCCATGAACGATTGTTGACTTTAGTCCGATACGCCTGGAGTGAAATAAATTGCTCGGTAGAGGACTTGAACCTCCACGTCCTTACGGACACTAGACCCTGAATCTAGCGCGTCTGCCAGTTCCGCCAACCGAGCGCGGATCTATCGCTACTTAAAAAGAGATAAAACCACCAAGTCTGAGTCCTACGTAGACGATCAAGGCGCCACCCACCAAAAAGAATAGGTCGGAGATGAGTTCTACGATAAGAGGTTTAACGCGCTGAGCGACGTATGAAATAAGCGCCGATAGGCCAAAGGCGACCACGGCCAGAGCAAGTCGCTCAGAGACCAAGGGGTCCGCGGCATCTCTCATCATCAAAACCAAGGCTACCAGGGATAATCCTGCACCATTTATAGAGCTTGTCAGAAGGGGTCTTTGAGGTCGACCGCGTCCTCCATGGGAGGGGCCGCTGCCTGAGTCTCGATGGCTGCGGTGAAAATTACGACCACCTCTTTGGTGGCCTCGGTCTCTAAAAGGTCTTTCGTTTCTGTTATCTTCCATCATTCATTCCTTATACTGTGCCTCGTCTAGCGATCGGCTTCTTATATTGGCAGGGCAGCCCTTTGAGGGCCTCGCCATGCGTCCTTCTATTGTTCCCAATCATAGTAAAGTCGCTGAGGCTTCGAAAGGTAAAGCTTTCCCTTCAGCGGTCTTTCTACCATTTGCTCGACCCACGCCACTGTTTTAAGGAGCGATTCGATCGAGATGCCCGTTTTTAACCCGAGTCCTTCGAGAAGCCAAACAACTTCTTCAGTGGCCACGTTGCCCGAGGCCCCTTGAGCGTAGGGACAGCCCCCCAGCCCCCCAATGGAACTATCAAAACTACGAATGCCGGCCTCTAAGCCCGCCACAATATTGGCGACCGCCGAACCCCGGGTATCGTGCATATGAAGCGCCAGACGGTCGAGATTGCCGAGACTTCCCAGCTCCGAGACGATTTTTCTAACTTGGGCTGGATGCGCCACGCCGATGGTATCGCCTATGCTTATCTCATAGGCTCCAAAATTCAGGAGTGTCTCCGTAATGGTTCTTAAAATCTTGGGATTCTGCGGGCCTTCATAGGGGCAGCCGAAGGCTGTCGACACATAGGCCCTGACTTTCATGCCTCGTTCGAGAGCACGTTTCATGAGTCGCTCGATAGCATCGAGGGACTCTTTGACGGACATTCCAATATTTTTTTTATTGAACAATTCACTCGTGGCGGTAAACACCGAGATCGATTGAATGCCAACCAACTCGGCTCTCTCTAAGCCCTTTTCGTTGGGAACGAGAAACGCTAGATCAGGCATTTCGTGCTGAAGTGCCTGCCAAACGCTTTCGGACCCCACCATTTGTGGAATGGCTTTTGGCGATACCAAGGCTCCGCCTTCAAGTGAGTTTAAGCCGCTCTCAGCGAGCTTGCGGATGAGTTCGACTCGAGTGTCTACGGAACACAATTTGATTTCGTTTTGTAGGCCATCGCGAGGGCCCACTTCTGTGAGTCGAATATCAGGCTTCATTCTTCACCTCCCACTCAGCGACGATCGAGTCGACCGCCATCATCTCACCTTCTTTGCCATTCAGAGTGACTATTTTCCCAGAGCAGGGGGCTTTCAATGTGATTTCCATCTTCATCGCTTCTATCACCATGATGGGCTCGCCTCTCTTCGTTGTTGCGCCAGGCGCCACTAAAATTTTTATCACTTTAGCTGGCAGCGGGCATCGCAGCTCATGACTTTCAGCTTCGTTTGAGGCGCTCGAGCCGTTGCTTTTTCTGGGTCGACGAATGGACCAATCGTCATAGAAATAGTGAAAGTAGATTTTGTCGCCAAAGACTTCTCGATGCGAGTGCATTGTTTGAACTTTCATGGCGCCCCAAGGAGAGAAAACATCAGGAGAAAAAATGTCTAAGTCTTCATCCTCCTGTGAGAGGCTTTGCGTAGCGTGTGATGAGGTTAGCGAATCATCTGTGGTCGCTAGCGTCTTTAAAGCCGCTAACCCTTGAACCCAATTGGGCCTAAAAGGATTCTGATCAATATACTTGGTGGATAAATCGCCAGATTTAAAAATATCGGACTCTAAAAGCCATAGCAAAAAACTTCGGTTCGTCGAAGGGCCCATGATCACCGTTGTTTTAAGAGAGTCGATCAGCTTTAGGCGAGCAGCTTCTCGAGTTTCAGCCTTCGAGATAAATTTTCCTAAAAGAGAATCAAATTCTCCCGGTACGATATTGCCCTCATAAAACCCCATATCGACTCGCGGCTCTTCAGGATACGAAAGTTTATGAATAGTTCCGCCAGACGGCATAAAATTCTCACTCGGATCTTCCGCACAGAGCCGCACTTCGATGGCGTGACCTTGGGGCGCCGGGATCGAAAGATCTTTTAAAGATTCTCCCAGTGCGGCACGTATCTGTAGTTCCACTAAGTCGACACCATAAATTTCTTCCGTGACAGGATGTTCCACTTGGAGACGCGCATTGACTTCGAGAAAGTAGACCTCTTGCCCACCATCCCAAATCCACTCTACCGTGCCAGCATTGTGATAGTCAGCGAGTTCGGCGAGCTCACGAGACGCCGCGTAGATTCTCTCTCGCACGGTGGTTGGCAGAAAGACGCAGGGAGCTTCTTCAATTACTTTTTGATGTCGTCGCTGAAGCGAGCATTCTCGTTCACCAAACACAAAGCAATGGCCGTGAAGGTCTCTTAAAATTTGCACTTCAATGTGTCGAGCCTTCTGAATAAAGCGCTCGATAAAAATGCGAGGATCATTAAAGGTCGACTGCGCCAATCGCTGTGAAGAAGCAAGCGCCTCAAAGAAATGACTTCGATCATCGACTCGAAACATGCCCTTTCCGCCGCCGCCCGCCGCCGGTTTTATAAGCAGCGGAAATCCCATATTCTTACATCGCTGCCAGACGACCTCAGGGTCTTCACCGGGTTTACTCTCTACAAAAGGTAAGAGTGGAATCTTTGAATATTTTAAAAACTGCCTCGATCCCACTTTATCCCCCAGCAGTCGCATGGCTTTGGCTGTAGGCCCAATGAAGCGAATCTCTGTTGACGCAAGTGCTTCAACAAAAGAGGGATTCTCAGACAAAAAGCCATAGCCAGGATGCAGCAGGGTGGCGCCTACCGATTGAGCGGCAGCCAAAATTTTCTTTTGATTCAAATAAGTATCTAACGAGCTTCTGCCTTTAAGGGGCACACTAAAGTCCGCCTCATATACGAAAGGCATATCCGCGTCTTGATCTGCAAAGGCCACCGCCGTTTTGAGTTTCATTCTTTTTGCCGATCGGATGATGCGTCGGGCGATTTCGCCTCGATTGGCAATAAATAGGAGAGGTCGCACCTGCCCTTTAGCCGTCATTTTACAAAGAACTCAATTTCCACTGAGGAGCTCGCTTCTCGAAAAAGGCCGATAAACCCTCTTGAGCTTCGGGTCCCACACGTATCGTTGAAAGAACTTCTGACGTCTCTTCCATAATGGTCGCTTGCCACAAGCGGTGGCCCATTGTATCGCGAATCAATTGCTTGGCCACTCTAACGGCCTGAGGGGCCGACGATGAAAGCTCGGTGAGATAGTGTTGAAGAACTGATTGAAGCGAGCTGGCGGGGACGACGTCGTGAACCAAACCTATTTCTTTAGCGAGTATTGCAGAAAATCGCATGCCCGTGAGGTAGAGTTTTCGCGCCTGGCTTAATCCAATTTTTCTCATAACCACAGGGCCAATCGTTGCGGGTATCAAGCCAAGCTTCACTTCCGAAAGGGAGAAAATGGCGTTTTCTTCTGCAATCACGATATCACTCACAGCGACAAGGCCAACACCTCCACCAAAAGCGCCGCCCTTAACGAGGGTCAGCACGGGCACGGGGCACTCGTCCACCGCTCGAATCATCTGAGCAAGTTTAAGAGCGTCTTTTCGATTTTCCGACTCTGAAAGGTTGCGTGAGTCTTTCATCCACTGAATGTCACCACCCGCACAAAAAAAATCTCCTGCGCCTTTAAGAACAACAGCACGAATTTCGGGTTCAATACTTCGAAAAGCGTCCGTGAGTTCTGCGATGGTCGCCGCATCCATCGCATTTTTTACGTCAGGGCGATTGAGTGAAATCGTTCTAACGGCATTTTTTGTTTCTATCAGTAACATACGACCTCCTGCCTGCCTTTTATTCTCAACATGTATTCTTCCCGCAAGGGTCTACATTCTCAATACACCAAATCGGGTTTCTTCAATGGGGGCATTGAGTGCCGCCGACAGCGCGAGAGATAACACTTGTCGCGTTTCAGCAGGGTCAATAATGCCGTCGTCCCACAGTTGACTTGATGAGTGCAAGGCAGCTCCCTCACGGTCATATTTTTGAGTCACTTCGGCCTTGAAAGATTTCTCAGACTGCGATTCATTCTTCGACCGTACCGACCATAAGACCGATGCCGCCTGCTCGCCACCCATGACCGATATTTTGGCATTCGGCCACATAAATAAAAATCGTGGTTGATACGCTCGGCCACACATGCCGTAGTTGCCCGCTCCAAAAGAGCCTCCCACAATTAACGTAATTTTTGGTACTTTCGCTGCTGAAACCACCGACACCAACTTCGCACCGTCTTTGGCAATGCCGCCCCATTCGTATTTAGATCCCACCATAAAGCCCGTGATATTCTGTACGAAAATCAAAGGAATTTTTCTCTGGCAGCAAAGCTCAACGAAGTGAGTTCCCTTAAGAGCACTTTCAGAAAATAAAATGCCGTTGTTCGCAATAATTCCTACAGGGTAGCCGTGCAGGTGCGCAAATGCACATACGAGACTCTGACCATAGAGAGGTTTAAACTCTTCGAGATGAGACGCATCGACCAAACGCGCTAGAATCTCTCGTATATCGAATGGAATTCGTAAGTCGCTCGGCAAGATGCCGTAAATCTCTTGTGCGTCATAGAGGGGGTCTTCAGGTTTTTGAATGGTGACAGAGATGCGTTTCTTTTGATTTAAGAAACGAATGGCACGTCTGGCTAGGTCAAGCGCGTGTTCGTCGTTGTCGGCCATTAAATCGGAAACGCCACTCTTTTTGTTATGCACTTCGGCCCCACCCAGAGTTTCTGCATCGACATCTTCGCCAGTAGCGGCTTTTACCAGCGGAGGTCCTGCCAAAAAAATGGTGGCTTGATTCTTCACCATAATCACAATATCGCTCATTGCCGGTACATAGGCGCCGCCCGCGGTACACGAGCCCATGACAACCGCAATTTGAGGAATGCCGTCAGCAGACATCTGGGCTTGGTTAAAAAAGATGCGGCCAAAATGATCGCGATCTGGAAAAACTTCAGCCTGAAGAGGCAAATACGCACCGCCTGAATCCACTAAATACACACAAGGCAGCTTGTTCTCTCTCGCAATCTCTTGCGCTCTCAAATGTTTTTTTACGGTGAGAGGAAAATAGGTGCCGCCCTTGACGGTGGCATCGTTGGCTACAATCATGCACTCCAGGCCGGAGATTCGACCGATACCTGTAACAAGCCCGGCCCCTGGGGCTTGTCCCTCATAAGCATCGAGCGCAGCAAAAGGAGCAATCTCTAGCCAAGGCGAAGCTCGGTCGAGAAGCTTTTCAATGCGATCTCGCACAAAAAGTTTGCCTCGAGACTCATGCTTCTTACGAAGGCTGTCTCCGCCGCCCGCTTGTACTTGGTCGCGCCACTTCTTCAGATCACTCACTAAGCCTTTATGGTAGGCGGTATTTTTTTTATAATCGTCGCTTTGTGTGTCTAGATTGGACTCCCAACTCATCGATAAAAGACTAAGGGAGGTCGCCAACAGGAGTCGATTTAATATTTAGAGAGTCACTTGTTAATACTTAGGGAGTAACTTGAGGGCATTTCGGGAGCTGCAGCACGAAACAAAAGGCTCGGTAGCAAATTGAAGGTCCAACTGATAGGATCCTTACTTCCCTCACGCAGATCTAAGCGTGCGGAGCCTGCCTGAGGTTGCAGGGTGCCATTGCGAGACTGAACAAAAAAATCGAGACTCATATTTTTAATGTCTTGGCCTCGTTTAAAGTCTTGATAGGCAAAATGCACAAAATGATTGTCTCGAAAATGCAGTGACAGGGTATTGCGTAGCTCGTTTGGCGCTGACAAGCTTTTCGGAGCGCTGATGACAGTATCCATAGGAATCATGACAGAACGACCCAAAAACTTTTTCTTTTGTTTGAAGTCGGTTAACGAGCCTTCGATTAGAAAAAGTGGCTGATCTGGAAATCCCACGACATTGGTATCTCGGCTGTCCTGACTCTTTGACTCTTCTACCCGCTCTGCCATTTGCTGAAGCAGAGGAGACAGCGTGGCAAGTTCTTTAAGGCGGGCCGCCCTGTCGACTTCGCTATCGCTAAAGCAATGGTCGGGAAAAAAGCATTTCGGATCTAAATCGGGTTGAGCGATATCGTAGAGCATTTTCGTCGCATCATGATTGGCTGATTTCGGTATCACCGCTAAGCGATACTTCCATTCTTTGCTCTCAGAATCTTGCCAAACAAGTCCGTAGCAAGCGGGATTTTGTATCATCGATTTCGAAGTTAGTTCGCACAAAAACGGAACGACGCGCGTGCCCCCTTCTTTTGAAGGAGGTTGAGTGAAGGCGGTTATCGAGTGAAGATCAAAGTGAAGGGTTCCCATTTTATCCCCACTAATTTCGATAGGAACGGGTTTGCCAGGAGGGGTGGTCATCAGCGCCCAGTCGATTCCATCTCGTTTTGTGTACACGGTAGAAAAAACAGAGCCTGCCTGACCCACAGAAATGGAAGGAAGAAACTGGTCATAAAATGGATTGCGTTGAAGATTTTTCTTATAGGCCGAGTCCAATATCCAGTCGACTCCAACCGTGGGATCCTCAATTCGGCAACTCCCATCGAGCATCTCGCCGAGCGAACCCTCGATCGACAACGATACTTTAAAATCGGTTGTCGTCGCGCCAGCTAGTTTAACCAAATGACTCACCATCGAGGCGATATTCGTAGCCGACTTAAGTTGAGCTTCAGCCACAGACTCGCTTGCCTGACTAGGTTCAAGGCTTGTGGCGCAAACCCAGACCATCGCATACAAAAGGGGCCTCATAACGGGGGAGTGGGGACTTCGCGCTGACATCTTCTCAGCTTAAGGGTGCAAATTCAGTGCCAAATGCTCCGATTGGACTGCTCCCTGACATGAGAATTAATCGCTCTCAGATGGGTTAAAACACGCCTACGGGAGGTCGTGGAGACCCGCGGCTGAGGTCACGGGAATTCGAGTCACAGAATAGGCCATTCGGCGCAAGAGTTGCGGACCGTCGCGGCGATACGATACCAATGCCGGGTCGCAGTAGGTACAGCGAGAATCTTCCGTGATGGCGATATCGAAATTTTTCAGACGACTCTTTTGGAGAGAACGAAGATCCAAAAAATGTCGGTCGCTAGTGTCCGGGCGTGCACGGTCGCCAAGTCCCGGGCGAGCATACTGCGTCGTTTCGCACCCTAAGGCGTCTAGGACCTCTGGACCAACCTCAAAGTGATTCTGACAAATTGAAGGCGACAACCAAGCCGTCACGGTTCCGTGCAGCGGCTTCAAAACGTCGAGTGATTTTTCTATAATGTGATCGGCTGTGCCGCGCCATCCCGCGTGTAAGGCGGCCACAAAAGAGCCACTTGCGTTTTCTCCGGCGAGTAGCACGGCCGTACAATCAGCAACGCAAACAACGAGGGGAGTATTTTCTTCGTAGGTAAAATGCCAATCGCCTTCAAGAACGTCGCGGCAGTTCTCGCGCGTTCGTCGCCATCCACGAGAGCCATGAACTTGTTTCAAAAGACAGCCTTGAGCCTCTCGAACATGGTGCACGATGGTGCCGGCAACGACAACATTATTTGTTTTTGAGAGTAAAACCGACTTTATTAACAGCGATTCTTCCTTCATAAGCTCTCTTCGTACTATTAGGAGCTTCGAGACGAACTCGAATCCACTAAAAATTTGCCTGCTAAAAAACTTCGACCTAAAAGAATCGGAAATCTCATTTTTTCTCGATTTGTGACACTCATCACAATGCGTTCTCTTCGCCCCATGACTTGAATTTGAGCTTCAATAAATGGGCGTTCTTCGATTTTGCCGCCGCTATTTTTTACATTCTTGTATTCGAGAATGGGAGCCGAAACCCACTGATACCGGGTGGCCACTTTAATTTTAAAATGGAGAACTTCATTCACCGGTCTCGAGATCGTCGAGGGATGCCGTACGACTTCGAATTCTTCGGCATGAATGGCGCTCGATTTTGCGCCTGTGTCGAGCTTGGCTCGCAGTCGGACGCCTTTCCATTCGGGAAAGGATACCAACTCTTTCCAATGAGCGATCGATAATCTCATGTTAGCGCCCCTTCAATTTAAGGTGTCTATGCGTTGATGATCGCGTAAAAACCCATAGCAAACAGAATAAGGGCGACCACCAGAAATCGCGAGGGCTTTTTTCGAGCGGCCACAGATTCAAAGATGGCGGCTAAGACGGGTGCAGTACCCACGATGGCAGTGACCGTGGCGAGGTGGCCTTGTCGAATGGCGCTCAGATGCATCCACAGCGCGGCAAATGTGCCGAGAAAAGCACCCGTAATCACTAGCAGTCTGGCTCTCGAGTTCATTCGTACGAAGCGTTTCTTCAAATCGATTCGATAGAAAAGACTCAGTACGAAGAAGCCCGCGCACGCACCCAAGGTTCGATAAAAATTACCCTCCAAAACAGTGACAGATCGGTCGATCTCGAAAGCGCTGCGTGTTAGCAAAATCCCAAAGGAATCGAGAATCATGCCTGCAAATGCGATGAGGGGACCTCTGACGTCCCATTTCCTCTCGCGATGGAACTGCTCGTAAGAAATACAAAAAACGCACGACATCATAAAGAGGATGCCTAACAATGTTCGACCTGTGAGCGCTTGATCCAGAACAAGAAAAGAGAGAAACCCCAAAAACAGAGGCTGAAAACTAAAGATCATGAGTGTTCGAGAAGGCCCCATGGTCTTAAAAGATTTCACCAACAAAAAATCGGCTAAATTGAGGCCGATCAGACCGCTACAAAAGAAACAAACAACGCTCAACAATGACGGCAGAACAGAAAAATCTTTTGTGACAATATAAGCCATTCCAAATGAAACAAAGGCCACGATGGCCTTGAAGGCGTTCATCCATGCCACTGTGAGTTTGCGAGCAAACAGCGTGAAGATGAGGCTTGCAGAAGAGAATGCGAGCGCCGAACCGAGAGCGTAGAAATAAGTGGATTCCATAGATGGCTTGGGTGTGTCCTTATCCGACTAGGTTATCGCTTCGGATATTACACCCGAACGATGAGCCGCCCATTCAAGGAGTTGAGACTCGATGAATGGAATCTCCTCCTTCAACTTAAAGCTGTGCGGTTTGTCAAAGACCTTCCATTGAAAAGGGATGCCACTTAAACGTAAAATTTCGTACGATGTTTGTGCGTAATCTAACGTAAGTATCTGGTCTCGACTTCCATGAGTGATCAAGATTCGTTGGCTCGAAGCTTGCGGTGAGAAAGTGGGCACGTCTTCGGGACGCGACAAACAGAAGCCTGAAACGCAGACAAAACCTCCAAAGAGAGAGTGCTGCCTAAGCGCAAGATCTAAAATCATGGCAGAGCCCTGAGAAAAGCCTAGCCAATAAATATCTCTCGGTGCCCAGCCGGCCTCTAAGGCAGCATCGACCAAGAGATCGAGACGTTTTCGCGATTCTTCTAGGCCGCTGCGTTTATCACGATACCACGAGAAACCTTCGTCTTTTTGCTCAGGTCTTGTCTCCGTATAAGGAGCTTGTACTAAAAGACGCGTAAACGCTCGCAGCGCTTGGCGCTTGGCCATGAATTCCAGAACGCGCAGATTGCCCGTTCGTCCGTGAACGAGAATGAGAAGCCCTGAAGGCGTTGCCTTATCCGAAGGAGTCTCTCGCAGGATCAGGGGCTCAAAATGAAGGGCTTGGGGGCACATTTTGTTTGTCTGTTATAATAGAAGTGAAGCACAATAAGAGCGAGGAAAGAACCCAACAAAAGGAGTGGATCGTGGCTTTGTCGCCTAAGGTAGTTCGCACGATGAAATCGGTTACCGATCAATACCGAGACGCCTCTGTGACGATCACGACAGGGCACGAGGCTAATCTTTCCAAAGTGAGAATTCCGCTCTATTCCGACGAAGAGCATGAAACTTGGGCTATTATGTTTGATCGCCAAATGAAGGCGCTTCCCAATCGGGCGGTGCCAGAGTTTTTAGAGGGTCTTCGTCTCTTAGATTTACCGGCCGATCGCATTCCTCGCCTAGCGGAAATCAGCCCGAAGCTTGAACAGGCCACCGGCTGGCGTATCACACGGGTCGAGGGTTTGGTCCCTGAGAAAGAATTTTTTGAGTGTCTCTCGCAAAAGTTGTTCCCGTGTACCGATTTTATTCGTGAGCGAGAGGAGCTCGACTACACGCCGTCGCCCGATATGTTTCATGATATCTTTGGCCACCTGCCTTTGATTACCAATCCCGTATTTGCGGCCTTTTACGAATTTTACGGACGTGCGGCGGCAAAAGCTTCGGGCGACCAACTTATACAGCTGCAACGAATCTATTGGTTTAGTGTGGAGTTCGGACTTGTGAAAACAGAACATGGCCGACGAATCTATGGATCTGGAATTCTTTCGTCTCCGGAGGAAGTCTACCACTCGCTTAGCGACAAAGTCCGCGTTCAGCCCTGGGACTTTGCAACGGTTGGAAATCAATATTTCGAAATCCATCACATGCAGGATGTTCTGTTTGAGATTGAATCGTTTACCGATTTGCTTGAAGGATTTCGAATCTACGCCGAGCGCCAAGGCCTGTTATAGCCAAGCGCGGGAATGTCTAAAATCTGTATTGGTCAGGGTTTAAGTTTCTTTTCCAAGCGTTCCACAAGGGCCGCTTCAGCCTTTGATTTTTTTGCGCCCATACCCAAACCAAAAAGACCACCCGCAGCTGTGGCGATTCTCTCGGCAGCGTCGAGCAACCACTGTTCTTTCTGCTCTCGTTTCACTTCTTCTAGCAAGGGGCCCAGCAGTTGCTTGGCCCTAAGAAAGCTCTCAGCGTCACCCTCTGTACGCACCCAATCTTCAAGAATTCTGTGAGCTTCACTTGTTTTTTCAATGCCCCGTTCTTGGGCACAAGCCCACAGCAACGTTTTTTCTTCTGGCTGAATATTATGGTCAGCCAAAGCGACTTCGAACAGAGGCACGAGAAACAGTGCCCTGACAGAGTCGGCCGTATACCCCGCGCGGGTCAGGGCGTCGGCAAGCTCGGGATCTTCAATTCCCGCTTCCTTCATCGATAGTCGGCCCTTAAGTTTGGCCGCCATCTCCGCATTCTGCTTCCTAAAGTACTCTTCTTCTTGGCTTTTTCTGAGGGGATCTAGGGGATTATTTGATGAGCTCATGTCACCTCCAGTCGCATTGACGTTATCGTGAATCTCTGTGAGAACCAAGTGAAAATCATGGACTCCTGGGAAACACTCAATGACGAAGCCCTCCTTAAGTGGAGAATCAAAGACTTAAAGCTTGATCCGGCGTCGTGCATGGTGAGCCCTCTAATTCAGGAGGTGCTCCAAGAACTGCGAGACAGAGGACTTTTATTTAAGCCGAGAATCTACTTCGGAGATGAGTGGTTTTCTCCCGCGGGTGTATCCGCTGTGGCGGTACCATTTTTTTTGGCGCATCCGCGATTGAGATTGCTTGAGAAACGTCTGATGCTTGAGTGCGAAGGCGAAGACACTGTCGATTTTAAAAAACTTTTTCGACATGAGTTAGGTCATGCGTTTGATCATACGTTTCATGTCTCCAAACGTAAAACTTGGCAGAAGTTGTTTGGCTCTCCCACAGAGCACTATGATCCTGATGCTTATCGCCCGCGCCCCTATAGCAGAAATTTTGTACACAATATTCCTCAGTGGTACGCGCAAGCCCATCCAGACGAAGATTTCGCTGAAACGTTTGCGGTGTGGTTGGACCCAGCCTCTCAGTGGCAAGAGCGCTATAAAGACTGGGGAGCTTTTAAGAAATTAGAATTTGTAGAGAAACTCTGCGCAGAATTTAGAGGAGTAGATCGGCCCGAGCCACGAGGACGAATGATGTCGGATGCGCGATATCTTCAAAAAACACTTCATCGCTATTACGAAGCAAAGCGAAAAACTTTCGCCGAGGACTATCCAGATTTCTATGATCGTGATTTGCTCGAGATTTTTGTTAATTCTCAAGCTGAGAATTCCGCCGGCATTAGTGCGTACGCGTTCATGCGTTCTGCGAGACGCGAGCTTTTAGAGACCGTGTCATTGTGGACGGGTGAGCGCAAAGTCACTATCTCGGGCCTCATTCAGAGGTTAACTCATCGATGTTACGAGCTTAAATTGGTTCTAAAGCATGACGAGAGACGCAGTCTTTTGATGGTCTCTTCGTTTCTTACGACACTGGTTACACATTACTTATTCACGGGACATTTTAGAAGAGGTGTTTGAGTCAGGAGAGTCGATTCTTTTTGCCTTCTGAGATTTATAGGCCTAGAAGTGAGGAAGATGAGACGAGTGGCCGTTATAGGGAGCGGTATATCAGGAATAGCCTCAGCTCATTTACTTTCCCGAAAGCATGATGTGACTCTATTTGAGGCGAGCGATCGTTTAGGGGGGCATACTCATACGGTCGATATTTTGGAAGAAGGTCAGAGAGTCTCGGTAGATACTGGATTTATCGTTCTCAATGACCGCACTTATCCACTCTTGCATCAATTTTTCACTAAACTAAAGGTGCCCGTGCGTTCAGCGGATATGTCCTTTGGATTTCACAATCCTGAAACTGGCTTTTGTTACTCAGGCGCTAATATGCGCGGTCTCTTTGCTCAGCGAAGACATTTATTGTCGCCAAAATTCTGGTGTTTTCTTTTAGAGATAAAAAATTTTTGTGTGAAGGCGTTGTTGTCGCTGGAAAAAGGCGAAGCGCGAGGCATGACGCTGCGTGATTTTATCAGCCGATATGGTTTCTCGAAATTTTTTGTAGACTCTTATTTGATTCCCATGGCGGCATCGATTTGGTCGACCCCAGCCGATATGATAGATGATTATCCCGCAGAAAGTATTTTTGCTTTCTTTAAGAATCACGGCCTTTTGAACCTGGCGGATCGTCCACAGTGGCAGACCGTTGTCGGCGGCAGTCATTCATATATCAAAGCCTTTCAAGAATCCTTTAAAGGCAAGATTGTTGTGAACTCTCCCGCAAAATTGATCACGCGAGAGACTGCGGAACACTCATCGCGAGGCGCCGTAAAAATTGATTTTGAACACTCCTCTGAGTATTTTGATGCCGTTATTCTAGCCACACAGGCCGACCAAGCTCTTCGACTATTGAAGGAACCAACTTCTCTGGAGAAGCAGCTGTTGGGCCCGTGGAAATACAATGATAACGCCACGTTCCTTCATACTGATACCTCGCTTATGCCCCCACGAATGGCGTCTTGGGCGTCGTGGAATTATTCATCGTGTTCGTCTGCTGAGGTTTCGGTCACTTATGACATGAATCGATTGCAGGGCCTGCAATCGCAGCGTCGCTATTTGGTGACTCTTAATCCGCCGCGAAAACCTAGAGACGAGTCTATCATCAAAGAGATCCACTATCGGCATCCCCGCTTCGACCTTACAACATTTCGGATTCAGGAACGCTTGCAGGAACTGAACCGCGAGGGGCCTCTCTATTTTGTGGGGTCTTATTTCGGATACGGATTTCATGAAGATGCGCTTCGTAGTGCCGTCACTATGGCAGAGTCTTGGGGCGAAAGGCTTTAGGGATTAATGACGTCGGCAGTTTGTTGGGGGGAGATTTTGCATATTCGCAAATCTCCTGTGATTCATCAATTTCGATATCCTGTGTATTTTTTTCAGATCGATCTTGATGATCTTGAGGCTTTTGCAAATTCGCGGTCTCAAACTCCTCTTTTATTCGGTGTGAATAGATATGCCGTCGCTTCTATTTGGGAGAGAGATTATGCCGTTGGCTTTGAGGGCACTAGTCTGAGAGAAAGACTCTACTCCTTTCTGCAGCACGAAGGCATCGACCCCTCGTTGGTCAAGCGTATCTCGCTAGTGACCGGAGCCCGATTTTTCAACTATGCGTTTAATCCCGTTTCTTTCTACTATTTTTTTGGCGAGAACAACGAGGTTGTGGCGCATCTTGCCGAAGTAAACAATACGTTTGGGGAGCGGCACTACTACTTTATTGCTGAAACCTCCGCTCCATCTTTATCGACTAACGAAGTTTCGACGAGGTCCCGTGGCCTTGTTCAACCCAGAGTATTTCATGTGTCGCCGTTTTACGATTTGCAGGGGGACTATCGATTTTCGTTTTCTAAATTCGAAAGTGATATTGAAGTAAAAATCGAGATTCTGTCTAATAACCAGAGCCTCTTTTATTCCCATATCAGGGGTAAAGCGTACCCACTAAATTTCAAAAATCTTTTCAAGACTTTCGTGCGTTTTCCGTTTACGGCTTTTCTTACGATGCCAAGAATTCTGTGGCAGGCGGCTCGCCTGCACTACGAAAAGAGATTGAAGGTCTATTCAAAGCCCATTGCCCATCATGACAAGACTGTTCAGGTTAAGTCTCCTACCCTGCTTCAAAAATTGGCGATGAAAGTCGTTTTACGTTTTTTGAATAGCCTAAAGGGGGCTGCTTTGCGCTTAAGATTGCCTTCTCACGAGGTTTTGACGGTTGGCGATTTAGAAGCCGACAGCTTTTTGGAACTTGATATTCATAGTTACGATTTTTTTTGGCTTTGCGCATGCAGGGGTGATGTTGGTCTTGGAGAGGCCTATGTTCAAGGGCTCTTTGATATAGAGCACCTCAGCGATTTACTAGCTCTTTTTGTTCAGAATTTTAACAGAATCGACGATCGATCGCTTGTATCGACTTGGCTCTCGCACCGCATACTTTCGTTTCAACATTTTCTAAAGCGAAATACGTCGTCGCAAATGAAAAAAAATATTCACGACCACTATGATCTTGGAAATGATCTTTTCAGGCTTTTTCTCGATAAGACGATGACCTACTCGGCGGCTTTTTTTCGTAGGCCCGACGCTAGTCTAGAGGAAGCCCAGATTGAGAAGTATGATCGTCTCATAGAGCGTGCGCAGATCCAGCCGGGAGATCATGTGCTTGAGATTGGCTCGGGTTGGGGGGGCTTCGCGATTCGAGCTGCAGAGACCAAAGACTGTCGCGTGACGAGCCTAACGTTGTCACGAGATCAGCTCGCCTATGCTCAGCAGCGAGCCCAAGAGAAAGGGTTGGAAAATAAGGTTCGTTTTGTTTTTTGCGATTTTCGAGACTTTTTGAAAGATGAGAACTCCAGAAAGCCATTTGATGCCATCGTGTCGATCGAGATGATTGAGGCCATTGGTCACGAGCATTTGGAGCATTTTTTCAAAATCTGCGATCAATTGCTGAAGCCGACCGGTTCGTTGGTTTTACAGGCTATTACGATTGCCGATCAACGCTATGACTCGTACCGAAAGAATCCAGATTGGATTCAGCACTATATTTTTCCTGGCGCCGTCGTGCCATCACTTTCAGCTTTGGTCGAGAGTGCTCAGAGAGGTTCGTCGTTTCTACTCGACAGCACCCAAAATATTGGTGAGCACTATGCAAAAACCCTTAAACTCTGGGATGAGCAGTTTCTTCAGGTTCAAACTAAAGTCAAAGACCTTGGGTTTGGAGAGTCTTTTGTACGGCAATGGCACTATTATTTTAGCTACTGCGAAGCAGGCTTTCGATCGAAGGTTCTCAATACGCATCAAATGGTTTGGAAGCGACCTATCAAGGTCTAGAGGTTTGGTTGGAAAGCTATTTCTGGTTCTCTGCGGAGAGAATTTTTGGTCAGACCCCTAGCCTCCCGGGCTTTCTTTAGCGGTCTTTCTCAGACTTTCTTTAGTTGATAATGGGCCACACCCCACTCCTGACCTTTTCGAAACCAAAAGAGTTCAGCATAGGCCATAAAGAAAATTCGCCAACGCTGAAACCAAAGCTTCTCGCGTCCCTTTCCGTAGACCTCAGAGAAAATTTTTAAGATGGCGTCAGCATGAGAATCCATATTCTTCAACATCCACTCACAAGATCGGGCATAGTGATGCCCATTCAGAAACCATTTATTGGTTACCTTGAGATGTTCTGAAAATCTTTCGAACAAATCGAAGGCCGGCATATGCCCGCCACTGAAAAAATGAGTACTCATCCAATCGTCATCGCTGATGCTATTAAAGAAATAAGGGAAGTCTCGATGACAAAAAATATGAACAAAAACAAGGCCGTCGTTTTTAAGCCACTGCGACAGGCGAGCAAAGAGTAAGCGATAATTTCTAAGATGCTCAAACATTTCGATCGAGATAATGCGATCAAATCGTTTTGCAGTTTCAAAAGTATTGATATCGGCCGTGATAACATCAATATTCGCCAAGCCTCGTCGACGAGCCGTCTCCAAAATATAGTTTTTTTGGGGCGGTGAATTTGAAACGGCCGTAATTTGAGAGCCAGGGAAACGCTTGGCTAACCACAATGTGAGCGAGCCCCACCCACAACCCAATTCTAAAATATCGAGACCATCACTCAGTTGAGATCGCTCCTCATAGAGTTTTAGCATTGCCTCTTCTGCTTCGCCCAACCCTTGCTCTGGAAACTCAAAATACGAGCTGCTGTATTTTACGTAGGGTCCCAGCACCATTTCAAAAAATGGGGGAGGCAACTCGTAATGCTGCTCATTGGCTTTTCTGGTCTCAATGGCAATCGAAGAATGATCCATCGCTTCTAAATGCGACCGATAGGCCAAGGCTCGTTGCGCGGCATTGGCAGGTCGCGCCAAAAGTCTTTTGCGGATGAGGCCGCGAATTCCAAGTCTTACGAGTCCATCAGGGACCCATCGTTGATCAGCAAGATGAAGTGCACATTTTATCAAAGACATTGCTGCTGCGACGATAGCAATACCTTCATGCCACTGCGAGCAAAATAGATTATTCTTAGAGATGAATGTCTCTGAAAATCGTGATTTTGTTTGATATTTCGGTAGAGCCTCCGCCGAACCATGATTATGAGGAGTACATGGATCAGGCGGACTGGGAGTCGGAGCGGGCCATCTTTCGCGCCCTCGAATCTGCAGGGCATGAGCCTGTACTTCTGGGAGTTTACGGCGATATTTATCGTTTAGTTCTAGAGTTAAAAGCGCTCAAGCCCGATTTGGTTTTTAATATGGCAGAGAGTTTTGCAGGCCGACGAGATCGAGAGCCTCATCTAGCGGCATTGCTTGATCTTCTAGGTATTGCGTATACGGGTACTCGCCCCTTAGGTTTATCTCTTTGCCAAGATAAAGGTCTCAGTAAAAAAATTCTATCGCACCATCGTATTCGAGTTCCTCGCTGGACCATATCACGAAGAAAGCGCCCCTTAAAAAAACTGAAGTCTTTTGCTTATCCAGCCTTTGTGAAACCGATGGCTGAGGAGGGATCAGAAGGAATATCTCGAGACTCGTTTGTTTCTCAGGAGAAAGACTGTCTTGAGCGAGTGAACTACCTTCACTCGAAATATCAATGTGATGTGATTATTGAAGAGTTTCTGTCGGGGCGAGAGTTTTATGTGGGGGTATTGGGTCTAAAGCGTCTCGAGGTTTTGCCGATACGGGAACTTTGTTTTAATGAGTTTCCGGAAGACCTGCCAAAGTTTGCGACTTTTAAGGCTAAGTGGGACGATGAATACCGCAAGCGGTGGGGAATTCGAACGGAATTTGCCAAAGATCTATCAGAGGCTCAGCAGCAGGAGCTTGTTATGATTGCAAAGAAGTCGTTTGATATCTTGCAGCTCCATGGTTATGCGCGTTTCGACTTTCGTATTTCGGCCGGGGGAGAGGCCTATCTTATTGAGGCGAACCCAAATCCGTCGCTTGCTCCAGAAGATGATTTTGCTCAGTCAGCTGGAAAGGCTGGCTATACCTACAATGAGCTGATTTCAAAAATTGTCGAACTAGCCACAAGCGTGGCAGAGTAAGCCATGGAACAATTTCGAAGCCGTCAAGACAAAGATTATCTGCATGCGCTTCGCCACTCGGGCGCGCATCTTATGGCCCAAGCAGTCACCCGTTTATTTCCGAGCGTGAAATTGACCGTGGGCCCCGTGACCGAAGACGGATTCTTTTACGATATGGATCTTGGAGGTCGAACGCTTACGCCTGACGACTTGCCCGTCATCGAAGCGGAGATGAAAAAAATTGTTAAAGAAAATTTTAAGGTTCTCTACTCCGAAAAGCCTCGTGAAGAGGCCAAGGCCTTTTTAGCACAGCAAAATCAATCGTATAAAGTAGAGCTGGTCGATTCGTTTCCCAGTGAGGAGGCCATTTCGTTTTACCAACAAGGAGAGTTTGTTGATCTTTGTGAAGGGCCTCATATTCGTTTCACGGGGGAGCTGAAACATTTTCGATTGTTGAAAATTTCAGGCGCCTACTGGAAGGGCAATGATAAGGGCCCGGTATTGCAGCGCGTGTATGGAACGGTCTTCCCAACGAAAGATGAACTCGATGCGCATATCACGATGCTCGAAGAAGCCAAGAAGCGCGACCATCGTGAGTTAGGTCAGCGTCTCGATTTGTTTTCGTTTCACGAATGGGCTCCCGGTAGCCCTGTATTTCACCCACCAGGTACTTTGGTATACAACCAGATGATCGACTTTATACGAGAGCTCTATCAAAAGTATGACTATCGAGAAGTCATGACTCCGCAGCTTTTTGATTCGAAGCTTTATGCCCTTTCAGGGCATCTTCAAAGTTTTCGAGAAGATATGTTTGAGTTTCGAGAAGGTGAAGAACACGCCAGTTATTTGAAGCCGATGAACTGCCCAGGTCACTGCCTTTTCTATCGCAGCAAACTTTTTAGCTATCGAGATTTGCCTTTGCGAATAGCCGAGTTTACTCGATTGCATCGCAATGAATTGGCGGGAGCTCTGCATGGAATTACGAGAGTTCGATCGTTTGCACAAGACGATGCCCATATTTTTTGTATGGAAGAACAAGTCGAAGCAGAGATTGATCGATTCTTTGAATTTGTCGACGAGGTCTATTCAGCCTTTGATCTAGGAGCCTATACGTTGAAATTGGCGCTGCGACCTGAGAAACGACTGGGCAGTGATGAGATTTGGGACAAGGCTGAGCAAACATTGGAGCTGGCTCTTAAGCGTCGCGGCGCAGCCTATGAGCTCAAGCCTGGTGAAGGCGGATTTTATGGGCCGAAGTACGAGTTTCATATCAAAGACGCCATAGGACGCGCCTGGCAGCTTGCGACGCTTCAGCTAGACTATAATTTTCCTGAGCGCTTTGAGCTGGAGTATGTTGGCAAAGACTCTAAACGACATCGTCCTGTGATGCTTCACCGCGCGGCCTTCGGAACAATTGAAAGATTTTTGGGCGTCTATTTAGAGCACTGCGAAGGCTATTTGCCGACCTGGCTTGCTCCTGTTCAAGTTGCCATTGTGCCGGTAAGAGAGAATCACAACGAAGCCGCTCTTCGTCTCGAAAGCGATCTCAAAGCCTTGGGCATTCGCGCACGTGCCGATATCGGAGAAGGCAATATGGGCGGCAAAGTGCGAGCCGCCTCTGTGTCGCGCATTCCGTATACGGCTGTTCTCGGAGATCGAGAAGTGGAGAGTGGTTCAGCCTCTATGAAGACAGCGCGGGGTGAGAGCCTCGGCAATCTAAGTAGTGACGCACTTAAAGAACGATTGCTCTACGAAATACGTCATCGACGTCCGCAGAAGTGCTAAACTTTGTGAGGTGGATGGGACTGAGGAAACCCCTTTTTGAATGGTGTTTAGATTTTTATTGAGAAGGGGAGCTACTTGACACTAGATGGTATGGGTATTACTTTAGTATTACCAGTTATTGTTGGATTTCTATGAAAGCAAAAACATCCGTAAGCATTGATAAGCGACTCCTCAAGAAAATTGATCAACTTCCTAGTAAGCCGGCCCGTTCTCAAATAATTGAGGCAGCTCTTGTGCTATTTTTCAAAAATCAGGGAGCTCAGACTCGATACCGTTCAGATCTTGCGATTTTAAATTCTTTGGGGGAAGACTTCAATAAGCAAGCTTTGGACACTCTGAAATATCAGCCGAGAAAGTCGTGAAACGCGGAGAGATCTATTTGGTCAAAAGGGGTTCGAAGCGAGACCCGAAGAATCAGAGAGCCTTTGTCGTGGTAAGTAGACAGGCACTTATTGATTCGAACTTTTCTACGGTCATATGCGCTCCTATTTATTCTCGCTCGGATGGGCTTTCAACCCAGGTTGAGGTTGGAGTAAAGCAAGGGCTCAAGCATCCTTCATCCGTTTTTTGTGACGAGCTGGTCAGTATTGATAAAAATCATCTGCGTCATTTTATCGGCACTTTATCTCTACTTCAGTTGATGAAGTTGGATTTTGCGTTGCAGGTAGCCTTGGATACGCTGCACTAAAAAAATTGGCTAAGAAGAGGCCCATAGACTTTAAAGTTTTGTGAGGCTTCTCAATGGAGTCATCAAATAGTCATTATAGCTTACCTTGTTCGCTCTGTATTTCCTTAGCCATCTTTACCTTTCCACTCATCACATTGAGTTTGGGGATGCAATTTCACTCCCTTCAGATAGGCATTACGACCCAGAAGATGCGTGGCCAGCGGGGAGGTAATGGCAACAAAGAATAGAGCCGTACTGAGCAGGACGATCTTCTCGATGGATGGCGCCGTGATCATATGCGCTGCCAAAATAAGGAGCAGGCCGAGGGTCGAGGCTTTCGAGACAGCGGCCATTTTTGTATAAAAATCAGGCATTCGAAATAGCCCGATGCAGGCGATACCCATGAAGAGAGCCGCTAGCAAAAGTAAAATGCTTTGAAATAGTGTTACCATGCCGAGTCTCCTTTGGCTCTTTGTAGATACCAGGCAAAAGCAATCGAGCCGAGAAAAGCCACCAGAAGTAAAAGAATTAAAAGATCTACTCCGAAGGAGAGTCTGCCCGATAGTGAAAGACAGGATATCACGCCAACGACAATGGGCACCAAGAGCTCAAAAGCAAGAAGTCGATCAATGCCGCTGGGTCCTCTCACCAGTTGAACAGCGGGAGCTATTATAAAGAGACAGAAGAGAATGAGTGCTACGTCGATAAGTGTCATGCCGAACCTCCTGCTCGAGTATTCGTTCTATCAAAAAGGCGAATCAGCCGGCGTTCGAAAATAGTTTTAATCGATTGGCGAGTCTCCGCGATATCTTGGCTGTG
Source organism: uncultured Bacteriovoracaceae bacterium (assembly GCA_964598565.1). Taxonomy (GTDB): domain Bacteria; phylum Bdellovibrionota; class UBA2394; order UBA2394; family UBA2394; genus CAZRCG01. The sequence continues at coordinate 6,690 of CAZRCG010000005.1, read as the reverse complement.
TAATACATGAACATAGAGTGCCGATTTGTCCTTGGCCATTGAAATGGTGATGGTTCCGGGTGTGAGAGTAATCATGTGAGCAAGGCAGGTAATTCCCCACTCACTTTTCAACTGAAGTGGTAGTTTAAAAAGTGCGGGACGAAGGTTTTTCGTGGGCTGAAACACTAGCCAAGCCACCTGAAGGTTTGCGACGACCACTTCCTTAATAAAGATAATGAAAAGTTCCATCGCAAAAAAAAGCCGTATCATGAGGAGCTTCCTCCCGGTGGCAGACCGTGGCCATAGGGACCAGTGCCAAAAAAAACGTCTGCCATTCGAAAGCAAAAATCGATGATGGGTCCTGGATATAAGCTTATTATTAAGGTTGCTAAGCTTAACAATATGAGCGGCGCATACAGTACGGCCAGAGATCTAGCAGATATATTTATAGTTGCTGCTGTTTTTGGCGCCTCTTTCCAAAAAACTTCCGTCCAAATTTTTAGCATAGAAAAAGCAGTCAGCAGACTTACTGCCAACGCAATTGCTGATGAAAACCAGTGGCCCATCAAAAGACTCTCTCGAAGAAGAAGAAATTTTGCCCAGAAACCGCTGAAGGGTGGTAGCCCTGCAAGCGAGAGCGCCGGCACTAAAAACAAGATGGCCAAAAACGGCTTCAATTTTGACAGTCCCCCCAGTCGCGTTAAATCTTCTGTGCCGTTGAGTCTCTGAAGAGCAGCGGCGACGAAGAACAAATTGCCTTTCACGATCATATGGTGAATCAAATAAAATATAGAGGCGGCAACGGCTGCTTGCGTACCCATCGATAAGCCCCACGCGATATAGCCAACCTGCGAGACGATATGAAACGAAAGAATATTTCGCATCGACATTTGGCTAGCAGCCCCTAACACGCCAACGACCATCGAGACTATCGCGACAATCCAAAGAGGCGTGCCCGTGACAGAAAACGCACCACCGCCTGCGTCGACAAAAAAACGTAAAATGGCATAGAGGCCTACTTTGGTCACAAGACCTGAGAAAAATGCCGCAACAACCGGATGCGCCAAAGGATAGGTTGGTAAGAGCCAGATATGAAAGGGAATGAGGCCCGCCTTCATAACAAAAGCTCCTAACAAAAAGAGGCCGGCATAGTGCTGTGAAGCCGTCATCGTCTGCTGCTGAAATTTCTCTGCGAGATGAGCCAAGTTTAGCGTCCCCCATTCGTGATAAATCATCGCAATGCCAAAGAGAAAAAACAGTGAGCCGACAATATTGAGTACGACGTAAGAGGTTAGTCCACGGGTCCGAAGCGATTCCCTAAATCCAAGCCCCATACTCAAAAGAGCAAACGACGACAGTAAAAGAACTTCAAACCAAACGTAGAGGTTAAAAATATCGGCCGTGATGAAAGCGCCGTTGAGACCCAGCACTAAAAAATGCATCAGCGGATGAAAGAACTCTCGGTCTTTGTCTTTCGCAAACGACTTGTTGAGCAAAAGAGTGGCAACAAGTAACAGCGCCGTTACGCTCAGCATGGCGGCCGATAGTCCATCGATCGCCAAGACAATGCCAAAGGGAGCTGGCCAATTGCCAACTTCAAGAGAGAAGGCCGAAGAATCCCATGTCTGAGTTACAAAAAAAGCAGCAACCGCCGAGAGAGATAAGGCCCCTAAAAAGGAGATGACGGTTTGGATACGAGAGTATCTCATGAACAGCAGACACATGATGGCCGTCAAAAAAGGCAGTACTAGTTCTAACGATATCCAGAGCGGCATCATTCCTGACGGCCTTTCCATAAAATGGCGAGAAGAAATATCTGCAGGCCTAAGCCAATGACGATCGCTGTTAAAATCAACGCTTGGGGCAGGGGGTCTGCAGAGCTGGCGGGCAAGAGCGATTCCGTATGACTCATAATCGGGTCAGCCGAGCGCTTTAGGCCACCTGACATGAGCAATAATAGAAGGCTGGCATGTGATAGAAAGGCGAGACCCAGTACCTTCTTTACCACCGTGTCTCCCATAACGTGATAAAGACCTACGCCGACTAAGATCGAAAAAAAGACTGCGCTCCACGTGGTCATGAGGGCTCCTTATCGTGAATAAATTCTTCGAGCGCCAGCAGCACAGCACAAAACATCGAAACGACGACGAGGTAGACGCCAAAGTCGAAAAGCACGGGGGTGCCAATAAGGTCGAGACCCAAAGGCTGAAAAGCATCCGTCCACAGCCCTTCGAAAAATGTGAGGCGCATGATGAAGCCCATCATCCCCGCGGTAGCTGCTACCAAGAGACCTATACAAAGCCAGACTATAGGAGAAAATATCAAAATTCTTCTTAGGGTGCTGCCACTATAGGCCATAACAATCAGAGCCGCAGCTCCCGATGCTAAGAGCCCGCCAATGAATCCGCCCCCGGGTAAATGATGGCCTCTCCAAAAAAAGATCAACGAAAAGTGAAACAGCAGCAGCGATGACAGAACGGTGGAGCGTCTAAAAATAACGGAAGTCATTGAGTGACGCCTCTCTTTAGCAAGGCCGCCACTGCAAGGGCGGCAATGGCCAACACGGTTATTTCTCCCCATGTATCTAAGGCTCTAAAATCCACAAGAATCACATTCACAACATTTCTGCCGTGTGCATGGGCTAAAGAATTCTCTTTATAAAAATCGGCCACGGTCTCTGAAGGCCCGCTTGTCATAAGCGAAGCTGTTGCAAAAGCGATCAGGCCACCCCCCAGACTGATTAGAAAACGGGGCATGGTCGGGATTTTCTCAGAGAAGTGATTCTTTGACAGACGTGCCACAATGAGGGCAAAAATCACAGCGCTCAAACTTTCTACGGCAAACTGAGTGGCGGCTAAATCAGGCCCAGAAAAGAGAGCGAACCAAAGAGCAATGGCATAGCCGATACCGCCTAGAGCTAAGATGGCAGCGAGGCGACTTTTTGAGACAAAGCTCAAAAAAACGGCGCCAAGAAAAAATACGGTTACGGATAAAATATCCCATCCGAGAAATTGCAAATTCCAATGGATTTCAGGCCAGGGCACATAGAACGGACAAACCAATACAAATATCGAGACCACCCATACGGTGCTTGCCGTCACTGACTGTGGCTGAACGAACTTCATCATCCGCTGGGCACCTCGGATTAATAGATCTAATGAGCGTTGAAACACGGCCTCTGCAGAAATACCCGATAGCCAGTTCTTCGAAAGACCCCTCGGCCACCAAAACGTAAACAAAAAGCCGATGCTTAACGTCAAGAGGCTCAAAATAAGCGCCGAGTTTACTCCGTGCCACAGAGCGAAGTCCGAATATCGTTCGATGCCAGCAATAGCGCGATAGGCAGGGTCGATCAGTGCTATACGAAAGTGATTAGTGTTTAGGCCGAAGTAGAGGGAGAAGAGGCCAAGACCCATAGCGGGAATGAGAAGCTTTGATTTCATGGCCCACGGTTTTGAGTCATCTTTCTTCACCTTAAAGACGAACAAAAGTCGAAAGACGAGCCAAGCCCCGAGAGATAAACCAACGATGCCCATCAGAATCAGACCCAAAGATCGTGTCAAAAGACTTTCTAAAATAAGTTCTTTCGCCAAAAAACCCGCAAAGGGCAGCATACCGATCATCGATAAAACTGCCATGCCCCAGGCGGCTTTGAAAGAGGGTGGCCAAAGTTTGAACGCGGGCATTTCTTCTATACTTGAAGCCGACCATTCTTTTTGAACGCAGCCCACCAACATAAATAACGACGCTTTGTAGGCAGCATGGGCCACTATAAAAATTAAAAATGCATCCAGTGCTGTTGGAGTAGAAAACGAAAGCAAAAAGACCATCAGCCCCAAGGAAGACACAGTAGAATAGGCAAAAATGGACTTCAACTCCTGCTTTGAATGACAGCGAACAAGACCCCACAAGAATGTGGCCAAACCGAAAGTCGCGAGTACTGCAGACCATTCGGGAAGAAATGAAAAAAGTGGATGAAACTTGGCCAGAATGAAAACGCCCGCTTTCACCATGGTCGCTGAGTGAAGATAAGCGCTAACAGGAGCCGGGGCGGTCATGGCTCCCGGTAGCCAGAAGTGAAATGGAACCTGTGCTGATTTTGTAAAGGCACCGAGAAGCAAAAGTATAAACGCCGGCAATATTAAGGGGTCCTGCAAAAGAAGATCTCGCTGTGCCAAAATATCCACAAACGAGTAGCTCTGAGCGGCATTACCTAAAATTAAAAACGACGCCAGCAAGGCCAGACCGCCGGCCCCCGTCACCAGAAAAGCTTGAAGAGCTGCCTTGCGAGCCTTAAGTTGGGACGAGTCGAAGCCAATCAGTAAATAAGACGTGAAGCTTGTGAGTTCCCAAAATAAAAAAAGAACGATGAGATCGTCTGACGTCACAATGCCGACCATGGCAAAGCAAAACAGCAGAATTTTAGGATAAAAGCTTTGCAGCGGCTCACTCTTTGAAAAGTAGTGGCCCGCAAAAAATAGAATGCCGGCTCCAATCCATAAAATCATCAACAGAAATAAATAGGCGAGCCCGTCGACGTAGAGAGAAATTGAAACGCCAAGCTTCTCGAGCCAAGCCAGTTCAAAAGCACTCGGAACCTCAACAGTCGCAAAAAGTGCAAGCGCGCCTAATGCGGCAGGTAAGAACGCTTTTCTAAAAAACGGCTGGGCATGAAACAAGGTTGAAGTCGCTGCAAGAGTCAGCAGGCCTATCAGAATAATTAACATCTTTGGTTATCTAAAACTAAAACGACTGCTTTGCACAAAACGAAATTAGTTGTTTTCCGAAAAATGAACTGTTTTAAGAACGATGCTGGCGACCTTTGCAGCCAGCCGCAATAGATATCCACTTTTCGGATGGGCTTTAAAAGATGTGATTTGTGTCACGGAGTACTAGGGTCTACAAACCCAATTCTAAAAGTTTCTTTAGTCGAGCGGCGCTTATCTCTCCTGTCGTGCGACCTCGCTCCTCGGTGCCCTTGTAAACGACGAGGGTGGCGGGTGCCGACACTCGAACAAAAGCTTCAAGAGCTTTTTCACTCTTATGGCGCACCCGGTAGGCCCCAATAGCTTTGAACTTAGGGTCTTGAATCACCTTCTCGAGCTCGTTCTTTTGTTGACTGCTGATGGGATGATTATCGTCATGAAAATGCAGTACAATCGTCATATTTCGCTCCCTCGCCTCCTCAAACGCCGATATACGATAGTGCTGCCAGTGGCCACCCGAGCGACAACTCGTGAGCGCCAACAGGGCACTTAGAGCGAGAAAGAGCCTAAAACCCAGGAGAACGCGGCGGGCATGTGAATTCCCCCAAGCAGAAGGGGGATGAGGCGTGTAGGAGCTCGCTGCCCCAGCATGAACGCCATCGTTATTGCGAAGTTCGATATCCATACCATCATTGTTGAAAAGCTGGGCCAAAGGGTCAATAATGATTCGATTAGAAGGGGGCGTCACGGTTTCGACGGATGGCTGGCGTCTTATTCTGCATGTCGAGGTGTCAGTGGTCTCGTAACCCTGCTGGCAAAAACATAAACGACGAATCTAACTTCGCGTTGGCTGCCTAAGTTGTAGCCCGTTGATGAAGTCCGACTCCTGCTGAGATTTCACAATGTCAAAAAAGCAGGGATTCTCTCTCGCAGCGTCTCTAGTGTGAGATGAGTCTTAATATCTGAGGCTCGATGAGGAATTATCCCGCTTTTCGGAGCTTTCCTCATTTAAATTAAAGGAAAAGCTAAACATGAAGATGGGTAAGACAAAAACTTTCGGACGTGGGTTCGACTCCCACCGCCTCCACCATTGCAATGAATTCGAACCAGAGCCCGATGGCTCATCAGGATCATCTAAAAGCGCAAAAGATTTCAATTTAGACTTAGCATGACAGTAAGGCCGGCCCACCTCAGGGATTTTTGGAGTCAGCACGATCCTTCCAGTCAACTTTCGTACAAGCAAGGCTGAAGCTTCTACACGCTTTTGCAAAAGCTCATGGAGCTTCGATAACTGACTTTTAATCCATTCCACTGGAGGTGGTTCAAATGCTGAACGCTGCGCCCTTTCCAATACTTCAACATCTGCCTTCAGAATTTTAGCTTTTGTTTCATCCTGCTCTAAAGCTGTCGCAATACTCGATACAGAACTCATTGCCTTTCCTTCTGAAATAAACTGAATCAGGTGATGAATGCGAGTTTCCGTCTGATTAAGTTCAACTTTCTTTAACCGAATCTCCTCAGGAACATGCGCGAAATGCTCTCTTACTTTTTGAGCGGTTTTATCCAAAACAATTTTAACCGTTTCGACCTTTAGTACCTTTTCGTATAAAGCCTTAATAAAATGTTTTTCAATGCGCTTTCTATTTACCAGCACGTGGTTAGAACAACTTTTTCGGCTAGCATTTAAACAACCATAGTATCCGCCACCTTTTCCACTTACGAGACTGATACTCCCGCCACACACGCCACAACCTAAGGAGCCCGAAAGGAGATGCGGTGGGTTTGTCTTAACATAACTTTTCTGATCACTAAAAAATCCCCTTTGACCCGTTTTCCTAGGATGTGTCCCTTGAATCGCCCTCCATCGAAGGCAGGCTTTTTCCCATACATCGTCTGAAATAATTCGCATCTCAGGCCGTTCATCAATCATCCATTCGTTTTTGGGCCTCTCTGACCTTCCCCCTTTGATTGGAGGGTTCATAAGTTCCTCTTTGGTTTATTTTCA
>CAZRCG010000004.1:0-259238 GCA_964598565.1 uncultured Bacteriovoracaceae bacterium | reverse complement strand
CAACGCCCCATAATGACTCAGATTTCCACATTTCCAACTTTTTAAAGAAAGTACCCTCTTTGCATAGCTACTATGGGCAATTTTGTCGCGGTTCAGCTCAGAATTAGCCTGGATATGTGTTTCAAGCCATTCTGGGTCTGGCACATAAATTGCAACTCCTAAGTCTTGTGTGGGCCAAGAAAGGCCCGGGAGTTGAAAATGATGAGTCTATTTAGAATAAGCCTACTGTGTATATCCCTCATCGTCCCTGTATTAGCAGAGGCGTCTGTTGGTCTTGCCGATATCAAGTCCGTTGTAAACCAAGTGGAATTTGTATCTAAAAAATTGAACAAAAAGTTTCATGGCAAACAAGAGATCATTCTTGAGAGTGAAGCTCTGGAGAGCCGACGAATGAAAGTGGCACAGATTACCGGCGCGGATGAAGTTCTGAATCACATTCGAGTCAATCAAGATACGATCTCACTGACCTTTAAGTTCTAAAGCGATTCACCGACACGCACAGAGCGCGGTAGGGGGCGACTAAGATCTCCCGAATAATTTTTCTCCAGAACTAGAAGAACAGAAGAACCTAAACGAAAGCCTAGCAGTGACTCTCCTTTTGATACTTGTGAACACAAGGGGCGCCAACGCCGAAGTTCTCCAGCGCCCTTGGGGCATTCAAATCGAGAGACACCCATCGCTCCAACGCATAACAAGATACATCGACCAAAGACAGGATGCATCCATCGAAAACTCATTCGCGTATTGTAGGCATAGAGTTTCGGCGACAGCCATCGGCCAAGAGCGTTGACAGGATAATAGTAACCAGGTTCGAAACGAGCTTCGAGTTGAGAGCCATCCGAAGGGGCGTGCACCCAGTGATAATTGTGCGGCGCTAGATAAATATTCCAAAATGAGGCGCTTGATACATCAAGGCCGGCTAACTCGGGGAGTGAAGACCACGCATAATCTAAGCCTTTGATTGATACCGAAGTTTGACTCAAGAGTGTCGCAGGACCTTCCAGCAACTGGCCCTCGGCTGGCGATACAATATCGTGGCTATCGAGCGAAATAGTCGTCGATCGTAAGAAAAAATCAGAGAGCTTTTTAGCGGAGCCCCGCGGTTCTTTAACAGAAAAAAGTCGGCGAAAAATCCAAATGGAAAGTGTGTGGAAAGGACCCCACGGGCCCTCCACCAGGCATTGTAATAAGCGATTATAACCGACCGATAAAAAGCGAAAGATCCAAATCATAATACTACTTCGATAGTTTCGAAGCCGGCTTAATATAATGCACTTTCAGAAGATTGGTAGATCCTGGCCTTGCGACAGGGGTTCCTGACAGAATTACGATATGAGTTCGGGGTTTCCATAATTTATGTCGAGTCAGCACACGCTTTGAAAGTGCCGGCATTTCGTCGGTATGTTTCATAATTTGCGTGAGTGCTGGTACAACGCCCCAAATGACGGAGAGCCGGCGGCAGATTCGTTCAAAAGGCGTCAGCGCAAAAAGTCGAATATTGGGTCGCCATCGTGCCAACGCTTGCGCGGTGGCCCCTGAGTGAGTGAAGGCAACGAGCGCCGAGGTCTCGAGCGAACGAGTGGCCTGAAGAGCCGCCGAAGTTACAGCCTCGGTCACCGTTTCCGTGGGAGCCAGGAGTGCTGGCCCTAAGCTCGTCTCTTGGCGCAAGTAATCCTCGGTTTTTAGAATAATGCGGCTCATGGTTTTAATACTTTCCACGGGAAAGTCTCCGGAGGCGGTCTCGGCCGATAGCATGACGGCATCGGTGCCATCTAAAACTGCGTTGGCGACATCGGAGGCTTCCGCTCGGGTGGGTCGTGGTTTTGAGGTCATACTTTCGAGCATTTGCGTCGCCGTGATTACGAATTTGCCGGCTCGTCTGGCTGCGTGAATGATCTCTTTCTGGAGGGCGGGCACCTGTTCAAGGGGGCATTCCACTCCGAGATCTCCACGAGCCACCATGATTCCATCAGAAACTTTCAAAATATTTTCGAGATCGTGTACCGCATGAGCACTCTCTACTTTGGTAATAATGGCGGGAGGATTCTTCACGCGATGAATCAAGCGTCGCGCTTTGGCAACATCTTCGCCGCTTTGCACAAAGCTCAGTGCCACAAAATCTACATGGTTCTTGAGACCAAAATCGAGATCGACAAGATCTTTAGGAGTGAGACATGAAATGGGTACTTTCGTGTCGGGTAAATTCATACCTTTCGAATCTTTTAAAGGACCTCCAAAAACGACATTGGTATGAATGGCTCGACCTTTTACCGACTCAACGACTAAAAAGATAAGACCGTCATCCAGCAAAATACGGTGGCCAGGTTTAATCACCAGGTGAAGATTTTTCTGTGTGGTAGAGACACGATCGTCGTCACCCAAAACAGGTTCGGTGGTTATGGTATAGCGTTGTCCCTTTTTCAGGGTAATCATTTTATTTTTAAAACGGCCCACTCGAATTTTAGGGCCCTGAATATCTTGCAGAAGTCCTAAGAACTTGCCTTCTTTCTTAGAAACGGAGCGCAGTAACTCAATACGACGCTTATGATCGGCCTGATCACCGTGAGAAAAGTTGAGACGAGCGACGTCCATACCATTTCGAATCATCGCTTTCAAAATAGGCTCCGATTCAGAAGCCGGGCCAATAGTAGCAACAATTTTTACTCTTTTTTGCTGAAGTGCTTTAGGATCGTAGGCATGCGCCTGAAGATCAACATACTGAAACCAATCTAGATTATGAGCCATTACATTTTGTAAACACAAGTGGGTGCCCTGTCGAGGACGAAGGATAGGAGTAAACTGGAGGCAGAGGCGAAGCAGGAGACGGAGGAGGAAATGAAGGAGATTAATGCAAAAACGAAATGTCAGCAGTGAACTTCTGAGTCTTCCTCAACGTAACAACGTTAAAAATCGGTCAGCGACATGAGACCATGTGAGACTTGCAGCTCGCTGCAAAGCGAGCTGTTGCATCTCACTTCTATAGGTTGAATCCGAAAAAACTTTGGAGCATGCCGCCAAGAAATCATGGGCGTAATGAGAGTCTTGGGGCAGTCCTTCAATCAAGCAGCCGGCGTCTGCGATGGTTTCTGGCAAAGCCGCAAGCCGAGATGTTATGGGAATGCAGCCTGCGGCCATCGCTTCCATAGCCGTGATGCACGACGTCTCTTCGAAATGACAGGGATAAAACAGAATAGAGGATTTCATAAATTCGCGGGCCAATTGTCTTTGATCAATATTGCCGTGCACGACGATGCCAGGAGTCTTCTGTAAAGATTCTCGCAGCGACGCAAACTCCTGTTCATTTTGGTCATAAACTTTGTAGCCTGAAAAAACATGAAGCTCCGCTTGAGGAAATTCTGCCTTCAGACGGGTGAAGAGAGTTGGTGCATATTCTAAGCCCCGATAGGGAGTAGATGAGTAAATTAAACGATACGGTTGGCGTAGCTCTTCACCCTGAAAGAGGTCCGCTTGAATGCCATTACGGATCACGGTGATTTTTTCGCGAGGAAAGCCTGAGGCCTGGGACAAGGTATCGGCCTGCCAATGTGAAACGGCCAATAAGCCGTCGGTTAAATGGGCTACCCGTTTGTCGCCGATTCCAAAATTCGGAAACTGATCGTAGGAGTCGCCCGTCCACAGAAAGCGCTTTCTCGCCTTTACATTGTATAAGAGCGGAATCCAATCTCGAACGCTTATATAGGCGTCTACAGCCCCACACGACTCGATGGCCTCTTTGGGAAGATAGCGTGGCTGGCTAGCCGGCGGATTGGGGTGGGTTGTGAAGACTGTGACGTCACAGCCTTTGCTCTGAAGTTCAGCCGCCAGGCGGATAATGCCCGTTTCAGTACCCCCCAAGGGACGTTCGTCAAGAGAGCGGGCATGAATCGGAACAATGGAGGAGCCAAAGATTGCGATCTTCATATAAAGAAATTAACCTCTTTCGTATGAAAACAAGAGAAGAAATCGTAAAGAATTGGCTGCCCCGCTATACTGGCACGCCCATTGAGAAGTTCGGCCAATATATTTTGCTTACGAACTTCACCAATTATGTCGAGATGTTTGCAAAACAGTTCAAAGTCGTCATTCGAGGTCGTGGTCGTCCCATGCCTAATGCGACGGCAAACAATATAACGATTATTAATTTTGGAATGGGTTCGGCAATGGCAGCTACCGTGATGGACCTTCTGACGGCGGTGCACCCCAAGGCGGTTCTTTTCTTAGGAAAATGTGGGGGCTTGAAAACAGTGACCAAGATAGGGGATCTCGTTTTGCCCATCGCCGCAATTCGAGGGGAGGGAACGGGCGATTTATACATGCCGCCTGAGGTTCCTTCGCTTCCGTCATTTCGATTTTTACGAGCGTTGTCTTCCGTTATATTGCGAAACGAGCGCGACTATTGGACGGGTACCGTATATACAACTAATCGTCGTGTATGGGAGCATGATAAGGAATTTAAGGAGTATCTGAAGCGAATTCGAGCCATGGCCATCGATATGGAGACGGCCACTGTGTTTACCGTCGGTTTTATGAATCAAATTCCGCGCGGTTGTTTGCTTCTGGTGTCGGACAATCCCATGACTCCCGAAGGCGTGAAGACCGAGAAGAGTGATAAGAAAGTTACTAAAGAGTTTGTCACTTCTCATTTGAAGGTGGGCATTGAGGCTCTTGAAGAGCTCAGAGATTCTGGGGAGTCCATTAAGCATCTACGTTTTGAGCCGAAACGGTGAGGATAGAGTGAGGGAGGTGGAGGCCGATTGACTGTGGCCAGAAAAGCTGGACTTTGAGTAAGCGCCTCTTTTGTGGGTTTGTGTTTCTGTCTGCTGGTTTATTCTGTCCGCCAAGGGTCGCATGATGTGAGCACCCCCCGCTGGTACGCATTTTTTGCGTATCGCAAAGTGCCCCTTGTGAGGCCTTGAATACAAGCCGCCATGACGGCTTTAAGCTTTGGATAGTCTGGCACCGAGCTTGCACAGAATCATCGTATGGTGGTTTTGACGCAAAGTAGTAGTCGTTTTTGGTCCTATAGCCATTGGCTTCGATTGTTCAGCTTTCTTAGATCGTCTATTCTGACGGTCAGATCGTTCATGCCTACGGTGGGGCTCTTGATTCTGAGTGCATTCGTTATGAGCTGTGGAGGTTTTGAAGATGCTCCAGAAGTGACGAGAAATTCTGAGCTTCCGACAACCGTGAACTCCAAAAAGTGGGTTTTACGATCGGCGACTCCCGTCATGTTAAGTTTAAAATCTGAAAGCTTGGAGAATCCTAATATTCTTGTGTCCACACAGCGAACGCTGTTGCCCCATGAATACGATGTTCTTCACGAGCCTATTTTTGAAGCCGACCGACAATCACTCACGTCTTTCGTGACGGGCATTGGCGTCGATATTGTAGATTTGGAAAACAATAACCTCGTGGTGGGTCTTGGTATTGAGGCGCGAGAGTACAATTCAAAGACAGGTTACTTTTCGCCGACGACTCGCATTTTTGCAGCTCAAGGTGAAGATCTTTCCAATGCTCAGAATTTCGTCATATTAAATTCTGAAAGTCCCAATTATATGTTTACGGGTTTTGGGTTTCGACTCAAAGAGGCTCGTATGAAATCTCTAGCGCTTCAGCGCAAAACGTTATCTTCATTGATGGAAGAGGGTTCTCCTATCAGTGCGTCCAAAACATTGACATTGCCACCCGGCTGGGTAGCTGTTGGCCTCGTCATTAAAATAGTTCCTAAAATTCCAGAGGGTAAAACCATCTTGGACATACCTGTTCCCTATGTTCAGGATATGCTCATGTATATCGGAAATCTTCGATACGAGTAGTGGAGTCACACGACGTCGCATTTTCTTTGACCTTCATCATGAAGGTTGATAGCCCTAATTTAAGGGTTTCAATTTCGTTTCTTGGGTTTAATTTTATGCAGAGTTTTTTCATTTGAATTTTGGGTTTGGGAGGCAATGTTATGAAGCGTATTTCACGGGTCTTGGGGACTTTTTTTTGTGGCATTATAGTTTGTCATGGAGGCGCTGATTGGACGACCTACGCTACGACTCCGGAAACGACTTGTCCATCCGGGCTCGCCAAGCTCTCTAGCGCAAAGGCTGCGTTCGAGGCTCATAAAGGCTTGCGACATATTGCCCTCGATTCACAACAATTAAATCAATTACTTCGTAATATTCAAACTGCTCTCTTAATTGTCGATCAGCCTACGCGCAAATTGGCCGCCCGATTGACAGGGGAAGAAGCGCCGCCATCGCACTGGCAAGATTTAAGAGATATACACGAGGCCTACAAGATTCATGCCTATAGCGAACGGTTTCAGCGCGAATTGTTTGAGACAGACGATCCTTTGAGAGACTCTTGGGTGTCATGGTATCGAACAATTCAGACCACATTTGTTGAGAGCCTCATGGCGGTAGAGCCATCTCAAGCGCTGACGCTGATTCAAGTCTCGACCATTAAACAACTTGCAGGTTCTCAACCCTGGAAGGACGCCGATCGTTCGTCTTCACGCCTAGTAAAGAGTGCGGAAACAGACATGGTGCCAGAAATTCGCGAGGTAGCAGACAAGGTGGCCAAGGTTCGAGACAATGCCAAGGCTCCAGATTCTAACATGACAATAAGGGTGGTGCCTGTCAAAAAAGGGGCGCGCATGAGACCTCGAGCTTCCTCAAAAATGAATTCTCCCGCCAAGTCCCCATCGCCAGACAATACCGGGGCGGAGGCGCTGATTTATTCGAGGGATCATCCGCTGGCGAGATTCGAGCGTCTGGCAGTCCCCTATCATATGTGGAAGGTAAGGCTATCGAAAAACGACCCTAACGGAGAAAACTACAAGGACTGGAACGACTTTTTCACTCGAGTAGAAGCCCTTTTGGTGAATTTGAAAACTTACTATGAAGGCAATATCGAAGGTGTTTATTCAGAGGAGCGAGCGCTCTTTAGTCGTTTTGCGAGAGGTCTTGATTACCTGTGGCAAGATTCGAATTTGATGACCATTTTGGACCTTCTGCAAGTGCCGTCTGTCGTTCGCTCGGAAGATGATTCGTCAGGGCAGGAATTTGTAAAAGAACACGACGATTTAATTCGGCGCAAGGTTGAAATTCCATATCTTATAGAGTGGTTTAAGGAACGTGCCGCGGAGGAGGATAAATCTTAGAGCTTCGCGCTAGGGCATCTAAACAGAGTTTGGCGATAGTCCCATAATTTGTGTCACGGTGTGTTCGGGCGAGGCAATTTTAAAAATTGCTTAAGACTCTTGGGGTTTTCGGCCGCTGAGTCATCGTAAGACTGTCCTAAGAGAATTTTTTTGATAAGCCCTCTCAAGATTTTTCCTGAGCGTGTTTTAGGAAGGGCGTCGACGACATGAATATCTTCGGCAGCAAACGCTTTACCTAAAGTTTCCACAACTCGCTGTTCGAGTTCTGCTTTGAGTGTTGCTGAAAGCGATGTATCGAGAGCAGCGTGGTCGTTGCGGACTAAATCTTTAAGCACGACAAAACATGTAACGCCTTCTCCTTTGAGTGAATGAGGTAATCCGATGGCAGCCGCCTCCGCCACTCGAGGATGGTTCATGAGTGCGCTTTCGTATTCGTTGGGGCCGACGCGCTTGCCTGCAATTTTAATAGTATCGTCGCTACGTCCCTTTAAAAACCATTGGCCGTCTTCGTCAATATAGGCCCAATCACCATGGTACCAGGTTTGAGAATCAAATCGAGAGAAGTAGGTTTCGAGATATCGGTCGTAAGAATTTAAGAAGCCTTTGGTCATCGATGGCAATGGAGTTTTGCATACAAGATGACCCAGCCCTTGTTTGAGGGCCCGACCCTCTTCGCTGACGGCCCGCACATCAGCGCCTAAGACCGGCCCACCGAGGCTGGTGGCTTTGAGGGGGCTAAGCGGTGTGGGAGAGAGAAGGCAGCCCATAATCTCGGTGCCGCCAGAAATATTCATAATCGGACAGCGCTTATTTCCTATCTTCTCAAAAAACCATAGCCAAGTTTCTTGATCCCAGGGTTCGCCTGTCGAGCCTAGAATGCGAAGCGAAGAGAGATCATAATTGCCAAGCCATTTATCACCCGCTTTTTTCAAAACACGCACGGCGGTGGGAGAAATGCCTAAATGCGTGACGTGGTGGCGCTCAATAATTTGCCAAAGACGATCGGGTTGAGGGAAGTCGGGGGTTCCTTCAAAAAGAACGACAGCGTTACCATACTGGAGGCTGCCAAAAAGTTCCCATGGTCCCATCATCCAGCCAATATCGGTATACCAAAAAAATCGATCGCCCTTTTGTAAGTCGAATGAATAGCGTAGTTCTTTCCCTGTTGTCGCCAGAACTCCAAACGGTGTATGAACGCAAGCCTTCGGTTTGCCTGTCGTTCCCGACGTATACAAATAGAGCACCGCGGCCTCAGCAGCGGTCGCGACAGACTCGTAAATTCGGCTTGTGGTATGCCCTCGCAGAAAATCAGCGCGCTTTAGAACAAAGGTATGGTCGACGCTGGGGCAGACTCGCAAAGCATCTTCTAAAGTTTTGCGTACGGCGACTTCTTTGCCGCGACGAGTAGTGACGTCTTGAACGCAGACAAAACGAGCGGCAGAATCTTGGAGTCGTGCTGCAATGGCTTCGGCGCCAAAGCCAGAAAAAATAGGAATGACGGACAAGCCAGCGCGAAATGCGCCAAAGAAACACGCGACCATTTCAAGACTCATGGGCATAAGGATCGCCACTCGATCGCCCGTCTGAGCGCCGTGACGACGAAATTCCTCGGCCATCCATGAGGTCTCGCGCGCAAGATCGGCGAATGTCCACGTATGCGACTGCTCACCTGTGTCTGACTCCCAGATAATTGCAGGCTCATGGGCCGAATTTTTCAAGTGACGATCAATACAGTTTTCAACAATAGAAAGTGTGCCTCCCACGGCCCACGATGCACTGGGCAAAGTGCCCTGAAGTAAAAACTCATAGGATTTTCTAAATTGCAGCCCCTGATCACGCAGAGCTTCTGTCCAATACCACAGAGGATCTTTCTGACTTTTTTCAAGCAGATCGTTGTAATGCGACAAATGGCATTGTTTCAAAAAATTATTGAGATTGCAGTGGTCGATCCAAGAGGCCGTGGGTTCGTAGACAAAGCGTGACATCCGCTTAGTTTCGAAAGGTGGCGCTAAAAAGTCGATGAAAAATTCTTTTGACCCTTTTGTCTCTGGAACTGACAATAGGGGATGGGCCTGGTATTTAATCTTATCTTGGCGTTAGTGTATTGGGCCTGTTTGGGTTTGGCAGCTCACGCCTTGGCCAATACGAAGGTCTTTCGACGTTCTGCGGCGACGAAGAGTTGCTCACCAGAGGATGGGCTGCCGCCGATTAATAGTATCGTTTTCGTCGTCATGCTGATCATTGTCTTGCTGCTGTCTTTTTCGTTCGGCACCCAGATGATTTATTTTCTATAGAAGGCCTTTGCCCTTTTATCATAGGCGGGCAACGATCCTTATCCAAAGAAAACAGAGCGTCTCTCTTTTAGCAGGTCTTGAATCATGGCTTGTATATGATTGCGTAGCATTTCTGTTTCGCGATTAACCAAAATCGAATCGTCCGCAGCGTTTCCGTCTTTAGAATCTAGGTAGATAGGCTTACCAAACCAAATGGTCCATTTGGTGGGGAGTGGCAGTATGCCAAAAAGTCCCAAGAAAGGAAATGTGGGTGTCACCGGAATAAAAGGTAGGCCCAGGGGTCTGGCGAGAACAGAGCTCTTAAAGATGAGAGGATGAATTTCTTCAGCGCCGATAATGGCGGTGGGAACAATAGGCGATTTTGTTCTTAGGGCTAAACGTACGGTACCCCCTCGGCCAAAGCGTTGAAGCTGGTAGCGCTGCGAAAATGGTTTAGCAATGCCTTTGATGCCTTCTGGAAAAACGGAGACCACTTCATCGTGGTTAAGAAGTCGTTCTGCGTTCTCTGGGCAGGCTCGAACGCCGCCTATACGATTCATCAGGACGCCGAGAAACGGAAAGTGAAAAACAAAATCGTCTACTAAGAAACGAAGTTCTCGCTGCTCGGAATGTTCGTTGTAGATAGCCACCTTCATCATCGCAGCGTCGTAGGGAAGAACGCCCGAGTGATTGGCGACTAATAGCGCTCGGCCTTGTGAGGGGATATTCTCGATGCCTCGAAGATCCACCCTGAAATAGTGTGAAAATAGAAAGTCGAAAAATGGTTTGATAGCCATTTCAAAGCGCCGATCACAGCCGTAGTCGTCGACTTCGTCGCTCTGCAAAATGGACCGCGCTTTTTGAATGGTGCGAATCCACGCTTGGGGATCTAACAGGAGCTGTCTGAAACTTTTAGCGCGACTGGTCTTTGGCCCCTTATTGGACAAATCGATAGAGCCAACAATTTCACGCATGGCGGAAAAAAATTCTTTCAGAAGCTGTTGCAGATGTTCCTGAGAGAATGCCTCAGAGTGCGCATAAAAAGCATCGACTTCAGAAGCGATCTGCTCAAACAAGTTTTGAAGTCCTTTCGGAAAGCGATGGCGAGGAAGCGATTTTAGCTGGCCCATGAGTAGTCCTCCAATCGCTGAGTTTTTGCAAATTCAATAAACGCTTCTTTCGAGGTCATGCTTGATTCAAAGCCCAGAACTTTTTTTGCCTTCTCTCCGTCGGCCACCCACAAAAATCTAAAATAATCGAGAAGTCTGCCAGGCACAGAAACGAGCTGAAGATTCCACAATACTTGAATAAGGGGATAGGCAATTAGCGGGGCTACCGGAACAGCCACTTTACCCGCTTCTCGCAGCGCGTACTTCAGCGGAATCACGCCTCGACCCACGATATTGAAGGTTCCGCGGTGATCGGTTTCAATCACTTTCTCAAGGGCGACGACGGCATCGTTCTCGTGCAGAAACTGCATGAGAGGATCATAACCCAGCAAGGTTGGAATAAGAGGCCGTCTAAAAAGCTCCGTAAAATAGTTATGGGCGCGAGGGCCTAGAATGAGACAGAAGCGAAGGGTGGTCACGATGGTATCAGGCGACTGTTTTCGAAAGCGGGCAATTTCTTTCTCGGCGTCGACTTTGTCGCGCACAAAATGCGATTCAGGTCGCTGTTCGATGGCTTGATCTTCACTGACATAGTTGGGATTTTTTGGTGAAGCGCCATAGACGGCGGTTGTAGAACAAAAGATGAGCTTTCGCACGCGAGCGGCTTTGGTGGCGGCGGCAATAGCGAGTGTACCAATCACTTCGAGTTCATGAGCATAGACCCACTGAAGGCTCGGATTATTTTTTGAGAGGGCATGCACCACAATGGTGGCGCCGACCTCTTTTAAGAATTCTGCAAGTTTGGCATCTGAGCCAGGTTGAATGAGATCCAATTTTTTAAAACGAGCCTTTCGAAACGTGGTCGTTTGTTTAGGGTTCTTTTCTTTTCGTTTTAAAGGAAATAAATCTACCACATAAAAAGTATCTATATCGTCTCGTCGCTCCAGACGTTCGATCAGCAGCTCTCCCAATAAAGTATGACCTCCCACGATGACGATGCGTTCTTGTTCGAGACTTGGCTGAGACGGCTTGGACTCCATTGGCTCATTCTAGTACTTTTTCTTCGACGGTGGTGGAATTTAAATTCTCTTTTTTAGGGCGACTCTTTAAGAAGGTGTCATGAACGAACTGCTCCCACCGATTCGACCTTTGCCGCCCCATACCGTTCATCATATTGCAGCTGGAGAAGTGCTGGAACGACCTGCATCGGCGCTTAAGGAGCTTATAGAGAACGCGCTTGATGCGAAGGCGACTTCCATTCGCATTCGATTTGTGGCGGGTGGTCTGCAGCTCATTGAGATTGAAGATGACGGCCATGGCATTGCCGAGGATTCTTTGCCCTATCTTTTTCAGAAGCATGCCACGAGTAAACTGCAAACGATGGAAGATCTTCGATCGCTTAGGTCATATGGTTTTCGCGGAGAGGCCCTGTACTCCATGGGTATTATGAGTGAGGTTGAAGTTCTAACCGGTCTTCGCAGTGAACGCACGGGGCGACGTGCGGCGATGCAGTGGGGTCAATTGGAGCCGCCACAGTCGGTGGATCGGCGTTTGGGAACAAAGATTTCTGTTAAGGGCCTCTTTGCAAAGACGCCAGCGCGACGAAAATTCTTAAAGACGGAGGTCGGAGAGAAGAGGGCTTTGCTAGAGATAAGCCGCCGTTACGCCGCCGCATTTCATGACGTGAGCTTCGAGATTTATGAAGGACTGCGATGCTTGTGGAAGCGGCCTGCCGAGTCGCTCCAGGAGCGTCTCACCTGGGCCTTCGATGGAGAGGACTCGCAGGATTGGCGGGAGATTTTGATTGAGGCAGCTTGGGGCTCGGCAACGTTGAATTATGTAAAGTTGTCAGCTCTGAAATCAGCCCGACCCGGAATCTGGGTTTTTATCAATGGTCGACCCATCAAAGATGCTGCCCTTGAGTTTGCGATACGTAAGGCGTTTGAGACATTCTGTGATCGACCACGCGATCTGTCGGCACTCTTAAAGCTAAATGTGAGTCCTGAGTGGGTGGATCCCAATATTCATCCGCGAAAATTGGAGGTAGGTTTGGCATGTCGCGACGAGATTGTCTCGGCGCTCATCCACACGGTTCGAGGGCATCTTCAGAGTGACCACTGGAGGGAAACTGACAGCGAGAGCGGCAGAACAGGCGGCGTAGAAATTCACAAAGAAATTGGCGATGAAATCGGTGCTGAGGCTCAGATCGATGATTCGGAGGTGGCGGTGCAGGTCGAAACTTCATCATCAAGTACAAGCGTGCACTCAGTTGTAGAATCTCAGTTGAGGATGAAATTTGCTCCAGAACAGGATGCTGCGTTTACCTACTGGGGCTCCATCGATCATACTTATTTGGTTGTAAATCGTGAAAGCGCCCTGCTGCTTTTTGATCAGCATGCTCTTCACGAACGGATTCTCTACGAAGATTTTCTGCGTCATATAAGACAAAAGACGAAAATCGAGTCGCAGCGATTGCTCTTTCCTATTCGCCTCAGGTTTGAGGGAGCTGAAGGACTGCTCGATAGAGAGAGTCTGCTTGAGTTTCTTGGATACGAAATACGCATGTACGATGATGCAGGCCGCGACCCATCGGCAGGTTCTATTTATCTTGTGGCGACTCCTAGCCTGGTAAAACGTGGGCATGAAGCTATACTACAGACGCTTTTACAAGGCTCTACTACTGCACTAGAAGATGCGCTAGGTGACACTTTAGCGACGATGGCTTGCCATGCGGCTGTTCGGGCGCATGATTTCTTGCCTGATGAAGAAGCTCGACGCCTTATTTCTGATTTTTTTAGACTGCCTAAGGTCGGCTATTGCCCTCACGGAAGGCCTACCTTCGTGCATCTCACAATTAGAGAGCTTGAAAAATTTTTTCATCGGGTGCAGTGATCAGGGCAGATGATTCGCGTTATTACAGGGCCAACAGGTTCAGGAAAGTCGAAATGGGCTGAAGACCATGAAGAGGGTCTACTCTTTAATGCCGATCCATTTCAGTTTTATCGAGAAATCCCTATATTGTCGAATCAACCAGAGTATCGTGATCGCTATCGCTTTGTCGCCGACCGCTCCTTATTTGAACCCACATCGGCGGGATCCTTCTCAAAAGAAGCAGAGCCTTACCTGCAAGACGGTAATGTGTGGGTAGGTTTTGGGCTTTATTTGGGTGCACTGATCTATGGTCTCGATGACGATCGACGTAAGGGGACGCCGTTTCAGGGGAGTCCTCGCCATCCTTTTTCAATGATTGTTTTAGACCCTGCTCGTGATCGTCTCTACCAAGAGCTCGATTGTCGTGTGGATTCGATGATTGAAAGAGGGGCCATTTCTGAAGCGGAGGCTCTGTTTCCGCGAGCGTCCGAGATTCGAGTGAAGGCTATCGGACTGACTCATTTGTTCGAGTTCTTATCAGGTCGGGTGACCAAAGATCGTGCGATTGAGCTGTGGAAGCGCGATACTCGGCGACTGGCAAAACGCCAATGGACATGGCTTCGCAAGTTCGCTCCCCCTTCGGCAAACTGTCGATGGATTCAAGGTGAATTTTCTAAAGCCAGGTGACCAAATTGAGGGCGCTTTTAATGGGACGATGAGCCCTTCAGGCGGATATTTTAGATTTAACTTTCTTAAATATGACGAATTCTTCATTAATTCTCTAGCGCTCGAGCCCATTTTGCGGTACGTCTAACTTTTACGGCGCTTCAACAGCGACTGGAGCAACGCATCATAGTGTTGATGGGAAAAATACTTATTGGAAGTGGGGATGTTATGGAATGCCTGACCAGCGGTCATGCAGCTCGACAGAGCCGTTCAAAAACTTGCAGGAGTCTTTGCTTGTATTTATTAGCAAGGACGTTCGTGGTATTCCTAAATCTTGGGGTAGTGACGAGCGTCGGGCTTGGGGTAATGACCAGCGCTGTCGCGGCTCCCAGCAAGGGATGTCGAGCTCTATTGATGGCGATCGCTACGGGAACCCTGACAGGCAATAACTCGGCAAATTTGTTGAGCTACGCATTTGACTTTCACATTCGAGAAGGCGACGCCCAAGCTTTTCCAGATATTGTGACTGCGATAGAGCGGGGCGTTTCATTGGCGAGCAAGGGCACCCATTGTGTCGAAGGGCGTCTGCCTATGGTGGATCGCATACAGAAAGGCGATCTTATGGAGGTCGGTCGAATGCAGCGGCAGCTGAGCGAGGCATCGACTCCCCATGAGCGAGGAGATGTCGTTGGTGCCATCGCCTATTACATCTACGTGGTCTCTCAAAATAGTTATCCGCAGGCGTTCGAGGCTCGAGCGATTTTACAGCAGCTTGAAGGCCGATTAAATGAGATTGCGAGTGATCATCGCAGCCTCCATGAGAGCGTGATCTTGAAGGCTGTGCAAGATTATCGTTCGATGATATGGACTAAATCTTCGCAACGCGATGAAGAAGCCAGGCAATATTTGCAATATTATTTAAATAGTCTGAGGTCTGACAGACGTCTTTCGCTCGAGCTTTCGTCGATGCATGCATTTGCGAGCCGCTTACTGGCAGGTTTAGACGATACTCTTGTGATGGCGATGCCGGAGTCGATGGTAATTCCCACAGATTTTCAGACGCTGGCCGCAGATTTGGCACAAACGAGTTCTTGGAGGGATCGATCGACTACAGATGCCCTTCTAAGACTTGTCCTTATGATAGCTCTGGCAACACAAACGGTTCCAAAGGCGTCAATGGCCCTTGGCCCTGAGATTCAAGTTCTGCTGCAGCGGTATTTGGAGCGGTTTTTTAAAGAAGCGGAGCTTCAGCGTCCTGTGATTGAAAGACTTCCTATGAACAAACAAAACTTACGCCTGCTTAAGCGGCTTTACCAAGAACGTCTTCAAAAATGGGCCTTCTGATGAAATTAAGGACCCCTTGATTGATCCTTCGAGCGAATTCGGTCTACCGTAGTGGACTCATGAGGAAACGACGTTATTTAGAATTCGAACGCTCCCTTCAGCTTCTTGATGATGAGATTGAAAAACTTCGCAGCATGAGTGACCCTTCGTTGGAGCTGGGAGATGAGATAGAATCCCTTGAGCGAAAATCGAAGAAACTTTTGGAGTCTATCAGCACCTCGTTGAGCGCGTATCAGGTGGTGCAGTTGTCTCGTCACCCCGATAGGCCTACGACGCTCGATTTTGTGCAGTATTTGGCAGACGATTTTGTGGAGCTTAGGGGCGATCGAGCATTTTCAGATGACCAAGCCGTTGTCGGGGGCCTGGCTTCCTTCTCTGGTACGACGGTGATGATGCTCGGTCATCAGAAAGGTAAATCGACGGCCGAGAATCAGATGCGCAATTTTGGGATGCCTCGGCCCGAAGGCTACCGAAAGGCCCTGCGTCTAATGAAGTTGGCTGAGCAGTGGAAAATACCGGTCATCACTTGGATCGATACCCCAGGAGCGTATCCCGGTCTTGATGCCGAAGAGCGCGGACAAGCCGAGGCGATCGCGCGCAATATAATGGAAATGTCGGGCTTACGGGTGCCGATTATCTCTGTGGTGATAGGTGAGGGGGGTTCGGGTGGGGCTCTCGCTATCGCAGTATCTGACCGGCTCCTTATGTTTCAATATGCCACTTACTCCGTCATTTCCCCCGAAGGATGCGCCGCCATAACGTGGAAAGACGCGGCCAAAGCCTCCACGGCTGCTCAAGCGCTAAAACTGAGTGCCCAAGATGCGTTAGCCTTTGGTATCTGTGATGTTATTGTCAAAGAGCCACTGGGGGGCGCTCATCGTGACTTTGTCTCAGCAGCCCAAAGTCTAAAGCCAATATTGGAGCGTGAATTGGCCTCGCTCGTCGCGGTGGATGAATCGCAGCTTATTATCGATCGCTACAATCGATTGCGGTCTCAGGGTAGTCCATTTCGAGGGTTAGCGGAATCTGAGGAAGGTAGTGCACGTACCAATTCGACGCAGAACAAATCACATCTAACGGGCGTTAGGACTCCAAGGTGAGTGCTCCGTTTATCGTGACGCTCGATGGGCCATCGGGCTCTGGTAAAACAACCATCGCTAGGCGGGTGGCACTTCATCTTAAATTACCCTGTCTGGATACGGGCGCGATGTATCGGCGAGTCGCTTTGGAGGCGCTTCAGCGGGGTGTTTCCCTGTCGGACGAAGCCGGATGCTGTGCGATTGCCCAAGAGCTTCAGTTTCAGTTTCGTAACGACACCGGGCGACTTATTTCTGAAGTTCGTTTGCCGAATGGTCAGATACAGGCTTTGGGGGCGGAGATTCGAAGCCCTGAAGTTTCGATGGCGGCCAGTACCATTGCTAAAATGGGATTGCTGCGAAAGATCATGGTGGAACAACAGCAGCGTCTGGGCCGTGAACGAGGAGCCGTTGTCGAGGGGCGCGACGCTGCCACGGTGATTTTTCCAGATTCTCCCTATAAGTTTTACGTCACAGCCAGCTCTGAAGAGCGCGCGAGGCGTCGATTCGAAGAACTGCGGTCACAGAGTCTGACCTCGCAAGGTGAGCGGACTGATGACTCAAGGTCACAGGGGTCTGTCACATTTTCTTACGACGAAATTTTAAAGGACCTCTTAGCTCGAGACCATCAAGACTCCTCAAGAGCAGAGAGTCCCTTAGTGTCGGCGCCTGGTGCCATGGTTATCGATACCACTGGGCTGAGCCTAGACGAGGTAGTAGCGCGAATCATTCGATCGGTCGAAGGCCCTTCAAGGACCCTAAGGCCTGAGAGATAGGCCCTATTTTTGATGTCCTTTCCTTTGACGAATGTTGGGAAAGCCGTTACCAATGAAACCCAATGGGTCTTCACATAAGAAGATCGCGGAAGGAGATTAACTCATTTTGGCTATGGCATTAAAATATCCAGACGCTCAGGCAGGTCTGAGTGCAAATGTTGGTGATAATACGGAATTCGAAAGGCTCCTCCAAGAGTCCTACGATCGAGAGAAAAAATTCAAAGCAGGAGAAGTGGTTCCAGGACATGTCGTCGCTGTTCGCGACGAGCATGTGGTTGTGGACATCGGGTTCAAATCAGAAGGTCTGGTTGAAATACATGAATTCGAGAGAGATGAAGCAGGGGTCTATCAA
The DNA here is from genome assembly GCA_964598565.1 of uncultured Bacteriovoracaceae bacterium. Taxonomy (GTDB): domain Bacteria; phylum Bdellovibrionota; class UBA2394; order UBA2394; family UBA2394; genus CAZRCG01. The sequence continues at coordinate 241,618 of CAZRCG010000004.1, read as the reverse complement.
GTTCAGCCTGGAGATGACCTATTAGTCTACATTGAGACTCTTGAAGATGACAACGGCGTTTTAGCTCTGTCTAAAGAGAAAGCAGACCGCTTCAAAATATGGGACGAAATTGCCGAAGTCTTTGAAAAAGGCGCTGTGGTTGAAGGCTATGTGGTTGACCGAGTTAAGGGTGGCCTCGTCGTCGATATCGGCGTCAAAGCGTTTCTGCCCGGTTCGCAAATTGGTTTGATTCCTGTAAAAGATCTCGATTCGTTTATCAATCAAACCGTTAAATGCCGAATTGTTAAGTTTAATAAACGTCGTGGAAATATTGTTCTTTCGCGTCGAGCCGTACTCGAGCAAGAGCGCGATACTCGTAAGACGGAGATCTTGAGTACGCTTGAAGAAGGTCAAGAGGTTGAAGGTATTATCAAGAATCTTACAGATTATGGGGTCTTTGTGGATCTTGGGGGTATGGACGGTTTGCTTCACGTGACGGATATTTCGTGGGGGCGGGCTGAGAATCCTCAAAAGCTCTTCCGCGTGGGCGATCCTATAAAGGTTAAAGTCTTGAAATATGATCGTGAGAAACAACGAGTGTCTTTGGGTCTCAAACAGTTGAGTGAAGATCCTTGGTTGTCAGTGCCTTCTCATTTTCCCTCCGGCTCTGTCGTCAAGGGTAAAGTCGTGAGTCTCACCAACTATGGAGCCTTTATTCAGGTTCAAGATGGTGTAGAAGGGTTGATTCATATTTCAGAAATGTCATGGAATAAGAAAATTAAGAATCCCAGCAAGCTTTTGACAGTTGGCCAAGAAGTGGAGGCCAAGGTGCTTGAGGTTGACGCCGAGAACAAAAAGATTTCTCTTGGCTTGAAGCAGCTTGAGACAAATCCGTGGGAAGCCTTGGTCTACAAGTATCCTGTGGGTTCCGCTGTGAAGGGTAAAGTATCGAATATTACGGACTTCGGTATTTTCGTGACAGTCGAAGACGGCATTGATGGTTTGGTCCATATCTCGGATTTGACATGGTCTGGAAAGAGCAAAAATCCCGCGGAACTGTATCAAAGAGGCCAAGAGATTGAAGCGAAGGTCCTGCATATCGATGTAGATCATGAGAAGTTCTCTCTGGGTATTAAGCAGATGAGCGAAGATCCTTGGGATCGGGCAGAGAAAAAGTTAACTCCTGGAACAAGAATCAAGGGCAAGATCGTGAGATTAGCAGATTTTGGAGCCTTTGTAGAAGTGATGCCGGAAGTTGAAGGTTTGATCCATGTATCGGAACTTTCTGACGAGAAGGTAGAGTCTGTAGCTTCTGCCGTTTCAGAGGGTCAAGAGGTTGAAGTCGAGGTAATTTCGATGGATACTCGCGAGCGAAAGCTTTCGCTTTCGATCAAGGCGCTGAAACGTCGCGAATCTCAGCAAGAGATGAAGAAGTATATGGGTAACGATTCGGGCCTATCGAGCTCGCTCGGAGATGCTCTCAAGAAATCTAACTCTTAGTCGTTGGATCTGGGTCGGGGCTTTGATAAGCTCTGACCTGTGTCTGGCTTTATTCGATTTTTAATTGTTTTAGGTTGTATCGGTGTTTTGATAGCCCTCTTTGGAGGGCTATCGTCATTTTCAGGCGGCAAAGATCGGCATCTGAGTCGCGGCAATATTGCGGTAATTGAAATTGAGGGTGTCATTGACGAGAGCCTTCCTATCTTGGAGCAGATTCAAAGGGCTTCTGAAGCAAATGACTATAAGGCGGTTGTCGTACGAGTGAACTCGCCTGGCGGCGCTGTGGGGGCTTCTCAAGAAATTTATATGGAACTGAAGCGCCTCAGGGCCTCAAAACCCATCGTAGTAACGATGGGGGATATGGCAGGCAGCGGGGGGCTCTATGTGTCGTTGGGGGGCAGCCATTTGATGGCACTGCCGGGAACGATTACCGGCTCTATGGGCGTGCTCGTTCAGTTGATGAATGTGTCTCGCTTGATGAACAAATTGTTGCTGGATCCTGTGACGGTGCGTTCTGGAGAGTTAAAAGACGCTGGCAATCCGACAAAGCCTTTGGACCCACGTGCTAAAAAACTTTTCGAAGATTTAATTGATATGACATTTAAAACCTTTAAAAAAACAGTGGTAGAAGAGCGAAAGTTGAAAGATTCAGTCGTTACCGCTCTGTCTGATGGTCGTATTGTTAACGGAGAGCAGGCCTTAGAGTGGGGGCTCGTCGATAGTTTGGGAACATTTCAGGATGCTGTCTTAAAGGCCAAGGAACTCGGTAAAATTACTCACGATGTAGAGCTAGCTTATCTGTCGCGAAAGCCAGAGTCTTGGGCAGACTATTTTATGGGCTCTATGATTCAACCCCTGAAGGGTGAATTGAAATCACTGTTTCAGCAATCTCTTCAAACCTACTATATGGGCTTTTAATAAAGACAGTTGCTAGTCATGGACACACTCTTTGCACCTTGGAGAATGGAATTTATTGAGAGAGGATCTCAATTTAAAACATGTGTTTTGTGTGAAATTCCAGAGTCAAACAATTCTGAACTTGATCTCATTATTTATCGGGGTCGCTTAAATTATGTGGTGATGAATCGTTATCCGTATACTCATGGGCATATCATGGTAGTTCCTTATTTACACGAAAGTGATTGGACCAAGCTTTTGTCGGAGACTCTTCTTGAAATGAGCCAACTCACTCAAAAGGCTATCACCGTCTTTCGTCGCGAACTACAGTGTGAGGCCTTCAATATTGGGGTGAATTTAGGTCGAGTCGCTGGTGCCGGCATTGACCAGCATGTGCATCAGCATATTGTGCCGAGGTGGACGGGAGATTTTAATTTTATGCCGCTCTTGGCAGAAACGAAAGTTATCTCGGAGCATTTGATCGTCACGCGAGATCGCTTAAAGGGGGCATGGCAATGAGATCGTTTCGATTTATGGTGGCGTTGCTATTGATGGCGCTGACCGTGGTGGCTCTTGTGTTTTTTGTGCAGAACAATTCGGATCCCGTACAGTTAGAGTTTTGGAGGTGGCGAACCAAGCCGGTATCGTTAGGATGGCTGGTGCTTTTAACATTTTTTGGCGGAATCGTATTGTCATTAATGCTTTCGTTGTCGGTAGTTTTCATGAAATCTTCAGAACTCAGTCGATGTCGGCGAGAGCTCGCTTCTCTTCAGAAGCTTTTAGCTGCTAAATAGAGATAGGAAGCCTGAGAGCCGGCTCTATTCAATTTCATCAAATACAAGCAATGGCCCTAGCGTCACCACATTATTGACGCCGGTGACCGTACGTTGAAACAAGCTTGTAACTCCGTCTCCATTCAAATCGCCGATCGCGCGACAATCCACTTGTGTGAGCGATATAAGAACCGATTCATAGCCATAGTAAATGGCCGAATCGATTGAAAAATCAAGGTCAGTCCAGCGGGGATCAGCCGAGAAATTAACGACAATCGCTAGGGAGGATGGTGGAATATTAGTAGGTCCCGCTTCAATAAACCGAAGGTTGTCGTCGTAATAACGATGTTGTCCGGTGACCATACGCTGCAGTGCCAGAACAGCTTCACTGGTTTTAGTGCGAAGCTGATAGGTATAAAATAGTGGAAACGCTGTGGTCGCTAGTATGGCGAGTAGGCCTGTGGTGATCATCAGTTCCAGCAATGAAAAACCAAGGCGATTGTTACCGGTCATAACGCCTCAAAGACGTTTTCTGGCACGAAGCCCTCAAGGTTTTAGAATCTGAAAGCATAAGAGTCATCGTAGCATGAATGGAAAGCTTCTGAAGAAGTTCGTTACATTTTCCTATAAGAACAGGATCGGGGACGCTTTCGATCCATTCATCCTTGACGATGATCTTTACGATTTGAGACTTCTTTCGAGCGCTCACCGCCGGCATGATCGAGTGCCAGTCTCTGGCTTCCAGTGTTTCAATGCCTGTCTCGTCAATGAGTTTGGATTTGACAAGGTGAGCCGCTCCTAATGCTAGGATAACCAAAAGAGCATATGAAATCGTACGGGAGTGTTTTCGGGTTTGCTTGACGACTCCTCCTACCTGAGCTTTTTTAAATTTGACCTCGTTAATTTTTCCGAGAGCAAGGAGCGCTTCTTCATTGTTTTCATTGTTTTTTAGCGCCATTTGATAGGCGTCTTTGGCAAGGTCTGGCTTCTCGCTTGCGGTGTAGGCATGGCCGAGCAACACAAAGCCAATATCACTCGATCGGTGGTTTTGAACCTCAGTTCTCAGCGCCTCTAGATAGGGGGCCGACTTTTCGGGCGCTTCCAAAAAAGTCGCCTTAAAATCGCAGTAGAGAGCATATAACTTATATTCGAACCCTCGATCCCACTTAAGTTGGGCCTGCAAGAATATCAATTTGGCGTCTTTGAATTTGCCTCTGTGTAAGCTCTTCAGACCGTCTCTGAAGAGTTCTTGAGCGTCCAGAAATCGTTTGGAGTCTGCCAGCGAATCTTCTCGAAAACGCTCAATGGTGGCCATGTATTGTTCACGATCTTCAGCTTTGCTAAGCGTTTGATAGGCTAAATCAATACGAGCTAACATATCGTCGATGATTCTCTGGCTTTCGCCTGCAAGGCCATCTTCGAAGCGATCGGGATGCAGTCGGTAGCGGAGAGCCCGATAGGCTTCGTCGATCTCTTTCTCAGTCGCTTCAGGGCTGAGATTAAATATTTCAAAGTAATCCTTATTGAGAAGGGAAATGTATTCAGCCTGAAGGGATGTTTTAGTTTCTTCTGACAGTGTGGCTTCGGTGGTGAATGAGTCTTTGAAGTCTGTTGAAGCGACAGCGTCTACTTGATTCTGCCCTGCCTGGTCTTTCCACTGCAAAAGACGAGAGGTCTCTAAGAGATAGAAAATACGATATAATGTTTCTCGATTTTCACTGGGAATAGTTTCTACCAACTTCTTAAATGGTTGATCGCCTGGCAATGTATTAAAGAATTGAAAGGATTCTTCGTCGAGATTAAGAAGGCTTATGATTTGTCCTATTTCAGGCGAATAATGGCAGAAAGCATCCATTTTTGTTTCAAAGAGTGTTTGAATGAACTCCGTGTTGTAGAGGGCGCGATGAGCCTTGAGAGCTAAGATGAGTGGATTAAACTCTAGGTGGAGAATATGTTTTGGCAGACTCTCAAGACTTTCAAAATGGTAGTGGCCTTCTCGCCACATAAATGATTTCAAAAGAATGCGCTGAGTATGTTTTCGAATCGATGCAAATAGTTGCTCGGGCGTAAGAGCCTGCATTTTGATAAGCATCTGCCCAAATTGCACCCGTTGAGCCACCATCTGAGTCGAAGCTTCATCAAGAGTTTTTTGGTCGATGACTTTCATCGCCAAGAGCGATCGGCCTAGACTTTCTGCGACTGAGTTCGAATCAGCACTAATGGGAAAGCCATTCGAAAAATAAATGCGACGCTGTGTTTCTTGATGCTTCAACGTTAATGAGCCTGTAAACGCACCTCGGTAGGCTTGGAGAAATAAAACCTCGATGGGCGTATCCTCAAGAAGCCCCTTCATTAGAAAACTTTGTTTTCCTGTTTTCTTTTCGCCTTCGACAGCGGCGATAAAGTCATCGAGAGAAAACGGCTTCGTGAGATAATCCGCAAGTTGGTAAAGAGCCGAAATCTCTTGAGTTTCAGAGGCGTTCTTGTAGACGCCCGAGATGGCAATGATTCTTGGATCATTGGGTCTATTTAATTGTCTTAGTTCCGAAAGTACCTCGGCCCCCATTTTGCGAGGCAAAAGCATATCAATTACAAGAATATCAAAATCTTCATGAACTAGCAGTTGCTTCCACGCAATCTCGCCATCAAGAACGCTTACCACATCATGGCCACGAAGCATCAACTGGTCGGACAAGAGTTTGTTCAAATACTTGTCGTCTTCGACCACGAGGATGCGAGCCATGCCTTTCAGTTTATCGTAAGGTTTGCTAGCGACCAAAAGGATTGGCAATTATCTGAGAGAAATTGCAGTTCCAACAGCCTCTGATGTTGACTGAACGATCTCGATGGTATCATTTTTTTGACACAGGACGTAAATATAATTCGTTGCGCCAACGGAGAGGGTCGAAGATCGTGTTGGGCCACAGCCCGCCGTAAGTGCAACTGTTGAAGCGAGGGCATTGGTTGTGAGGTTGATAATACTCAAGCTATCGTCGTCAAAATTAGAGACAAAAACTTTCGAGGTCGACGCGTGAGGTTGAGCGAAGACTGGAGTGTTTCCTACGAGCCGATCAGTAATGGTGCCGGTCTCATCAATAATTCGAATGGCATCCGCTTGTGGGTAAGTTACATAGGTTTTCGAAGCTGCACTAATCGTGGCAATCGACTCAGGTATCTCCGAGCCCAAGAATGATGTGCCTGCAAACGTAAATATTGGGCTTGAAGACATATAAAAATTTCTATCGTATCGACTGATTCCGAACAGTCGATTTGTTGTCGAATTGTACGACAGACGGGACAATCCATTACCTGCAATGGGGGTCGTGGTAGCCACACCTGTCGAGGTGAGAGTGGTGAGAACTTGAGCTCCTTCGTGCCCCAGACGAAAGGTACCCGCTGTGGAATCAAGTATAATATCGGTCGGTGCTTCTGATACGGTTGTCGTCGCCACCAAGGCCAGCGAAACAGAGTTGTAGAGGCTCACGGAGTCAGAAACGTTATTTACAATGGCCAATCGGTTTGTCGGATCAGGATTGAGAGCTATAGCAACAGGTCGCTCGCCCGTCGCTAAAAAACTTTGGCTAGAAAAGTCGCCACTTCCATCGAGCGTCACGGCGGCTACAGTATTAGATTCGCGGCATAATACAAAAAGCCGAGTGGGGGTTTGGGAAGTATCGATGAGAGGGTTACTTGGACTCTGGCAGGTAGAAAAAATGCTGGTAGCTCCCGTGGCTGCATTTACAATCGAGATGGCGTCTAAATTTCTTAGAGTGACATAGATTTTATCTTGGGCATCCCATACAGCGATACCCGACGGATGATTAGCGAGTCTGTTTCTTAGTACCGATAGCTGGTAAGCGCTCGAGACCCGATAAAAGCGAAGTGCCTTTGAGTGAGCCAGCCAGAGATTGGAGCTGGTATCGGCACTGAAACGATCGATATCTTCTTGGAGCTGAAGACTGAGAGATGGAAACAGCGATGCCGCAAATAGACTGATCGGAAACAGACGAAGAATTCGCCCGGTTCGCGTATAGGAAACAACCTGCGTAGGAGATGCAAAGAGATGAGTCCAGCTGGGGACTTCGTCTTCCAGCCCCGACGATGTGACGAGAGTTCGCAGAGCAAGGAGACCTGTCACTGCCACGGCTCCATTGCTGACAAGCTCTTTGGGGGCTGAATCTAAATCTGTCGTGGTTAAATCCAATCGCGTTACCAAGTGAAGATCGTTGCCCGTCGTTGACGTCACAGCCACTCCTGCCGTCGTTAAAACCATATCGCTATAGTTGGTGGTTAGGGCGTGGGTTGTTACCGTTGCAAAATCGGGAGCATTAAGACTGAGAACGTTTGAGGTGCTGCCCACAAAGAGAGTCGTGTCTGACGCATGATAGAGAACCTTCTTAGGGCTAAGACCCAAAGCGATGGGGCTCGCGCCCAGGGCCACCTCAGCACCGACGGTTATATCAAATGCACTCAAGTTCTGACTGGTTTCATTGGCGACCCATAGGCGATCGACCGCCGTTGAAAAATCAAAGTGAACGGGGCGAGTGCCGGTGGCCAGCGTCGTGGTGGCTCGTGAGGTGAGATTGATGACGGAGAGTGAATTGCCTCCACGATTTAGTACATAGAGTCGATTGGTTCGATACGCAATCTGAACGGGATAATCTCCTACTGAAAATAATTCGAGGCTGAACAAATCGGAGGTCACTTCCGAGAGTTCGTAGGCAGTATCGACTTCAGGAGAGACAAAATACGTTACCGCCGAAGAAATAGCATGCAGCGATTCGATCGATCGAGGTAAATAAAGTGTCGAACTCAGAGATTGGGCAGAAAGATTCAGAACTGCGAACGCATTTTCACTTGGTAGACTGACGACCATCGTATCGGCGGCTACGCCACTACCGATAAACTGCTGGGCGCTGCCCGGAATGCCGACGAGGCTGATTGTCGTCGAAGTATGGTTGATTGAACTTACCGGTGTGGAGTGCAGCAAAACATTGGCACTACGCTGTAAGATGCTCACATAACGATTGGTTCCGTCGGAACCTGCCAAATGGCTGATGGCTCCCGAGCCGGTTGGCAAATCATATTGTTTAGCGTGAAGTATATCTCGGACTTCAATTTTTGAATTTGCAGGACAAAAAATATAACGATATCTCGATGCCCCTTCGTAATCCATTTGAATTGTCTGAGGACCTCGACACGTTGTTGTGGTCGTCGAGGCGCCAAGCGTCGCGTCGTAAGTAATATAGTAGTCGGATTCCGTATCATCGTCCGCATACTGAATGGGTACTAAGAGTTCGCTGCTGGTTGTATCAAAAAGAGGTTTTCCAAAACGGGCCCGTCTGGAGCTGGTGAGACTAAGAGCTGCTGAGATCGTGGTCCAATCATTCGCTTGATAGGCTCGAACCTTCAATCCTGTAGAGTCTCGATAGCCTACATAGACCGTGGCAGGATTATCATCGGCCGATTGTATCCACTCAGGATCTGTCACAGAGAGAGTTTGCATGCTTGTGCAGAGATTGGCTCCAGCGGGATCAAGTACGAAAGAGTAGACGGCATCAGCGCCCTTATCGGCTACGATAAGATACGAAAGCGCGCCGGCGTTTTCGGTTAAATGAATATCGCTGATTTCAACAAACTGCGTACAGCTTTTGAGGTCGATGAGAGGATTTCCCCCTGAGATATCGCCATAAAAAACTTGGGTCCTTGACTGATTTGTCACTACAAAATCGGTGCTTAGGGCATCTTTGCGATACGTTAGGGAGCGTGTGCCCAGCGCGAGATTCTTGGGCACTCTACTGAGAGTGAAGGTTTGGTTGTTGAGCTGCGCCGGTGTATACGAAATCAAGCCGCTTGTCTGGCTACTCACAAAAAAATGCCGGTGGTTCGCGGCCGATACGGCATGATTGTCTGCTGAAAAACTCGTGTGCGGTGTTTTTGGAATTCGAAAGTCTAAATCAGCCTCAAATGTCGTATTCGAAGGCGCAGAAACCAAAGCGACTAAGGTTCCAATGAAACAAATCATAGAGTATTTTCGGCATTAAACAGCCTGCCCAACCATGGAAGCGTTGGTCGCTAGGATTTCTCGAAATATTTTAAGTAATTAGCGGCAGAAATTCTACGCGTCGATAAATGCATATACTCAAGAGGCAGGTATAGGCGATCGTACGTCACTGTCAAAAGCGCGCTGAAACTCCGAGGTTGATTCTCCAAACATTTAGGGCGAGTTTGCCCTGGGTATAATCTTTGCCAAGGCGCTCAAACTCTGCGTTTGTTGGAGATTCTGCCTTTTGATTGCCAGAAACTTTAAACCAGTTTGCCTGGAGCACGAGCGACCAAGGGTCCGAAAACCTCCAGAAAGCGCGGCTTTGAATGCTTAAGGGTAAACCACTTACAGAAAAGTGATCACTTCGCGCCGCAATGTCTTTAAGACTTCGAAAAGCAAGATAAGGCGATGCCGCGAGCATAAGGCCCCAGGTATCTCGGTAGGAGGCGTCGATACTAATTTCATTGAGAAGCGTTGTGAGCGTTGTATCGCCAAAGGGCGTTTCTCCCTGCAAGTCGCCCGACGAGATGGGGTCTAAATCAGGGCGTATATTGAAAATCTTGTAGCCTAAGCCAATACGTGGATGAAGTCGCAGGTCTCGCCATCTAAAGCTCCAACCTGTTCGAAGTAACGCTTCAATATCATGAGTCATGATGGAGTAGGCGCGGCCCCGAAGTTCAGTCACAACTTCCTGCGATGAAAACTCGAGTGAATAGAGGCCTAAGCAGTAACGGGTTGCAAAATCGATCGAGAGCTCTTTCCACCGAGCAAGAGTCAACCTAAGTTGGGGCTCAATATCGACCCCGTGAAACGCATATTTGTAGATGGTGGTCGGAGTATCGTCTACGAGCCCAGTTAAGTGATATTCAATCGTTTGAAGGCCTGTCGTCAGTTGAAATTCAACACGCTCCGCTATGTCTGGGCTCCAAACAAATTTCCATCTTCCAAAATCGAGAGGCTTCTTTTGTAGGGGTTGAGGCTTGGTTCTTTGAGTTGACAAGGGAGAGATCGAAGGGCTGGGGGTAGTCGCTATGGGAATCCATCCTTGAAATCGGAGACCTTCGGGTGTTGTTAGTTCGACTTCAGCCCAACCGGTATGCGTTCGCAGCACCTCGACTTTATCGTCGGCTCCAATCTCACGTAAGCGAGGGGAGTCCCCTTCCGGTGCCGCGTAGAGCGTAGGTTGGGCGGACTTAAGGGGGGTCTGGTTCGTTTCCAAGGAGCTTATGGCCGGCGGTTGGGTGGTAGGGAGGGGCGCGATCTGAGATACGAGAATCACAAAAAGTGCAATCATTGAACCATGATAGGCGGCTCTCTTGTCTAAGAAAAGCGCAGTTTCCTCGGCCCCTTGAAGGTAAATTTAAATTGAGGACAGACCTCAGTTGAAACACAGCACAAAAGGGTTTATTTATGGGGAATGTCATCTTATTTCACCTTTGTTGCCGGCGCATGATTTTCTGGCATTTTCCATTATTTAAGTCAGCTTTTTGTGTGGATTCACTGGCCGTGATGACTCAATCTATTTTAGGAGGACCTAGCCATTCGCGATCAAGACCGTAAAGACACCATTCGGGTGAACCATCAAATTCGAATTCCACGGATACGCGTCGTGACTGACGACGGAGAAATGCTTGGCGTGATGAGTCCGGCGGAGGCCTTGCGTGAGGCTGATAAACGAGGTTTGGACCTCGTTGAGATTTCGCCAAAAGCGGTTCCTCCCGTCTGTAAGATCATGGATTTTGGTAAGTTTAAGTACGAGCAAAAGAAGAAACAGCAGAGCACCAAAAAGTCTGCCGCCAACACCATGAAAGAGATTACGTTATCTCCTTCGACAGATGTGCATGATCTCAATTTTAAGATGCGAAACTCTATGGAGTTTTTGAAAGAAGGGGCTCGTGTCAAAGTCGGCATTCGATTTCGAGGCCGAGAGATGGCGCATCCCGAAGTGGGTCGACGTCAAATGGACAAAGTGGTGGAGGCTCTCAGAGAAACGGGTGTCTTAGAGGCCGACCCCAAAATGGAAGGTCGTGTTTTGGTTGGTATTTTTGTGCCTGCTTCTCAGGCGAAGAAGCTAGCGCAGGCCCCAGCGACCGCAAGGGCCGACCCCGTCAAGACGGCTAAACCGCTCGCATCGAAGGTTTTGAAGGTCGAAAAGATTTCTTAGGTTTTTCTGGCGGCGCCTTCAACGATTTCAGAGTTTATTTTGAACAGACTCTAAATCTCGGATTTCTCCATTGATTTCGTAGCTCAGCTGGCGCTAAACCTTATGTATCTATGGCTTTGAAACTAAAAACAAATAAGGCGGCTCGCAAACGATTTCGGATTACCGCAAAGGGAAAAGTGAAGCGTAAGCGAAATCACTTATCACATATTTTGACAGCCCATCCGAAAAAGGTGAAGCGACGCTATCGCAAAAAAACTTATGTGCGAGAAACCGAACTAGGGCATATCAAACTTCTGATGCCTTATTCTTTTTGATGATCTGGAGAGACTAGCATGCGTGTTAAAGGTGGGACGAAATCCAAAAATCGTCGTAAGAGAGTTTTAAATAAAACAGAAGGTTTTAGGGGTCGCGCTCGAAATACCTTGGTGACAGCGTCCGAAACGCTCGATCGGGCAATGGCCTTTAACTACCGAGATCGTAAAGCGCTCAAATCCAATATGCGCTCGCTCTGGATTACCCGTCTGACCGCAGCTCTCAGGGCGGAAGGCTATTCTTATAGCCGCTTCATTAAGGCGTTGAAAGATTCTCAGATTACGCTGAATCGAAAAATGTTGGCCGATCTTGCAGCGACTGAGCCCCTTGTTTTTTCGAAACTTGTAAAGACTTTGGCTCTCAAGGCTGCTTGAGGCTTGAACTTGCTTCATGTCCATTGATGCCCTCAAGACGTCTCTAAGACAGTTTCTTTCGGAGGCCGAATCGGAGATCGCTCAGTCGGCCTCTTCGGATGATATTGATAAAATTCGAGTTAAATACTTAGGAAAAAAAGGTCTCATTTCTGAGATCATGGCCTCCTTGAGAAATCGTAGTCCTGAGGAGAGGCGTGAGATTGGGGCCACGGGGTCGGAGGTTCGGGCTCGTTTGGAGGTTCTGATTGTCGATCGACGCAGTTCGTTCGAAGCTCAAGAGATCGATAAGCGATTAGCTGAGTTTCAACTCGATATAACATTGCCCGGACAGCGCGTTCTTGTTGGCCAGATTCACCCGTTGAGACAAGCCATGAGAGAGGCGCTAGCCGTTTTAGGCGAGCTGGGTTTGCGCAGCATTTACGGACCTGAAATTGAAAGTGAAGATTATTGCTTTGATCGTCTCAATTTTAAACCCGGCCATGCGGCTCGCGATATGCAGGCCACGTTTTTTATTCAATCTGCAGAACAGCCGTTGGTGCTTCGCACTCACACTTCGCCCGTTCAAGTGCGAGCTCTTTTAGAGGCGGCCAAGGTCCAGGCTGCGAAAGATCAATTTATCAAAGACCAAGCAGGGCAAGGCGATTGTTTTCTTCCGTTGAGAGTGGCGGTTCCTGGTCGCGTGTATCGTTGCGATGATGATCGAACGCACTCTCCTATGTTTCATCAGATTGAGGGTTTGGTCGTCGATCAAAACTCAACGATGGGTGATTTACGTATTTTCATGACTGAATTTTTATCGGGATTTTTTGGCCGAGAGCTAGGAATTCGTTTTAGACCTTCTTATTTTCCCTTCACCGAGCCATCGGCTGAAGTCGATATGGCCTGTGTTTTTTGCGAGCAGAAGGGTTGTCGTATATGCAAAAACAGCGGATGGCTGGAAGTAGCGGGAGCTGGTCTTGTACATCCAGAAGTGTTTCGAGCGTGTGAGTGGGATCCTTCGAAAGTTCAGGGGTGGGCCTTTGGCGTCGGAGTTGAGCGCTTGGCAATGCTAAAATATGGCATTTCAGATTTACGATTTTTTTATGATAATCGGCTCTCGTTTTTGCGAGGTACGGTGGCATGAAATTGAGCTTGCGAGCTTTGCGTTCTTGGTTAGAGAGTGATCTCTCTGCGCGAGAGGTTGGGAATGTTCTTGGTGAGCTTGGTTTTCCTAACGATGGTATTGAGTCCGTGGGCCAAGGACTTGACGTCGTAGTTATCGGCAAGATTCTCGAAAAGACGAAGCATCCGAGAGCCGATCGACTCAGTCTTTTAAAAGTTACCATTGGACATGAAACGCTGCCTATTGTCTGCGGCGCCGCCAATATGAAAGAAGGCGACTTCATCGTGGTGGCTCCAGTCGGAGCGATCATACCTGGCAAAGATTTAAAGGGTCTCGAAATTAAGGAAGCCGCCATTCGAGGAGAAATTTCAAAGGGTATGTGTTGTGCTCAGGCTGAATTGGCTCTTAGTGATGAAAGTGATGGTCTATGGATTTTACCGCCATCAAAAGTGTCAGATGCCGACCTGGGTCGCAAAGTGAACGAACTTTTCCCATGGTCCGACGATATTTTAACCATTGATATTACCCCCAACCGACCTGATGCGATGTCGGTAAAGGGTTTGGCGAGAGAGTTAGCTGCAAAATTAAGTCAGAAGCTGAAGCAGCCCGCCGTCCACAAATTTAAGTGGGGAGCTTCCTCAAGCGCTCCCGCGATAAATCCTGGTATTGAGAATATGGCCGATACCATGGGCTTTGCGGCGTGCCTTGTGCATGGGGTGCAGTGGCAGCCGTCGGCGCCCGATGTCGTGGCCTTTTTGAAGGCCTCTGGGGCGCGCTCGATTTCGAATCTCGTCGATATCACGAATCAAGTTTTGTTTGAGCTGGGTCATCCCATACATTTTTTTGATGCCGATAAGATGGATCCTTACTCCGTTACTATTCGGCGAGCTAAGTCAGGCGAGCGACTTCGTCTCTTGAATGAGCAAGAAATTGAATTGAGCCCCGAAGATTTGGTGGTGGCGGATCGTTCCGGCCCTCTTAGTCTTGCGGGCATCATGGGAGGCTCATCGTCTTCTGTGTCAGAGTCGACTAAAAATATCTTGGTGGAGGTCGCTTGCTTTCAGCCCGCCCTCATTCGAGCCTCGGCCCGTCGCCATGGTTTAAACTCGGAGTCAAGTTTGCGCTTTGAACGAGGCCTAACGCCCTATCGTTTCGACGATGTGTTGGAGCGCGTTCTAGCTCTACTGAAAGAAGCTTCTGGGTTTACGGATTATACTGCCGGCAAAAGCATCGACGTCAAGCTTCGACCGAAAGAGGTTCTGTGGTCACGCGTTGCTGTCGAAAAGAAATTAGGGAAGCTCTCTAAAACAGATGACGAGATTTTTGAGGCTCTACGACGTTTAGAGTATGAGATCATCGCCAAGGGCCAAAGTCCCTTGGTGGTTTTTCCGTGGTATCGAGTGGATGGGTATTTATTGGAAGACGTCATGGAAGACATCGCGCGTCTTATGGGTTACAACAATTTGGAGCAACGCCCGCTGTCGTTTCAAAAAAGTATTCCTGTTCTTGAATCGTCACGAGCCTCTTATATCATGGAGGATAATTTAATCGATCGTTTCGTGAACCAGGGATTTTCAGAGCTCATCAATCTCAATTTTAGTCATGAAACTCGAGAGAAACTCTTGGGCTATCAAGAAATACCGCTCGTCACACTGGCAAATCCTCTGAATGCAGAGCGCTCTCAGCTCAGGGCGCGACTTCTTCCTGAATTGGTCCTTAAGATTCGAGATAATGCGCACTGCGGCGAAGAAGATCTATGGGTCGTTGAGGCTGGTACGATTTTTTTACACCAAGGAGAAAGTCGCTACGAAAGTTCCGCATTTCCCGAGCAAGGGCGCATTGCGTGTGCATGGTATCCCCGCCCTCATGAAGCCAAAGTTTTATGGAAATCGACCTGTGATCCATTTTTTGTTTTTAAGGGCAAGATGGAAGCCGTGTGGAATGATTTTAAGTGGGCTGGGCAGCGGTCACAAGATCGCCCCCACCTGCACCCTGCTCATCGCATCGAAATGAGAGGCGGCTACTTTGGGGAGCTCCATCCTCTCGTGATGAAACGGCTCGATTTACCCGGGCGACTTTTTGTAGGGGAGTGGCAAACTCAAGGTCAGTGGCGATCAAGGCGCTTCGGTGAGGCGACACCTTTTCCGTCGATCACCTTAGACGCATCGCTCTGGATCGATCGTGATGTAACGGCCAAAGAGCTGCAGGATGCGTTCCACGCTTCGCAACAACCCCTTTTGAAGGAATTACGTCTGTATGACGTTTTCGAGCCCGAGAATGAGGCACGAAAGTCATTTACCTTCTCGATGCGCTATCAATCGGCCGAAAAGACCCTCTCGATCGAAGAAGCCAAAGCCATCCATGATGGCATGGTTGACCTTGCTTTGAAGGCTTTTGCTCATAAGGGAATCGCATTGCGTTAGGTCTATACTGGCTAAGGATCTAAAAATTCTACAAATTTTTCAGTCGGTGCCTTGCCGCACAAATTTCACACTTTGTAGAATAGAACGTGAAGGGGATTCTTATGCAGGACGAAAAGCAAACATTGACCAAGGCCGACCTAGTCGAAATCGTCTTTGAAAAGGTAGGGCTAACCAAAAAAGAGGCTGTCGATGTGGTCGAGTTTCTTTTTGAGACGCTCAAACATACCCTAAGAACGACTGGTAAGGTGAAGATCTCTGGTTTTGGTAATTTTGAGGTGCGTAAGAAAAAACCTCGAGTTGGTCGAAATCCTCAAACAAAACAAGAGATGACGATTTCAGCTCGATCGGTATTAAGTTTCAAGCCTTCTCAGGTTCTAAGAGCGATGCTCAACCGCGATTTTGCCCCGCGTGTTCTTCAAACATCCAAGCAAGAAAAGATTGTTGGCTGATAAATCTCCGTTTAGAGTGACTCCGTTGTTAGCGATGGGGTCTTAATCTAAATCGGGGTATGGCTCAGCCTGGTAGAGCGCTCGTTTGGGGTGCGAGAGGTCGGCAGTTCAAATCTGCCTACCCCGAAATTTCTTCGCCGGTATTTTCTGTTACCTATGTCTCAGGAAGGACAGCCTTTATTCATCTTATGGATGCGACCAGACAATCTAGCCCATTGGGCGCGTTAAAATCCACAAAGTCCGAAACGGTCGTGGTATTGGGTGCCAGCGATAATCCTGAACGATATTCTTATAAGGCTTTAGTTTTGTTGCGAGAGAAGGGGCATCGGGTCATTCCTATACACCCTAAGTTGCAGGTAATTGAAGGTATCCGTTGTTTTGCGTCCCTTCAGGAAGTGCAAGGGCCAATAGATACCCTAACCATGTACGTCGGACCTCAGCATCAGGAGGCCCTTGTGGCGTCGATCATCGCGCTCAAGCCGTCTCGGGTCATTCTGAATCCTGGCACAGAAGGGGATACTCTTAAAGCGGCTTTAACCAAAGCAGGCATTGTTTGCGTTGAAGCCTGCACTCTTGTTTTGCTGACGACGGGACAGTTTTAAAGGAGCATAGATGTTCTGGAAAATTGCCTGCCAAAAGGGGTGCTTGTCCTGACAGGGGGCCATGTTCAGACAAGGGTGGCGGGGCTAAGAGCTTGCCAATTCAGACGATTCTGCATTAAGACGATGACGGAAGTCGGGTATAACTTCACGATACTTTAATCTTAGTGACTTTTAATTCCTACAGGTATTTTGAGTAGACCCCTAGTGATACAGATCTTATGAAACGAAGCTTAAAATCTACTGCTGAAACGATGAAGGCTAGAAATCTTTTTGAGCTTCACGAAGAGGGCGTACGCTATAAACCTTGGAAAGGACGTCTCAGAATTCTGTTGGTTTATCCTCATACCTACTACGTGGGCATGAGTAATCTTGGAATGCATTCCCTCTATGGCCTTTGGAATGATATTGACGAAGTCGTTCTTGAGAGAGGTTTTCTTTCGGATCAAGGTGGAGAGATTCTTTCTATCGAAAGTCGAAGACCAGCGCGTGATTTTGATGTGGTGGCGTTTTCACTGAGTTTTGAGAACGATGCGATTCACATTCTAAGAGCTTTGAAACAAATGGGCCTTGCGCTGCGCTCAAGCGATCGGAGTGATCAAGACCCTCTCGTGATGGTGGGCGGGGCAGCAGTGTCTATGAATCCTGGCCCGATCATGCCCTTTATGGATCTTTTCGTCTTTGGAGACGGAGAAGAGGTGCTTGCCGAATTAACTCAGGTTCTTCGACGCTCTCCTTTTTTAAGACACCATAAAACAAGACTACTAGAAGATATGGTGGCTCAAGTGCCGGGAACTTATTCTCCGGTGGTCGAGGGTTTTCATCCCGGTCGCATGATCAAACGGCGCACGCTTAAATTTCTCAATTCGTTTCAAACGAAAACAGAAATTGTGACAAATAATACAGAGTTCTCGCAGCTCTTTCTTGTAGAGGTTTCACGGGGCTGCCCTCAACGATGCCGATTTTGCTCGGTATCGTATACTGAAGCTTCAACACGATTTCGACGATTGAGTTTTTTACAAGCTGCCTTTGATGAAGGCATTGAGCGAGTAGGTCGCGTTGGGCTTCTGGGAGCTGCTCTATCTGATCATCCCGAGCTAGTCGAAATGGCAGACTATATCGTGGGGCGAGGTGGAGAAATTAGTTTAAGTTCCCTTCGCATTGAGGCGGTGGGTCCCAAGTTGATGGAGCTGCTCGTCTATAGCAAACAACGTACCCTAACATTGGCTCTTGAAACCGGAAGCCAGCGTCTTCAAGAAATAATTCATAAACGCACCAAATTAGAGACTCTCACATCGGTTGTGGAAACGGCGCTTAAAGCAGGAGTGCGCAATTTTAAATTTTATTTTATCATCGGTCTTCCGACGGAGACTAGAAATGATATCGAAGAGCTCGCAGCGTTGGTGAAAGAAGCCCACCGCATTTTTTTTGCGATGTCACGTTCGCTAGGTCGAATCGGTACGATGACGGTGAGTTTGAATCCCTTTATTCCTAAACCGACGACTCCCTTTGAGTCTTGCGCCCATGTTCGAGTAGATGAGCTGCAGGCTCGCTTTGATTTACTCATGGAGCGTGTGAAGGACTTGCCGCATCTTCAGATCAATCATGAAGGTTGGGATACCGCAATTTTGCAGTCGCTGCTTTCGGTTGGGGGAGAAGAGGTGGCCGATTTTCTCGAAGCGACCCATCAAGGGGGCGATAATTGGAGAGCTCAGCTTCCGCGTTTTCAAGAGCTCATTGAAAAGACCGTCTTTCGACCCAAAGGGTTGGGCGAGGTGCTGCCTTGGTCATTCATTACTAAGTAGCGCGTAGCAAAAGGAGCGTCTGCTGTATTGGCCTCATCGAATAGCAATATAGCGCTCTAACTCTTCAAGAGTGTCTTCTCCCATGAACATAAGAGGGATGGTCTCATAATTTGACGTAGGAAATAGCCGTTTGATTTCGTTGTGCAAAGAGCTTTCCCCTTTGCGGAGTCGACGTAGTTCATTCAAAAAAGCATCCGATCGATCTGGCAATGTGAACGCGGCAACAGAGCGATTCATCACAAAAAATGTTGTATGCTGGTGAGAAAAAGATTGAGCAAACAACTTTAAAAACTCTAACGACGTTTCGGGTTGAAGCACGGCCGCAAAAGTTGTCGAGGACGACGTGAGGAGCGTTTGAAGCGCCTGGGCAGAATTCGCAAATCGGTCGTTATGCTCTGACATCCATGTAATAAAATCAAACAAGTGGGTGGCGGCAGCTTTACCTGAAAAGAATCTCAAGAGGTCGAAAAGTCGTCGAAAGGCCTTCTGCAGCAGGGAGTTTTGATTGATTTTTAGGGCCCAGGCGACCAAAGAAGTTTCAAAAAACTTTTGAAGATGCTGCATGGCTCGATAGAGGCCCAACGCTTCTTGAAATGGCGGCGTATCAATGATCAAAATATCACAGCGACTGCGATGAATTTCATCGCCGATCTGAATAAGATCCATGTAGTTTCGAAACTCTTTCAGGCCCTTCACCATTTGCTGGTAGAGAAGTTCTACCGTTGGTTTGGAGCTTTTTTTCTTGTGAAGGTCGTCAAAAAGGCGGGCGGCATCGGTGGCAATAAGTTCAAATGATTTTCCTGCGACGCAGATTTCTTGGGATGATTCCGATGGATCGGCGGCTGCCAACTGAAATAGTCTACGGCTCGGATCTAGCGTCAAAATTTTTACAATACCTTCAGAACGCGCCGCAAGCCTCAGACAATAGTGACTTTTGCCGACTCCTCCCGCGCCCCAAACAAAGATCGTTTTCATGGCAGAAGATCTCCTTCGGCGAACGTCCAGTGAAATGTCTGCCCGGCGATTCGCTCTCGTTCTCGTTGAGGTCGTTTAAGGGCAAGTTCTTTGAGCTCAGTTTCTAAGTCATCTGTTTTTTCGACGATCGGATGAAGCCGATTCATAACGTGTTTAAAATTCCAATGAGGTACAAGGGCGTGTACTCGTCGTTCAATCTCGCGAAGTTCGTCTAGTGAAGAGTTTTCGGGTAGAGAGACGATGCTAACGGTGAACGACTGATTGTGAAAGGCGTCTTGTACTTTTTCGGCGGCCGCTCGCATAGCGCCGCCGTCGAAGACATCGAGGGCCGTTTGAACGCAGTCTAAAAAGCTCAAAAAATTTCCTGTCGATGGCGCATCGATAATCAAAGGCTTGTCGCTTTTGTCTTTGCCAGCAGCACGAATAAGTTCCTGCAGTGCTAAGAGTTCAAATAAGTTGGGTGCCAACTCTAGGAGATTCTTAAAAAGAGAGCTTTTCGAAAGCATCGTGCGCAGAAACGGAAGATGAAGGGTTGACGATACAAATTCGCTATAAAGTGCTTTTCGCGAGAGTGTTTTGTGGGCGGGCAGATCTGATCTAGCACTCTTAGGCCACTGTGCCTTAATTGAATCTAGGCCTTCATGAATTTCATAGAGGCGAGCGTTCTCCTGGCGGGCGAGCCAAAGAGCGAAGCTTGTTTTACCCACACCCCCTTTACCGGTGATGAAATGCAAGAGTCCCATGAATTTCAAAGTCCTTTAAAATAGTTTGAATGGTGGCTGAATGAAGAAGTGAGGCGTAGTGGCCGACGCCTTCTAAGACAACAGGACTAGGATGATCGAAGAGACTGATAGGGTATTGAAATAAATCGTGTTCACCAATCAAGACCCTGTCAGGTACTCGTTGGAAGGGAAGCTGATAGGTTTTTAGGAGTCTTCGTGTATGAAGAAAGTGATGAGTTTTTGAAAGCTTGGCTGCCCCTGAGATGCAGATCCATCGAATAGAGATGGTTTCAAAAGCTGCGCGATCAAGAGCCCGAGCCACCAGAGGGCGAGAAGAGCCAAAGCTAATAATACGAATGCTTCGGCTACGAGTATTTTCAAGAACGTCTTGAAGAAAATGGACGATTTGTGTTTCGAGAAGTTGAGGCTCCGAAATGGCAGCTCTCCATGAAAAGATCCAAAGACTTGTGCAGAAATTTTGCTCGAAACGCCAGCGAAGTGAGTTGAAAATACGACCGTTTGTATGAAGAGAGGGAATGAAAATAATCGGAATCTGGTGAGGATGCAGTGCTTGGTCTCGTTCAGGAGGTGCTTCAAAAAAACTATGACTCGGTTTGAGCATAAAGAGACCCAGAGTGATCCAAGCCCCCCATTCTACGGCAGCGACGGTGAGTATATCGAAGAGACTCGCCTGTGGAGCCACCTCTTGATGGCGCGTCCAGCTTAAGGCAAAAGCAATAACGAAGAGTGTAAGAACTCCTGCAATAGAAAGAATAAATAGCAACTGGAGAATGGCCAGGATAAAATTCATAAAAAATCTCTTATCCTTAACGATCTCATTGAAGCGAAAACGAGGCCAGAAGAATGTCCTGGTCTCGTTGATTCTTTAATTCGATACGTCCCTCAGTCTCTGATTGAAATGATAAGACAGCGCTGAGTTGATCTCCCGGCAGCGCTATTTCTTTAAACTTTGCATCTAAGGTTTTTAAGCGGTTATGGAGGCCAGCATCTATAAGCATTCGAGAGGCCAAGCCCATCGTAAGCATTCCGTGGGCGATGATGGAAGGCAGGCCGGCCTGACGGGCAAATTCTTCGTCCCAATGAATTTTGTTCCAGTCGCCGGAGGCTTCGCAGTACGCTTTGATCTGTTCGCGAGTGAGCGGTTCGAAGGTCATGGATCGTGAGGGGGGAATTTCTGCGGCCATATATTAGGGAGCTTCTTTCACAAAAATGAGAGATTTCGATCGAATTAGAATCTCAGCGTTCTCGGCGTTTCGAATTGCTGTTTCAAAATTCAGCCAATGCACGCCATTTCGATGACGATAGTCGACGAGTTCTGCCTGCGATTCGACACGAATGGGTTTTGCGAGTACGGGTGTGTCGAAGGTGAAAGATTGGCTGCCGTGCAATAGATGGCGCCAATCAACTTCAAGGTTATTCAGGATTTCAAAGATACCATCTAAAGCAATAGCTCCCCAAGTAGGGGGTAGAGGCCACGGATTTTTTGTTTTCAGGGCCGTTTGAAACGCCTTAGCTTTCTCATCGTCCAAGTTCCAAATTTTTGCAGAGGAGCGGTGCGGTAGCCCATTTTTTGTAGGAATGATCACATCTCGACGCTAATGAGGCTCACTCAAAATTACAAACATTTTGCGCAGCGTTCTGCTTCGGTTCTATTTTGAGATCACACAGTTGCGGCCCGACTTTTTAGCTTGGTAGAGATAGATATCGGCTTGTTTAATAAGTTCCATCGTCGACTTGAAATTATTTTTGTCGAAAGCCGCTACGCCCAAAGAGGCGGTGACGGGAATCTTTTTTCCATCGCAGACGAAGGGATGATTTTCAATTAAACGGCGGAGCCGCTCGGCAAACTGCGAACCACCTTGGAGGCTTGTGTCACGCAGAGTGAAGATAATCTCCTCACCTCCGAAGCGTCCACAGGCATCGCCTTTACGCAATATACTTAAAAAAAGTCCTCCCAGTTGTTTTAAGACTGCATCACCAGCGGCATGGCCGTAGGTATCGTTGACCTTTTTAAAGTGGTCAATATCAAGCAGAACCACCGCTAGAGGACGGCCAATACGACGATGGTAATTAAACTCCACTTCGAACTGTTCCATAAAAAATCGCTTCGAATGCAGACCCGTTAAGCCGTCACGCGTCGCCGATTCGTAGAGCTCTTTCTGGAAGGTGGTTTCGATTTCGTCTTGAAGTACGAATTTAACGACGATGGCAGAGCCTAATTGAATTTTGTCGTCGGCTCTTAGTTCAACCTCGCGAATTTTTTCACCATTCACCCAGGTTCCATTCGACGATTGAAGATCTTCGAGCACCCAGCGGTCGTCTCCGGCGTGACGGATGGTGCAGTGGTTTCGACTCACACTTTCATCTTGAAAAACAATATCCCCATCGAGTCCACGTCCTAAGCTCCATTTCGATTTTGCTTCGAGGTAGACGGTTTGGCCTGTGGAGGGTCCGGTCATAACCAGTAAGACCGCTTGACGCTTTTTATGGCTCTCCCTGTCAGGCCGCAGAAATTTAATGGTAGTGTGGTCCCCATGGTCTGACATTAAAACCAGTCTAAAGGGCTCTAGACTTTGACGGCAAGGTGTCAGAGCGTAAAGGGCTCATTTTTTTGCCGGAAAAAATCCTACAAAAAGTGGATTCTCGTTGGCTTCTACCGTGAGTCGCAGATGCGATGGGCCTTCCGAAGGTGTCCTCAGACGGTAGACGAGAAGCGTTTGAGGAAAAACATAATGATTTTGACGGCTTGCAATTAAAGGGATTTCGATTTCAAGGGGATGTATCGACGTGAGATCGTTGAGTTGGTCGTTCAACGAGTCACTGATAGGGAGAATCTCAAAACCTCTCGTACGGCTCGAATTCATTTCGCGAGGCGGCAAGAATTGAGCGTCAAGTGATCCGTAAAGAAGAGCCTTCGAGAAGCTTGAAAGAAAGTCCTTCATTAAGAGATCGGTCGACATATTGAAATGAGCTGCCAAAGAATCAACTCCTGTCTTGGGAGAACTTTGAAAACTTCGAATGACGTGCTGAGTGAGCGGATTATCAAGATTGAGCGTGCTTTCGGCTTTTCGAAGAGCAAACAAATAGATCAAGGTTGCAAGCCCTCGAGTCCGACTGTTCTGAAGAAAGTCTCCGAAAGACAGTTCCAGTGATAGGGTGGATTCGCTGGGTGAGCCAAGTAAGCGCTGTATGAAATCATAGATTCGGGTTTCTTCGCCGGTGGCCATTTCAAGCGAGTGCGCTGCCGCTTCGCTGAACGAAAGTCTTTCCACGGGTGTATTGAGATCTAAAAGAACTTCAAAATTGCCGCGCTCTTTGTCTGATAAGACGGAGAGCGTTTTGTAATCAAAGGTAACGAGGTGGTGATATTCGTGAGCCACGGTAGCGCACGCGAATGAGGGAGAGACGTTTGGACTAATATAAATATACTCGCCTCGGTTTCCATCAGACAAGGGTTGGCCGTTTACGCTTTCGAATCGGTCTCTTTGAGAGAATAAACCCACTGTTTGCGAGTTAAGCCCCCGTGCAAACTCGGTAAAAAGGATTCGCAATTTGGGATCTCCGTCGAGATCGTAAAGAGGGCGACCCAGAGCAGAAATTAAATTGGGAAATACTCGATTGAGGCATGATGAGAGACTCTGTATATAGTCCAATTTTTTCTGCTTAAACTGATCGGCATTTCCGTACTGGGAAGTGTCTACGAAGAGTTCGTAGTCAGCGCCGCCCATCTTTAGTGACTCAAACGAGACGCGCCGCCCACTGAGACGAATATCGGAAGGCACAGGCACCGTAATGCCAACCGTTTGATCGTGTGTGGGGATGAGTCGGGTCCAGTAGTCTTGAGGCTCAGCGACATAAATATCGAGCGCTGTGAAACTTTCAGCAAAAAAGGATGGTTGAGGAGTTCCGATAATATTTTGAAGATTGGGGGCAATGCTCTGAAGCCCTCGAGGTCGAAGTTTTACCTGAGTTCGAGCCCGTTCTTCTTGGAGCGACAGAGGTGCAGATGGCAAACTCGAGCTAAGACTGATGAGTCCCTTCGATTGATTTTTCTTTGAAACGACTTTATCTGAAATAATCCACACGAAATAGTCAGCGTCGGGTTTAAGATTTTCGATGCTCATCTCGACATGACCACTCTCTGCCGAAACAAAACAGTCCTCTGTTTGACAGGTGATTTCACGAAAGAGGCCCTGGCCCCCACAGGACGCCAACCATAAGCAAGATAGCAGCCCGAGGCTCAATTTGGCGTGTCGTGCCCACATGATAAAAAAACCGTCTCCTAAGGGCTTTAAGTGCAAAAAAGATGCCAAGACCCGCAGAGCTTTAACTCCTGAAAGACGCCGAACTTATAGGCTATAGGGGGTTCTTACTGACATGAAGACCACGCCCCTGAATAGGAGACCCGCTTACAATTCGCTTCCAATAGGGGTTCAGCCATACAGGCGGCTCCTGTGCGTCGTAGAGTTCTCGATAGTAGGCTTGCACGATGGGAGGAAATACCGACAAAATTCGCGCCCAAGATGCCTGATCATTTAGTGAACGGTCTACGACTCCTGATGCTTCGTGAGACGCAGCGTGGTTCGTATCGGCCTCCTTCGAATGGTAATTCGCGTCTAGAACTTGAATGATTCCTTCAGCTTGAGCGCTCAGAATTTCAAGAAGCGATTTCTTGCGCACTTTCTTTAGATATTGCACTGCAAACCATTTACCCCGAATCTCCACTTCTTTGAGTAAGTAGGGCAATGCCAAGTTCCATCTCTGTCGTAACTCTTGCTTTAAGCTATTCGCACTCATCTGGTTTAGTTGGGCGAGAAGCTGAAAACTTGGCATTTTTTCGGCCATCACTTCGTTCCAATCTAAGGCCCTTTCCGGATTTCCATAAGCCGCTTGCAGCGCTTCTAATTCTCCCTTGGCGTGAGTGGCATTCTTATAGGCTCCCCTATCTAATACATGACCCAATTCTTCAGCCAAGGTGAGGAGATAAAATAGTTCTGACTCCTCTTCAAATGCTTCGATGCGATGAGCCTTTTTCGAAGCCACAAATATCGCCGTCGAACTGGAAAACGCAATCTCTGCCATTGTTTTAAAGATGAGATCCAGCCCTTCGACTTTCGCGAACAGAGGTTCTCGTGGTTCATCGGCATTCTCATTCGTGTCGTCAGGAGCCTGATGGTTCTCATCTATAAAATGACTTTCAAAAGAGAAAATCTGGTCTTTCAATAAGTGATAATGGTGAGTAAAGCCTAACTCCGCAGCGCTATCGAGCTCTTCCCGTAAATCTTTGACTTCAAAAAATTTGAGAACCTGCAAGGCCTCTTGCGCACGGCTTCCATAGACTTTTTTAGAAAACTCGAGAAGATCGGCATAGCGTTTATCAATCTCGAGTGAGGTAGATTCAGTACTAGCGAAGGGAAAAATATGTGAAAAAGTTCTCCATGGAGAAACGTGCAACGTTTCGGACTTCAAGGTTTTTTCATAGAGAGTGTGAAGGTTGCCATCGACCTTTTCAAAGACAATGAGTCGAGGCGCTGGATGGCCCTGTTGTTCTAGGGATACAAGAGCTTCGTAAAAAAGATCTTCCAGAAGCCAGATTTTCCCATCCACTTCAAGAAAATCCTCTCGGCCAGCTAAAAGATCGACAACTTCTTCGGCAGGTCCATCCCCATCCGGGGCCGCCAGCAGCGTCAGCAGGACTAAAAACAGCATGATGATACCTCTCCTTGCAGAATTAAGCGCAGGCCTAAGACTCTAGCCTCGACCCCTCCCTTAGCGCCCCTCGGACTCTTCGTCAATACCGCAAGAAATAGCTCCGCGAATAGGCTGTAACGAGCCCGGCAAAGAATAACGGTTAAAGGCGTTGTATTTTTAAGCATTCAGGGTTCGCAACGCCTCAAGGTGCCCTTAGCGAAAAATACTCTCCGCACATAAAGATATAATTTTCTATCACGGTGTACTTGTCACTCAGTGGAAATCGCAGGCTCTAAATGAGATCGCCCATCACCGCATTCGTCTCATTTAGAGTGGTGGTTTAGTTTGAAGAGCTGAAATGGAAATTATCTCGATTTAATTGGCGCCAGGGCCTGTATTTTGTCTTTGAGTTTCTCGCGGCGCAACCATGCACGGATACTCTGACTTTGAGAATCGTTAATACCTAAAAAATGACCTTCATATAAAGCCTTGCCCCTACCAATCAATCGGTTGGGTAGAGCGATCGGTCACCATAGAGGCTACAAGGCGCAACAAGAGTGAATGCTCATTAATCTCCCACTCTTTCTTTGAAACCTTTGATTTTACCACTCCTAGAGGAGAGCCCGCCAAAAATTCTACCGATTTTAGAGCGACGTATTGAATATCGACATCGACGATGCCTCTCGCTCCAAAGGTGCCGAAGAGATCCACGTTCTCAAATTCATGCACGAAGATATGACCCTTTCTGTTCTCATCGACGGCAAATTTAAAGCCGCCATAAAAAACGAGCTGTCGAGCCGTCTGGCAAAGGCCTTCACGAAATACAGAGAATCCCTTGCCTTCATTTAAAGGTAGGCGAACCTCGCTCACTCCAAAATCAACTTCAAAATGAGCGCGCTCAATTTTTTTGTCCCATGTGGCACGCACGCCTCGTACTTTCTCAGGAATCTGAGGTGTGGAAAATACTCGGCTACTGAGGAGAAGTTTATAAACTGATCGATGATCAAAAATGATTTCGGTAGCGCGCAGCGTGCGGTATTTCACAATACAGTAGAGCATTCCGTAAAATTGCTCGAGTTTAGATAAGCTTTTAGCATCGGCTGCAAAGAAGCGGCGAAGTTCTTTATCAAGTTCAGGAGAAATGCTCTCTATAACAACCTGGCCACTCGTCGTTCTCAGCGACCGTATATCATTCCTGACGGTGTTTAGAGACACCGGGGCAGGGGGTTTTTCTTGAATATTCGATAGACGCTTGCAATCTTCCTCGGAGATGGGGGCCTGGGCAAAAACCGATACCGAAGTGGAAATGGCGAAGTTCCCCGCAAGACCTATTGTAAACGAGATTGTAGGTAACGCGTACTTAAACATAGTGACTATAAACACAGCGTACTTTGCATCTCCTGTCGAGTTCCTCTAAGGTCTTTCCGGGTTTAAGGAGCTGTTTGCTTAAGGCGCTCCAAATCAATTTTCATCGTACGATTTTCTTTATGCGATCGGCGAGTCCCACTACCATAATAAAATGGTGGCAAACCTACAGGCTTTAGAGTCGCGCAGTTTGTTCGAAGGAGATATCGCTGCAATCGCTGAGATTGAGTCGGATGTGTACGAAGAACCCTGGTCAGAAGACTTGTTGCTGCAAAGCTTGAGAGCGCCGATGACTCATACCCGAGCATTTTTTGATGGTGATCGTTGTTTGGCCTATGCCATTTACCAAGTCATTTTGGCTGAAGGGCATCTACTCAATTTGGCGGTGGCGCGTGAGAGCCAAGGCCAGGGCCTTGGAAAGCGATTGCTCGATGAGATCTTAAACCTTTCACGAGATGAAGGCGTCGTCTCATTTTTTTTAGAGGTGCGCCCTTCAAATGTGTTGGCACGCAAACTCTACGAGCAACGGGGCTTTAAGTTGCTTTTTACTCGATCGCGCTACTATTCCAACGGTGAAGACGCTTTGGTTCTCACGAAGGATCTTCTTGAGGGCGATTGACGGCAGAGCCGAGAAGCGTTGAAAGTAGAACTATGGCTGCGGCAAATTCTTCGCGAGTATTGGTAGCCGCTTCTTCGTCGAAATCTCTCATGAGAAGTAGAGTTCAGGAGTTGCGACCCATCGCTCAGAATCAATGGATAGTGACCCTCAAGTCGGACAACGTACTTCCGACTTTTCATCCAGGGCAATTTGCGATGTTGTCTCTGCCCGATTTTGTGGACCCACTACTGCCTAGGCCTTTTGCCATAGTCTCGCATGAGGAAGATCGCTATCAGTTCATATACCGTGTAGTGGGCAAGTTCACTCAGTCGCTTACAAGACTTTCGGTTGGACATGGTGTGGACATTATGGGCCCTCTTGGTTTTGGTTTTTCGGATGATTTTTTGAAACATCGTCGAGTGGCAGCTGTGGCGGGTGGGGTAGGCTATGCGTCGTTGCTCCCGCTACTCGAGCGAATCAAGCTATTACAAGGGCCGACCCCTTTGATTTACTATGGAGTACGAAGCGATTTAGAAGTCATCCGGCGTTGGCCCTATGTGGCTACCATGGCGAGTGACGATGGTTCGGTGGGCATCAAGAATCGAGTGCATCAACTTTTGGAGTCTAATCGTTCGCAGTGGCAAGACGTCGACGCCTTTGTCGTCTGCGGGCCCTCGGCGATGATGAAGGCCGTTTACTCCGTGATACCCGCCGATAAATCGTATTACTTTTTAGAAGAAGCCATGGGCTGTGGTTTCGGAATTTGCATGGCCTGCGTGGTATGGAGCCAAGAAGGGGATGAACCGAAAAAAAGGGTTCGAACCTGCCTCGAAGGCCCCGTTCTCAAAGGTGATCGGCTCTCCGTGTGGGCCAAAGGAGATTACTGATGGCTTTTTCTTTGCATACAAAGGTGGGATCAGTCGTCTTGAAGACGCCCTTTATAGCGGCCTCAGGAACTTGGGCCTACGGCCTCGAGTATTTGGATCATCCCCTCCAGAATTATCTGGGAGCCTTCGTGACTAAATCGCTCAGTGTTTCGCCTTCCGAGGGTAATCCGACTCCGCGCATCTACGAAACCGAGGCGGGCATGCTCAACTCGATTGGGCTGCAGAATATGGGAATGACCGCCTTTCTTACCTTGGTAGAGCCGAAGCTAAAGAAAGCGAAGTCGCCTTATATTCTGAGTATTTATGGCCAGCGCCTGGAGGATTTTCGTACGCTGGCAGCCCAAGCGAATGATAGCTCGGCGCTGGGCATTGAGCTCAATATTTCATGCCCCAATATTGATAAAGGGGGCCTAGAATTTTCATGTGACTCTCGTACCACCGAAGAGCTCGTGAAATCAGTGCGTCGCGAAATTAAAAAGCCCCTTTGGGTAAAGCTCTCTCCCAATGTGACGGCCATTCAAGACATTGCGATGGCGGCAGAGGCGGGCGGGGCAGACGGGCTTACATTAATCAATACCTTACTCGGCATGGCCATTGATATAGAGGCCCAAAAGCCCTGGTTGGGGCGCAAGGTTGGGGGTCTCTCCGGGCCAGCCATCAAGCCCGTAGCGGTCGAGCGTTTGTATCGCTGCTACCAGCGTGTGAAAATTCCTCTGATTGGTTCGGGTGGTGTGCGCTGTGGCCGAGATGCAATTGAGTTTTTCTTGGCCGGAGCTTCGGCGGTTCAGGTGGGGACTTGGAATTTTAGGGACCCTTTTGTCTATGAGCGCCTATGCCAGGAGCTTAGTCACTATGGGGAGCGGAAGGGCTATAAAAGCGTCGCCGATATGCGCGGCCTGGCTCACAACGCGATATCTCGATAAAAATGATTGGCCGATAAGGCTAAATGAAGCTAAAAAGGGCTCAGTTTGCCTATTTCTGAAATGGGTCCTTGGAGGGCCTATTTTACTTTTTGGGCGTGAATTCAGTTGATGCGAGAGGGTTTTTGGTAACCTTTGATAATCGAAAACCGTCTGCGGTAGAAAAATCGGGAGATTCTATGTTTGATAATCTCAAAAATGTCATCGAACAAGTGGGTAAGGACGAGGGTATTGATAAAAAAATCCTCGTAGAAGCCCTTGAAGATGCTTTATTAACGGTGGCACGGAAGCATTTTGGCTTCGCGCGCGATATTGAAGCGCATTACAACGAAAAGACCGGAGAGGTAGAGCTTCACGAGTTTAAAACCGTCGTCAATGATCTTTTTGATGATGAAATTGAGATTTCTTTAAAAGATGCTCAGGCCATTGACCCTGATGTTCAAGAAGGCGATTCGATGGGCTTCAAAATGAATACGGCTGAACTAGGCCGTATTGCAG
Organism: uncultured Bacteriovoracaceae bacterium; assembly: GCA_964598565.1. Lineage (GTDB taxonomy): Bacteria > Bdellovibrionota > UBA2394 > UBA2394 > UBA2394 > CAZRCG01. The sequence continues at coordinate 211,518 of CAZRCG010000004.1, read as the reverse complement.
CTCAAATGGCGAAACAAGTGATTATTCAAAAGGTGCGAGAAGCCAAGAAGGATATCGTCTTTAAAGAGTATATCGGTCGAAAAGGTGAGGTTGTCACGGGAGTGGTGCGCAAGATTGAGCGTGGCGATATCATTGTCGATCTTGGTCGAACGGAAGCGATCGTACCGCGTCGAGAGCAAATTCAGAACGAAATTTATAAACCCGGAGACCGTATCCAGGGTGTCATCAAAGAGGTGCACGATATTGCGCGAGGCCCTCAGGTGGTGATTTCGAGAGCGGACGAAGAATATTTGGTGAAACTATTTTCGATGGAAGTGCCCGAAATTTATGAAGGCATTGTTTCTATCCGTGCCGCCTCTCGCGAGCCGGGAGTTCGAGCAAAAATTGCGGTGGCCTCTAAAGAGTCTGATGTTGATCCTGTAGGCGCTTGCGTCGGTATGAAGGGGTCACGCGTTCAGAGTGTTGTGAGCAATTTAAGAGGCGAGAAAATCGATATTGTGCCTTGGGATCCCGATTCTATTCGCTTTGTCTGTAATGCGATTGCGCCAGCAGAGGTCAGTCGAATTCGCGTCAATGAATCCATGCGTTCTATGGAGCTCATTGTCAAAGACGATCAACTCTCGTTGGCGATTGGTAAACGAGGTCAAAATGTTCGCTTGGCGGCTAAGTTGACGGGTTGGAAATTAGACATTGTTTCTGAGAACGAAATTTTAAGACGCGCTGAAGGTGGTCAAATTCCTCTGCGATTTATTCCGGGCATCGGAGAGGGTAACTCGGAAGTACTTAAAGGCCAGGGTTTTGAAGTGGCTCAGTCGCTCTTAGATGCAGACGATGAAAAGCTAGCGTCTATTCCAGGATTTTCACTGGATCAGTTGAAAGAAATTCGCGGTAAAGTTCTTCTTTATACCGAAGAGAGAGCAAAAGTTTTGTCTACCTTGAAGAATCATTTTAGACATGATGTTTCGTCGATGGAGTTCATTGATACATTAGATAATCAGCAATTAGAGCTTATTAAAGTGCCTGGCATTGGTTTAAAATTGGTTCGTCATCTCAAATTGTCGGGGATCGAGACTCTTGAGCAATTGCTTGCAAGTCAGCGAGATGATTTGTCGGCCAAGCTTGCCATTACCGAAGACGAGGCTGATTTGATTTTAACGACAGCCAAAAACTGGTTGGATAAACGTAGTCGTATGACGACAACGGAAAAACTGACAACGATTAAATCTCTGGAGCAGGCAGTTCTGGATGATTCTCTGGATGAGCAACCAGAAGAAGATGTCGAAGCTATCAGTGGATGATGGTTCATGAGGAACCAGGAGAATTGGAAGACGAGGAATGAGAATACACGAAGTCTCTAAAAAAATTGGCACGACCTCAAAGGTGATCATGACCGAACTTGAAAGAGCCGGCATGAAGTATGCGACGCATATGGCGGTTTTAGATGAGAAGGCGCTTGCCTATCTGACAAAAAAATATCCATCGCTCACCCTGGAAGTTGAGACCAAGGGCAAAGGGACTTCTGATGCTAGTTCAAGTCAAAAGACTGCAGACGACAAAGCCAAAAAGCCAAGAAGTCGGTCGTCTGCAAAGTCAAAGGTGGTGACTCAGCGCAGCGTCCAAAAGAAGGCCGAACGTGAGGGTGTTGCACGCGAAGAACCTTTGGTGGATACAGACTCGGTCGAAGTATTGCAGCGCCAGGAAGGTGCGATGGGAACAGTAACTCTCGAACAGAGAGTTGTCAGTGGGGGTATTTTACGACGACGTCGCATCGAAGCGCCCCCACCCGCCCCAGTGGTTGAAACACCGGTTGCTGAACCTGAAGTTATTTCTGAAGGTGCCGCAGGAGCTACGGCAGATCAAACTTTTGAACCATTGGAAGATAGTCGTGACGAGCAGGCGAAAGAACAAGCTGGTTCGCTTGATATTGTCTCTGAGGATGAGCCGGTTCTAGGAACAGGTGAGGCTCTTTCTGAAGTGGAAGCTGCAGTTGAGGCTGTGGCGCCTGCCGAGGTGATAGCGCCGAAGGTTCCAGACATCTCGAAGGAGAACATCTCGGCTCGGGGGCTTCGAGGAGAAAGTCGTCCCGAATCAGAGGACGCTGTCGTTGATAAATCGAATCAGGAACAAGGTGTTCATGAATCGACTACGGCTCAAACGATATCAGCGACTCCGGTAGCGCCATCGACTCCTGTAAAGCCGGGAGTCTCAGAATATATAGCTCCAAGCCGCCTCTCCACGGGGAGAAATCTTTCGTCGCCCAGCCGTTTGAAAATTGTGGCCACCCCTGCGGTGCCACCGAAGCCTTTTGTACAAAGAACGGCCGTCGCGGCACCTGTCGACCCAACGAAGCCTAAGTCTCGTTCCCTTATTGCCACACCTGAACCAAAGGGTGATCGTGCCGCTGACGCGGCGCACGCTAAAAAGAAGCCTGTGTTTAAGGCTGAGGGTGAAGAGCCAGGACGGCCTACCAAACGCGAACTGCTTGGTATGGTGGAAGAAGTCGAGATTACTCGGCCGCTGGGTCGAAAGCCTAAGAAGAATGCCATGAGGGTGAAGCTTGAGAGAAAGCAAACTCAGATTACGACGCCAGGGGTTCAGAGACGAATCATTCGCATTGAGGATGAGATTAGCGTTTCTGATCTCGCCGACCGAATGGGTATCAAAGGGGTGGAGCTGGTTCGCAAGCTGATTGGTGTGGGTCAGATGGTAACGCTCCATCATAAACTCGATCATGATACAGCCGCAGTAGTGGCGAGTGACTTTGGCTACGAAGTGCAGAACGTGGCAGAAACAGCTGAGCAACTCTTAGATGCCGATACCTCTGAAGGTGATTCAGGTGATCTTGAGCATCGGGCTCCTATTGTCACAGTCATGGGCCATGTCGATCACGGAAAGACTTCATTGTTAGACACAATTCGAAAAACTCGCGTGGCTTCTGGGGAGGCCGGCGGTATTACCCAGCATATTGGTGCCTATCAAGTGGAGTCGGGTGGAAAAAAAATTACCTTCATCGATACTCCGGGCCATGCGGCCTTTACGGCTATGAGAGCTCGAGGAGCTTCGGTGACCGATATGGTCATTTTGGTAGTCGCAGCAGACGAAGGGGTAAAGCCACAGACCTTGGAAGCTTTGGCCCATGCGAAGGCTGCCAAAGTGCCTATCATGGTCGCGATTAATAAAATGGATAAGCCGGATGCAAATCCCGATCGCGTCATCCAGGAGCTTTCAGGGCAAGGGCTAGTGCCTGAGTCTTGGGGCGGGGATACCATGTACATGAGAGTTTCAGCCCATACGGGAGATGGTGTGCCTGAACTGTTAGAGTCGATTTTACTTCAAGCAGAAGTACTCGATTTGAAAGCGGACCCCAAACGGCCAGCGAAGGGCATCATCGTCGAAAGTCGTTTAGATCGCGGAAAAGGTCCTGTGGCCTCCGTGATCGTTCAAAGTGGCACCTTAGAAGTGGGCCAATATGTTGTCTGTGGGACGGCATCCGGACGCGTGCGAGCGCTGCTCAATGAGCGCGGGCAGTCGATAAAGACAGCTGGGCCCTCGACCCCTGTAGAGTTTTTAGGACTGGATTCTGTGCCGAACGCGGGCGATTTGCTTCGGGCAGTTACGGACGAAGCCGTTGCCAAGCGAGTTCAAGAAATGGCCGTTCAACATCGGCAGAAAGAAGATCAATCTCGTAAGCGAGTATCGCTCGAAGATATTCACAGACGCTTGCAGCATGGTGAAGTGACAGAACTAAGAGTCATTCTCAAGGGAGATGTGCAGGGTTCTGTAGAGGCTATCACCGACTCCCTCTTGAAAATTAAACACGACAAGGTAAAAGTGAATGTGATTTTTAAGGCTGTCGGTGGAGTCACCGAGAGCGATATTGATCTAGCGGCTGCGAGTGGAGGTATTGTTTTCGGTTTTAATGTGCGACCCACCAGTCAGGCAAAGGCTCTGGCCGAGAGAGTAAAAGTTCAGCTCAGAACCTACGAGATTATTTATGAACTGATTGATGAAGTGAAAAAAGCCATGCAAGGGCTGCTGGCTCCCATCATCAAAGAAACGGTATTGGGTCAGGCCGAAGTTCGCGAGGTATTCAACGTTTCGAAGGTCGGCCCTGTGGCAGGTTCGTTCATTAAATCGGGTAAGGTAGTTCGATCGGCCCCAGCACGTCTCATTCGTGACAGTGTGGTGGTGGTGACAACCCGAATTAAAAGCTTGAGACGATTTAAAGATGAAGCCAAAGAAGTTGCCGAGGGTTTTGAGTGCGGCATTCTCTTAGATAATTACAACGACATCAAAGTCGGCGATATCGTAGAGTGTTTTGAGAATACTGAAATTCAGCAGGCGGTGAGCTAATGTGGCCACAGCGTAAAGGCGAAGAAAAATCTCAGCGTCTGGCAAAGGTCGGCCATACTCTGCGAGGCGAGTTAAGTGATATTTTATCGCGGCATGTGAAAGATCCGCGAGTAGGCAAACTCACCATCACTCAAGTCGAAGTGACACCCGATTTGAGGCATGCCACCGTATCGGTCTGTCGTTTCTTAGCCGACAATCTCACGAAAGCTGAGATGCTTGGTATTGAAAAAGGTCTCCAGACGGCGTCGCAGTTTATTTATGAGACGCTCAAGCGTCGACTATGTCTGAAGGCAATTCCGGCGCTGCACTTTCGCTATGATGAGAGCTTGTCGCTAGCAACTCATGTTTGGAATTTAAAGGCGTTTCGAGATCTCGAGTCGGATCGACAGACTCTCCAGGAAGAATCAGAGCGTACAGAATCAGAAGGGATAACTTCATGAGTGTTCAGGCCAAACAATCGACGGAACGTCGCACGGAGTTTAATCCCGTCCGCGAGCGCAGCCCCTTTCGAGAAGCCTTTCATGAATCGGGCGTAATTATTATTGATAAGCCCAAAGGCATTACCTCCATGGACGTCATCCGAGAAATTCGGCGCATTGCTTATATTAAGCGACTCGGGCACGGCGGCACGCTTGATCCTTTTGCGACAGGAGTTTTGCCCATTTTAGTGAATGATGCGACCCGCTTGTCGTCGCGCATTATGGATAGCGTGAAAGAATATGAAGGCATTCTGTTTTTGGGCCAGGCTTTTGATACTCAAGATATGACCGGCCAGCCGCTTCATGAACTGAGAGATTTGAATCCAAGTCTGAGTCTTCAAGAGGTCCAAGAGATCTCCCGTTCTTTTGTGGGCGAGATATTACAGAAGCCACCGGCGTACTCAGCTATTAAGCGACAGGGGCGACCCCTCTATGATTATGCGAGAGCGGGGGAAAGTGTGGAGGTTGAGCCTCGTCCCGTCAAAGTGGAGCGTTTTGATATTGTGGAGCGCCTGAGTGAGCGAGAATTTAGTTTCTCAGTGCGATGCGCTAAGGGTACTTATGTCAGAACCTTAGTGCATGATTTAGGAGAAAAATTGGGGGTCGGGGCGGTGACAAAGGAATTAAAGCGAACGCTGACGGGGCCTTTCCATGTGGATGGGGCTGTTCAACTGTCGACTTTGCGTTTTATTTCCGATATAAAAAGTCACTTGAAGGCCATTAATGATGTGACGAGAATGATGTGACAGGAATAAAATTATGATCTCATTAGAAGAAAAATCAAAACTGATCCAAGTCTTCAAGACTCATGAACAAGATACAGGCTCTGCTTCAGTGCAGGTGGCTGTTTTGTCTGCGAGAATTCAGCAGCTTACAGATCACTTGAAATCGGCAAAGAAAGATTTTTCGAGCCGACGAGGGCTTCTGAAAATGGTGGGACGTCGAAGACGGCTTTTGAATTATCTAAAAAAGAACAATCTTTCGGGTTATAGCACCTTGATTGCACGCTTGGGTCTACGCAAATAGCATTTGTAAGCTTGTGAGTTTAATGAAGTCTGGCCGAAGAATGTTCGGTCATTGATAGCGTGGATCAAGGTATCGTGCCTAGATTGTTATGAAACGAAACGAGTGCTTATCGTTTCAATGTATGTGAAGGGAAATTATGACGACAATGCGTGTATTTGAAGCAAAGGTGGGCGAACAAACCGTGACTCTTGAAACGGGTCGCATGGCAAAGCAGGCTTCTGGAGCTGTGGTGGCTCGTAAAGGCGATTCGATGGTGTTGACGACTGTTTGTGCGTCTAAAGATGTTCGCGATGGTCAAGATTTTTTTCCGTTGACCGTAGAGTTTCAAGAGAAGACGTATGCCGCTGGAAAAATTCCTGGCGGGTTTTTTAAACGAGAAGGTCGTCTGTCAGAGTTTGAAACACTGACAAGTCGTTTGATCGACAGACCGCTGCGCCCTCTGTTTCCTGAGGGCTTTATGAATGAGACCCAGATTATTGCGACAGTAATATCGGCCGATCGCTTTAATGATACCGACACATTAGGTTTGGTGGGCGCTTCAGCTGCTCTCATGATTTCAGAGCTGCCGTTTAAAGAGCCAGTCGCGGGTGTTCGCGTGGGTCGTGTAAATGGTCAGTTTGTGGTTAATCCGACCTCAGAGCAGTTGGAAAAGTCGACGATGAATATTTTAGTCGCTGGAACAGCGTCGTCCATTATTATGGTCGAAGGTGATGCCGAACAGGTCGATGAGAAGACGATGGTCGAGGCGATATTTCATGCTCACAAAGAAATGCAGGGTTTAATCGCCGTTCAGCATGAAATGGCAAAAGCCTGTGGTAAGACGAAGATGTCGTGGAGCAAGACAAGCCCCCCGTCGGAGATTGTGCAGTATATCAATCAGCATGCGACTAAAGAGCTTCAAGAGGCGTTACGAGTGGTTGATAAACTGAAACGCTATGGGGCGATAGATTCTCTGAAAAAACGAATGTCAGCCGAGGTTGTTTCAAAGTTTGCAGAAAGTGACGAAGCCTTGGATGAATCGGTTCTCAAGAAGGTTGTGGCTCATCGAATGGAAGAATTATCTTCAGAGCTGATGCGTAAGGAGATTATTGAGAATAAGCGCCGAATCGATGGACGCGATTTGACCACCGTACGACCCATTTCAATTGATGTGGGTGTCTTACCCCGAAGTCACGGTTCTGTATTATTTACTCGAGGCGAAACCCAAGCCCTTGTGACCTGTACGCTTGGAGCCATGGACGATTCCCAGACGATTGATTCACTTCTGGGGTCTCAAGAACGTCACTTTATCTTGCATTATAATTTCCCCCCTTTCTCAGTGGGCGAGGTGAAGGGGCTTCGGGGTCCAAGCCGAAGAGATATTGGTCACGGTAATTTGGCTCAAAATGGTCTCAATCGACTGGTTCCAGACAATGCACGTTTTCCTTATACGATTCGGATTGTGTCCGATATTTTGGAGAGCAATGGTTCTAGTTCGATGGCGACTGTCTGCGGCGGTTCTTTAGCGATGATGGATGCAGGAGTTCCTTTTACAGAGCCTGTGGCTGGCATTGCGATGGGGCTCATTGCGGAGGGAACCAAGATGGAAGTCTTGACTGATATCTTGGGGGATGAAGATCACCTGGGCGATATGGATTTTAAAGTTATCGGTACCTCGAAGGGCATCACAGGCTTCCAATTGGATACCAAGATTTCGGGTATCAGTATGGAAGTCATGGAGAGAGCGCTCAACCAGGCACGCGATGCGCGGCTTACGATTTTAGGCAAGATGAATGAGGCGATCTCGAAACCTCGAGCTGAATTGTCGCCGTTTGCTCCCAAGATTCGAAAAATAACGGTTCGCCAGAGCAAGATCAAAGATGTGATCGGCCCTGGAGGTAAGAATATTAAAAGCGTTATTGAGGCGACGGGTGCCAAAATCGATATCAATGATGATGGAACGGTGAATATTTTTTCATCCGATCCTGAAATGTCAAAGAAAGCTGTCGAGCTTATCGAAGCCCTCTCAGGCGATGTCGAAGTGGGACGCATCTATGATGGTACGGTTCGCAAGCTTATGGATTTTGGGGCTTTTGTGAATATCGCTCCGGGTACGGATGGGCTTTGTCATATCTCTGAAATTCAAGAAGAGCGAGTGAATCGGGTTGAGGATGTGCTGAAGGAAGGCGATCGCGTTCCTGTGAAGGTTCTCGAAATTGATCGTCAGGGTCGTATTCGTTTAAGCCGAAGAGCCGCCTTGGCCGAGCGTGGATAGTCAGACATTCGATATTGTTAGTCTTTGTGAAGAGTTTCTGCAGTTTTTGCAGGTTCACAAGGCGTCTTCTGAGAATACAAAACAAAGCTATTGGCTTGATCTTAAACAATTCTTTGAGTTTTTTGATGCCGACAAGATTCGGGTCGTCGATTTAAAGACGATCGACGAGTCTGTCATTCTAGATTTCATTCAATATTTGTCAGAGGCGAAGATTTCGCTGCGCAGTGTGCAGCGAAAGATTTCGACTTTGAGGGCATTTTTCGAATTTTTGCAATCTAAGAATTATGTAAAGTCTTCGCCGCTAGAGCGTATCAAGATCCCCAAAGCTGAGGCAGCGTTACCCGAGGTATTTAGCGAGGCTGAGATGGAGGCTCTCTTGAAAGCGGCCGATACGCGTGAGGCTCTGGGGGCGCGAGATTCAGCCATGCTTGAGGTCATGTATTCATGCGGTTTAAGAGTCTCGGAACTGCTCGATTTAGAACTGCGTTCGATTCAATGGGATGACCAAAGTCTGTTGGTGAAGGGCAAGCGAGATAAAGAACGCTGGGTGCCTATGGGGCGAGCGGCTGTTCAGTCGCTGCGCAATTATATCGATGAGGCGCGACCCAAACTGATGAAGGGGCGCTATCACGATTCTATTTTTGTGAATCAACGAGGTTTAAGGCTAACTCGCCAAGGATTTTGGAAGATTTTGAAAGGCTATGCCGTTAAACTTAAGTTGAGGAAGGATTTACACCCCCATATTTTGAGACATTCGTTTGCGTCCCATATGTTGGCGCGCGGAGCGGATCTGAGAAGTATCCAAGAGTTGCTTGGACATACAGATATCGCGACCACGCAGGTGTATACGAGGATTCAACTGAATCAGTTGAGAGAAGACTATGAACGATATCATCCAAGAGCCGGTTGATCGGCATCTCATTTCGGCTCCTCATGAAGAGGTAGCATCGAAAGAAAAGTTTCAAATTACATTGCCTGCCTGGCAGGGCCCCTACGATCTTTTGCTACAGGTCATTGATGATCAAGATCTAAATCTTCTCGATCTCGATATTTCGGTTCTCTTGCATCACTACTTAGACTATTTAGAAAATTCGTTAAAAATTGATGTGGACGAGGCCGGTGAATTCATTGTCGTAGGAGCCACGCTGGCTCAAATTAAATCAAAGTTACTTCTTCCTAAAGATGAAGCCGACGTGGCGGAAGAAGAGAAAGATCCTCGAGAAGATCTTGTGCGATATCTCCTGGAGTATCAAAAAATTAAACAGGCCGCCGATCAACTTCGAGATCGACCTTTACTTGGGCGAGACGTTTTCACAAAGGGAATTCGAGAACACTTTGACGGGCTTGAAGGCGAGGGTCGAGGTACCTTGTTTCAGCTGGTCAAAGGCTTTCAAAAAGCTCTAAAAGAACACAATTCCTCTCAGCCCATGGAGCTTTCTCTTGAAACAGCTTCAGTATCGGACCGACTGCATGAGGTGGTCGCTAAAATCGAACAAGACCGTGAACTTTGTTTTGAAGACCTGCTGGAGCCTGGTATGACAAAAGTTTTCATTATTGTGACTTTTTTAGCTGTCTTAGAATTGGTTCGTTTAAAACGTATTCAACTTTTTTCGACACCCGATCGACGTATTTATTTACGATTGAAAGATGCCACGGGCTCTAGTGACTTGGTGTCTGAGTTTGATACGAGTGTTTCGGCTGCAGAAGCAGCAAAAGGAGAGTAATCATGTTAACGCGAGAAGCTTTAGTGGAAGGCCTTATCTTTGCGTCGGCAAGTCCGGTGAGTCGTAATCTGATTGAAGAGCTGTTCAGCTTGTCGACCGAGGAGTCTGAAAGTGTTCTCCTTGCGCTAGAAGAAAAGACGAAGGCCGATACGTCGGGTTTTGTTTTGACGAAGGTGGCGGGGGGCTATCAGTTTCGAACGAAAGAAGAATTGAAAGAGGTGATGGCGCGCTTTCATGAGAAAAAACCGCCGCGCCTGACTCAGGCAGCCTTAGAGGTCTTATCGATTATCTCTTACAAACAACCCATTACCCGCCCTGAAATTGAAAAAATTAGAGGCGTGGATTGCACCAGTATTTTGAAGACACTTCTTGACCGAGAACTTATCGAGATGAGGGGACGCAGTGATTTGCCTGGTCATCCGGTGGTCTATGGTACGACAGGTAAATTTCTTGAATGGTTTCAAATCAATTCGTTAGCCGACTTACCGCCCCTATCTGAAATGGAGCTGCTCAATCGAGGTCGAGAAGAGGGCATGGAACATCTCATCGACAGTCTAACGCGAGACGATGGCTTCCAGGCAGAATCACTAGGAGAAATGGATCAAACCTTGAAATCGATTCAGACCACACTCGTTGATGACAGTAAAGCTAGTCCTGAGGAAAAAGCTGCTGGCGCTGCGCTCAATGAGGCGACTACGTCGGTGTCACCTTAAGTAGGCTCTCGCCACTTTCGACGCTCTGGCCGGTTTGAACACAGATTTCGTCGACAATTAAATCGTGGGGAGCGCGTACTTCATTTTCCATTTTCATTGCCTCAATAATGAGCAGGGTCTGACCCTTTAGGGCTTTGTTCTTTTCTTGGACAAGAGTTTTCAAAAGGCGTCCAGGCATGGGAGACCGAATCTCACTCAAGTGACTAGAATTTTGATGACTATGTCGTTGAGGATGAACTTCGATAAGGTGATCCTGGTTGGCAGCTCGCCAACGATCTGAGGTCCATGCTTCAAATACAAGTGGGCCAAGGTCTTCGCAGGTCAGAGACATCGCTTGATGGTCTTTAAGCTTCAGCTCCACGATCTCGGGCTGAGGGCGATTCAAAAATTGAAGGCGAAAGACAAACACATCCCCCTGTTGTCGCAAGAGCTCGACTTGAACCGTGGCATCGACCATGGTTTCATGGACCGTGGGTTCACCCGGGAGCGAAAGATTCCAGCGCATTAGAGACCTCTCAATTCTAACGAGGTCTGCCAGGTGGATAGTGGATGGGACTTCGTCTGTACTTTGGTGTTTAAATGGTCTTTTAGGCACATCATCGCGAGCTCCTTCGCCGTTGGACGATGCTTCAAGGAGGCTCGCCACCCGATACTCTCGAGTTGATGGGTATGAAAACGTCCACTCTTAAAAAAATCAGACTCTAAAATATCGATGAGAAAGATTCGGTTGGTGACCACGCCCTCTACAATGAGAGATTTCAAAAAGGCGGCCAGCCGAAGTCGACAATCTTGTCGACTCGGTGCCCAGCACGATATTTTCGCGATCATGGGATCATAAAAACTAGAGATGAGAGAACCACTCTCAACGGAGGTTTCAACACGAATGCCCGCCCATGACGGAAAGTGCAGGCGATGGATGCGGCCGGGTTGAGGTATAAACCCATGTTCCGTATCTTCGGCATAAAGGCGAACCTCAATAGAGTGTCCGCGCATAGCAGGCGTTTCAAAATCTTTAAGACTGTGGCCCATGGCGAGATCGAGTTGATGTCGAAGAATATCGGTTCCCGTAATCCACTCTGAAACAGGATGCTCGACTTGGATGCGGGTATTCATTTCTAAAAAGAAAAAATCATCGTTGGGTGCCACAATAAACTCTACCGTTCCGACGCTCGTATAGCGCACCGATTGCGCTGCCTTTAGGGCCGCTGCCACAATGGCTTCACGCAATTGAGAAGAAATACTCGGGGAGGGAGCTTCTTCGACAACCTTTTGATGACGTCTTTGAAGAGAGCATTCTCTTTCGTAGAGATGCACATAATGATTTCCATCTCCCATAATTTGCACTTCGATATGTCGCGGCTCTTCGATATAGCGTTCTACGAAAACCATCGGATTATTAAACGCCTTCAAACTCTCGGACTGAGCGCGCTCCAGATTCTCTTTAAGATCCTCAGGTTTGCGCACAATACGCATGCCTTTGCCACCGCCGCCACCTGCGGCTTTGATAAGAAGTGGATAACAAAAATCACTTCTTTCTCGCTCGAGTCGAGAAACGGCCTTGAGCGCTGCTTCAGTGTCCGTAAGGCCTTCGGTGCCCGGTACGACAGGCACTCCCTGTGCTGCCACGCATTGGCGGGCGCGTACTTTGTCTCCCATCGTTTCGATCATCTGAGCCGTAGGGCCTACAAAGATAATCGATTCGTTCTCGACAGCTCGTGCGAAGGAAGCATTTTCGCTTAAAAAGCCATATCCAGGGTGAATGGCCTCGGCCTTCGACTTGCGTGCCGCCTCAAGAATCGCCTCAATCGATAGGTACGATTTTTGACTCTCAGCAGGGCCAATGCAAAGCGCTTCGTCAGCCTCAAATCGATGAAGCGCATTGACGTCTGCTTCTGAGTAGACGCCAATGGCACGAAGGCCTCGTTCACGAGCCGTGCGTAAAATTCGAATGGCAATTTCTCCACGATTGGCGACGAGAAGACTTTGAAACGGAGATCCCTTTTTCACACGGTCTCCAGGCCGATCGACTGTAAAAAGGCATCGGGGCGAAGCTCTCTTCCTAGAAACGAGCGAAGCGAATCTGCTTCGTCACGCACGGAGCCCACTTCATAGATTTCACGGCGAAGTTTTCTGCCGAGATCGGGATTAAGAAGATTGGCGCCCTTAAACAAAGAAAACATATCGGCGGCCATGACGTCGGCCCACGCATAGCCGTAGTATCCCGAGGCATAGCCCGTCATGTGACCAAAGCCAGCGCCAAAATACGTATCTGCCGGAACGGGCAGAAAGGTTTCTGATAAAACTTGGTCCATCGTTCCACAGGCATTCGAAGGAATAGTCTCGCCGTGGATCGCGAGATCGGCTTTGGCGAACGAGACTTGTCTTAAATAGAAAAGCCCAAGACCAGCTTGGTGAGCGGCATTAAGTCGATTTACTAAATCGGGGGTCATTTCAGACTTCTTCTCGGCGGGAACGAGAGTTTGCAAAATATCGTAGCTCCAAGCCCAATTCTCCAAAATCTGAGAGGGGGCTTCGACGAAATCCCACGCTACGGATGTGCCGGAGAATTTAGAATAGGGTGCCCAGGTAAGAATGCCGTGCAGAATATGTCCGAACTCATGAAAAAGAGTTTCGACATCGCCATGCGAGAGAGTTGGAATATCTTTTGAAAAATTGCAGACCATCGCAGAGACAGGTCGTTGGTAGCGACCATCGGCGAGGCGTTTGCCGTCGACAATGGAGAAAGCCGCGGCATGGCCATACTTGCCCGGTCTCGGAAAGGCATCCAAGTAAAAGGCGCCAAGGGCGTGCGAGGTATCGAGTGTCGATCGATCAAGGTTCTGACCTTCATAAACAAGAAAGAGCTGCACATCGTCATGCCAGGTAGAGAAAGTGCCGCGATATTTTTCAACAATGGTGAGGTCGAATAAGGTTTCAATGGTTCGAAAAAGACCCTGCAAAACATTCTGCAAAGGAAATAGCGATTTCAAGGCCTGGTAGTCGATGGAGAATTGCTGTTTTTTTCGCAAGGTCGAATAGTATAAATAATCCCATAGTTCAAAAGACTCAGAGGAGTGTTGAGCTTTGAGGGTTCGTAGTTCGTCCAGTTCCTTATCAGCCTTAACGCGCAGTTTTGTTTCTAGGTCGTTTAAAAAAGAGACGACCTGACGAGGCGTTTTAGCCATTCGATCTTCGAGAACATAGTCATTCCACGAAGCGTAACCCAATAAGTTTGCAATTTGATGTCTTAGGTCAACCATCTCCTGAAGGCGCTTTTGATTGCCAGGGGCGGTTCGGTATTTTTTGAGAAGCAAGTCTTTTCGAATGAGCTCATCGCTGCAAAATTCCATGACGGGCAGATATTCGGGATACTGAAGACGGACGCGGCATTCACCCTTCTCATTTTTTAGAAAGCTGGAGCGCTGCTCAGGTTTTAAATCTTTTAAGCGATCTTCCGCGACCCAAAGTTCATCTTCGTAGTCATTGATGGCGTTTGAAAACTCAGTTTCAATTTGGGCGAGTTTTTTCTGAAGTTGCTTGAGCGTTGTTTGGGTGTCTTGCGGTAAATGCAGGCCCAAGCGTTTGCGATCGAGAAGTTCTTCATCGAGAAGTTTTTTCTCCTCGGGGGTCAATGGTGGATGCTCGTTCTTTTGAATTTTGGCGGCCAATCGGCTTAATGCTTGGTAAACACCCGGATCGTAGGATTTTTCGACAGCCCACTTTTGGTAGACGATCTCCGCATCTTCAGCAGCCTTTCGAATGGATTCTTCGGGAGAGACATTTTGCAGCAAGTGAATGGCGCTCATCACAAGAACTTCGCGGTGACGAAGTTCATCGAGTGCTAAGACGATATTTTTGAAGGTGAGCTCTTCGTCAGACGTAGAGCCTATGTTTTGGAGCAGGGTCTGACTGTCTTCAATGAGGCGATGTGTTTGCTCTTGGATAGAAAGTGTCGTGTGGTTGAATTCGGGTATTTCAAGAAACGAAGCGCTTTTGTTAAGCATACGCTATTAAACGGCTTCACAGGGGGGAGATAAAGAGAGAAATTCAAGAATTGCCATATCTGATTGCCTTCGTAGAAGCTTGTTTTTAATATTAGCGAGTTGTGCGAGATGGGAGGATTCGTATTGAATCTGCTGAATTTTAGGCAGCTGCTTTCTAAACAGGTCTCGAGGTTGAGGCGGATGATAATGGCCGTCGCGGTCGTCTGCATCGGACTCTCGATATCGGGGGCTCTAGCCCGTGATATCGATCAATCACCTGAAGTGACGGGCCATTCAGCAATCATCTTTTCGAATAGTATTGAGACGGGCGATCTTTTATTTATTTATGAACCCCGTTCTTTTATTGGTCGAGCTATCGCGCTTACAACAGAACATCAGTTTAAAAGGGGCCCTCTATTTTCTCATGTTGTGGCGTTAGATAAAGACGTCGCTGGGGCTGTGGATGCGATCGATGTTCATGAAGGTGGAGTTCAAGTGATTGCTTTAGGCCATTTGATGATGCGCTACTCGTCTGAAGCTCGTTTTGTGGTGGCGAAGTTCAAGCCAGAGTGGTCTGCGCAGGCGCGAGAAGCCGTGGCTCAGATTAAGCAGAAAGCCCTTGGCACTGGCTATGATACGAGTTTTTCGTGGGAGTCGTCGAAGCAGTATTGTTCCAAGTTGATCCAGACGTTTTATCGTGCCGTCGATAAGCGACCATTGTTCGATGTGTATCCCATGAGCTTTGGTACGCCTGGAACTCCTCTCCATCAATTCTGGAAGGATTATTTTTTGGGCCTGAAGCTCGATATGCCTCTTGGTAAGCTTGGCGTGAGCCCCTTGAGCCTTTACTTGGATGGATTTCGTAAGGGGCTATTTCGTAGCCAATGATTGTATGTTAAGAAGGGCCTCGAAACGAGCGCGGGAAGTCGGAATGGCAGCACGAGATAGCCAGAGAAGATTTATCAACTTAAAACCCAGTTTTTCGGTGATTTTCAGTATCGCACTTTGGTTGGGAGCCTGCGGCGATGATAGGCCAAGTTTAAAAGCAGAAGTTGATAGAACAGCTCTTCAATCGGCTTACACAAAGATGACGCCTGATTCCGTATTGGGATATTGGCGCAATAAAGGCCAACCTGAGTCGTTGGAATATTTGAAAATTGAGAACGATCGCATGGTAGGACTTTTATGGTGTGGCTCAGAAACTCAAGAATTTGAAGCCTCGTTTCGTCCCTTGCTTAATCATGATGAGGGTTATTTTGTTGTCACCAGTAGAGGAATTGTGGGCGATCGCCTGCAGTGTGATTTTAGCTTGTGGCACGGGGAAATCGTTCCATTTTCGGTCGTAGATTTTGAAGCTCGATTTCGTTGGCCTCTTAAAGATCCTGAGTCTGACAAGGTTTTTGTAAAAATCAGTGACCTTCCCTAGATGAGCATCTTATTCTAGGAGATATGAATTCCTATGAACGCCTCTCTCAAATGAGAGACGAAGCCTTAGTGGGTGGTGGACCTGAACGAATCAAGAAGCATCGCTCTATCGGAAAGAAAACAGCTCGAGAGCGAATTGACTTGTTGTTGGATCCTGGAACTTTTCAAGAGTCCGGTACCTTTGTCACCCATGACTGTCACGACTTTGGCATGGAAGATAAGAAGATCTTGGGTGACGGAGTAGTTACTGGATCAGGTTTCGTGCATGGCCGATTGGTCTATGTATTTGCGCAAGATGCCACCGTCTTTGGAGGTTCTCTCAGTCAGGCTTTTGCTCAAAAAATTTGCCGTCTTATGGACCAAGCGATGAGCGTGGGGGCTCCGGTTATTGGACTCAATGATTCGGGTGGCGCTCGTATTCAAGAGGGGGTTCGAAGTTTGGGTGGTTATGCCGATATTTTCTTGAGAAATACGTTGGCGTCAGGCGTTGTGCCGCAAATCTCCGCCATCATGGGGCCCTGCGCGGGAGGAGCTGTTTATAGTCCGGCCATTACGGACTTTATTTTTATGGTAGAAAAAACCTCTTATATGTTTATCACCGGGCCCGACGTCATTAAGACCGTCACTCATGAAACGGTGACGATGGAGGCTTTGGGAGGCGCTGAAACTCATGCGTCCAAAAGCGGCGTAGCGCATCGACGATTTGCCGATGAATTGAGTCTTATCGAATCGTTGAGAACGCTTTTGTCGTATTTACCAAGTCATAATCGAGAGAATGCGCCCCTAGCGAAACCTGTGAAGCCCGTTCGAATGTTTTCGCGAGATCTGCTACCTGATCAAGCACAAAAGCCCTACGATATGCATACGATTATCGACGCTTTGGTCGACGCAGAGAGCTTCTTTGAAATTCAGCCCGACTTTGCAAAAAACATCGTGATTGGCTTCGCTCGTTTAGATGGACGCGTCATTGGCGTGGTGGCCAATCAGCCGCTGCATCTTGCGGGCTGTTTAGATATTGATGCTTCGGTGAAAGCCGCTCGCTTTGTTCGATTTTGTGACTGTTTTAATATTCCGTTACTAACTCTTGTTGATGTTCCTGGGTTTTTACCCGGAACAGCCCAAGAATATGACGGCATCATTCGTCATGGAGCGAAACTTTTGTATGCGTTTGCCGAAGCCACCGTGCCTAAGGTGACTTTGATTACGCGCAAAGCCTATGGGGGAGCCTACGACGTGATGAGTTCGAAACATTTGCGCGGGGATTTTAATTTTGCGCTGCCCGGTAGTGAATTGGCCGTGATGGGATCAGAGGGCGCCGTCAAAATTCTCTATCGACGAGAGATTGAGAAGAACAAGACTTCCGAGGCTGGGCTGACGGCAGGCTACCGTGAGCGTTTTGCTAATCCTTACCAGGCCGCAAGCTCCGGCTATTTGGACGATGTTATTTTTCCTGAAGAGGTGCGCCCAAAACTAGAGCGGGCATTTCAGGCACTATCTCAGAAACGTCAAACGAATCCTCCTCGTAAGCATGGAAATATTCCTCTCTAACATGAGGACAATTCAATAAAGGGTAGAAAATAATGAAACCATCGTCTGGTCAATCCGCTGTTTTGGAGTCTCGAGAAGATTTATGGCAATCGATTGAACGCCGAGTCAAAGAATCTGGCTTTCTCAAAGAAGGTTGGATGCGCAAAGAGTGGTTACCAGGAGATGCCAGTAATCGTTTTTATGCGCGAGCGTTTAAGTCTGACGGACACTCTCATATCATCATGGTATTGAATGCGCCGGAAGCGTTTAAGTCGGAAGAGGTGACCGGGGGTCCGCCCGCGTGGAAAGAGCTGCCTTTTGTGGCTATCGGGCGTCGCTTGCGACAGAGTGATATTCGCACGCCAGAGATTCTTTTTGTTTCGCCTTCCCATGATTTTATTGTCTTGGAAGATTTGGGAGACGAGCTCCTTTATCAGCGGCGGCAAGTGACTGAGGCTATCGACTGGTATGAAAAAGCGCTCGACGAGCTTGCCCGGCTGCAAGGTCTAAAAGATCTCGCCAAGGGGATAGAATTTACTCCGGAGCTTTTGCACTGGGAGACCGAACATTTTGTTGAGTATGCGTTATTAAAGCGCCAGAAGACTATTTCTGACGGCGCCCTGACCGAGCTGCGACGCTTTTTGCAGAAGGTGGTTGATCGTATGGTGGGCTCGACCTATGTGCTTTGCCATCGAGATTTTCACTCTAAAAATCTTTTAATTTTAGAGAAGGAACGGCGCATCGGCGTGATCGACTTTCAGGACGCTCTTTGGGGGCCTCCGGTCTATGATTTGGCATCGCTTCTCAGAGATTCGTATATTCGCCTGAGTGATTCAGAAGAGAATCATCTGGTGGACTATTTTTCTAAGTTAACGAGCCCCGTGGATAGGGAACTCTTTGCGATGACTAGCCTACAGAGAAATCTCAAGGCCATTGGCCGTTTCTTTTATATTTCGATTGTGAAAAAACGCGATACTCATTTACCTTTTGTGAAGCCAAGTCTGGAGCGTGTGGTGAAGACTCTTAAAGATCTGAATGAACGCAGGGTATTGTCGCTGGTCGAAGGAGTGATGGGCGACGAATTGCAAGGGAGCTAAGGGATGGAAGCGTTTGATGTCTTTATATTGGCGGCAGGCAAGGGAGAACGCTTAAGACCACTTACGCTCACCACGCCAAAGCCTCTTTTAAAGGTGAAAGATAAACCGCTCCTTGAATATGTCATGGAGCCTCTAAAATCGTTGCCGATACGACGCTGCGTGATCAATGCCTGGTATCTGAAAGAGCAAATTCATGACTATGTGAGATCGCTGCAGGGAGCGTTTCCATTTTCTGTGGAGGTCTCTCTGGAAGATGATCTGCTCGGAACCGGCGGAGGGCTTAAGAAAGCTCTCACGTATTTTCAATCATCGTCCGCCAGCACTCAGCCACTGACGCGAATCTTGATGCTCAATGGGGATTGTTTGTGGAATGGCGATCTCCAAGGTTTCATCACATATAGTGAAAATCTCAAGCAAACTCTCGGTACATGGTGGCTTGTGGACCCTCAGCCAAATCAAACCGATATTCGCGTACGCGCCAATCATATTGTTCAAATTGGCCGATTTTGGAAGCGCTCACTCGATCAGCAACCTGACGATTTCATGGGTTGTTTTTCGGGTATTCAGTGGTTAAATCGAATATCGTCCGCTGATTTGCCTGATAAGGGATGCATTGTACGCGACTATTGGGTTCCACGCCTTGAGCAAGGTGCCCACCTAGGTGCGGCAACGACAGGACTTTCAAGCTGGACAGATATTGGAACGCCCGAGCGCTACCGCTCCGTGCTTTAAGGAGAATGAGGCCATGTTGAAAAAGGCATGTCTTTCGATATTTTACATGAGTTTGACTTTTGTCGTGATGGCAGGTCTAACGTCATCGCTTTCTGCAAAGACATTCTATGATCTCTCGGCAAAGACGTTAGAGGGCGATCTGATGACCTTTGATCGTTTTAAAGATCACGGTATTTTGGTGGTGAATGTCGCATCTCGTTGTGGTTTCACGAAGCAATATGCTGGGCTCAAAGAACTTTACGATCGCTTTAAGTCAAAAAGATTTACGGTCTTGGCGTTTCCAAGCAATCAGTTTTTACGTCAAGAGCCAGGCTCTGCTAAAGACATCCGAAAATTTTGCACCGACAACTATAAGGTAGATTTTCCTATTTTTGAAAAGGCAGATGTCAATGGCGAAAAGCGACAGCCTGTGTATCAGTTTCTCTTGTCGCACGCGCCCCGAGATATGCAAGATGATATTGGGTGGAACTTTACAAAGTTTCTGCTCAACCGCAAGGGGGAAGTTGTTGCTCGTTTTTCCTCGAGAACTGATCCGCTCGACAAAAAGGTTATTGCAAAAATTGAAGAAGTTTTAGACGGCATTAGTTCCAAAAAGTAAGAACTCAGAAAAATTGCAAACTAAAATAGGTGTAACACTATGTCTGCATTTTGTTCGAGACGTTCCAGAGCGGAGAGGATGATGGTTTTTTGGCTTTCTTCAATGCTATCTGGATACAAAGAGAATCGCAGCTGGAAGCCGGCGCGAACGTGACTCAAGTCATGTAATTGATTGATTGCCGGAAGATCAATCCAGTGAAGACTGTAGCATCAGTCGTAACGCCAATGAGACCGATGGGCACACCACGAGCTTTCAAAATGTCCGTAGCCCCTAAGGACGCCAATGTCGGCAGCATGATGTGGTCTGGAATTTGCGCTTTAAGAAAATGCCCATAATAGTCATAGCGATCGCTATGATAAAGAAACGGACTGCGGGTGGGATCGTCAGTCCGACGAAGAATGTCAAAGAATTCCACCGCGCGTTGAATGGCCTCGATAGTTTTGAGGTACGGAAATGCAACGTTTGCAGGAAGCTCTCGAACACGCTGCAAATCACGCAGCACAAAGTTACGAAAGTTTGCAAGAAGTAGATTCGATTCTCGCAGTCTTAAAACCGTAGGATCGCTGTGAAGTCTAAGCTCAAGATACTTTGCAACAGGTCCCAGTTCATTACTGAAGGACGCTTGCGGCCCCTGGCTCTGCGCTGAATCTCAATATTGTTTTGTAAAAGCTGCTGGAGTGTCCGAACCCGCGATTCCAATTCCGGATCTGGAAGATTTGGCTGCCATTTGTTCCAGTTGTAGCTTTGAACTTGCGACCCAGCTGAAGCCTCGAAATCGATTAAGGGCGTCGCCACGCAGAGACTCCATATAACGACGCGTAGGTAATTAGTGAGGCGTAGCTTTATGGGGTGTTTTAGCATGGAGGTGAGTCGCAAACTATACAAACACTGATATTGCATCAAGGTAAGACCCTTGAAGACAAGAAAGAAGGCCTTCAGCCGGCCCTCCCATGTACGGTTGCCAAATTGTTAACTTGGAATTCCTTATTCCGGTATTGCCTGGGACAAATCAGCCACGTTATCGTATCGGGGTGACAAAACTATCAAAGCATGCACTTAAAGATCCCGATCAAATTTGGAAGGCTTCCCGGTCGATATTCACCTGGCTGAGGGCCTCGACGGGCCTTGTAATTACTGTCCTTGTGGTCACATTTGTGGCCACCGTTGGAATTTTGTTTTATCTGCAGCTGGCTGAGAAGAATGAAGGAAAGGCACAGTTTCATTTGGCTAAGGCGAAAGCGAGTTATGAGGCCTTCGCCCTCACCAAAGGAGAGGCGACACCTAAGGCTTTGGAGGATCTCACGAAAGAGCTTGAAGAGCTGACAAGAAATTATCCCTCGTCTCGAGCGCAAGGTTTAGCCCACGGACTTCGAGCGCAGATGGCGCTGAAAATGGGTAAGCAAGAGGAAGCGCTGAAACACCTTAAATTTTTTGAAGCGGCCCTGCCATCAAAGCAAAAAGATTTGGCGCGAATACCTTTGGCGGTGGCTTTCGAAGATGCTGAGCAGTGGGAAAGTGCCTTAGAGATTTATGGTAAGTTAAGTTCTTCGAAAGAACCCTATTTTTCTCGATTGGGTTTGATGGGAGAGGGGCGCGTGCTTCGCCGCCTCGAAAAAATCGCCGACGCGACTCAGCGCTATCAAACCTTTATGGAGAAGTTTGGGGCGGCACCCGAAGCGGTTGTCGTCAAAGGTTTGCTGGCGGAACTCAAAGGTGGAGCGGCACCCGCTGCCGAATCACCGACCAGCGCGCCGTCGAAATCTACGAGCTCGTCCTCAGGCTCCACAAGGCCGTCCTCGGGATCCACAAGCTCGGATACTACATCAAGCAAGACCTCATCATCGACGACCCCTTAATTGATTTGTATGCGTTGGAGTCAGGCCCATATTCCTACACTGCGAGACGCGCCCCAAGAAGCTGAGGTGGTGAGTCACCAATTGATGCTTCGAGCGGGCTATATTCGACGACTCGCCAGTGGAATCTATTCATATTTGCCTCTAGGCGTTCGCGTTCTGAAAAAAGTAGAATCGATCATTCGCCACGAGATGAACGCGGCAGGAGCTCAAGAAGTATTATTGCCCTTTGTTCAGCCTAAAGAGCTTTGGGAAGAGACGGGTCGTTGGGGACTCTATGGCAAAGAACTCGCTCGTCTCAAAGATCGCCACGAGAATGAATTTTGTCTGCAGCCTACGTCAGAAGAAGTGATGACGGATTTAGTGAGACGAGATATTCGCTCGTATCGTCAGGTGCCGGTGAATCTCTATCAAATTCAGACAAAGTTTCGTGATGAGATTCGTCCGCGCTTTGGGGTGATGCGCTCGCGAGAATTCATTATGAAAGATGCGTATTCGTTTGATTTAAATCGAGACGCGGCACTCTGTAGCTATGAGGCGATGCGAAAAGCCTACCGACGTATATTTACGAGAACGGGACTGCAGTTTAAGGCGGTCGATGCGGACACCGGGGCGATCGGCGGCCAGCGATCGGAAGAGTTTACGGTATTGGCCCAAAGCGGCGAAGACCTCATTGTATCGTGTGAGTCTTGTGACTATGGAGCGAATCAGGAGAAGGCTGAAGGACAGAGGGTAGATATCACCGTGTCGAAGGCGGCGTCTCTTGCTCAAGCCCCCGCATTAGAAAAATTTGCAACTCCGGGCTTGAAGACCATAAATGATCTTGCAAAGTCGTTGGAGCTTGCGCCGGCTCAATTAGCGAAGACGATGGTGGCCACTGACAAAGACGGGCGATGTCTCGTTCTGGTATTGCGTGGGGATGACGAGCTGGATGAAGTGAAGTTGTCGCGAGTGGCGGCTCAGGTCTTGGGGTCGCAACAGGCTCGATTGGCCTCGGATGCCGAAATACGAGCCTGGAATTTACCTAAGGGCAGCTTAGGGCCGGCAAAGTTGTCTCGTGAGGCGTTTATTTTGGTAGATAGCGCCTTAGATGACGAAGAACTTCTTGTCGTGGGCGCCAACGAAGAGGGCTTCCATTTTAGAAATATGGTTTTAAAGCGAGACTGTCCTCGCTATGAGAAAGCGGTGCTTCGAAGAATTTCGCCTCATGAGCGTTGTAGGCGATGTGGCGCAAGTTTACAGGTGCTTAGAGGTATTGAGGTGGGCCATGTTTTTTATTTAGGAACGAAGTACTCGCAGGCGATGAAACTCACGGTCACCGACGAAAAGAGTCAGCCTCAATTTTTGGAGATGGGTTGTTATGGTATTGGTGTGGGTCGGACGGTGGCGGCTGCCATTGAACAGAATCATGACAAAGATGGTATTGTGTGGCCACTTTCGATTGCTCCCTATCAGGTGGGTTTAACCTATTTGGGAAGTGATCAGGCGAGAACGTTTGCCGAAGAGCTCTATCAAGAATTAAAGAGCCAGGGCTTTGAGGTATTGTTTGACGATCGTGATATCTCGGCCGGCGTCAAATTAAAAGACGCAGATCTCATTGGTCTTCCCGTGCAAATCATTGTGGGCGACCGTGCGCTCAAAAATCAGAAGATTGAGTTTAAGCGACGTTTGGGTCAGGAGAAGCGTGAGATCGATCAGGGATCCGCTTTGTTAGAATTAAAGCAGTTTCTGGAGCATGACAAAAAGGCTCTTGATCTTCGCCTCGCCTGAAAAAAGAGCTGGCGCCATCTCGGTAAAAATTGAGACACTGACCCCATGAATTTGAATCGATATCATGGTGTTTTTTCCTTTCTTCTTTTTGCCTTAGTGGGAATTTCTCCCATGAAGCTTTACGGTCTGGCCGTTGGAGGTTCGGTAGGGATGGATTTGCCACTAGCTCAAGGAGATTCCTATGATCCTGGTATTGCCGCCGAGGGCTATTATCGAGTGGATCCCTATGAAATTCGATTTCATTTTAGCGATATGAATGTGAAGAGCTACTCCGTGATGGCCGCGATGAAACATTTCATGTCAGACGATATTGCACGCCCCTTTGTAGAAGCGGCCTTTGGGCCTGTGATCAATAGCACGAAGGGCAAGGGACTCTCCTATGGCATTAAGCCCGAGGTTTCGTTGGGTGTGGATATTGGTATCAATAAACATCTCTCGACAGGGGCCGCGTTTCGCTATTTTGGAATGGCCATATTCGGCAAAACGTCGAGTGGAAAATTTGAAGCAAATCATGGATTTTCTATTGTCGCTCTCTTGGGAGTATGGTTTTGACGCTATTTTTTCGTTGTCTAGCCTTGACGCTACCGTTTGCGGTTTGGCTTTCAGCCTGTGAAAGAATTCCTGAAGGAGAGCGACAGGGGGCTTTTCGATCGGACACTTCAGATACCGATCGCTTGCAGGCACTTAAGCCGTGGAGCTTTTTATGCCGGGCGACTGATCTGCGCGACAATCATCACCAGATGCCGATAGGAGGCCAAATCGACTCGTGGATCTCTCATTTTCAAGATAAAGGCTTAAGTTCTCTGAAAGACCTCAATGTATCTTCCGTGCTTGGATTTGCGTTTTGGTGGCATGAGAGTGGAGCGGCCTTTATCGCAGGGGATATTAATATCTGGGGTTCTAGTTTTGAATGCTCCAATGGTACGAAGTGGTGGCCGGCAAAACGTCTGGGCTATGACTCGGGCCTAGAATTGACTTTGATACAGATTGAATCTCCGGATCTTCGAGCTCAGTGGAAGCGATCGCGCTGGGTGCCTCGAAGCAGCGAGCTGGGTTTTCGAGAGACATTTTATTGGGCGTCGTCGGTGGTGCCCTCGCGCTTAGAATTATTGGCGGTCACCGTGAATGGTCAGAAGCTAGTTCTTGGAACGGGCATTGATGAAGGACTTTTGCTATTTCAACCTAGCCCTAGTGGATCCGAAATGGGGGCCATCTTGATCGATGATAAGGGAGCCGTTCTCGGATTTTGCCCCCATCAAAGGACTCAGCTGACAGGGCTTTGTTATCATCAGTCCTATCTGAATCGTCGACGAGAGGCGCTCCAAACCGCGGGTGATTTAAGGCCAGCGACTTTGGGCATGCGGGTGGGCTTTGTCGATGGAATAGGCTTTCGGATTCAAGAAGTCGAAGTGAATGGACCTGCTTACCGAGCAGGCCTTCGAGTGGGAGATCATCTCACCCGATGGATGGATCGTGATCTTCTTCGCGTCGAAGATTGGCAAGAGCCCTCGGCTCTACATACCGGACGAAGTCTTGCGCTTAGCTACGAACGACAAAGTAAGGTTATAGAAACGGAAATTGTTGTCGGTCGAGGTCGTTAACTAATTGTCAATACAACGATTTCAACTTATCGCGTCGTCTAAATGAGAGGGCGAGTGAGGCGAGTTCGTTTAAGTAGAGAAGAGATCGACGGTCTCGCTGCGGGCAAGTTTGTAAAAGTCTCAAAAGTCGCGAGCGTGAGAATTCTTCAGCAAGAAAGGCTTCAAAACACAAATCCCCGATCTGTCGAGCTAGTGGCAATAAGGATTGATTCGCCGCTATCTTGATATGGGCTGGCGAGAGTGGACGGCTCTTCAGCGCTGAAAAAAAACTTTGTGTCACCGTGGAGAAATGCCGAGGGGGGCGGCGACTATGATTCAGCAATTTAGAAAGAAAAAAGGCCATGGTCTCCATCAGAAGAGAGTCGGCGGTTTCGAGACTTTCGAGGGTTGTGGACGTCCAAGTTTGAAATAAATAAAGCCCTGCAGCGTGAGAGCAGGCGTTGATCGTTGTTTCAGAGAGAAAGATACTATGGTCGCGCGCGGAAACGCCAATGCCTGTCATTTTTATTTGGCGTAATAATTCTTGGCGGCGTCGAGGGCTGTAGCGACTTAGTACTCGGTAGAAGTCTCGCGAATCTGCTTTGAAAACATGAAGGCTCTTCAAATCTTTTTCGAGAGACTTAAGTTCATAGCGAGGATCTCTTAAAAATCGATCGAGTGTTTTGAGACTCCAGACAATCTGAGCGCGAGGATCCGCAATATCTCCGCCTTCACGATCTTCTCCCTCCAAATAATGTTCCATGAGGCTCTGGTATTTAATCCATAAGGGTGTGTGTAAAACTGAAAAAACATCGATGGTCGGCCATTGGCTAGATTTTGCTACACTGTAGATCGCTTCTCGTTCGGAGTCCGTCTCACGCTGAATGTTTTGATGTTTAAGTGTGAGTCGATCGTCATTCTGAAGCACAATGGTAATCGATTTCGTTTTATCTAGAGCGACAATCTGCTGTGGCAAATGAGGTCGTGCACAGTGGAACTCACCCACGAGAGCCCAGGTCGGAGTCGGTTGTTTCGCAAGCATACCTGCCATAGAGCGGTCGCGTTCTTGGAGTGTCTTTTGCGAAGTTCCCAAGGGGATCAAAGCCATGCCGTTCTTGTGGGCGGTTTGAAAGATATCTTTATAAGTCTCAAAATCGCTGCCCCAATGACTTTCTAGTTGCAGAGCTCTTTTCAGCCTCGTCTCATGGAGTGGCGAGGGGTCTTTGAGAAATGACGCTAGAAGAGGTCTATGTTTTGGATATAAAACCTCGAGCGCCAACGCTTTGGGTTTGCGGACGCGGCGATCTTTCAGCAAACGCAAAAGAAAGCGCTGGCTTTGGCGCAGGGTGTGAAAATCTCCTATCAAGGTGAGAGAGGCCTGGTTCATGGCACGCAGAAGGGCGGACGAATGGGAGGGTTTGAGCTGCTGAAAATCAGCATGAAAACGTTTCTCATAGGCTTTCAGAGCGCGGCTCTTACGCGCGACAGGGGCCCGTGCTCCTTCCAGGCATTGTTCGTAGAGATGACGTTGAAGTTTAATCCATTGTTTCATTCGGGTTTTATTTTCTTACTACCTAGTCTATGCGGACCTGTTCTATCTGAAGCGGATTTATTCGGTTTGCGAGCAATGACGACTTGTTCAACTTGGAGGGCGACGATAGATTGAAGTTTCTTTTGGTCTTCTGAGGAGAGTTCTCCAAATTTGAGGCCGAAGCCTTGAGGCGTCGCTTTAGATTTTGAGGGATTGGTCCAGGCGACCGTTCCAGAAAGCTTCAGTATTTGGGGCGGGGTTTTTACGACGAGATTGAAACTGACCTGGGATCCCATCGCGGGGATTCGATCGGTTTCCACAAAAAGTCCGCCCCCCGAAATATTTCGTACATAGGCACGACGCACGGCCGATTCATTGTCGTAGTGTAAGTCGGCGAGTTCAGCCGATAGCGTCGTTGGTACGCGTAAAAATTCTCGCTTTTGATGGGAAGGTGCATCTTTGGGATTTAAAAGATAGGCTAGCTTATGCTCCAAGTCTTTCAGGACTTGTTTTTCTGCAGCGTTTAACTGAATGAAAGGCTTCTGAGAAAGCCGTTTATAATGACGGAGCCATTCGAGAGCCTTGACGCTAGATTCACTACCAAAGGAAGACATGTCTCTTCAGTGTAAATGAGCAGAGGAATAACTGGACAGCTTAAGTTTTGGCTTAAACAATAGAGGCATGAACGTTGTATCTTCTTTTTACTCTTTCTTGTGTGTCGGTAGCGTCGCCATGTCGTTGGCAATGGCGGGCTGCGGAGGCGATCAGTCGAAGCTTGAAAAAGCCAGTTATGCTCTTGCAAAAGGCGGTAGGGAGAATGCGCAGGAGGCGCTTAATTTGGTGGCGGGGCTCTTAGACTCTTCGGATCTTTCGATTCGCTTTGAGGCGGTTCGTATCTATGTCGGAGCGCAGGCTGCATTGGCGGGTTATGACAGTACTGAAATATTTTCGGGTTTCATTTATGGATCGTCTGATAATCCTATTTCGAAATTACGTTCTGAGGTCACCCTCAGTAGCGATGCTGAAGATCGTTTGAATCTTGCGGAGGCTGAGCTCGTTGAGCTGTCTCAGGTAGAGGGCTTCAGTGATCGGGCAGAAAGAGATCGTAATGGCATTCTCGTACAACTGGGTATTGTTCGACTTCTGCAGGCGGCAACGATGGCTATTCTAACGTCGGGTCTCAATGATGTGGCCGCTGAGGCAGCTTCGCTCGATGTGGAGGCATGTATTGCGAGGTTTACCGTTGATAGTGACAGACTAACAAGGATTGAGACGATGTTGTCAGACTCTCGATCGTCCTTTGTGACCGCCGACCTTAGCGATGCGGGTGATGATAGGACGAACAGCAATATTTTGATACGAATGGTGGACGAATATACAGAGAATCTGCCTGAAAACTTCACAAACGATGATGATATTCGGAGCTTTTGCGAGTACCTAAGCCGACAATAATAAAGAGGAATTTTCATGAACCATCCATTTCATTTACGCGTTATTACTCGAAGATTTGTAATTTGCTTACTTGGCGTATTTGCAGCGACTGTATCGACGGCATGGGCTGATCCTGTCTCGATCAATCCTCGGCCGAGAAATCAAATGATGGGCGGAGCGGGGCTCGCCGGCAAGGGTTCTAAAGAGTCTGCGTCGTTAAATCCCGCAGGCCTTTCAGATATTGAAGACTCGGAGATAGATATTTTTCCTCTGGTTATTGAAATTCCTTTTGAGATCGACACCTACAATAGCTACAAAGATTTTTCTGATGCCAAAAAGAACGCCACATCCACCGAAGAAAAGAGGGTTGCCCTTCAAACGATGATTGGCGAAATAGGAACGTCGACGGCCGCCACACGATTTAATTTTTATCCTTCGTATACTCGCAAATATCTTCATGTGGGATTGCTAGCCGATGTGAAAGTGAATGCCAAATTGCGAGCCGGTGGAGCCCTTGGAAATCAAGCGGCTGAGCTGGGTGGTTCTGCAGGAACTATGGGTCTCATTATGGCAGGTTCGTATAGTTTTCTAGAGAATCGATTGCATGTGGGTTTGACTTTAAAGCCACTCTATCGATTTTCCGCTTTTAAGAACAAGGAGCAAAATCTCTATGATTTTATTGTTTCAGACAATAAGGTCGAGGGAACCACGAATGATGTGGGTATTAAATCAACGATTGTCGGTGATTCTTATCTTGAAAATAAGGCGTTCGGCTTTGGAGCCGACCTGGGAATGCGCTATGATCTTCCCTTCTATGAAGAGCTATTGAAGCCCTCCGTTGGATTGACCTATCAAGATATCGGTAAGACTCATTTCTTTACCAGCAATGCCCAGCCTGAATCGATTGAGCAGAGTGTCTCATTGGGTCTTGCTGTTCAACCGACTCTGTGGATCACGAAGAATACTTTTGCGATAGATTTGAGAAATGTGAACGAAGAGCAAGACTTTTTGAATAAGCTCCATATTGGGGCCGAGTCGGTTCTCTGGAATTTTCTAGCCTTTCGCGTTGGCTTATCTCAGGGATATTTCTCGGGAGGCGTAGGTGTGGATTTGAAATACTTTCAAATGGATGCCTACGTCGCCTCGTGGGAAGCTGGCAAGCGAGCCCATATACAAGACTATAATGTTATCGGACTGCGTTTGACGGCTGCAATTTGATACTAGGGCCAGACCTCGTTTGACGGCGGCGATTTGATATTACGGGGCTGTCGCCAAGCGACCCCCTGCTTCACGGCCTTCTAACAGAGTCCTAAAACTGAAAAGAAACCACGCTTCTTCTTTTTCTTTTCCTTTTCTTTGGTTTCTGTCACATGGGGGTTTAGCTCTTGGGCAAGCTCCTTTAGTAACTCTTTGGTGCGTGGTGA
The DNA here is from genome assembly GCA_964598565.1 of uncultured Bacteriovoracaceae bacterium. Classification (GTDB taxonomy): domain Bacteria; phylum Bdellovibrionota; class UBA2394; order UBA2394; family UBA2394; genus CAZRCG01. Next base: position 182,018 of record CAZRCG010000004.1, on the reverse strand, counting down.
AATATTTTTTGGAGTCTCCACAATTATCTCGGCAATAATATTACCGCGTTGATGACGACGAATGTCTTTCACCCCTTCGTTTTTAAGCACCATCGTATGGGGGGTCTGCGTATGCGCAGGCAGATGAACTTTTTTGGTCCCTTCAATGAGGGGAACTTCGATATCGCCTCCCAGTACCGCGGTGGAGTAGGGGACCTTCACTTTGACATACAAATCGCTGCCATCGCGCTCAAAAATCTCATCGGGCTTCACCGAAATCTCAACAAAAAGATCGCCTCGCTGGCGACTGCCTTGGGCAGCGCTTCCTTCATTCTGTAATTTCAGGCGTATGCCGGTATCAACCCCAGGTGGAATGGTGATATCCAGAGACTGCATTTCTTTTTTAATGCCGCCGCCATGGCAGTCTTTACAAACATGTTTAATATGATGCCCCTGGCCGCGGCACTGTGGGCAGGTCTGTGACAGAATGAAGAATCCCTGATTCTGCGTTACTTTGCCCCGCCCACGACACATTCCACAGGTTTCAGGTTTAGATCCTGGTTCCGCGCCTTGGCCATCGCAGCGTTGGCACGGCCCCTCTCGAGGAATTTGAATCGATTTAGTGGTTCCCATAATGGCTTCACGAAAATCTATCTCAAGTCGGTAGAGCAGATCATTTCCACGCGACCGATCGCGACTGCTGCCGCCTGAAAAAAAATCATCGAAGATCGATTGAAAACCCGAGAAGATATCACCCATATCGCCAGGGCCGCCCCCCATTCGGCCCGACGCCGCATGACCAAATTGATCGTATCGGGCCCGATGATCAGGGTCAGACAAGACCTCGTAGGCTTCTTGAGCTTCTCTAAACTTCTCAACCGCCTCTTGATCGGGATTGCGGTCTGGATGATATTTAAGTGCGATTTGTCGAAAGGCCTTTTTTATGGTTTGTTCGTCTGCCTGTCGGTCAATCCCTAAGACCTCGTAATAATCCCGTTTTGATGCCATTGAATAAACCTAAGAACGACCTTGGCGTCTGTCAAATAAGGCCTGTAAGCTTTGTGTTATGCGACTGAAGAAAGACGAGATTCAACGCTTGTCAGGGGCCATTACCACGGCCCTCTTTGACGATAAGAGCCTTGTGATGAAAAGTGAGCGTCGAAAGATTCAATTGACGGTAGAAGGGGAGCTTCAACGTCATTTTGATGAGGAGCAGCGTATTGAGCAAGAAGCTGAGCGTCTCATCAAACAGAATGAAGAAGGCTTAGATCTGAAAGATCGTGCCAAGGCATTAGCGCGAGTAAGACGTCAATTGGCAGATCAGCAATCGTTTATTCTTTCGGGGGGTGCGGCAAATGAGGAGTCTCGATTTTCTCAGGATAAGCTCTACCATTTGGGGCATCTCGTCGCCGACAAGCTTTACGATGATGATCTTCTCGACTTCCCCGACGAAGATGATGGTCCAAAATTCATGAAGAAGTTTTTGATAGCCTACTTTCACCGTGAAGACGAGGCTACAAAGCGTGTGAGAGATAAAATTCGCACCCTTTCGAATGCGCCCTATGAAGGGTCGCGAGACTGGGATATTCTTTTTCGAAAGTATTATGAGGAAGAGATGCGACGCCTGGGGCACTGAGAATCTATGACGTTTCAGTCGCGCACGATTATTGAGCCTTTCAAAATTAAAGTGGTGGAGCCACTTCCTCTATTAAGTCGAGAGCAACGTTGGGACTGTCTGAAAGATGCTCATTTCAATCTCTTTAAGCTGCGAAGCCAAGATGTCACCATCGATCTTTTGACGGACTCGGGTACTTCGGCGATGAGTGCCGAGCAGTGGGCTCAGATTCAGCGCGGGGATGAAGCCTACGCGGGCTCGCAAAGTTTCTTAGAATTAGAGCGTGAGGTGGAGAGTCTAACCGGCTTCACGCATATTATTCCAACTCATCAGGGTCGAGCGGCAGAGCGACTTTTATTTGAAGTTTTAGCGAAACGATCGGAGCCAAAGAAAACTTACTATATACCCAACAATAGTCATTTCGATACGACCCGAGCCAATCTAGAAGCCAAAGGCTTCGTGGGGCTAGATTTTCCGTGCGAAGAATTTTTTGATATGAAAAGTGATTTTCCCTTTAAGGGGAATATGGATCTTAAGAAGCTCGAGAATTTTTTATCTCAGCATCCGGGAGAGGTTCCGATTGGATTTTTGACGATTACGAATAATTCGTGCGGGGGACAACCTGTCAGTTTTGCCAATATTAAGGCCGTCGCAGAGCTTTATAAGAAATTTCGTATTCCCTTCTTTTTAGATGCCTGTCGATTTGCAGAAAATGCGGCGTTCATCGCTCGACATGAGAGGCCGACGTCTAGCCCTCGCTCAATAGCTCAAGAAATTTTTGCATTGGCCGACGGCTTCACATTCTCAGCCAAGAAAGATGCGCTCGTCAACATGGGGGGGCTTTTAGTACTTCGCGAGGCGGAGTGGCTTGAAGACTTAACATCGCTTCTCATTTTAACGGAGGGCTTTCCCACGTACGGAGGCTTGTCCGGTCGTGATTTGGCCGCCATGACCCAGGGGCTTCGCGAGGTTTTAGATCCGCAGTATCTCAACTACCGTTTGGCGGTGACATCTTATTTGGGAAAGGCACTCGATAAAAAAGAGGTTCCCTATCTGAGGCCTGCAGGCGGCCATGCTATTTATTTGGATGCCAAGGCCATCTGTGATCATTTGCAGTGGAGTGAGTATCCAGGGCAGGCCTTAGCGTGTGCCTTATATCTAGAGGGAGGGCTGCGTTCCTGTGAAATTGGCTCAGTGATGTTTGGACGGCGCAGCGATGGGTCTGAATCGGCTCATTCGGTCGAACTGGTGCGCCTTGCCATACCGCGTCGTGTGTATACGCAGAGTCATATGGACTATGTTCTTGAAGTCATCGACTACATTGTGTCGCAGCGCCATAGAATTGCACCCGTTCAATTGACGCGGGAGGCAAAAAGTCTTCGTCACTTCAGCAGTGAATTTTCTTGGGTTTCGCTTTAGCCAGGTGATATTTTAGATCATGGCTGAACAATCGACTGCGGCGGCGCTTACGGAAAAACCACCAACTCTAGATGAGCTGATAAAAAAAGCAGCCGATCTAAATATGATGCCTCAAGTGGCACGCAAGGTGATTGATCTTGTTGCTAATGAGAATTCTACAGCGGCCCAGCTGGCAGAGATTCTGGAGAAAGATCCGAACATCACAACGAGAATTTTGAAAATTTCGAACTCCGCTTTTTATGGCTTAAGACGCGAAGTTAAAACTATTCAGCAGTCGATTGTGATTTTGGGTTTTAAAAGTTTGCGATCGTTGGTGGTGGCTTCTTCGAGTAAGTCGTTGCACAAACGTTTCGGTATCACCGAGCAATTGATGTGGGATCACAGTATTGGAACCGCCATTGGAGCCAAGATCATTGCCGAAGGTTTTCCTTCAGCTGTGGGAGAAAATGCATTTGTGGGCGGGCTACTTCATAACGTGGGCAAGACGATTATGAATAACGAAGTTCCCAAGGCTTATCTTGAAGTGATGAAGCGTGTCTACAATAACCGCGTGAGTGCACTTACCGCGGAAGAAGAAATTTTTGGTTATGGGCATCCCGAAGTGGGGTTTTTAATTTCACAGCGATGGGGTCTGCCAGCCGATTTAGGAAATTTGATTCGCTATCATCATCTTGGAAAATTGACCGAAGAACAAAAGAAAGAGTTGTTCGCGAATCAGGTTTTAAAACTTGGGCTGGCCTGTGTTGAAATGGCGACCCACCTATGTGAGGTTTTGGGCTTTGGATTTCGTGAGAAAAATAAAGATTTGGATCTTACGAAACTCGAGAGCGCAACTCTTCTTCAGGCTGACCAGGCTAAGGTTGACGGATGGCTGAAGCGTATTCACGAAAGCTATATGAAAGAGCGTGCCATCTTCAATTGAAGGGGTGGGCGCACAGGATAAAGGCCTAGAAGTCGCCATTCATTGCTCTGTATTTTGCTGCGCCGCATTATAGCCTAATTAGCTAATATCCCTTATCTTTTTTGCCGCTCCAAGAATATTCGCGAAGTTTTATGACGCGATGCCGATAAGCCTTATAGCTTATGACATCAACTCTTCAATCGTCTTTTGGGTTCGGCATAATTCGCAGCCTTTCGAGCGCTAATAGCCAGATTCGGCGAAGTCTCGAACGCCTAAGTTCGGGCAAACGCATTCTGTCGGCGGCAGATGGATCTGCCGACTCTGCTATGATTCAGCGACTAAACTCAGATATAAGAGGTGTTCGTCAGGCAGTTCTCAATGTAAACAAAGGTACAAGTCTCACACAGACGGCTGACAGTGGTTTAAATGCACTGCTTACGATTGCCTACAATCTTCGCGAACTGGCGCAGCAGGCAAGTGATAGCTCTCTCACAACAACGGAGCGAGAACTCCTAAGCGAAGAAGCCGACGGTTTGATCGATGATTTCAATTTGATTGTCTCTGATGTCAAATACAATAATCAGAGCCTCCTCGATAATTCGTTCAATCATGAGAGATTACAGATAGGAGTAAACTCAGATTCGAGTTTTTACTTTTCGATTGGCGATGCTCGTGCTTCCACGCTTGGTAAGCTGGCTCTTTATTCTGGAACTCAGGGTGCCATTAGCACAAGTATCTCGGGCCAGGTCGTTATTAATGGAACGACCATCACGTCAAGTTTGTCGGATGGCGTGAGCAGCCGTGGCGCTGCCTATTCTGGTCTGGCCATTGCGACGGCCATAAACAATCAATCAGGGACGACCGGTGTATTTGCTGAGGCCGTTGTTAATACTCGAACCTTGACGACCGATTTTGCAGGGGCTGCCTTGTACTCGGGCACCTTTGAAGCTGGAGAGTTTCAGATCAACGACGTCGCTATCACGGGCACGATCGCAAGTGCAAGTGCTCTCGTGACATCGATTAATGCGGCCTCTTCTGAAACAGGTGTTACGGCGACTTTAGACGGCACGGATGTCACACTATCCACATCCGATGGACGCAATATTGAAATTTATTTTTCGCTCGCGGCGACCAATAATGTTTATGATGTCTTCAATCTGTCGACCAATTATGGAGTCTTAAGTAACTATGCCACTTTATCGAGTGGTAACAACTCCACTCACGTGGGGGCTATTCGCCTGTGGAGTTCCGAGGCTATTACGATTTCTGGTACGAGTGTTTCTTCGGCCATCGGATTGTCCTCAGGAACTTATGACTTAGTTAGTGGCACACAGCTTGCCTCAATTAGTCTTGAAGACGAAGATGAAGTGGATCTTGCCATCAAAACTCTCGATGCAACGATCGCCCAAATTTCGTCACTGCGTTCGAATATTGGCGCTGTTCACGATCGACTCGACATGTCACAAAACTATCTCTTGGAGTCCGAATTGGCTCTGAGCGATGCGAAAAGCGCCCTAGAGGACGTCGACTTTATTTTAGAAACGACCAATCTGGTGAAGGCACAGCTTTTGCAAGACTCTGCCTTGTCAGCCTTGACGCAAGCCAATGTATCTCGGTCGAAAGTTTATAAGCTCTTGGAAGAGCTTTAAGCATGAGAGCCGGGAATGGCTCTAAGGAATGTGGGAGGAACTATGAAAATTGATAGACCAGCTTCACCGCCGGTAGACTTTCAAAAACGAATGGAGCAACGAAAGCAAGCGGCTCCAAAGGAGGTCGCCGATACCGATAAACAGCAAAAGTCATCCAGTCCTGCTGAGGTTGATCGAGTTCTCAACAAAGTTGTTAAGGATATTGAGAAATCCGGTCTTTCGGCCTCTGAGATGCATTCGTCCGTAGACGAGGCAAAGGTTAATGGCTTTCTACGATCAATCGATGCAGAGTCTCGCCAGCCACGTATGAGCGACGACGCCGTGCTTGCGTTGGCCGATAAAGTCGCCAAGACGCAGCAGGCCGATGCGCAGGCAGCAGCAGCGACGTTTAATCCTCTGGATCCTGAACGTGTGGCGGAACTTGTTTAAGTGAGTGAGGGGCCCTACGGCCCTCACGCGTGTTGCGCCCAACAATGGTTGACCTAACGATGCATGCCTTCCTAAAGTGGAAGGCATGCAAACGTTGACTGTGAGGGGTTACGATCATGTGAAAGTGGTTGTAAAAGATCGGAAGCATTTTGAAACCTGCCTTCAGGTTTTCGGATTTGGTGAAATTCAAATTGATAGCGCGAGGCTCGAGAAACCACAGAGTATTTGGGGTAGCGGGGATGCTTTTTTTTGTGTCTATGAACCTGGCCATCCTTTCGCAAAACGACACTATGATTTGCATGGCGATACCGTTTTTGATCTGGCATTTTTGGTAGCTCCAGGCGCGGATATTCCTCTGTTTGTTCCGGGCGTAGGGGAAATGAAGCATAGTCTCTTTACGACCAAAACCTTTCAGACGGCGGCCAGCCCACGTGGCATTTTAGGATTTGATCACAATACGCTCAATATAGAGCAAGGAGCTCTCGACACCTCTGTAAATCACTACCTGCAGACTTTCGGATTCGAAAAGGGCCAGTACTTCAATATCAAAGGTAAAGAGACAGGACTTTATTCGAGAGTCACCCGTGCTCCCGACAAGTCGGTTCAAATTCCGTTTAATGAAGCCGCTGATAAGAAAAGTCAGATACAGGAGTTTATAGATATTCACCGGGGCCCTGGTGTTCAGCATCTGGCTCTTCGTACTCGGTCGATTATTGATACGATGGACGGCGTGATGAAAGATAATCGACGGCCTTTTTCGTTCTTGGATATTCCTGATACCTATTACGAGTTGGTCTCTAAACGAATGACCATTCGAGAACGATTTGAGGATCTCGCACGCTTAAGAATTTTGGTGGATCAAGACCCTCAAGCTAAGGGTACCGATAACTATTTACTTCAAATTTTTACCAATACTCTTTTTGGGGGATTTTTCTTTGAGCTCATTCAACGAGAAGGTAATGAGGGCTTTGGAGAGGGAAACTTCTCAGCGCTCTTTGAATCGATGGAGCTCGATCAAAAGCGACGTGGGGTAATTTAGAGCTTTGGGCTGTAGAGCTATTTTTAAAACCGGCTCTAGTTAGGATGCACTCATAATGCGATTTGCGATGATGAAAAAGGCAGACGGCGGCGAAGTTCTGGCCTTCGGCTCTGAGATAGCAAGAAATCCTTGGATTTACTGGTCGGACCTTCAGAAAAAATTTCCTCATGAAAAAGTAGTTCAGCAAACCCATTCGCTACTCGATTTAGTGAAGCGAAGTTCATTTTTACTTCCTTGGTTGCAAAGCCAAGAACGACAGTGGCGTGATCTGCCGCACCATCGTATCTCCAACGATGAGTTTTCGCTGGCGATAAGCCCGCCCTTGTTTCGAGATTTTTATGCGTTTGAAGAACATGTAAAAAAGGGTCGAATGTCCCGAGGTCTGCAAATGATACCTGAATGGTATGAGGCGCCCGTATTTTATTATTCAAATCCCTTTAGTTTTAAAGGAGCTTTTGAGCCGCTTATCTTTCCTAAAGGGGTGACGGAGCTCGACTGTGAATTAGAGATCGCCTGCATTGTCGGCAAAGAATTGTATAATGCCACACTGGATCAGGCGGCAGATGCTATTTTTGGCTATACAATTTTAAACGATTGGAGCGCTCGTAACCTGCAACGTTTTGAAATGAAATTGAATATGGGGCCCATGAAGGCCAAAGACTTTGCAACCTCCCTAGGCTCGTTCATTGTGACTAAAGATCTCGTTCATTCAAAACGCCATGGCAAAGGCTATAGTATTGACTGTGAATGGCGCTGGAATGGTGAAGCCATGAGACGAAATTCATGGGAGACCATTCAATTTTCTTTTGAGGAAATGTTGGTTCGAGCGTCTCAAAACTGTCGCATATTTCCCGGGGAGATCATCGCAAGTGGCACGATGGGTGGGGGCTGCCTTTTTGAGCAAGAGACTCCCAAGCGATGGCTAGAAGTAGGGGACCGAATTGAGATGGATTGGTTAGTCGAGGGGCCTCAAATTTCGTGTGAGATTTATCCGGAGCAAGGTTTATGAAGTATGAGTCTGATTTTTTTCCTTACCGTCGCGAGGGTCAAGTGGCCGAGCGTCCCCACTTAAATTTGCCCGCCGACACCGTCGAAGAAGAAATTGGGCTAAATGGATTTTTTGGCGCTGTTACGCATCTTTATCATCGCCATGCGCCCACGGCTTGGTCGTCTCTCGGTCGGTCGTCGGTGCAGTGGCCCAGCTTGCGAGAGGTGCCCGATGAGTTCTTGAGGCCTCAGTGTTTTCGCTCGGCTTTTAAAGAGGCGTCTGGTTTTTACGGATCATCAGGAGCGTCAGGCGCCCCAGCAGGAGGCTTCTTTTGGAAGAAGGCTTTGTTTTTTAATAATGATATTCAAATTTCGCTTCGACGTCTGACCGACTCTGACTCTGTCTATTTTCGAAATGCTGATGCCCATGAAATTCATTTCGTGCATGACGGTGAACTCACCTTAGAATCGCCTTGGGGTAGTTTAGCGTGTCGCAAGGGAGACTATATTGTCGTTCCTAAGGGTATTACATTTCGTTTTAAGACGACCGTAGAGGCCTCTCTGTTTTCCATCGAGAGCTTTGGAAGTAGTTTTCAAAAACCGGATACCGGTATTTTAGGACTTCAGGCTCTCTATCACCAAGAAGGTATTCGTAGTCCTAAGCTTGAACCCCTCTCAAAGAAAGAAACGGAATCTCGCGTGCGAATTCAGAAAGAGGGGCGATTGACGGAGGTAGTCTATCCCTTTGATATTCGAGATATCGCGGGCTGGTGTGGCACGCTCTATCCTTTTGCGCTTTCGGTTCATTCGATTGCTCCTGTCTTAAGTTCGGTCGCTCATTTGCCTCCAAGTGTAAACTCCACCTTTGTAACTTCACAGTTCGTCGTTTGTACGTTTCTCCCTCGGCCCTTAGAAGAACCTGAAGGGGCCCTTCGGGTTCCATTCTTTCACTCTAATATTGATTTTGATGAATTGATTTTTTATCACGAAGGCTCCTTTTTTAGTCGTGACCATATGGAACGTGGGGCGATCACTTTGCATCCGCGCGGCATCAACCACGGGCCTCACCCCAAAGCGCTTAAAAATCAGAACTCGGTACATCGTACGGATGAAATCGCAGTCATGGTGGATACACTAAGACCCTTGAAGATTTGTGCGGACGCGCGAGAGCTCGAGATGCGAGATTATTGGAAGTCGTGGCAAGAACCCAAAGGCGCATAGCGCAGGCGAGAATTTATGAACCCTACCAAATTTATTGATCCCAAAGAATCTCCCGTCATGGATGTTTACAAACTTATGGTGGGCCTCATTGGCCCCCGACCCATCGGTTGGATTTCGACCGTATCGGAATCTGGTGTTTTGAATCTTGCGCCTTATTCATTCTTTAATCTTTTTTCAAACAATCCACCGGTTCTTGGTTTTTCAGCCTCGCTAAGCCGCACCGGTCGCCTCAAAGACTCTTTGCTAAACGCTAAGGCAACAAAGTGTTTCGTTCACAATATGGTGACTCGTGATATCGCCGACAGAATGAATCAGACAAGCGAAGAGTTTCCGTCCGATATAAGTGAATTTGAAAAAGCAGGCCTCACCCCGTTAGCATCCACGTATGTTAAGGCGCCACGGGTAGCAGAAGCCAAAGCGTCCATCGAGTGTGAACTGATTGACGTGATTTCTCTGGGAGATTTGCCAGGTAACGGACAACTCGTTTTAGGACGAGTGGTCGCCATTCATATTCATGATACCTCGATACTCGCGGACGACGGTTTTGTCTCGTCTGAGAAACTTGCGCTCATTGGACGACTGGGGCGAATGGATTATAGCGAGGTCGACAACGTTTTCTGCATTGAACGACCTTAAACTGTGCTCTTGTCCAAAGTCCGAGTCCATGATCTGTGATTCTGCAGACGAGATGAGCATGGATCATGTCAGCAGGGTAGTCAGATAGGGTCCGCGTTTCCTTGAGTCTTCATTTTTGGCTGTGGTCCGCGCTACTTATGTCACATCTTCGGGCTTGATAGATTCAAGATAGGCTTTGACTGCTACTAAGAAACCGACCGAGGTTGCTCCATCGATAAGTCGATGGTCATAACTGAGAGCTACATACATCATCGGTCGAACTTCAACGGCATAATCCCCATTGGCACGTTCAATAGCCTTGGGGCGATGCTCAATCTTATGCATGCCAAGAATACCACTCTGAGGCGGATTAATAATGGGAGTCGAAAGCAACGATCCAAAGATGCCGCCATTGGTAATCGTGAAGGTTCCACCAGACAGTTCTGGAATCGCCAATTTTTGAGTCCTCGCACGTTCGGCTAAGTCGGCAATCTTGAGTTCGAGGTTGCCGAACGTCATAGTCTGGGCAGCTTTCATCACCGGAACGATAAGACCTCGCTCGGTGCTTACGGCAATTCCTAGATTCACATAGGAGGGAGAAACAATATCGTCACCTTCGATGCGGCTATTGAGCAAAGGATAAACTTTGAGAGCCTCAATCACGGCCTTTGAAAAAAAGGACATGAAGCCGAGCTTGGCGCCGTAGGTTTTCTGAAAATCAACTTGGCGACTCTGTCGGGCATGAATCACAGCTGACATATCAATTTCATTGAAGGTGGTAAGAGTAGCCGTTGTCCGCTGGGATTCTAAGAGGCGCTCAGCGATACGCTTTCGAAGACTCGACATAGGGCTACGCTCAAGACCCTGAGCTGAATCGTCCCAAAAAGGATTTTGACCCGAAGGAGGTGACCAGATGCCTTCACGAACCATCTTGCGCTTTGAAGGGCCCAGAGTTTTTAATACGCGCTCATCTAGCGGCGCTGAAGCCCCCGGCGCCGATGGCTCGCTCTTCGCAGTCGCGGCATCGCTAGCTTTTACTGGCCCCACTGGTGGAGAGATCGCCTGAGCCTGGCCGTTCACTTCAATGGTGGCCACGGTGGCGCCTACGGCCGCGCTTTTTCCGGCCGGTACTAAGATAGAAAGTTTGCCGGACGCTGAGGCCGGCACTTCCATGGTGGCCTTATCGCTGTCGAGCTCAAATAAATTTTGATCTTTGGCCACGAGATCGCCTTCGTTAAAGTACCATTTTCCAATGGTGCCCTCGTTGACACTTTCGCCGATGGTCGGAATCACCACATTCACTCGTTCAGACATAAGTTAGTGCTTTCTCCAAAATTTCTTCTTGTTCTTGCTGGTGTTTTGCTGCGGAACCCGTTGCCGGACTCGCCGCAGCTTTTCTCCCCACATAACCAAGATTAATGCCATGCTCGAGGAATGTCAGGCGAATAAATGTCCAGGCTCCCATATTCTTGGGTTCCTCTTGTACCCACAGCCACTGGGCGTCTTGCCACTGTGAATGAAGTTCTTTCAGTTGCGTGATATCGACGGGATACAATTGCTCCATACGGATGAACGCCGTCGCTTTTTCTGAAGATGCTGATGTACTCGTTTCTGCTAGTCGTCTTTGAAGGTCCCAATAGATTTTTCCGGTGCAAACGATCACGCGCCTGGGTATCGCTTTGGGTTTATCCACGAGAATGGGTTGGAAGCCGCCCTGAAGAAAATCTTCCGATTTCGATACCATCTCCGGCGCTCTCAAAAGACTTTTTGGAGTCATCACCACCAGCGGTTTTCGAAATTTTCTTCGTAGTTGTCGACGCAATAGGTGGCAGTACTGAGCCGGTGTGGTGGGATAGGCCACTTGAATATTGGCCCCTGCACATAGCTGAAGATAGCGCTCAAGTCTCGCACTGGAATGCTCGGGCCCCTGGCCTTCGAAGCCGTGAGGCAGAAGTAGTGTCAGACCACTGGCTCGATACCACTTGGCTTCAGCGCTCGAAATAAACTGATCAATGATTACTTGGGCGCCGTTGCTAAAATCGCCAAATTGCGCCTCCCAAATTACAAGACATTTCGGATTGACCAGACTGTAGCCATAGTCAAAACCGAGAACTCCCGTTTCAGAAAGAGGAGAATCATAGACCGTGAATCGGCCCTTGGCTTCGTTCAAATTTTGCAAAGCAATATAGCGCTCGCCCGTGGCACTGTCGACCACCGAACAGTGGCGGTGACTGAAGGTGCCTCGCACGGCGTCTTGCCCACTTAAGCGAACATCATAGCCTTCTAAAATGAGAGACCCAAAAGCCAGTTGTTCTCCCACGGCCCAATCAATGGCATTCTCATGCTGAATTCGAAGATGTCTCTGTTCAATCATCTTGGAGAACTTCGGCAACGGATTGATGGCAGGAGGAATATGATGGATCGATTCAACGAGAGTTTTAAAATGAGGCTCGCTGATGGGGGTAGGACATTCCTTCAGCATTTGCGCTTCGCTTGCTTTCTCGCTGCCTTCCCAAAGGCCTCGAAACATATCGACGATTACGACGCGTCGTCCTTTCTGAACCTCCGCTCGCTTTTCCGCCAATTCCTTTTCGAAATTCTTTTCAAAAGGTTCGACTAAGGCATCATCGACCGTTCGATCTTTAAATAACTGATCGCGATAAATTTCTAAAATAGTGCTTCGATTGGCAATTTTACTATACATGACAGGCTGGGTGAAGCGTGGCTCATCGCCTTCATTATGACCGTATTTGCGATAACAATAAATATCGACAAAAACATCTCGTTGAAAGGTCATTCGATATTCGGCGGCCAATTTTACAGCATGAACCACATCTTCAACTCGCTCTCCATTCACGTGAAACATCGGGCATTGGAATCCCTTACCAAGGTCGGTGCAGTACATCGACGAACGCGCATCGCTCGGCGCTGTTGTGAAGCCAATTTGATTGTTGATAACAATGTGGATCGTTCCTCCTGAGCGATAACCAGGAAGCTCCGAAAGATTAAGTGTCTCCGAAACGACCCCTTGGCCTATAACAGCCGAGTCTCCGTGAATTAAAATGGGCACAACTTTAGAGGCATCGCCGTGATAGCGAATATCTTGTTTCGCTCGCGCCACTCCCACCACTACTGGGTCGACAAATTCTAGGTGACTTGGATTGGGCGCCAGCGAAAGATGGATTTTCTGACCCCCTGAGGTTTCAATATCGGCTGAAAAGCCCTGATGATATTTTACGTCACCACTAATATCTACGAGTTCAGGCAGCTCGGCCCCTTCAAATTCTTTGAAGATCTCTTGGTAGGGCTTCTTCATAATGTTGGCCAATACGTTGAGCCGCCCCCGGTGCGCCATTCCCAAGACAACTTCTTGCGCTCCACGCTCACCGCAGACCAAGATGGCATTTTTTAGAGCAGGAATGAGGCTCTCGGCGCCTTCCAATGAAAAGCGTTTTTGGCCCATGTAGTTCTTCTGCAGAAAGCTCTCAAAAAGCGTGGCACGATAAATATGCTTTAAGATTTGAATTTTTTCTTCTTGAGTAAATGCGGTTCGATTGCGGTCTTTGTCGACCCGCTTGGTGATCCAATGATGAATACGCTCATCACGAATATAGTGAAATTCCACGCCAATATAGCGGCAGTAGGTTTCTTTCAAGTGTTCAAAAATCTCGGGCAGGGTGCTTGGAGGTAAGTCAAGATCGCGAGCGGCCTCAAACTTTTGATAAGGGTCTACTTTGTCGAGTTTGAAATAAGCTAAGTCTAAATGAGGATCAAACGGAGGTTCCTTCAAGCCTAAGGGATCAACCTTCGCTAAGAGATGTCCACGCATTCGATAGGCCGTAATAAGATTTAAAACTTTAAGCTCGTCGCTAACTTCCGAGGCGGATGAGCTCTGCGCTTGACGCATTTCTCCTGCACGCCGTTCTCCCAAGGTGAGAACTTCAAAGAAAAAAGCCCAGTCAGAAGATAAGGCCTGTGGATTTTCTCGATAGGTAGCTTCGAGAGCTTCCAAATAGTCGGGAGACACATGATTTAAAAACTGCAGTCGCGATTTTATCGAAGACGAAGATAGAGCCATCCCCGTCATTGTAATAAAAAGATTAAAGCGCTGGCATCAAGATTCCGTAGGAATTCCCTTGGATTTCAGCATGGTCTGCAGCTCGCCACTATCGAACATCTGCACCATGATATCCGATCCGCCGATGAGCTCACCCTTGACAAAGAGCTGAGGAAAGGTTGGCCAGCGCGAGAAATGTTTCATTCCAAATCGAAGCTCAGGATCTGACAGAATATCGTGGGTTATATAGGAAACCTTCAATTTCTGCAGAATATCCACCGCTCGGGCCGAAAAACCACATTGAGGAAAATCACGATCGCCCTTCATATAGAGGACGACGAGATTCTCAGAAATCTGTTTACGAATGCGAGCCTCTAAATCGGGATTGAGGGGATTTTGAGCACTAGGGGCCTTGTTTTCCATGGTCATAGGGTCTCCGTATAAAGTTGTAAAGCGTGAATCGGTCCATTCATCGCGTCGCCAAGAGCATCAAAAACCAGACGATGCTGCTCGAGTCGAGAGAGGCCCTGAAATTGGGACGCCTTAACGGCCACCTTAAAGTGATCGAGCCCCCCTGTTAGGTCTTCTACGCGCACTTGAGCGCCTGGCAGGGCGGACTCTAGCATTTTTTGAAGAATCTGAATTTCCATCACGATACCTCTCCTTACCAAACTAAGCCGCAAGGGGCAATTTCTTGCCACTTCTTTCTTAGAGCTCTTGCGTTGGGGGGCTTGTCGTGGCGTTATTTCATCCACGATGCAGATTGATCGCAGCCGCTAAGAAGCTTTTAATGGCTTATGACCATGTCGAAGGCAGCTCTTTCGAGACTCAACGAATTACTGCTGACTTTTCCTCGATCGGGCAATCGATGGATCGGTATGGAGTCCGAGCGGTTTTTGAGAAGGCGTGGCGACGCGAATTTCCTCGTTTTGCATTATCGAGATGGTGTGCGAACGTTCTTAGAACGTTTGATTGAGCGTGGCTGGTCGGTCGACTATGAAAGTGACGGGCAGCCTCTTGGTTTAAAAAAACATCTTGAAGCCATTTCGCTGGAGCCAGGGTCGCAGTGGGAGATCTCGCCATCCCCCCAAAAGACTCTTCACGATTTAAAGGCCCTAGAAACCAAACTCGATCTTGAAGTTCGTTCCGTGCTGGATTCCGATATAGAGTGGTGGCCCATGGGGCTAAATACCTTGGAGTCGGTCGATACCATCGAACTCTTACCCAGCCCTCGGTATGCGCTGATGGATCGTCACTTTAGTCGTCTAGGTGGACGAGGCCGTGAGATGATGCGGCGTACCTGTGGACTACAGATTAACTTTGATTTTGCTACAGAGCTCGAAGGTCTTTCGATGCTTCGTACAGCCTTTCGCTTAAGTCCATTTTTGGGAACTCTGTTTAGTAATTCTGTCGTGCGAGACCGGTCGGGCCAATTGCACGCTGTCAGTGATAGACATCTCATTTGGACTCAGACGGATTCGGCTCGTTGCGGTTTTCTTCCAGGAATATTTGATTCTGATTTTTCTCTTCATCATTACTGCGAGTTTATTGCCAAAATGCCTCTGATGTATGCGTATGATCTGCAAGGCAAAGCCATCGATTGTGAAGGCCGCAGTCTCTCAGAGCTCGCAGACTTTAAGGGGCAGAACTTAATTGAGGCCAATGGGCTCGCAAGTTGTCGTCAAAATTTTATGGAGAGCCGCCTGAAGCCCTGTTGTGTAGAGATTCGATTTTTAGATCAGCAGCCCGATGCGTTTCGAATGGCGGCGATCGCCATGGTGACGGGGCTTATTTATGATGAAGAAAATCGCGAAGCAATTGGCTCCTTCACGAAATCGGCCACGACGGAGCATTTACGAAAGCTCATGGAACGAGGCGCGAGGCGAGGCTTAAGCGAAGAGGGGATTTACCCTTTTTGTGTGGAGCTTTTTCAACGGGCTCAGAGGGGATTATTAGAGCGCGCCTTTGGCGAAGAGATTTTCTTGGCACCCATTGAAGAGCTCTTGAGATCCTCACTTACAGTGGGCGAGTATCTAGAGGCCTGCCCCGAAAGACCTCTCTGCTAAGATACGTCTGCTAAAGGTCGAGATTTTTGACATTTTAGAAACGAACCCTATTTTAAGAGAGGGAGTACGCTATGGACTTAAATCGTTTTACCGAGAAATCACAGGCTGCTGTAACCGAGGCGCAAGGGCTTGCAGTTAAATTAGGGCACTCCGAAGTTGATGCAGAGCATCTTTCGATTTCACTCTTGCTGCAAGAAGGTGGGCTTATTCCTAGGCTCTTAGAGAAATTAGATATTTCTTCAGACGCCGTCGCCGAAGCTATTGAAAAAGAGCTGCATAAAAAACCTAAAGTTTCTGGGTCGGGCTTTGATCCATCAAAAATTATGTTGACCCAGCGGCTTGCCCAAATTTTGGCTCGTGCCGATGAAGAGGCCAAACGCCTCAAGGATGATTATATCAGTGTGGAACATCTCTTGTTAGCCCTTATCGAGCGTGAACAAGCCTCGGCCTTAGGGGCGGTATTTAAAACATTCCATCTTTCGAGAGATCGACTTTTACAAGTTCTCACAGAGGTTCGTGGGCACCAGCGAGTGCAGAGCGCGAATCCCGAAGCAACCTACGAAGCGCTTGAGCGTTATGGGCGAGATTTGGTCAAAGAGGCAAAGAAATCTAAGCTCGACCCCGTCATTGGAAGAGATTCAGAAATTCGGCGCGTGATTCGTATTTTGTCTCGTAAGACGAAGAATAATCCCGTTCTTATTGGTGAGCCTGGTGTCGGAAAAACAGCCATTGTTGAAGGGCTAGCGCAGAGAATTGTTCGGGGCGATGTTCCCGAAGGCCTCAAAGATAAGACGGTCTTCTCTTTAGATATGGGCGCTTTAATTGCCGGAGCCAAATATAGAGGAGAGTTTGAAGAGCGCTTAAAAGCTGTGCTGCAAGAGGTCAAAAAATCGGAGGGTCGCATTCTTTTGTTTATTGATGAACTCCATACCATTGTGGGTGCCGGTAAAGCGGAGGGGTCGATGGATGCTGGCAATATGCTCAAGCCAATGTTGGCGCGAGGCGAACTGCACTGCATCGGTGCCACTACTCTAGACGAATACCGAAAATATATTGAGAAAGACGCAGCTCTCGAAAGACGCTTTCAAATGGTTTTGGTGAGCGAGCCCTCAGTAGAAGATACGATTTCTATTTTAAGAGGCTTGAAAGATCGTTTTGAAGTTCATCATGGAGTGACTATTCAAGATAATGCTTTGGTATCGGCTGCTACGTTGAGCCATCGTTATATCACCGAGCGATTTTTACCCGATAAAGCGATCGATTTGGTCGACGAAGC
Organism: uncultured Bacteriovoracaceae bacterium; assembly: GCA_964598565.1. Taxonomy (GTDB): domain Bacteria; phylum Bdellovibrionota; class UBA2394; order UBA2394; family UBA2394; genus CAZRCG01. The sequence goes on along the minus strand of CAZRCG010000004.1, from coordinate 164,765 downwards.
TTCGGCGATGATTCGAACTGATATTGATTCGATGCCTGCCGAGCTCGATGAGCTCACAAGACGCGTGATGCAGTTAGAAATTGAAGAAGCTGCCCTGAAGAAAGAAAAGGATGCCGCGAGTAAACAGCGGCTTCAATCCCTTCGTAAAGAAGTACAGCAGCTGAAAGAATCTCTGTCAGAAAAGAGGGCTCAGTGGGACTCAGAGAAGAAATCTATATCGGGTCTGCAGGCTGTGAGAGAGGAAATTGAAAGCGTAAAGCAGGGTATTGAAAAAGCAGAACGCGACTACGACCTCAATAAGGCCGCTGAGCTTCGTCATGGTAAGTTGCCTGATTTAGAAAAGAGACTCCATCTTGAAGAAGAACGGTTAGCCAAAGGGCAGAGCGCGACGAAGCTTTTGCGCGAAGAGGTGACGGAACAAGAAATTTCCGAGATTGTCTCTAAGTGGACGGGTATTCCAGTGACTCGGCTTATGGAAGGAGAGCGTGAAAAGTTGCTGAGACTGGATACGATTTTGCATGAACGAGTGATTGGCCAGGACGAAGCCGTTCAGTTGGTATGTGATGCTGTTTTAAGAGCGCGCTCCGGTATCAAAGATCCAAAGCGTCCGATAGGTTCGTTCATTTTTCTGGGCCCTACTGGCGTCGGCAAGACCGAACTTGCCAAGGCTTTGGCGGAATCTCTCTTTGATGCGGAAGAGAATATGATTCGCATCGATATGAGTGAATATATGGAGAAACATTCGGTATCGAGGTTGATTGGAGCTCCTCCGGGCTATGTGGGCTATGAAGAGGGTGGGCAGCTGACCGAAGCGGTTCGTCGTCAACCTTATAGCGTCATTCTTTTTGATGAAATTGAGAAAGCGCACCACGATGTTTTTAATGTCTTTCTGCAAATTCTCGATGATGGACGAGTCACCGATTCTCAAGGTCGTATTGTCGACTTTAAGAATACGGTTCTCATCATGACGTCGAATATTGGATCCCCCTTTCTGTTAGAAGGAATTTCGTCGAAAGGTGAAATAAAAGAGGGAGCTCGAGACAATGTTATGAAAGAATTGAGAAGCCATTTTCGTCCTGAATTTCTCAATCGTATCGACGATATCGTTTTGTTTAAACCTCTAAGCAATGCTGAAATACAAAACATTGTGGAGATTATGGTTCGATCGTTGAAGCATCGGCTCAAAGATCGATCGATTGAATTAGAGTTAACGACGGAGGCAAGAGTCTTCATCGCCGATGCGGCTTATGATCCTGTCTACGGCGCTCGGCCCTTGAAACGCTACTTGCAGCGAGAATTAGACACTAAGATTGCGCGAGCCCTCTTGTCAGGCGAGCTGAAAGAACAGGGTAAGGTAATCGTCTCTGTCAAAGATGAGACTCTTAAATTTACGTATTGGAATCCGCAGCAGGGGATTCGGTCAGCGTAGTTAGGGTGTGGGCAGGAGATTTTCATACCTTATTAGCGCAGGCCAGTTCACGATGCAAAGCAGGTGGCATTCTAACCCTTGACGTCGGGTGTCAGAGCGAAGCTGCAGCGCCGAAACATCGATAGCTTCCATTGACCTGCAATGCCCCTCATAATGGAGAGGGTGTCGATCTCTATCGTTCAAATCGGTTTTCGCGATCGGGAGAGACCGTATCGTCATCCCATGGTGGATTTGGGTCGAGCTTTGGTTCAGCTCGATTCTACGCTCTCCATTGTTACGCTGGATCCTCGAGATGAACGCCGCTTTGAGTGGGCGCTGAAAGCCGATGTTCTGTGGCTTTATCAGTCGCACGATCTTGATTTATTGGAAGTTATAGAAAAGCGGCGAGCACGGGGTTTGAAGACGGTTGCAGAAGTGAGGGAGCGCTACGACGCCTACGAGCTCTTGTCGCCTCAAGGAGACGAGTGGCGGTCGTTGCGTAAGACGGCCGCCGCCGATTTGATTCTAAGTCGAGTGGATCTTATCGTTGTTGAGACTAAGGCTTTGTTAGAATTCTGCCGCCTGCGAAGTGATAAGCCGATTGAATTAATTAGCTCATCCGTCTTAGAACGCCGCAGTAGTGTTGGGAATAATTATCAATGGAAGGAATATTCTGCGCGTACGCCTGAAGGCTCTACGATTGTGGGTGTTTATGCATCTGAAAGAGACGTGTCTTCGCTGTTTTGGCTCTTGCCTTACTTGCGCGAGCTGGTGGGGCGTCACCCCGCGCTTACAATTGCTTTAGGTGGCTTTGAGGCCGCCCGGTTTGCAGTAGATTTACCTCAAGATCGCTATATCTTTGATGCTTGTCTTACTGAAGAAGCGACTGAAAGATTTTTGCGAAAGGTGGGCCTCGTCATTCAGGGGCCGTCTCGCGATCCTTTTCAAAAGTCACTAAGTGATCGTTCTGTGGTGGAGTGGATTCATCAAGGCTTAGATGTTTTGGTTCCAGACGAGGAGCGATTTGCATGCCTGCGGCCTTACGGTATTCCTATGTACCCCCAAGGCGATGATCTTATGGAAAAGGTGAGTGCCTGGTTGAGACAGCCAAGGGAGAGGGAAGGTCGAGAACCGTTTGGGTTTGGCAAGCTTATAGATTATGTAAACTTATCGAGAAGTGAAGGCCCATTGAAGGCACGAATCGAAATCATCCAAAAATTGTCAGGGTCGGTTAATCGAGCGAATTCATCTTTAGGTTTTGAAGCTGGCTCTTTCGAGTGGGAGCTTCAGAATATAAGCGAGCCCTCTGTACAATCGTTTCGAGTTGTAAGCGACTTGGTTCGGGCGGGCAAGATCGGCCAGGCGATTCAAGAAGGCTTGGCTTTTTTAGATTCTAATCGAGATAGCTTAGACGTAATGTTTAGGGTCATGAGTTTGTCGGCGGCGCACGACAGAAAGCTCTTTCGACTTTTATTGTCGAGAGCGCAACGAGACTATCCAAACGATTGGCGCACCTTAGCATTCACGTTCGACGCTTTGGACGATAATGGTCATATGAGTTCACTCGAGAAATTGTTGCAGGATATTGAAAGAAGAATTGTTGAAGCTCCCGTTATTCAGCACGTTCTGCTTGGTCATCTGTTTGCGCCGCGCATGGCCGAAAGATTAAAGAGAAATGCGGCCCTGTGGCCCGCACTTCTTCGGTTTGAAGAGCTGTTTGAACCAGTGGGATTGTTTCATATTGAATTGGCACGAGCCGCCGACTTGAGGGGCCAGCGAAGCGAGTCAGCGAGATTGTGGAAAAAAGTGCTTCACGCGGCCAAATGTGTGAGAGCCAATCGAGAGATATTAGAGAATCTTCCTGTGAAAGAGCTTGAAGCGATGACTCAGGCCTATGAAGGAGCGTGACTTGAGAAAAGACTCCTCGATTTGGTTTGTGACGGCAGCTTTTCTGGTAGCCGTTGTGGCGCTTTCTGCGTCACAGTGGCTCGATCGACGGTGGACTTTTGTCGAGTTTCTCGATCGTCAATGGATGGTCACAAAACAAGAGCAGCAGCGTCGTTGGTTGTCAGAGGAATTTAGTCCGAGCGACCAAATCAGAATTTTGCGGTTACGATATTCGAATCGCTACGAATTTTGGATGGATTCGACGACTCGCAAAAAGTTAATGGAAGTCTTGGCGTCATTCGAAGGGTCTGTGGTGCTGAACTTGGACCCCGGCATGGTTCTGAAAGATCCATGGTTAGCGCCCATGTATACATTGCCAAGGGTGCTTCGAAATTTCAGAAATGAAGATCTTGAAGGGTCTTTTAATGATGAAGCGTTGCAAATTGAGGCCTTTTTGGGATCCTTCGTCGAGCAGAAGGAACTGGCTGAAGTTCAACCCGTGGATTGTCCCCTTTCTAGAATGAAAGAATGTACAAGTGCTCCTCGTATTGTTGCGCCTCAAGACTCGAAATACTATAAGTCTCAAGGTGTCTATGGATCCTCCACGTTGTGGCGCTCGAGAGAGAGTCTGGGTCTCTTAGGTCATCAAGTTGATACGGCATCTCAGTTTGTCTTTGAACTACCTCTGAAAGATCGAGTGTCTCGATTAGAGGTTCCGACCCAAGTGGCAGGAGCCGTGGCACTCGCGGAGGGCTGTCAGACATTTAAATTATTGAGATCGGGTGAACTTCAACTCGATGCTTGCTCCGGAGGTGGTGCCTCGAGAGATGCAGGCTCAGGTCGATTTGGCCTTAAGTTGCAAGACCCTCTGCCTTTATTTTTTTACAAAGATCGTTTTCGTGAAATGACTCTGGAGCAACTTCTGTCAGCGACCACGCCGTTTAAGGGTCTTTTGCTGATCGAAGTGATCGATTCATCGTCTCTTATTGCCACAGCCAAGGGCACTCTCTTGAGCCCCCATGAATTATTGGCCACAGGTGTCAGCAATATTATTGAAAAGCATTTTCCGGTATCGAGTCGATTGGTGAACACCGGTCTTCTTCTGCTGGTCACGTTGTGGATGGTGATTTTATTTCTCAAATCGCGCAAGGCAACATCGCTTCAATTTTTGGGGCTCTTCTTTGTCTCGCTCACCACGGTTTTAGCTTTAGATTTCTGCCTGACTTTCGTTTTAAACTATCGAACAGAACCTGCTGAGCCGCTCGCAGCCCTTTCATTCTTTGGAGTTGTTGTCCTAGGTTTCGTAGCTCGTCGCGATTTTTCCGAGCGATCGTTAGTGGAACAAGCGTTTAAAGGTTACGTTAGTGAAGAACGGCTTAAAAATTTGTTGAGCGGCAAAGAGAATCTAAGCTTTTCTGGACGACGAAAAAATCTGTCTTTACTGCTGCTGGATATTGCCCATTTTTCTCAGACGGTTCGTGAACTACCTATCGACAATGTCTTTCTCTTTACGCGCCGATTCTTCAGTCTGGTGGATCCCATTATTTTTAAGTATCACGGTGTGATTGATAAAAAGACAGGTGACGGCTTATTAGCTTTTTTTGGCGACGAAGATGATATTGTAGATTTTAAAAGCACGGCGCATCACGCCTTGATGGCGGGCCTCGAGATTCAAGAGCGCTTGAAGCAGTGCGATTTTAAAGATCTTGGCATTCACGAGCCTATCGTCGTACGCATCGGAGTCAATTCAGGCGAAGTACTTATTGGCAATACGGGCAGTGAATCGCATTTCGATTATACGGTCTTGGGTGAGTCCGTCAATTTTACGCAACGTTTAGAGGCGGCCTGTACCGTGGGAGAATTGATGTTAGGTCCAAGAACCATCGAATGGCTTAAGGACTATCCGACGGCCGCAGCTTTGATGGAATCCTTAGTGATTCAGGAGGTTCGCATTACGCCGAAACATGAAACAGAGGCGGTTCTAGCGTATCGCGTGTCTGCCCAATGAATGGCATTCGGCGAACGCCCATCTACAAAAGACCGATAATTATTATTATGTAAACTTGTTGAGTTTTGCGTCAAGAGCCGAACTCTAACGTAAGTAGTCTCTTGATGGCACCTCGAGAACGACGTTAGAGTTCGCTTGTTGTGCGATTAAGCTTCTTTGATACCCATGGTTTTGAGCGTCGTATCTTCGAGAAAGTAAACGAGTCCTTTAATCATTCCATCGACTTTCTTGAGCATCGGTTGAATTCAAGCACTCTTAAACTGGCCGAAGGGTCGAAGGCCTTGTGCTGCTTTGTAAATGATCATCTGAGCGCCGATAATCTGGAGCTGCTGAAAAAACAGGGAACCGAAATTATCCTTCTTCGTAGCGCGGGTTTTAATCATGTGACGATGGACGCTGCTAAGCGCTTGAAGATTCGAGTTACTCGAGTGCCGGAATACTCGCCATACTCTGTTGCAGAGTATGCCGTCGCCCTGATTCTTTGTTTAAACCGAAAGCTTCATCGTGCTTTCAACCGGGTACGCGAAGGAAATTTTGCTCTCGAGGGTCTGGTTGGATTCGATCTCTACAGAAAAACTGTGGGTATTGTGGGCACGGGTCGCATTGGGTCTGTATTTGCTCGCATCATGCGAGGCTTCGGCTGCGAGATCTTGTTATTTGATAAAATGGAGAATCCGTCTTTTGCTCAAGAGATTGGGGCTCACTACGTGCCTATGGACACGCTTATCGAGCGATCCGATATTATATCGCTGCACTGCCCTCTTACCCCTCAGTCGAAATACCTTTTAAACGAGGCGGCCTTTGCGCGTATGAAAGATGGAGCGATGATTATTAATACCGGTCGAGGAGCCTTGATTGAAAGTCGTGCTCTGGTCACGGCGCTGAAAACTGGCAAAGTTGGTTTTGCAGGGCTCGACGTTTATGAGGAAGAAGAAGGCGTATTTTTTGAAGATCATTCTGCCGAAATTCTTCAGGACGATACTCTTGCACGACTTATGACTTTTCCGAATGTGCTTCTTACGTCACATCAAGCCTTTCTGACGCACGAAGCTCTTGAGTCAATAGCTCGGACGACTCTGAGCAGTCTCACTGAGTTCGAACTGGGCAATTCGTTGGTAAACGAGATTATCTTATAATTAACACTTGCGGAGTTATGCAAGTATATGAAGTTTTGCACTGTTGAGTGCAGATTATGGATATTAGCCAGCAAGATATTGAAGAGTTTGAAAGGCCGGGGCCTCGCTATACGAGCTATCCACCCGTTCCCTTCTGGCAGAGTGATTTTGATCCCGAGGATTTTAAGCAATCGCTTGGGCAGCTAACGTCATTACACACCTTGTCGTTGTATGTTCACTTACCTTTCTGTATTCGACTTTGCCATTTTTGCGCTTGTACGAAAATCATTGATCCGCAGCGAAAGAAAGGATCTTTCTATCTTACCCATTTAAGGCGAGAAATTGCTTCGATTTCGAGTCTTATCTCAGATCATCCTGAAGTGGTTCAGCTTAGTTTGGGGGGAGGGACGCCTACTTACTATTCAGCTGAAGATCTGAAGGGCCTAGTTTTAGATTTAAAGAGCCGCTTCCGCTTCGGACCGGGTGCTGAGTTATCTGTCGAGGCGAATCCCGTAGTGACCCGTCTCGAGCATTTAGAGGCCCTGCGGGAGTCTGGATTTAATAGGCTTTCATTTGGTGTTCAAGACTTCGATTTAGAAGTGCAGAGCATTATTAATCGAGATCAGTCGTTTGAACAGACGCGAGACTTGATAGTGGCCGCACGAAATCTTGGCTTCGAAAGTATCAATACTGATTTGATTTACGGATTGCCGCTCCAATCGATTGCAACCATCCAAGATACCATTGAAAAAGTGAGCGAACTCAGGCCCGATCGCATTGCTCTGTATAGTTACGCCAAGGTTCCCTGGAAGCATCCCTTTCAGAGGCGCTTTCAAGATGACGATTTACCATCGGGTCTAAAAAAAATTGCTCTTTACCGCGAGGCCCGCCGACTTCTTGAGGAATCGGGCTATGAGGCGATAGGTATGGACCACTTTGCTTTATCTCATGATGAATTATTTGAAGCTCGCCGAGATAAAAAACTGCATCGAAATTTTATGGGTTATACCACAAAGCCTTCAGCTCAGATGATCGGATTTGGCGTATCGGCTATTTCGATGTTGTCCGATATTTATTGTCAGAATTTAAAGTCTCTGAGTCGTTACCAAAGGGCTAATGATCATGATCAGAGCGGCGATCACTTCGTATTTGAACGAGGCATCCGATTAACTAAGGATCATAAGATTCGACGAGATCTTATTATGGGTTTACTTTGTAATTTTTCAATCTCGTATGAGTACTTTATGAATCGCTACGATATTGTTTTCCAAGACTACTTTTCAAATGAGCTAAAGATATTGAAGAGCTTTGAAAGTAAGGGCCTGTTGGAGCTGAATTTACTTGATATCACTATTTTGCCCCGGGGGCAGATTCTCATTCGCAATATTGTTATGGTTTTTGATACGACTCTGCCGCCCGACGAGGCACAGCGTTTGTATTCCTTGACCGTTTAGACCCAGCCCGATAGAGCCCCACTTCTAAGCCCCTAAAAAGACCTCAATATTTTTTGATTAATTTTTCAATTAGAATACTATCGGTCGGAACGAAACTTGCAGGTATTAGTTCATTGTGAATATTCAAACACCTTTAGGTTTAGGACGCAAAGTTATGAATTATGAGAAAATCTGCTGGCCAGGGGTTTTCGCTTTAATGGTAAGTTTATCGCTTAGTGCTTCGCCGCTCTATGGCGAAGGGCAAGATGGCGTCGCATCGGGTGCCAGGGCGCCAAGCATTGCCCCAATTCATTTGAAGTGTAATCAGGCCGTGAGCGGGTTAGTGTCCACTCAGTTTCGCCCTGTGAAGCGTTTCATGAATTCTCCTGAGACGCCTAAATCGTCCCAACGATCAAGCAATCTAAACCCCAATCTATTGCCTGCCTTACTGGCACCCTTTAAGCTTGCGAGATTTAATAACTCCCATTGGCACTTGGGTTCTTTGGTAGGGCGTGAGGCGAGGTCAGGTTTTGTCTCAATGAATATAGAAAGCGTCGGGGGAATTGAAGCTTTTCCTCACTATTTCTTTGGAGTGGCCGAGGGCGGCGAGATGGTTGCTTTTTCGCACCAAATCACCAGGATGAGCGATACTTTTTTTGTCTTAAGGAAGCCATTGAATGGTAGCAGCGTTGGCAATACTTCAAGCCCATCGCAGGTGAGCCACTCCCCCACTTTTGAAATTATTTTTCAGCATGACGGAAGTAAGCCAGCACAAGTCGCCCACTGGCTCGAGACGGTGAAAGCCCTCATACTCATTCGAGAGCTTTCCATGGGGGCTCTAAGCTTAGAAGGTCTTGGGTTGAAAGCGCTTAACGACGCCCAGATAACTTATTTGAAACAATTGAGTCAGCCAGCGGCGGCCTCTATGATTTTGGACGCCTCGATGAATTTAGACGATCCTTTCACACGAGTTACGCAGTTGCGCGTGATTAAGGAGTCAGAGACTCCGAATAGCACGCCGGATAGCAAGAAGGAGTGGGAGACTTTGAAACATCCCTCAGAGATTTTGGGAAATCTCTGGCCGTTTATAAAACGCCGAGTAAACGCGGCCTATAAACCTTCAGAGGAAGGATATATACGAGCCATAGATTCTATTTCTATAGAGCTGGTTCAGCCGCTCACCCTTGATTCTCAGCGAACTCCAGGAAAAGTCTATACAAGGTACAACGAAAGTCATTCGATCGTGCGAGGGTTGACGCCCGAACTAATAGCTGGTGTCGTGGCGGAAAATGAGGCAGAGGAGAATGAGCCTAATGGCCTAGGACGAGCCGCAATCGATTCTCTATTTCGGAGCGGTCGTTAAAATTCTTTCAAGCACGTTGAATGTTTGCACGATCTTCAAGACTAGGGTGAAACTTGGGACGAAGTTGGCTCGTGGTGGCTAGGGTAGATACTTTAGCACATCGTTCAAAACCTTTTCAGGGTTTTGTTCGGCATCAATTCTGCGCAGAATTCCTCGCGATTCGAAACTATTAATCAGGGGAATGGTATCTCGTTGAAAATGGCTGATAAGAGTTTGAGCGGCTTCCTTTGTATCATCTTCTCGACGATACAGCGTGCCGCCACAATAGTCGCAATAACCTCGTTTTCTCGGGGGTAAGAGGGCATCATGAAAAGGGAATTGGCAATCTCTGCAGATGAGTCGACCCGTCTTTCTTTGTATGACAGTGTTATCAGACGCCTCAAGATAAAACACCAGATCAAGCTTTCTATTAAGCGGAGGAAGAATCGTATCTAAAGAGTTGAGTTGCTCGATTCGTCTGGGCGAGCCATCAAGAATCAAGCCTTGTTCACGTGGAACACTGGCGATGAAGTCTACGATAATGGGATCTGCCACCGCGGCAGGTACATTCGCGTTTAGGAGATTTCTATAGATAAAAGAAATGGTCGAAATGACATCGGCTTTTCGGGAGCCTGACAAAGTTAAAAAAGAATCACTTTTTAAGTAGGCTTCGATGTCATCTCGAAGGGCGGAAAAGGCACTAGGGTCGCTGTGAGCTGAAAAACTCATACTCCGAGATAAAACGTCCGACTCATCAATTCCTGGGCGGCCCCTTTCTTCCCATATCACACTTCGCTTGCGTAATTCTTCTCCTATCGACAATGACACCAGGTCTATTTGCCTTAGCAAGTCCCTTGTTATAAGACCCTTTCCCGCTCCGCCTTTACCAACAATGGCTATTACTTTGGGGCATGAAAGACCGCCGGCATCAACTGGTAGAGAGAAGCTACTGAGGCAGAATATAATAAGAGAGATCGTCAGAAAAACCTTAAAATGCCGTGGCATTTTAAGGTTTTTTCAGACTCCCTAGCCTTTGTAAATCGGCGAATTGATAAATTAGATTCTCGCCTGCAGAATCTTAAATTGAGTGATAAACTGCCTGGGAGGGGCTTGTGGCGAAAGAAATAGAAGAAGTTTTGGCTGAAGACGTTGAAGCCTTAATGAAGGCGCCTCCCACGGTTGAACAAGCTGAGCGAGAGCTTCAGATGCTCATGGAAGGTTATATTCCTGAGAATGCCATTAAGCTTGAGTCCGTCACTGAACTAAAATCCTCTGGCGCCAACACTCTGCAGGTAGATTGGACTTTGTTTGGCCTGTTTCTAGTGATTTTTTTAGTCGTAATCGTTTTGGGAGCCTTGCGTTGGTACAAAGAGTTTAGCAGAATTGACCGGCGTCGATTTAACATGGCATTTCTTAGGCGAAGAAGGCCCACTGTTTCCACAGAGATTCGCTTAGAATCGGATTTTGTGCTGCCGAAACAGGCCACCCCTAAAGAGAAGGATGATGCCTCAGTGTCGCGACCTACATCTGAAGCGGTGAGCCAGTTCTTCTCTTCCCTCTCGGTGGAGTCGCTCGCGCCGAGCGAAAGGCAACAATCTTCTGAAGAGGAGCCGACTCAACTCCCCGAATCCTTACCGTCAGATCTCTTTGACATTGACAGTCCTGACGTATCAGAATTTATAAAGTTTGAGTCTCAGGATATGGGCGATTACACCAGTCATCACTTGAGCGTGCGACTAGACATGCTCTTTGATGAGTCAGACGTCTTGCCCGAGCAGACATCGACGCCTGCCGGAAGGAGTGATGATAAGTGAGGGCAGTAGTTGGCGACCTTTCAGAGCGAAGATCGCCCAAGCGAGGATACCTGTCTAAGGTGTGACCTAGTCCTCTGCATCTTTGTCAACCTACGATTGACAAGGCGCCTTCACAATTCAGAGAATACCCATTAGGGGGAGAGCTGCGATGCGACTGCGGGTGGGGAAAACACTAGGTCTTGCTATTGGTGTTTTTTTGTATTTTGTGCACTCATCGTATCGTCTATCGGCGCAGAGTCCTGTGGATCCTGGTCAATTATTTTTAGAAGCCTTCAGTTCGTCATGCCCCTCTCGTGGGCCGATGACCGATAGAGCGCTTTCGCAAACACGTTCTCTGCTTCGCATCTTGCAGACGATAAAATCAGATCCCGCCTGTCAGGGCATTCAGCCTCTACTTCAGTCGGCGATCGATCTTCAAGACCAACTGCACTACACTTATGGTAGTGGTCGAGATATTCGCTCTGTGGATATTCAACGACGCATCGATAAACTTAATTTGTATATTAGTCTTTCCGGTGATGACTTTGAAAAGTCGGCTCTTGTCTATGAAGTATCTCGTTTGAAAGTACAGCTGGCGCACCGCGACGGCGATCAAGATAATGAGGATCGACAAGCCAAGCGGCTGGCCGCGGTATCAGCTACCGCCTATATTGACTCGCTTTCACGCCATTTCCCTGACCAGCTTTTATGTTTTGATCGTCATCGCGGCTTGCCTGTTCAGCTGGCTGGGCATCTTTTATCACTCTCTGGGCTCATGATGGATCCCGTGACTAATCTGGCTATGATGTTATCTGGCCGCCTGATCGCGAGTTTCTTTCAGTTCTTTAATAATATGAAGTTAGTTTCAAAAATTAGAGATTATCAGAAGACGACGCTTCATGCGGGGCTTACCTGTGCCATGGAAGCCCTAGAGCAAACTGTCTGCGATATTCAAGATCGATGGAGCCTGTTAGAAACGATCGAGCGTTACCGGCATCATACAGAGATTCCCTTGGAGTGGCAGGGGTACGAGCTCTTACTGCGAGATGAGCCGATTCTTCGCTCATTTTATAATCGAGTGGAAGCTGGTTCTACACCTCGTACTGATGCTCAGGGGCAGCGACGCGGTAACTTTATGATTCGTGAGGCTGCGTATTTTGCGGCGATGGAGCGAGCTCAAGGCTTAATTAGCGAATTAGAGCGAGATTTTGAATCTTACGACGATCAGCTAAAGGCGGCAAAAATTGAAAAGATCATTCTGTCGATCACATCGTATTTGGCCACTCCTGTCGATGGTTTAACACCTTTTGTGCTCGATGCAATATCGTCGAGCGAAAAAGAAGTATCGCTGACCTTATGGCTTCGAGTGGGAGAGCCAAATCCTCAAGTTGTAGACAACGATGGTAATCCGTGGAGCTTGTCGACGATTTTGTATCTTATTGATAGTGACTCGGTTGCAGAAGTTATCAAGGCCAATGATGTCGTTCGATTAAAAAGTTTAAGCCGTCTACGTAGAAATTTAGAGGCGGTTCAAGCTCGCGCTCAGAGGCTTCTGAAAGTGGAGCGAGAGCTCGTGATGTTAGGCGATGGGCAAGGTGTTGTAGCGCAGTGGTTGCTTAGCGACGGAACACGTTTTCAGCCTGGTGTCGTGCTCGGAAGGTTTGTGGCCTACTTCTACGCGCTCGAAGCGAGATGGGCTCAGTCCTCTCAACTCACAGACGTTGAGCGGAGAGATCGTCTGGCGCTTCTGAAAGGCACAAGGTCGCGTTTTGAACGTACCATACAAATTTTATCTTCTAGCACTTCAAACAAAAGTGAGCTGAGTGACGAACAGTGGAGAGTCGTACTAGATATTGAAACATCATGGAGTCCCCCCGATTCGGGACTCTCTTTTGCCAACAAGCTCGCGGCGATTTACGAAATTCTTTGGCTTCGCGACCGTGGACAAACTATTTCCGATCGTCTCAGAACTCTAGTGACAATGGATTTAGAAAAAAGTCTGAACGAAGGCCTATTAACCACAGAGAGCAGTTTCGAGGTTCTGGTGAGGCTGAGTTCTCGAGATCTTTTAGAGACCTTGACCCCGGGTATCGATGAGCGACTGACCCCACTAAAAGAAGACCTGCGTAGGGCAAAGCCGTATGCGGATGCCAATCTTTTACATTTTTTTAAGCATTTCAGACCGGCCATTCGTAGTGTCCTAGAGAACTTGGAGGAGCAAGCCGAAATCTTCGGTGAGGCAAGTGACGGTGCCAGCTTACGAGAGATGGCGAGAATATGTGTATTGGCGATGAATGATCCTCAGATTGCCTCCGACCGAAAATTGGTGGCTCTTTGTAGCGGACGTCAACTCGGCGCGGCCGATCGAGGAGGTTTGGTGACTGACAGTGCGGGTCATCCTATCGTGACCGTTTTTGATCCCTCGATTTTCGAGCTTGAGAAGAAAAAGCTACGTCGGCCTGAGCAGCGTCTCTGTGCATTTCGGCGCCACCAGAATAAAGTGGAACTTTATGCCGATATCCTGTCTGATAAAGAGTCCAGGTGACGCAACCCGGATAAATCATAAAATTTTTGCTTTGGCGACTGATTCAGATTTTATGATTTATCCGGGTCAAGTGATCCTTTACAAAATCTAGAGCCATGAATAGTTGTCTTTCGATGACGTTTAATGCTGCCCTGAATCCCTATGTGGATCGCGTAAGAAACCATGCCTCCATTCAAAAAGACTGTGAAGCTCTGCAGTTACCTGCAAAGACCAAGCGATCGATCGTAGATTTAGGTTGCGGTAACGGGCATTTTCTTCAAGGCTTAGCCAAGCGGGAGGCCGGCAGCTTTATGCTTGGCGTTGAACGACGCTTTAAGAGGGCTTTTAAGTCTGCGGAGAAAGTTGAATCTCCCCAAGAATCCGGAGTAACCAACTCTGCTCAGGTTCTTCAGATGGACTGGTTGGACTTTCTTTCAGCCATGCCTGCTAAAGTCTGGGACGAAATTTGGTTGCAGTTTCCTGATCCTTGGCCAAAAGCGCGTCACGAGAAAAATCGCCTCATCACCCCCCTCAGTTTTTGGCTCATAAGCCGGGCGCTTAAACCAGAGGGACGATTTTGTTTTCGATCAGACAGCCTCCGATATTTTGAAACGCTCCTCGATTTACAGCAGCGCCATCGTCGATTTGCTGTCGCAGTGTTCCGTAAGCAAGACGATCTATTCGAAAACTATCCTCAAACATTGTTTCAAAGAAAATTTATAGAAAAAGGCATCCCTATTCATTCGGCTAGGTTCGAGAGGCCAGTGACAGGCTCATTCGCATAAATCCCAAGCCAATTTTATGGTTCTACCGTCTCTTGTCGATGCCCCATTTTTGTCAGATTTTAAGACTTCAACCGACATTTATGCCCGACTGTCGCTGTATCAGCGTGAAGTTATCTCGTGAAATCAGTAGGTTACCGTAGCTAAGTTCTCGGTATTGATCTTGCTAGATCTTGAGCAAGGGTGAGGGCATTTCTTTGTGCAAGTGATTATCGATCATAGTTACAGTGGAGCGTTTGGTTTAGGTAGACAGATTGTCTTATGTCTTTTGACCATAGCTGCAGGCGGTCTATTAGAAGAGGTGCGGGCTCAAGACGCTAGAGATCATCAGATAAAACTATCTCAAGAGGCTCTATTTCATCGCTGCTACTCGCATCTCACTCGCAAACGAGCGGCAAGTTCACATCCGTTCTTGAGAGACGTAAAATCTGGAAGTCTCACAGCCATCGAGGCTTGTATGAAAGTCTTAGATAAAGCTCAGTTCGTTGACTCCGGAAAAATAGCCAATATCAATGATTCAGATGCTCAATCGATATTGAGCAATTTTTATGACTTTCACTTTTCGTGGTTTCGAGTGAAAAACTACGACAGTCGGCCCATCACATATACCACGGGTGAGTTGAGACATAACAATCCGGGGGAGGGTGCTTTAGCAGTCACGAGATTGTTGTTTGAACCTGGTCGTCGTTACGACGAGAGTGTTTTAGAGAGTCAAGGCGTAAGGGGCCTGAGAACGGAAGGATCTTGGATATCCATTAAGCCTCCAGGTAGCGCAGTTCTGCATACTCAGCTCGCGGCCCCTTTGGCGGGTCATCAGCGTGGTACTATGATTGGTGTGAGTATTTTTCCTCCAGAACTTAATAGTGTCTTCTTTAAAGATTCTGGGGAGGCCGCTCCGGAATCGGCCCTTCTTCAAAACCAAACCTTAGCCATCACTAATACCCGACGAGCTTTTGGCGGTGGCATCATGGGACTTCAGTCTTACATATGGGGAAACTCAGGCTTTCCAATGTCGGGTGAGCGCGCTGGAGCGACGGAAGCTCTCGCAACAATATCAAATGCATCGATTCGCATGCATCGACGCTGGTCTCAAAATATTTTTTCAGATCTTATGTGCCGCGATCTTCCCGTGCTTCGGGCTGCCGATGTCAATACCATGGTAGAAGAGTATCACTTGAGGTATCCAAGCGCGAGTGGTCGACTCCCCTTTCGAGATTCAGCCACTTGCATGTCGTGTCATGCAACCATAGACCCCATGGCGGCTACGATTCGAAATTTAGTATTTGTAACAGGTGTTCAAACAGACTGGGGCTTTAGTCCAGGGTTTGATGATACTGACAAAACATCGTGGGTGAAAATGGTATCTCCCTCTCAGCCCTCAGAGGTCGATCCTTACCACCTAATTCACCGAGATAATAATTTCTACAAACGACCTCCTAAGGGTCATCTTCGATATCGGAGTTACGATGGAAGTTTGGTCAATGATGAGATCGTCGCGAGCGATACTCCTGAAGCGTTACTGAAATTAGGGAGGGCCATTGCCTCTAAGAATGATCTTTATGTCTGCGCCGCAGCACGATATTTCAATTTTTTCACGGGTATTAAAGTTGCCTTGTATGACGAGGGTGATCCTAGAAACCCACCTCTCAGCGCTGCCGATCGTCATTATCGAAATAAAGTGGTAAATTTAGGTCTTAGCCTGAAGAACCATCAAAGCTTAAGAAAACTAATCGAAGATATTTTTAACTTAGATATCTATCAGAAAAGCGGGATGAGGGACCTCGAGCAATGAAGCAATCTTGTACTCATAAGGGCTCAAAACCTAAGAAGCGAAAGACGGTAACCCGTCGACAAGCGCTCTCGATGATGGGCACGGCGGGTTTATTTTATGCGCTTGATAATCCTCTCAAGGTGCTATTCAATGGTCTTACCGATGGCCTGATCGCCTCCGCTCAAGCGCAGAGTGCCGCCCCGACCAGAAACTATGTATGCATACTGCATTCAGGAGCGCCGACTCGGTGGGTTTGGGATGGTTTTCTTCAACCCAATGGCGCTAGCGACGCATTTATTAGAAATGGGTCGGTAAACAACTGGCTTACTGAGAATCACTACACAGGCGATAACGCCAAAACGACGTATCGCTCAGAGTTGATTGACCTAGGAGATGGGCGTTCG
The DNA here is from genome assembly GCA_964598565.1 of uncultured Bacteriovoracaceae bacterium. Lineage (GTDB taxonomy): Bacteria > Bdellovibrionota > UBA2394 > UBA2394 > UBA2394 > CAZRCG01. The sequence goes on along the minus strand of CAZRCG010000004.1, from coordinate 148,298 downwards.
ATCTACTTGCCTGCACTGTGGGCTGCCACCATTCCAGTCGTTGGTGGCGGTAGCGTTCCGATGAAAGATTTATTAAATAACACGCTTATGATGCGCGGCATTCACATGCAGTTTGATATCGGTCACAAGTTTGGGCCTACGCTCATACCCAGGCCCAATCGGTCGGGTCCAAGCATTTCAGGGATGGTAGCTGACCGAGCACCTACTCCGATACAAGCTGTTGGAACTTCGTACTTTAATGACAACTTATGCGATCCTTCAACGGGCGCTTATCAATCGCTTCAAGGTACGGGTGTGACATTGGTAAGAGGCATACAAGATCCCCTGAATAGTCTCATGAGTTCTTTTCAAAATGTAGATCCGAAAGTTTTGTCTCAAGCTCCAAAGCGGCAAAGTTTGGATGCGCTTATCAACAGCGCTCTGAGTGATCTGGCCGCCTATGCGCGAACTTCTAAGCCAGGAGCGGATGTGCTTTTTAGAACCAGAGCCAAAGCCGAAGAATTATTTCGCACGGGGTTTGGAGATCTAAGAACGATTTATACAGAGCTACACAATAAATATCGAGAGCTCGAAAGGCGAGCGGCTCAAGAGCCTGTGGCTAATATCTTACCTCCTGCCGGTATTGCTCCTTACAATATTGCAAGTAATAATATTCGAACAGATTTAGCGGGACAATTTGCCGTCGCTGAATTTTTACTCAAGAGTGGCTTAAGTTCTACCATTACGATGGGTGGGTCCAGTCCATCGGTCGCAGGGCTTTCAAACTTCAACGACGAGCATGATGGTTTCGATCGACAGAAAAGTCTGATCTGCCACAGCTTTCAGTTTCGTGCTCTTGCAGCTATGCTTTATGAATTTCGTCGTTCTTTGGGCCCGGCACTTTGGGAACAAACCGTTGTTGAAGTAGGAGCCGAGTTTGAGCGAGCTCCGCAAAATACCGGTCTTGGCAGCGATCATGCTCCCGATGCAAACTCGGTCACCGTTATGTCTGGTGCAATTAAGAAACCGATGTTTATGGGTAATATCAATGTCGTCGGCCGAGCCGAGCCGTATACCGGAACATTTGGTATTGCTGCACCTACACAAACCGATTTCTCAAGCGCCTTGCTAGTAACTAATGAACATGTTGCTTCTACTGTTTCAGCGATCGTTGGGTGTGAATCGCCCGTGCGAGCGCCATCCCTTGTCACCGTCAGCGACTCAGGTGTCACCAGCCTCGTGGAGGACCCAAAAAATGTCGCATAACCCTTGCGGCAGGGGATGGCTAGGCTCGAATGATGGCGCTTTAATGGCGGCCCTCTTAGGTCTGCTGATATCAAGCTGTACGATGCAAGATGCCTCTCTAGGAACTTTTGTGGGTGATTCGATCAAAAAAACAAACAGCGATGATGTTGATGCCAGCACTGAGATCTCAGGGCCGGTCAAAAACGTTATCACTAAATACTGTAGCGATTGTCATACAAACTATCATGACACTTGGAAGTCGATCAAAACGAACAAAGAGTGGCAAAAATTAGGCCTCGTAGTCGCAGGCGACCCAGAAAACTCGCCTCTCCTTATTCGTTCTAAATTTGGTTACGGTGGTTCACTGGCCAATATGCCCAGCGACACGTATTTATTTAGTCAATTTACGAGGGCAGAATTTGAAGTGCTGCGACAGTGGATTGATCAAATGCCAGCCGCTGATTTTATCCCACCTCGTCTGAGCAACCTTAGCCCTTCAGGCATTCTGGCATCTCAAACAGCCACAACCACACTGGCCCTCACGACCGATGAAAAAGCGGAGTGCCGATATGCGACATCGCCCAATAGTTCCTTTGAATCCATGACTATTATTTTGGAACGAGACCATGCTGGCTTACGCCATCAAAGTCAGATCTCTGGGCTCACCGACGGAAATTCTTATACCTATTACCTGCGATGCCAAGATGAAGAAGGCAATACATCTCTCACCGATACTATGGTGAGCTTTGCGGTTGCCAATGATAACGCCCCTCCTGTTTTATCGGCTCTACAACCCAGTGGTACCTTGAACTTTGGTACGACTCAAGCCATCCTGCGAGTGACGACGGATGAGCTCTCGTCGTGTCGATACTCTACGACCCGAGGACAAACGTTTTCAGCCATGCCCCAAACTCTCTTGTCACCCGACGGGCTTGCGCATGCAGCCACGATCACAGGCCTTTCTAACGATCGATCGTTCCTTTATTATGTTCGTTGTCGTGACAGTTCAGGCAATGTCTCGGCTGAATCTGCCGCGAGTTTTTCCGTCAATGGCAACTCGTCAGGCCCAACGATTTCTAATCTTCAACCGGCAGGTACGCTAGTGGCGGGAACAACTCAAGCCTCTCTTTCGCTGCAAACCTCGATGGCCTCTAGCTGCCGTTATTCGACAACTGCAGGCACTCTCTATTCGGCCATGACATCGAACTTCAATGCCGCAGGCAATGGACTCTCTCATACAGCTACCGTGACCAATTTAACGGCGGGCCAAGCCTATTCGTTTTATATTCGCTGTCGAAATTCTTCGTCTATCGATTCTACTGAATCTGTAATTGCCTTTTCTGTGATGGGAGATACGAGCTCTCCGACGCTTTCAAATTTTTCGCCTCAAGGTCTGCTGACAGCGGGCGTGACACAAACCACTCTCTCAGTCAGAACGAATGAGCCTTCGCAATGTCGCTATTCGACGAATGCAGGTGTTGCCTACGCGTCTATGACCCTCAACCTCACAGCGAGTAGTAATCGACTAGATCATACCCGTGTGCTTACCAATCTAGCAGGCGGTTCAACCTTTAATTACTACATCAAGTGTGTGGATGACTCAGGCAATGCGAATACATCTGATAGCCGAATTACGTTTTCGACAGACGCCGTAAAGACTTCTTCCCAGATTATTCAGACTTCGTGTATTGGCTGCCACAATGAGTGGCGAAACTACAGCGATGCTGACTATCAACGGTTTGCTCTTGTTGTAGCAGGTAACCCAAGCCAATCCTCGTTCATTCGTCGTTTGCGATTTAGCGGCGGAGTCGCAAATATGCCGGCGCCGGTAGGCGGCTCTCTGTATCAAGCATTTACCCAGTCAGACTATAATACGCTGGAAGCCTGGGTCCGAAACATGACGCCGGTTCCTACGGATATTGTTCCCCCCGCCATCTCGAGTGGGCAACCGAGTGGCGTATTGGCTATGGGCACGACATCAGCGACTATTTCAGTGGCCACGAACGAAGCGGCCGACTGTCGCTATTCTACATCTCCGAATCTAGCGTTTGCCTCAATGGCGTCCACACTTTCCTCGAATGGCTCTAAGACATCTCATAGTGCTCTAATCAATGGACTGCGAGATGGGTTTAACTATTTCTATTTCGTTCGCTGTCGAGATGCTGCTGGCAATGCCACCATGAGCGACTTTAGCATCGCGTTTTCGGTTCTTTCGAATGTCGACACAGCTCCCCCGATTGTGACAGATCCCCAACCTTCGGGCTCTCTTGCCGTAGGGACAGCTCAGGCCACGATTCGAGTGACAACCAACGAAAGCGCCACCTGTCGGTATTCTAGTAATCCAGGTACGACATTTGTCTCTATGAACGGGCTGCTGTCAGCTACCAACGCCGGATTGACTCATTCCGGGCTTCTCACAGGTCTAGTCGACGGACGATCATATAACTACTATGTGAAGTGTTTAGACGGACGGGGCAATACAACAACAAGCGATACGAGAGTCAGCTTTTCTATACGAGCCACGACGGGCAACCTCTTTCAGTCGTCCCAAGAGAGTATCCGTCTAGGAGACCGTCACTACATTAAGTCTTATCTAGATGCCATTTTTGGATCTGAAGCTGGGCCGATTACCAAGACTCATATTTACGACGCTCTATCGAAATTTGGAGGTCCTTGTGATCCGCAATTAGAGACAAATTCAACATGCCCTGATGTGGATATCGCCGATCAAGACGCTCCCGTATTGCCAACCACTTCAACTCCGCGTGAAGGTCAAAGAATAAAAACCTGCAATGTACTAGTATTTGACGATATCACTCTGCAAAACGCCATTCGATCGGCTCTCGATGTAAACGATCTCAGTTATCTATCAAGTGCTCCTATTCCTACCGACGCCGATATTCAGAAGGCCTATCAGATGTTCTATCCAGGGCGCACTCAAGCTGCTGATTCGATCGTAGAAGCGCTCAGAACACTGGGTACTCAGGCTAGAGAGTCGGGTAAGCCACTAGATCCCTGGCGCTATATTTTGCTTACTCTATGCTACGCTCCCGATTGGCAAATGCCCTAATTTCATTAGGTCGCACTCGTCTCGGCCTGAAGGTTGCGCACAAATTTGTGGGGCATAACCACCCATAGCCGATCGCCCGCAGAAAATTTGAAAGTAGCGGCAGGATTCAAATTTCTTTTTCCGTGACGCTCAAGGCCCACAACCAAGGCCCCCCACTCTTGTCGAATACCTGAAGATTCAATCGTTTTTCCGATCAGAGAAGATTTTTCGTCAATTAAGAAAGGTCGTAGATCATAGTTCTCTAGCTCGACAACGGGTGAGTAAGGCTCATGTTTCGTCTCAAGAATATTTCGAAGGGCTTCAATCTCATCGTCTGAGCCGAGACAGAGAAGTTCATCGTAGGGATAAATCACCTCTGATTTTTGGGGAGCTACAAGGGCGTTACTGCCACGATGAAGTGCGACGACATTGACTCCATAGGTCTCTCGAAGTCTGGCTTGAAGCAAAGTTTTTCCAATGATCTCCGACGTGGGGCTGACAATGAGACGAACGAGATGGGTATCCCAGGGGGCCAATTTCTGAGCTCGTATATGTTTTTCATTTTCTCGATCGCTTTCTTCAAACGTGAGATGAAACTGTCGTTCAAACCATAGGTAGGATTCTTCCAAGCGTTTTTGAAAGGCAATAAATAGAATGCCTGTCGCTCCAAGAGTTAAGGCAGATTCAAGAGTGGGTTCCAGTAAGTCTAACGATAAAAAACCGATCCACGCAAATGTCATGGGAAGACTGAATATAAGAACTGGGAAGCGACCGGCAATCGATGCCTTTCGAAAAAGTAAAAGCATCGCCCACACGAAGGGAGCCGACATCGCGATCGCTGAAAACCAGGCCACACTTTTAATCCACGGCTCGTAAATATAGATCGAAAGCACATGAGGTTCGAGCCAGCGGCCTACCCCTGCGAATATAACAGTGGCAATGATGCCACTTGAAATCCATGAGAGATAGTGGCGAAGGTCTGCATTGTGACCTTGTGAGGGCGATTGAAGTCGACTGTTTACTCGTGAGACATACGCCTCAATGTTCTGGCGAATACGCAGTGGCAAGTGATGTTCGAGCTTGAGTGCGATCGTCGAGGAAGCTTTGATAAAATAGGGCGTCGTGAACGTGGTGAGCAGTGAGACGACGACGATTGTGGGGTATACCGTTGGCGAAATCACTCCCAAGGTCATGCCAAGCGATGCAATAATAAACGAGAACTCTCCAATTTGGGCCATACTTAAGGCGATCTGGACGGAGCGTTTAATAGGTTGACCCGTAAGAAGCGAGCCTACGACAAGGCTGAATATTTTTCCAATAATGACAAGAGCCGTTACCAATAGAACGGGCGGCCAGTTTTCAAGCAACAATGTGGGATCTACTAGCATGCCAATAGATACGAAAAAAACTGCCCCAAAAACATCTCTCAAGGGTTTAACTAAATGTTCAATGCGATGCGCTTCTCTGGTTTCTGCCAAAATGGATCCCATGATGAAAGCACCTAGAGCGCTGGAATATTCAAAGCGGGCCGCGATGCTGACGAGCATGAGACAGAGCCCGAGCGAAAGAATGACCAGCATCTCATCACTCCCCAAGCTGCCCACAGCCTTTACAAAACGAGGGACGACAAAATAGCCTATGATAGCCCATGAGCTGACGACCAAAACGAGCTTCGCAAGTACGATAACAATATCAAGGGGTTCAAAGCTTCCTCGAATGGCAATGCCAGAGAGAAGTACCAGAATCAAGATCGCTGCTAAGTCTTCTATTATCAGTATACCGAAAACAAACTCTGAAAATCGGCGATTCTTTAATTTAAGTTCCTCCAGAGCCTTTATAATAATGGTGGTGGATGAAATAGATATTGCGCTTCCTAAAAATAAGCTGTCAATGGTCGACCAACCCAGAACTCGCCCTCCCCCATAACCCAGAGCAATCATAACAACGATTTGAAAAAGACCCGATACGCTAACAGGTAGACCTACACGACTCAGTTTTCGAAAGCTAAATTCTAAGCCAAGAGTGAACATCAGAAAGACCACTCCTAGTTCTGCCAGAATTTTAATATTGGGAGTGTCTGATATGAACGAAAACGGCGGAGTAAAAGGGCCGACGATGAAACCTGCAATGATATAGCCCAAAACAACGGGTTGACGAATGCGATGAAAGATAAAAGTGACGAGAGCTGCCACGCCTAAAATAATGGCGAGATCCTGAATTAAAGCGGGCAAATGCATCTTTTAACGGTAACATGACAATTCTATTTTCATTTAGAAGAAGATTTTGAATTTTTATTCATGATAGACTTAAGTCCATGTCTTTGAATTATCGAAGTGAGTCCGGCGCGCTAATACTGTTCACGCTCTGGATCACTCTAGGGTGTTCGACGCTTGCGACCGTGATGGCCTCATCGCAAGTGGTGTCAACCGACACGACGAAGCACCGAGATCTTGCCTCATTCCTGAAGGAGGTTTCGGGCTTTTCTGAAGAACTCAAAAGCATCGACTTACAGCTTCAAGCGTTGCGAGCCGAGATTCGGTCGAGAGATCTAGAGCTGCAGAGCGTGCTCACAGGAGAGCTTCGACAGCTTTGGGACGATAGAGCTGCGCTGTCTGCCACCAGCCGCTCGACACAGCGTGAGGCGGGCTTCGCTGTTACGAAAGAACTACCCACCGGTACGGCGCTTAGCGTCTCTGGGTCTTATGATTTTTCAAGAGAGAGACAATCATCTGAGAATCCGCTCCATAATATGGAATGGAGAGGAGAGATTGAACAGGCCTTATGGAGAAATGCCTTCGGACGAGCCTTGCGTCTGCGACGAGCGGCCGATTCGAGTGAGCTTGAAAGTCGAGTGAGTCATCTTCACTATCTTCGAGCGATTAAGTTATTGGCTTTTGAACATTGGTATTGGGATTTTCTACTGGCTGAGCACGAAATAGTCGCTTTTAAAACAAATCTTGAGAAAAGCCGAAAGAGCGAGGCATGGGTTCAAAGACGACTTGCCCGATCGGCTGCTGAACGAACCGACGTTCTGCAGGCCCAATCGTTAGTGGCTCGTCGAGAATTGGAGCTTCAGGAGGCTCTTGATCGAAAAGAATCTTTGCGGCGGCAGCTTTTGTCGTGGATTCCGCAGAGTGACTGGATCTCATCTTGGACGCCCCATAGTGAAGTTGCCTTTTCAGAGCGCTTGCCAGAGACTCTCGTCTTAGTTTTATCTGTCGGCTCCTCTCTAGGATCCTCTCAAGCGAGCGCGATCCCTCTACGGGCCGATGCTCAAGCTGAAGCCCATCTGGCTCACTCGCTGCATCTGAGGGCGCAAAAGGTGGGAGATGAATATCGCCCTGATTTAAATGTTTTTGCGGCAGCCGGATCCAATGCCTTAGACTCGAGGGCTTCTAGGACGATGTCTAACTCTTTCAACCATCGCTTTGCTGAGGTGGGTCTTAGGTTTACCCTCGATCTTCGGTTTGCGTTGAAGTTCGATGCCGTTGAAGCGGCCCGTTTGAGAGCGCTAGCCTCCCAACAAAATGCCTTGGCGCTCATGAGACAGTCTGAGTCAGAGTGGATAAATCTGAAAGAGACTCTTGAGCGTCAGACCAAACGCTTAGAGATTGCTCGTGAGCTTGCACGGCTTCAGCGATTAAAGAGCGAAGAAGAGCGGCGTCGGTATGAACAAGGAAGAAGTACCGCGTTTCAAGCCATTTCGTTTGAGCAAGAGGCTATAGAGGCCGATCTGTTTGAGTATCGCTTGCGCATTGCCCAAAGAAAAGAGGAGGCACGCGCGCAGCTCTTCGTATGGCCAGAGAAGATGCCTCTGCCATGAATCTGATTTCGCTTTCACTCAAGAAAACCGTTTTTGCCTGGATTTTAATGAGTGGCCTCATCGTCTTTGGCGCTATCTGTTTTTTGAAGTTGGGCGTAAGCCAAATGCCCGATGTCGACTTCCCCATTTTGAATGTTTCAGTGAGTGATGAAGGGGCCTCGCCAGAAGTGATTGAAGCAGAGCTCATCGACCGCATCGAACAGCAGCTGTTGGTCATCGAGGGAATCAAAGAGATGCGCTCTACGATTCGTCAGGGTGGGGGTTCGGTTCGACTTGAATTTGAGATTGAACGCGATATTGACGTTGTTCTTCAAGAGGCGCAGACGGCCCTTTCGAGCTTGCGACTGCCCGAGGGAGTGGATCCGCCCCGCATCAGAAAGCAAAATCCAGAAGAGTCGCCCATTATGTTTATTGGCGTATCGGGAAGCCGACCTCTTCGTGAGTTGTTGCGCTGGACGGAGAATGAGCTTTTAGACCAACTGCGATTTCTTCCAGGGGCCGGAGAGATTTCGATCGGAGGCTTTAGCGAGCGCAACTTACGAGTTTGGCCTGATCCAGAACGATTGCGAAAGGCCGATTTAACAGTCCTCGATTTACTTGAAGCCATTCAGACTCAACATCTCGAGACAGCCGCGGGCCAATTCACCCATGGATCTAAAGAGTTAAGAGTGCGGTGGCTAGGAGAAACGGGCTCTCCTGAGGAGCTATCGAATATTAGAATTCTCCGACGTGGTGGAACGGTTGTTCAAGATAAGGTGATTCGAATTGGCGATATTGCTGACGTCGAAGATGGCCTGAGTGATCGAAGGCGTGTTGCCAAGATCAATGGTCAACAGGCTTTATCGATAAGTGTTCGAAAACAGCGAGGCGTCAATGAGGTAGAATTTTCTAAGACTATTCGTCATAAGATCGAAGAAATCCAAAAAGATTTACCTGAGGATCTTTCAGTTCAAGTCAATGTTGACTTCACTCGGTCGACCAAAGCCGTCGTAGATACGACCTATGAAAAGCTACTGATTGCAGCGCTGGTTACCATTTTTGTGTGTTTTTTGTTTCTGGGCAGCTGGCAAGCGGCGCTTAATATCTTATTCTCTATTCCCACGTCGGTTGTCGGTACTTTTATCGTACTCTATTTTGCGGGTTTTACTCTTAATCTCTTTTCTCTCTTAGCTTTGACCCTCGCCATTTCTATCGTCGTTGATGACGCAATCATGATCTTAGAAAATATTGTACGGCATCATCGTATGGGCAAAAACTCCTGGCAAGCGGCCTACGATGGCTCGATGGAGATTTTGCCCGCGGCTTCGGCAGCGACGCTCGCTGTAGTGGCTATTTTTATACCCGTCGTTTTTATGGATGGTCTGATTGGAAAATTCTTTTTTCAATTCGGGGTGACGATGTCGACAGCTGTCTTGCTTTCGTTGCTCGAGGCCGTAACAATCACACCGATGAGAGCCTCCTTATTGCTGCGCACTCATTCAGCGCCTTCAAAAATGGAAGTGGCCTTAGAGCGTGGCTTTCACCGTGTCGGAGCATTCTATCGCTCTATCTTAGAGTGGAGCTTGAAGTTTCCAGGTAAAGTGGTCGTAGTTTCCTTCTTACTGTTTATGCTCTCTATTTTGTCTGCGTTCAAACTTCGACAAGAGTTTGTGCCACCGCAAGACCAAGACTTAATTATCATTAATGCTCAAACACCGACGGGTTCCACTCTTGAAACAGCCGAAGCCGCGGCGCTTGAAATAGAGAAGATTCTCAGCACGAAGCCCTATATTAGGTCTTATTTTTCATCGGTGGGCGCCGGGGGGCCCAGCGCCGAGATTAATCGTATGTTTATTCCAGTGAATCTCATTCCACGTGAAGAACGATCTCAAACCCATTTGGAGCTTATGGACGATTTAAGAAAGGATTTTCGCAACCTGAAGAATGTTCGTGTGGGAATGCGAGATAATTCGGCTCGAAATTTAACGTCGGGTGGCCAATCGCCGCTGGCCTTTTATCTAAGAGGGCCGGACTTTGAGATCTTACGGACAAATGCCGAAGAGATTGCACGGCGTCTTGAAGAAGAGGGTCTTGCCGTGGATACTGATGTTGATTTTAAAGTGGGCTTGCCTGAGCTTCGTCTGAAGCCCAATCGTGAAGCGATGGCGTCGTATGGGGTAAGCATTGAGGCGGTCGCTAGAACTCTAGGAGCTACCGTTGCGGGCTTACGCCAAAGTCGTTTTAGCGCCGAAGGACGACGCTATGATATTCGAATTAAGCTTCGTGACGATCAAGTGCGCTCTGCAAAAGATTTTGAGTCTATTTTTGTTCGCAATCAGTACGGTAATCTGGTGTCTCTTGAAAAGCTTGTGACCTTTGAAGAGGCTTCTACCTTTCAGGCGATGAGCCGAGTGAATCGACAGCGATCGGTCAGCGTCTCTGGAAACTTAGCTCCGAAAGCCTCTCAGTCGGCTGTCATCGCGCGCGCACAAACCCTTGCTAAAGATATTTTGCCAGACGGATACAACCTAGAGCTTGAAGGAGCCTCGGCGGGTTTGAACGAAGGGTTTTCAAGTTTGTTGTGGGCCTTAATTTTGGGGATTCTTGTCGCCTATATGATTTTGGCAGTGCAGTTTAATTCATTTGTGCACCCTTTCACTATTTTAGTGGCATTGCCATTCAGTGTGACGGGGGCTTTGCTGGTGCTCTGGGGTTTCAATGTCTCACTTAATCTATTTAGTTTCATTGGGATCATTGTTTTAATGGGTATTGCTAAGAAGAATTCGATACTTTTGGTCGAGTTTGCTAATCGTCTCAGAGATGAAGGTGAGAAAAACATACGACGCGCCGTCACCAGGGCTGGCGAGATTCGTATTCGACCTATTCTCATGACGTCCACAGCGACTATCGTAGCAGCATTGCCACTTGTATTTGGTAATAGCATCGGACAAGAAACGCGAACACCCATGGGCCTAACGATTATTGGTGGCACGTTGATAGGAACTTTATTCACGCTCTTGGTCGTACCAAGTCTTTATGTTTTGTTAAGTCGATTTGAGAAGCCTCAAGGCCCCCCTACTCTATGATCCGACGTCCCACTCGCCGATTAAAAAAGCTACAAGACGAATTCGCTGTCGCTTGGAAAATACTTCGAGACGCAGATATTGAGCTCTTCGCTTCAGGACTTGTCTTTTCGACCGTCCTGGCGCTCGTCCCTTTTCTGTCGGTCTGCTTAGCGATCTTCCATTACTTTGACGGCTTTGATGCCGTGCTGGACGTAATGCGTAATTTTATGTTGACGCATGTCAACTTTGTTTCGGGGCATCAATGGATGGCTTACGTTGAAGAAAGTATCTCACGTGTTCATGGAGGAGCCCTTGGCGGGTTTGGTTCAGTCTTTCTCATTTTTTCGACAACGTTTTTGATGAGTGATATTGATCGCGCTATTCAACAGGTATGGGGGCTTCGGCATAACAGAAAGTTTTTGCGACGACTGCCGTGGTATTGGTTGTTTGTGATTTTAGGGCCTATTGCTTTGGCAGTTTTTCTTGGCGTCATTTTGAGTGCCAATCTATTTGACACTTCTAGTAAGTGGCTGACTGTGATGATTCTCACTTTGTTGTGGGGGCTTTTATGTCTGATCTATAAAGGAGTTCCCAATACCAGAGTCAAATGGACCCATGCTTTGATCTCATCTTTTGTGACGCTGCTACTGCTTTACGCATCGAAGGTGACTTATTCATTTGCGACGATGCATCTACTTTCTTATAACAAGATTTACGGCTCTTTGGCAGTCATCCCCATTTCACTGCTGTGGCTCTTTGTTGTTTGGGTAGTAATTCTTTTTGGAGCTGCTTTGGGGGTGACATTCCATCACAGAAATTCAAAATTGTTTCGTTCATGATGATTAATTTTTACAGATTTGAGGGGAGACGCCTCTTCTCAGAAGACCGCCTTGGCGACAAGGCCCAGAGTGCGTTTCTATTGAGAAAGTTTGTTATAGAGATCGGCAATCTGGCTCTGCAGCAGCGTCATCTTGTTGCCAAGTTCGGCTAGCTTCTCGAAGTTGCTTTGATTTTCTGAAAGAGAGGCTGTGTTTTCGAGGAATTTTAAATCTTGTTCTAGTTTTTCGATACGTCGAATGAGATTGTCGTCAGAGGTATTTTTCTTAGGCGAAACATTGGAGGTATTTTCAATTTTGACTTTCTTTCGAGATTCGCGAGACAGTGCGAGTTCGGCGGCGTGCCAAGTCTCCCACTGCGATAGATCGGCAAAGCTGATTAAGCGAGATTGTTTTTTTCCTTCTGAGGATACAGGAAAGGCCAAAATCTCTGTGGAGACCTGATCAAGAAAAAATCGATCATGGCTCACAATGATCAACGCTCCTTCAAACTCGATGAGGCATTCTTGCAAGACATTGAGGGTGGGAATATCCAGATCGTTTGTTGGCTCATCGAGTACCAAAAGATTCGCCTCTTGCAGCATGAGTTTAGCAATGAGGACTCGACTTTGCTCCCCTCCTGAAAGACGGCTAATAGGTAAATCCATTTGATCGTGAGAAAATAAAAATCTCTCAAGATAAGAGCGAATATGGGTTTGTCGACCTCGATAGTGAACATGATCGCCGTAGGGGCAGATGGCTCTCATCAAGCTTACTTTTGGGTCGAGAGATTCTCGATGCTGTTCAAAGTAGCATACTTTAAGCTGATCAGAACGAAATAGTGTTCCGCTGGTGGCAGGTTCAGTCCCCAGTAAAACGCGTATGAGTGACGATTTACCACAGCCATTCTCTCCCAAAATCCCCAGACGAGTGCCGGGCGTTAACGTGAGATCTAAGTCTATAAATAGCGCACGGTCTTCGTACGATTTTGAGAGCTTTTTCGCTTCGAGCAAAAGTTTTGGATTTCTGTCGGACGATTGAAACTCTAACTGCACAGAGCGCTTAATGTTTCGTTGGCTCAGAGAAGATACTTCCTCACTTAAGTCGGCATGACGGTGGATGCGAGCCTGCTGCTTTGTCGTGCGCGCTTTGGCACCCGCTTTTAGCCATTGGGTTTCACGACGCAGAACGCCTTTAAGAATAACTTCTCGATTTTCTTGGGTTGTCATCATGGCTTCTTTTACTTCGAGATAAGTGCCATAGTCGCCACGTACATTCAGAAGTCCGCCTTCATGCCGTCGATCAATCTCAATGATTCGATTGGCCACTCTATAGAGAAAGAGTCGGTCATGGGTAATAGTCAGGGTAGCAAACGGAGCTTTAGCGACCATGCCTTCAAGCCACAGAATTCCCTCGACGTCGAGATGGTTGGTTGGTTCATCCATCAACAAGAGATCTGGTTCTTTCATCAGAGCTCGGGCTAAAGCAAGTCGTTTTCTCCAACCACCCGAAAGTTCACTTACCGGCGTTTCAAATTTTAGCTGGGCTTTTTCGAATTCAAATTTCCAGAGTAGTTCTTCGGTACGGGCCAGCGATGTCCAGTCGTCAGGATCAGAGGCGCCCTCGAGAAGAGTCGAATGAATCGTGGCCTCAGGCGTAAACTCAGGTTGTTGAGATAAATGTGCCACCTTCAGGCCTCGTTGGCAAACGATGGAGCCCTCGTCTGGAATAAGTTCACCTGCCAAGATGCGAAGTAGTGTCGATTTTCCTGCTCCATTGGGGCCTATCAGGCCAATGCGTTCCCCTTCAGAAATGACGAACTGTAGATCATTAAAGAGCGGCCTAGAATTAAATGATTTGCCAAGGTGCTCAGATGTTAAGAGTACGCCCATCAGTCTTTTGTCCTATCGATTATGTTGCAGGGTGCAATTTTTTTATACTACTTAATGCGTAGGACATACCTTGAAAAGCGTTAACATGTTGAAATAGCCCCTATATACATTCTGAATTTCTGGCTTTATTTCTGCACAGTAGGGAGGCATGAGCAAGGTTTGCTGGTGGGTTTTCAATTGGGCTCTCTAAGGATTTCGTTCTCCCACAAGATTTGCTTCTCTGAAAATTTGTCGAACGATAGGCTTTCTAAGCTCCTGCCTTCCCCTTGACAGAGGTATGGGCCTTCCAGATCTGCCTGGCTTTCTGAAAAGTCTATGTTTGCTTCCTTGAACCTCGACAAAACCATGCTCTCTTAAAAGACGTGCAAGATCGGCGGTCGTCATGGCACGAGCTCTCAGGGTTTCATGCCGCTCCTTTTCAGGAAGCTGAGAAGTGCCTTGTATAGCAACTGTGGGATTGTCACCTGCGAGAGGTGCGGCTGACGTGGCCCGAATGCCCGACGCGCTCGTTTGGGTGGGTACCGCCAGTTTCGCGGTGAGCTCTCGTTTAGCCCTCATCTGTGGCGCAGCGGAAGGTGTTTCTCGGCGGCTCTGGAGCGCTCTTAGATGAGATGGGGGCTGAGTTGACCGATACTTATCAGGAACGGCTTTCGTTCGGGATTCGTAAAAGGCGGACATCGTTTGGGCGATTCTCTCATTATAGTGGGGGGCGTGAGTGATGAAGATACCAGCGACATCGTCCAGACTAACGAAGGCAACATGATTCATCTCCGGATGGTTCGTCAGAGTCTTTAAAATCCACAGAAAATTCTCTACTACGGAAGAGTCGGCCAAAAGCTCTGGATGATTCTTTAGTTCATTTTTGGTACGATTAAAGTATTTCACAATCCATTGATCTGCGATTTTTCTATTGATATTCGACTCTGTTACCAAGTGGCCCACATAGGCTTGATGTAAAATCCAGAAATAAGCGGGGAGAAAACTTATATGAGACGTCGATGCTCTAATGAGTGTTCGCTCTGCGAGGGATGAATTCAAAATGGTTTGTGAGATGGTTTGTTCGAGTTCATTGAGTTCGCCCAAGATAGCTGCGGCCGGCTCGCGAATCAGGGATTGCTCGATATTCGAATAGGCTAAGAGCCTCTCTGTGGCCGCCAGAAAGATGCCAACGTTTCCTGAAAAAGCATTTGGAGCAAAGTGCTTCAAGGTCGCAAGACAGCGACCGACACCCGTAAGGGATACTCGGTGCGCGCTTGCATAAATGGCTTCGGTCGTGCCAAGTGAAAGAACGGCGACCCCCAAGGCCAAAACGTGAACTTTAAATCCCAGTAAGCAGAGAAGTCGTCGCATCGAAATCATGGCGCTGCATTCTGGACCATCTGAAGATCCCTAGGCTTTTCGAGTGCGATTAATAGTTCATTTAGAGGCGTAAAGCGTTTCATATCGCCGAGACCAGCTATTTCATTGTTTCTGGGGCGAAGAAGCTGCAGTGCGAGCCTCTCGCGGGTACTCGCTAAATTCCAATAGTGCTTTGGACGGGACGCCGTCCGTATGATGGTGCCCAAGTTTGATAAAAATAAATTGTATTCAGATCTTTTGTCGATGCCAATCGTATGAAACTCCTTAAACAAGCCAGGCCTATTCTGTAGGTGTCGCGCTATATACGCCACCGCCGACAAAGACCGTAAAAAATCCTCAGTCTCAGCCGTAGATCTCATGGTAAGTAAAATATTGCCCCTCCCCGACTCTTCGTAGTGGAAGTGAATATACGGCCGCATTCTGGATTCAATTACGGTAAGCCAAGACTCAAGGGAACCTGCAGAGAAAAGTTCATTCGGAAAAAGGTTGCCAGGTAAAAAAAGTGATGAGTTTGATTCTGGATACTGTTTCAAAGCTTCCACGAGCAAATCGAAGACAATGTCAGGGTGATGCCGCTCGTCTTGCGAAAGCGTCCCCACAGCGCTGCCCTGGAATAAATGACTCTTAATAAGTTGCACAAAATCTTTTTCCTGGGTTGATAGGCGGCCTTGATGCTTGTTCCAGAAGGCATCGATATAACTCAATTGAGATGCCACAAAGCTATAGTGAGAGTTTAGCTCAGCCTGGGCACGCTTCTGCTGAAGTCGATTCTCCTGCCTATCTAAAATGGGTGGAATCCAGAGTTGAGCCCCCAGAAATAGCCCGGTCCCGGCGACCATGGGTATATATTTTATAGAGCGTAGCCACGACTTGCAGCTGTGCCTTCTTGTGTGCGTGTTCGAAGCCATAAGCGAACGATCAGGCAGTGAAGCGCCTGTTATGATTGAGACAATAGCAACCCCTATGGCAAAACCCTTTACCAACTGAACAGCGTTATCTCATGTATCGAACGGTGGCAAGTCCCCAGCCCTACGACGCAACGATTTAAGAAGCTGCTTGATAGAAATAGCGAAGTCCTATACAAGAGTTGCAAGAGGACAGATCCCAGCGTCGTTTACGGCGTCTTTCCCAAGGGCTCATCACGCGAGCGTCGTAGTCATGAGATCTTCGCTAACGAGGGAAAATATATATTCCGTTAGCGACACTAATAACGCAAAAAGGAAAGAACACTCATGATATCATTTGATGATCTCGTATTGCCAGAAACCATAAAAAAAGCCTTAGGAACTTTGGCATTTAAAACTCCAACCCCCATTCAAAATGAAGCGATTCCGTTGATTCAAAACGACAAAGATCTCATTGCCTGTGCTCAAACAGGTACCGGTAAGACGCTTGCGTTCGCACTGCCCCTAGCGGTCAAGGTGCTTGAAGATTCGAAGTCAAGAGCCCTCATCTTGGCGCCGACTCGAGAGTTGGTGAATCAAATTGCGCAAGTATTTGATCAGCTACTTCAGTACGCCGGTAAAATTCAAGGCGCTATCCTTATAGGAGGTGCGGCGATGGGTCGACAGATTCGTGAATTGCAGCACAATCCTTCCATCGTCATTGCAACTCCTGGTCGTCTTTTGGATCATATGCAACGACGAACGATTGACTTATCTCAATTTAATATCGTTGTTCTGGATGAAGCCGATCGAATGTTTGATATGGGTTTCGCGGAACCCGTTGATAAAATTTTAAACTCTTTGGCAGCGAAACGACAGAGTCTATTATTCTCGGCAACGCTTTCTAAAGAGGTTGTTGCGTTGTCTCGTAAGTATCTGAAAGATCCCGAGCGTGTTTCTGTGGGCGCCGTCGAGAAGCCCATTGCAAAGATTAAGCAAGATTCTATTTCGGTCAATGGGCCTGACAAGAACGAGGCGCTTTTGAAAGAAATTAAGACAAGGGGCGAAGGACAGCGAATCGTTTTTGTTCGTACCAAAATTAGAGCTGATCGTTTGGCAAAATTTTTAAAAACCAATGCCGTGAAGGTATCTGCGATTCATGGAGGGCGAACTCAAGCCCAACGTGAGGATGCACTCTCTCGTTTTCGTAATGGAGAGATTGCGATTTTAGTGGCAACAGATGTGGCGTCTCGTGGTTTGGATATTCCTGAAATCGAGACGGTATTTAATTTTGATCTTCCTGAAAAGTATGAAGATTACGTGCATCGAATCGGCCGAACCGCGCGTGCTGGCGCCGAAGGCGAAGCTATTAGTTTTGTGACACCTGAAGAGCAGAGGCACTGGGCCTATCTCATGTCAGGTGGAAAAGGCACGTCCAAACTTTCGCGAGGCGGTGGGTCTTCTCAGGGACGCAGTCGGCGTCCTTGGGGTGCAGGCGGAAATTCGCGACCTCGAAGGGATTCGTCGCGACGATCATCGTCACAACGATCATCGTCACAACAAGACTCTCGTGGCTTTCGATCGGGTGGTGATGGCCGGGGTGGCTCGAGTTCAGCTGCCTCTAGGCATTCGCCCAAGCGATCGCCCGAAGGGCGCAGTGCCTATGTTCGATTTATAGACGCCACCAAAAGAATTGTTCGATCAAAGAGTGTTGCTCAAGGCTGATCACGTATTTTTGTTTGCGCGAGAGTTGTTGGTTGCTGATACGACTGTCTTATCAGCAGCTTTGTCTTCTATTCGTCGAGGTCTATCAGGAGTTGCTGCACCAAAGAAAACTGCAAGTTAGCCTGGCTAAGCATAGCCAGGCTAGCATCTTCGACCATTTGGGCGGCAACGAGATTCGAGATTTCCAAAGGTAAATCCGCGTCTTCCGTATAGCTACGAGCTTCTTCAAGATTGAGAAGCGTCGTGGCCGATAGTCGATCGATAGAGTGGATGCGGCTGATATAGGCGGCTACATCGCTGCGAGCAGCTAATATGCGGTCGAGAGCATCTTCAATCAGTGCCAGAGAGTCGGTAGCTGACTCTTGAGTAGAAATATCGAGATCCTCGATTGAGGTACTCTCTTCGGGTGTGATTGTAGACTGTTCATAGAGTCCAAAAGCATCTCGAGCATTCGCCATGACTGCGATATCTTGCACTCCATCGCCTGTAAAATCGCCTATTTCGATCATTCGATTTGAGGAATCAGACAGAGAACTAAAAGAGGTGGCCATGGTGAACGTTCCGTCGCCATTGTTGACGTAAATCGAAAGGACCGAAGAGCTGGTAGCAGCGGCAAAATCGAGGTGGCCATCGCCATTGTAGTCGAAGGCTTTAAGTCCTGAGGGTGTTGTAACTGTGGTTTGGGAGGAGGTAAAGGAGCCTGCACCGTCTCCAAAAAAGAAGGTGATGCGATCGCTTGTATGGGCTGCTGTGATAACGTCTAGCTTGCCGTCTCCGTTGAAGTCGCCAACCTCTATTCCATAATTATCTTCCCCAGTACTTGAACTTGTGAGGGTATTAGAAAAAGTCCCATCGCCATTGTTTAAATAGACTCTGAAATTGGATTGCGTTGCAAAGACGATGTCTTTAAAGGAGTCGCCGTCAATGTCTTCAAGACGAAGTTGATAGACGCTTCCAATGGTAGAAAAGGTAGTTCCAGTCGTGAAAGTGCCGTCACCGTTGCCCATAAAAACTTGGACAACAGAGCTTGAACCCGAACCTGTGACAAGGTCTAGAGCCCCATCACCATCGAGATCTGCAAGCTGTGCATCAGTAGGGCTAGAAATAAGCGAGGTGATAGTGGTAAAGAGACTTGCTCCACCACTTCCGGTGTTCTTGTAAACTCGAATTTCGTCTGCTGCTTTAGCGACGACATAGTCTTGATCGCCATCACCATCGACATCGCCTGACGCTAACGAATTTGGGCTTGGTCCAACGTTGGTGCTCGAGACCGTAAAATCTCCCAAGCTATCGTTGTAGGCTCTTTGAAGTTGATCTCCATTTTTAGTGATCCAGGCTAAATCGAGAGCTCCGTCGCCGTTCAGATCAACTTGCAAAAAGGCTCTGGGATCGGCGGATGTTCCATAACTCGCTCGAAAGCTGAAAGATCCCGTGCCTTCGGCATCGCCGCTCGTAGACGACGAAAAGAGTGTCTCGGCCGATGTATTCGAAACTGAGAATCGAATGGTTTGGCCTTGCTGGTTTCCGACTTGAATACCTTTATTTTGAATGGAACCATCGAGAATTCTTTGTCCCTGAAATGTCGTGGTAGAGTTTAATCGATCAAAATCACCAAGTAAGTCTGCTAGTTGGCTCTGCAAGGCCTCTCGCTCGACGTCGGTCGTGGCGCCATTGGTTGATTGAATGGCGAGCTCTTTCATTCTTATTAAGATTTCGGTCTGGGCTGCCATGGCTGAGTCGGCAGTCTGCAAGAGACCCAGTGCATTGTTGACGCCCCGAATATTTTGTCGAAAGGCGTTGATCTGACTTGTGAGTCCTTGGGCGATGCTATAGCCGGCGATATCGTCGCGAGCTGAGTTAATACGTTTTCCAGACGCCATGCGTTCTAAGGCTCGAGAAATGGCCACAGCCGAGCGACTTAGATTCTGTCGGGGAATAAGGCTTAAACGTGTTGGGTTTCCGAGTAGCATAGTTGTGACGCAGCGCCATAGAGACTATCGGTGCGTCACGTCAAAACTTCATGAATTTTAATGAAATTTGACTAACTATTTGGAATCACCAAGGTTTCTTCTGCCGATCGTCAAGGCCTGCGTTGCAAATTGGATGGATTTGTCTAAGAGATTAGCACGGCCATCGACGA
Organism: uncultured Bacteriovoracaceae bacterium; assembly: GCA_964598565.1. Taxonomy (GTDB): domain Bacteria; phylum Bdellovibrionota; class UBA2394; order UBA2394; family UBA2394; genus CAZRCG01. The sequence goes on along the minus strand of CAZRCG010000004.1, from coordinate 128,343 downwards.
ACTTTGGGACCCTTATCGAAAGCCCAATCGAATGGGCCACTCGGGAGCTTTGGGACCTTCGTAATTCTTCATTTCATAGACCACTTGAATATCGGTCTGAATATTGCCTCGACGAGTGAAATCGAGAACAATTTTCATATAGAGTGGCGCCAGAAGCTTCGTAAGATCACCCAGAATAAGATGAGCTAATTCTTCATGATAATGCCCTTTGGAGCGATAATTATTCAGATAAAGTTTTAGGCTTTTGAGCTCTACAATCGAACGTTCAGGGACATACCAAATATGAGCTGTCCAGAAATCAGGAAAACCAGAGCGAGGACACAATGAGGTGCCCTCAGGGCAGGTAAAATAAATGAGGGTTCTTGGTTCTTGGTAGTTGAAGGGAATGGCTTCAAGTTGGCTCACGCCCAGCAGTCAAACATTGGTATTTGAGAAAATCAATGCCCAGTGATGCCATCTACAAAGCTGCGTCGCTAAAATGTAGGCGATACATGGCTCAGGAGTTTGTGGCGGCGCTAGCCTTTTGTGAAAAGGGGCAGTTTAGCACCCGATGCCGATATAAACTGTTGTGAGAATCCAATTTGACTGTTGTTGCCCGCGGTGGGAATGCGACTTGCCCCGCAGCTAAAGGCAAGAGCCAGTGTCGATGAAAGAATGTCCCAGATCTGCGGATTGTTAGAATATTGAAGCTTAGTTTGCATATTCGTAAGCGAATCCCCATCACACGAGGCCGCGCTTGTTGAGATGCACTGAATCTCAAAGAGCTGCTCCTGAGGAGGTGGCGGATTCAAACTTAACAGAGTAATTTTAGACATTTTTGCCCGATTCTCTCTAGAAAACGACGACAATAACTCTCCCTAAATACGATGACTTAAGCCAGAATCAGAAAAGTTATGGATTCAGTTGACCAGTTTCTTCTGGGCCTTGTAGCCCTTCTTGGCTTTGGCCTCTTTGCAGAACATCTTTTTAAACTAACTCGCCTACCCGATGCGCTCTGGCTCATCATTGTGGGTGTTGTGATTGGGCCACTCTTGGGCTGGGTCGATGCCGATCAGATCAAAAAGGTTTTGCCATATTTTGCTGTCATCGCGCTGATTGTGATTTTGTTTAATGGCGGCAGCCAGCTTTCGTTTCGCAGTTTGCGCGATACCGTAGGCCGTGCAGGCCTATTAGCGGCGACGTCTTTTGGACTCAGCTTCATCGCCATTTCGGCGGTCAGCTGGATAGGATACGGGATGGGCTACTTTGAGACTTGGTCTTGGACTCAAGCCATGATTTTGGGGGCCATTTTGGGAGGGTCCAGCTCTATCATCATCATGCCGACCGTCGCGCTGTCGGGTCTTCGACAGCCTTTAGGCGATCTCGTTTCTGTAGAGTCTGCTATCACCGATGCCTTTTGTATTGTGGCGACCAGTCTTTTGCTGAGCTGGGCGCTTCAAAGCACTGTGGCAGGTGAATCTTTGAACTTTGGGAATCTTTTTCTAACCACGTTTGGCGTCGCTCTTGTGACTGCCGTCATTGCAGCGGTTGCGTGGCTGATGGTTTTGCCACTCCTCAGTACGTCCTACAGTTATCTACTGACTTTAATGTATCTGTTCGTGGTGTATGTGATTTCGAAAAATTTGGAGGGTAGCCCCGCCTTAACAATTTTGTTGTTTGCCGTCATGATGGGAAATGCGCGTTGGCTCGGTCGGCTTTTAAAACTCGAAGGTCGTCGAAGCTTGGATTCTTCCGTGAAGTTTCTTAACGAGCAGGTATCCTTTGTGCTCAAAACGTTTTTCTTCGTTATGGTAGGTGTTCTCTTTCACTTTTCGATCCCAGGTATCATTCTTGGCGTCGTCTTAACAGCCGTCATTGCAGCCGCTCGGATACCTGCAACGCAGATTTCTTTATGGCGAGGCGACTTTAGTGCCGCCGATCGTCGTGTGGTGGTGTCGACATTTCCGCGTGGCCTCGCGGCCGGAGTTCTAGCGACCGTGCCGGCTCAAAGCGGAATGCTCGGAATGGAGCGTTTGAGTGTTCTAGTTTTTGATGTCATTACGATTTCAATTTGTGCTTTTGCCCTCGTCTTCTTCTGGGCGCGACGTGAAGGTCCCCAAAGTCCTCAAGACGCTGCGACGTCTGCGGAAGCGCCAATTCGTCAAACTGAGGCGCCGGGCTCTCAAGACGCCGTCGTCGTCACTAAGGCGCCAGGTCCTGTATCAAGTTAATGCTGTGAAATGGTAAGCTTTCGAGGCCGTTTGCTTTTAAGTGCTTCAGCGCCGCATCAGCCGACATAACTACTTTAGGTTCTTTTCTGGAGGGATTCTTCGCCTCCTCGAAAGAGCCTATGTCTTTCGAGACACTACTACGCACAATTATGATCTCCCCAATAGTTCGTTCTTGAGTGAACTGCCTGAGCTGTACTTTGAAGGGTGGTGGAGTGGACTTATGTATGGTGTCGTATAAGCCCGTATTCTTAACAGTAATCGTCACTTCGGGAAATGTACGGGCTTTGAGTGGAAGGACAACCTTATGATCGTTTAGTTCGTTGCCATGCGCGTCCACAAAAAGGGGGCCTAGGGATTCTTCCATGGTTCCAAGCTTCGTGTGAGTGATCGGGCCCTCGAACGGCGCACGATCAGATTCTGATTCCGTGGAACTTTCCTCGAAAACCCTGCCCGGGTTCTGCTGCGCCGATATATCCGTGGATAGTCCGAAGCCCCCGGCTAATATAATATCTCCAGGTTCTCCTCCCTGAACTTTGAAAAGGTGTCTCAACTTGTAAACCGGTTCGTGAAGTGTGACGCTTTGTTGCCGAGTAGCTGTCGATAGTGAGTGTGGGGCCGCATCGCCTGCATAATAATCAACTTCTGACACCATCGCGGCTTCATACGTGACGTGAGCATGGAGACTTTCTAAAGTGAAAATATTCTGTGGTGTCTTCCTTTCGTAATGACGGGCAACCTGTTTCCATGGTTTTAACCAAGTGGCAAAATTGTTTTCTAATAGGTTCTTAACGTGCTGACCGTTGCTTCCTGCCTCTCTTAGTTGCACATATAGTTCTGGTATGCCTTGGCCATAATTCTCAGGGCTATCCTTTCTAACGTAATAGGGTGTGGACTCGACCTTGGCTTCAAACAACGCCGCCTCAACAATGGCGCCACCAGCAAACCTATGTCGAATCGACGCATGAGCGCGGGCAAAGTACTCCGTTGTTGTCTCTGAGTTAACGGGGAGCGATGTATTTTCATGAGCATCAAAAGTCTTTGTTTTAATATATCTGCTCACAAAATTCTGCTTTGTAAAGTTCTCATATTCCGGGCTGCCGACGACGATGCTTTCAGAGAGTGACTGCGTACGCGGGGTTAATATGGAGCCGCCCGACGTTATAAATTTATGCGACGAACCCAAATCGAATTTAAGCGCCGAAATATCAATGCGACCACCTTGTTTGCCTTTCATATGTCGGCTCATAACGCGATGAGGCTGAGATTGTTCCAAGACTTTCGGGCTCGTATCAATGGTACCTCGAATCACCGCACGATCTGCCACAACAATAAAATCGCGACCGTTGGTTTCAATAGTCTCTCCTTCAGGAAGAAAAAAGCAGCGGCTGTAAATAGTAATTGGGTGATAGCCCTGAGAGATTTCTTTGACGGACGCATGTTTGAGAGACTGAGCGGTCACAATCGATGAGGCGACAACCGGAAGAAGATTGGTTCTTGGCGAATGATCATAATTGGAAGCGTCCATGGAAAGGGATTTCATTTCAATGATGGGGGATGTCTGCGCTGCAAGGTTCATGAAATGCGTATCGTCAGGTATGCCATCTCCGCTGTTCCCCGAGGTACTAGCTTCGTCCAAGCCGCACTGATCGAGCGTGGCGAGAGCTTTAGCTCTGCGATCGTTGTTAATATTTTCCTCCTTCTTGTCGGCAACGAGGGCATCAAGTTCATGCTCGGCTCCAAGAATTTTCTTTACTTGGGCCTTTTTATCTAAGAGCTCATCGACATAGTCTTTCTCTTCCACAAGGCGGCTGATGAAGGGGCCAGGCTTAACCTTCACACGATCGTTGCCGCAGCCGCCTAAGACTAGCGCTACCAACGCGAATAATGCGAAACGGCTCATTGGAAGGTTGCGTAAACTCATCGGCAGGCAGGGCGTGAAAAATTTAATAGGAATATTCTGGGGGCCCTCAAAGGGCATTTTGATCGTTAGTTTGATCGGTAAATTCCTTCTCCATAGAGTCTTCATCGCGTCTGCTCCTACAATAGATTGGCATCAATATCTAGGGGGTGGATGCATACGGCTTGCCATCCGTCATCGCGATGGCCCAGACCCGTAAAGGCCAAAAAGGCTTCGGAAATTCCATATTTCCGGGCCACAGTCCGCCTAAGGGTTATCATCAAACTCTCTTTTCCAGACTTGTCGAGTAGCCCCCGGCCCGGGGCTTGCGAGGGCCTCTAAACCCACAAAAGGCGGGTATATCGGCGTACGGCGATGATGATGAGCCCGAGGGTCATGGCCAAAAATAAAAGACCATGAGTGAGAAGGGCCTGAAGATCGTAGGTGGACCAAGCGACTTCTTGCAGTACACGAACTCCGTGAAAGAGCGGGGATAGCTGGATGATCGCATAGAGCCAAATCGGTGTAGACTCCCCTACCGGAAAAAAAATACCCGACAAAAAATACATCGGACTAATCACAAACGAGTATACGGTCTGAAACTGATTGATATTACGTACCAGGGTGGTGGCGATAATTCCAAGCGAACCACAGCATAATCCAATAAGACTTCCTACGATTGTTAGCGCTGGAATGGCGGTCCACGAAAATAAATTAAAGAGGGCCATGAGAGAGGCAATGATGCACGACATGACGCCGCCCTTTAAAGCCACCCATAGGAGTTCGCCGGTTGCGATATCGCGCGGCCCAATCGGACTCGTCATCATCGCCTTGTAGACTCCCTCGTAGGTCAGTCGAATATAAGCGTTGTAGCTTGTTTCAAAAAATGAGGTCATCAGTGCGGAGATGGCTACGAGACCCGGTGCCAGAAATACAATATAGCGCTGGCCGTTTATTTCACTTACAAAACCTGAAAGGCCGAGTCCCAGAGAGATAATAAGAAAAAGCGGGTCTGCCAGCGTTGGTGAAATATTAGCTAAGAAATCTTTGCGGTAGACAAGCCAGTGACGAATGACGATATAAAAACTTTGCTTGAGTGTAGAGATCATTCGTCCACTCCCATGCGACGACCGGATACTTTGAGAAATACATCTTCTAGATGATTCACCTGATGCTCTTGTATCAGTTGTTGCGGTGAGCCCGAGGCGACAATACTTCCGCCATCTAAAATCAGAAGCTTCGAACAAAGACTTTCAGCTTCTTCAAGGTAGTGAGTGCACAGTATAATAGTGACTCCCTGAGAGTTTAGTTCTTTGACCTTGTCCCACAGAAGATGACGTACCGCGGGGTCTAAACCAGTCGTTGGTTCATCCAATATTAGAAGTTTAGGATTACAAAGCAAAGCTCGCACAAACGCAAGACGTCGCTGCATGCCGCCCGACAAACTTCGAATGACGGAATGTCGCTTCTCTTCAAGCGAAAACATCTTGAGGTAGGTCGCACTACGTTCCTCAAAATCACGGCGCATTAACTGATGGTAGCGGCAGAATATCTCTAGATTTTCTTGGAGCGTGAGAGCTTCATCTAAGCAATTCTCTTGTGGTACAACACCTAAATGAGAGCGTAGCGCAGCTCCTTCGCGCATCGGATCATATCCAAGAACCAACATGGTACCCGATGTCCGTGGGCTAGCGCCGTAGATCATGCGTATTAAGCTCGACTTGCCCGCCCCATTTGGGCCAAGAAGTCCAAAGATCTCACCAGGAAAAACATCGAAGGATAAAGCTTTCACCGCTGCAAAGAGTCCATAGTTCTTGACCACTTTGTCACAGTGAATAAGAGCCGTTGACATAGAGAAAATAGTACGAGGGCTTGGCGCCTTACGCTACTTTTTTTGTAGAGTCGGCCCCGGACGTTGGTTGGGTGCCGTTTTGTTTTATGGTTTGAGGCTGATTTGAATCACTTCTTGTGGCTTTTTTAGATGAATCTCGGCTTGGCCCTTCGACCCTTTGAGAAGTTTATACTCTCGATCGGTTGTCACAGTGACAATCTCGGGTAGGTTGTCATCAATAGATGGTGCAGTTCTGCCATCGTCACCTTGCTTTTGCGTTGTGTCCGTAGGTTTTTTCTTTTGAACGATTTCTTCTTCACTTCGAACAAGCACTTTGACCAAAGGTGAAGCTTCGGTCTTCGTTGTATCAAAGACAAACAAGTAGTGATCGGTGGAAAGATATTTGGTACCTGAAGACCCTAAATTCACATCGACCACCAGAAGTGTTGGGAACTCTTTCCATACACGGCATTCGTTAAGTTTTGCCTGCGAACTTATAATGTCTATCGACGCATGAAATGCGGAGTATCGCACTGTAGCTTTGTGTCCGCGCTCGACACTCAACGTGCAAGGCGCACTTGCCACCAAATAAAAACTGAGAAATGGAATCACAGCACCTAACATCTTATTCTCCTCCTAGCATAATGAAGGGGTGAACTGTGTGCGTTTCCCCATCCTTTTTGTCGACTATAGCAGGCAAGATGACGGGATCTTTAAACGAAAAGAGAGAATATCTTCGGTTAGCCTGCTTGAGTGTATCGTAAGCCCTTGGAGAACTCATGCTTCTAATGTCGTTCCATGTTTTTAGAGCCAGTTTGCGGCCAATTTTTGTGTTGGGAAATTCGCCTGCCGCGATGGCACGTCGAGCATATCGGTCACTCATGGCAATGGGTGAATTGTAGTTCATGATATCACCTGGCCTGTTGCCCGCTATCTCGTAGCGATCGTAGCGATAGTCCGCTATAAACGTCAGTATTTCGTTAAAGATGCGATCGTGATTCTTTCGCAGAGAACTAGCTACGGAGCCTCTATTTAAAATAGTAACTAAATTTTCATCGTCTTGTGCTGCATCCCAAGTAGAATATTGTTTTTTCGCGAGAGCCACTCCAGCAATGGTACCACTGAGCCAGTCGGTGTTCATACTCTTTGGTAGCGACTCTTCAAAATACGCTTTCTTGTTATAGCCCCTAGGTGCGGCAGCTCTATTATCGAGCGAACTTAGTGTGTGAAAGAGAGTGGCAGGATTTCGATGCGCATCTCCTCGAAACTCTCCAAATAATGTCAAGGCAGCGACATAGTCCAAAACATCGTCCTTGAGAGAGGGATCTTTTTTTAGAAGCGCTGATAAGTGTTCCATTAATTGGATCTTCGCTGTTGCTCTGTCGGCCCGACTACTGTGAACGGTGATATTGGGAAATAATTCAGAAACAGCGCCGTCAATCGATTTAAGTCGCTCGAGTTTTTGCTTGGCAGGCTCTTCGCTAGCTTGGATGCTTGGCTCGTGAGGCTTGGGCGGTGGAGCGCTATTCATCTCACTCGATTGAGTAGCATTCATCGTGGCGAATGCCTTGGCAATGATATTGGAGGCCGCGGCCGTGGGGGACAATACATCAGGGTGGCAGGCTTCTAACGAAGCTGTCGCAGAATGGGATGGTGGTGGGAGACGAGGTGTCGTTGGTGGAGACGTTGAACGTGTCAAAGCAAGATCATCATTGTTAAATCCCAGACGATTTTCTTTAGGGATTCCGACGTATATATCTAATTTCGGTTGAGGGGAATACCAAAAGTGATAATGCTCACCACTTTCGGTTGCCTTCAGTTTATCTTTGGGAATGGCTTGCCATAGAGTGTCTGAGCTTTGAAATGATCGAGCGATAGTCCACGAGTTTCCCAGTTTATTGAGTTGCAGCTCGTGAATGACGAATTGATTGCCGACTCTTTTGGCATTGAGGATGGTACCTGCAGGTATTTCATGTTGAGACCCTTTAATAGGACTTGTGAGGACAAAAAATCCTTCGTAGCGAGTCAACGACAGAGGGCTATCCGTAGCGCCAACGCGTGAATCGCTTTCTGCGAATCCCCCTAGAGCGACAAATAGGCTTAGGATGAATTGTTTAAGAGCTGCATAGTACGGCCGACTGTTTGCGTAGCGAGGGCCTGCATATCGACTGATAACCCATTGAAACTCTTTTATCTTTGTATAGGTCGACCTATCCATGATTGCCTTAGTGGCATAAGTTGCAAGGCGTATGCCAATTTCCTCGGGTTAATCGTGGTCCAATAATTGCACAGACTCTGATTCAGATTAATTTATGAGGAGGTTGCTATGGTTCACTATCGCATCGGTTCATTTCGCTTAGTCGTCTTCAGTGCGATGGCGTTAACGTTATTGGCAGCTACGAGTGTGTATGCGCAGCCCACTGTGGTTTCGGCTTATAACGATCATCTTCGTAAGCTTCCGCGAGAGAGACTTGAGTTTTACAACGCTTTAGCAAAGCATTATGCACCGAGATTTTTTGTGGAGACAGAACTGTCGAAGGTTTCCACAGGTGACAGGCCTAGTCTCTATGCGATGCGACCCCAAGATCTCATAGTGAGTCCCTACTTCGATGGAGATAAAGATCTTCGCAACAATAAAAAAAATATTGAAGGAATGAATCTAGACAAGCCGATCTCATTTCCCATGAGCAGTGAAGTGCCTTTTTTTGTTCGTGAAACGCTGACGCACTATTTTCTTCGTTATATCAAGTATAATGCCGTAGACGATGGTCTTCTTGGTCATGCTCACGATGCAGAGACTGTATGGATGGCCATTCGAAAAGATGACCATCGATTTGGTTCATTAGAGGTATGGGCTCTCAACCGACACGCCATGCCCTTGCTTTACTCGTTCAATCCAGAGCTTGAGTCTCGCATGAGGCAGAACTTTGAAATCGGTAAAGAAGATGGAACAATTCGAACCTCAATAAATGCGGCGATGGCCGATTGGTATGACAAAAGTGGATTGAAGTTCGATAAGACGTGGCGTTCCATGGATGAACAAACCAGAAGAAATACCTTTGGAAACCAGCTGCCTGTTTTTGTAAGCAAGAAGAAGCATGCTCTTTCGATCTGTATTCCAACGAACGTGGACAGCGCATCCACCTGTGCCTTTGTATGCAAGCCTGAGGGAGCCAATGTCACCCATTGTTTTTCGCTAAGTAGTAACAATCTTCCCACGTTGTCGTACTCAGTCATGAACTTCGATGATGAAATTCAGGGTCTAGGCTCAAACGAGCAAGCCCTTATCTTTCATTCGTCAAAAACACCTGCCACTGGGCGACATTCAAGTCCTCTGGGGGAATTCGAATCTATCGGTGGACAGCCCAAAGGGTTTGAATCTGCCACAGAGGAGCCAGAAGCAAACTTTGATTGGGATCTTAGAATTTCGGGAGCCAAATACTACGAACTAGACCACGAGGTTCTAAAATACTTAATGAAAGATCCAGTCACGAAAGAAACTCCCTCGGAAGCGAATATTTCGAGTGTCTATCTTTTTAATCCGCATCTAAAACTTGCGGATCTCAATTTAGAGGTTCTTCTGCAATCAGTTCAACCTTGTTTGACGAACTCTTGGTCGAGTGAGTTCAATGCAGTCATTAATGCAAGTGAGGGAAGCTCAGGGCGTTAACAGACTTGCCAAAAGCAAAAAGGTACTGGGGAGCCAGGATTCGAACCTGGGAATGGCAGAGTCAAAGTCTGCTGACTTACCACTTGTCGACTCCCCAATGATGAGGCCTAGGCTAAGAAGTTTGCGTTGATTTGTAAATTCTCTAATTTGGAATTTAGGTAGTTTGTAGATTATTCTCGTTAGTTCGTAGGCTTTGTTCAGTTGGCAAACTGAAAATTTCCCACTTGCAAAATTTCACCGAAGAATACCGTCTTTCAAGCCACTCTCTCTAGGAAGCGGCAATTCTTTGACCTGAGGGGGCGTAAGCTCCTAGAATCAGCCTATGGGATTATTGAGCATAACGATGATCGCAAGCACCCTTCTTTTGTCTGCTTCAGTCGAGACGGATCTTTCCTCACGTAGTGGTGTATCTCTAGAGCCCGTACTGGGTATTCTAATGAACGACATTCGAGAACCTAACAGAGCGGTGACGGGTATGCGACTGTCTGCGTTAACTCGAGATTTTTCGGATGCAACATTGGCGGGAGAAATCGAAGGGCTCGCGGCCACACGGTGGAGTGGTAGTAACAGCCCCGGAGTTGATTATCTGTTTCAATTTGGACCAGCCGTGTATGAGTTTTATCAACCCTGGAGTTTTCGTGTAGGGGCTGGTCTGAGTACCGAAGTGAGTCGCGGGGATGCCTCCTTAGGTTTCTACTACCGAGGAGCCCTGGGATATGACCTGCTAAAGCGCCTAGGTCTATTTGCAGAGGCGTCGGGCCTCATGCTCTTTCGTAGTGACCAAAAGACATTGCCCGTCGCATTGGCCACTACTATGCAATTTCTTTTTTAAGGAAGATTGTTGATCCAGTTTTGTAACTCTGTGGCCCAGTCACGACGAGTAGCCACGGCGGCGCCCGGAGGCATCACTCGAATAACCTCGGCATAGTTTTGACCATCGACTTGATGAGCGACTGATCGCCAGAGCGCAGACTGTATTGCATTGCCGGGTACAACAAGATATCTTGGGCTCTCATCGAGATTATTGCCGCGCGGATACATGCGACTTAAGAACTCAGACTCGGAGCTGTAGAGGCCAAAAGCGGGAACGGTATAAGTTTGGCCGCCAGCATTGTTGTTGGTATAGGTTCTCTCTACTCGGTGGCAGCTATTGCAGTTGGTTCGTAGCAGGTCGTACACATTGGCCCACCGTTGTTCAGATTGTGATGGAGGAGCCCCCACAAGGTCAAAAGAGAATACAATTGTGTCAATCCCGGCTCCACCAGACCCTTCGGGCAAACCAAGGCCTTTAGGTACTAAAATAGCGGCCGTCGATACATCGATATAACGAGATCCTGGAGGAGTTCCGCCCGTAGCTGCAAAGGTGCCTTCAATAACGCTGTATGCACTTCCTGGTTTTGCATTGGCGCCATTGATATAAATATTGATGCCCTTGATATGAATAGTTTCTTCGCTCTTAATTTGAAGATTTGAGAACTCATAGGAGAAATCATCAAAATTTCGAATATAAATTCCCAAGACGGCTGAGCTTGGCACTCCTGGCGCAATGCCTGCGAGTGGAAATTGCAGCGTAAGAGGAGCATTTGTCACACGAGGCAGATTACTGATGGTTGATGGGATGACGAGTTCGGCAGTCTTAAACCCTCTAATTTCGGTTTTGGGTTGCGCTTCGCTTTTCCAAGCTTCAGCAAGTTCAAGAACTTCAGCAGAGTCATCTCGACAGTTCGTCCAGCATTTGTGTCCTTCAGCAATCTTCTGAATGATTCGAGAGCCTCGCAGATTATCCATGCTCACTAAATTCAGATCTAGCAATGTATCGTGTGTTGACTGAATAGAGACATCCGAAATGAAAATGGGTGCTTGATTTAATCCGTGACAAGATCCGCACTGTTCTTTCAGTGCCGGATAAAGAGATTTCGAAAAGGCTAAAGCCGAATCAGTCAAGGCCTCATCGGGCCCCCCATTTCTGAGAGCTGGTGCCGGGGTAACACCGTACTCGAAACTACTTTGACAGGCTGATAAAAAGCTTAAAACACAAAGAAGCGCTAGTTCATTTCTATGTTGTCGTTCAGCCATTGTCTAACCCTAGTCCCCTATGAGCGGCCATAGCTCATAGTGTCATGCAATCACCTTCTGAGCATCGGGCAATTTATGTTTTCTTAAAGATCAAATACTTGTCAGCATCAGCGTTTGAAAATGGATTGGATTCGATCGTCCGCATGATCGAGGCAATCTCCGACTCAGCGCCATGCAGAGCCAGCCAATTGTAAACAAATACCTGGGCGGCTATATTAGTATCTCGAGCGCTTCTCAAATAATTCTCGACTCCTGCTCTCGTAAATGCGCCGACTTGTCGCATGGACGCCCGCACAAGATCTCCACGTTTGGCGCCTGGTTTGTAGGTAAGGCAAAAAGCCAAAGCCGTTGCGTCACTATCGCCAGGCCGCTGAATGCGGCCTGTATTGTTGTCTGTCACTACAATATTGTTTTGTCGTGTAACACCCATGCCACCGTCCGTCAGAGCGATAATTGTTAACGGCTTTCCGACCAACGAGGCGTATCGCAACATGCATCCCATGCGGTAGCCACCAGAAAATCGCTGTCTTGATGGATCTAAACTGGTTCCATTGTGGTTGTCATAGCCGCCAATATTCACAACGCCAACCGCCGCTACATCACCGAGTGTGAGTCGAGAAATGAGAGCAGGACTCGAAGTATTATTATTGTTAAAGGTAAAGGTTTGAGCCGTTAAAAAGGGCGTGATTTCGCCGGCGCTTGAAGCAGGAACAGAGAAGGTGCCCGAAGGAAATGCTGTTGAGATGGGGTCTGCCGTGAGCGCGGCACCCTCGGGAAACAAGGTATTCGCTTCGTAGCGATCGGGGTAGCCCACAGTCTGTTTAAAATCGCAACCTACCGACGCTTTGATTTGCTCTTCAAAGCTTAGTTTTTTGAAGGATTTAAGTTTCGCCTCACTCATCTTTGCGGCTGTTTGTAACGCGGCTTTAGCCTTGTCGGCACCAATCCTCTCGAAGATACGCCCCTGACCTGCAAGACCTCGAGCAGCGGTGGTACTGGTGACGATGCGGGGGGCGAAGTCACTACGGTAGGAGCCTATAACGGGTTGATGGCGACCTCCCGTTTTGCCTGTGGCAGTATTTCCGATATCGGCCGCAATTCCACCCAGCCTTCCCAAACGAGGGAAATAGTGGGCAGGCGAAAAAGCATTATCTGCGCTATCTGAATCGCTCGTGGCGGCTACTATAAATCCATCAATGGAGTCAGTGAGGGATTTAATTCGCTCCATTTCTGCTGCGGTGTTTGCTGTAGCGCCCAATCCCCTTAATAACCCCTGAAGTAGAGGAGACTGTGGATGCATAGGCACCCCAAGAACGGTGTTTGGAAGAATACCGGAGTTGAAACCAGATTCATTGGAATGACCAAAGTTCTCGTAAGCGCCATCGCCAGTTAAAGCCTGCCCTCCACGATCGGTAAGAAAGAAATCTTCCGCCCAAGCAGCGCCTCCAGCCGCATGATACTCGATCACCGCGCCTCGATTGCCAGAAAGAGCGGGGGCGCCTAAATTACATTCTTCCGCATAGGCCTTCTGCGTTAGCAAATTGAGAACGGTCGGGGCTAAAACATAACTCGCCGCACCTGCCATCGAACCTTGTAGAAAAGAACGTCGAGTCACGGGAGTTCTTCCACCGTGAGAAAGACACTCAAGCGCTTTTCGCTTTGGATTATCTTTAATGATTATTTTCATGATGGTCTTCCTCCGCTACTCAAAAATTCTTGCATCCATCGCTTACATGAGAAAAATTTCGCCGCTGCCTAAGGCTGTCGTACACACCGTAAGTGCGACATTTCTCGTAGTGGCAGATTGATTCATATTAGATCCATCGAGGGTCGTGTTAATCAGTTGAACAAGATCAGCCTCTGCCTCGAGGCGCCTTGCAGAATCTTTAGGAACAGCCACCCAAAATTTATCGAGAATGTATTGTACTAATTTTGTTTTATTTTCAGACGTCAATATAACACTAGGAGAATGCATGGCATCGTTATTCATCAAATTAAAGGGAAATAACTCTGAGAAAAATCGAGCTCGCTCGGGAGCGTTATCAACTAGTACCGCACAAAACTCGTAGGCCAAATTAAACGTAGTAAGCCCATGAGCGGCATCAAAAAGGTCTGCCGAATTCGTATACGGAAGGCTCGCCTGATTGCCAGAGTAAAACAGCATGAGGGCGTTGGCATTGCCGCCTAATTCGGTTGTGCCTTGAGTGGGATTTGTCGTTCTTTGAATATTGAGACCCGTCAATTGGTCCATAGTATTGAAAATTTCATCATAGTTTTTGATAGCCAAGGCCGTGGTGCCTGTAACGTCGATGAGAGTTTCGTCAGGTCCTGCTAAATTTTGCGTTGGAGTTGGATCTGACGTTTTACTCGATACGGAGCTTTGACAGCCTACCATACTGAGGGTGCCAATCATTAGGGCGCTAAACGTGATGCTCGTCGGTTTCATGATGGTTTTCCTCCAGTTTAAGGTGCAAGACATAAGTTGGCCACCTGGGCGGTTAAGGCTCTCATATTATAGGGACCATCTGCTTGAAAGCTTTCATAGTCACGAAATCCATGTTCGAACTGTCGCGCGATAGGTTTTAGAGAGTCTCGCTCTTTGCTCGTGGGCTCTCTCATGCAAATTCTCTGAAACGCTCGAGTGCTCATACAGTCTGAAAAAGCTTCGGTTGCTGCAAGAGCTGCTCCCATCGAACGTGCTCCAAAGCCCGCTTTAAAGGAACCATCGGTTTCAGAATCTCTCCAGCCCAGAGCTGCGTTGGGTCCTTCCCACCAATAGTTGATCCAAGAGTTGTCGAGAGGAATATGCCCTGCAGGGAAAACATTTCTTTGGCGGAACATCTTATTTTGCGTGGTATTGATGGTTCGATTGTATTCCAGTCGGTCCGTCACGCCCATGTTTGGATTGAAGTAAGAGAACGCTCCCGCAAGAGCATCCATTCCTGCATGACAACCGCGACACTGATTTTCAAAGGCTCGGCTGTCACCGCTAGGGCTTCTATCTACGTCTTGTCTTATTTTCGATTCGGGAGCTGTTTTATCATGCAGTTGGTTCAGATCTTTACAGAGAAATGTTTCGAAAGCATTTTTCACAGCCCTTCGGTTTGTACCCGCAGCAAAATTTGTAAGACCCATCGCTCGCCCGGTGAGGAGGCCGGCAATATCTTCAGCGACGATTCTTTGATCTGTCGCGCTAGAAGCGGCCACAGAGCTCAGCGTTTTTTTCTGAAGGCGAGATGGCCAGTCTCGATAATAAACTCGTTGCAGATCTTCATAATGGCGATTGTCACGAAATCTTGAATCGATCAGAAGGGGTCTTATTTTCCCCGCTGGAGGATTGGAATTACTCTGAGCGCCCGTGCGGTTTAACGGCCCGACAGGCTGATTTACCGTATCAATGGTAACTGAATACGTCGATAGATCGTCGGTCGCTAGGTAAATAAAATCTCCATAGAGCACTTGGTCAAAGCGTTCGTTATTAGCTACCAGGCCAGCGATAGATGTCGTCATGTCATTGAGTGGCGTATTTTTTATCCCATCTATATTGGAGTACTTAGAAAACATATCGACCAGAGTTCCTGAATAGAATCTTGTATTAGTAGTGGCAGCCATCACGACGAGGTCAATGCGCCCTGATTGATAGTAGGCCATTACCCCTTCGAGTTGGCTGGCGGTGGGTGGCACGCCGGCGACACGTTCGTAGATTCTCTTAGCTTCCTCTTGAGGAGAAGCCGGCAGTGCCTGAACAGCAAAACCCGCTATCACAATCAAGCCACAGATACGTAGGCAAGTTTTCACACCAGCACCTCCGGGTAGTTTGGGAGCAAGAGTAATGCCGAGCCTAAAAGGGCGATTAAATATCTGAAAGCATTGAGGCAGACTCAATATTGCCCACCCACTTTCGGGCATCTATGACTGTGTGCAGATGACAAAAATTGCTCTTTAAGAAAGGCGGGCGGTGGCTACCTCAAAGGAATGTAAAGGCTAAAGTAACAAACCAAAATAACAGCATCTTCCCTACGTTTCGCAACATCAGTAAGGCCTCCCCAGATTGACCATCCATTTCATGAATTAATTCGGTGGGATACGGCATGGCATAAAATTTGCTCATTCATGACTTTATGGTGAATGGCTTTTACAAGCTTGGCGAAGGAGTTGTTAGATGCGATTAGCTTCACTATTTCTCGCCGCCTTTTTGGGGCTTTCGTCCATGGCTCATGGCATGGCTCCCGATAAACAAGCGCACTTTGCGGTATCTGCCGCTATGGGTTCCACCTGCAGTACGATTGCCCATTTGATAACCGACAATCACTGGATATCCGGCCTTGGTTGCTTTGCACTCGTGTCGAGCATTGGTCTCGCAAAAGAATTGGTCGATCCTTACACTGGAGGTAAGCGAGAAATGGGTGATATGGTTGCAAATCTGGGTGGAGCAAGTTTGAGCGTTGGAGTCATTTCCATCGCGTTTGGAGTTCAGCCTACGATACAACCAGAAATTCGAAGTCTGGGTCAGAATCAAACCGGTGTTTCTAGCCCCGCACAACCTGTCTTAACAAAAATCGGCACCACTCCTTACAAAATTGAAAAGTCTTTATCGTCGTCAGAGCCTCTTCGTCTTGCCAGTCGAACGAAACGTTTTACACTGAATTCAGGAGAGCTACAGGAACGTGATATTCCCTGAGTAAAAATGAAATTTCAGGTGTTATCTAATTTTGACCTACGATCATTTTAAGAAAGCGTCTATCCAGGGCTCAACCTGGGCTCATCTGGCTCATCTTGTATTATGGGGCCTAATGGTGGGCGATAGAGAACTCGAATCTCTGACCTCCACGATGTCAACGTGGCGCTCTAACCAGCTGAGCTAATCGCCCTCGAATGCCAGACCGCCCTAAATTTAGGGTTACAAAGGGGTTTTGTCTACAACCGCTTTAAAAATACGATACTTTACGTCCGGCCGCGATGATTCTGCCACTCCGCTCCAAACGAAGCTCCGCACTAAAATGAGGCTGTGGGGGTTTTATGAAACGTGTTGTGAACGCTTCATCATTTCTGTTTTTATTTCTAGCACTGCTATCGGCCTTTGTCGTCTCGAGCTGCGCAGTGGAAGAAACTGCCGACACCTCTGCGGATACTGCAGACGGAGACGACAGTGACGATGTTGCCGATGATGGTACTATTGGTGAAGTGCCCACAGGTTCGGCCGCAGCAACGAGTGAGTACTTTGAAGTCACGGTGGTCGAAAATATAAACTACCTTACTCAGATCTCCAAGAATGGCGATGGCTCGACGGAATGCCGAGTACTTGCCAGTGGAGAGGATATTCTTTGCATCGTAGATATGCACGAGCTCGATCTATGGTTCAGAGTGGTGCAGTTGAACGATACCATGCCCGAAGATCTCTGCGAGTATCGCCAATTTATGCCGTACTTCTATAACAGCGTTCCTGTGGGCGCGGCACCTACCGCAGTCTTGTACGAAGTCGATGGCGATAATGTGATTCAAGCGAGAGATCCTGATGGAGCTGGTGATGCAACAGCTACAGCGGATATCTGGTATTATTTTTCGGGAATTGGGTGGAGAACCCATGAATTTCTATTTGGAACAGCCGCTCGGAGTAGTGATGCTTTGAAATGCCCTTGGGATTATACGGAAAGAAGTAACTGTGGAAAGAACTGTTGCTTCGGTCCGTATTACAAAACGGTGATTACGCCTGAAGATGTGGCCGACGGCTGGGAGGAATGGCCTGGTGAATATGGCAATTGTTTTGCGGGGCCTGCGATGGATTCGGAGCATCCAAAAGATCCTAGTACTGGAATGCCAATGTTTCTGATCTCGAACGTGGATCAAGGCGGACTCTCAAATATATTTAAAGTTGATCTCTCATTTAACAACGGTTTCGGCAATATCAATAAGGCAAATTATTTTAATCCTGATGAACATCCGCAGACCGGAGCGATTCCGGACGTGCCTGGTACATTTCTGGCGGCTCGTGATCTCTATAACAACTCACGACTCAGTCACTCTGGTTATTTTCAGTATGATTGTCTTAATTCGAACGAAGAAGTGACCGCTCGTATCCGTGTGATGATTCGTGAGTGGAATACGAAAGATCAGCTGCTCGCGTTGCTGGCCGGTACATTGACAGCTGACCCGGATGTTGCCGGGACAGAAACCGATCTAACGGCCCCAGATACCTATCCTCGGCCCAATCCTGGACCTTACGGCGATCGAGCTGACTGGAAAGATTATAAACTTGCGGCTGATGCGGCTCCTAACTCTTGGAACTATCGAGCGTTTGGTTTTGCAGATTTTTCAGCTGACCCCGATGCCGGTGGGCCCTATACTGCTGGGACTGCGGCGGACTACCTATTTTTTAATTCAGAAATGTATGTCGGTTATATCTGTGATGAAAATACTATCAACCCAGGAGCAAACTAAGAAGTTTTCACTTTTTACTTGGTATTTCACTTGGAAGTTTTTTGGGTACTTCCTTTTAGGGCTGAGTTTCTTTAATTTAGAATCCGATCTATCGGCCGATGCAGGGGCCGTTTCTATTCTTGTCATGGGCGATTCATTGAGTGAGGGCTTCGGGGTTTCCGTCGAAGAGTCGTATATAGCTATCGTGCAGAAATCCTTAAAAGAGAAATACCCGAACGTTGATATCACCAATGCTTCAATTTCGGGGAGTCTTTCGTCGAGTGCCGTGTCTCGACTCCGCTGGGCTCTGAAAAAGAAAAGGCCTGATATCGTATTTCTTCAATTGGGGGGAAACGATGCCCTGAAACGAAGTTCCCTACCCGCGATCAAAGACAGCCTCGATCGCGCTATTCAGTTGGCCCATGATCATGAAATTATTGTCATTCTTGCAGGGATGAAGATTTTTCAAAACTACGGGGCGGATTATGCGCGTGGATTTGAGTCGATTTTTAGAGATTTGGCGGCGCAAAACTCGAAAGAAGATCATAAGGTTGTTTTGGTGCCTTATCTTTTACAAGGTGTGGGCGGTACAACGGAAGCCGTCTTGCCCGATGGTATTCATCCTAACTCCATAGGGCATAAAAGAATTGCAAATACTCTGCTTCCCTATTTTGAAAATGCCATAAAACAGGTCACAATGGCGGGCAAGGTGAAAGACAATGCCCCCAAACATCTTAAGCGTTAAAAATATTTCTAAATCGTTTGTCGCGTCGCAAACTCATCAAGAGCGAAGTGCGCTTCAAGTTCTAAACTCTGTCTCATTAGACTTGATGGAAGGTGAATCGCTAGCTTTGGTTGGTCGTTCAGGTTCTGGAAAGTCGACATTTCTTTCTCTGTGCGCGCTCTTAGATCGACCTGATCACGGCGATATTTTATGGGAAGACCAACTGGCTCTGTCGTGGAGTGATGACGATATTAATCGTTATCGCTCAAAATTTATGGGCTTCATTTTTCAGCAGTTTCATCTCATTGCTCACTTTACTGCCTATGAAAATTGCCGCCTTCCTCTTGATCTCAACGAAGATCCCCGCGCCCATGAACGCACGATGGAGCTCATGGAAGCTCTTGAGGTCGACAATCGTCAGAACCATTTTCCCGATGAACTCAGTCGAGGAGAAGCCCAGCGAATCGCCATCGCTCGGGCTCTTGCGCTGCGGCCGCGAGTCATTTTGGCCGACGAGCCGACAGCGTCGTTAGACGATGCGCTATCAGAGAAGGTGACTAAACTATTCTTGACGCTTTCGAAAGAGACAAAAACCTCTGTGCTCTTAGTGACTCATGATGCTGAATTAGCTCAGCACTGCGACCGAACTTTAAGGTTTCATTATGGCCAACTTAAAGGCGTCTGATTATTTTTCACTGAGAAGAAGCTTTTACAGAAGGCCCGAGATGAAGGCTCTGCTCTTGTTTTTTGTCATTGCCTTTTCAGGGTTCTACGGGGTCTGCCTGCTAGAGGGTCTCTTTCAAGGCTTCGTCGACCAACGCGCTCGAGCTCTTTTGGGCGGTTCGCTACGAGTGGCCTCTCTAAGGCCAATCACTGATGACGATCGCCAGTTCTTTGCGAACGCGCTGCAGCCGCAGTCAAGCACCGAAGAAGTTACGTGGCGCACGATGATTCGATCCACCGATCCGCAGCATCCAGCCTTGGCCAAAGTGGTTGAGGTGAAGGCCGTCGGAGGCGCCGACGATTATCCGCTTGTCGGTGAAATTCGGGGCACAAAAGGTGTCCTTTCGTTTGGCGATCAGCCGCCGCCGTCGCAGAATGATTCACTCCCCTTGGTGTATATTGCCGAAAGTCTTGCTCAGTCGATGAGTTTGACTCTGGGGGATACTGTCTCTCTGGCCGGTCAAACATTTGTCGTTAAAGATTTGATTACCGAAGATTCTACAGAGGGATTCTCTGCAATGACTTTTGGAGATCAGGTTTATATTCATCGTTCAGATCTCGTTCGCTTTCAAAGTCTCGCGCAAGAAATGCAGATTTCTTACCGACTCTTATTTTTACTGGAGGCTGGCCAGACGGTCGATACTGACGCCTTGAAAGCCTCACCAGGAGGCTCGGCATTTTATTTTGTAAAGGCCGAAGATGGCATGGCCAGCATGCGTCGAAGTGCGGATCTTGCCTTGAATATCATCGGCACAATGATTTTAATTTTTGTATTCTTTATACTGGTCACACTTTTTTCAAAGCTGCGCATTCTTTGGGCCTCAGATGAATCATCGTATGCCATGCTGCATGTCTTAGGTACGAGCTGGTCTGCACTACGTCGAGGCCACAGTAAACTTTATGGTGCGATCATGGCCATGGCGCTAGTTCTATCGACGCTGATACTCGAACTTGGTTTGAGTGTCGTGCCTGCCCTCATTCGATTCTTTTTTCCTATTTTTCAGCTCCCCGTTCCACCCCTATCGTCACGTCTTGTTTCTCTTCTATCCCTAGCTGGTTCGATGGCCCTGATGATGGGGCTATTGACCTATTTTTACTTTCGAAACCTCAAACATCAGTCGTTGGTTGCCGCTCTGTCTCGACCATCGCACGTAGATCGACAAGAATGGCTTACGACCTTTTTTGTCTTTGCGGTTCTTGCGTGGGCGACCTCCCAGACGGCTGCTATGGTGACGGTTTTTCTTATCATAACATTTGCCATGCTAATTGGATTTGTTGAATTGTCGTTGATGCTTGCGCGATTTAATCGGCTACGGTTGAGACAATGGACTGCCTATAATCGACTCGCATGGTTAAGTCTTATAAGACCGCAGCTGTCGATGAAGATGATTCTCGTATCGCTTTTTATTTTAAGTTTTACGATTCAAAGCGTCTTTCACCTTCAAGCGTCGTTGCAGACTTGGCTGTCAGTTCAACGAGATCAACCTGACTATTTTTTGTTTAATATTCCTGAAGATTCTATCGAGGCACTCAAGTCCGATCTTCAGAAGCGGGGCACGTCACTCGAGGCAATTTCGCCTCTGATACAAGGGCGAATTGTACTGAAGAATGGCAAGCCAGTAGATGAGGTCGCATTTAAAAACTATCCGGTAAGACTTTCTTACCGAGATAAGCCTTTTATTTCGGAGCAGATCGTTCAAGGTTTCTATGCGCTTCAGCCTTTTGATGCGTCATCGACCGTCGATCCGTCTCTATCGGTCGAAATGCGTTATGCCGAGCGCCACGGGTTGAGGCTGGGAGATCGACTGACCTTTGATATTCTGGGCCAAACTGTGACGGCAATCATCACAAGCATTCGAGAGGTCGATTGGTTAAGATTCGAGCCCAATTTCTTTTTAAGCTTTCAGACGGGCGTCTTAGAAGATGCGCCAAAAAGCTTTGTAGCAACGGTGCGACGCCCAGCCGGGCAGAATACGGAGTTCTACTCTTGGTTGGTGTCAGAGTGGTCATCAGTGTCGGTAGTGTCCGTGGAAGAATCGATTGCTAAAGTGCAAAGC
Organism: uncultured Bacteriovoracaceae bacterium; assembly: GCA_964598565.1. GTDB lineage: Bacteria > Bdellovibrionota > UBA2394 > UBA2394 > UBA2394 > CAZRCG01. The sequence continues at coordinate 106,738 of CAZRCG010000004.1, read as the reverse complement.
TTGATAACTTTGTTAAAGCGAGTAGCTCTGGCCGTCTTAGTGTTGATCGTCATCTTTGGTGTATGGATTGTGGCAGTCTTGATGCAAGAGCTGTTTCGAAAGCGCCGTTTAGAATGGGAAGTATTTGCAATGCAGGCGCCTTCGAGTACTACGTTGAGAAGCATCGTTCAGAGAGAGTTTTTATTCTTAGTAGTTTTTGTTACTACAACATCGACTCTGTTCTCATTTCTTTTCTCGAAGACTCTCGTCGAGGTAACTTTCTCACGTCCGTTTACGTTTTATGCACCAGCTCCGCTCTTAGGGGTGCTTACTCTAAGTCTTGTGATCGGTTTGGGCCTAATTGTTTTAAGCTCTAAGATTCGTAAATTGACGGGCCGGAATCTGATTGAGTAATCTTAGCGCTATGATTAGAAAGTTAGATTCCTTCCTGGATAAGTCTTTATTTCATGATCTTGCCCTCTTGTCGCTCAGACTCGCCTTTGGCCTGTCAATGATGTTTCTGCACGGCATTGCGAAGTTTAACAACTTTGCATCGCTGTCCCAAACCTTTCCCGATCCGCTGGGCATCGGCAGCTCTCAGATTAGTCTGATTTTGGCACTCGCAGGAGAACTTGTGGGCCCGGCTATGATTGCCTTAGGATTTTTTACCCGCTTAGGAGCACTACCTGCGGCCATTACCATGGGTGTGGCAACCTTCATCGTGCACGCGGGAGATCCTTGGGATAAGAAAGAACTCGCCTTCTTATATTTTGTGGCCTTTTCGGTGATTTTTCTTATTGGGGCTGGTCGATTTTCTATCGATCGAGTCTTACAGAAAAAATAATTGCTCGTGGGCAAGTTTCGTCACCTAGGCTAAGACAAGGGGCATGTTTACCGTTGCTCTCGTAGGTCGGCCCAATGTGGGTAAAAGCTCCCTTTTTAATCGACTTGTAGGTCGGCGCCAGGCCTTGGTTTGGGATCAGCCAGGAGTGACCAGAGATCTTTTAAGAGCAGAAATCACTCTAGATTCAGGCAAATCGGTCGAGGTTTGGGACTTGGCGGGCTTTGGGGGCGATGGTCGAGATTTGCGAAATCTCGGTGAGCGCAATCTTGAGCAGATTGACGTTCTTTTGTTTGTGGTGGATGGATCGGAGCCTCTCGTTTCGACCGACCACGAAGTGCATCAGTTTATAAGAAAACTTGAGAAGCCTTTCATTCTTCTGGTGAATAAGTCTGACAAGAAGACGTTTAAGACCTACGGACAAGAGGCCTTACGCTGGAAGCCAGCCTACCATGGAACATTGTCGGTAGAGCGTAAAGACGGTCTGGGTGATTTTTTTGATCTCTTAGAATCCGTACTTTCAAGTGAAGGTGTCTCAAAATCTCGTCTGAAATATCACCAAAAATCTGGAGTTAAGAAAACTATTTTTGAGAACGAAAAGCCGTCGTCAAGTCGTTCGATTTTTGTGATGGGTCGACCAAATGTGGGCAAAAGCAGTTTAATGAATCGCTTGGCCGGTCAGTCTATATCTATGGTGGGTGCTGAAGCAGGGACGACACGTGATAAAGTCGATACCGAGATTTCATTTCGGGGAGAGACATGGACTCTGTTTGATACTGCGGGGCTGCGTCGCAAGGCCAATATCTATGGTCGGCATGAAGACCCCGTTGAAATTTTTTCGACCCAGAAGGTTTTAAAAGATCTGAATCGAGCCGATGCTGTTTTGTTTTTGGTAGAGGCTGAAAAGCGCGCTCACCTCCCCTCTCAAGATCGAAAACTTTTGGCATTATTAAAAGACGCGCTTAAACCCACCGTCATTGTGGTGAATAAATGGGATCTGTTTCGAAATGATTGGACGGAAAAAGAGTATCGTCAGTGGTTGAGAGATCAGCTTGGCGAGATGGCCATTTTACCTATTGTCTTCATTTCAGCCAAAACAGGACATCACTGTCAGCGTGTGTTACCAACACTCCAGCAGGTTTTGAAGAGCTATCGAGAGATCTCGACCCCCCAAATTAATAAGTGGCTTCAAAAAGCCATTGCCGATAAGCCGCCTCGAATTGCGCGCCGGGGGGCTCAAGGAGAATGGGGTCGTTCTGCCAATCAGTATTTAAAGTTTGCTTACGGGGTACAAACGTCTGTGAAACCCATGACCTTTCAGATATTTTGTAATGCGCCGCGGGCGGTTATGGAAGAAGACCGTAAGCAATTGGCACGAAGCTTGAGAGAGCACTTTAAGCTTGAAGGCATTCCGTTTAAATTTGTTTTTCGAGGAAAATCGAAAGATTAAAGTGCGCTCGCTTAAGGCGTTTTGACAAGAAACGTTTACAAGGAGCTCTCAATCTCTTGGATAAGATCTACGACTTGAGGGTCAAAGGTGGACAAGGCTACCGAGCGAAGCTTGGCGACTAATATCTCTTGCTCCGACAACGAAAGTTTGTGCACCGATCGTAAAATCTCTTTTAAGAATACTGCCAACTCTTGAGGATCTCTGTGGTCACAACATACAAGAATCATTTCAAGCTCTCGCGGAAATCCAAAGTCTTTTATATATCGAGAAATTTCGGCTGAAAAATTTGCCGAGCCTCGAAGGGCTTCAATCGCCTTCTTTCGAGCCAGCTTTTCTTGATTTAGTTTTCCTCCCGAGAAAAGGGCGTTCAAATCTTTTTTTGCTTTTGTAGCCGCCAGTGCTGACTCTCGTTTTTCCTGTCGAGACACCCCCTTGGTGGTTTTAATACCTCGATCTCGAGCCAAATCTAGCTCTTTCCACGAGGGTTTATCTCTGTCATCGGCGAGCAATATCTCTCCTTAATGACGTTAAGTAGCCATCTTGGTCAGTGTCGAATACAATGTTCTGCCCCAGTTGGGACGCGACTGTCCTAATCAAGTCTCGATAGTCATAAACATCGCTTAAGTGAACTAGGTAGGAGCGACCGCCTTTAGTGATAACGGCATTTGTATAAAGACCAAACTCAAAGCCGCCTCGAGTCGCCGTCTGTACCCTCTGAGTTGTCGTGATGGCAACCAAGCGACCCTTGCGATTGGAGAATTTCACTGCCAACTTTAACTCTTGATTAGTATTTGCATTGAAATCTTGTGAAGAGCTCCAAAACGTAGCCCCAGAAAGAAAGAGCGTTCCATTAGAAGATCCACGGAGCCAAAGATGATCAACTATTGCATTCTTTCCAACGTGTGAATAAAAAAGATTTGCTAGGCCACTTCGCTCAAATAGATCATTTGTCGACAACTTTAAAGTGTCTATCTGGCCTGCCTTTTTAACCGACACGCTGATCGCTTGGCCTTGAACCTCGACAGATTCAATCGAAAATGGGCCAGAAACTAAAGTGTCTAGAGTCAAGTTCCTTGGAATTTTTTGGACACGACGAGAACGACTCAGGTCTTCATCTTTATACAGCTCGATTTCCAAAGTGTTCTGCCCTGTCAGACTTGCTAAGTTGCATGTCGGATCGGATGGTTCAGGCAATGCCTCGACTGATTCGAACATCATAAATGCAGAGCAGTAGACAACGATCAAAATAAGGGGTGCCAAGCGACTCAAATCGTACTTCGACTTCATGCCATCTGGTCTACAATAGGGCATTGCAAAGTCAATTCTTTCTTCACGTGCCACTCTTCACCTTGCGTGTTTCGTAAGAGTTTTATAATGCTTACCACCGTTCGGAAGGGGCCTTCGAACCGTTTGGCAGGCATTGTAACAATAAAATCTAATCGGGAATAAAGGCTCGTCGGCGGGTTGCGATGTCGGGACAGTAGAGATTTCCCGCGGCACGCAAGAGGCGTGTGCAATTTTCAATGGTAAGAGCCTCTAACATCTGTTTTTGTGGAAGCCATAGAGTGTGAAAGATAAGTCTATATTTCCGTTTTATAATTTTTATTTCTAGTTACTAGCCATATATTAGAAGCCTATATTGGTCTCACGCGGGAGTAGCTCAGTTGGTAGAGCATCAGCTTCCCAATCCGGAGAATCCAAAAGCAAACAAAAAGTATTGAGCCGCCTAAATTGCCTAAAGGTCATTTAGAAGGTCTCAACATCAACTTTATCCATTGTTCATAGTCTTAGGATTTTCATCAATTTCGCTTAATTTCTCATGAGTCTCAAGGGAAATTCAAGGGACGGAAGGGCCACTATTCGTTTGTCAAAACCTATGATATTGTATATACATAATATAAATGTTTTCCTGGGATCCGAACAAAGCGATTACAAACTTTGAGAAGCACCGGATCTCATTCGAAGAGGCCGCAACCATTTTCGATGATGAAGACGCGTTTGATATTGAAGACATGCGACATTCAGGAATTGAAGAGAGGCGAATACGAATTGGAGCCTCCATTGAAGAGCGAATTTTAGTCGTCGTTTATACGATGAGGAGAACCCACGATGAAAAAGAAACCATACGCATTATCAGCGCGAGGCCGTCGAGCCGTAAAGAGCGCGAACAATATTCCGGACGATGAAATTGATTTTTCGGACATTCCCGAACTGTCAGACGATGACTTTCGTCGTGCTCGACGCGTGGGTCGTCCGACTTATGGCAACGACCCCAAGCAGCTGATCGCTATACGCATTGAGCCAAGTCTGCTTCAAAAGTTGAAGAAGCTGGCATCGTCTAAAAAGATGCCCTATAAAACATTCATTCACCATATTCTGGAGGAGTATGTGTGATCGTGCTCGCAAAAAAGATTGCTATTTCCGAAGCGGACCTTTTGAAGATGGAGCATGGCAAGCGATCTATCGGCCTCAAGATGGCCAAGAGACTTTCAAAAGTGTTGACAATCGACTACCGAGTTTTCTTGCACTGAATGGGAATCTGGCCACCGAACATCGCAGAGTCATTAAGCTACAAGCGGGTCAGGGGACGCTTGTTCGTCAATTAGCTTCTTTGCCTCTCTCGTCGTCTTGCTTTATCTGCTTAACATCACCCACATGCCAGAGATGTCGTACATAAGGCATGAAGTTTTCTACAGCAACCTTGAAATGAATCTTATCGTTTACAAAGGAATCACGAATCAAAAAGTATGGTTTTCGCTGGTCGTCAAAAGGGTCCACGCCCATCCCCATATCTATGACTTCAAGAGCATGGCCGATGCCAGAATCTTTTTCAATTTTGATCCAGTCTTCAGCAAACAGACGATGGTCGGTTGAAATCCCAACAACCACTGTTTCTCCGTTGTTGAGAATTTGAAACAAGACCCCTGGCGATATGGAGTCCGAACCGTAAGAGTTTAGATTATCAGCGAGATACTGCCTATCGAGTCGTTCAAAATTCTCAGGAATACTCCCCACAAAACTTCCTCGTACACGATCGTCCGCTGCGAGCGGTTGTTCTGTAAACAGCAAAGCGGCCCTATCCATATCAACACCTTGCTCGACCGCGCTTCTAAATTCTGTGTCAGCTTCAAATGCCAGCAAACATTTCACACCGCTAAGCCTTTTGGTCCGCAGATCTTTGGGATGCTTGGCAACATTTCGGAGAATCAGCTTATGCCGCGGACCGTTTATAAATATTTTTCCTTGTATGGCCCGCTCTACACCAAGTCATGCTTAAAAGAATCTTTGGATGGCGGATTGCACTTCTGGGACCCCAGGCATTGCCAGATGCTTTGGGATCGAATTGAAGAACAATACGATCTAGCGCTCTCCCGTTATGATGCGAAGGTGGCATAGGTGCCCTCATGGATCATCAAAGAAATAAATCCGACACAGAAGCAGTGTCTAGGAATGAAATGACTCGACAAGATGGCGGAGAGAACTGATATGAATGGGGAGGCAAATCAGTTCTTTGACAAGTCACAACAGAAAGTATTTCTGAAAGCGGACGATCTGGCCAGTCGATTGGGAGTAAGCAAGAAAACCGTCTATGGACGGATCTATCGAAGACTTATACCCTTTAAGAAGATTGGCCCCCGATTAATCCGCTTTGATCCTAACGACATTGAACAATGGATTCTTCAAACAAAGGAGAAATCCTAGTCATGTCTATTCGAAAGAGAATCACGAAACAATCAACGATCTACTATGAGGCGTCCCTTTGGTTCAAAGGCAACCTCATTAAATCAAAGACTTTCGCAAGGAAGGTGGATGCAGAAGAATGGAAGCTACGCGAACGCAAAAAGCTCCTTGATTCTTCTGTCGGTCGACTGAGGGGAAGAAGTGTGAGCTTCAAAGAATTCTATGAAAAGGAATTCCGAGAACGCAAATCGCTTCGACCTGGCACAAGATTGGACTACGATGCAATGTACAGAAAGTACATTGCCAACAGCGTTGGTGAGCGAAGGCTCGAAGAAATTTCTGATGATCATTGGGCGGCACTACTCAACGACTTAAAGAAAAATTTAAGTGCAGCCCGGATCAATCGAATACGAACATTTCTTTCGTCCGTTTATTCGCTTGCGCTGAAACTGAAATATGTTTCAACAAATCCGATTTTGCTCATTGAGTCCTTTGAGGAACCTTTGGCAAAAACGGAATATTGGTCTGAGGATGAAGCGAGACGGTTTTTGAGCTGGGCATCAGAGAACTCCAAGCTTTTCCCTCTGTATCACCTTGTGTACGAAACCGGACTCAGGCGTGGTGAGGCGCTGGGGCTGAAACGAGAGTCGATTGACATAGACGCAGGAGCAATCGTTATTCGGAGTGTTTGTTCGTACCATTCCAAAGGAATTGTTGAGTCAACAAAGGGCGGAAAATCGAGACCTATCGGAATCAGTCCCCACCTGAAGGCGCGCACTGGCTACGTCAATTTTGTGCCCGCCGCCTTAAGGGAAATTCAAGGGATTTACTTTCCTCGATAAACCCTCACTTTACAAAAACTAGCTTATAAGCCCTAATGTTGGAGAATTCTGGACCTTGCGGGAGTAGCTCAGTTGGTAGAGCATCAGCTTCCCAAGCTGAGGGTCGCGAGTTCGAGCCTCGTCTCCCGCTTTCTTTAAAACGCCTTTCGGGGCGTTTTTGTTTTTTGGGCGGAAATGTGTAGTCAACACGCCTTGGCATCGGCTACCAGACCGATATCAAAATGCTCCTTACAATACATATGCGATCTTCTGACAAACAAGATCTAGTCGATGCATATGTGGCTGATGGAACCATTCACAGTGAAATATGATTAGGTACGGCCGACTTTTAAGACTTCTTGGTTGATGGCGTCCATTTCTTGGAGGGCCAGTTCTTTAAACGCTAAACCATATTGGCCAAGGGCTTGTTGGTAGCGTCGCTCGCCTGAGCCATCGATTTTGCGGCCAGGGAAAAGCTCAAGAGAAAAATGAAATTCGTTGGGCAGTGAATCAGCCTCGACCAGACAGCCTCCGGCTGAAAGGGACAGCGTTTTATGGTGCGTCACTACGCCGGTATCGGCATCGACAATGAGAAGTGATTTGTGCATAGAAGCTCGACGCCACTTGCGTTCCCCATTCCAGCTGGGGGCGATATTGCTTAAAATCACCTTGGCATATTTTTGGATGATCGGAGAGTCTGGCTTCAGCTTCATAGCCTCTTCAATCGTCGTGCGAGCTTCGCCCAATCGATCAAGAGAATAGAGCGCCAACGCCTTCAGCGTGAGAGCCTGCACATCGCGCGAACTGCGTTCCAAAACCTGGCCGGCGCGTTGCAGAGCGACGGGAAAATCATTGGCATAAAGTGCGGCTGTTCCGGCTGACAATAAAATCTGTAAATTCTCATGGCCTTGTCGCAAGGCTGATTGGTAGAGCTTATGCGCCTGATCATAGCGACGCTCATCAAAATGTTTGCGAGCCACGGAGAGAGCATCTACCGGTTCGTCATATTTCTGGTTGCTGAGAGTGCGTTTCAGTTCAACTAATTTTTGAAGCGCGCCATTGTGGGCGGCCTGAATCTCTTTTTTAAAAGACGCAGAAATTGTCTTTTGAGACTCCACTTTTCGCTCAAGTTCGAGCTTTAAGCGTGCGATGGCCTTGTCGGTATCATCATCAGTGGATTGAATAAAAAGATGAAGCGCTTGATAGACCCGAAAGCTGCTGCCTGTGGTATCACGCCCTTTTGTATTTGAACTCTCGGGTTTTTTGAAACTCTGAGACATCAGTTCCCCATTATACAAGAAGTAGAGCAAAGATGGAGCCTAGCGATAGACTCAAAAGATGCGTGTCTTAATACCTGCTTATAGAAAAACTAAGGCATCGTGAGGGGCTATAAAAGAGCATAAATTGTCACTCTCCCTGACCTCCTTGCAGAGCGAGCGATCTCATAAATTTTCCAACAATCTAAAAACTAAACGATTTATATCTTCTGCGCACAGCACCACATTGTGACAATCTTAGAGTCGAGCTCTCAAAAATTGCGAAACGACGACGCTAAATTCGTTGACTTCGATTTCAAGACCGAGAACTCGAGCAATTGATTCTCCATAGCCTGAACTCGCGCTAAATCGATGAGTCCTAGGTCTTTGGATTTGTCGTTAGCCACGATAAATGGAATTTGAGACTTAGCGCCTTCTTCAAAAACTTCGAGAGGCATGGCGCGGTTTAGCTTGGCCATCATTTTATTAACGGTAGCAGGATTTTTGTTGTAGCGAAGCCAGCCCTCACGAGAGGCTTCTACAAAATCTCGACAAAAACGCTCTCGCGTTTTCAGATCGTCCTCGTGAAACACAAGCACTTCGATATAGGGATTATAACCGGCGTCCGCTATTTTGAAGGTGTCGACTTGAGCGCCTTGGCGTGCTGCCACAATAGGTTCGGAAAAAATGAATCCCTGCTGCACCATCTGATTATTGGCCAAAAAAGCGCCTACGCCCCCCGCATATGGGACGACCGTCAAATTTTTATAACTATATTTTTTTTCTAGAAACTGCGAGAACGCCTGACCTTGCTCAATCGACAATAGGCCCTTCGAGGAAAAGATATCTGAGATGTGTTTAAATCCGCGAGAGCGGTGGGCCATGAGAATCAAAGGAGAGGTGTGATAAACCGAAAAGCTCGCTACGATTCGCGCATCACGCTCTCGTGCCACCAAGACCTCAGGCATACTGGCCACGCCAATATCGACCTTCTTTTCAGCGACCAGGGTCACGGTCGGAGCGCCTGCGCCACCCTGAATAAGTTCGACGTCTAAGCCTTTTTCTTTATAGAGACCATCATGAAGGGCTTGATAAAATCCTCCGAACTCAGGCTCGGCGACCCAGTTCAGAGAAACTTTTACAGACTTGAGAGGAGCGGTTTTCATAGATGGAGAGCTTTGAAGTGCCGGTTTTGCGAATACTGCGCTTTCAGGTGCCGGTTCTACAGCTTGCGCCAAAACAGATAACGCCAAAAGACCCAAGGTAGAAGCCAAGAATTTCATAAACAGCCTTATAGGGGTCTTTCCGACGGATGCCAAGTCTTTAAAAGACGCCTGAAAATTGCGTTGGTTGCCCATAACATGAGTAACCCTAACGCTGCCGACAAAAGAAGGGCGGCGAACAGAAGCTCCGTTCTCTGTTGAACGCGGGCGGTATCAATTAAACCGCCCAAACCACCTCCGGCGATGAACTCTCCTACGATGGCGCCAATCACACAGAGCCCTGAGGCTACCTGAGCGCCCACGGCTATATGGGTTAATGAAAATGGAATATGCAGAGCCGTCAAACTTTGCCATCGGGTGGCACCGTAAATCTCAAATAACTTTTGATAACTGGGGTCGGTGCTTGCCAAGCCCTTCATGGTCGCTGCAATCATCGGAAAAACGGCGACGATTAAACTAGAAATGGCGATAGTTGAAAATCCATAACCAAACCAAATGACCAGTAAGGGCGCGATGGCAATGATGGGAATCGTCTGAAAGAACGTGACGTAGGGAAATAAAAAACGACGAACACGACGTGACCAAAAAAATAAGACACCAAGCGAAAAGCCCACCACGAGAGAGCCTAAAAAACCTAAAGTAGCGGCGCCTAAGGTTTGGCCAAATGCCTGCAGAAGAATATCGTAATCTTGTTGCAAGCACTCGGCGATCATCGTGGGGCTCGCCACCAAATAGCGTGGAAAAACTTTAAATCGAACCCCCACTTCTAAAACTAACGCCACAAGAGCCAGAGGAACTAAAAAAGATGACTTCTCAATCAGTCGCTTTGTCATACAACCTTTTTTCTAACGTACGTCTCGATTGCAAATAGAAGGGGGAATCCCGAAACGAGCGATCTCTTTTAATGCTTTGAGACGATGCGTCAATAGTCACTTCGTCAAGAATCGTGGCGGGCGTAGCGCCCAGGACATAAATTCGATCGCTCAAAAATACAGCCTCTGACGATGAATGCGTGACAAAAAATACGGTCAAATGGCGTGCCTCTACCCAGGTTCGCAAATCTTCATTGAGGCGATGACGAGTGATTTCATCAAGAGCCGCAAATGGCTCATCCATGAAAAGTATCTCTGGCTCAGTGACGAAGGCCCTTGCCAAAGATACTCGCATGCGCATACCACCCGACAGCTGGTGCGGATAAAGGTGACCAGCATGCGATAATCCCACCGATGACAGTAGTTCATTTGCTAAGTTCGATTTTTCATTGAGACTGCGAGAGAGCTTCAGAGGCAGTCTAATATTCTCGAGGGCATTGAGCCAAGGCAGCAGCAGGGCATCTTGAAACACAAAGGCCTTTCGCAGCGATTGAGACCACTGCAGACTGCCGGACGTTGGCGTATCAAGTCCCGCAAGAATTCTGAGTAATGTGGTTTTGCCGCAACCCGATGGCCCCACGATAGAGACGACTTCGCCTCGCTGGGCTCTTATCGATACATTATTGAAAATCTCGTTGTGGGCGACGAAAGTCTTCGAAAGGGCCTGAGTCGTCAGAAGATGGGCTGGGTTTTCAGTCACTATGAAGAAGACTAGTAAAGGTTAAAGGTTTTTTCTACGAGTCGTTCGTGCGAATTGGCGCTGGCTCTGCCAAAGCGGGTACCTTGAAGAGCCGACATTAAACAAGATTCGAGATCGGGCGACGCTGCAGTGAGAATTTTGATGCCTACGATATGGCCGGCCCGATTAAGTTGCAGCTGAGTTTTTAAGGTCTTTTGCGACTGAAGATTTTGATGGCCGATGAGGCAGTCTTGAAGCTTGGGCTTAAGGCTCGACCAAGCTTCGTGAGTTTCATGATGAGAGTCAGTGGTATGACCTGAGCTATGCGTATTGTTCAGTTGGTTCTCTTTCAGCTGATTTTTTTCCATCCAAGCTGGTTTCGCCAGAGCGACTTTCTCTACCGATTTTGGTAGAGCTAATGGCTTCACAGCCGACCAAGATTTTAGAAGTTGGTCGGTGGCCGATGGTTGCGGCATCGCTCGGCGGCGAATAAGGGCGTCTCGACTTGAGGCTCCTCGCCCAGCTTTTTTGGTTGTCACAGGGGTCAATGGCCTGGTGAGCGTGACCGAAACAATTTTTGGCTTTGCTGCCGGCTTCATCATGACGGGCCCCACAAGAACCGCACTATGAACGAAAAGAATCGCGATGAGACTGTACAGAATTCGTCGCTGCGGAAAGAGGTCGGCCCACGAAATAGGCACAATCTCTAAGCTTAGGTGGTGACCCAGCGAATAGCGAGATTTGAAAGAACCACCCAGACGCCATATCTTCGACTGAAGATCGCCTTCGCGATCAAGGGAGTCTGATTCAACAATCGATGCATGTACTTCAATGTGATGGCGGTGCCTACGGCGTGAAATTTTCACCAACGATGAAATATGGCCCTCATAGAAAAATGGACGCGAGCGCTGAATCACTTTGTCTCGACACTTAAGATTGGCCTGATAGAGCGTCAACATAGGCAAGTCCGTCGGCCTATCTACCCGAGTCTTCCCAAATAGCAAATAGTCCCTTCGGCTGGTTCTTGGCTGGTTTTTGGCTTTGGGTGGGTTCGCTCCACACTGACCATAAATCTATCGCTAGCGCTTTGGCTCGGCCCGCATGCAAAAACCTTTGAATGATTTCATAGACTAAGGTGCCCCCCTACCCTATAAAATGGGCCGGAAGGGACCCTATGAAGAGAGAAAAAGCGTGGCTCGTTTGGATGGGAGGCGCCGACTCGGCGGTAACATTGTTCGAGGCCAAGTCGCCAGAGTTCAAGCTGCAGGGCCTACTGGGCCTTTCGATTGCAGGCCTGACCGTATCGACCGCCATGCTAAGAGCTCAGGCCGAGAGTCTTGAGATAAGTTTTACGCCCCTCGCGCCCGAAGTATCCGATAATACGACAGAATCGTGGCGTATCGATAACGAAGAAGAATTAAAGGCACTATTTAAGCAAAAGAAAACTGAAGCCCTCATTTTTACCTTTCATAAAGAGAGTCCCCTGGTGAAGGCAGCGATGAATTGCGCGTCTCGTTTGGGCCTTCATGCGCGATTTCCCCTCTGGAATTGGCCCTCCGAAGAAATTGTGCGTGTTTTTTTCAATTTGCGCTTCGACGCTGCGGTCGTTTCGGTAGATGAGCGCAAGATGCCGGCGACATTCTTAGGGCAATCCTTCTCGGCAAAGCTCAAGGAGCGTTTGCCTAAGGGATGCGACGTGGCGGGGCTGTTGGGCGAGTTTGGCCTTTTTGTCTACAATGGACCCTTTTTTCAGACTTCTCTGCCCTCCAAGTTTGAAACCTCGTCGAAAATGGGAAACTATTTGTCTTTTGATTTTAATTCACCCTAGATTGAATAGATGAAGTCGATTTTATTTTGGTCTGTATTGTTGATTGGTCTTGGGTTCTTTTCACGGATTGTGCCGCATCCGGCCAATCTTTCGCCGGTATTGGCGATAGCCTTGATTGCAGGTCGTACACTGCGCCCCATGGCAGGCTTGGCAATTATTTTGGCGGTTTTCGTAGGGAGTGATTTAATTTTAGGCTTTTATCCTGGGCAACTTTATGTGTATGGAGCTCTCGTGATGGCGCTGATACTTGGCTTTAGAACGCGTCGTTCACACGATGTATTTGTTTTAACGTCGACCGCCTTGTCGGGTTCATCGCTGTTTTTTGTGATTTCTAATTTCGGCCATTGGATGTCCACAACCATGTATTCCAAAGATCTGATGGGACTCGTTCACTGTTATATTATGGCGTTGCCCTTTTTCTGGCGTTCGCTGGCGGCAGACTTTTTCTTCTTTGCGGTTTTGCTGTTAGGGCAACGACTCATGCTGGGTGCTCAGTCGCAGTCACACGCTCACTTGCAGGCGCGTCATTAATCTAATTTCCAGCTGAAAGTTAGATTTATGCCTGATGTGATATATGAACTTTCATACTGAATCTTGATCTCAGGTTTTGCGCCAGTCCGATCCGTGAGGATTATCCATGACGGTGAAACCGCAAGCTTCCATTTCGGAACGAACTTTATCGGCCGAAACAAAATCTTTCTGAGCTCTGAATGTCTGCCGCTCTTGAATTTTCGCATCCAGCCACTGCCTCAACGAGCTGTCGACGCCCCATCGTGCTTCTTGACGCGCCTCTAGGGCAGCCAGCGATGCTTTAGGATCATTAAGATCGAACGCAAAAATCGAATTAAATTCATGAACGCAGGCGGTCCATTCTGTCCAGAGTTCTTGCGAGGGGCCTCGCGTGACAGCTCTGAGAGCGGCCCACATAAATCCGAGCGCCTTCGCTGTATTGAAATCATCGTATAGGGCGTCTTGCATTCTCTCTTTCAGACCGAGCAATTCGGCTGGCTTTTCACTATCAGTCTTTGATTCATTTGGTGATTCACTTGGTTTTGAAAGAAGAGCCTTGAGAAGTCGCTTCCAAAGATTTTCGGCCTGAGAAATTGTCTCGTTAGAAAAATTTAAAGGACTTCGGTAATGATGACTCAGCATCAACAGGCGAAATACGTCGGCACCATAGTCTTTTAAAAAATCTCTCGTCGATACCAAATTGCCTAGAGACTTACTCATCTTTACGGCGTCAAGCTCTAAGAGACCGTTGTGCATCCAGTAGCGCGACAACTTTTTCTGATGACTAGCTTCACTCTGCGCAATTTCATTTTCGTGATGGGGAAATAGTAAATCGATACCCCCCATGTGAATGTCGATGGTTGTGCCGAGATGAGTCTCGATCATCGCGGAGCATTCAATATGCCAGCCGGGGCGTCCCATTCCCCAGGGGCTCGGCCATGCAGGTTCACCTGGTTTCGCTGATTTCCAGAGCGCAAAGTCGCCGGGATTAATCTTACCTTGGTCAATATCAATGCGGTAGCCGGCCTCGGATTCTTCTAGCGAGCGGCCCGAAAGTTTGCCGTAGTTTTTAAAAGTCGCCACGTTGAAGTAAACATCGTGATTTCCATCTTTGTGCAAACCATAAGCGTGGCCGCGAGTTTGCAAATCTTGAATCATTTTAATAATCGCATCCACAGACTCTGTGGCCTTCGGGCACCGATGTGGCGTTTGAACTCGAAGAGCCTTCATATCGTCGTCAAAGGCGGCGGTATACTTTTTAGCTAACGCTTGAGAGCTAAGATTCTCGACGCTCGCTCGCGCGATAATCTTATCATCGATATCGGTATAGTTGCGCACATAGCGCACGCCATAGCCCGCGTAAGATAAGACGCGCACGACCATGTCCTGCGTAAGAAACGCGCGTGCATTGCCGACATGAGTCAGGCCGTAAACTGTCGGCCCACAGCCGTAGATAAGTACTGCGGTCGGATCTTGTGGCTCAAAACGTAGTTTCTTTCGTGTGAAAGAATCGGTGAGTTTAATATCAGCAAATTTAGTTTCAGCTGACTTGGCGTGGCCCGTTTTTCCGTTCATATCTCTAGGTCCTTCGTGTCCAAAATTAAAATACGATTGTGGTCTGTATCGCAAATAGAGAGGTCACTGCCTCGAAACCGTACTTCGTAAGGTTTCAAAAGTTCATTGTGAATTCCTATAGTATTGACCAGGTTAAACTTGAGATCAAAAAGATAAATTCGATGACTGCCCACGTCAGAGACCGCGATGTTTTTCAGCGATTTCGAAATACTCACAGGCTTCGAGAACTCAAAAGCAATAATCTCGATGAATTCACCCTGCAGTGTGAAACGCTGCAATCTTGAGTTCCACGTATCTACAATGACCATTGAGTCTTCAAAAAACGTAATATCGTGCAAACGATCGAAGGCTCCAGGTTGACGGGAGGGACTATTGGCCGACGAGATTTCGCGTTGATAGATACCCGCTTTATCGATTACAACGATGCGGTTCGATCCATAATCGGAGATATAGAGTTCGTCATGGTGCCAAGTCGCAGTCGCCGGGCCCGCCGTGAGACCCGAGGCGCTGTCGACCAAGGTACAAGACGCCCCAGAGAGTGGCGAGTGAATCGAAATACAATTTGCTCGATAGTCGATAATCGTCAATTGGTCATCAGGCCCTCTGGTGATGCTGTGCGGGCCTCTCCATAAACCTTGCAAGCTCGATGAAGCTACCAGGGAGCGTTGCTGAGTCGTTTCGTCATAAGCCGTTACCCAAGGGCCTTGAAACTCGGCGATCCAAAACAACGAGGGTCCGACTCTCTCAATAGAAAATGGCCGTGCAAACGGCTCTAAAATCCGGGCCTCGATATTATGTCTACTTGTAGAAAGCAACATTCCATACTCATCAAGTCTTGCGAAACACCCTAAAGTCAATACCTATGAACCAAGCAAAAACTTTGGTGATATTAATGAATCTTGGCTCCCCTTCTGCACCGACAACACCCGCTGTAAGGCGTTATTTACAAGAGTTTCTGACGGACGGACGCGTAATCGATATTTCTGCTCTGGTGCGCTATCCACTTGTCTACGGAATCATCGCGCCGTTTCGTGCTCCAAAATCAGCACACGCCTACAAAAGTATTTGGACGGATCGCGGAAGCCCGTTGCTCGTCAATACGGCAGCCATTGCCGAAAAACTTCAGAAGATATTGGACCCTACCAAAAACCGTATCACGGTTGCGTATTCGATGCGCTACGGTGAGCCCTCGTTTCGCTCACAGTGGAAGCGGTTTCGAAACGAGGGTTTTAGTCATCTTTACTTGGCGCCGCTTTATCCACACTATGCGTCGTCAAGTAGCGGTTCGTCTCTAGCCGATGCGATGAGGGTTTTGAAGAACGACGCGTATATTCCTGCAATTCATACATTGCCAGCCTTTCATAGCTTAGACGGCTTTATCAGGGCGCAGGCCGATCTCTATAAACAACATGTCGTCAAACAGGTGGACCATACCATTATCAGTTTTCACGGACTTCCTGAGCGACATATTCGTAAGGCTGATCCCACAGGCAATACTTGCAGGCTATCGACCTGTTGTGAGTCAACACCGCCATTTTGTTATCGCGCTCATAGCTTTGCCACCGCTCGACACTTGGCGCGCAGTCTTAATTTAAAGCCTGAGTCTTATACAGTCGCGTTTCAATCGCGCCTGGGCAGAGACCCTTGGCTGCTGCCTGCCACCGATGACCTCATTATGCAGCTTGCGAACAAAGGAATTAAATCGTTGGCCGTGATGAGCCCCTCGTTTGTTGCAGACTGTCTCGAGACACTCGAAGAAATTGCCATTCGAGGGCGAGACTCATTTTTGGCAGCGGGAGGACAATCTTTTGTCACTGTACCCTGTGTCAATGATCACGATATTTGGGTCAAAGCCCTGGCCGAAGTGGTCTCTCATCAAGCCCAGTGACAATTTGGTCATAATGCAAGGTTTTGGCTTATTTAGGTTACACTGAATATAGGCTCCATCAGGTAAGTTTTAACTTATTCTGCATCACCATTTGACGGAGTCCTTGGGGAGGTGAAATGGACGTTCGAGTCGTCGCGTCGATGGTGGCGTACTGCATTTTTCATTTCGTGCGCGTGAGGGCAGAATTTTTTGCTCTTGTAGGCATTTTGGTATTCGCAGATATTTCAAAAGCATCTGCTGTGCCAACGCTGTCCCAGGCCGACGCTCGTTGGCTATCGGGTCTTTTGCTGAGTCAAAGTAAGCTACGTGATTTTTGCAGCGACACTTCGATTCCCAGAAACCAAAGGCCTTTTCGAGAGCTCTGCGATTTTGAGAGCGAACTATTTCCATCGTCAAATAATGTACAGTCGTCACGAGCTAGGAGCACGTTATCTTGGAAGTCGATCGACGATCTTCAGAGGAGCGACTTTGCACGGCTCGTTCGATTTACGTCGACTAGTTCTGAAGCAGATTTACTTCACCGAGGCAATCTGGCTCTTCACACCAAGACCTGCCCTCGTTCGCTCTCTTTAGCAATAGCCCGCTCGTTAGAAAAATTTACTTCGAACGGCTCACTTACAACGGCGACTCATGCACCGTCTGCAAAGGCTCGCACGTTGCTACGGCGTCTCTTCACGCATGGCATGGAATGTATTGTTGCCGACGATTCGCGAGCGACACCCCTCTTGTTACGAATGGCGCTACTCGAACTCAGCTGGAACTCTGAAACCACTGCCGTTCGCTGGCTTACTAAAGCGAGGCCCGCTAGCAATCATCCAGATTATGCCCGCCTCTTGTACTGGCGAGGCTTAATGCAGCATCAAAAGAACCAGGCCAAAGTGAAGAAGGCCGAAAGTAAAACCAAAAATAAAATTGAACTTCTGACTGTGGCTGACTGGCAAACCCTTATCAGCGATCGTCCGTCAAGCTTCCATGCCATCACCGCGAAAGCTCATATGAGACGAAAGGCGACAGATCTTTATCAGGTCGACACGAGACTTGCGTCTTTAGATACTCCTCCACCCAAATCTCCCACAACACCCACGGCAGATAAACGCTATATGGGCTGGCTAAATTCTCTTCTGCAGGTGGAAGCCTCATCGGCTGCTGAGCGACTCGCTGCGGCGCTACTCCGACTCGATAGGTTCGAAAGTAGCGCCAGTGTCTTGAAATTATTTGCGGCATTTGAGAAATCATCGCAAGTCGCTGCTCAGGTACGTCTCAGTGGTCGGTTGGCTCTGTGGCGACCCGATTTTTTTAGTGAGCCCCTGGTGCATAAAATGTTTCCGACGCCCTTTCATGCGGAGTTCAAAAAAATGAAGAGGTCGATTGATCCGCTGCTTCTGATGTCGGTCGCTCGACAAGAGAGTGCATTCGATCGCACGGCCGTATCGCGAGCCAATGCTCGTGGCTTACTTCAAATTCTTCCATCCACCGCCAGGTCGGTGGGTGGTGCCAAAGCATCACGTCAACTCTTTGAGCCGTCTCAGAATATTGCCCTAGGCTCGCAGTATCTTCGTCGACTGACCGATCGATTTCAGAGTCTCGAGCTTGCCTTGGCGGCTTACAACGCCGGCTCCTCTCGTGTCGACCAGTGGCTCAAAATTTATGGGCGCGATGAAGCGGATCTTTTATTTGTCGATCTCATTCCGTTTCCAGAAACTCGCGATTATGTCTCACTCGTTTTGCGAAACTATTTTTGGTATCAGGAGCTCTACGGTCGAAGCACGGTCAGCGCCATCAATCGAGACCTGTCGACCCTCCTCACCAGCCTCGATGCGCTAGGTCAATCTCATTAGGTGCGGCGAGGCATGCCATTTATCCCCGGTTTTATTCTTGTAACTTTAACAACTTAGCACCTCTGTTAACTTTAGTTCCGACCCTCTATTGCGCATTGCGCCTTAGGGAGACAATAGAAGCATGGAGGGTGTCATAAGAGATCATGGGGAGGGGAATGGAGTCCATTAAGTCAGGGACAGACAAAACGACCAAAGAAAAGGGCCAAATTTGAGAGGTGTCACCATGATGAATAGCTTCAAAAAACTAGGATCTCCCGATTGCCGACCAACCGGTACTAGCGGCCTTAGCCTTGTCGAACTGATGAGCGTGGTCGCGATCATCGGCGTTCTAGCGAGTGTATCGATTCCGCTTTATAGCAAGTTCATGTTCGATGCCCGAGTCAGCGAAGCCACCGAGCTTCTGATGGCTGCCTACAAAGAGCAACTCCTTGTCGCCGATGCTGTCGAAGCTGGCCGCTATCCAGGGTGGACCGCACCTTATACGGAGGTCTTTGAGACGAACCGTCAGAATGTGCCAACCCTCACGCTGAAGCCCAAAGGTAATGAGCGGTTTAATCTGATTATCGGAGAGCAGAACCCACTTCTCGTCGGACGCAAGGCCTTCTCGGACTTTCCAGGACTGGCTGCGCTGCCGCGTGTGAATGACTATGGATTCAATCCTATCAATGGCAGATTCCTGATAGGCGCAGAAGCAGTTATCGACGGTAGACTGCAAGCGATGGCAGTCGATGAGAGAGGTACGATTCTCGAATTATGCAATGCCTGGACGGGGCAAGTGAACTTAGAAGGCCGAGATGCTGCGAGGGCCAACCTCGGTTTAGATCCCGATTGTATAGCCCCCTAATCAATTAGTCTCTGCAAGTATCATCGTTTCGACAATCAATAGTTCTGGGAAGGCCTTCATGCAAGCCAATTGAGTTGAAGTCAAAGCTGTCCGATAGTCCGCCAAAGAAACGTTTAAACGAAAGACGCTTCCCTTTCATTTCGGAGACAGAAACGATTAAGCTCGACTGCTCTGTAATAATTGAACCTGACTCTCCTTCGAGGACAATTTGAAAGCCGCCTGGCTGACCACTTGAAGCCTCATCAATGATATTAAACACTGCCCATTGATCATTTTTTATATCGACAGAAAGCCCAAACCCATCCTTAACCGCCTTGACCACGCGAAAGCCAAAGGGCGCAACGTCTGCTTTATAATCGGGTGCTAAGTCATTATCACATCGCTTTGCTACGGCCTTCCAGTTAAACGAAAAACCAGGGAGAATTAGAATTAAATTTTGCAATTCCCGCCCTTCAAAAATTTTTCGAAAGCCATTTGCCTGCCCGCTTGGAAGATACTCACCCGCCTCATTATAGGAGCCGTCGGTGATTTCAAATGAGTCACATGGCCCTAAGTTTGAATAGCGATAGAATTGAAATGCATAATGACTCGCTGGCTCACCAAGAAATGAGCCTCGTTGAATGTTAGAGGCTCCCAGCTCTTGCACCTGCATAAACGGATGCTGCGTTGCAAAAATATTATTGCTCGTATCCAGCACTGCGGATGGTAGATTGGCTGGAAATATTTGCCCTTCCGTATCTAAACCCCTTGAAGTCAAAACTTCCTTTATCGCTGACTCATATTTACTAACACCCTGGGATATATCACTTGGAAACAACTCTCTAGCAGCTCGAAGCAAGTCACTTGCAAATCGGTTCATTGGATAATTATCTTTGTCATCAGCGTATTGCAGCGTCTTCCACACAATCAGCGAAGTCGCATAGGAGCCAAGGCCACCGGAATTTGAAAGATCATACAGTAGGGCCCCCATAAAAAATGAGGCTAAATTCCAGCCACTCAAACCTCGATAGTCATTTCTTGTACTTAAATATTGGCGATCATAGAATGGATAAATCGCCGAATTTTGTTGAGCCCCACCGTACATC
The DNA here is from genome assembly GCA_964598565.1 of uncultured Bacteriovoracaceae bacterium. Classification (GTDB taxonomy): domain Bacteria; phylum Bdellovibrionota; class UBA2394; order UBA2394; family UBA2394; genus CAZRCG01. Next base: position 86,368 of record CAZRCG010000004.1, on the reverse strand, counting down.
ATTACATTTCTCAGACTCATTTCTTCTTCGCACGAAAGCTCCCCTCTCTTACAACCAGAATCCGCCACCCAACGAGATAACAAATGATCGGTATCTTTAGAGATTAAATGATTGTCTCTCATTCGATAAGCTTCCCACGCTGATAAGGCATTATTGACTGATGGAAGAGCAGTATTTAGCCACCCCAAATTGTCTAAGCCAGCCGCAGTTGAAAAACCTTGAGGATCCGCAATCACCCAATTGGCTAACAGACCTGGAAAGTCTGCAGCTGCAGCGCTTGAATCAAAGGCCGGATTTAAAACTTCGGTTAAATCGAAATCTTCCGTTAAAAAACGGGTTCTTACGGACGTTGAAATCTCGTTTCTCTTTTCATCTAAATCAACAACATTTGGCTTAAGCGCAGTTGCTGCAAAAAAGGTCTCTGCAATAGCTGCTCTTGGTTTATTGAAAACTGTTGCATCCACTAAGTCGGGTCGGTGCTGGCGGTACAGAAGGTTCTTCTCTGTTTCGACGGGAAGCTTCAGAGCCTTCGTAAAATGTTTATTGAAGAATACATTACGGTAGCGCGTGATATCGTAATACATTTGCACTTGAGATGCCCAAAGAATGGCTTCGCGACGAGGAGCCACATCTTCAGGGGGCAAGCCTTCAGGAGCACCCTCATAAGGCGTTTCACCCAAAAAGTTTACGCGAAAATCATTAGTGTACTTTTGAAATAAACCAAGTTGAGCTTCTCCAATCAAGAAACTGGCAACATCCGTAGACAAGTACCGACCCGTCAATTTGCCATCATTTCGATAGATCGGAGATCCAAATTCTGGCGTGGTCCAAACAATTTCTTCACCCGTTTCAAGATCGTAGTTACCAATGGCATCAAGGCAGACGAGCTCCGGCTTCTTGTAAATGAGGGGTGTCGTCGCCGTAATGGGCCCGTGCGCAGCTTTCATCGCCTCAAAATCGATATAGCCATCGCGAAATACGTAACCGAGACCTTTGTCGGGATACTTATTGGGAGTGGTTGGATTGGCCTTCATCGCAGCGAGATTGGCGATCAAATCGCGTTTGGTGCACATCTCGACGACGCGTGAGTTATAGGATTCAAAATCATCAAAGTCGGCGATCAAATTGGCTAAACGATTAAAGTGCTCAACACTGCTCTGATTAAATGAATTATCGCACGTGAAGTCACCAGCCTGTTCCCATTTACCGGCAAAACGGTCGGTCTTTAATTGGGCATCTAATTCATCAACTTGACCATTGCCATCTAAATCGCCCAAATAAGCGGCTAAATCTTTGAGGGTAACGCGTCGATCGCCATCCAAATCGCCCATCAATACGCAAGCGCCTTGATTGCAAATACGCGAGTGCGCGCCACTCTCATCATAACTTCCACACAGAGTACCATTCGCTTTGCCACCGCAGGTAAAGTCATCGGCTACCCAGTTGTCATTGTCGCCGGAACACTGCAGCGGCTTCTCAGCACCGATGGCGGCGGCCACGCTAAATTTAAAAACGGGATGCTCGGTATCATTCGATCGAATCTCTAACTGACCCTTTTGCATGGAGCCTTTAAATTGTTCAGCTCTCGCCTCCTCGAGCGTCGGAACCGACATCAAGACTACGACATCCAAAGAACCCCCCACGGGTATATTATAAGCGCCCAAATTCAAGGTACGCTGGCTGAGCGCCAAGGGTCGCGCAGTGGTGATGGTCTGAGTGATCTCTTCAATAGGCTTAGAGGCTAACGCCTTTTCAATCACATGCACGCTCATGCGAGAAGCGCCAGTGACGGTCATCGACTCTATCGTAAGCATATGGCCATTGGCATTCTTCAGCCGATACCGCTTGCCGATAATATCGCCTCCCGCTCTAACCTTGCCGATATAAGAAAATTTTGTATCGGCATATTCATTGTGCGGAATCACAAATGGCAAGCTTGAAACGCCTAGATCTTCGACTTCAGCATCACTCACAATCATGCGAGCGCCTTGAGCCGCCTTGCCTCGTAGGGCAACATTCGTAAGAGGAAAATAAGGAGAGCTAGAATCATTCGTTGTCAAGCGGAGCACGCCGTCGACATTCTCAGTTCCTGCATACGTAATCGTCAGACTCGCCGACTGTCGAGGCAGAATACGTACTGTAGAGTCAACCACAGGAACATTCCATGACGTTGAAAACGATAAAGTGTTTTCGCCCACCAAGTCGGCACCTACAACGAGAGTGCCACCCTCAGAGATATCGTTGGTAAAGGTAACGACCTGACTACTCTGAGAACCAATCTCAATGACCGTTGATAAATCAAAATCCAACGCCATAATCGGCGGAGTTATTCCGTGACCCTTCAGAGGAAACACATAGGTGCTTGTCACGCGGCGACTCTGCGATGCTTGATAAGTCTCGCATACGACAGTCAAGTAACCAGTCTGTCCACCGAGACCTACAGGCATAAACTGTAGTCCAAACGCAAGCTCACCATAAGAGCCATCGTTGGGATCTGTATCTCGGCTCTGTTTGGGTCGAATCACGACATTCGTAGGCACTGTTTGAAGGAGTGAAAAACTTGAACCCGATACCGAAGCCGATTTAAAAATAACCGGATAGTCTTTGTCGTTCTGAATCACAATCTGAGTGTGAACATAGCTATTCGGATTCTCATCGCTAAAGTGAGCGCCGAAGTTAACTCCGTTTCGTGTTGTGAACGGGATTTTGGTTTCGCCGACACTTTTATAAAAAACTAAATGAACAGGCGTAGGACGTAGCGGCATCAAGCGACTTACGAAATCCCAAACACGTTGCCACAGGCTTGGCTCAATCGGCTTCGGGGGTGTATAAGAATGGGCCAACAGCGTCGACGAGGCCACTTGCTTAGGAGCAACTTCGGCTTCAGCAGAAACGGGCAGCGGTTTGTTAGGCGCCATTGTTGCAGTAGTTGCGCGCGAGGCAGCCGGTCTGACGACCGAATTTGTAGAGCCCGCCGGAGATGGTGAGGGCAATGCCGCCAACGAGCTTGAAGACACGGGCGTCGGTGAAGACGAAGGTGAAACGGATGGTGAAGAGGAGCGCGACGTGGAAGCTGAAGGTGACAATGAAGGTGATGCTTTACTTGGTGTGGCGTCTAAGTTTCGACCGATTAGCGTTGCGCCTACAAAAAGACAGAGCAAGCCACTAACTAACGCTCGCATGGCTACTCGACCTACACCTACCGCTGGCTTGGTGATTCGATGTAACGGCGCAGTTTCAGTGTCAGCATTAATTATATTAGCAGCAACTACAGGCTGATTAATTTTGGCTTGATTATCTTTTGTTTGTCTGACGTACGAATATTGAGTCATCAGTTTCTTTGTCATGCAACACCCACCTACTAGTTAGTCTCTTTATCTTCAGTACTCAATCCATCGAAAGTCCGACTTCACATCCATGAAGTCATCACTGCTACCTTGATTCAGCAAGCCCCATGCCATCCTATTCAAAAGGCCTAACAGTCCAAGACCCTTAAGCTTTTAACATGAAGTAATTGCCTACCCTAGGCCCGCTATGCAAAAAATAGCAAAGTCTCAAGCCTACTAAAAAATTGAACCATTTCAATTATTTATAAGTCAATTGAGAGTGACGCACGAGGTCTAAAGAGCATGCCGCATCTTTTACGTGACCTCCTCGACCCTGCAACGGAGGAGATCATCTTCTCTTTACGGAGAGATCTTTGAGCAATGCTTTATCTTAGAATGGGACCTTTGCGTTCTCAGCATCTTTCGGTATTTTTGCTTTGGGACGTAACGGTGTACAAGAGCTCGATGTAGACCAAGATTGCGTCAGGGGCCCCCCTTTTTTATGCTACAATTAGGAGCGAGGGTAAATGGGGCTTCAGGACACGAAGACGGAACGGGGATTGTTAGAACCGCAGTACTATCGACTGCCTCTTAATCTTTATAGAGCAGGTGATATTATTCAGCACGATCTTTTCTTTTTATATCAGGGAAACTATTTACTCTATCGCCTAAAAAATTTGATTTGGAAGAATGAGGATACAGAAAAGTTAAGGCAGTTTGAGGTAGATCATCTCTATATCAAATGCTCTACGCCCCGTGCTCACAGTCAGTTTTTGGAAGGTCGCCTTAAATCTCTTCTTGAACAAGACAATATTACCTCTGCCGAAAAAGCTGAGATTGTCTACACCACGACCTCATCTCTCATGGAAGAATTATTTGAACAGCCGTCATCGCCCGAGACTCTAAAGCGATCGATGGGAGCTGTACAAAATTCCATTCAGTTTCTTGCCAAAGATAAGAAACATTTTTTTTTGCTGATGGAAATGGCCACCAACCAATTTTCTGAGTTTACTCATAGCTTACATACAGCGGCCTATTCAATTTCTCTGGCAAAAGAGATGGGTATGCGCGCATTTAATTCTCTGTCGCCCCTGGGAGTGTCGGCCATACTTCACGATATCGGTAAGACAAAAATTCCTAAGGAAATTTTGGAGAAAAAAGATCCACTCTCTGAAGAGGAACGCAGCCTCGTTCAGACGCATCCGGAAGAAGGCTTTGAGATTGTTCGAAAAACTCGCTTGCTAGCGCCGCTTGCCGAGACCATTATTCTACAACACCATGAGCGACCCAGCGGGAAGGGCTATCCCCATGGGCTCAATGATATCGATTTGCACTCTCAAATTGTAGGACTCTGCGATTGTTACGATTCACTAACGTCTAATTTGTCCTATCAAAAAGCCATGAAACCCTTTGAAGCCATACAATATATTCGAAACGAATTAAAAGATGAGTTCAACAGTGATCTAATCACGCATCTCATTAAGATGCTGAAGCGCGAGTAATTCATGGTGAAAGTAGCCCATCAATTTATTCCTCAGCAGCGCTATTATCCCATTCCGCTTGAAATTCTTACTCTCGATGAAATTCTTGATCGAGATCTCTATATAGAAATGGGAAAGGCCTTCGTGCTCTATCGTGCTGCTCAACACCCATTTCGAGAAGACGATCGCCAACGCCTCTTACATTCGAAGGTAAATTCACTCTTCATTGCCTGTGATAACGACGAAGAACTCCAAAAATTTTATCAGGAAAGACTTCAGAATATTGTTTCAAGCCCTCTCATACCCGCAAAAGAGAAAGCAGAAATTTTATCGTCTTGCGCGCTTCGCGTAGCTAAGGATTCGTTCAATGGCCTGCCGATTAAAGAGCGCATTCCTCAGGCCGAAAAGCTCATAGAATCAACGGTCGCCTACGTCAGCCAAGATCTAGAAAATTTGGCACATCTCATTGGAGAAACCCGAGACCATCCTTATTTATTTAGTCACAGCATCAATGTGATGACATTTTCGGTTGCCCTTCTGGCGGCTCTTAAAGTGCGCGACCAACGCATCATCCATGAAACCGGCATGGGCGCCTTTTTTCACGATATCGGAAAAAGCAAAATTGACCGCAACCTTCTTGATAAACCCGCTCCTCTGACAACAGATGAATGGACCCTGATGCGAAAGCATCCTCAAAGTGGCTTCGAGATCATGGCCCAAAGTCCTAGCCCAGAGAGAAGCCGTTCGATTGTGATTCAGCATCATGAGCGCCTCGATGGAAAGGGCTATCCTCGCGGACTCTCAGCAGAAGGCCTTTCTTTACCGTCTCGGATCGTCTCGCTGTGCGATGCTTACGACGCGATGACGAGCAATCGAGTCTATCAAAAAGCCATGAAACCCTTAGACGCCTTTCAGAGCCTAATCATTGATCACTCAACCTCGTTTGACCGAAAACTCGTCATCACGTTTATTGAACTGCTCAACCTAAAAAATCGCTGAGTTCCCAGGGCCAAGCGTGCGAAGGACGCTGGACCAAAGGTAACTAATTGATTTAACGCTTCTAATCTCTGGACCTCCCATCGCGCTGGCGCGTAGCGTTCAAACTAGGCAGCAGGTAAACGGTTCTTCGATTGAAGCAAACGATCTGCTGTGTTGATTTTCGATAAGAAACGGATGGCTAGCTCTTTGAGCGCACAAAAGGTTCAGTTTGCACGCAATATTGAAAGCGATTTCGGCGCAACTCTAAAAAGTAGAGTCGACCATTATTTTGAGAGTCGAGGCATCTCACGCAAGGCCAATATCGAGATGGCTCTTAAAACTGTCTTTTATTTGACCGGATTTTTTAGTCTTTACGCTGTTTTGGTCTTCGGAAATGTATCGCCCTGGCTAGCCCTCATTTTCGCAATGCTGCTCGGCGCGTTTACCGCAGGAATTGGTTTTAATATCAGCCATGATGCCCTTCATGGGGCCTATTCTGAGCATCGCTGGCTCAACAACTTGCTGGGCCATACGTTTACGCTTATCGGAGCCAGCCCGTATACATGGAATATCATCCACAATATTGTGCATCATTCTTATACGAATATTCCAGGCGCCGATGGCGATCTTTATTCAGTGAAGGCCCTTCGCTTTTTTAAAACCGATGGCACGCCGGCTCCATACCATCGCTTTCAGCACTGGTATGCCCCGGCACTTTATGCGCTAACCTCACTTGTGTGGGTTTTCTCCAAAGACTTTGTGCATATCAAACGTAAACATCACTATCTCTTTGAAAAGTCACCCGTGCCCAAGAAGGTTTTAATTTTTCTCTACGCTTCCAAAGCACTCTACTATTTTTTATTTCTCGGACTGCCTCTACTCGTCTCTGCGTTTGCCTGGTGGCAAGTCTTGCTAGGGTTTTTGGCGATGCATTTTGTGGCCGGCTTTCTACTGGCGATGACGTTTCAGCTGGGACATCTGGTCGAGGGAACAAGTTTTCCTGAGTTAACTCCGAGTGTTCCCATGCAAAACGCGTGGAGCGCCCATCAAATCTCAGCCAGTGCCAATTTCGCAGTGACAAGCTGGTGGGCGTCGTGGCTTTTTGGAGGTCTCAATCTTCAAATTGAACACCATCTCTTTCCTAAAATCTGCCATGTGCACTATCGCCATTTGTCACCTATCGTTCGTCGCACGGCCCAGGAGTTTGATTTGCCGTACCATGACTTTGGTAGCTCCCTTGCAGCGATTCACTCCCACCTTCGCTACTTAAAGTACTGCGGAAGATCCTGAAAACACGCTGAAAATACTAGGTCTGACCCCCTTGTTGCGTGGGTCTACATGTGATAACCAGGAGTCGCCAAAGGGAAGTTTTCTCCCTCTAAGCTAAAGCTCTAAATCGGCGACACTTAGCGGGCCAACTTCGTACCAAGCAACGAGAACGTGAGATCTAAATATTTATATAAAGGATTTACCATGGTTAATACCTATCTTCTTCGAAATATTGGACTTTTAAGCGGAGTCGGCATCGTCTTGCTGCTGACATTTGGGATTCCCAGCGATGTGCTCGCCGTACCCTCGGCAGGCCCCGTCGGCGGTATCATTAGCGATCTTACCACCAAGATGGTGGGCATCCTTAATGTCATCATTATTGCGATTATGGCGTGGAGTGGCTTTTTGCTCGCACGAGGCGATAGCTCGGCCGTTCAGAGAATCATCTACGGCATTATTGGCCTTGTGGTTGTTAACTCTGCTGAAACCATTTTGCGTTTCTTCGTCTAATTGCTCTCCTAGGAGGGAGAGCAATTTAAGGGAGACTTATGAGCGCTCGACTGCCGATTTACAGATCATTAAATCACCGACTTGAGATTTTAGGCTTTAGTCTTTTAGAGCTGGGCGTTCTAACGGGTCTCTTTCTCGTATTATCGAATGTCCTATCATTCACCAAACTTCACAGTCTCTTAGCCGGGCTCTTAGTTGTATTTTTGGGTGCCTTCATTAGGCATCTCAATCGGCGCTTTGAACGGCGCTTTACTCTACGCCTGGTGCGATTTTGCATGCTTCCTGCAAAACTTCATCGTCGTCTCACGTCGTCAACCGGTCTTCGCCTCTCTTCGAAAGCTCCATCTAATACTCATAAAGAGGTCTCGATATGAGGTCGTCAGACAAAAATGGCGCCTCGAAAAATAAGTCGAAGTCTCTGGCGGACTACTGGGACCTTGTCGCCCTCGAGGACGCTGGAGTGGTGCATCAAGAAAAGGGACGCTCATCAGTGGTATTTGAAATTCAAGGTGTGGACCCTTTGTTTTACTCGGCAAACGACTGGGATAATCTGGCGGCCTCTTGGCGCCCGCTCTTACGCCTCAACCCTGGCGAAGAAGTTCAAATCATCTTCTCCAAGACCTGCGACTATGAGCGTCTCATCGAAGCGAAGATGAGTGAGTTAGAACTCACCAAAAATCCTGCGGCTCGTCGACTCATCATGAAGCGGATGAATCAGTTTTTATCAGAGATTGATCCTAAAAATCCGTTATTCTTTTCATCGCAGTTGGTTTGGGTTTTTTCTAAAACCTACGATGAGAAAGATAGCCTAGAGGTTCGCACCCAAAATATTCTTCAAAAACGATCGGAATGGGAGCAGATTCTGAATGAGCGCAGTATCAAGGCCAATCCCCTGTCAGGTCTTCGAATTCAGTCCCTGGTAGCCTCGCGAGCCAACGGGCCCTCGTATATTTCGACAGAAGATGCTGCAGAGTCGTGGCCCGAAATTGATATTTTTCCCTCCGATATTCGCATTAACGAAGATCGACTTCGAGCCCTCCATCTTCAAACGTTGCCGGAGCGATTCTCCCAAATGGGAATGATGCTTGCTCTGACGACGATTCCCGCCACCTTTGATTTAACGCTGCGATTTATCGGCAAAGATGCCAAAGAACTCTATGGCCGGCTCGACCGAAAACGACGGGTTCTGTTTGGAATGAACTCGCGCCGTCAGGCTGGAGACCTTGAAGCCGACGCTCGCTTTCAAGAACTTGATTCTCTTTTAGGACGACTCAACCAAAGCAATGATTGTCTTCTGTCGTTTGGAATGACTGTCAGTCTTCGCGCCACCGCTGACTATGAATATTTACAGCGCTGGGCCCTCAATGAATTTCTCAATGCCCAAAGTCGCCTCGGATTTATGGAATTTAAAGAGCCCTATTTAGGCGCCTTTGATTGCTATCTAGAGAGCTTGCCGACGTTTAGAGGCTATGAAATTTGCAATCAGACTCTTTTATCGTCAAATGGCGTTCACTTTTTGCCCCTGTTTCAAACATCGACGGGTGCCGATCGGCCCATTGCCACCTACCGCACGCTCGATGGACAGGTATTTTCAATTCATCCTTCGGCGCAAGGGCTGGCCAATTATAATTGGCTTGTCAGCGGAACGAGCGGCTCAGGAAAAAGCTTCTTTGTGAACTCTGTTCTTCTGCAAAGTCAGAGCCTAAACCCTCAGATTTTTATTGTGGATGTGGGCGGCTCGTACGAAAAACTGACTAATTTTCTTGGGGGCAGCTGCGTGCATTTCGACGCTCGATCTGAGTTTTCTCTTAGCCCCTTCTTTTTGCCAAAAGCCCGAGATGCCGTCGAAGAAAGTAAGCGGCGAGAGCATATTCAACTCGTGTTCTGGGAAATGCTGCGCGATGAAAATCGAATGCCTACCATCGAAGAAAAGTCGATTCTAAAAGATATTCTCATCCCCTACTTTGAGGCCGATTTACTGCCTAAGCGCCCCATCACACAGATTCGCGATCAGTTGAAACAAAGTGGCGCAGCGCGGCTCGCCCTCTTACTCGATCGTTGGTGTGCTCCTAGTTTTTATGGCAATTACCTTGATAGCTCGAACATGATGTCGCTCGACTCCCCTATGATGACCTTCGATTTAAAAGGACTCAATGAATTTTCTGATCTCTCTAGGGTGGTGCAGTTGATTTTGTGTTCCAGCCTTTGGGCCGTGCTGCGAGCAAATGCTCAGCGCTTCTCGTTTGTGGTTCTTGATGAAGTTGCCTTCACGCTGCTCAAGGCCCAGCCCGCCTTTGTTGACGAGCTCATTTCGACGGTACGAAAATACAATGCTTCGGTTTTTATCATCACCCAAGATCTTGAAAAAGTGACTTCCAATTCTGCTGGAGCCTCGATTTTACAAAATACTCAGATGAAAGCGATTTTGCAGCAACGCGGAGACCCCAAACATTTTGCGGAGCCTTTGGGTCTCAAAGCCGAAGAAGTGGAGGCCATTCGTCGCCTTAGCCGAAAGAAGGGGTCTTATAGTGATATTTTTTTAATGGTCGATGATCGCAAGACGGTGATTCGATACAGCCCCAATCTGTCGGAATATCTCTTAGCGACCACGGTTCCTATGGAGAACGAAAAACTTCGTGAACGCATGGCGAAGAAGGTTGGATCATTCTCTGAGAAATTTTTATCTGTCGTGGAGGATCTAACAAAATGATGTCGCTCGTATTATTTGCCTCTTTGATTTCTACTCATCCTGCTCTCATCCCGTTCGCGGCCGAAGAACTCTTGTCGATTGCGAAACAAATGCAGGCCACACAAAAAGAGATGCAGGCTCAAAACGAAGAAATGAAACGAATGCAGAAACAAATTGATGAAATGCACAGGGCGATCATTAAGATCGACCGATTTTTTAATATTCCGAACAAAATACCCCCTAAGTGATTGATATGAATTTATTGTATCTTAGTCAGCTTATTGCAAACGTCTCCGACAAAAGCCTTGCTAAACAAAAGGTGGCTGCGGCTTTAGACGCAGGAGCTGCCGACACTCTGCGACTTTGGGTATTTGATAACGCGACTATCGAATCGCTTGCAAGTCGCTACGGAAATATCTCGCTGCAGCTGTTAGGGCTACTGTTTCTTATATTTATCGCAATCTACGCGCTACGAGCGTTTGAAGGTCTTGATCTGCAAGGCAAGGTCTGGGACTTCGCCTTATGCGCCCTCTTTATTGGGCTGTGGCCAATTATCGTCGTTGAACTGAAATCAGCCGTCGATGGGTTTAATCTCTATCTTGTATCCGAGATTTTTCACGGTCAAACCTTCAATGGTCTTGTGCCCATCGTAAACACTTTCGAGAGCCTCAAGAGTATTATTATCAACTGGCAGGATTTTTTTGGACCCAATGGATTTTTTGGGCAGGCAGGCCAGAGCCTCGTGTTAAATATCGTGGCTACGTTATGCGGCATCGCAATTGGTGCGGCAAAAATCATTATCGAAGTTTTTTATAATGCATATTTTTATTTCTTTGTTCTTCTAGGCCCCTTTGTCATCGCCCGCACTATTTTTTCGGAGCACCTTGAAGCGCTGCTTGAATTGCTGCAGGAATTTCTTGTTGTCATGCTTTGGCCTACAACTTTTCTGCTCATTAGAGGCATGAACTCCTTGGCCCAGCAAAGTAATCCTTTGGGGGCTAATGCACCTGAGGTTGGAATGATGGGTGAGATCGCGTTTCAACTTAGCATGATTGTGATGACGCTCTTTGTGCCTTCTTTAACGAAGAAGTTTTGTGTACACGTCGGCTCCTCCATCATTAGCCCTCTTCTGAGGTTTGCTGGTATCGCCTTAGGGCTTACAGGCGCTCAGGGTTTGGCATCTATGGCAGGTCGCAGTATTGCAGGGGCGGGCTTTCACGGCTTTCATTTTGCCCATAGCGCTGAAAAATATATTAGTCTTGGAGAGATTGTTCATGAACACGGCCACGCTCAACATGCTCATCATGTCGCTCATAAACTTCATCATGCGCTGCATACAGCAGAGCATGCCGCTCATCACGCCCATGAACATCATGAGCATCATGATCATCATGGCCATGACGACCATCACGCTCACGATCATGGTGGCCACGATGATCACGGAGGCCATGGCGACCATCATGAACATGGTGAACACGGCGGCCATAGTGAACACCATGAGCACAACGATCACCATGAACATCACCATGACGAACACCATGAGCACAGCGATCATACGTCTCATCAGGGCCACCATGAAGGTCACGGTGGCGCCCATCATGCCGGACATTCGGGAGCTTCGAGCTTAAGGGGCGGGAGCTCGCATGGCGGCTCCGATAGTATACTCCCGAAAGTTGATCTGCCGGCTATAGCGGTTGATTTAGAGGGAACGAATCCGACCCCACCAACGCCTACGGGTGGCAGAGGAGCCTTAGATCGTTTTGTCTGGAAACCCCCTGTAAAATCAGGACTTCAGTGGTTGGGTCGAATAAAAAAATCGTTTAGTAAAGAGACATCTCCTGAGAACTTTGCAAAAGAACGCCTCAAGGCCCGCGAGTATTTGGGACCTCTTAGTTCTGACAAAGCTCACGATATGGAGAAATGTGGTATAGACCACAGGGATCTAAACTCCAATGATTTCGTTACGCTTAAGGCCTACCGCAAGAAGGTGGAGCGATTTCATAATAAGTTTGGATGGCTCTATGATTTTGAAGGCCGATTTACGGGCTTCGACAATCAAAGGCCAGGCCAGGGTAAGAATCCCTTTCAGGGAGATTTGAACGATGACGAGTAGTTTGGGTATAAAATTAATGGCTCTTCTCTGTCTGGGCGCAGAGTATTTGTCGGTGTCCGCAGCTGTGGGAGCCAACACTGCGCTCGCCGGTCTGCCAACGTCTGCGATAACGAATACGCCACAGATTCAGCCTAAGAATCATCCTAATAATTATGCGAAGAATCACGTTAAGCCGAAGGTGATTAACCCCCAGACCCAAGTTGAACGCCAGCATCCGCAAGGGCTGCGGCAAGTCGAAGCCTCGTCATGCGATATTGTCGCAATTAGAGTGGGTCTAGGAATGGTCACCCAACTGGTATTTGAGACCATTCCTATTCAAACGCTGACCGCCACAGACACGAAATTCTCCATCTCTAGTAACGCCGAGGCGCCGCGCTCTGTCGCTATTATTTCTACTATTTCCCAGGAGGCAATTGCAGAAGCTATGAGAGAAAACAATATCTCTTCATCTCGGCAGATGATTCAGCAGCTCGACCATACCTATGCCACAAATCTCTTTGTCTTATTTAAGGGTGGCAATCAGCTTCAGTTCAAACTTCATTTGGTCGGAAGCACCGAGGGTGATTCTCTCGTAAAAATTAAGCAGGTGTTTAGAAAGGACTGCCCCCTATGAATGCTGACCGACTTTGGCTGGTATGGAATAGACTCAATCTTTGGCCATGGATAAGCCTTTTGGTGGCAGCTTCGGTGATAGTGCTCGGCTACGCTCTGTCGACATCACCGTACTCCACTAAGCTGCTTTCTCAAGGGTCGATCTTCAGCACTTCTGAAGAGGCATCTTTACCATCTTCGGAGCTCAACACTGCAGCAGCTGCACCGGGCGCGCAGACTCTCGCACTACAAGCTCAGGCAAATTCAGCCGCTCCAAACTTAGAGTCGTCCTCCGAGGCAATGCCCCCTTCATCGGCCAACTCCGTGACAGCTTATAGTTCAGGCACTGTAAAGAGCCGTGGTGCGACAGCCGCCTCGAAGAGCACTAAGCCCTTCGTAACTCTAGACGGGGCTTTTGGTCGCAGTGCGAAGACCGACAGTGGCTTTAAAGATTTAGCCGGCAAACGAGCGACCGACATCTATATTCCGACGGGCTCTGTATTTCGTGCGCAGCTCATCATGCCCATAAAAACTTCGGTTCAAGAGCGATTTGTGATGGCGCAAACGACCCATGAGTTTCAAGATCCTAGCCATCCCTCACGACGTATCCCTGTAGGAAGCCGCCTCATCGGACGTGCAAGTCTGAACTCGGCTCTAAGAGGAGTGGATGTGCGCTTTCAGACTCTTGTTTCGCCAAAGGGCGTTGAATATCCCATTCAGGCCACGGCGTTGTCTAAGCAGCTCTTTGCAGAACTGAATGGCATATTTTTTTCAAATGAGCTCGAAACCTATTCTACCGTGATGGCGTTTGGTTTCATTGAAGGCTTTGCCGATGCTGCGAAAGAAAGAGAAACCACGGTTTTAGGCCAACGACCTACCCCAACGGTTACGAACCAAGTGCTCGAAGGTGTGGGTAGTTCGTCGTTCCGGGTGGCCGATGAAATTATGAACGATATACGACGTCGCGCCATCGAGTACGTGGTGGTGCCTTCAGGCGAGCAGATTTTTGCGGTGTTTACAGAAAAATTTAGTATTCCAGACGGAAAGAGAATCGAGTGAAAGGAATCTGTATGTCGTTTTCCACGTTAAGAAATATAACCGTGCTGCTTGCTGTACTGGCGTTTGGCCAAAGCTGCTCGGCCCATCGCACGAAAATCTTAGTGGGTGGTCTCGTGGGTGCGAGTGTTGGGGCAGGTTTAGGTTACGGTGTGGTTCATCACGGAAAAGATCGCCGCTATGAAATTCAAAATACCATCATTACCTCGAGTATTTTTGCGGTGGGTTTTATGGGAGCACTCGCCCTGCACTACTATCTGCTCGATCAGCAAAAGGTCGATATTATGTCGGGTCTCACCAGCAAATGGATGGAAGATCCAGACAATCAAAATAAGGTGATGAAGCTGGGATCTATCGAAACCAAGGACGAGCTTTTTATACGGCAAGAACAGCTACGAAAACATTCGCTCTCTCTCGACAATGAGACCCGCTGGATCTACCCGACCTTTCGTCGACGCTATTTAGAGCCCGAAGCCTCGCAAGAGCAAATTACGTCTGCCCGCTATACATGGGAAGTTGTGCGACCAGGATTTTTTGTGAGTCGAGAAACGCATCCCTGGTATTTTCAGGACGAGGCGCTGATTCGATGGAATGAAGAAGATTCTCAATCGGAATCTCTTAGAGATTCTCAAAAATCAACTTCACCGTCTTTGGAGGTGACGCCATGAAGAAGACAAACACTGTGAGAAATAGAAATAGTCTTGCATGGATCGTTCTCGGTCTGTTGGTAGCGTCCTGCGGTACAAGAGACTATGAATCGACAACTCCTGCCAACGACGAGAGTTCTAAGGCTCAGGCCAAGCCCGGTGCTAGCCCAGCCGCAACACCCTCGGGCACCCCACCTTCCACACCCGTGGGCGAAGGCGGATCTAGCGGAGTGACGGACGGCCCCGACTTTGCCGCTCCTGAACCCCCCCCGTCACCGAAAACCAGAACGGTGGCGGGCGATATCGTCCTGCACGGAGCCGATGGCGTACAGAATGCTAACCCTAGCAAGAGTCGTACCTTTGTTAGCCATGCCGTGGCCAGAGTCGCAGGCGTCGTTGGGTCTACCAAAGAAATTGTAGGCTTTGCGCATACTGCAGATGCTGTATTCAGCATTGATGAGAAGTATCCGAAGGTAAAGTTGTTCGCTGCCTCCGGCCTCGGAATACTTGGCGCAGGATATCTCACCAAAAAGATAGCCAATCGTATTCGCGGCCGTCACTCAACGAGCGGGCCCCATGATCCTCCTAGTCCGAACGGAGGAAATCCCCAAAATCCCAGTGGCGGCAATAGCGACAATCCCTCGGGCGGAAATCCTAACACTACCCCGGGCAGTAGCACGCCCGGCACAGGCGCAAACGCTGGCGGAGATTTGCCGGTCACGGCCTCACCATCAAAGACCGCTAACTGTGGCCCTCAGCTTACAGATCTTGCCGTAGCGGGCACTCAAGCTGCCAATGCCGCCGCAACGGCCGAGCAACCTCCAGTCCTAACAGAAGGTAGAGTGATAAAGTAAAAAATCGCCTTTGAGATTTACTTGAGATCGTGGGTTCCCTAAAAATGAGGGTATGCGACTGTCTCGAGTTTCGACCTTAGCGCTTGTTCTTGGCATCAATGTATTTGGCTTAAATGTTTTTAGCTTAGCGGCTATGGAAACAGACTCGACCAGAGAGTCCGTAGACTCCTATAAAATTTTAGCCCAATGGACGGTTAAGGTAGGTCCTGATTCCAGCGCTTTGGTGCGACATCAACGCTCGACCTTTTCGGAGCCACTCGTTGTTGGGAACTCTGTCTTTCTTGGAGCGGAGGAGCCCTACTTAGAGAAACGATCTTTACGAACGGGCGAAATACTCGACAAAACAAAGCTAGACGGAATACCTCAGGGTGCATGGACCAGCGATGGTCAAACTGTTTTTGGAGGTGACTCTGAAGGCCGCCTCTATGCTGTCGACGCTGAATCGGGACTTGTCCGCTGGCAAGCCATTTCGAAAGGTCTATTCATTGCGAAGCCACTGTTAGTGAATGACCTCATTGTGGCTGTGTCCTCAGGCGGCACTGTACAAGCCTACGACAAGCATACAGGTGCGTGGCGTTGGCAGCAGAGCGATCCCCAACGAGTGACATCGAGTCTCGTGGGGCATGGCGGGCCGCAAACATTTTTGGGGCTTGTCATCACGGGATTTCCCTCTGGCCAGCTGCAGGCGATCGATCCTCGTTCGGGCGATCAACAATGGTCAGAGATTTTTCTCGAGTCTGCAAGTTCGGCCATGAGCCTAAACGATATAAAGTCTATTTATTCAGATGATCAAACTCTCGTGGCATCTTCTTTTGCAGGGCCTTTACGCGCTTGGAGATCTACGAAAGGGTCAAAGAAATTGCTGTGGGAAAAACGCCTCTCACTATACGCGCCCGCTCTCTATGCTGGGGGGCTCTTTTATGTAAGTGCCCGAGATGGAAAAATCTACGCTCTCGATGAGTCGACGGGTTTCGAAGTTTGGTCCTACCAGACCCCGCGTGGTTTGGCCCATAAACCACTGATTCATGATAACCATATTTGGCTGACCACGACTTCTGGCGAGATCATTGTTCTTTCGATTCACGGGGAGCTTGTCGCCCAAAGACCTTCGACCGAAACCGCCTTTTGGTCTTCGCCCATTGCAACAGACGACAAGCATATCGTGGCGCTCTCATCTCAAGGCATCATGCGAAAACTTCATATAGCCAAAATTCGCTGACAACTCTCGGCAATTGCTAATATAGCTGCTTCCCGATTGTTAATATAGATGCTCAGCGACTGTTAATATGAACGTTGATTCTTCCTGCCGATGAAAGCTCAATAATATCCATCTCAGAATCGTTGTTGAGATCTGCCGCATATACTCGAAATGAGGTAGACCCCTGACTCGAACTACCAAAGGCGGCTGATGTAATATCTTGAAATATCAACGACCCCGTTTGACTGTAGAGCTCACCGCTGCCCGCACTTCGACCCAAGTAAATATCCGCATTGCCATCTCCTGTGAAGTCAGCAACAGCGACAGAGTTTCCAATCGTCGAAAAATTGGTGGGATTCACAAGATCACTGGATTCCCAGACAAAAGAATCGGTTGCCAGCAAAAGTTCTAAGCCTGCTGTGGTGGCCAGGAGAATATCCGGTCGAGAATCCGAATTGATATCGGCAATGGCAAAGCCGCTAATTCCATCGGTAAGCGATCTTGTTATGGTGGCGCCAAGCGAAAGGCTTGTATCCGTCGTATTTTTTATAGCTAAAAGATTTAAGTTACCTACGGTGGGCACAAGTAGAAAATCAGTCACGGAATCTTGATTAAAATCTCCACGTCCCACACGCACATTGGCGGCCCCGGCAAGAGGTTGGGCTAGCGTCACATCAAAGGGGCTGGGATCCCATAGAAGATCAGATTGGCGAAGCGCATAATGCGTAGATGAATTTAACCCCACAAACGCAAAGCCTTTGGTGCCGGCGCTTGCTGCCGCTTTAGTGGCATACGCAAGACCCGAGACGTCTTCGATAGACGGATAACTGCTGCGCACGGTGAAATTACCAGAGCCGTCGTTTTGAAGCAGATGCACATTCGAGTTTTGCTGCGATAAGATTAGGTCGTCAACTCCCGACGAATCCGCATTGCTATTGCCTTCATCCCCCACATCAATATCGCCCTTGTCCCCCGCTTCGATATTCAAGCTCTCGGTGCCAGCCACCGCCGAGCGTACCCAGGAAGACCCCAGTTGATTTAAGTAGAGATAAGCTCCTGACGATGTGAGCATGACAATATCGTTGTAATCGTCGTCATTAAACCGACCGATGATAAGACCATGAGCCACCCCAAGCGATGAATCGGCAGCCACCTGAAGACCACTCGGCCTTGTAAAACTTGTAGATGTAGAACCCGGAGTTGACGAACCCCCACTTGAGGAATTCGCAGCGCATCCCCCTAAGGCCACCACCATCAAGAAGACAGACAAGAGAGCCGGCTGTAATTCCTTCATAAGGCGGACTTCCCTTTCACAGGGGAACTCGTTCGTCCAAGTTTGGAACTGCCCTTGATTTCTTTCATCAACGTTTCGCTTATCTTTGAGAGGGCCTCGCGCGCTGCTTCCTGCTCGGCCAGCCTCTTAGAGCGACCTCGGCCCTTTCCGAGAACATGACCTAAAATTTCAATATGAACCTCAAAGACCTTTTCATGATCTGGCCCTGACTCGGTCAATAAGACATACCGAGGAGAGCGCTGTAAATATTTCTGCACTGTTTCCTGAAGTTTAGTCTTAAAATCCTCTGACGTAGCGGCTTCTAAGAGCTGAGAAAAGTCGCTCTGAACCCTCTCGCTCGCCTGTTGAAGGCCTTTATCAAGATAAAGAGCCCCTAAGAGAGCTTCGTAAGCATCGGCCAGAACTGACTCTTTGGTTCTACCCCCGGTCTTTTCTTCGCCCTTGCCAAATCGTAGAAGATCTCCGAGATTGAGTCGTTTTGCCAAGTCGGCCAAGCTCTTTTGATTAACCAGGGATGCTCGTCGCTTCGAGAGCTTTCCTTCAGATTCTTCCGGAAATCTTTTAATCAACAGTTCGGCAATACAGAGATTTAAAACCGCATCGCCTAAAAACTCCAACCGCTCATTACTGCAAGCCACCGACAGCTTCTTTTCATGAACATACGACGAATGCGTTAATGCTATTTCAAGAAGCTCGATATTCGAGAATCGCATCTCGAGGAGTTTCTGAATTTTTTCGAGGCTCACCTTCTCGTTCCCCATGGCTGAATTCTGACATACGCTTAAGAATTGGGCCACCTCCAACTAAAAGGTCCCCATCATAAAATACGGCAAACTGCCCCGGGCTAAGAGCTCGTTGAGCTTCTTCAAACTCAACCCGTCCACTGCCATCAGACTTAAGTTCGGTTATTTGAGCACAAACGGCTTTGGAGCGACTTCGCACCTTGACTTGCAGAGGCCTTTTCAGATGCTCGCTTAAGGCCTCGCGGTCGATCGCCTGAAACCAAAAAGAGTCTTGAAAAAGACCCTCATCCCGGTCGACAATAACTCGGTTAGTATGGGCTTCAAGGCTCGCCACATAGTGATGATGGATTCCAAAATCAGCCAGGCCCTTTTTTTGGCCAATCGTAAAGTGATGAAAGCCTCGATGTTTTCCCAGGACTTCGCCCTTTCGATTGACGATCTCGCCTTCTACGTCTGCGAATCCCGCCGTGGTCTTTAAAAAGTGCCGGTAGTCATTTTGAGGAATAAAACAAATTTCCATGGAATCCCGCTTCGTACTAATAGGCATGCCCGCGCTTTCTGCCATGGTCCGCACCTCGTCTTTTGTATAGGGCGCTATCGGAAAAAGAGCCTTATCTAAGAACGATCGCTTCATCCCTACCAAAAAATAGGACTGATCTTTGAGCGGATCTTTTGCCGCCTTCAAGTAAAGGCGATCGCCTCGTTTCTCGGTGTCTACATAGTGACCCGTGGCAATAAAATCGGCGCCAATGCTGGCCCGATACTCGTCGAGCTCATCAAATTTGATAAACGTATTGCAAGCCACACACGGATTAGGCGTCAGCCCTTGGCGGTACGTCTCTGTGAAATAGTCGACAACTCGCTTTTTAAAGCGCTCTCGAGAGTCCACCAGAAAATGTTGAATACCGAGACGATGACAAACTTCACGAGCATCGCTCACATCTTCTAACGAACAACAGCCCCCCTTACCACCTTCGCGATTGGCGCGTGCGTAGTCATAGAGCTGAAAGGTGATGCCCACCACGTCGTAGCCAGCACGTTGCAAGAGCAAAGCTGCTACCGAGGAGTCGACTCCCCCACTCATGGCGACTAAGACCTTTTTCATGGTGCTATCTGAGCTCATACAGGCCGTGAAGACAACAGAATGACATCAAAAAAAAGGCCCCTGCTTTCGCGGGGGCCTTTATGGAGCCTTTCAGCTCCAAGTTGATTCATCCGACGAAGGATTTGAATCAATTAAAACGTAAATGTTGCGCCGATATAGTTTTCATTCTCAAAGGAAGCTTTATCGGTCTTAACAGACGTCTGAGTCGCCACAAATTCATTCGAAAGGTTGAGAGCCCAGTTATCCGTGAGGGCATAGCTTAGATCTACCAAGCCTAGGTTATAGTACTTGTAATCTTTGCTATTCTTTTTATCTTCAATATTTAATCGGTACCGAACGGCGCCCGTAAGCCCTTCAACGCCGGTTACAAAATCAAGATGCGTTTGAAAGCGATAGTTGTAGGTTGTCTCATTAATGACATTGCTAGCTCGCTTGCCAGCTCTGAAATAGGTGGTCAGTTTTTGATCGCCCATCTTAATTCGAGTGGTAACAAGCCCAGCGTGCAAAGTGGAGGTTGGCTTTTCACCCACCGCTGAATCGGATACGGCATATTTAGCTTGTCGTGGCAAATCCGCGGCCTGTGCTCCGTTTTTTTCAATCGCCGCTTTAGCTCTCTCCATCGCCGCTCGGCCTCTGGTAGGATCTGCTTCGCTCACGTTAGGCTCGCCTTCAAAACTTGAGAAGCGCTGCATCCAATAGCCCGCTGAAACGCTTACATTGCGGGTTACGGCATATTCGATTTCTGGAATTAAATTGATGTCACTTTCGCTATTGTTACGGTTACCGTTATCGAACTTCCAACGCATTTCTAAAAAGCCCAAAAGCTTCCAGTCAGGCAAAATACCGCCCGACACGATAAGCGCAGGCTTGTGCTGATAAAACAAATTTTGACTCATCGAATCTTTGTTCGCCCCTAAGCCCATGGCCGAAGACGCTTCAAATTCGTAAGCAAGTGTTGCGGAAGCTTTGGAATTTTTAAGGTTAAGCGCTGCTGCCGGTCTTACGAAAGGACCAACCGTTGTGGCACCGCCGCCACCCGTGATTTTTCCTTCGCTTTTAGTACGCACGCCGCTGGCAATGGACGGACTAATTGTAAAGGTTTCAGGGGTTGAAACCGTTAACGATGCGGTTGACTCACTGGCAGATTGGGCCTGAACGCCAGACACTCCCATAGCCAATGTAGCTACAATAATTGAATACTTCATAAGTCTAATACTCCTTAAGATTGGGGGACCCACGAGGCTTTCGAGATCACTCGATTGCCCCTCATTTAAGGGTGTTTCTAGCACGATCTTGAGATGAGTCAATGGGGTCAGGGCCTTGATTCAATAAGCGCCTTTAAAGCCATTTAAAGTCAAATAACAGCCTATCGAAAGCGTTCTTAGCAAGCATTGGCCTCCAAATTGTAAGCTGTTGTCAATGCGATACATTACGATGGATGAAATGACTGTCCTTTTTGCTGCTCTAAAAAGAGAGTTCCCCTTAAGCTTCTGTTAAAATATTTTGTTTTTGATCCGGTGGAACCATTAACGATGATGTCGCTTAGAAATGACGTCAGTGAGAACTGCAAAGATAATGACGAGCCCCTTAATAACCATCTGCCAATTGGTCGGCACGTTCATGAGACTCATTCCGTTATTCATGGTTCCCATGAGAAATGCGCCTAATAGAGTACCACCCACGCGCCCCACTCCACCTTGCAGTGAGGTTCCTCCAATAACAACCGCCGCAATCGCATCGAGCTCGTAGAGATTTCCTGCCGTGGGATCGCCTGCGTCCACGCGGCCCCCTTCAATGATGGCCGCAAGGCCGACCAGTAGACCCATATAAACAAAGGTAAAAAAGAAAACGAGGGGCACCCGAATTCCACAGAGCCGGGCTGCTTCAGGGTTTCCTCCAATGGCGTAAACAAATCGACCGTAGGTGGTTCGGTTGAGAAAGAAGTAAGTTGCCGCAAATACCAAACACATGGCAACCACAGGCATTGGAATTCCCTGATAGGTGCCAAAAACCCAAAGAGCGGCACCTGCGAAGGCTGTAACAACAAGAAGCTTACCCCAAAGATACGCAGGCTTGGAATACCAGACAGCCGCGGCCCAAACGAGAGCTGTCAACACAATAACGACGCTCGAAAGAAACGGGCTCACAAAGCTATTGCCCACCCAGCGATACTCGTGGCTCAGCGGCGATATCATCGCCCCGCCACTCAGAATAAGAGCTAATCCTCGCGCAATGACAAATACACCTAAGCTCACGACAAACGGAGGCATCTTAAACTTGGCAACAAATCCACCAGTCATGGCACCGATTGAGCCACACGCGACAAAAACAGCTACGAATGTCAACAAGGCTCCCGTCACACCGCCATGCGACAAACCAACGTTTACCTGCATGATGCCAGCCACCACAGACCCCAAGGCCAACAAACTTCCAATACTTAAATCAATGGCTCCCAAAAGAATGATGCAGGTCATTCCAAATGCTAAAATGCAATTCACGGATACTTGCCGAGAGAGGTTTGTTAAATTTCTCTGCGACAAAAAGGCCTCTTCGGCTACAGAAAAGAAAATTCCCAACGCCAATAGCGTGAGCACGGGTACCCAAACATTCCACTGAATTTCAGGCTTACGCTTCACCTCTATGGGGCCCGTAACTTTCGTCATTTCCATAACCTCCTTAGGAACTGCGCTCATTCTGCCCCCTTTACCCACCAACATTCCCTAGACGCACAATGCGGCTGCCTTTTGCATAACTGCATTATGCGGCTGCCTTCTGCATGATGGCTTTTTGAGAAATCTCCCCCGCTTTCAAAATACCTGCAACTCGCCCTTCTTTCATCACCAAGACACGATCCGACAAGCTCACAATCTCAGGCAATTCGGAAGATACAATGATCAAGGTCAAACCTTGGTCTACAAGATCTCGAATCAAGTGATAGATTTCCGCTTTGGCCAAAACATCGATGCCCCGAGTAGGTTCATCTAATAATAGAATCTTTGGTTGTGTAGATAGCCATCGCCCTATGATGACTTTCTGCTGATTGCCCCCACTAAGATGCCGGACCTTCGTGTCTTCGTTGGGCGTTTTAATTCTAAGAACCTTCAAATAGTAGCTTACCAATTGGCTCTCATCGATATGTCGTATAGTCGACAGTCGCGACAACCTTTGCAAGATGGGTAAGGTCATATTACCTTTGACACCCATTTCAAGTACCAAGCCTGAGCCCTTTCGATCTTCTGTAACCAAAGCAAGACCATGGCGAATCGCATCTTTAGGCGAAAGAATGTCTACCTTTTTGCCAAAAAGCGAAATCGTCCCCTCAATTTTGGCGGCCTGCAAGGAGCCAAACAGAGCCGATATGAGTTCGGTACGTCGACTTCCCATGAGGCCAGCTATGCCAAAAATCTCTCCCTCGCGAACATCGAAAGAAATATCTCTCAGCAAGGGCCTCTGGGACTTCATATCGTTGTAAGAGAGACCCTCTACCTTAAGAATCGTCTCGCGATCTTCTACGAAATCTCTCTTAGGAGGAAAAATATTTTCAATCGTACGACCAACCATCGCTTCGATTAGATCGGATTCGTTAAAAGTATCTCCCGTGAAATGAGCCACTGATGCGCCGTCTCTTAGTACGACAACTTCATCACAGAGTTCATGAATCTCAGGAAACTTATGTGAAATGTAGAGACATGCGACGCCTTTCGCTTTAATCCCATGAATCAACTTAAAGAGCGAAGCGATCTCTTTATCGCTCAACGCAGACGTCGGCTCATCAAAAATAAGTACTTTAACGGGCTTCGTAAAAGCACGAGCGATCTCAACAAGCTGACGCTCACCCATGCGAAGATTTTTTACCTTCTCTTCGGGATCAATCGGAAAATCAAAACGATCGAGCAGCTCCTTTGCCTTCGTGAGCGCGTCTTTCTTCGCTAAGACGCCATAGCGTGCTGGCAAGTCGGAGATCCAGACATTTTCATAGACGGAAAGTTCGTCGAACAGAGATAACTCTTGATGAATAATCGCAATGCCAGCATCTCTAGCATCGCGAGGCCCATAAAACTTCTGCGGCTCCCCCGACAACAAAATGCTGCCTTCGTAGTCACCATAGGGCCAAACCCCGCTAAGAACTTTCATAAGAGTCGATTTGCCGGCTCCATTCTCTCCGACCAGACCCAGGCAGCGACCCGCATACGCCTTCAAGGAAACCGACTTTAGAGCCTGAACTCCTGAAAACGATTTAGAAATATGGTTTAGCTCTACAACTGCCGAGTCGGACACTAAATTCGATCTCCTACAAAGAGGTGGATCACATTTCTTTTTTACCAAACACGGCCGCTCTATCGTGAAATCCAGAGCTAAAAATTCTCTCTTCTAAATTCTCCATCGTAATGGGATAAACGGGCGTATTGACCACCTTCACAGGCGTTCCACTTTGATTATCGACCGTATTTTCTGAGGCCACTGGCTCGCCCTTGGCTAACGCTACGGCAGCAGTCGCGGCTGCCTCGGCTAGAGGCCGAATGTCCTTCAAGACTTCAAATTGCTGTTTACCTTCGACAATATCTTTTACCGCCGCAAGATCTGCGTCCGCCCCTGCAATAAATACTTTGCCTGCAAGCTTCTGTTCTGCAACGGCTTGTACGGCTCCGTGAGCCATACCTGAATTGTTGGCCAAAATAGCCGCAATATCGTTTTTATTTTTCGTGAGCGCATTCTCAGCGGTCTTTAAAGCAATTGAGGCGTCCCAGCCTGCATGGTACTGGTGGGCTACAATTTTAATCTCAGGATATTTGGCAAGAACGGATTTTACTCCAGACGTAATTGCTTCTGCTACCGAGTGCCCTTCCGCCCCACTTAAAATCACATAGTTGCCCTTCGCGCCAGTCGCTTTCACGGCGGCTTCAGCTTGTAGCACTCCTACTTTGAAAGAGTCCTGAGTGACGTACAAAGCGAGAGGAGCATTGTAAATAATACGATCGTAGGCGATTACAGGAACATTCTCTTTGCGAGCGGCTTCCACCATGCTCGAAGAGGCATTCGAGTCGACAGGCTGAATCACGAGAGCCTTCACTCCCAACGACAACATATTTTCAACCTTATTCATCTGCGTTGATACGTCGCCATTAGCCGCAGCAAAAATCACTTTTGCTCCCAACGACGTCGCTTTTTCTTCGAAGTACTGCTTGTCCTTCTGATAGCGTTCTTCATTCATCGTATCGAGAATGAAGCCAATTTTGAGCTCATTTTGAACCTTGTTTTGGCAACCACCCATGATAAGGGACAATCCCACTACCAAGAGCGAACCAAGGTGCGAATGACCTATCCATTTGTTAAGAATTTTTTTCATCGCGACTCCTTTCATTCTGGCTTCACACAGAGACTGCTGCAGGGCAAGAATCAAATGTCTAATACCCTTTGGCAAAAACTTGACGGTCCATGCCACATCGCAGGCCTACAGAAACCGTGTGAAACCCATTTAAAACCAAAATCCAAACGCTGCCGCTTGGCACACAATTTGTATTAAAAAGCCTGCAGAGAAACAAGGGAAAAGAGCAATAGATTATCGGAGCTTAGCGTTAGGGAGATCAGTATGATCGAAGGACAGGCAAAAAAAGAAGGCAAAGTTACTATATTTCAGGTGAGAGATGATCTGACCTCTGAAAGAGTAAAATCGTTTCTAAAACGGATCGACGAAATTATTTCGAGTGGCAATCTCTATATCATCCTCGACTTAAGTCATGTTGAAGAAACAAGCATGCTTGCTCTTGTAGCGATTTCATCGCTTTCCAACCAATGTCGTCAATCGGGAGGCATCTTGAAAGTGGCAGGTTTACAATCACAAGTTCGTCGCGCTTTTCGACGAACAAATCTTATCAACACCGTCGAAGTTTATGATGAAGTTCTCGACGCTATTCGAAGTTTTAAAAGTCAAAATCTTCTTAAAGGCAAAGGACACTCTGGCTCTTTCTATGTGAAAGATCTGAACGCCTTTGTTCCTTGGGATCGACTGCCCCTTGTCGGACAGATTCATTAGGGGTTAACCTGCTTGATGAATGGATCCACTTAGTCAAGGCCTCGTAGGGGCCTGCCTTGCACAAAGTTTTTCTGGCGATAAGCAACAGAAGGTAGCTTTTGTCGCAGGCCTCTTATCAGGAATGGCCGCGGATCTCGATATCTTCATATCATCGTCCGAAGACTCTCTGCTGGCGATTGAGTTTCATCGCCATTTTACGCATTCGCTCGTGTTTGTTCCGGTCGGAGCGTTTGCAATCGCTGCGCTTTTGCATGGGTTTGTCCGCCGCCATCTCCCATTTTGGAATCTGTTTGTAATGTGTCTTCTTGGCTTTTTCACGCACGGCTTGCTAGACGCTTGCACGAGCTACGGCACTCAGTTGCTTTGGCCGTTTTCAAACCGCCGAGTTGCCTGGGATTGCATCTCAATTGTAGATCCGCTCTTTACCCTACCCCTTTTGATTGCAGTCGTTACCGCTGCTTACAAAATGAAATCTCGCTGGGCACTTGTCGGCCTTGTGTATGCACTTTGCTATCTTAGTTTCGGGGTACTCCAACGCGAGCGCGCTCTTCAGGCACTCAATGACGAAATCGCATCAAGGCCTCAGGTCGCCCAACGTTTGGTTGTTAAGCCCGCGCTGGGCAGCCTGTTTCTATTTCGTGCGATTGTCGAAAGCGATGATACTTTTGAAGCTCTCGCCATTCATACGGGTCTCACACCTAAGATTTATCCTGGTTCTCGTTTGCCCCGATGGAAGACTCCTACAGAGTTAACTCTAACATCGCGCCTCGCTACCGATATAAATCGATTTCGATGGTTCTCCGACGACTTTCTGGTCGTTCATCCGGAGTTTCCCAACATCATTGCGGATTTTCGATATGCGATGCTGCCCAATTCAGTAAGCCCACTATGGGGCATTGTTATAGAACCGTCGCGTCCCAACGAACACGTGAAATTTGTCTCTTTTCGACGATCTGAGAACGGCACTTGGGACAGTCTTTGGAAGATGATTCAGGGGCGATGAACCAAAGACATCACGATATCTCTCAACCGTTCAGTCTTCTCAGGTTTTGTGCCTGCCCAGACTTTAATCTCAGACCCGGCAATAGGCGTTCCTATTCTCACTCGAAAGGGTCTGCCGGTCTGCTTCATCGCCACCCAAAAATAGAGGCTCCTTCGAAGCGTGGGGTGGAGGCGGTCAAATTGATAGTAGAGATCAGGATTTTTTGCCTCTAAATAAACAGGAACAATATTAGGAGACGCCTCCGCAATGGAGGCGGTACTGGGACTCCACGAGCGCTCCCCTTGGGCTCCCGCAATGCTGCCGGCCGGAAAGAGAATATGAATCATCCCCTTCTTGCGATCTTTCACAAAATTTTTGAAAGCGGCGTGATTTCGATTATCGCGTTGCGGATGATCCGTACGATCCAGATATTCAAAGTGAGACTTCAAATACGGAATCTGATCAAAAGTTTCTTTCAAAAAATAGGCGACAAAAATCTTAAAGTCGAGCAGCTGCTTTCGACGCAATATCTCTGCCAAAACAAGTCCGTCAGGAACTCCCGTTGGATGATTCGCAATAATGGTGAACGGGGGCTCAGGGAGTTTGTCGAGATCACTGGCATCGAATATAAGCTGAGGCGCCACAAGTCTGAGGCCAATTTGAAAATAGTCTTCACTATTTTTTGGATTATTTTTCAAGATTTCCTGATGAAAATAATGCGCATGAATGAACGGAGGAGCAAAATCCATGAGCGGCTTTACAAATGGGGGCACGTGGACCTGTATAAATTCAGAAAAATTAAAACGTAGCGGAGGATTTGAAGCTTTTTCGAAAACGCTGGGGTTTAAATTACGGGACTGCCCTTGAATGGCTGCCACCGCCATTCGAAATTTTTGAAGCGCTAGCGAACAAAACGCCCTTGGAGTTACCAAACGATGAAGAGAGTCCTCCGTAGAAGCCCACACAAATTCAGTCGCCACCATGCCAAAAAAAATAAGAGAGAAGAAATACGCCGTCTTCACGAACCAAAAGATCGATCTTCGATCATTCGGCACACCTAGAGGCCCGGGCTTCAGAAATATCATGAGGGTCCTCCTAGCAGATAATCTGACACAAACCAATACCTCTGTTAGTGTCACATTATCCTCTCAAGACTGTTGGAGAGGCGACGCCGGATCACAGTTATTTTGGCAAGCTTCATCATGCGAAGGCTTTAGTCGAAACCCAAAAACTGCGTCTGCGCGCAGTGTCATACGAATCAATTTAGAGTAGATCTTCCCGCGCCATTTCCTGGAGAAGGCGTCTTAAAATAAGCTGCTCGATCCGACCTTTTTTTCTAGCGGGAGCAGGAATTCGCACGAGTAAATCCACTCGTCCCGGCTCAGGCAAATGCAAAGTCACTCGAGGATGGACGTCGGGAGTTTCAAGACTTCGGCGCCGCCCGATTTCATCCATATGTTTCTGAGCTTCTTTAAAAAAGGGCGCACATTCTTCTCGAGCCACCTCAAGCAAAATTCTTTCAGCCCTTTGCCAAGGTTCACTTAACTTCATCGGAACGATAAACGGGTGCAGTACATAATCATCGGTATAAGTTTCGTTCGTGACCGCATGCGAAAACAATAGGGCATTCGGAAATGTCACGGATCGCCCCGTATATTGGTGGCTCAGCTCGCCCGGACCAATCTCGAGCAGCGTCGTCACCAAGAGGTTCTCGTCGATCACATCACCGCGAAGCCCTGCAACTTCAATACGATCTCCAATGCCGAACGCCCGAGAACTCGTGCGCATAAAGCCACCCGAAATACAAAGAAAGATCTCCTTCAGCGCTAAAACAAGCGCTACTGCGACGGCAGCCAACGACAATGCGATAGACTGCAATTCCATAGCCCAAATGATAATCAATCCGAGAATGAACACCGCAAAGAAGGCATTACGCAAAGAGACAATCCAGCGTCTCTTATCTTCTGTCGCTGCAAACGTAAATCGATTCAGCCATCGCAGGGCTAGAAAGCGCAGCAACAACAAGGTGGCTAATAAAATCAAAGACAAGATAACTTTTTGAATCTCGATATTTGTACCCATTGTCAGCGCTCCTGAATTTTTGCAAAGGCGTAGGGGTTCTCTCTCGCCTTGAGCCACAATCGCCTAAAATCGCGCTCGAGTTGAGTCTCTTTTCTCGCCAAATAAAGCTCTCTCCCGTGGCGCTGATGCAAAGGTGTGAGGCGATCTACAAAGCTGGATTCACTTTGTAGATTTATTATTTTTTGGCGCAAGTCTTCAAAACCTAGATGCCTGGAGGATGAAACTTCAACGACGAGCCGATTCACGTCCGAAGAGTTCTTCTGAGAGCGGGTCTCGCGAGCCAGGCGCAAATCCTTTGCTAAGTTAGGCGCTCCAGGCAAATCCGCCTTATGGACGACCACAATATCGGCTTCTTCAAGAAGCCCCGCCTTCATACTTTGAACATCGTCCCCAGTTTCAGGCTGAACCAGCAGAAGTGTTAATGGAGCTAGACTTAAAACATCTCTTTGACCCTGGCCAATGCCGGTCGTCTCGACAAAAATTCTGTCAAAATAAGGCTCTAAAAAAATCGCCATATCGCGCACCGCGAGAGCATAGGGCTTATCACTACGCGTCGCCAAAGATCGGATAAAAGCCGTGACGCCTTTCTCTTCGCCTAAGCGAATCCTATCTCCGAGCAAACTTCCCCCACTTACGGCAGAACTCGGATCACAAGCAAGCCATGCGATTCGCTCCGACGATCCAAAAAGATCGATATAGGCTGAGATGAAACTTGATTTACCGACCCCCGCTGGGCCAGTCACACAAACCACTTTGGCCAACGACTGTGTCGAGAACGATTTCTCAGCCACCGCCAATCCACGAGAAGCTCTCTTCTCAAGAAGAGAAAGAGTCTCGGCAATCTTTCGTCTGTCGAATGATTTAAGACCCCGCACTATTCTTGGCTTCATGTAGAGGGCTCTTCCTCATCAGAGGCCTTCGCGGCGGATTCGGCGCGCCGTTTACTCCGCGGCACAAGCTTTATCTTCATTTCGATTTTTGCCTCGTAATTTTCTGCCAGATAATCCGCCATCTTCTTGGACATGGAATCCCAGTCCATCTGAGAAAGCCTCGAGGGAATTTCTTCTGCAATTCTGGCCTGAATATCATCTCTCAGCGATTTAACCCAGTCGATCGCCTGACCGACGGATTCCTTGGAGTCTTTTAATCGAGAAGGCGCATTGGCTAATGTTTCGATAGCTCCGAAAACCAGATCATCCCAACCTTTTTTTTGACTCATGTTTTTTCTGTCCTTTTTTCTCGTCGGCTTTGCATAATTTTTCTGCCCGTTTTCGAAATGCTTCTAGTGTTTCTGGTAGCTGAGTTTGCGTGATTTGATCGACAATCATTTTTGGCACCAACCAACCAAAGCTAATATCTATTTGATAGGTCGCTTCAGTCTGGGTGTCGCTCATTGATTTAAATAGCCACGCCCCCGTATTCGACTTAATTAGGTCTCCACTCACAAAAACCCAGCGAAGCTCATAGGGCGGCTTTTCTTCAAAACGAAGGGTGTACGAAATCTCTTTAATTACATTGATCGTGAAATCAACCTCGATAGAAGCTTTTTTCTTTTGCTCTTTGGCTGACTTCGTCGTCTTCAGAAAGTCTGGATAAGCCTCAAAATCGCGAACCGCCTGAAAGCAATATTCAATCGGAGCCTTGATGGTAAATTTTCGTTCAATCATTTTTAGTCACGGTTTCTCGTCATAGAGACGACCCCAAATATAGGGCTTAATATCAAAGCGATGATGTGCCGTCATATGCCTAATCGTGCCAGTCGCCGAGCGCATCACTATCGAATGCGTCGTGGCTCCATTCTTTCGAAAGGTAACCCCCGGAAGTAAGGTACCCGTTGTAATACCAGTCGCCGCCATCATAACATCCCCACGAGCCAAATCTTCGAGTCGATAAAACCGCTCGAGATCGCGAATACCCATTTTCGTGGCACGAGCCCGTTCATCATCGTTTCGAAACAGCAGTTGCCCCTGAAAATCGCCCCCCGTACAGCGGATAGCAGCTGCAGCGATCACGCCCTCCGGAGCCCCGCCCGTTCCAAGTAGCACATCGACACCCGAGTCGGCACTCGCGGCTGCTATCGCAGCCGAAACGTCCCCATCTTGA
The DNA here is from genome assembly GCA_964598565.1 of uncultured Bacteriovoracaceae bacterium. GTDB lineage: Bacteria > Bdellovibrionota > UBA2394 > UBA2394 > UBA2394 > CAZRCG01. The sequence continues at coordinate 55,313 of CAZRCG010000004.1, read as the reverse complement.
ATCAAACAGATGCGCGCCCCGACGGATCGAATCTCTCGTATTAAATCTTCATGACGCGGACGATTTAAACAAACCACGGTCAAATCCGAAGCTCGTTTCCCTTTCGCTTTGGCAATACGCTCTAAATTCCATGTCGCGCTCTGGGTGATATCGATGACGCCCACCGCATCGGCGCCGACAGCGATTTTTTTCATATAGACATCGGGCGCATGAAGAAATCCGCCACTTTCAGCAATCGCTACAACCGAAATGGCGTTGGGAAGTCCATGAGCGCAAATGGTGGTTCCCTCCAGAGGATCCACGGCGATTTCAATATCGGGACCCTGTCCGGTGCCTACCATTTCACCAATAAAAAGCATCGGGGCTTCGTCACGCTCGCCTTCACCAATCACGATTTTGGCTTTCATGTCGATACGATTGAGTGCGCCTCGCATGGCCTCTACCGCCGCTTGATCACTCAATTTCTCGTCTCCTAAACCCACCGTTCTTGCGGAGGCTAGAGCCGCCGCTTCGGTTACCCTTACGGCTTCGAGAGCAAGATTTCGATCCATCATAAAGTCATTTCCTTCCGCTTTTAAACCTATCTGGTTCTCCCCACTTCGATCAATCATTTGATATTTTTACATTTTAAATAAAACATTGACTACAATACCAGAACTATCGCCAAGCTGGACAAATTAAGATGTCATTTTTGAAATATCCACATTTTATATACTTAATATTATTTTTTTAAATATAATATATTATGAATAATAGATTGGAAATTTTAGCCTCTCATCTCAGTAAACACCTCAACAAAATTACTCGTGGCAAGACAAAAAAAAATTATGCATTTTATCGCTATAGGCATCTCCTCAATACACGCTGCCGAGATTTCAATATCGTTTCATTTGTTACCCAGAAGGCGGCCCATACTCTCTTAGACTCACTTGCTCGCTTCGGACCTCTTTTGCCAAAAGATCTCGAATCTAAGAAAGAACGTGACCTTCTGAGTCGATGGAATGCAAAACTTCCGAAAGATTATAAATTTTATCAACTATTGCAAAATCAATTAACCTTGTGGCAACGATACCGCGACAAGACGGTTCTTGAATTTTTAGAGTCAGAAGATGGAATTCGGTGGTTCAAAAAACGAAAACGCTTAAATCGAAAACCCCTCTTTGAGTTAGACGAACCATTCAAAGCGTCGAAGAAATTAGCTCAACATCACGAGAATAACGTTCGACGGTTACTCCGTAAGGAGCCGCTTCTCACTCTAAAAAATCTACAATACCTAGGTGTGAGGAATGCGCAGCCTATCTGGCAGCGCTTTCCTCACCGCTTGCTGCACGAACGGCGCTACCTTCAGAAGTTGGAAAAGAACGAAATTTTAAAATCGATTCAAATAAAGCAGAGGGTTTCCATGAAAAAAGATTTTTCGTGATCAAGAAACGTCTCAGCTTGGCTGGATGAAGACGAATTGCATAATAAGTTTCTAGGAGAGAACTTAGCTCTTTCATGCTGGGCCTCTTAAAAAGAATAAATGCTTCAATGATGCGATTCTCTACAGATGGCTCTACTTTCTTAGAAACTCGCTTCTCGCGAGAGCTAAGACGAATATGGGCTCGGTCTAGCCACCGATAGATTGTGAGCCTACTGCGCCCAAGGTCTTTTGCAATCTGCGCGATAGATACCTTGTTTTCAAATAGTTGAATTGCTTGAAATCTTTGTTTCGATTTCTCGATGAAGATTAGCTCTGTCAAATTATTTGATTTGCTATTCTGATTGTTTTTTTTATTTTTTATTTTCATAATGCAATTGGTCCTATCGCGATAGTCTACTGGGATGATCCCCTCCAGGAAAAGCGGAAAAACCTTTTTAATAGGCATAAAAGTGTTAATTTTAATATGTAAAATTACTTACATTTCACTTCGCAAAATATTTTATTTTGCGAAGTGAAATGATTTTGGCCATACTAGGATCATGAGAAAAGCCAAAAGCAGCCGCCCACCCCAGCCAACGCCTGCAACAAGCCAAAGTTCGGCCGGCTTTATAAGCGAAATAGGGCCATCGATAGACGTAGAGATCTCAATAGACCAGGAGATTGGCGATTATCTCAGTGAACTCGAATTTGAAAGGCGCCTGAGTCCACGCAGCCTAGCAGTCTACCGACACGATCTCGATCAACTGAGCATTCTCCTGAAACAGTGTGAAGGAAATGCGGCCACCTTTAAGAGCAGCTGCCGTAAACTATGGCTGAAGTTGAAAGCTTCGACAGTCGCACGAAAGGCGACGATTTGGCGAGGCTTTCTGAAGCGTAACCTTCTGCGCTGGTCAGAGATTTACAATTCTATTGTGAGCCCTCGAAATCCTCCTCAGTCTCCCCGATTTTTAACGGAAGCTGAGGCTTTTCGTCTTGAAGCGACCTGTTACAAAGAAAAGCCCGTCTTTCGTTCCCGGGCTTTGATTGGCCTTCTTTTGGGCCTGGGGCTACGGCTTACGGAAGCCCTGCATCTTAAATGGGGTGATATCGAAGGTGAATGGCTCATCATTAAACGAAAGGGCGGTAAAACTCAGAGGCTCCCACTAACCCCAAGCTTGAAGTCTATTCTATCGATGTGGAAGTCAGAGAGTTGCGCTTTGAGCCCTGAAGACTTTATTTTTCCAGGTCGCTCTGGCGCGCCTCTTTCGTCACGGGCCGCACAGTTTCTTTTAAAGCGCTTGGGTGAAAAATCTCAGATCACTAAGTCACTTCATCCTCATGCGCTGCGCCACACTTTTGCCACACATCTTGCAGCTAAGGGCGCTAACTTAGCTGCCCTAAAAGAACTGTTGGGACATGCTCAGCTCTCGACTACCGAGCGATATCTTCATGTAACTCCTGAGTACCTTCGTCAAACTGTGAACTTACTTCAGGGCTGATCACTTTGAATAAACCCTCCCATTGGGGCATAGAGAAGGGCTTATTGAGATCCATGATTTTTCTGTCATGTCTCTGTCATTAAGATTTCAGATTGATCACGTACGCTCAAAGACATAGGAGGAATAAAATCTATGTCAAAACTCAGTCATCCCGAAATTCAGAGTTTAGTGAACGAGTACGGAAGTTTCGAAGAATTACAAAATCCATGGGGGCGTCCCGTGGGGGAAGATTCATTCTTTAGTGATTGGAATGAGGCGGAAAGCGCTGAGTTCTATGAAGATGATCGCTCCATTGCACGCCTTTCAGACAATTGGCCATCGATTTAAAAGATGCCATTATCTATTAGAAGGTGGCTCAACCTAACTGTTGCCGGCAATGATCGCAGCTCAAGAATCAGACGATCATTCGTAACTTGGCAGACCCCAGTTCGCCAGTCTCGACATGAAAGTATAATTTGTCATATCGAGATGTATCGGTGATACAGCGATCTTGCCCTCGGAGGCCGCTTCGCAATCTGTGCCAGGGTCGACCTGACTGTCGACTTTGGGGCCACCGATCCAATAGTAGGGTCGGCCCCGAGGATCAATTTTTTCTTCGACCACATCACTGTAGAGGCGTTTACCCATTCGTGAAATCACACAGCGACGCTCTCCCATTTTAGTTTCGCTCGGAATATTGACATTTAGTAAGGTCCCAGGTGGTAAACCATTTTTCAAAACTTGTTGCGCCAAAAAAGCTCCGAAGTCAGCAGCCGCTTCATAAAAATATTCATCGTGAGCGGTGGGAATGGCGGATAAAGCAATAGATGGAATTCCCAATAAAGCGCCTTCTAAAGCAGCCGCAACCGTCCCCGAATAAGTGACATCATCGCCTAGATTGGCACCTCGATTAATTCCTGACACAATAATATCCGGTTTTCGAGGAAGAAGCTTATTCGCACCTAAACTCACGCAGTCGGTGGGGGTGCCGTCGACCATGAACTCGTTGGTATCTTTTTTGTAACGCTTTACTCGCAGAGGCCGGTGTAGCGTAAGTGAATGTCCCGTTGCGGATTGTTCACGATCAGGAGCTACAACCCAAACATCCCCAAGGGCACGAAGCGCATTGGCCAGGGTCTGAATGCCATCAGTAAAAATTCCATCATCGTTAGAAACCAAAATTAACATAATTGCCTTTCATGTGTGCGCCAGATCTCTCATTTAAAGAGCGAATTCCCTTTTATACCGGACGCGATCTAAATGTTCTCGTCTAAAAATGTTGAATTGTCCTAGAAGATTCAAAAAGAGCTCCAATCTGAGGTTGAAACCTCGAAAGCACCACCCGTCGCTTCAATTTGTAAGTCGGCGTCATCTCGCCAGACTCAATCCCCCACTGACCTCTCACACAGCCCAGCGATTTGATTTGCTCGTGGGGGGCTAGCTGAGCATTCACCGTCTTTATATGTTCCAATAATTGCCTCTCGTCCGTATAGCCTTCCACCAAACTCACGAGGGCCACACAAAAGGGTCTGTCTTCGCCAAAAACCAATGCCTCCTGCACCCCTGGATGATCTTTCAACAAAAGTTCGATGGGCTGCGGAGCAATATATTTTCCGTTACTACTCTTGAATAAATTTTTCTTTCGGTCGGTAATTAAAAGGCAGCCTTTAGCGTCGAATTGACCAATATCGCCCGTATGCAACCATCGGTCCTCGTCGGCTTTTGACGGCTCTTCCCCGTGATATCCGATCGAATGAAAGGGGGCTCTGAGCAAAATCTCACCATCCGTCTCAAAGCGAATCTCAACACCATCAAATAGCGGGCCCACGCTGCCCGGCGATTTTGTGGGATAGTCACAAGTCGTCACTCCCATTGTTTCGGTAAGTCCATACGCTTGAGCAATGTCTAAACCCACCGACTGAAGGCTCTCTAAGGCAGAAGGTGCTAACTTTGCAGCACCTGAAAGAAGTATTCGAGCCTCCGAAAGACCAAGGCGCTTTTTAATAATGTTTCCCAAAAGGCCTCGTCGAATGAATCGCGGAACATAGCGAAGCTTGGATCCCCACTTGTCATCGAGCTCGCGATAAATACGAGCTGCGATGGTTTCCCATACTCGCGGCACTCCAAGAAAAATGGTCGGCTTCGCCGACGGCAAATACTGCATAAGTCGATCAACTCGATCGAGTACTGTCACCGAGGCCCCTGTCACAAGAGACCCCCACTGTACAAGGGCGCGTTCTGCCACATGAGACAAGGGCAAATAAGAAAACAATCTATCCTCTGAGGTCATTTTAATTCGGCGATTGGCTGCCGTGATCGCTAGGTAACCATTATTCAATGAATGCATCACCCCTCGTGGTCGACCATTGGTACCACTTGTATAAATGATGGTGGCGACCCCATCCATCGATACATTCAGAGAGAGATCTTCCCAAAGAGACTCTTTATGAAACTCTGCTCGATTGGGCTTCGAGAGTTCTTCTAAATCGGCAAAATTTATTTGTGGCACCGACAGTGACTCATCAGGATCATCGAGTAATAAGAGTCTGGTCTGAGATTCTTCAAGAATCGCCCTTAAGTCGTCTTTGTGACTTTGCAGATAAAGAGGCACGGTCACGAAACCAGTGGCCATAAGGGCCCAGTCTGCGGCGATCCAATCGATAGAATTTCTACCCCACAACGCAACCCTTGAACCTTTAGGCATTGATAACGAAGAAAAAAAACGAGCAAACGCTGAAACTCGATCGTAAAACTCACGCCATGATACGTCTTGAAACGAATCAAATCGTCGAGAACCCATGCGAAGCACTCTTAATGCAGTACGCTCGCCACTGTGCTCGCAGCGTTCCTTCAAAATTGCCAAGGGCCCTTTAAAGGTCGTCATGGTTCTAAGGCTAACGCGAGGCCATACGAAAACTCAACCAAACGCTCAGTCTACCGTTCATTCTTAGATTCAACCTTGGGACTGCCGCCAAACGCCCATCTTATTATTTACCTCAAGGAAACAGCGCCCCAGGTGGCGCTCCCCACCCCGCAAATTTTGCAGGCAACCAGCCCATCCAGCGCTATAAGCTATTTCTGATTGGCCCTGCGCTTGCATCAGATAAACGGTGATGCGCGAATTCTATCATTTCATGAGACCCTTTGTATTTATAGTGGCGAGCCTGTGTAGCTTTACATCGTGCGGTTCATCGTCGTCATCAGGGGTAGATCGCGCCATACTTGAGCCAAGCCTAGCCACTGGTGAGAGCTGTAAAGAGAAAATCCTGACCCAAAATACTGATTATGACGGCGACGCCATACGCGATGCTGACGAAATCTATGGCTGGCTGACTCAGGTCGGTCATGAAGTCATTCGAGTGTATACAAACCCCTTAATTTCCGACACCGATGGCGATGGTCGCCCCGATAGTGAGGAATTACTTACCCAAAGATTTCTTGGTGGCCAAGCATCACCACTTCGAGTCGCGATGCATCCTGCAAGACGGGACCACTTGCTAGCCTTAGACGCTTCTGCTGGGCGAGTTGATGGGCTCACTACAAGTATACATAATACTGGTTGGAATATATTTGAAGCTTTTAAGGCGCAGCACGAAGATGAATGGATCATTCAGAACTTGGGCAGTTCTCTATGGAAGAATGCCCTGGGCTCCTCCGGCCCTGAAGGTAAAGGGCGCTCCATCAACTGCCCGCAAAATAAAATTGAATGTCTCAATAGTCCGGAACTTCGTCTCATTGGACGATTTGTTAAAAGCCCACAAGAGTGGATTCTCGGCCATGACGCCTTTGATCTTTACGACTTGATGAATCCCAGCCTGCAGATTGCAAATTATTTGAATCTTGAGGCTGAGTCAGGTCTCTATCTTGCTCTTCGAGCGAATGGCAGCGACTCTACCCTCTCGTCTCGCAGTGGCTTTCTGCATGTGATGGTACGTCAAATTTCATCATCTGATTATCCCCAACGTGCTCCCACAGCGTCTGAAGAGAATCGACTCTTCGAAACACTCTGTCGTTAATACTGATGTGACAATAATTCATGAGTTAGGCCGGGGAGCTCATGCCAGTTGATTGAGCATGAGAGCCGCCAGCGATAAAACCACGAAAAAACCAAAACAATCCGTAATCGTCGTGAGAATGGCGGAACTCGCGATCGCCGGGTCCAAGCGAAAGCGACTCAACAACATCGGTATCAAACCCCCTACACAAACAGATAAAACGGTATTTAAAAACAGAGAAAATCCAACCACGAGCCCCAGAAAAATATTCGACTGCCACACCCAGGCGCTTAACCCTAAGATGAAGCCCAATAAAAGTCCGACAATGGCCCCCAATCGCAGCTCTTGCCTAAATACGAAGGCAAAATCCGAAGGTTTTATGATTCCCATAGAGAGTTCACGAATGCTCACAGCGACCGCCTGATTACCACTAGAACCTCCCATATCGGAAATAATCGGCAAGAATACGGCCAAGGCCACGACGGCAGAGATTGTATCGTAATGGGCTGCTATCACCGACGCCGAAATGAGGTTGAGACCAATCTTAATGAACAAAATCAAAAATCGCTTTACCACGCGCTCCTTCGTGGGAGCATTGCGCAGTTCTTCTCCCCCCAAAATACCGCTGGCTTGAAGAAATGTTCTATCCGATTCCTGAGTCAAAGCCTCTCTCAGAGAATTTCGCTTCACTAAGCCCACAAGACGGTGATGTTTGTCGCATACAGGGATTCCAAAATAATCATACCGATCAAAAACATCTTTTAAATCGAGAAGAGAGGCAAAAACATTCACATAAACAGGATTTCGAATCATGGTCTGATCCATCCGCAACTCAGCCGGTTTCAAAATCAGATCTCGAATACGTACAACACCTTTCAATTTCTTTTGCTCGTCTACGACATAAGCGTAGAATACATCGTAGGCTGCATACGTCTCAGCGTTCAGACGCAAGTCATTGACGACCTCCTGAACGGTCATCGATTCTAAGTACATAAGAAACTCGGTGACCATCAGACCCCCCGCGGTATCAGGGGCAAAAGATAATAGGTGCCGGGCATCCTTCGCGTCTTCGGGGTCCATCTCTTTCAAGATAGCCTCAGCGTCCACTTTATTAAGTTGACCTAAAAGGTCGGCCTGTTGGTCGGACGCCAACTCTTCCATAATAGCAGCCGCGGTTTCATCGGGCAGATCTTCGATAAGGTCACGAGCTTGTGCATCGGGTAATTCTTCGATTAGTTCCGCGGCCGCATCGGGTTCAAGAAGTGTAAGAAGTTTATTCTGCGCATCGGAATCTAAACGAGACACTGCGCGCACCGTATCACTGGCTGACAACTTATCGAGATAACTTGTCAGAAGACCCCGGTCTCCCGTTTCGATATGCTGCTTAAGGACTTCCCATATAGGAACTTCAATGTCCGCCACGTCACTAACCTCTGGAACCGCTTACACCGTTAACAATTATTCATCAATGAGATAGGGCAGAGCTTCATCCAAACTCGTCCGACCTCGCCGCATATACTCGCGCAGCAAGGTAAGAAAGGGAAGATACTTATTTTTCTCAGCAATTTTACGAATCTGCGCCATCTCTTTTCCTTGGGCAATTGCCTCTCGTACAGCTTGGCGCACATCGAGTACCTCAAAAATAGGAGTGCGTCCTTTAAATCCTGTAAAGTTACAGTGGGCGCATCCCGAGGGCTCATAGAACGTGTCTCGCTTAATCTGGCTTGGACTAAAGCCCATTTCAAATAACAATTGCCTCGAAGGTCGAGCCTCCACCTTACAGTGATCACATAAAACTCGCACGAGTCTTTGAGCGATGACTAAATTGAGAGCAGGTCCAAGATAGTAAGAAGGAACTTTCATTTCTCCTAAGCGTGTGATCGACGAAATAGCATCGTTCGTATGCAAACTACAAAACACCAAATGACCCGTCATAGCTGCACGTGTGGCGATTTGAGCGGTTTCTTCATCCCGAATTTCTCCAACCATAATGACATCTGGGTCTTGGCGCAAAACGCCTCTTAGAATTTTTGCGAACGTGTGACCTTTTTCAGCGTCCACGGATATTTGGGAGGCTCCCGGCAAGGTCAATTCCACAGGGTCCTCAATAGTCATGACGTTTCTCGTTTGGTCACAGAGCTCACGAATCATAGCGTACAGAGTGGTGGTCTTTCCAGAACCCGTCGGGCCCGTGACAATAACCATTCCGTGAGGTGACTTTAGCTTTCGCCGCACGAGATCTAAATATAACTTTGGTACGCCTAATTGATCTAAGCTTGGCAGATCACTAAGCTCTCGTTGAATGCGAAGAACAACTCGCTCCCCAAAAAGTGAGTTTACAATGGAAATGCGATATTGAACTTGGCGAACGTCGGATATTTTTAACGCAATTCGGCTATCAAGGGTCGTTTTTTTATCAATGATTTCGATATTAGCAATAACTTTTAGACGACCCATAAAGGTTTGATACGCTGATTTGGCAAACGTAGCGGCCTGGTAGAGCCTACCATCCATACGAAATCGAATACTCACGGAATCTTCGAACGGATCAATATGAATATCCGAAACTCGAAGTTCGGCCGCACGAATGAGAACTTTATTGATGAACGCTGAGATATTATCTTGATTTAGTTTAGCCGTATAAGAACGAAACTCGTTGATAAGGTTTTCATTCTGCCGAGCCGTCGCACAACTCGAGTGTAACTGATAATATTTACGCCAGCATTCTTCTAAGAAATCATTTGAAACTTTAACAAACTCAAGTTCTAAGCCTGTTTTGAAGCGAACTTCATCGATTGCCTGTAGATCGCGAAATTCTCCGGCCGCCACCTTTAATATTTTCTTCGTCGGATCCACCGAGAGAGGCATAATCTTGGCTTTAACAGCCAAGACACCCGGTATGATTGAGACCGCATCTGTATGAACATCGGGATGAACCCCGTCGTCTTCGGCTTCTGGTACTTCTTGAGAGGCATACCCACCAAGGACATCTAACTGATCCGACAAGGCGGCAATCATTTGCTCCGAGTTAATGAACCCCAAATCAACCAAGACTTGTCCTAGCAGCTCTCCAGATTCTTTCTGACGATCTACCGCTTTCTGAAGCTGTTCGGCGCTAAGAAATCCTCTACTCTTCAGAATTTCGCCCAGTGCCGGAGCTTTAGGAAGAGGCGAGGTCTCAGAAGGCTGGCCATGAGATTTTAAGACGGGCTGTGATAAATCAGACGACACTGCAGGATTCGGCTTTACAACAGATGGTTTCAAACTCTCTTGAGCTGGAGCCTTGTGGCTCGGTTTGGAGAGTTCTTTGGCATCGATTTTGGTGGGCGTAATTTGTGCGAAAGCAGATTTGTTGGGAGTACCGCCCGAATTAATATGAACTCCAGGATGTGATACTTTAGAGACGTTCACAGACGATCGTTGATCGAAGCCAATAGAAGACTCCTTCACCGCAGACCGCTGCCCAAATGAATCTTTGGACGCCACAGTGTCTTTAGGGACCTTTGCCCCCTTGACGTAGTATCCGCCGTCATCCCCCATCTCTCCAGTGTAGCATGCCTTCATGGCGCGGTGCGTTCTCACCCCTTGGCGTCAAATCCCTGGCGGGGGCTATCATCAAGCTCTAGCCATCCCTTTTTCGAAGAACTACTAAGCGAGGCTCTTGAATCTCAAGTTGTTGAAATTCGAAGTCTTTCGTTATCCACTCGAAAGTGTCTCGACAATAAAACGAGACATGCGTCAAATCTCTCTGGTAGTGCCACTCAGAAAATGGCAGGACGTTCGTCCACAGCAGAGTCATGATATAAAGACGGCCCCCCGGCCTGAGTAACCATCTCAAGACTTCGAATTCTTCTCTCGGATGTTTGAAGTGCTCTGCAACCTCACTACAAATAATGAAATCATACGAGGATGCCCTTAGTTCTCGTCGCGGAAAAAAATACGGATCATACAAATTAATGGAATATCCTTTCAGCGATAGTAGGTGGGCGGCGACGGGCCCTGGTCCGCATCCATAGTCGAGACCTTGCGCATTCGACGAATGCTGACTCAATACCAAATCAACGAGAGGCCGCAAAAATTCTTGATAACGAATATCGTTCACATCATTCATATGTTCTTCATAACGTCGCTGCTCATCTTCTTTCGAAAGCCAAGAATCGGGCGAAACAAAAATAAGCATGCACTGCGGACATCTAAAAAACATTCGACTCTTTGCACGAGTCACGACACTGGCAAAGAGAGACGTCGAGGCTGTCAAACAGAGCGGGCAACTAATGTTCATAAAAGAGATCCATCGTACTACATGACTATTCCGTCAATACCTTACACGACCCGAGTCTGCAGAACGATAGGGTTTAGAGTCTGAATCGCCATAGGGCTGCTGATATCCGATTTCTGGAGGCGTTGATGAACATCCTTAAGCAGGATGCCATAGATTCTGTAAGATTCGATCGTGATGATTTGGGATCTGTAAGCGTCAAGAGCGGTTCGTCGATAAATTGATCACACACTTTGACTATACCTTTTGTAAACATAGACGGCCGCGATTAATGCTGCAGTAGAAGATCCCGTCTCAATCCAGTCGCGTAAATCTAGCGGCGCAATGTGGAGTGAAGTCATTTGATTTGAAAACTGGATCAATAGAATCGAGATGAATAATGTAAGAGAGGCCACTCGTTTGGCTTCGTTATTTTTAAAGCGAGTCAGAGTAAGTGCCACCCCGACGCTCCAAAAAATTAGAGACCCCATGACTTTCGCTCGTGCAACTTCAACGTTTGACTCATTAACAAATCTCCAAACGAGCAGGGCGGTTAAAGCAATCCCTACAGCACATATCAGAACCGTCTCTCGCTTTGAAAAAAAATTTTTACGTCGAGAAGCGCCAATATCGTCACAAGTCGCCGAGGCCTGAAAAGCCAAGAGGGCTGTAGGGTGAATAATTAACTCAAGCCAAACGATATGAACTGGTAGAAAGACGAGCGGATAACCGAATAGAGGAATGAGCGAGGCGGCTAATACCAATGGAATATGTATGAGTATTAAATATTCAAAGCTCATTCGAAGATTTTTGAAAAGCTGACGACCCTCACGTATCGCATTTACGATGGTACTAAAGTTATCATCCGCCAGGATGATCGAAGACACTTCTTTTGCGCTTCTGCTACCGCGTTCACCCATGGCAATTCCGATATCAGCTGCCTTGAGCGCAGGAACATCGTTCACTCCATCTCCCGTAACAGCAACAAGTTCGCCGGCTTTTTGAAGAGTAGTGACTATTTTTAGCTTCTGCAGGGGAGTACATCGACAAACAATTTGCTGATTTCTCAAGAAATCCAGATTTTGCTCCATCCATTTGTCATCAAATATCTCAGGATTTTCCTCGGCCGACAGAGCCTTTTGCTCTCCCGAAATGAGTCCTACTTCCTTGCCAATTGCTACCGCTGTATCAGGATGATCGCCGGTGATCATCAAAACTCGAATTCCATGGCGTTGACAGTACTCAACAGCCTTTGCTACCTCGGGCCTAACAGGGTCTTCAAATGCGAGCAGGCCACAAAACTCCAAGTTTGAAGTGGGTTCTTCGAATGCTGCCTCCTGAACCAACGACTTCCGAGCACAAGCGATAACCTTGTGACCTCCACTAGCCAAGGTTGAGATCTTTTGCTTCCACTTGCTGCGGTCTTCAGGAGATACGTCTGAAATGCTAAGAAGGGCTTCGGGCGATCCTTTCACGCAAGCCACTAAGCTATTTGTACTTGAGCGAAAAAAGCCCGTTTCACGCTTTCGATCTTCTGTGAATGGAATTGTTCTAAGGATTTCTGGATGTGTTATCTGCCTTTCCTGTGCAAAACCTCTCACGGCTTGATCCATGGGGTCACTTGATGAGCTTGAAGCAACTAATGCAATTTGCATCAGTTCATCCTCTAATATCGAGCCAGCTGGAGCGAGATGGGCAAGTTTCAGTTGTCCAAGCGTAATGGTCCCTGTTTTGTCCGTACATACCTGAGTCACTCGACCAATGTTCTCAACGCTTACCGCCCGTCTTACAAGCGCACGTTTCTTGGCAAGACGGTAAATTCCAACTCCCAAATAAAATGTGAAAACGACAGGAAACTCTTCAGGAATGGCCGCTACTGCAAGAGTGGCGGCACTGAGCAATGCATCTAACCAACCGTGACCTTGATAAATACGAATCGCAGCGAGCAAGAGACACAAAACAAGTGCGGCATAAATCAAAAGCGTTACCAGCTGAGTGATTGATTTCTGAAGAGGTGTGCGCTCATGTGGCATCTGGGCTACGGAACGAACGATTTCTCCATAGGCCGTATTGGAGCCCGTGGAAGTCACCCTTAAGATTCCGTGTCCTGTGAGAACTCGTGTCCCCGCAAAGGCCAAAGCTTGGGCTTCGACCATAGTTTCTTGCAAGGACAAAAGGCTGAATAGATTAAATTCAGTTTGATTTTTCAATATCGGAAACGCCTCACCAGTCAGGACTGACTCATCGATTTGAATTTGGCGTGTGGATTCAAAAACTCCGTCGGCGGGCAATAAAAGTCCGGCTTCTACAACTAAAATGTCGCCGGGCACCAATTCCAGACTGTCAATTTCAGATTCTTTTGCGTTACGAATGACTTTCACTCGAGAGCTGAGCTCTTTCTTTAACGTCGCAGTCGACGCTTGGGTTCGCCAATGAAGAAAAGCGTCCATGAACACCAGGGGGAGAACGGCGATAAATAAAGTGAGAGCATCGCTTATTTCACCTGCTATTAGAAAAATGCATCCAATCCCGACAAGAAACCAGATCATAGGATCTTTAACTGTATCAAAGAAAATTTCTAGCAACGGATTGTCAGGAGTTTCGATAATTTTGTTGGATCCAAATCGACTTCGCTGACTTGAGACCTGTCCTTCGCTGAGTCCACCCTCGCAACTTTCAAGACCGCGCAAACCTTCGAGAGAAACTAATTTCATTGAGAGTAAGTAGTACAGCCACCATTTTTTTTCAGCTGATCTGCAACCCAACTTATATCGTGTTTATCGATCTTCATGCGAGCGTCGTAGGACCAAAAACAACGGTCGTGAAAGCGAGCATAGGCTCTGCTAGCATCTCGAAGCTTGACCATTTCCAGAGCCGTTTCGGCAGACAAGGTTCTACGGCTCTTCATGCCCCCCTTTTTTCCAATCTTAGCCAGACAACTCCGAACAGCCACATTCATCTGATTGTCATAAGCGGATTACGATAAAATGTCATCAGACAGGCATAACTACATGAAAATACATAATCATTTGGGTTTATCACAAATCACGCCTGTCCCATGGCTGTCCGGTAGGAATGGAGTAAATTCAAGCGCTTAACGTCAAGAGAACGCCTTCTTTATCCTGAAATTCGCGAAGGTAGAGAAAAAAGTGGTCAATGCGAAGCTGCGTTGTTTTCTTAAGTCGCGTGACGAAATGAGAGCCTGCCTTCCTGATTTCGTTCCAGAGTCTAAGGTCTGCGTAGGCTCGATCAAAGACATAAGTTGACCTAGAAAAAATCCGCTCGCCAAGTGCATCATGTAAACGCAAGTCTAAACCAGGCCATGTCAGAAGCCCTGATTCGGATTCAGAAAAGAATTCTTGTAAAGCCATTTTGGAAGCTGTTAGTTCAAATAGCTCGTGAAAGAGAAGAGATGGAAACCCATGAATCTCTTTTGAGGCTTGGAAAAGAACGTGGCCTCATGTCGATGCCGCCGCTTTAAGGAGATTTTGATTTGCCTAAATTTGCATTGCACAAAGCGCATCTCGTCCCCTTCGTGGCCTCCCTCATAAACCTCGTCTTTTATATTATCTTTGTGCGCGAAAAGATCATCCAAACTGATCAAGAGTTTTTTTTGGCTCTCATCCTATTGGCCTCAACATGGTGTCTCTTTAACTTTATCAGCCTTGTATTTTCGTTCACCCATTGGCCTAAGACACAAGCCCTCAGCCTTTTAACACTTCTCGCTTTGAATTATATTCTGGTCTCTTATCAGTGGGTCAGAGGGGCGCCGCTCGATTTTGCACTCGTCTATAATAATTTTTCCGAAATGATTTCAAGCGACGGAAGTTCTCAGATTCTTTCCTCTGGTGGCTTTTGGCTCTTTTTATTTCTGTTTGCGCTTATTTTCGTCGGCATTTTGGGCGAAAAAAAATACTCTCTGCTTTCGGCGAATCGCCACAACACAAGGTTGCGGCTTCGACTTTTTGTGGTCTTTGCCTTAATGAATTTTGGATTTTATAGCTTCGTCCCTAATAACCCCAATCAGCTTTTCGCTTTCACGCGCTCCACTCTCATTTATTTCAGAAATCCTGACGACTCTCTATTGCCTCATTGAAGGCAAATCCATCCTGATAAGATTTGTTTAGGCTGGCTGAAGAAAAACGAGCGACTGCAAAATTTCCATTGAATAGGACCACCTGATTTCCGATTAAAGAGCCCACCCGATTTCCGATTAAAAGGACCACCCTGTTTGCTTACTATAGGGCGACTTTTAATTTCATCGCTCTCGCCTCAAAGTTCTGGTCTCTCTGCTCACCTCGATAAGTGCTCGCCTACAAAAATCAGAAATCCTCGGTATGTTTCCTTGAAGAAGTGACTTGAACCCTAAGTGAACCATTTTCTCTCATCGCGGAGTGAACTGATTCGGAAATGATCGGTGATTTGAATAAAGAGTAGAAAATATCTTTGAGATCGTCCGAGCTCAAATGCTGGAAAACATCATTGGAAGCTAGAAGTTTACGTTCGATATGGAAAAGATATTCCGGAACTCTTTTGCCAATTCGAGTCAGTTTTTGAACTCGATCAAAGAGAACATCGCCGAGTTTTGCTCGTGTTCGTTGGGCCTCGAATGCCGAGTCAATCAAAATCTCAACGAGCTGATTAATGTCCGATTCCGACGGGCGAGTAAGCGTAATTCCTCCAAAGTCGTAAAAATAAATATCTCGACCTTCGATGTTCATTTGGTCGCCATGACGATCCTCATCGGTATGCATTGCTCTTAAGATTGTAAGTAGATCTGTGAAAGCTAATTGCTTTGCATGAGTTCTCTTGAACTGAAGATTTTCTGGCGTATCTTCAGCTAAATCGTTGAACGACACCCCGGGCGCTTTTTCCATGAGCCGAAAACCATAACCTTCTGCGATATTGGGAATTAGATGGTAGCGGAAGGCATCTGTCCCCATTTTTATTTCAAGACCCTCATACATATTTTCTGCAATCGAATGCTGGGTTCGATTAGCATTTGGATCGGTTTCGACCTTCGCAGATCTTTGGGCCTGACTTGTAAGCTGATCCAAAGCGGGCAAAAGCTTTCCATCATTTAACCCAGCAAGATTATCGAGTTCTTGAGGAGTCATCCGCGAAGTGTCTTCTCGAAGATTAGAAATGGTATTTCGAATCCGCCTAAATCCTTCTTCAGCTCTTTCGTCCGCGAACGATCTTAAAAGAGCCAGTGCCGCTTTTTTTCCATTTGTTAGTTCAACTTCGACGACAATCCAGAAAGATGCAGCACCGAGTACGTGGTTAACTCGTCTGATCGTAGCTTTCACTTCGGCTGGTGTGCGCTGTTCGTAAAGCTCCATCACGTCCCATCGATCGGGCACGTCTGACTTCTTTTTTGCACCTCGAAATGCTGAGCGAACTTCTTGCGGGCCGGGGTAGCTATGAGCAGCCTGTTGGAGTTTCTTTTCAGCCGGCCCCATTGGGTCAATCGCTGAAGCTACGCGACCAGCGTGAGTTTGATCGGTGGGTTCCGCGGCCAAAAATCCTGCCAAGTATGGGCCACGTGCGAAGTCTGGAAGCGAAAGAAGATAATTTTTAAGAATGAGTTTCGAGTGGGCGCCGAATGGAATTGGTTTTGATTCTGGAAATAGAAATTCGGAGACAAGATGGTAAGCCTTCAGGAAACTCTCCTCTGAATCGCGCCTCACCTCGAGCAACTCCGCGACAAGCACTGACCTCGCGCCATGGGATGACGCCCAGAAATTTTTATGTAATTGTCGTATAGCTATCCTAAAATCCTCTTCTGATTTTTCATGATTCTTATCGGCCATTCCGAATGTTATTCGGAAATGCTCTTTGAATTTCTCGACCGATTCGTCGGTGAGTGGGGTGAGTAAAAAGCGTATAGACTCTTTTCGAGATGCGTCATCGCGTTTCATAGACTCCAACAAGCCCTCTGCGACGATTCCTTGAAGATGCGTTTTCTCTAAATTGGAACGGCTCAAATTCCAAACACCTTGTTCCAATAAATTGCTCAATTCGGTCTGAGCTTCAACTGCCTCAGCCATTTGCCTCAACATCTCAGCTCGATCGATGGCGCGAGCATGTTCGGAAACCCGTTTTAATATTTCAAGGAGACGATCCCGATACGCTGAATCGCCGGTATCTTTGCCTTCCGCGGCAACCACTGCCTGACTCCAGATATTGACAGTTCGTTTTCGAATTTCTGGTTCCTTAATAGCGGGAGCAAACATCAACTTCTCAGTGAGTCTCATTCGTTCCGCTGGAGAACCGAGATTATCAATCTGATCCAGAATCGATGCTAAACGTTCATAACGGAGTTGCTCATTGACCGGGAAGAATAAGCCTTCACTCAGCGCAACCCATTCCTCCACCTGAGCGGCGACGTCTCGTTGCCATAAAGTTCTTCTAGCTACGACTTCACGACATTGCGCGACGAGCTTTGGATATTTAAGTAAATCGATTTCTCGATTTGAAAATAAAAGATCGCGATCAATTGCTTGGGCCCAGCGAACGGCATCAAAATTTTGCATCGGACGGTTCTTAAAAAACAATTCTGCTTCGAGGATAACCATCCGTTTGATCAGACTTGATTTGGACGTAGTGAACCTTTCGGCGAGCGCAATGAGGTCGCCTCCGCTCTGTGGCGCGGTGTAGCCTAGAACTTTCCGAATAAGGTCTGGACTAGAGGGTTCTTCGTGACTTTGACTCCACCTTTCGGCTCCGAAGCGTTCTTCCCTAGGCCAACGATCTGGAGTCGGGATTTTATTTCCGGTCGAGTCTTTGATCGTGCGAACTTCTAGTCTCAAATGCCTGTCGAAAAACTTTAGCTTTTCTTCTTCGGTAAACAATCTGAATGGATCATTAGCTAAAAATTCGACAACAGGATCATCTAATGAATAATCAAGGTCTCTCGAGCGCAGCATATATAGGTTGAAAATTGTAGGCTCTACATTTGGAACTACTTCTAAATAAAATTGTCGGACGAGATCTCTGTAGCGCTGAGGATCTCTTCTTAGAAGCTCCTCAAACTTTCGAACCAATTTCGGCATTCGACCATCTTTCTGATGATGAGCCTCACGGAGATTCGCTTGATTCACATGCCAAAATAACTTTGGATCTTTTTCGAGATCGGCGAGGCCAATCCAATCTTCGAATTCTGTTCGATGAGGAATGGTGAGAGCGTCTGGGCGTGGCTTAGGTTCACCGTGGAAAAATGTCAGGACCGGGCGAAGCGTTAACCTTTCAAGAAGTGTCCGAGCTGAGGCATCGCGAGAAACTGCTGCCTCGAACAATTCATTCAGGCTTTTTTCAATTTTTTCAGAAGCATAGATCTTCCGAATGTACCAAGCTTTACTTCCACTTTTTCTGGCTGAGCCCTTTTCTTTAGCGTCCTCCGGGTAATATTCAACCTTTGCAACCCCGTCCGCGAAGCTAATCGATCTTGTATCTTCATCTGTCGTCTTGTCCCACGGACCCCGACTGATAACGAGGTGATTTCCGTAATCACCGATGATGAGATGTTCGGCGAGCTGTTGATTATTCATTGTTTCGTAGAGTCTAGGCGCGTAATCACTACATTCCAAAATCTTTCACCAAAGCGTGGGAGCGTCAGGGTCACATGCTTAAATTCTATGACTTTGAGAAAGATGCAGTTGGGATTCAATCGAGCGAAACGCTATTCGCCGATAAAGATATTTTTTCGGCGAGCTTGGAAAAGTTACTAAACGAAAGAGCAGAAAACGCCTTCGCAAATCAGATCGACAGAATCGCACACACAAAAAAACCACTTAGTAATTTTCGCGCCTATCGAACAGTGATTCTGGCCATTTTGTTACAAGCTCCGCAAATCGACGGTGCTCGAGGCAACCTAGATTCACTTGAGCAGTTCAGATCTTTTAATCAAGGTCAAGAGGAACAAGTGAGATTCGTGATCGCGGCCTTTTAGAATCAACCCTCGCTCAGCCTCAATCAACTTTCGGCGATCAATTCCTTCATACAACCGTCGAAGATATGGCCGCAGCCTATCTCTTTCATATTGTAAAGAACCATCCGTTCGTTGATGGAAACAAAAGAACCGGAACAGCCGCCGCCCTTATTTTTCTCGACCTCAACAAAGTAGACCTAAAAGCCGAGATTCTTGACGAATTGACGGACGGCAAAACTCCTATGGAAGAGATGGTCGTCAAAGTCGCTGAAGGCAAAATCGATAAATCCGATATCGCAGAATTTTTTAGAACACATCGGGCATGACCCGACAGGTAAGATTTTCCTGGCTCCCTCACCATTAATTGTTCTCATAAATGCGGATATCATGAACTTTATCATCCATTCCGATGAAAAACACTAACTGCCAGGAGTCTTTCCCAGTCTCTAGTCCATCTTCAATGATATAGGCAGGAATACTATCTCGCCAAAAAAAGCCATCATGCTTTCCGAGACTTTTTCGGAGTTCCTGCAGATTCATTCCGACCAGAATCTTTTTGCTGGCTAGAAGATCAACTGCAAGAGGCGCTCGGACACGCCAATCACCTTTCTTAAAGCTCTCGGCAGAAAACTTTTTCTGCCCCCAACGCTTCTTTGCCTTTTCAAAAGACATCTGCTTAGTTTTTTCGAGATATTCATCCCATCCCAGAGCTTTTCGAATTTTCTCCAGATCGTTAGGCTCCAGATCTTCAAAATTTTTCTCTTCATTTTGATTGGGAGGAGATGAATCAGCCAAGCTTATCTGCGCCACATTCAAACCAAACCATGCAATAGATCCTAAAATTGCACATAAGATCGAAAAGAATTTTCTCATTTTATTTTTCTCCTCGGAGAGATGACCACCAATTTTCGCTTCATCAAAAGATCCTTCCCCTGTCGAACTAATTCATCTTCACTCAACTTACCACTCTTTCGAAGTTTTTCTGCCATTTCAATTCCTACGCGATTGTTATGACGATCCATCTCTTGAGCAGCATCTTCAGTTACGCAAGATTCATGGGCCTCCAAAAATTTTTCAGCAATCTCCGAACCTTCATTCATAGTTATGAGCGCGGACCACAGAAAGTGTCGAAAGGCATCGCTTTCATCGTCAGCCCGATTCTGTCTGAAATTTTCTGTCGTAAGCGCGAAAGCTCTACCACGTGCATTTTTTACCGTTTGCATGGCGGTGGGATGGCGAGCCGAAGTAAGAAATTCATCTCGGCAAGCTGCGTATTCCGTTCCTCTGAAATATCGATCATCTTTAGGAATCACCTCACGGTCGCACAGCTCATCGCAATACGATCCGCAGTAGAAGGTTTCCATTCCCATGGGCTGGGAGACACATTTCATGACACAATCTCGGCCTGTTCCAGGCTTCGCTTTGGATCCTTCAAACCACTTTTGACACTCTGACGGCACCTTGGCCTCAATACGGCCTGGCAGAAGACAAACGAGAAAAAACTCAGCGCCACGAGATAATGACCGAAGCATTTTGCCACGCTCCTTCATATACTGGGCCTGGCATTCCTGTAAACATGACTCGAAACACGGGGCTAAGCCTGATGTCTTTGCTGTCGATATGTGTGCAAGAACTCTGGGGAGCCACGGGCTTGTCATTATCCATCGGCCCACATTTTACCCTGTTTTGAATTTAAGCTAATGTGAGGCGATGATCTTCTTCTATGCCGACCACCATTTCTATCGCGCCAATATCATTCGATATTGCAGCCGCCCCTTTCATAGCGTCGAAGAAATGAACGAAGAGATGATTGCCCGCTGGAATTCGACGGTTGGCTCTGACGACGTCGTTTACTACCTTGGCGATTTTAGCCTCGCCATCCGACCTGTCGAACTCTTTGCGCAAAGACTCAATGGAGAAAAACATCTTATTATGGGCAATCACGATCTCTGCCCGCCTCCCAGATGAACTTGAGCGGATGAGCGAGCCTGAACTCCTCGACGACCGTCTCCCACTCCACCTGATCCAGCCAGGTCAAAATACGCTCCATGGGGCTAAATATTCTCAGATTCGTATAGAAACCTCTAAAATACAATCTGATATCTCACTGCCGAACCTTTTCCATAGCGCTGAATGAATCCGTCTCGCAGTAAAGTCGTTAAAGCATTCGCAACCGTCCTGGCAGGAAAACCTGTCGTTGCGATGATATCCTTAACTTGCAATTTTGTTTCTGGCTCTTCCTTAAAGCATGCCAACACTTGAGATGCTTTCTCAGAAAGCTCATTAAATGAGCGAAACCTTTTTCGATAAAAATCGATATCGGCTACTGCTTCGCCCAAAACTTTAATCATGAAATTCAAAAAGTGCTCGATGTGATATTTTTTTGGATCTGATTTAAATTTTCCATCCGAACAGCGATTGAGAACATGATAATAATCTTCTTTGTGTTTTTCAATTTGTCGATCAATCGCAAGATAGGGGGCAACAAAAGCAATGTGAGGATCTGTGCATTGTAAAAGTGTCAGAAGAAAAAATCCGCGACCCAATCGTCCGTTTCCATCTTGAAAAGGATGAATAGCTAAAAATCTAAAAACAAATTCGCAAGCAACGGCCACGCTCCATGGCTCATCTTGCAACGCTTTGTTGTACCACTGAACAAGATCAGACATTGCCGCTTCAGTAATTGGGCCTGGATCTGCAGTTTTAAAAACATCGCGCTGAGCTCCAGTCTTATGATCCCTCTCAACAACAGAATTGGGGCTCTTCTTATATTTGCCGCTGTAGTGACTTGCCTTTTTGTAATGACGTAAAAGTTCTGCATGAAGACCACGAATTTGACTTTCAGTGAGTGGCGTCATTTCTTTCGCTTGCTCGTAAATCAAAGCAAGCATTGCTCGGCAGCCTGCAACTTCTTCAATGCTTCTCTCTCTATCCTTTGAAAGCTTGTCTTCAATGATATGTCGCTTATCTTGAAATGAAGTTGTTTTGCCATCCGCACTCAGAATTTCATCGAGCCAACTAATTTCGGAATCAGTGAGAATCGCATTTTCAATACGAGTTGAAGCTCCGATCATACTAATACGAGCGTAGCGATGGATAGTTGCCAGCTCTTCTTCTGGGAGGTCTTTTATCTCCGAAAACTTCTCTGCAATAGCCGACTGAAGAGTTTTGAGTCGCTTAGTGAGGTCCGTACTTATAGCGAAAGAGAGCATATTTAGAGTATGCCAGATCATGCCAGATCATGCTATTTTTATAGGCTATTTTTGGCATGATCTGGCATGATTGGTTTAAAAAACCCAATGATTTCAATGCGAATAAAAATGGCTTTCCAGCGACTAAAGAACTGCCCGACAAATCCCCACGCCTAGAAAGGTCGCGCTCAGTCTGCAAGGGGCGGTTTGGAAATATACCGATAATGGCGGGATGGCGGTAGCATAGACCAGAGACGATGGGCGGAGATAAGTAGGCCATTTGATTGAGATGTTTTCACTCAACGGACATTTAGGAATCAAGAAAGCCCTCCGGGTGCCGATATTTCTTGAACGGATTTGCTAGGTAAGCGACTCGCGATCCAAAGGGTCAATTTAATTTGACAGACCAGGGGAGTAGGGCCTCAAAATCTTCAAGGGATTTAGCGTGTGGAATTTTCTCAAGGATGAGTCGGATATAGCGATAGGGATCAAGACCATTGGCCTTCGCAGATTCGATGAGACTAAAAAGCGTGGCAGAGGCTTCAGCCCCTTCAACACTCTGAGAAAAAAGCCAATTCTTTCTTCCGATTGCAAAAGGCCTAATCTTATTCTCAATAGAATTGTTATCGATTTGAAGCTCGCCGTTTTCAAGATAACTAGTTAAGTATGGCCACTCACGATCGGCGGTTAGCTCTCACGAGTCTCGATCTACTTGTTGCTGTGCAAAACTTGGCCCCGCAACTCTCTGCTACTTCATCTCACTCATTCGTGAGATGTTTCTCTTTCACTTTCGAGTTTATCGTGATGTGCTCATCTCATCGATTGTGGCGTTCCGCTCGAGCTTCTGGCCGTCGTTACCCTCTCGAGTTTTCGTAGCAATTCTCATGCGGCGATACATTTAAATCGTTGGCCCCGAAACTTGTCGACTCTCAGGCTCGAGCCAAGCCTCGCAGTATTTCACGGTCCACGGCCCTCTTCTACCCGAATTTTACGCGATTGTGCTATGACTGCCGAGCTGTGTAAATTCAAGGGTTTGGAAATCGGCGCTACTCGATGCTGATCGCTATCGATTGCAACAAGTAGATTCCTTTGTTAGCCGAGCGAATTAGGTTTGCCGCAAGAACCTTTGTGGTACGACCTTCCGAGCCGACTAACAAACCTTCTCAACCCCAGCTGCGTCTGATCAAGTCGTCTTAGTTTTTTTGTTCACTCAAGCCATTTTCGGATTCGATTTCGTTGGAATTCGTTTGGTGGTGGCACAAAAGTGGCACATTCTTCTGCCGGTCGGATGGGCTTGGTTTGATCAAACCATTGCAGTGAAATTTTAGGTGAATCACTAAGCCACAATAGCTTTAAAAAGAAATTCTGAGCCACGCCGACTACCCTGTTGAATTCATTGGTTATATTTTTTGCCGCCAATTTGGCTCATATCTTGCTTTCAAATTAAATAAGGAGACAGCGAGGTAGATGCGTGACCCATTTCTATTTATATGAGCCTCGAAAGGTGCCCGATGTTTTGATCTCGATTGATTGGACATATGAATATTTTGTCAGGCGCGATGGCAATCGATGTGTATTGTTTTTGGAGTCAACATCTCCGGATAAAAAACAAGGTCGTGGTCGAAGGATGTCAAAAAGATGAAAGAGCAACTTAAAAGTCGAATCTTACAGAGTAGTTCTCGCACTTATCTCTTCGCACTTTTCGTCTCATTTCTCACCTATCCCCTTCCTCATTTCGCCGCAGACCGAAGCGCTTGCAGCCTACAGATTCAACTTTTAAGTGCAGGTGGTTCACTAATCACTCGTTCAACGACCGAGAATCGAATAAACACCATGATCGCTCGTGTGAACGATGTCCTTTCTCCAGGCCTCAAAAAACCTGAAAGGCTGAAGCTCAAAATCTGGGAGGCTGGCAATCACGATCGATACGGTATTGAGGCTGATCATTTAATCGAAGGACTGCCAGGTCAAACCCTGAACTATGCCCTTGAGTTTCGTCGTTCCTCATCAGAAACGGGCGTTGAGCACACTCGAGGCGAAGAGCTCACGTCACCCAACTTCTTTCATGAATACGCTCATGCGTACTTTGCTGAAAACATTCGTGTTGTATCTTCAATTTTTGGTCCCGTTAATCTCGTGGAGCTGTATGCCAGATATCAAGCGCTCGAGAACGAAACAAAATCTAAAATCGACCAGCTGCAAAATCGGATATTAGAAATTGAAAAGCTGATTGGCACTCAAAATGATGAGGAAATTTTGGAGGGTCTAAAATATCCAGATCGACCATTTAGCGTTCGCCCAGGTAAGAACTGGAAGCCTTTCGTGCCCCCGAGACCTGTGCCGGAGGAAGAGCGAAATGAACTCAAGACGGAGCGAGAGAGAATTGCCAATCAAATTGGTTCTCTTGATGAACCTGTTCAAAAAGCTCGAAAAGAAGTGCAGAATATTCGCAAGCAAAGCATCGCACTCAATGAACTATGGGCCGATTCGATTGCGGTTCTTGTTTCAGGTCAGCCGGATGCAGTGGTAAGGGCAACCCCTCATGAAGCATTTAGTCCAGAAGTTGCAGAACTCATTCGATCAAGGGATTTTTCAGCGACACCCTCGGATGAAGTCTTATCACTAGGAGATGAACACGCTCGATATATTTCAATCCGGAGAGAACTGTGGAAGAAAATCCAGTCGACCGACAGAGATTTGCCACAGCAGCAAAGATTTGCCCTGGCACTTTTTGACACGATTCAATCTGAATTGGAGGATCTACTTTCGAATGGCCACGATAATCAAATTGCTGCCCTTGAGAGAAATAAGGACTCGCTGGAGCAACAGTACCGTTCGCTGAGCTTACATATCGCATTTCATAGCATAGAAGCGATGAGCGCACCAAAGGAGCAACTTGAGGCTGATCGTTTGAAGCAGACGAACCTAGAAGCTAGAATTAAAAGCCTTCAAAGACAGATAAACCTAGCTGATAATCAAAGACTTTTAGAAAAATTGGAAATCCGCTTGCGGAGACGTCCAAGTGCGCCCTAAGTTCGCCATAGCTCTTTCAAATTCGATAATCATCCCTAGTATGATCATCATATTGACTTCAGGCGCTCATGCATCCCCTTCGAATTGCCGCGCATTTCTTTCATCCCTGGATCGCCTAGAACGAAATCATTTTGTGATCCCTCATCTCATCGGATCAACTCCGGTATCGAATATCTTTGCGGATTTTCCGCTCAACTCAGTTCAACTCGGTGTACTCAGAAAACTTTCAATCAGAGACGATATTACTTTCGAAGTGACAAACAGGGATCCGTCCAAGAACAGGGCGTATCCCGCCTCAAGATATTTTAGAGCGTCGCTTGAAGACGCAAGAGACTGGAAAGCTGCTCATTTTTTCCTCGAAGAAGCGGCTCATGTTTTGACGATGGGCAGAGCTTTTCCTTTTCAGGGCTCGAGAAACCAATACAACGAAGTCATGCATGGCCCCTCGTGGATGGGTCAAGAGTACGATCAAATTTACTTTAACGTAAAACGTGAAATTCCATCACCCGAGGCAGAGGCTTTTTACTATTAAAGCTATTGGGAGTACCTTGCGAAATACCTTGCAGTTGGAGGCGATCCTCTTGTGGCCTCAAAATTTTTAGAAAGCACATATTTAGTTGGACGGTTTCCCAGTCAAGATAAAATCCTGGAAGCGCGCGAACGTGGATATAGTGATTCGAGAATCCATCTAGAAATTGTGAAATGGTATCGACGCTCTCCAGGATTTTTAGAGTGGCGGGACTTCGAACAGCAGGTTCATGATGAAACGACTCGACGCCTTCACGCCCAACCAACAAAACCACCTCAACGTTGGTGGCAGAGATTTTCCCTTTTCCGGGCACGTTAGGCGAACAAAGACATTTTTTTAGTTCACTCGCATCGTAAATTACTCTTGTCCTTTCCACGGGGATCCATGCAGTTGAGACAATAGTTTCTGAGAAACATTCTGATACCCCTTCTCCACGTCGAAACTATATCTAGCCGCGAAAAGCGATCGAGTATCATTCAAAAAGGTCTCGTTCTTCATTTTATTGAAAAGATTTTCTTCAAACTCAGCCCTTAAAACCCGAAGACCCTGCCGACTCAAATATTCTGTGAAGGTTGCAATGATTTTGCCGACATTCAGATTCGGGAATTCATTCAAGCAATAATCAAGATCGAGCAGATCTCGACCCTTTCTTCGTTGAAAGAGAGCGCGAAGTTTTGTGCCAAGAAGTTCCTCTAACTCATATGTGCGAACTGCTACACTTCGAGAATACCACCCGCTATTCACTTTAAATTCCTTTTCGAGTATTTTGACCTTCCCCCACAACAACACAGCTGGCGAAATTTTTGATGTGAACAGTCCGCACATTTAATTTTTGGCTTCTGACAAATGGGCTTTACCCATTCATTTTCGCAGACTGGAGAGTAACCTTGTTTATTTGTTTTTGAATTTTCCCAACGCCTTGCATAGATATCGCCACGGCCTCGAAAGAGCTTGAGAAAGAGTTCGACTTTTTCTGACGCTATCGTTGGCGTTTTCAACGAAGTCGGACGGCCCAGGGAAACGGGGGCTTTCTGTTCGCTCCCGCCTTCATTTGATTGCCGATTCGTTTGCAATTTTTCAAGTTGATCTCGAAGCTGTCGTTTTTCATCTTCAAGTAACTTCAGCTTGCGTTCAATCTCTTCAATTTCTAACTCCTGCGACACCCACGTCGAGTCTAGAATGGCTAAGCGATTTTCACAATATCTGTGGGCTTCGACTGGGTTGCCCCACAAATATCCGCGACATATCTGACAGTCGTGGCTCTTCCCAAAAATCGAAATTCGATGTACTATTTATGTAAGATAATACATAATATATAGTAACTAATGGAGATTCCTATGGAAATTGCCAACAATCAAACCGAAGAAAAGCTTCCCGTTCTGAGCCTCGAAAGTAAGACAATCGGCACGAAAGACCTTCAGAAGATAAGTGCCAAGTATCTTGAGAGCCTCCAATCGTCCGGTCCCCAAATCGTGGTCGTCAACGGAGTAAAAAAAGCCATCCTGGTCGATTACGAGCAATACCGCCATTTCGAAAATAGGTTTCGAGAAGTGTTTAAAGAGCTGTGCGTCATTAGTCAGATCCTTCCGAGAATTGAGATTCCAAAAGGTTTTGAACTGAAAGTCGACCAACTAAGAGTCGAGATCTCGGGAACGATCCAAAAGATTGTTTCGGAAAGTCCAGAGGCATCACCCTTTACTGACTTTATGGACACTCTGATGAGCGTTAGCATGGGAGTTTTTGGTGAATCTGTATCTGCACCCAAGGCAATGAAAGAAGGCCTTCGAAAAGTTAGATCGCAACCGGTGGAGAAAGTGGAGAAAGTGAGTGCCAGACCTAAAAGAAATCTTACAGAGTAAGCGAGTCGTTATTCCTGACGACTATCAGGTATTCAAAAATATTTTTCGCCATTTCCGAGGGAAACAGATCGGGGACATCAAAGGCGATTCTCGCCCACTCCTTGAACGAGCGAATGAATTCTATCGCATGCCGCCCAAAGCGGGCCTACTTCAAGGCGATATCCTCTACGATATTCCATCGTCTTGGATTCAAAACGACGAAAGCGGCAATCTCTCTGGGCACGCTTCAGGCAAAGGGATGGCCATGATCCTCTCCAGTGAATGTGACTGCGAAGCAAGAGACGATAGCAGTCATCAGGCTTTTATTCGCCTTTGCCCAGTTGTCGATGAAGCGACCCTCTTAGAAGATTATGATGGCCCCAGGAGGAAGGACGCAAAACAAAATTTGGAACGCAATCACTACACAGAGTATTTTTGGATGCCTCCGATTGCAGAAGAATCCGGCGCACTCATTGCCGATCTGGGCCACTTTTATTCCATAAACCTGGACGATCTGCACGATCATCTCGCGAAGGGGTCAGTCACGAGAAAAGTTTCCCTAAGCAAAGAGGGCTATTACCTTTTTCTTATGAAAATGGCCTGGCTCATGTTTAGACCTGAAACCGCCGACGGACAACGCAAGGACCTTGAACCGTGGGCTGTGCAATGAAATTATGAAACATCGTGATAATTCATCCATCCACTTGAAATGCGGGAGCGAGAAGGAAGACTTTTTAAGAGTTATCTCTGAGAGCGGTTATCAAGTTCAAGACTTCGAGGCCTATGAAACTACAGATAGACCCACTGCCGATGCCCAGGTTCATGATTTGATCTCATCTGTTTCAGTTACTTACAAGCCAACCAGGTGGATGAAAAAATACAATAGTTCATCAGGAACGTCCTGGGTTGTCGCGTTCAAAACTGATTTAAAAAAAGGTATAGTAGCAGCAGGGCCAAGATCGAAATAATAGAAATAGAGCGCATGGCACAAACCTCCACACCCACCGAAATCCGACGAGCAGTGAGCACAAAATTAATCCTCGAACGCACAATAGTTTTTGAAAGCTTCTTGAACATTTGATTTTCCCTTCGCAAACTAGAGGGGAAATCGAATAGAATGAAGCGCTATTGGTGCGTTTACGATGCGATACGGCTACGTCTATCGTTGAGGGGCCATCAAGATATCAAAACAACAATGCACTACGCTCACTTGTTAGCCGAGCGAATTAGGTTTGCCGCAAGAACCTTTGTGGTACGACCTTCCGAGCCGACTAATAAACCTTCTCAACCCCAGCTGCGTCTGATCAAGTCGTCTTAATTTTTTTGTTCACTCAAGCCAATTTCGGATTCGATTTCGTTGGAATTCGTTTTGTGGTGGCACAAAAGTGGCACATTTCAATTCCCCAAAAACAACAAAACCGCCTCTAGGGCGGGTTTTAATTGGTTGCGGGGGTTAGATTTGAACCAGGCCGGCCTATTTGAAAGATCACAGAAAATAGCTCAAAACGACATTATTTAACTTATATCAAATTACTTCACAAATCGATGCTTTTTGATAATAATTAAATAGTGGATTCTTTAAGTGAATTTGTCGATCACCTTCAATCTATCGGGCGTTATACGTTTTCGAAAGATGAGGCCCTAAAGAGCTGGAAAGCTACAAGTAAAGCCTTTGACCTTGCGGCACGTCGCCTCAAGAAAAATGGACGGCTCGCCTCTCCAAGGAGCGGTTTTTTCATTATCATTCCTACCGAATACCTGGGAACAATTCCTCCCCCCACTTGGTTTGTCCACGATCTCATGCAATTCTTAAAGCAACCTTACTATATCGGCCTGCTATCCGCCGGAGCGTTTCATGGAGCGGCACATCATCAGCCGCAAGAATTTCACATTATTACAAGCAAGCCCATACGAAAGCTTCTGATTAAAAACTCTCGAATTCGCTTTTTTACAAAACAAGACCTTCTGCTGCAGTTCACAAAAAATCTTAAGGGACCAACCGGGCCACTTGTCACTTCTAGCCCCGAACTCACCGCTTTGGATTTGGTTTTCTACTCTTCGAAAATTGGAGGCCTAGACCTCGTCGGCACCGTTTTATTTGAGCTGGCCGAAGTAATGAGCCCGAATGAGCTTGTGAATGTTGCGAAGAGATGGCCAAGTCTTTCGAGCGTTCAAAGGCTTGGCTACATCTTGGATTATTTGAAATTAGGCAATTTATCACAACCGCTTTTGAAATGGTTTAAGAAGGAAAAGGGCGTGATGGTGCCTCTCGCGCTATATAAGAAAAGTCTTGCGGGCTCTAGAAATTCGGACTGGCTCATTATTGAGAATGACGAATTGGAGATCGAGACATGATTCAACGACCTTACCTACTCGAATGGCGCACAAATGCTCCTTGGCAACTTGAAAGCCAGATCGAACAAGATCTCGTTCTTTCGCGAGCACTCGTGCAACTATTCTCGAATAAGGTGATTCAGCAAGATGTCGCCCTTCGAGGTGGGACAGCTCTAAACAAATTATTTTTTAAGAAGCATCTTCGCTACTCAGAAGACATTGATCTTGTACGAATCAAAGCAGGTCCTGGGAAGCCTCTGATTGCAGCCATTCAGGAAGAACTGACCCCATGGCTCGGAAAACCACGTGTGAATCTCAAGTCAGCCTCGATCACTTTGATTTTCCGTTTCTTATCCGAAGCGACGCCGCCGATTCAGCTGCGCCTCAAAGTCGAAGCCAATACTCGAGAGCATAAAGCCCTACTTAAATCTGTTGAAATCCCCTTCGAGATGAAAAGCCGTTGGTTTTCTGGCTCAGCGAGCATTCAAACTTTCGACATTGAAGAAATTCTCGCCACAAAACTCAGGGCGCTTTATCAGCGCAGAAAGGGCCGCGACTTACTCGATCTTTATTATGCACTCGATGAGTTTCCGAACCTGAGTATTAGGCGTCTCATTTCTACTTTTCAGCACTATATGAAGAATGAAGGGAAGAGCATCTCAAGGGCTGAGTTCGAGGAAAATCTTTTCAATAAAATATCAGACAAGCCTTTTCTCGATGACACTGAGACGCTTCTAGTAAATGGCGCTTCATACGATGTTTCAGTTGCGTACACAAGGGTTCTTGAGAATATCATTCATAAGCTTCCAGGCGATCCCTGGGCTGGCCATCCAGATCAAGCTGAAGGGAGAAAGTAAGAGATGTACTTCCAGCGCCGCGGTGACAAATTCTCCTTCATTTACTACGACACGACCCTTGGCAAG
The DNA here is from genome assembly GCA_964598565.1 of uncultured Bacteriovoracaceae bacterium. Taxonomy (GTDB): domain Bacteria; phylum Bdellovibrionota; class UBA2394; order UBA2394; family UBA2394; genus CAZRCG01. Next base: position 24,402 of record CAZRCG010000004.1, on the reverse strand, counting down.
AATGTTCGACTAAAGTCCTCGGAGATCCCGTCAACTATTCGCTCTGAGATTGATGCCGAGGAGTTTTGTAAAAAGTTTGATCGCAAATACGATTCGCTTCAACGCAGACTTTCCGAGAAAATGAAGTGGAAGACGCAATTTTATAAATTTGAGAAGACGCTAGAACGCTTTCAAGCATCTCGGAAAGAAGAAGCCCCGAATTCATGGCAAGCGGATGAGTATTATTTTAATTATTACATTCTTGATTTTTTCTTGAATCAAAAGGGCGAGAACAATCTCAATAATTGGCATTTTCACTTCGAAGATTTTCGAGACTATCTTTCGACGGTCCGACCGCTAAAACAGAAGATTGGCAAAAAGTGCCTGGCATACGCAACTCGAAATAGCATTATCAAATCTCTAAATGCGTTTATGCGATTCATGTGGCGCAGGCGTGAGGTCGAAGCAGAGTATAAGTGTCGCTATTTTTCAAAGAGCCTCATCGCCAGAAAATCTTTGGAAAGTGTCATTCCTGAGGATCAGCAGAGAATTATTTACGAAAGACTTAAAGACGAGAATCAAGTGGCAGCAGATATGTTTTGGGTCGCACTCAACACCGGCCTGCGCTTGAACGAACTTCTCGGGCTGTCGCCTGCTGATTTCTATCCTGGTGAGCCTGCATACAAGCCGCTGCTTCTTTCACTCAAAAATTGGAGCCTGACTCCCATCGGCTACTTACTATTGGAGTCTCAGCCATCCAATTCAGTTGTCCTTCGTAAGCCTCTGAAGGGTAAAAAGATAATCGGCGAGCAAGAAAATCGAACAGTGCCCATTTTTGATAAACCGACGTTTAATATCCTCGCACGACTTTGGAACGAGCAGAGAGCCCGACGAGCACAAGGTCACCACGGAGAGTCGCCAAACGACTACCTACTTTTCGAGGGGTTGAATAAAAATATTTACTCAAACGCGCTAAAGAAGGCTGAAAGCTCACTCAGAACGAAGTTCACGCCGCACGATACTCGGCACACCTACTCAACTTGGCTTGCTGAAGTGTCGGCGGGGAATTTCATGCTTTGTAAAATTGTTCTCGGCCATTCGAATCTCGAGGTAACGCTTCGATATATTCACATGCAAGAAAGGATGCAGAGGGAACTAAGACGCAATCAACAGCTTAACCAGATAATTGAGTGCATCTGAACGATGTCGCTCTTGAAATTGAGAGTTCATGAAGAAAAAAAGCATTCGTAAAAAGACTCCGTCAAAACCAAAGGCTGATCAACCCAAGACGGCACATTCCTGGCGTTTGTGTCCCCCTGGAGAACATTGGGTAAGAACACATCCTCTGCGCGTACCACCAAGTAAAGCTAACCCATCTGGAAGTGTAACCACTCGAAATGGACATTGCGCCCGCAACCCATCAGGCAGAGATCAACTTTATCCTGACGAAATTCAAGAAATAGGAGCTCAGAATTTTTCGCTACTCAAAGAGAAGCCAAACTCCAGCAAATTAGGCTTCACGGGCAAGTACAAGGGGGATCAGTACGATGATCTAATCGCCGGCTGGACGAAATATTGGAATGAAGTTCTTAAGCCTGAGGTTCCGCTTGATCCGATTCTCGTCAAAGCCCTGATAGCCAGTGAGTCCGGATTTAATCCAAATATCTTAGCGAATAAGAAGGACCCGGATAGCGCTCGAGGTCTAATGCAAGTCACAAACTCAACGAGAAAGATTCTGGGCGATGAAAAGGGAGAATTAAAAGATCACTATTTAACATTAACCAGACAGGAGCTTAACGACCCATCGAATAATATCTGCGCTGGAATTCGTTGGCTATTTCGCAAACACGCCATTGCATCAAGTCGGCTGAAACGATTGGCAACATGGGAGGAGGCAGTAGGGGAATTCAAAGGAACTCGTACGGCGACCTCAGCAAGAGCTAAGGAACTAATTGATAAATTCAATTCGTATCTGAAGGAGCTAAAAAAATGAAAAAAGCTCTGATTTGTCTGGCTCTTTTTTTCAGCCTCTCTGCGCCATCGAAAGCCGCGACTCATTTGCAAGAATTGAAGCTGAGCTTTCCTTTCGGCTTATTGACAGACGACTATGGCGTTCTAAACAAAATGGATTTGATGATCAACACTTGCATCGCCAAACCGACTCCATTTTCTTCAACCGACACAATTTCCCCTTATCCTTATTGGCAATGTTTTGAAGTCGAAAATTCAGCAATGAATTGCGAACGAGGAAGATATGATCCTCATGAGAAGGCTGTTATGTCTATGTTGGTTGTGGTTGGCGAAAGAGATGCAGAACGCCATGAATTTATCAGTCGTCGACCGATCTCTCTGAGGTCCTGTGAATTGTATCAAAAGGACTGGCAGAAACTCACCCAGAACGAGAGATATGTTTGCGTATCGGGTTCCGACCATTCGATGGTAATTCAAAATGGAAAACCAGTGGGGAATTGGATCTTCGGTCGATATAAAACAAATAAAGGATGTGATTCTTATTTTGTAGATGAATGTACGAGTACTAGCATTTGTGAAACCTCAGCTACGAAAATCGAGTGACTTATGCTCTGGCGCCGTCCGTTTTTCAGTTGAATTCCCACGCGCGCGTTCGCGCGCACCCTTTCCGCACGTAAGTTTTGGTTGAGCGCTGGTTCGGAGACTCTTTGACGGTAGAGAGCGACTGAGGCTATTCAGTTTTGGCCAGATAAAAAGGCCGAATTACTTTTGGACGGCTCGGTGGTGGCGACGCATTTCGTGATCATCGACGAGTTCGAGTTTGAAGTTGGCTGGATGGGCGCTTAAAGGACCCTAGGATGGAGATCACCTCTTCGTTGGGCAAGGTTTGAACAGTGCCGCCCATTTCTTTCTGGTGTGAGGAGAAAATCATGGAAGCCTTAAGAACCCACGTTGCTGGAGTGGATGTGCACAAAGAGATCCTTGCGATCACGGTACTCATTGGAGATCGCGAGTCAGAGCCTACGGTGGAGCAGTTTGAATGCACGACTTTTACCGAGGAGCTCATGAAGTGTGGCATCAAGCTCAAGGAAATGGGGGTCAAGGATGTGGTGATGGAGTCGACCGGTGTCTACTGGAAGCCTCTTTACAATGTCTGGGCTCCGATGGGACTCCATCTGACGGTGGCGCAAGCAGCCCATGTGAAAAACGTGCCTTCTCGATGATGCTATGGTCATCTTTTTGATTTCGCTTCTCAACGGTGCGGTTCGCCAGATAGTAATTGCAGAGATCATCAATCGTTTTATTTCTAGGTCTCGATGTGCGAAAGCCAGCTTTTATCTCTGCGACTTCGACTTCATACCTTTTTAGCTGAAGTTCGGCTTCCAACCGATCCGAATATGTTTCACTATGTCTTTGCCCAAATTCATCAATCCAACGAATTCGCCATCCGTTTCCGTGCTTAATTGGTTTTGCCATTTTATTCTTAAAGCCGACTTCGATAAGAGAAACCCCTCCACGAAATTTTCAAAAATATCGTGGGGGCCGTTGTTACCAAAACGACTCAAAAACCCGTGGCCCAAACCGTGGCCCAAAGTCAAATTTCCGAAGATTCTGTTGGGAACCCCAAAAACTAAAAAAACGGGGTTTTCCCGCTTTAAAAGCCGATCCTGGCGATCGGAGAATTGGTTGCGGGGGTTAGATTTGAACTAACGACCTTCGGGTTATGAGCATGAATCACGCTCTTCCGTAACCACCTGACAAAACTCGTAAAAACCAATTTTAACCGAGGCTAGCCCCTGTTTTGAGCTTCGTTCCATTTAGTTTTAGATTGGTTGATTTTCATTGGTTGTATGACATCGGTCATGCATCGGAACGGAATTTCCGCCTTGAGAGGAAATATACAAGACCTCCCAGGGAAAATAGAGCGAGACCTCCAAGCACACTCACCGTGGGCAAACTAAATGCAACGATCATGCAAGAGACGAGTCCAAGACCAGCCATCCAACGCGGCCACTGACGCTCGAACTTCGAAAGCGTCCATGCAGATAAATTTGCGATCGTGTAGTAAACGAGGACAGCAAAAGAACTAAAACCAATTGCGCCTCTAATGTCGAAGAAGAGCGTGAGCAAAAAAAGAATCGCCCCAACACTCAGTTCTGCGCGATGAGGAATTTTGTATTTCGGATGAACCGCATCGAAAAACTTCGGAAGATCGCGATTCGCTGACATCGCAAAAATAGTACGACTGACTCCGGCGAGAAGAGAGAGCAAAACTCCAAGAGAAGCCACGGCCGCACCCAGACGTACCAGAGGTGCCAAGGCGACTGATTGTCCGGATTCAAGAACGGTCACGAGCGGAGCACGAGACTGAGCAAGAGCCGACACATCAACACAAAGAAGAGCCGTTACCGCAACAGCCAAATAAAGAAAAAGTGTTAGGCCCAACGCGATGAAACTCGCCTTCGGAATAGTCGTGCGCGGATGAATGACTTCTTCTCCAAGGGTCGCGATTCGCGCATATCCCGCAAACGCAAAAAATAAAAGGCCTGAAGCTTGAAATATTCCATAGAGACTCGCCCCTTCAAAAGGATGGCTCAATCGCGAAGAGTCAAGATTTCCACCCCAGAGTGACGCCACAATAATTGTAAGGAGTGTCAGGAGCACAACCGCCACAATGATGTGAGTCGCCCGAGATGTTTTCTGAACTCCAAAATAGTTTATGAGTGTCATCGCAAGTACAGCTGTGGCCGCGATAGGCTTTTGATATTCTGGAAATGCGTAACCAGCAAAGGTCAGCGCCATGGCCGTACAGCTTGCGAGCTTTCCAATAACGAATCCCCAGCCCGCAAGAAATCCCCAAAAGCCTCCAAGACGCTTTCGACCATAGACGTAAGCTCCACCTGATTCTGGATAAAGAACTGCAAGTTGTGAAACCGAAACGACGTTAAAAAACGCTACACCGGCCGCAATCACAAAACTAACAAGGAGCGCCGGCCCAGCGACTCCTGCCGCAGGTCCAACTGCTGCAAAAATTCCAGCGCCTATCATCGCGCCGAGACCGATCACGACAGCGTCGAATATTCCCAATCGTCGAGCGAGTCTTGAATTTGAGGCTGCGGGTACTGCTTGATTTGGATTCATGAAAACTCCATCCGATTTGTTATTCATCTCAGAAAACAAAAGAACTGACGACTTAAACCGAGGCTTCAACGAAGGCCAGTCGACAAATAAGGAAGAACCACTGACAGTATCTCTTTAAATAAAGTGGGCTTAGCCTTAGGTCGGTCCAAAAGACTAAAATCCCTGCTAACTTAACAAGCCGACGTTTAAACGCACTTAAGGAGAGAAATTATGACACTCGCAACACGTAAGATTAAACCATCACATTCAGGGTCACTCGATGAATGCATTCAGATTTGCCAACAATGTCACGACGTCTGTTTAGACATCATTTCCTACTGCCTTGAAAAGGGAGGCCGACATGCGGAGCCGAAACACATCCGTCTACTCGAAAGCTGTGCTGAGATTTGCCAGACAAGTGCGAATTTCATGCTCCGCGATTCTGAACTCCATACAGCAACTTGCCGCGCCTGCTCCGAAGTCTGTGAAGCGTGTGCCGATCAGTGCGAAAAAATGGGCGACGACTCCAGAATGAAAGAGTGCGCCGACATTTGCAGACAATGTGCTGAGTCGTGTCGACAAATGTCAGCGGCTTAAGAGACTTATTCGCGCATGGGAGTATGAATCGAACACTTTTACAGTTTCCATTCCTTCCCTTGAATGAGTTGAAGTTCAACAACCGCCAATGTGAGATCTCTCCAAGTTTCGAAGACTCTCCATTTTGCTGAAAAGAGTTTATCTGTTGCGCTTGCTACATCGGGCGAGTTTTTTACACCTCGACGATATTCAGACATGACAAGGTCAAAATACTTTTGTGTAGCTTTCAAATTTTCCTGCTCGCCTTTTAATTTTTCTGAAAGCTGCGTTTGGCGATTAATAAGAGCGCGCACTTGGTCCTTCAGTCGCGTCGTTTGAAGCTGAAACAGTAAATGAGCGCGCTCCGCTTCGGCAGTCTTCTCGCTCACGCGACTTGCGGAACTTCCACCATTAAAAAGTGGAAGAGTAATTTTTCCCACAACTGCCCATGAATTCTTTCGTGATTCTACAAAATCCGTCTCTTGAAGTTTTCCATATTGAGCTTCCGCAGAAAGCCGCGGCAAGAACTCGCCGTATGCGGAAAGTTTCTCAGCAGTGGCGATTCCGGCGTCAGCTTTTATCTTTGCAAGCTCAGGATTCATCCGAATTGCGGCTTCCAAAACTTCAGCTTCGTTGGCCGAAATGCTTGGATCAATGATTTCATAGACCAGAGACGTCGGCTTTTCTTTCAATCCAGAAAGCCGTTGAATCTCCTGATAACCAAGTTCAAGCTCCACTTTCAATGTGCGCAATTCATTTCGAAATTCATTTTGATGCATTTGAAACTCAAGCAGGTCAGACTCTGTCGCAAGCCCGCCTTCTACTCGCTTTCGTGCAGCAGTGAGTTGTTTATCCGAAATCGAAAGATCCCCTTCTTTCAGCTCAATCTCTTTTTGCAAGGAGAGAACGCGAAAATATTCGACCACTAAAGCTTGAATAGCCCGAGCTTTTGCGAGTTTCTGATCAACATTTCCAAGTTCCTTTTTGGCTAATCCTGATTTTAATTCTGCAATTACCTTGAGACTTAAATCGTAGCGCGCATAGGCATAGTAAAAGTGATCGTTTCTCTTCTCTGCCTCTCGATTCGAGCGAGCGCCACCTTCAAGACCAAGCTCAGGAAGAATACTTCCCACTTGGGATAGGCCTTGAGCACGAAAAGCCTTCGATTCTAGCCTTTCAAGAAGAACCACAGGTGCAGATTCTTCCGCTGAGCGCACTACATCCGAAAGACTCACACTCTTAGAGCCTTCTGCAAAGGTTACCGAAGGTAGAAGGAGAAGACTAATGAGAGTGATGTGCTTAATCACTGCGGCTCCACCTGAAATTTAATTAATTCCTTTTGACCTCGCGCGGTCATATTTAAAATAACTTGATAGCGATAGGCCCCCTTGGCATCCACCACAGCAGAAAAGTGATCTGCTTCTTTTTTGAGAGTCAAAACTTCGCGCTTTTTCTTTGGAAACTCGACTTGAGCAAGCATTTCAACTTCCGAAACCGGAATCAGCTTCCAGCTTCCATCCACCGGAAACAACTTGATCTTATTTCCCTCTTGAACGAGCTCAACACCTGCTTTCTTTCCGTCATAGACAGCGCCGCCATGAGGAGCCGAGAGGGAGCCATGACTATGGCCCTCGTGAGCGAAAATCGGAGTCGCAAATATCAGAGTAATCCAGGTAAGCACTATTCTTTTCATGACGATGTCCTTTCTGAAGTTTGTTCAAATGTAAGTTCATGGTCCATCATGGCTTTCTCAGCAGATTTTCGACCAAATCGATAAAACACAGCAGGCGTGACAAAGATGTCGAGAAGCGTCGAACTCATAAGACCTCCGAGTATGACGACGGCTAGAGGTTGGAGAATTTCCTTTCCGGGTTCACCTCCAGCGAGCGCGAGGGGAATGAGGGCTAAGGCTGCAGTGAGGGCCGTCATTAATACAGGAACGAGTCGCTCCAGGGAACCACGAATGACCATCTCCTTTGAAAAGCTCTCACCCTCATACTTCATCAGGTGAAGATAGTGACTAATCATCATGATGCCGTTACGACTGGCAATTCCACAAAGAGTGATGAAGGCGACAAGACTTGCAACCGAAAGCACTCCTCCCGAAATAAAGACGGCAAAAACACTTCCGATGAGTGCCATCGGAATACTGAGCATAATTTGAAAGGCGACAAAGCTCGATCGAAAATGAGCGTAAAGAACGAGAAAAATCCCAATGAGCGACAGAATCCCAAGGAGTAAAATCGTTCGACTGGCTTCTTGTTGGCTCTCAAACTGCCCTCCGTATTGAATAAAGTAGTTCTCAGGAAGCTGAACGCTTGTAGAAATTTTATTCTGAAGTTCTTGCACAATGCTTCCGAGATCTCGTCCGGACGCATTGGCAGAAACAACAATTCTTCGCTGGGCATTCTCCCGGTTGATGAGATTGGGCCCTGTCGCTTCGTAGACATCAGCGACGTCTGACAATCGAATGCGCGACCCATCGGGCATAATCTTGACGATTGTTCCTTTAATAAGATCGAGATTCGCTCGTGACTGATCGTCAAAGCGCATAAAAATATCAAACACTCTTTGCCCATCAATCAATTGCCCGACCGTTTCACCATTGAGAGCTTTTTCCAAAAGTTCTGACAAATCACCCAAAGAAATTCCAAGCCTTGCCGCTTCATCGCGCAACAGTTGAATCTTCACCTGAGGAATTAGCGTTTGCTGCTCGACTTGAAGGTCAACCAGTCCTTCGGTCCCTTCCACTGCTTTCAAAACTTCTTGAGCTTTGCGACGAAGCACCGCAAGGTCGGGGCCAAAAATCTTGATCGCGATTTGTGCGCGAACTCCCGAGAGCAAATGATCCAGTCGATGCGAGATCGGTTGTCCCACATTGATGGACACGCCTTCGATTTGAACGAGATTCTTTCTGATCTCTTCTAAAACTAGGCCTCGCTCTCTCCCCTCAGTCTTGAAATCAACATCAATTTCCGAAACATTCACCCCTTCAGCATGTTCATCGAGCTCCGCTCGACCTGTTCGCCTTGAAACCGAAGCCACTTCCGGAGTTTTAAGAATGATCATTTCGGCTTGCGTGCCAAGTTCATTGGAGCGCTCAAGGGAAATCCCCGGTTTTGCCTGGAGTGTGATGACGGCAGTGCCTTCGTTAAACTTAGGCAAGAATTCTTTTCCAAGAAATGGAATGAGGGCAACAGAGATTAAAAAGAGAACAACGGTTCCCCCAATGACGAGCTTCGGTCGATGAAGGGTCTTCTCCAAAAGCCTTCGGTCCCAATTTTTCAGTTTGCGAACGAGAGCGCCATCCTCCTTCTCAACAAGCTTTCCTTTGGTCAGAAGAAATGAGCAGAGAGCTGGAGTTACTGTGAGGCTAACCACAAGCGATGCAAGGATAGAAATAATATAGGCAACTCCGAGCGGTACAAAGAGCCGGCCTTCAATACCACTTAAGAAAAAGAGAGGAATGAAAACCAGCACTACAATGGTTGTGGCAAAGACAATTGAATTTCGGACCTCGGACGACGCACGATAAATCACTACGAATGGGTTCAGTTTTACTTTTGCTTGTGCATTTTCTTTCAGACGCCGAAAGACGTTTTCAACATCAACGATCGCGTCATCCACAAGTTCGCCAATCGCAACCGCAAGACCACCGAGTGTCATCGTATTGATGGAAAGTCCAAAGAGCTTAAAGATGATAATACTCACGAGAAAGGAGAGCGGGATCGCCGTTAAAGTGATCGCCGTCGTCCTGAAATTGAGCAAGAACAGAAACAACACGATAAAAACAAGGATTACGCCGTCTCGAATCGCTTCTTCTACATTTTTAATTGAAGCTTCAATGAAGTGAGATTGTTTAAAAAGGTTTGCATTCAGCTCGACACCTGCTGGAAACGATTTTTCAAGGTTTGCGAGGAGACTCTCCACCTTTTCCGTCAGCTCAAGAGTAGAAGCCCCAGGTTGCTTTTGAACGCTTAGGATGACAGCAGGCTTTCCCATCATGCTGCCATCGCCACGCTTCACGCGAATCCCTTCTCTTACTTCAGCAATATCCTTCACAAGAACAGGGCGCCCAAAGTGCAGACCCACCACGGACGTTTCAATATCTTCTTTGGAGCGAACTGAACCGATGTTTCGAATGAGGTACTCTTTTTGCTCAAGATCAATAAATCCGCCCGTAGTGTTCTTACTCATTTTGGAGAGCTGGCTTTCAATTTCTTCCATGGAGAGCTGATATTTTTTTAATTTTTCTGCGGAAATCAGAATCTGAAATTGCTTTAAGCCTCCGCCGATAGAAATCACTTGAGCAATGCCCGGAATGGTTAAGAGCTGAGGGCGAATCGTCCACTCGGCTAGTGTTCGCAAATCCATCGGCGAGATCGATCCATCTTTAGAAGAAAGCCCCACCAGCATGATCTCTCCCATAATGGATGCAATCGGACCCATCACCGGCGTAATCCCTGCGGGCAATTTTTCTTTCGCGAGTGAAATTTTTTCTGCCACCAGCTGCCGATTTCGGTAGATGTCAGTGCCCCAATCGAACTCGACATAGATTACTGATAATCCAACACCGGAACTCGAACGCACACGCTCCACTCCGGGTAGACCATTGAGCACCGTTTCAAGCGGGAAACTCACAAAGGCCTCCACCTCTTCAGGAGCCAGCCCAGGCGCTTCGGTCATAATGTTCACTGTGGGGCGATTGAGGTCAGGAAAGACATCGATGGGAATCTTCGTAAGAAGAACAGCTCCATAAACTGTCACAAAAGCCGCGATCGCGACTATGAGAGTTCGATGCTTAAGCGAAAACTGAATTAACCTATCAAACATTAATGGTGTCCTGCGTGTGGGTCGTCTTTTTCTTGTTTAGGTTGTTGAGCAAGCTGAAGAGGAAGCGCGTACTCAGCGTTTGCTCCTTTCATTCCTTCTCGATCAGCTGAAACGACGAGCTTGCCTTTCTTTGCATTAAAATCTTTGGGTAGGGAGCACGAAAAGGCGGCACCTTTTACGCTACAAGTGAGAAAGGTCGTTTTACCGTTAAGAACATACTCAACCCTAACGGATGAATTTTTTGTTGTGGGATTTTTGAAGTTAATATCGATGAGGTGGACGAGAAGATCATCCTTAGCGATCTTCACTTCTGTGTGAAATCCTCCTGGCATTCGAATATAGCCGCCATTCGGTCCCAGCTTATCTTCTCCGTGGGCTAAAAGCAGGCCAGGAATCAAAACTAGCAATCCAGTAAATATGAGTCTTTTCATTTTATCCCTCCACATAGGTATACGGTTAAAGTCCGTAGTTGTGACAATTAATCTTCAAAAATCGCTTCATTTGACAAATACAGTATACCCCTATATGGTATATGCAAGTAAAGAATTTTTCAACACCGACAACTCCAAAGAGGATGAACGACCGAATGAGAAAAAAAGAGCATCAAAACCATCACCACGATTACGGCTCTGAGATGAAGCGGCTCAATCGCGTTCGAGGGCAAATTGATGGAATTCAAAAGATGATCGATGATCACCGTTATTGCCCCGACATCATTACGCAGGTTCGCGCGGCGCGTTCAGCCCTTCGCGCGGTTGAATCCTCCATTATGGAGAAACACCTTCGTGGATGTGTTCGAGGTGCAATGCATGCAAAAGACAATGTCGAAGTGGAAACAAAAATTCGGGAACTCGTCCAACTTTTTAGCCAAATGAAGGAATAGATGTATGGATCATTCGCACTGCCAGTCCAATCACGCTCACCATCACGAATCTTCTTCGCCTCGAATAGATCCCGTTTGCGGAATGACGGTCGACCCCTCATCGGCGAAGCATAAGGAAATCTATCAGGGGCGAGAGGTTTATTTCTGTAGCCCCTCATGCCACGCAAAGTTCAAGGGCAATCCTGAAAAGTATTTCCAATTGAACGTAGCTCAACGGGCAAAAGCTCAGCCTGCGGCCCGGCACTCCGTAGAGAATGGTCCAGTTGAATACACCTGCCCGATGCATCCGGAGGTTCGGTCAAACAAACCAGGCGGTTGCCCAAAATGTGGGATGGCGCTTGAACCTGTTCAAATTTCAGAGGGATCGGAAGAAAACCCCGAACTGAAGGACATGACAAAGCGTTTTTGGATCGGGGCAATCCTCTCAGCACCCCTTCTTCTTGTGATGCTCGAGCACATTCTGCCTTCATCGGTCGCGGGTTTGATTCAAAGCAAGGGAGGATTGTGGGCGCAGCTTCTTCTCTCAACACCGGTTGTCCTTTGGGCTGGCTGGCCGTTTTTTGTGCGAGGGCTTGAGTCCATTAAAAACAAAAGCCTTAATATGTTTACCTTGATCGCAATCGGAGTGGGTCTTGCCTACATTTACAGTCTCATCGCGGTCTTTTTTCCGCAGCTGTTTCCTCCCACCTATCGGAATCAACATGGCTTCGTAGGAGTTTATTTTGAGGCCGCAGCGGTCATCACCGTTCTCGTTCTTCTGGGTCAGGTCTTAGAACTGCGAGCGCGAAGTCAAACATCTCAAGCCATTAAATCTCTTTTGGGACTTGCGCCTAAAACAGCACGCCTTCTCAAAGCCGATGGAACGGAAGAAGATATTCCTCTTTCGCATGTTCACCTCGGTAATCATTTACGCGTACGCCCAGGAGAAAAAATTCCGGTGGATGGCATCGTGATCGAAGGATCGAGTCATGTGGATGAGTCGATGATCACGGGCGAGCCGATTCCTGTTTCGAAAGAAATTGGAGCAAAAGTAACAGGTGCAACAATTAATCAAACAGGCTCGCTCATTATCGAAGCGAAAAAAGTCGGAAAAGATACGCTCCTCGCGCAGATCGTGCGGATGGTTTCAGAAGCACAGCGCAGTCGTGCCCCCATTCAGCGACTTGCAGATCTCGTGGCGGCCTACTTTGTACCGATCGTCATTGGCATTGCCATTCTTACATTTTTTGTCTGGTGGGGTTTTGGTCCGGAACCCTCTTTTGTCTATGGAATTGTAAATGCAGTCGCCGTCCTTATCATTGCGTGCCCCTGTGCCGTAGGACTTGCAACACCGATGTCGATCATGGTGGGAATTGGACGCGGTGCTGGCTCAGGAATTTTGATTAAGAACGCAGAGGCACTCGAAGCCTTTCAACAAGTCGACACTCTCGTCGTTGATAAAACAGGCACGTTAACTGAGGGCCACCCAAAGCTGATGAGTGTCGTGAGCCTTTTTGGAAGTGAGGCGGAACTTTTGGAACTAGCCGGAAGCTTAGAGCAAGGAAGTGAGCACCCGCTCTCTCGTGCCATTGTCGTCGGCGCAAACGAAAGAGGATTGAAACTCAAAAAGGCAGAGAGCTTTCTATCGATTACCGGAAAGGGAATTAGAGGCGTTGTCAGCGGAAAAAATCTTGCGATTGGAAATAAAAAACTCCTCGAAGAACAGAACATTTCTCTTGAAGCTCTCTCTGCTAGAGCAGATGAGCTTCGAAAAGAAGGTCAAACAGTGATGTTTGTGTCCGTCGACGGACGAGCAGCGGGCCTTCTCGGAGTTGCCGATCCCATTAAGGCATCGACTCCAGAGGCAATCAAACTCATTCATCAAAGCGGAATTCGGCTCGTGATGCTTACGGGAGACAGCAAAGTTACCGCCGAAGCGGTAGCAAGAAAACTTGGAATCGATGAAGTCATTGCAGAAGTTCTTCCCGAACAAAAAGTGGAAGTGGTGAAACGCTTTCAAAGCGAGGGAAAAATCGTAGCCATGGCTGGGGACGGGATCAACGATGCTCCGGCTCTTTCTCAGGCCCACGTCGGGGTGGCAATGGGCACGGGGACTGATATCGCGATGGAGAGTGCTGGCGTCACTCTTGTTAAGGGAGATCTTCGCGGAGTCGCGAAAGCGGTGCGACTGAGCCGGGGCACCATGAAAAACATTCGGCAGAATCTATTCTTTGCCTTTGTTTACAATGCCCTGGGTGTACCAATTGCAGCTGGCGTTCTCTTTCCGCTTTTCGGTCTGTTACTCAGTCCGATTTTTGCAAGTCTTGCCATGGCACTGAGTTCTGTCTCGGTCATTGCGAATGCGTTGAGGTTAAAAAAGATTCATTTATAGAAGAGGGAGTGAGAGATGTCAGATCATTGTGTTGAGACCAGTGAGTTCATGGTCAATTCTCTTTGAAATGGCCCAGCCCACAATCCGGCGTGAATAAAGATCCAAGATCACGGCCAGAAAGACAAATCCGTTCTGAATGCGAATATACGTGATATCAAAAACCAAGACCTGATTGATCGCTGTGATGTCTTTGCCTGAGATCAGGTTCGGATAAATCAGAAACTTGTGATCGGAGTCGGTCGTGCGAATAAAGCGTCTCTTCACCTGCGCAAAGAGCGAATGCTCCCTCATCACTCGTCGAATCCGCTTCCAGTTTACTAGCAGCCCACTTCGAAGCAAATGATGTCGAATCATTCGATAGCCTGCTCGGGGAAACTCCATATGAATGGCTTCAATCTGATCACGAAGCTCAGCGTCTCTTCGTTCGCGCTGCGCCCGATCCACTTTCGGCCGATAATGATATGTGCTTTGAGATAGCCCCATCATTCGGCAGGCCTTTCGGATCGAGAAGCCCAATGTCTCATGCTGGTGACGGACCCAGACGACCTTTTCGTGCGTGCTGAGTGCTTTTGGAGTTTTTTTAAAAGGTCATTCTCAAGTAAAAGCTCCGCGCACTTTTTCTTGTAGCGCTCCAGCTCCCTTTCTAACGATTTCTCCTGAGCGGTCGGCCGATCTTCAAAGATTACGCCTTGTTGAAATTTTTTAATCCAACGACTGATAAGCGTCGGCGAGATCTGGTTTTGACGAGCGGCGTGCGACTGCGTGATAGCTCCACTAAGGATTTGCTCAACCAGCTGCTGCTTGAACTCCGCTGTATACGTTTTATATTTCTTCATCTGACAGGTACCCTTTCCAGGAGGCTCTTATAACCCCCTTTTATGGTCCCGTCAGCCTATCCACTTTTCGAACCTAAAACGCTCCAGCCCTAGGGGCGCACTCCAATGCCGATGTTGCGGTAGAAACCAGTGAACTGACTCGAGCGCAGATTTTGGAATCGGCAGGAGTGGCAGTACTCGGTCAGGCCAACGTTCAGATGCAGATGGTGCTTTCTTTACTTCGTGAAGGCATTTCTCTGTAAAAATCAGCCGATCTCAGGTGAAATCAAGGGGTGAGGTTAGTGGGGAAAAAGCGGAACGGATTCACGCTCGTCGAGTTGATGATCGTGATTGGAATCATTGGGCTCTTGGCAATGATTGCGATTCCCGCATTTATGAATTTTTTGCTCAGATCGAGAGCGGCCGAAGCACCCCTGCATTTGAAGGCACTCACCGATGCGGAAGTCGCTTATTTCAATCGTCCAAGAACCCTCTTGGAATTGGGAGTCACTCGCGAAAGCCATTGTTTTTTGGTGGTGAATGGAGTGCCTGCTCAAACGCCTAGTCGTCGAAAAAATGCGTGGGTCGGGATTGAAGCCAGTGAGGCGCTGGGATTCTCTTTGACTGGAGGCACTTACTTTTTTTTCACGGCTCGCCCTGTGAATATCATCAATGGAGCGAATACCCCCAATTCGGCAAAATGTTTTGTAAATGCCGGGGTGACCACAGGATGGAGAGCGAACCCGGCTCATGTGGGTCTTCCCATTCTCTACGCGATGGCCCATGGCAATCTGGATGGCGATGCCATTCCGTTTGCATTTAATACCGTGGCCACGCTCGCCGCTTCTGGCGGTCTAAATCAAATGGGTTTAACTTCACTTTTTTATCGACCCCTGAGTTTTTTACAGGGCCCCGGGGGATTTAGTCCGGTGGCGGGGCCGATGGTTGTTCGTTCTGAGTTGGAGTAGGCGTTTCCTCTCTCCCAAAAATGCAGGGGATCGATCTCGGTTTCGGACAATATTGCCCTGGCTTTAACGGCTTTTCCCTTTTTATCTAGTTAACTCACTGATTTTACTCTGATTTTTTAGGGGCTCCCTCCGGCATTGTCGTTGCATCTCCTCTGAGGGATGAGTGGTGGACGTTTGGGTTTAAGCCGAGTTTTGTTGGGCGTTGGTTTTGCTGCTGCGATAGCGGGATGCGGTGAAGAATCACTTCAGCCCCCCGCCATTTCTTTAGAGGGCAGTGGCAGAGATGCCTCCGATATCCCTCCGATATCCCTCCGATATCCCTTCCGATATCCCTTCTGAAGGACCCACTCCGCCTGTGGATCAAGAGCCGCCCCATCCTGCGCGGCCTTCTCTGACCCATCGAACGTATTCCACTTCGTATGCTCTTGATCAAATGCTTTCGGAACTCCAAGACAGCCAGGTAGCGCCCAGCTGTCCCGCCGCCGCTCCTCAACTCGAGCCCGTCTTGAGCTCGTGGATCAAAGTGGGAACGGGCACAAGTGCATCGTGCACCGAAGCTGCTTTCGACAATGCTTTGGCAAAAGTGAATGCCTCCTCGACTGGTGGAAAAATGAGATTCGATTGTGGATCCCAACCGGTGAAGATTGTTTTTTCTTCTACAAAAAATATTAGTCGCGGAATCGTCATCGATGGCGGCGCGCGGGATCGTATTGCGCTGAGTGGAAACGGAAAAGTGAGGCTCTTTCGATCGATCAATCTGCTCGACCAAGATATTGTCTTTCAAAATATTACGTTGCGCGACGGAAACGCAGGGGAGTGTTCTCTTTCAAAAAGTTTTGAAGACTGTTCTGGTGGAGCTTTGCTTCGAATTTGGGGAAGGCCGATTAACTACGACAAACGGATTGGCGTCACCAAATTCTTGAACGTGGACCTCATTAATAATCGCAGCTACGATCTCAGAACTGTCCAAGAAATCGTAGGACACCAAGATATTAAAACCACCATGGGTTACACTCACCGTGTGGCGGAAAATATCAAAAAGGTGGCTCGAAATTTTACTCTTGGACCGAAGCCCGAAAACAAGACCCCAGAACCTCGTCTCAAACTCGTTGTTTCAAACGATTGAGATCGACTTCGGTGCTCTTCGTTTTTCGGTAACATATCCGTAACATATTTTCAGGATTGCGAGACTCGCTTCAAAAAACAAAACCCCTCTAAACAGCGTCTAGAAGGGTTTTATAATGGTTGCGGGGATTGGATTTGAACCAATGACCTTCGGGTTATGAGTGGGCTCTCTATAAAACCATAAAATCGCAGGAAACTGCCAATTTTAATTATTAATCAGAGGTTACCTGCGTTTTTCGACTTCGATTCATTGAGATGGATTTTGATAGTTATTGATTGGTTGTTGCACATCGGTTGCACAAATTGCGATCTTTAAGAGAGAATCGAAGTTTCCAAATTGGATTTAACTTAATGACCAAAAATTTTCTTCAGCCTAGAGCCTACGACATTCTTCAGAATGATTTCCTGAAACTTTGCGAGTTCATTGAGCCGGCTGATGCAAATCTTCAGACTTACTCTCACCGCACATTCGAGCTGATGGTGCGCATTTGCACTGAATTTGAACAGACATGCAGACTTTACCTTTTGGATCAAAAATACCATGAGAAAACACAAACAAGCCAAGAAGGATGGACCATTAGGGATTACGAAAAAATCTATACAGAATATTTGAAATCACGACTTGATAACCAAGTTGGTTTCAAGGTCTGGAATCCAGAAATTAGGTATGTGGAGCCCTTTAAGGACTGGCAAGGTAAAACTCACCTCAGCTGGTACCGCGCCTACAATCAAGCTAAACACAACCGAATTGAGCATTTTAAAGAAGCTAATTTCCAAAACGTTTGCATCTCGTTAGCTGGTTTGTTTTTGATCCTCTATCACATCGCAGGCAAATCATTTTTTGTGCAGTTCGGAGATCCTAATCACTCGTATAGTAACAGCGAGAAGGGCTCATCCTTCCCAGGCAGTATTTTTTGGGTGAGATAGACTAAGCGCATCTCCTCTTTGTTACTGAACGAAGGCTTTAAATAAAATTCATATGCCTGAACTTCTGCAAATTCTTGCCTTTTAAGGCCTTGAGCAAGTATCCAACGGTATGCCTAGTCCTCGCAAAGAACTGATTCAAAAAATCGAGAAGATTCGAAAATCGCATGTCATTACCTATGTATGTGGTGACAGAAACCCAGTCACGGCACAAATCGGTGAGGACGCTGTTCGTATTGTCTATGAGCATATATACAAACGAAAAAAGGAAGCAAAAACTTCGGATAAACTTGATTTGTTTCTGTATTCGCGAGGCGGCGACACCACCGTTCCTTGGCGGATTATCTCGATGTTGCGGGAGCACTACTCCGAAGTGAATGTTCTAGTTCCTTATAAGGCGTACAGCTCCGCTACTCTCATTAGTCTTGGGGCCGACAATATAATTATGGGGAAGAAAGCAGAACTCGGGCCAATCGACCCCACTCTCATGCGACGACCGGACATTCAAGCTCAACAAGGTCCGTTAGAAATCAGCGTAGAAGACGTAAGCAGCTTTATAACCTTTATCCGTGAACGAGCTGGCCTTACTGACCAATCAGCTATTACTTCTTTAGTACAACAACTCGCGCAAAGCCTAACCCCGCTGTCCTTGGGGAAAGTCGCAAGAACTCATTCTCATATCCGGCTGGTAGCCCGAAAGTTGCTCTCAACACACACAAAAAAATATGATGAAACGAAGATGGATACGATTATCGAGACAATGTGTGAAAAGATGTATTCTCACGGCCATGCGATCGGCAGGAAGGAAGCTCAGGAATTAGGCCTCCCAGTGGTATTTGCAGAAGCCATTAAAATTGAAGGTTCGGATGCCAAGACCTCTGAAGACCTTGAAGAAATGCTTTGGGCATTATATTTGGAGTATGAAAAAGTCTGCTGCTTGTTGGATCCTATTGATATCGAAGCCAAGGTAGAAACTGAAGAAGGCGAGCGAATTGAAGAAAAGGGATTGGCTGTAGCTCTGATTGAATCAACCTCTTTGAGCCATATTTTCAAACAAGACCTTTTGATCCTAAAGCAGCGGAACCTTCCTCAAAATTTACAACTTAACATTAATGTAAATCTGCAGTTGCCGACCGGTACAAATTTAAACTCGATTCCTCAATCGACGCAGCAGATTCTGCAACAGATCATCCAGCAGGCGTCCCAACAAGCTTCAGCTGCAGCACACTCTGAAATTAGGGCTTTAGCTCCAGTAGCAGGATATAAAGCATTGAGGATTGGACAAACGTGGGCACTCTCAGAGGATTGGTAAAGGACTTACTTCCCGACAATCTTTCCAAAGAGAAAGGTGCCGCCCAATGCAGTTTGGGTTTGCTCAAAGAAGTCAGCGGCTAACGAGTCGTCAGTTAAAGTGAAATAACGCTGAGTATCGAATTGCGTGACTTCCAAATCGCGCCGCGATTCTGCCACTTGAATTTGCTCAGAATCGTCGGTCAATGTTAGCTTAAAAGACACGCATTGCTTCATAGACAAATTCATAATACCAGCTCTATTCCCTTCTAACTAGCCTGGTGCATAGAGCGTGTAAAATATTAAATTTTTATGAAAAAATAATTTCACCGCATGGCAGCATGCGAAGATGAACAATTACTTTAAGGAGATGCTTAAGTCCTTATTTAGAGCCCTTGCGATGCCAACAAGGGTCGAAACCTGAAAGTCTTTTTTATCATTTAAAAAATTCGACATCGTGGCCTTGTTGACGTTCTTTGCCCAACAAAATTCCTCAACCGTGCGATACTTTGCTTTAATAAGCTCTTCAACCTGAGCCCGCATCTTCTCGAGGGCATCTGAATCTTTAGTCCTTTGAACCACTTACCTGAAGGTAGCAGGAGGTTTACAAGCGTAGATTTACGATCGTAAACTGCAGGAATGGGTCGAGATAAGCTATTTGCTCTGTATAGGCAGGTCACAAACTGCCCCAATACCTGCCGAGACTGCCCGGGAATCAACCGATCGAAATTCAACCCTCCTCGTGGTTTCTTCAATGCCACATTGTCTGGGCGTGCAGATGTCTTAGTGGTTGGAAAAAATCCAGGTCACGCGGTTCCTTCAGAAACGAAACGATACAAGGCTGCCACTGGGAAACGGAATCTCACTCAACTCACGCAGAACTTTGCTCGCGACTGCTTTCTTGCTCCCGAAAAAATTGAGGAAGGAAAATCGCAATCTCTTAGGTTTCACCGTAACCTAATCGCGTGCCTCACGGAAATTCTACAGATGCCCACACTCAAACTTTTTAAAAAAGTCGCCTACACAAACCTCGTGAAATGTAGCACCACAAATGAACAGGGCTCACTGTCGTCCAAATTGATGAGGGAGTGCGGCCATCGCTTTCTACTGAAAGAAATCGCTCTCATTAAGCCAAAAGTCATCATTGCCTTGGGAGATGAAGTCGACCGATTCTTACATCATCGCGACGTCAGATTGGGGTTGCCGCCGGTTCTATACCTTAAGCATACGAGCCGTTATCTCTCCAAAATCAAGCGTGCTGAAACTCTGGAGCGGTTGAGACGTGAAGTGCGGAAACTGCTCTGAACTCTCACGCGACGATCACCTCTCGTGCTATATTCGCCGACAGAGGGTTCAAAATGAAAACACCAAAAGATGATCATGGTCGGATTGATAAAGACAGGGTGCACCGGCTCTACATGGAATCTCCACATGTTTCATGGACATCATTTGCCGAATCTCTTGGTTGGAATGCCTCTCGAATGAGATCCGAATTTCCAGTTCTCAACTGGATCGAAGAAAAACGAAAGCTCTTGCAGTCCACCGCTTCGGAAAGAATTTCCGAATTACTATTTCGAGAAGAAGGTCGATGGCACACAGAAGTTCTGGAAGCACTTCAAGAGTTCCCAGAACTGGGGCGTCAGTTATTTCATATCCTCACGAAGAAAGTGCAAAGCCTTGAGAGTCGGGATATCTCGAAAATACCAACTTCAGAATTAGTCAAGTTAGCACAGGCATTCAAAATCATGACTGAGGCTCAGCACTCGGCCCTTCTCATTGATCGCTGGACTTTTGAGGCTGCAATTCAAGCCTCAAAGGAAGTCTCTGACGAGCCATCAAGAGAAAGCTCTACCCATCTCGATACGGAAGTAACAATTAACAATGGGGACGGCACGCGAACCTACGCTACAGCTGCAGAGCTGCAAAAGATGTTCTCTCGATGGTACGATCAGCCGCCAACCAGTGCAGTAGGATCTGACGGTTGACGCATTGCACGTGGTTTTCTCAACCTTCATCCGACCCACTCATAAACCTGCTCAAATGATCCCTCAGTGACCGTTCTGTCAGGTACGGGCCGCCCAAAGCGAAATTTGCGGTAACAATAAAACGCTCCGGGTTTAGCAACGCTTTGCCCTTTTTCTTTTGATATTCAAATAGTTCAGGCCTGAATGGTTTGAGCAAATATGCAGGCAGGTCCAATTCTTCCAAAAGCCTCTGACAGTTCTTTAGTGCCGACTGCAAATGGAATGCTCTAACACTGTCGATCTTCCAGCCTTTGCTATATTCCTGTTTTCTGAAATTTTCTAAGTCTTGCTTCACCGCGTGAAAATCAACCTCTTTCACCACTTGAGCAAATTTATCAAACTTTTTGGCAAAGGTTCGCAATGAGGGATAGAAAGCAAATCCACTAAAATTTGGCATGCTGCCTTCCAGCTTACAAAATGCTTTGACTAGAACTGCAGCTTGATCAAAGTCATCGCGAGTCGGCAGTAGATTTACTCTACAAATACTCTCAAAGATCTTCCGTAGCCTACCATTGAGAGCAGGCGGAACTTTTTGTGCTTGGCCAATAATACGATCTAGCTCTTTCCAAAATGTTTCATATTCAGCCCGCCTGCCGTTCATCGCCAATTTGCGAAAATCGGCCGGCCAAGATGCATTGGCTTCCCAGTGATTCTTCAATGTAAAAAATTTTAAATCGCCTTTTCTCGCCATGATTCACGGTCCATTCAGCTTCCGACGTCTCAAGAGAAAAATCCCGTCTGAGTGCGTGTTCATTTGTTTCTAACTTACGGGTTACTTGAGCTGCAACAGCAACAAAGGAGTTAAAGCATGAACGATGAACTAAGAAAACTTCGAACGGCACATGATTTGAGTCAGCAAGCACTTTCGAAGCTCTCGGGGGTAGGGCGGTTTAAGATTTCGTCTGCGGAGAGAGGCTATTCGGAACTGTCACCAACTGACAAAGCAAAGATTGATCGGGCTATAAACAAGCTCACAAAAATCAGGGGAAAATCAGATGAGCAGCAACAAGACTGAGTTATTGTATAAATACACACACAACTCATCTCGCTTTGTGGGCTTCTGCTCAAAACGATGGCCATGCTTCCGGGATCAGGCGTGCAACTATTGTTGGAATCGGCGTCGCAAGTACGTTGTCGATCAGGTCATTCAGAGCGGAGAGGCTTGGGGTCTCCACCAGTTACTAACAATCAATCCGAGTTATTCTCGAGGAAATCCAATCGACGATCTGCAATCGCTCGCTGAGCTTAGAAGCAAGCTACATCCAGCGCTGCAGCGGCTTAAGTCGAAATACGTCACTGTGGCTTCGCTCAAGGTGGGATCCAGAATCATTCCGCATCTCCATTCGCTAACAGGAGCGCTATCGGCAAACACAATTCGAAACTCCCTGCCACCCGAAATTTGGTCTGGGCTGAATATTAATGTCCGACCGATTCGAATGCCATATGAAGCAAACCTTAAAAAAGTTACGGGCTACATCCTCGATAGAAATTTAAGGGAGACCATGCCGTTTCGACCAAAAGGGTTCAGGTTAATCTCCTCTTCGCGAGGAATTCGGACAGGCAGGCCGATGCGGACCAGACTTGGCAAGGAGATGCGTGATGTCGAGTAACTCTTCGAACTCTTCGCCTGCAGTATCTACTCGACGAATTTCTTTCTCCAATGCAAGAAAGTCTCAAGAGGAGTTCTTTGAAAATTTAATTACCCCAGAAAGAGCGGCAGAACTTTTGGGATTACAAATCTCCACTATTTACAACTGGAAATATCACCAGAAGAAATTGAATGTCCCCGAGGATTTGTTCATCCCATTTAACCGCCGACTCTATCTCAACATCGAAGTCTTAAAAGCATGGATAACCTCACAGCGCGCTCTTGAATCAAAGAGCAGGAGGTAACTATGAAAATAAGACAAATTAAAACCAATAACGGCAAATCAAAGTGGGAAGTGTATGGTCACGTTCGCGGAAGAGGATCAAAGCGACTTCGTCGTAGATTTGATCGCAAATCTGACGCTGAAGGATTTTTGATTGATTTCAAAGCTCGAACGCGATCCGGCGCTTCGCTTCAGGACTTCGAAGAAACGAACTTTCGAAAGGAAGCTGAGTATTGGCTGAAATCAAAGAGTGGTCGGCTTAGCCCCGGACAACTCAAGAGAGTGGAAGGGGTTCTTGCCGAATTCCTTCCAAAGATTGGCCACCTCAGTCCCAAGTTTTTTGGTCCTGGTTTTTTAACCGAAATTCAAACTGAACAATTGAAGACCAATTTACGGGCAGCTTCAGTGAATAGAAAGCTTGAGATTGTGACGGGCATTCTTCGTTTTTCAGTCCAACACCAAAGGCTTCCTTATAATCCGTCAGCTGGATTTGAAAAGTTGAAGATTGTTCGAGATGAAATGAAGTTTTGGGATTTAAATGAAGCTCAGCATTTTTTAGCTTTCTCAGATCGCAAATACCCATTGGGATCAGCCGACCGATGGAAGCATGTCGTTTATCTACTTTCCCTAAACGCAGCTCTCAGGGCTGGCGAAATTTGGGGGTTGAAGGTGAAAGATCTGGCTTCTAACGGAGAACTGCTTCTCATCCAACGTCAATGGGACAATCTTCGATTGGATTTCAGAGCAACGAAAGGAAAAAAGAATCGGCGTGTGCCTTGCAACTCAGCGCTACTCAATGAACTCAAGGAGATTATTCGCATCGGTGAGCTCGAATCCGAGGACTTGATCTTTCGATCTGAATCTAATGGACCAATCGATCATAACAACTTTCGCAACCGCGTTTTTCTTCGCGATGTTGCGGAGTCTGGATTAAAGACGATTCGATTTCACGACCTGCGGCACACGGGAATCACACTTCTTGTGTCGGCTGGATACGACTTAGTCACTGTGCAAGCAATTGCTGGGCACCAAGACATTCACACTACGATGGGTTACGCTCACGTATTGGCAGACAACATACGCAAGGTTGCTCAAACCTTTTCGATCACTCCCCACATCGCTGATCCGAAGCCCAATCTTCGAATCGTCCGTTCCATCTAAGCGGGAAAAACTCCCGTTGCACATTTGTTGCACACTCAAAGAGAATTCAACTCGTCCCCAAAATAAAAAAGCCCCGCATACGTCGTATACGAGGCTTTAATAATGGTTGCGGGGGTTAGATTTGAACTAACGACCTTCGGGTTATGAGCCCGAAGCTTGACCGGGATCAATGCCGTAGGGATTTTTTTGTTTTTCATCTCAGAAAATTCAAAAATCTCAAAAGCTTATCAGCTGTGGCTTTAAGAAGGATAAACGCAAAATCAACAATACACGGGTGGCGATCCCAGAAGAGCAGATTTCGATTCTGTTCGTGAGAACTCGATGGAATTCGTTTGGTGGTGGCACAAAAGTGGCACGTTTTTCTGCCGGTCGGATGGGCTTGGTTCGATCAAAGTGGGGCATTTAATTCGACCTCTTTCGCTAAGCCTACGTCTTTGCGCCAATGAGGGCCTGGCGACATAGCGGATTAATCGCTCAAGCTTATCTCGCTC